>NZ_PXZO01000001.1 GCF_003013475.1 Brevibacillus porteri
GGTAGGACTCCACAAGTCGCTACGTCTGGAAATATTCTTCTCTGTCGTAACTGAGCACATTCTTCAATCTTTTAAGGCATTTAAGATCCGTTTAACACGGAAAGCTCGTAGAGGAAACAGGAGAAATAAGCGAAGATCTTTGGTACACCGACCGAGACGCAATGAAAAAAAGAGAAACAAGCTCTTAGCGTCCACCTCTGAGACGCCTCTTGAATGGACCACTTTGGACGCGGGTTTCGCTTTTTTTCATGGAGTCGGACAGTCAATCCCCCGGCGGGTGGGACAAGAAGCTGAGCGTTTTCTCCTGTTTCCTCCCCGGCACTACAGCAACGTACCAGTTTTTTTCCCATACGAAAAAGAAATCTCTGAAACTAGCATGAAAAGAGAAGACCCACTCATAGATATAGAAAAGAAAGAAGAGGAAAGGGTGACTTCCTGGATGAGATTGGTGCACAATATTCTTCTATTTCTTGCAGGAGTGGTCGTTTATTCACTTGGTGGTCTTGCTTTTCCAGACGGTGGGGCCTGGTATGCTTCCCTTGCCAAGCCCGATGGAACACCGCCCATCTACTTGTTTCGTATCATCTGGCTCATTTTATACGCACTCATAGCATGGTCGTTACTGATCTTGATTCAAACGAAGCAAATAGACCGCGAGCTTTTGCTTCTATATGGAATCAATTGGTTTTTTCATCAACTTTTTTTCGTCTTGTTTATCGGTTATCAACTGCTCGTGTTGGCTGCGCTGGATACCATTCTGGTGATGTATTCGACATGGGTGCTCATTCGCGCCATTCGTCCCCACCATAAAATCGCATCCTCACTGCTCATTCCCTATTTCATGTGGAGCGTGTTTACCATGTGTCTCGCGATTGGCTTCTGCCTACTCAACCTGTGAGCACAAAAGCAATTACAGACCCTCGACGAGTCGGCTGGCTCGTGCTGTCGCTTCTCTCTTTATTTCCTCCCAATGGAAGGCTTCGAATTGGCGCTGATGCATCAAGACTTCTCCGTTCACAATGGTTGTATCTACATCGGCTCCCGTCGCGCTGTATGCGAGAAGGGCAGGAATGTCATGGACAGGCTGCAGATGCGGTTTATCCAGATCGATCAGGATGAGATCAGCTCTCTTCCCAGCTTCCAGAGTTCCGACCTCGTGATCGATCGCAAGTAGTTTTGCACTTTCGATGGTAGCCATGCGCAAGGCTGCTTCGGCAGGAAGTACCGTCGGATCACCGTGCTTGAGCTTTTGCATCCAAGTCGCGGCTTTGATCTCGGCAAACATATCGAGAGTCGTAGCACTGCCAGCACCGTCTGTTCCCATCCCGACAGTGACCCCAGCCTCGATCAGCTCTCTGACAGGGGCGATGCCGCAGCCGAGCTTCAAATTGCTGACAGGATTATGTGCGACTCCGCCTCTCATCCCGCGAAGAAGTGCGACATCGGAGTCATTCAAATGAACAGCATGCGCGAGCAAGACGTGAGTGTCGTGGAACATGCCCAGTTCATGCAAATACTCCGTGGGAGTCTGATTGTACTTGGCCCGGATTTTCTCTCCTTCCTCAATCGTTTCAGCCAGATGGATGTGGAGCGGGATTTGGCGCTTGCGGGCAAGCTCGATGACTCCTTGCAAAGGCTTCGGAGGGCACGTATAAGGAGCGTGCGGACCGAGCATCGTCGTGATTCTGCCATCGCCAGCCCCCGTCCAGTTGTCGATGAGGTCTAAGGCTTCGGCCATTCGTCGTCCTCCGTCATCCTCGAAAAAGACCATGCCGCGAGTCAAGGAAGCGCGTATACCGGAATCAAGTACCGCTTGGGCAACAGCATCCATATGCACGTACATATCGGCAAAAGCGGTCGTGCCAGAAGCGATCATTTCCGCGATTCCAAGTGTCGTTCCCCAGTAGACATCTTCTCTTGTCATTCGGGCTTCAGCCGGGAGCATCTTTTTGTCCAACCAATCCATCAGCTTGAGATCATCGGAAAAAGCACGCAGCAAGGACATGCTGGCATGGTTGTGCGCGTTGATGAGACCGGGCATCGCGACTCTATTTTTAGCTAGTATGACACGGTCTGCTTCCTCTTCAAGGGATGGTCCGATTTTGGCGATTCGACCATCCACGATCCAAATATCCCCGAGAAATGGCTTCTCTCCCTCAACCATCGTCAATATCATGCAGTCTTTAATCAATAACGTTTTCATGGAAAAATCCTCCTTTTTATTCCTGTTGGCGATGCAAGCGTAAAGCCTGACGCCACGAGAAAGTCAAGGAGGGAATTTTTAGAAAAAGAGAGAACAAATTCAGAAGAGTTGTGCTGAGCTTCGTGGTTTTGAAATATTGTTTATTAGATAACAATTGACGAGAGAAATAATGCTACATAAAATGTAGATAAGATTTGGGGGAAGAAAGCGATGTCACATATGTTAAATGGAGGGCTTGTCAGCCTACAAGCAATCTTGGATCAATTGAAGCCTTCGGAGCGAAAAGTCGCTGATTATATCCTGGCTCACCCGGAAGATGTCGTGAAGCTTTCTGTCCAAAAATTGGCGGAATTGAGTGGGGTTTCCGAGGCGACGATTATCCGTTTGGCTCGCTCTCTAAATATGAAGGGATATCAGGAGCTAAAGCTGCGCGTCGCAGGAGATTTGACGAAGCAAACGGCGATGGGCAGTTATCAGGAGATTATGATGGAGGGTTCAGTTGAATCGATTATGCAAGCGGTCAGCTGGAACAACATTCAATCCATCCAGGATACGCTCGCCGTCTTGTCCAACGAAGAAGTAAAGAAAGCAGTCGACGTGCTGTCAGTAGCCAGGAAGATCGATGTCTACGGCGTCGGTGCATCGGCAGTCATCGCTGACGATATCCGGCAAAAATTTTCACGGATTAACTTGTGGTGTGAGGCTTATTCGGATTTTCACGCACAATTGACGTCGGCAGTCACTTTAACGGAAAAAGACGTGGTTATCGGCATATCTTATTCAGGACAGACCGAAGACATTATTCAATCGTTGACGGAGGCCAAGCAGCAGGGAGCGACCATCATTACCCTGACCAAATTCGGACCCTCGCCAGTAGCCGAACTAGCCAACATCCGTCTGTTCACCAGCTCGGTAGAAAAAAGCATTCGCAGCGGAGCCATGGCTTCACGCATTGCCCAATTGAACGTCATCGATATTTTGTTTATTACCATGATCAGCAGGATGCAAGAGCAAGTCATTCCCCTGTTGGAAAAATCAAGGCTTGCTGTCAGTCGGACGAAACGCTCATCGACGTAGGAGAAGGGAGGGAAGACATGGACGATCTGGAGCTGCTATTGCAAGGATGGGTGGACAACGGTTTGCTGCCGGGAGCTGCCTTGCGAATCGTACGTGATCATCGTATCTGGTATGCGTATGATGTCGGAACGACGAGTATCACCAAAGACCAGCGAGTGACGCCGGATACCATGTTTGACCTGGCGTCGCTCACCAAAGTGACAGCGACGCTGCCTGCTATCCTCTTGCTCATACAGGAGGGAGTTGTAGCACTAGATGATCAGATTGGCCGATTTTTTCCCGATTGTCCCGCTGATAAAAAGCGGATCACACTCGCGCAACTGCTTGCGCATACCTCAGGAATGCCAGCAGATTTGGCAGAGAGAAGACGCGATAGCGCGATCGATTTGCCAGAGTTGTTGTATGCGCAAGAATTGATTCACGAGCCAGGGACCCAAGTAGTTTACAGTGATTTGGGCATGATCTGGTTGGGCCTCGTTATCGAGCAAGTAACCGGAGAGCGCTTGGACCAGTTTGTTACCCGACGCATCTTCACCCCATTGGGCATGGTACATTCCGTCTACTGTCCAAATCGACAAATTTATCGGAATATTGCATCTACTGAGCATTGCAGACTCACCAGCGCCTACATTACAGGCGAGGTTCATGATGAGAAAGCATTTGCGATGGGAGGGGTTGCCGGACATGCTGGACTATTTTCAACGGCTGACGATCTGTGCCTATACGCGATGAGCTGGTTGTACCAAGATCCTCGAATACTTGCGAGCGAATGGTACGAACTGGCGATTCGCAATCATACGGAGCAAGCAGGGGGGAGTAGAGGGTATGGCTGGGAGCTCAATCAAGCACACACCACCTTGAGCTGTGGAAGCGGCTTGCATCGTAAGAGCTTCGGGCATACGGGCTTTACTGGAACCAGTATGTGGATCGACCCGGAGCAACAGTTTGCTGTCATTTTTCTCACTAACGCCGTTCATCTAGGCCGCAATCATCAGCTTCGGCAATTACGTCCGATTTTGCACGATGCTGTTACGGCCCAGCTTTTTCAGACCTAAGAGAAGAAAAAGGGGAGGGTTTCGCATGAAGCAATTTCGTTTGCGCTATGTAGCTTCAATGGTGTTGGCTGCAGTTATGGTGGTGACAGGATGTAGCAGTGGAGGAACCGAAACAGAGTCTGGCGGCGGGCAGAGTGGAGGACAGCAGGTAACACTCTCGATGCATAGCTGGCGTGTAGAAGACACGGAGGGCTACAAAGCCATCATCAAAGCTTTTGAGGCAGACAATCCGAATATCAAGATCGACTTCAAACCATTCAAAGCAACGGAGTACAATACCATCCTGAACACGGCGCTCCAAAGCGACAGTGGTCCAGATATTTTGCAACTGCGTCCTTACGCTCCAGGGATTACCCTAGCTGAAGCTGGACATCTGGAGCCTCTCGACAATGTACCAGGAATATCTACCATACCAAAAGACGTCCTCGCAGCGGCCACAGGTAAAGATGGGAAAGTCTACGGTGTCCCACTATCCCTGAACTCCACCCAATTTTATTACAACAAGAAAATCTTCGAGCAAAACGGGCTCCAGGCACCGAAAAGCTGGGATGAGCTGATCGCGACAGCCAAAACATTGAAAGAGAAAGGAATCGTCCCGATCTCTTTCGGAGCAAAGGAAGGCTGGCTCCTCTCTCTCAGTCACGGTGTGATTGCTCCAGCTAGCTACAACGGAACGGACTATCTCGACAAGCTGCTGAAAGGAGAAAGTGACCTGAAAAGCGCCGAGTTCCTCCAATCCGTGCAGCGTATGCAAGCACTTATCCCTTATTTCCCGGAAAATTATGTGGGTCTCGAATTGAATGATATGCGGACGTTGTTCGCCACGGAAAAAGCAGCGATGTTCATCAATGGCAGCTTTGAACTGGAAGGAATCAAAAAGCTCAACCCCGATTTGCCACTTGATTTCTTCCCGATGCCAACCGATGACGGAAAACAAGTCCTGACAACCTGGGTCGATGGTTCCTATGCCGTCAATGCCAAGTCCAAACATAAAGCAGAGGCATTAAAATTCATGGAATTCATGGCGACGAAAAAGTTCGGGGAGCTATTCGCAAATCAGTTCAAACGAATCAGCGCGGTGCCAGGTGTATCGACTGACGATCCGTTGGTAAACAAGATGGCAGAGCTGTCCCAAACAAGCGCCACACCTTATTTAATGGTCGTCAACTTCGCGGAAGGAAAACCGACCACGAAGCAAACATTGGAAAACGCCCTTCAAGGCATGTATTTAGGCAAGCTCATCCCTGAACAGGTCGTAGAAGAAGTACAAAAGTCGGCGGCTACCTGGTTTCCTCCCTTTAAAAAGTAGAAAGTAGCAGACGGAAAGGGGAGTGGACCTGAGTTGGGTTCACTCCCGGCTTCTGAATAGACCGCGATGATTTTCGTAAAAAGGGGTGGGGTATCATCGAGACGGTAAATAGGAAAAGCATTCGAACAAAGGGGCAAGTGCGGTGGCTGATTCACTTGTTTCCGCTGCCCGCGCTTGTTATTTATACGTTGTTTGTCGTGTACCCGATCTTTTCGGCATTCTTATACAGCTTGTACGACTGGAATGGCATCAAGCGCGGGGTTTTTGTCGGACTGCAAAATTTCATTACGCTGTTTACAGTAGAGCCTTTCAACGAAATGTTCTGGAATGCTTTTCGGCATAACGTCTTCTACTTTGTGGTCGAAATGATTGTGCAAAATGGGATAGCTTTCGGACTGGCTTTTCTCATCTATCGCAAAATACGAGGTTCCGGGTTCCTCAAGATCGCTTATTTCATGCCAAGGCTGTTGTCTGTTATTGTCATTGGGTTTTTATGGAAGTTAATCTTACATCCGAATTACGGTGCACTCAATACGTTTTTGGGAAAAATTGGTCTAGAAGAGTGGGCCAGACCATGGCTCGGTGACCCGGATACAGCGCTTCTCGCGATTATTTTGATTAACTGCTGGTTTGGTATAGGCTTTGCCATGCTGATCTTTTTGGCGGGACTTCAGTCGATCCCGGAGGATTTGATCGAGGCGGCAAGGTTGGATGGGGCAACAGGCTGGCGGATGCTGTGGAAAATGATTTTGCCGCTGTGCATGCCAGCGATCACGATTATGACGATATTTACGTTTATTCAGGCGTTTGAAGCATTCGAGCTCGTCTACGCCATGCAAGGATCGATGGGTGAGCCGTTTTATTCGACGGATACGCTGGCGGTTTACTTTTATCGCATGGCATTTAGCAGCGGAGCTGGGGATGTCACACTTGGACTCGGTTCGGCGTTGGCTGTCGTGTTGTTTTTTATCGTGGGATCTGTGTCGGCGCTGTCACTCTATTTGATGAGGAAACGAGAAGTCCAACACTAGTTGCGTATTCCTGAGTGGAAAGGAGGATGCGATGTGAAGATGACTGTGGGTGGGAGAGCTGTATCTTATGTGCTTGCGTATTTATTTGCGTTAATCGCACTATATCCGATCGTACTGATGATTTCTTCTTCCTTGAAAACAAATATGGAGATATTTGCGAGTCCGCTCTCGCTTCCGAAGACGTTTAGCCTGGATACGTATAAAAAGCTGTGGGAAGCCGTGCCTTTTGCTGATTTTTTATGGAACAGTGTATTCGTCAGTGGCATGTCTGTCATGTTGATTACGGTTTTTTCAGCGATGGCGGCTTTTTACTTGTCGCGATTTTCTTTTAAATGGACAGGGGGGCTATACTTCTTTTTCATTATTGGCCTGATGATTCCGATCAAGCTGGGGATCGTTCCTTTGTTTTTGCTGATGAAGAATCTCGGGCTCATGAATTCATTGTGGTCGCTGATTCTGATTTATACGGCGAGTGGTATCCCGATCTCTGTTTTTATTTTGACGGGCTTCTTTCGGACGTTGCCGATTGAGCTGGAGGAAGCGGCGCGGATTGATGGGTGCAGCCATTTTCAGGTGTTTTGGCGCGTACTCTTGCCGCTGATTCGTCCGGCCTTGGCTACGGTAATCATTATTAATTTCATCCATGCGTGGAACGACTTTTTCTTCCCGTTGATTTTCATTCAAGAGGAAACGCTCAAGACGATTCCGGTAGGCATGATGGTGCTGTTTGGAGAATATGAAACGGATTGGAGCCTGTTGTTTGCTGGGCTCACGTTGTCTGCCTTACCGATGATCGTCGTATTTTTGATGGCATCGCGGCAGTTTATGGAGGGGTTGACGGCAGGTGCAGTCAAGTAATGCGGAAAAGTGGTTTATCGGGATCGATGGAGGCGGAAGCAAAACCAGGGCAGCGATCTGCAATGAGACGGGACAGGTACGGGCAATTGTGGTGGGGGAATCATCAAACCCGCTCTCCAGGAGCTGGGGGGATGTGGAAGCTACTCTGCGCCAACTCATTGATGCTGTGAGAATAAAGGCAGGTGCCAGAGAAGAGGAAGTAGCCGGGCTGTTTATCGGGCTTGGCGGTGCAGATCGTCCGCAAATTAAGGAAAGAATTCAACATGCCTTTGCCGATGAGTGGGGAGAACGGCTGCTGATTGATAACGATGTACTCGCAGCTCTTTATGCGGGAACATGGGGGCAGCCAGGCGTCGTTCTCCTTGCCGGTACAGGTTCGATTGCCTGTGCCTTTTCAAAAGACGGAGCGCGGCACCGCGTAGGCGGATGGGGGTATTTGGTAGGAGATGAGGGCAGCGGATTTGATTTGGGCAAAAAAGCGGCAATCGCTGTATTGCGCGAATACGATGGGCGCAGTGAATCGACAGTACTGACGCGTATGTTTATGGACCACTATGGCGTAGAACGTCCTGATGAGCTGATCAACCTGATCTACGGGGGAAGCAATCCGCGAATGGAGCTGGCAAAAACGAGTCAGCTCGTGGAACAAGCCGCAACACTAGGCGATGCGGTGGCGAATGCTTTGATCATGCAAGCAGTGGAGGATTTGCTAGAGTTGGCCGATGCTTGCTTACAAAAGGTCCAGGAGCCTGTACCGGTCGTTTTGGCGGGGGGATTGTTAACTGCCGGTACAAAACTTCGGGAACAACTGGTTGCGAGAGCTTCGTTTCAAACAGTGATTCCCACGGTTTCACCTGTTGTCGGTGCACTGGTCGCGGCAATTACGAGGCTGGGCTTGGCTGTTGACGATAAAATGGCAGAGCAACTGCGTGTGAGCGCAGCGGTACTGGAAAAATCGCACATTTAAATTTTCCGGGGGATGGAAACAACAGAACGAATAGGGTAAAATTGGGTGAGAATAGGATTTGAGAACGTTGCAGGCTATTTCCGTAATTTGGAGTAGCCGTTTTCTCGTCCCAGGAGGGAGGGGCACGATGAAAAACTTATTGGACAGTGGATGGAGAAGTGGTCATCTCTATCGTTCCTTCTTTGATCAAATGATTCAGGCCACTTTTCTGCTCGATCAATTTGGTAGAGTTTTTAAAGGCAATCCTGCCTGTCAAGTGTTGAATGGCTACTCCGTAGAAGAATGGGAAGGGTCCTCATTTTGGAAGCTGGCTGTTTCGGAAGAACAGGAAATGGTACGCCTTCAAACGCAATTTGCGATGAATGGCGATCCGAGACCTTTTTACACCGCTTTTCGTCATAAAGATGGGACAAATATTCCTGTGCACATTACATATGGAACTTTTTGGGAGGAAGGCACGTCTATTGGGTATTATGCGATGGTGCAGAGGCTGCCGGCCGCGTTTGGGGACGGATATGGTTCCAAAAGGTGCAGAGTATTGGATATTTCCGGTGAAGGTGCGTTCATCTACCATGCTGGGGAGCTTCAATACGTCAACCAGGCAGGGATGCAACTAGTTGGGGCTTCCGGCTTGGACGAACTGTTATGGTATCCTTTTCAGTCGTTTTTCCATCCCCGTGATGTACCGAAGATCAAGGGACTCCTCCGCATTTTGGAGCAGGGGGAAACGGCTGCGCCGATTGAGGTTGAACTGATCCGCTTGGATGGCAGTCGGACGGAGGTAGAAGTCTGTGGAACATCCGTGCCGATGCAGGACAAGCCCTCTATGTACATATTAATCCGAGATATTACGGAACGCAAACGGGCGCAAGAATTTTTGCAAAACTCGGAAAAACTCGCGCTAGTTGGGCAATTGGCGGCAGGGATCGCACATGAAATACGCAATCCGCTTACCTCGTTAAAAGGCTTTGTGCAATTAATGCAAAAGGATGGCATGAGAAAGCCAGAGTATTTTTCGATCATGAGCTCGGAATTGGCGCGGATCGAGATGATTGTCTCAGAGCTGTTGGTCTTGGCGAAGCCGCATACCGCGGTGTTTGAAGCCCGCGATCTGACCAACCTGATCACGCATGTGGTGACGCTCTTGGAGACGGAGGCGATTTTGAAAAAGGTCATGATTCAGGTCGTTTTCGAATCGGAAGTCCCCTTGATCCACTGCGATGAGAATCAGTTGAAGCAAGCCTTCATTAACTTTTTGAAAAATGGGATCGAAGCGACCGCAGGGAAAGGAGAAATTGTGATTCGACTGCGATGTGAAGATGACCGAGTCGTCATTCGGTTTGAAGACAATGGAGTGGGTATCCCGGCCCATCAGCTGGCGAGATTGGGAGAGGCTTTTTTCACGACGAAGGAAACGGGGACGGGCCTGGGATTGATGGTGAGCCGCAAAATCATCGAGAACCATCGGGGGACTCTGCGGTTGATAAGCACTCCAGGTAACGGAACGGCAGTCGAGGTATGCTTGCCGATCAGCAGCTAGGAGGACGACTGGATGAACAAAAATACGGTACTGACAGCAGGCTTCGCCCAAATCCCCAAGGGAACTACCTTGTACGAGGTTTCTACCATGGTAGGCTGTGTACTCATCATTGATGTAGACGCCGAAGTGATTTGCGATGCCAGCTTTACCTTTGTCATGGACAAGACGAGCGAGTTTTTAGTGAGCTTGCTTGTAGGCAAGACGGTTGCAGATGGAATGCAGGAGATCACAAAGGCGATCCAAGAACGTTTTTTAGCACCTGGTCAGGGAGCTGTCTTGCAAGCCATCCGTGCAGCTATTGAGCGATATCATGAAAAAAAAGCGTAAAGCTACCCAATAGCCGGAGGGTTGAATATGCATGAGAAGCACGACGTTAGAGAAGCGTATGCAAGACAGTTGTTGGAGCGTTATAGCCAATGGCTCAGCAACATAGAAGAAGTCGAGCTTGGCGAGGTTGAAGCTTTATCGCGTGAGGTAGACAGTATGCTGTCGGAACAGGACAGTGTCTTGCATGCGGAGCTGCTGAAGCAGATTGTGGAGCTGCGAAATAAGGTAACCGAAATGATGTGGATCTCCGAGCACATGAAGATTTTACACGACCTTAGCCACATTTTTGCGAAAACGTTTGAGGAAAGCAAAATTTTGTGGAAAGCATTCGAGCTGGTCTCGCGTGTGATGCGAGCAGATGCTTTCTTTATTGCCTTTTATGATGAAGGCGACAGTGAGATCAAAATTCCGATCAGCATCGATGATGGGGTCAATTACGGTCCGCTCACGATTCCCTACGGGCAAGCAATGGTGTCCAAAGTGATTGATACACGGGAAACAATCCACATCAAGACGATGAAAGACGAGCCAAGCCAGCCAGAAATGATCCGTTGGGGAAGTCCGGAAATTGATACGAATACATGCATTTTCGTTCCACTCATGCTGGGGAATCAGATTAAGGGCGTTGTTTCTGCCCAGTCTTATCGCGAATTCGCCTATAAAAAAGAGCACGAGGAACTACTGAAAATCATTGGTTTTCAGGTAGCAAGTGCTATCGAAACGGCGCGTTTGTATGAGCGAATGTACCAGATGTCGTTTCAGGATGAGCTGACAGGGATTGCGAACTATCGTGCTTTCCATCGTGATTTGGAAAAGTTGCTGAGTGAAGAGGATGCGTCTGTCTCTTTGATCATGCTGGATTCAGACAGCTTAAAAGCGGTGAACGACCATTACGGTCATCATGCAGGGGACGCACTGATTAAGCAAATTGCCGAAGCGATGAAAGAAGTGGCGGGACCAGAGGATACTGCCTATCGTTATGCGGGAGACGAGTTCATGCTGCTCTGCCCAGGATCGTCCCTAGAGATAGCGGAGGAAAAAGCGCATGCCATTCGGGAGTATTTGCGCCTGCGCCCCTTAACACAGGACGATTGCTGCATCTTGATTGCGGTCAGTGTCGGCATTGCGCGCTACCCTCAAGACGCAAACACGGCAGATGGCTTGAAGCGGGCAGCAGATGAGGCACTGTACCGCTCCAAGCGCAAAGGAAAAAACTGTACGACCGTGTATGCAGCCGGCTAAGCTTTCTGCCGACGCATGGCGAATAGAAACGTCAAAATTGGCGAGATCCACAGGTAAATAACATAAGGCAAGTATTCCAGTGTGGATACATGCAAGGTAGCGGTAAAGAATGCACCACTTACCCCCCATGGAATGAGTGGGTTGACGAGTGTCCCGCAGTCTTCTAGAGTACGAGACAGTCGTCTGCCCGCCATTCCGCGAGCTGCGAATGCTTCACGGAACATCTGTCCAGGGAGTAGGATGGACAAATATTGTTCTCCTGTCAGCAGATTCACGAGAATAGAAGAAGATCCGGCAAGTCCGACCATCTCAGCGTCTCGTTTGATTCGATTGATGAATCCGGAAAAGAGTGAATGAAACACACCGCTGTATTGCAGGATGCCCCCTAAAGACAAGGCAATCAAAATCAAGGCGAGGGACCAGGTCATTGACAACAGTCCACCGCGGTCCACAATTGATGCAACGGCTTCATTGGCGATATTGCTGACGAAGCCTTTTTGCATGACAGTCATCCATTCGACGGGAGAGGTAACGCCTTCCGAAAGAGCAGCTGTGACAATCCCGCTCAAAATCCCGAATACCAATGTAGGCAAAATCGGTTTTCGCAGCGCTGAACATAACAGGACGACGAATGCTGGCAGCAACGATAAAAGGCCAAGTGAGAAGTTTTGTTCCAAAGCAAGCTGGATTTCTTGAATGGCGTCTAGGTTAACACTGGCACTTTGTCCTTGAAATCCGAAGAAAATAGCGGTAATGACAAGGGCAGGAATCGCAGTGCGTGACATGAACTTGACGTGCTCCGATAAGGAAACGCCTGCAATGGCTGCTGCAAAGTTGGTCGTGTCAGAGAGCGGCGACATTTTATCCCCGAAGCATGCTCCACAAATAATGGCTCCGGCTGTAATCAATGGATCAAGTCCGAGTGCAGTCGAGACCCCCATCATCGCGACCCCTACCGTACTAATCGTGGTAAAAGAGCTTCCTGTAACGGAAGAAACGATTACTGTCAGAAACAGGGCGGAGAGTGTGAAGTACTCCGGTGAGATGATCGAAATGCCGAGGTGCAGAATCATCGGAACGGTTCCACTCATCATCCATACCCCGATCAAAATTCCGATTAAGGAAAGAATCAGCATGGGGGCGATCGCGGTTTGAATTCCTTTGATCAAGCCCTCCTCCATTTGCTTCCACGGAACGCCGAACAGGAAGAGAAGAGTGGCAGCTCCAATGGTTGCGAGGAAGAGCGGCATATGCGGCTCAACTTTACCCCAGAAAAGGGCGGGAAACAAGATTCCGAATACGGTGACAAGCACCCAAATGCTTTGAGAAAAAGATAATGGCTTGTTCATAATGGCAACTCCTTGTTAAATCAGGCTGAAGCAGTGAGAAGGTACATTTTTACTTTCGTACTTTTGTGCTTTCTTGCTTTTTTGCTTTTGTGCGTTCAAGTGTTAGTGGTACTTTATCCTGAATTACTTGTTTCGTCAACGAAATCGGGTGAATTCGGAATCGTAAAATAATTCAGGGTAGTGGGGTTTTAGGAACGACTAGGTAACTTTGAATTGCAGGAAGTTATACGGCGAACTCAGGGCTTACTACCAAGCCGCAAAGCAATCCAGCTAACGGAAAACTTCCCTCAAACAAGGATACCGACTTAAATGAACGTACTCAATTAATCGGTGGCACTGCACTAACACCGAAAAAGGCACTACAATTGCAAAAGACTTTAGGAAATCGAACTGTCATACAGCTTATGATTTATTTTTCAGGGGATGAAATCGAAGAAAGAGATGAAGAAACAACTTTAACAGAGAGAGAAATGATGGAAATCATTCTGAAAGTAGGCAATAAGAATAAGCAAATACTGGACAAAAGTCCGCGCCCAGTTCCAAATGAAGAGGGAGTTTATCATATAGATGATCCATATAAACGTAAAGTATTTGCCAACTGGAGAACCAAAATTATATAGAGTCAAATAAATTTCAAATTGGACATCAATATTTAAGCATACAAAATGGGAGGGGCAACTTCATAGCCGCTGGGGGAAACCAGCTCCATTCGCAAAAGACAAAGCGGGACGAAAATATGAAGGAGCCGCCAGCTGATTATGATAATTTGATTGAGGGCATGAAGCAAGAAGGGGCTAAAGATCCAGTTGCAATCATGATCTACAAATTAGCGACAGGAGGAAAAATAACCATACACGAAAGAGAAGCAGCTGGAGAAACAATAGAGAAAGAGATAAAGGAAGATACGAAACAAGAAGAAGATCAGGTATTTAAAAATGATAGATTATCAGATGCCGAGCTCTCTGTTATTTTGCTTTATTGCTTGAATCATGAGGTTCCCTATATGAAATGGCGCCGAACATACATGACTGAGTCCCTGCAAAAATTTGTGAGTATTACCGGTATCTCAGAGCTTGCTCGAAGTTTTGATGCCGAAAAAGTGGATGAGCATACCAAAAAAACTTCGAAGAGTCCTTACTCAGCGGAAACGTTAATAAAAATGAGCTTGAAGACACTGATACAGAATACAAGCAAACTTTCGGAGAAAGAGCCTCCAGAAAAAGGACCGACGAAGATTACTACACTGAAAGAGTTGTTTTACAATGGGGATAATAGTATCTTTCTTGGCGCCAAGACAGGTGGAGGAGCTCAGGTTTTGAAGCATCCGCTCGATTCCAATTACGATAAAGAATTGAAACGACAGATGTCGATATTCCCTAAAAATAAGAAAAGGTTTAAGGAACTGCTCAACTCAGTAACTAGAGGAAGAAAAACGATCTCCATAGAGGAGATAGAGCAAATTCGTAAGTCGTCTGAAGCTTTGATCGAAGCCGAGTGGACACGTTACTTAGTGGAAGTTGATACTTTGATTAAGGATATCAATGCTGCCCTCGATGATCACAAAGAAATATCAGACGATAACATCTACGATATGGAAAAGATTATTACCGTTTATGAGGGGTACCTGAGTAAAGTTGATAAAAAAATCAAGAGATTAAATATTGAGGTAGATAGATTTCAAAAGGCAGAGACGAAGGATAAAAAAGTAAATAATAAAATAGCTGATACAACAACTAAAATAGGCCAGTTGAATGCTGTTCATCTAATACTAAAAAATGTGATTGGGGAAAAGAAAAAAAGAAAATACGTTATGTACCGTAAAAAAACCAGAAGTGGTAGCGCAACTGTGAACAGTGATAGCACACCCAAGAACAGTGATGGCACAACAGAAGAGATCAAAAAAAAGCAAAAGACAAATTAATAATTAGATTGCCTAAACGGCACTGATCAGTCAAGTCCGCTCCTCCTAAGAGGGGCGGACTTTTTTTAATGTGCTTCTTTATAATAAAAACTTATTTAAAATAATTATAAAAAGATATTGACTTTAAAATTATATCAAGTACAATGATAATTGTTCCTAGTTGATAATAATTATAATTTGATAATAAAGAAAGGGGGAGCCGTTCATGTATGATGTCATCATCATCGGCGGAGGACCAGCTGGTGCTTCCGCTGCCATTTATACAGCTCGTGGAAATCTAAAGACGCTCGTCATCGATAAGGCACCCGGAACAGGGGCACTTGCCCTGACACATAAAATCGCCAACTACCCAGGGGTGGAAGGCGAGATGACTGGAAAAGAACTGTTGGATAAAATGCGCAGACAAGCGGAGGGCTTCGGTGCAGAATTCATCCAGACTACGATTTCTGCGGTAGATGTAGAGGATGAGGAAAAAAGCATCTTCACGGCGCATGGTACTTTTGAAGCGAAGGCCGTGATCGTAGCGACTGGTTCCAAAGGACGTAATCGTATGCTTCCAGGAGAAGAGCAATTGCTCGGGCGAGGCGTGAGCACTTGTGCGACATGCGACGGAGCTTTTTATGAAGGCAAGCATGTTGCGGTCATCGGTGATACGGAGGAAGCATTGGAAGAAGCGCATGCACTGACCAAATTTACGGAAAAAATCACTTTCTTGGTGCCGCGTGCTGATCTTCAAGGGGTAGAAGAACTACCAGAGCTGCCGAACACGGAAATACATTTCCGTACACGCCCGTTGGAAATTGTGGGAGAGAAGTCGGTCGAAGGGTTGCGCATTCGCACAGCAGAAGGAACAGAAGAAATGCTGCCCGTAGATGGAGTATTCGTCTTCCTGTCTGGCAGCAAGCCGGGTACCGATTTCTTGGATGGACAAGTTCCCCTCGATGAGGAAGGATTTATGATGCTAGATGAGTTCATGCAGTCTTCTGTTCCAGGCGTATTTGGAGCGGGTGAAGTGCGCAAAACCCCTGTGAAGCAAGCCGTAGTCGCTGCGGCAGACGGTGCTATCGCAGCTATGGCTGTAGACAAATACATCAACAAGCGTTCCAAAGTTGTCCCTCAATATAAATAGAAGAAACGGAGAGAAACAATCATGGCACAAGCAATCGTATACTCTAGCACGAATTGCAACTTCTGCAAGCAGTTGAAGACGTATTTGACAGAACAAAACATTTCTTTCGAAGAGCGAAACATCGATGAAAAAGAAGAGTACTTCCATGAGCTGAGCCGTTTAGGAATGATGTCTGTTCCCTTGACACTCATTGGCGAGAAGCAAATTTTGGGCTTCAACCCAACACGTATCAAAAAAGTACTGACAGCATTGGAAGAGGCTGCGAAGTAATTTTCATCAGAAACCATATAAAAGGAGAGATTTATCATGACAACACAGCAAACGATTCAACTTCAAGTAGGAAAACCAGCACCTGACTTTCACATGCTCACGACCAAAAACCTCGAGACACTGGAAGAACGTGTGTCGCTGGCTGATTACAAAGGAAAATGGCTGATTTTGTTCTTCTGGCCGTTTGACTTCACATTCGTTTGCCCGACAGAGGTAACTTCGTTTAGTGACAACATGGAAGAGTTCGAAGATTTGGATTGCGAAGTGCTGGGCGTATCCACGGATAGCGTACATACGCACCGGGCATGGATCAAAACACCACGAGATGAAAACGGCATCGGTGAAGTAAACTTCCCGCTTGCGAGCGATTTCAAAAAAGAGACGGCACGAGCTTATGGTGTCTTGGACGAAGAGACTGGTGCCGCTCACCGTGGCTTGTTCATCATCGATCCAGACGGCATTCTGCGCTACCAAGTGGTAACTGACATGAACGTAGGCCGCAGCGTTGCAGAGACGACTCGAATTTTGCAAGCCCTGCAAGCTGGCGGTCTGTGCCCGGCGAACTGGAAGCCAGGACAGAAGACGTTGTAATCAAAAAGCAGCCATTGCTTCTATAATAAAGAAGAGGGACAATCCCACCCGTCAATGCAGACGGAGGGATTGTCTTTTTTTATGAAAGGAACATGTCGAGATGGAGTTAACGTTGACGATTCCATTCCTCTAAAAGCAGTTCGTTGTTGATACTCATTCCAGCCGCAGAGCCTAGAGCTGCGGCAGTAATCACCTGGTACTGTGTAGTTGCTGCATCACCTGCACTGTAGACACCCGGTACGCTCGTTTTCCCAAAGCTGTCGACGATGACCGTTCCTGCTTCCGTTACCTGGCAACCTAATGCTTTCGGCAAGTCAGATCCAGCTACGAGCTTGGGAGCAAAAAAGATCCCCGTGCACGAAATGCTATTGCCATCTGTAAGCTCAACACGCTGCACCATCCCATCGACAGAGTCAATGCATTCAATCGGGGAGTCAAAGACAGGAACGCGATGCTGCAACAGCTCCAACCTTTGTTCTTCTGTGAATTCATCTGGTCCATTGGTGCAAATGGTGTATTGATTAGTCCAACCAGACAGCATTTTTGCCAAATGCAATGCCTTTTCTCCGTTGGCGATCAAGACGAGTGGCTGGTCGCGTAATTCCCATCCATCGCAATATGGGCAGACAAAAGCACTTTTTCCATACACTTCTGCTAATCCGTTAACAGGCAAAGGGAGATCCTTCATTCCCACTGCGAACAGCAGCTTTTTGCTTTGATAAGTCGTTCCCTGTGCAGTCGTAATGAGAAAGCTACCATCGTGTCCTGTGATCGTTACAGCTGTATCCTCCACGAAATGGACAGAGGGGTAGGCGCTGATTTGCTCCCTTGCAATGTGGCGAAAATCGCTCGGAGTGATGCCGTCTCTCGTAAGAAAGCCATGCGACTCCCGTGTAACGCGATTGCGTGGACGGCCTTCATCGATAACGACCACACTTTTTCTTGCCCTGCCAAGTGCGAGAGCGGCACTCATACCTGCTGGTCCGCCGCCAATAATCCCTACATCGATAGGTTTATTCATGTTTGCAAACCACCTTTATAGATCCTTTATATCTATAATAAACAAACCTTTTTAAGAGTCAAGCCGAGAAACACTTTATATTCTTTTTGTAAATAATCCCTTATGTCGACAAAATCTACCGACTTCCAAATAGTAGCAACCTACCATTTTCACTAGCGAAAAGGAAAAAAAAGGAACGAGTAAATGTACCCAGTCGCCAAAAAATGTGGGCCAGAAGACAGGGCGGGTTGCAGGACTTCCCTACAAAAAACGTAGGACGATGGAGGCGAATCCGTCCCAACATTACAATTTCATGACAAATCTGAAAAAGACACAATAGTGAATTTTGTCTATGGGAACGATTTGCTTCCTATGTTTACAATGACTGTGACGTGGCAACATATCGGAGGTTGACGAGAAATGGAGCCAACAAAAAAGAAAAGATGGCGCTGGATGAGCCTGACCATGCTGATCGTGGTGGGGGCAAGTGCCTTCTGGTGGTTTTGGGCAGCAGATCGTGTCGAAAGCATGGAGACGACTACAGGTGCTCAATTAAAATTTCGCGCGAATGGCGAGCTGTTCGAGGTCTATCAGAATCAGAAATGGCAGCCCTTTTTTGCGAAAGGCGTCAATCTGGGGGCATCGTTACCGGGTCATTATCCGGGTGAGCTTCCCATCACAAGAGAGGATTACATGCGCTGGTTCGCGATGATCGACGAGATGGGAGCGAACGTCATTCGTGTGTATACCATCCATTCTCCTGTCTTTTATGAAGCATTGGTCGATTACAATCGGCGAAAAGAAGGGGACCCTCTCTATTTGATGCAGGGCATTTGGAGTCCAGAAGAGCTGTTGATTGAAAAGAAAGACGCCTATCTACCAGAGATTCGCGAGGAGTTTCGACAGGAAATCAGGGATGCAGTCGGCGCTGTCTACGGAGACATCACTCTGCCAGAAAAACCGGGAAAGGCAAGTGGTACATACCGTGCCAATGCGGGCAAATACTTGATCGGCTGGCACACAGGGACCGAGTGGGACCCCGTGATGGTGCAAAACACCAACCGCCTGCATCAAAAAGTTGCTCCTTATCAAGGGAAGTACTTCCACGCGACACCGAATGCAACCGCTTTTGAGACATGGCTTGCTGAAATGGTGGATACCGTCGCAATGGAAGAGAGGAAGTATGGTTGGCAGCATCCGATGACCTTCACCAATTGGGTGACAACAGACCCCTTATCGCATCCGGGAGAGCCGATCCATCATGAGGATTTGGTCAGTGTCGATCCTACCCATATAGAGCCAACGCAGTGGGAGGCAGGCTACTTCGCTTCCTATCACGTGTACCCGTATTATCCGGATTTCTTCCGCTACGACACTACCCTGCAACAGCTGAAGAACGATGCAGGGCAAATCGATACGTACAAAGCGTATTTGCGACAACTGAAGCAATATCACAAAAACATGCCGATCATGGTGACGGAATTCGGGGTCCCGGCATCGGTGGGAGTCGCCCATCTGGGCAATTTGGGGCGCAATCAGGGTGGTCATTCAGAAAAGCAGCAGGGAGAGATCGATGTCGAGCTATTGCAGGAAATCCATCAGGAAGGGTATGCAGGAGCAATCGTATTCGTCTGGCAGGACGAGTGGTTCAAAAAAACGTGGAACACGATGCGTTTTGAGTTGCCGGAAGATCGGCGCTCCCTGTGGATCAACGTCTTGACCAACGAGTCTCTGTTTGGAGTCCTAGGCATGTTCCCGAACAAAGAAGGCGTGCTGACCATCGATGGGGATCGCACAGATTGGGATCAGCTCGTGCCGGAAGAGAAGCACCGCCTCGATGTGCAAGTCCCAGGCATCGACGAAATCTGGATGACACATGATGAAGGGTACGTCTATTTCCTTGCTCAATTGAAGGAAGAGTTTGACCCTGCAAAACAACAGCTCTATGTGGGCGTTGATACGATTCCTGGCGGGAACAAGCATGCTGCTCAGCTTCCCGGCCTGACGCTGGATGAGGGGCTAGAGACGCTGATCGCGTTGGGAAAAGCAGACGAGAGCCAGATTCAGATCGCTGCCAATTACGACTTTCATGCGCGCTTATACGGAAAACGCTACGGCATGCTTGCGGTCAAGGAAGAGGAGAAAAAAGACAATTCCGGGATTTTCAAGCCGTGGAAGCTGGCCGTTAGCCTGGAGATGGAGCCGCCAGACAGCAAGAAGTACTATCCGATGGAGGAAGTCGATGTCGGCAAGCTGATCCGGGGAACGACAAATCCCCAAGACCCGCAGTACGACTCACGAACCGCGTGGCAAGCGAAGGGCAAAGTGGTAGAGCTGAGAGTACCGTGGATGCTGCTTGGATTTACAGACCCGAGCTCCTTGTCCGTTATGAGCTATGAAGATGATGGCAAAAGCTTCACGACGAAAAAGACAAAAGGCATTCGCATCCTGCCGCTCCTGGTGGATACAGCGACCAAACAAATCGTCGGGCAAAACGATTATGCAGTGACGAAGCTCCCGATGTATACATGGCAAGGCTGGGAGCAGGTCGGCTATCACGAACGCAAAAAACAAAGCTATTCCATACTAAAAAAAGGATTCCATGAGATTGAGGCTCCGGTGAAGCTGGAGACTCAGCCTTGATTGGATAGGAGAGTGGCAAACGTGCAAACACCATTGGCGACGGCAATTGTTTTTCTGTACGCGCTATGTGGATTGACAGTACTAGGCTTGATTGTCTTGTTCGCACTGAAGCTACGCAACATTTCGGTGGAGAAACAGACCATGCGTTGTCTGGAAAAATATCGCGACTATTTCGTTTACCTGCAAGCACACGGGGAAGAAGAGGAGCGCTTGCAAGTGCCTTATGGCGTAGTAACGCAAAAAGAAAAGCAAATCATTCAGAAAAAGCTGTTTGAGCTGATGGAGCGGGTCACAGGCATACATCGGGACAAGCTGATCTGGCTCTGCGAGGATATGGGACTCGTAGAGCTGGACATGCAAAGACTAAATGGCAGGTGGAAATGGACGAGAGTGGATGCCGCTTACAATTTGGGGATCATGCGCTCCAAGCTCGCCGTGCCTGCCCTCTTAACCTTCCTGCAAAAAAATACGAATGACACCAGTGTTTTTATCATTGCGCGCTCCGTCGCCAAATGTGCACGAAACACAGAAGATTTGCAGGAAATGGTGACCCACGTTGTCGGAGCGAAGAAAAATGTCCACCAGCTTATCGTGGACATCATCAGTGATTCGCAGGTGGATACGGCACCGCTTTTTGCACAGTTTTTACAAGAATCCGATGCTGAACTGGTCCAAATCGGATTGATTGGCTACACCGTTCATGTCCAGCCCGGCATTGAGCCTGCCCTATACCAGCTCATTCAATCACCTGACAAGGAAGTCCGAATTAAGGCAGTCAAGCTCATGTGTCGGGATATCCGCTATATGAATGAGCAGACAGTCACTGACTTTATGAATCACAAAGATTGGGAAATTCGCGCAATGGCAGCGAAGGCAATTGGCTCACTGAAATTGCTTTCGTACATTCCCTTGCTGAAAAAGGCGGTGGGCGATGCGAACTGGTGGGTTCGTCATCACAGTGCACGCAGTCTGGCACAGCTAGAGGTCGAAGGCTTTGCGGCCCTGTGTGAAATTTTGCAGGAAGAGAGAAACGGTCATAAGAGCGAGATGGCTCATCAAGTGATCCAGGAGGAGCTGGAAAAAGAGAAGCTGGTTTTACAGGGTGCGACAGCGACAGAGAAGCTCGTGCAATACAACGAAAAGCTGCATTTGTACCGCAAGTCGTATCGCAAAACGATCTCCACGGTTCATGCATTGGAAAGATAGAGCGAAAGGAGGCTGTCATGAGAGATTTTCTACTTTACTACGGAGTATTTGCGGTCTATTACGTTATCGCGATCAACTCTTTGTACTTCATCATCATGCTGTTCTCGTTCAAGAGCATCATGGGAATCTTAAAAAGCTCCATCTATTCGAGATTCCAGACACTTTCAGGCTCTGAGCACGTTCCGCCGATTTCGATTCTCGTGCCGGCTTACAATGAGGAACTGACGATTATTGAAAATGTAAGGTCGCTCTTATCCTTGAACTATCCACGCTACGAGGTACTCGTAGTCAACGATGGATCAAAGGATGCTACCTTGCAGGTAATGATTAACGAGTTTTCAATGGTTTACTCCGAGCACATGCCGGTACAGCCGCTTCTTCATACGTCGAAGATCAGGGGAGTCTACCATAATCCGGCTTTTCCGAATCTGTATTTGATCGACAAAGAGAACGGAGGAAAAGCTGACTCGCTCAATGCGGGGATCAATCTCTCCCACTATCCGTTGATCGCTTCTATTGATGCAGATTCCTTGCTGGAAAAAGACGCGCTGATTCGCATTGCGAAGGTGTATATGGAAAACCCGGATGAAACAGTAGCCATCGGCGGAGATATCCGTATTGCCAACGGCTGCAAGATCGAGGACGGTGTCGTGAAGGACATTCGTTTGCCAGACAAGTTTTTGCCGATGATGCAATCCGTCGAATACCTCAAGGCGTTTCTCGGGGGACGAATCGGCTGGAGTGCGATCAACGGATTGATTATCGTCTCAGGTGCATTCGGTGTTTTTCGCAAGGATTACATCATCAAGGTAGGCGGCTATCGCGAGGGGTATCCGGGTGAAGACATGAACATCATCATCAAGCTACACAAGTACATGCTGGAAAACAAGCTGCCGTACCGCGTGGCATTTTGCCCCGATGCGGTCTGCTGGACACAAGCGCCGGATACACTCAAAATTTTGGGCAGTCAACGGCGCAGATGGGGACGCGGCAATCTGAAAAACATGATTGAGTACGGCAGACACATGGCGTTTCGCCCCAAGTACAAGCTGTTCGGGATGCTCACGCTACCGTTCAATATCTTGTTTGAAACCTTGAATCCGTACTTTCGCATCACGGGTCTATTGGCCCTCATCGGTTATACCATGCTGGATATGACCAACGGCTACGTCCTCTTAATCTACGGCTTGCTCAATGTGCTGTATGGCATGCTGCTTGGTATTGGCTCCTTATTGCTGGAGGAAATCGCGTTTCGACGGTATCCGCGTTTTCGAGACATCGTCAAAATGCTTTTCTATACGATTCTGATGTTCTTCGGCTATCGGCAAATCGGCGTCATCTGGAGATTCCTCGGTCATATTGAATATTTGCGCAACAACAACTCGTGGGGAACGATGACGCGGACGAGCTGGCAGACGAAGGGCAGCGAAAACATTTCAAGTTTGGAGGCTAGATCATGAGTAATCTCGTACCTGTTTTTTACGAGCATCTGAGCAAGATGGAAGAGAAACAATTGGCGTGTGGGGTTATTCTGGCGGCTTGCAAAACCCTCACGAAAGAGTCAATGGAGCTGATCAAGCAAGACCTGGGAACTCGTTCAGGAGACGGCTCCGAGATTGCTTTGCACTACGCGTATGACAAAAACAAGCAGCTCTTCGGAATACTGCTTGAGGGACAGAAGCTCTCGAACACCCATTTCTATGCTTTGCGTGTAAAAGACTATTTGCAAGAGCACAAACTGCTTGCGGGCAGCCTCTTGATTGCGAGTTTTCCCGAAAGCTCCCGCTCGTCCGGTCAAATGCTGATGCGGATGATCCAAGAGATGAGAGAGCCAGGCGCTCATGGAGAGATCAAGATTTACGAGCAGAATCCCGCTCAAAAAGAGGAGCCGGCAAGTATTTTACTGGTTAACCATGATGAGACTGTCAACGAGTTTTTGAGTATTTACTTTCAGCGCAAAGGGTATCTCGTTACGGTAGCCAATGACGGGATGGATGGCATGGAAAAATATCAGGCGGTCGCTCCTGATCTGGTAATTACTGACCTGAATCTCCCTATCCTCAACGGATACCAGCTCATGGAAAAAATCAAGCATATCAGCGCTTCCATGAGCAAGATTATGGTGCTCACAGACAAACGTCTGGAAGAAGATGTGCAGAAATCATTTGCGATGGGAGCATCTGACTACATTACCAAGCCATTCTCCCCGGTAGAACTGGAAGCCAGGGTGAAAAGGCTGATATAAATTCTAGAAAGAGAAAGGGAGAGAAACGAGGATGGCGAGATACGAGGAACTGCAACAAAAGATTCAACGAAAGACAGCGAGAGTGGGTGTCATTGGGCTTGGGTATGTAGGGTTACCGCTGGCGGTAGAGACGATCAAGAGTGGTTATACCGTAATCGGAATCGATCTGCATGGCGGGAAAATCGAGAGCCTAAAAAGAGGAGAGTCTTACGTACAGGATATTTCCAATGAAACCTTGCAGGAATGCCTCGCGACCAATCGCTTTTTTCCGACGACTGATTATAGCGTAATCGAAGAGCTGGATGCGATCAGCATTTGCGTTCCTACTCCACTCAGTCCCAATCAGGACCCAGACACCTCTTACATTACAAGCGTTGTCGAGCAAATCAAGAGATTCATGAAAAGAGGAATGCTCATTACGCTGGAGAGCACAACCTATCCGGGAACGACGGAAGAGCTGATCCAGCGCGAATTTGAAAAGCTGGGCTATCGTGCTGGCATCGACTTTTTCCTCTGCTACTCGCCGGAGAGGGTCGATCCGGGCAATCGCAAATACAGTACGTACAATACGCCAAAGGTGATCGGCGGGACGACAGAACGTTGCATGGAGTTAGGCACACTCTTGTATGGCAGCCTGGTTAAAACCGTCGTGCCAGTCTCCTCGCCAAAGGTGGCGGAGATGTCCAAGCTGTTGGAAAACACCTTCCGTAGCGTCAATATTGCCTTCATGAATGAGATGGCAATGATGTGCGACAGAATGGGCATCAATGTTTGGGAAGTAATCAAGGCCGCATCGACCAAGCCTTTTGGGTTCATGCCGTTTTACCCGGGACCCGGAATCGGTGGGCATTGCATACCGCTCGATCCGATGTATTTGTCGTGGAAGGCCAAGGGCTTTCGTTTTCACAGCCAATTTATTGAGATCGCCCAATCGATTAACGACAACATGCCGGACTATGTGCGCAATAAGACTGCACAGGTGCTCAACATTTACGCCAAAGCAATCAACAGCTCGCGCATCTTGATTCTCGGCATGGCCTACAAGCCGGAAGTAGATGACCTGCGTGAATCACCTGGGCTGGAGATTTACGAGCTGTTCAAGAATAGCGGAGCAACTGTCGACTATTACGACCCGTATGCGCAGAGCTTTGTGAATAAAAAAGGCGAGATCGTCCATTCCATTGCCAATGACTATGAGGCATTCAAGACTTACGATTGCATGGTGCTCATTACGAATCACCAATGCTTTGCCTATCAGGAGCTGGCGGACTTGGGAGTGGCCATTATCGATACACGCAATGCGTTTGAGGGCATCACGAATCCGAATGTATATCGCATCGGAACTTCCGTCGCTATCAGGCAGGAGAAGGAAGTTGTCAGCTTGCTCGCATAATACAAAGTCCGAACATTTTACGCAACAAGGGAGGAACCGAAGACATGTGCGGAATTATGGGATATATCGGGAACAGGGAAGCGCAGCCGATTCTAATCAATGGGCTGCGAAAGCTGGAATACAGAGGCTACGATTCAGCTGGCATTGCGATTTGTGACGGAGCAACCATCGGCATTCGCAAGGCAAAAGGCAGAATTGATGTACTGGAGAGCCAAACCCAAAAGTCCGGCTTGCATGGCTCCATCGGCATTGGTCATACGCGCTGGGCGACTCACGGAAGACCGTCTGACGAAAACTCTCATCCTCATTTTGATCAATCCGGCAAGTTCTCGATCGTGCATAACGGCATTATCGAAAACTATCTGGATCTCAAGCAGGAATTGATTGAAAAGGGCGTGACGTTTACTTCGGAGACGGACACGGAAGTCATCGTGCACCTTTTGGCGCAGGAATACGACAACAACCTGGTTGCGGCAGTACAGAAGGTCGCTGGCAAAATTCGCGGAGCATTTGCTCTCGGTGTGATGACGGAGCATGAGCCTGACAAGCTGATTGCAGTTCGTATGGCGAGCCCGTTGATTATCGGGGTAGGGGAGAACGAGAATTTCATTGGTTCTGATATCCCGGCGATCCTGGAGCATACGCGCGATGTGTACGTTCTCGAAGATGGAGACCTGGCGATTCTGACCAAAGATTCTGTTCACGTCATGCGTCTGGATACGACGGAGCCAATTGAGCGAGAGCTGGTGCGGATTGAGTGGGATAAGGAGCAAGCGGAAAAAGACGGCTTTGCTCACTATATGCAAAAGGAAATTTACGAGCAGCCGCGCGCCCTGCGTAATACCATGACAGGTCGAATCGATGCTACCCAGCAAAAAGTTATTTTTCCTAATCTTCAGTTATCAGAAGTGAATGCCAAGCGTGTGGAGAAAATCTACATTGTCGCATGCGGTACCGCTTATCATGCAGGCTTGATCGGCAAGCATGTGATCGAGCGACTGGCACAGATTCCGGTAGAAGTAGATGTAGCGTCGGAGTTTCGTTACCGTCGCCCACTCTTTCAACCTCATACACTTACGATTGCCGTCAGCCAATCAGGGGAGACAGCAGATACGTTGGCAGCCATGCGTGAAGCCAAACGAAACGGATCAGCCGTACTCGCTATTACGAATGTAGTCGGCAGCTCGATTGCCCGTGATGCCGATGACGTGATTACGACAAATGCAGGTCCGGAAATCGCGGTGGCTTCGACGAAGGCATACACCTCGCAGCTGATTGCGTTTTACTTACTCGGCATCTATTTGGCGCAAGCGAAGGGGACACTGGACGCTCACACCCGTGCTTCACTGCTTCACCAACTGACCGCACTCCCGGATCAAGTCGAGCATATTCTCGCGCATGCGGATCAGATACGTCATTTCGCTGAATCGATTAAGGACGAGCAGCATCTGTTTTTTATCGGACGAGGACTCGATCATGCCGTATCTATGGAAGGCTCGCTCAAGCTGAAGGAAATCTCATATATTCACTCGGAGGCGTATGCGGCAGGGGAGCTAAAGCACGGCACGCTGGCGCTAATCGAAGAGGGAACGAGAGTGATTGCCTTGGCTACACAGGATGAGCTGCATGAGAAAATGATTAGTAATATTACAGAAGTAAAAGCCCGTGGAGCAAAAGTTCTCGGTATTACCTTAGATGGACATGTAGAGCTGCATCGCTCGGTTGATGATGTTTGCCTGATTCCGCAGACAGATGCCTTGCTTACACCTGTTCTAGGCGTTATCCCCCTCCAGCTCATTTCCTATTACACTTCTGTTGCGCTCGGGAATGACGTAGATCGTCCACGAAATTTGGCCAAAAGTGTAACAGTTGAGTAAACACAAACGTCAGTCGTTATGAAGTAAGACAGGAATGAAGAAAGGGGGAACGATGAATGAACACCTCGAAGCGGACGTTGAATCAGGAGAAATTACTGGAGATTATGCTTCAGGCCTATCAGCTGGGCGTGCAGAGGAAAGACATTGATTTGACCATGATGATTGACACACTGACTTATGAATTGAAACCATACTTCGATAAGCAAATCCAACAAGGTCAGCTTGCAAAAGGGGAGCTGACCAAGACGGAGGCGATAGGATGAACATACATGCAGTAGTATTGGCAGCAGGAAAAGGAACCAGAATGAAATCTTCACTCTACAAGGTCATGCATCCAATATGCGGGAAGCCGATGATTAAGCATGTCGTAGAGACATTAGAAGCATTGTCACTTCGCCACTTGGTCGTCGTTGTCGGTCACGGAGCCGAAGTGGTCAAAGAGGAACTGAAAAACCGCGTTCAGTATGCGTATCAACCGGAACAGCTTGGGACCGCTCATGCTGTTTGGATGAGCCACGAAATTCTCGGGGCGCAGGATGGCGTGACGATTGTCATGAATGGTGATACACCACTCGTACAAGAACAGACGCTGCGAAGTTTGCTCGAGTATCACCAGCTCAAACAGGCAGCAGCCACGGTTTTGACCTCCATTGTGGACGAGCCTACTGGCTATGGCAGGATCATTCGCGACGAGAACGGCGATGTCCGAAAAATTATCGAGGAAAAAGACGCGACCTTGGGACAAAAAAAGGTGAACGAGATTAGCACCGGAATCTTTTGCTTCGACAATCAAAAGCTGTTTTCGATGCTGCCGATGGTTTCAAACGAAAATGCGCAAGGGGAGTTTTACTTGCCGGACGTCCTGGGTCTTTTGCAAGAGCAGGGTCATTTGGTAGCGGCGTTTGCAACGGATGATCCCGAAGAAGGCAATGGCGTCAATGATCGTGTGCAGCTCTCAGATTTGGAACAGCTGATGCGCAAGCGAATCAACGATTTCCATATGCGAAACGGAGTTACGATGATAGACCCAAGCTCGACGTACATCGATTCTGATGTAATGATCGGGCGTGATACGGTGCTCTATCCAGGAACCTGCCTTTTTGGCGACACGCAGATCGGTGAAGGCTGCCAGATCGGGCCGCACGCTTTGGTCAAAAACAAGAGCATCGAGGATTACACGAGAATTCAGCCGTTTTCAGCGGTTGACGGCAGTACGTTTGGTGAGCGGGCTTTTACGGGAGTGGGTGCGACGACACAACAGTACGGTATCGACCAGCACTGATGCAGGTACTTCGTCGATATAGCTGGCTTTGGATAGCACTGCTCCTTGTGACAGTGGCTTCGATCATCATGCTGTCGTTGGCAAACACCCGCTCCGCACTGACAAAAGCAACCTGGATATGGGATGCCAAGCAAATGGAGACCCAAACCGATGAAATGATCGAGTTTGCCGAGAAAAACGACATCAACCTGATCTATCTTCACGTTGAACCAGCAGCAGTTGCGCCTCAGACGTATCGTACCTTTAATGAGAGAGCCAACCAAGCAGGCATCAAAGTAGAGGCGCTTGGCGGTGACCCCAATTGGGCGTTAACAGCGAATCGCCAAAGCATCGATGATCTCATCTCCTGGGTGAAGGCGTTCAATCGCAGTGCCAAGTCAGATGAACGATTCTCGGGGATTCACGTCGATATCGAGCCGTATTTGTTGCCTGAATGGAAGGAAGACCAGGAAGAAATCGTCCGGCAATGGCTGAAAAATGTCAGCTATCTGGCAGCAGAGACGAAGAAGGATACGGATCTCGCTGTCGGTGCCGACTTGCCTTTTTGGATCGACTCCGTAAACGTTCCTGGCAGTGATGAGAAAGTGAGCAACTGGATGGTGCAGCGACTCGACAGTATTACACTAATGGCCTACCGCAATCAAGCCCTTGGGCAAAATGGGATCGTCGAAATCGTAGAAAAGATCGTCGATGATGCCAATGTACACAAAAAAGGGTCGGTCATCGTAGGCGTCAACATCATGGAAACGATGGAAGGCGCTCATGTGAGCTTTTATGAAGAAGGCACAGAAGAGATGAACAACCAGTTGGCCATTTTACAGGAGGAGCTGTCAAACAATCCGGCGTTTGCAGGAAGTGCGATCCATGATTACGAGAGCTGGAAGCACGCCAGTCAACGAGAGGGGCAACTTTGACGAATGAAAGCTGCGCGCATCTATTTGAGTGTTCTCTGC
Organism: Brevibacillus porteri; assembly: GCF_003013475.1. GTDB lineage: Bacteria > Bacillota > Bacilli > Brevibacillales > Brevibacillaceae > Brevibacillus > Brevibacillus porteri. Next base: position 29,469 of record NZ_PXZO01000001.1, read on the forward strand.
CTGACAGTCGGCTTTCTGTTCGGCTTTTCCCCCGCGGAGAAGAAGAGTAAGGCAACGTGGATCTGGCAATCCGAAATGATCGGGAGAGAGAAACAAGAGATTCTCGATTTCTGCAAAAGTAACGATATTAATCTCGTTTACTTGCGAATCGAAATGAACAAGCCCTATGAATACTACCGCGATTTTATCCGCGAAGCGACAGAGATGGGGATCGAGGTTCATGCGGTAGCCGGCCACCCGGCGTGGGCGCTCAAAAGCAATGAAAAGCGGATGATGAACATCGTCCACTGGGTAAAAAGCTACAACCGTGAAGCGCAAAAGAATGAGCGGATTCGCGGGATTCAGTTAGATATCGAGCCGTATCTTCTGCCATTTTGGGAGACTGATCAGAAGCGGATTATCCGTGAATGGCAAGCTAATGTGCAGGCGTTCACAGCAGAGGTGTCAAAAGATGAGGATTTGGTTGCCAGTGCAGCCATTCCATTTTGGCTGGACGATATTCCCCTTCCGGGACCAGAAGAGATATCCTTGTCCAAATGGATGATGAGCCAGTTTGATACGGTATGTATCATGGCGTATCGTGACACACTTTCCGGTCAAAACGGCATCCTGAATTTGATTGATCAGGAAATGAAGGAAGCGGATGAATTAGAGACGCGTGTCTTGGTTGCTGTAAATATAAAGCCGCTAGATGAAGACCACTCTTCTTTTGCAGAGGAAGGCCCGGCTCTCATGAAACAGCAATTAGAGCAATTGCCTGCACATTTGGCACAGCATCCGTCCTTCTCTGGTGTCGCGATCCACGATTATCGCTACTGGAAGGAGGCGACTCCACTGCCCCCGGCAACGAAGCAGCGCTACAAAGGCACCTACATATGGCGTGCAGAATTGATTGGCACGGAAAAGGAGCAAATTCTCTCCTTTGCGGAACAAAACGGGGTGAATCTCCTCTATGTTCGTCTTGATTTGGAGCAGCCGACTTCCTATTATCGCGATTTCGTGAGAGAGGCTCGTGAAGCGGGGATCGAGGTTCATGCGATGGGCGGTCATCCGATTTGGGCGATGTCTGAAAGTCGGAGCAAGATCATGAAACTCGTGAATTGGGTGAAAGCCTACAATGAGTCTGTTTCGACAGAAGAGCAGTTTCACGGCATTCACTTAGATATCGAGCCATATGTCCTTCCTGTCTGGCGCGAGGATAAAGAGGCAGTCTTACGCCAGTGGATGGGCAACATCGAGGCTTTCGTTGAGGAGACCAAGAACGGAACTTCCTTAGAAGCAAGCGTCGACCTCGCTGCCTGGCTGGACAAGACACCGACTCCGGGTCAGCCCGAATTGCCGTTTTCGCATTGGATGATCAAACAGCTTGATCATACGACCTTGATGGCATTTCGCGATCGAGCTCCTGGCATCATCGGCTTGGTTGAAAATCAGATGAAGTACGCAGAGAGCCTCCAGAAAAAGCTGGTCGTCGCCGTGGAGACAAAAGAGAGCCACGAAGGGAATGGGATCACCTTTTACGAGGAAGGCATGGGCGAAATGGATCGACAGTTGGATCTGGTGACAAAAGCACTGGATCGGTACTCCTCTTATTGGGGGCTCGCCATTCATGCTTATGACTACTGGAAAAACGGGAAAGAGTAGGCTGCCTGCACCATGCACCATTGTTGTACAATAGAAGAAAACGAGCGTCGGAAAGAGGAGAACAAGCCATGCGAGATGTGCAAAACCGACATCGAAATCTTCCGCAGCGTACGCCAGAGATGTTGTACAACGTGGTGCGCAAGTTTTACCGTGGAGCAGTCAGTCATTTTGACCTGATTCAGGAGAAAAAGCAGGAAGCACGTGCAGCCTTGGAAGCTGGTGACCACGACAAAATCCGTGCAGCCGTACACACGTTATTTTTGGAGTTCCATTTTTATGTGACCTGCTGGCTCCAGATTGAGCTTGCCCTGTATCGGCTGGCCCGTCAGGATGAACGCCTTGCGCAAGTGATGGAAAGATATCGATCATCGTTGGAAAGGCATGTAGCGGTACGGCAACTGCTCGATCAGACGGAGGCGTGTGTGGAGGCGCAGTTTCAACCAACCGGGGATGGATGGTCCTGCGTGCAGAATGATGCCTACATGTTTGGTAGCATCATTTTTACAGTGGATGAAGAGAGTCTGCAAGATTTGCATGCCGTGTATCAGTCGATTTGGGAAAATGCAGACCGGTAAACTATCACTTATAACAAAAAGCGTGACCGTCGCGATGGATGGTCACGCTTTTCTCATTTAGAAAGTGCCAGGGAAAATGGAGCCTGTGTGAGGAGCCATCTGGCCTGGGGTGTTCAATTGGCGAACCTCTTGCGTATTCGTGCCTGCAAAGCCAGGAGAGAAGACCGATTGTGCTCCTGCGCCAGCCTGATTGCTGTATGCTTGATTAGCATATGCCTGTGGTTGAAGCTGAGGTTGCTGCTGCTGACCTTGTTGCGCTTGCATGCCGTAGCCAGTGTTATTCAACTGGCGAACTTCCTGGACATTGGTATTGGCAAAACCAGGCGCAAAAATACTGCCAGTCATCGATGGTGGATACGCTGCTTGATTCGTATAGCCAGCTTGTCCTCCGTAACCGCTATAGCCAGCTTGATTGCGGGCTTGAACCTCTTGTACATTCGTGCCGGCAAAGCCCGGAGAGAAAATGGAGCCTTGTCCAACCGATTGCTGATAAGAAGGCTGTGCTTGTATGTAGCCAGCTTGCTGGCCTTGTGCATAGCCGGTGAATTGGTTTTGCATGGATTGAAGCGCTTGATTTTGCCCATAGCCATATTGCTGCTGATGTTGTTGTTGAGGATAACCAGCCTGATTGAGCTGTCTTACTTCCTGGACATTGGTATTCGCAAAGCCAGGGGAAAAGATCGATTGTGCACCACCGTAGGACATGCCCGTTGTAGGGGTCCCGATGGATTGGGCATGCCCTCCGTGGTTCCAATGCTGTACTTCCTGTACGTTTGTTCCGGCGTATCCTTGTTGGAACATCGTGCCTGCAGGGCTCATTGCTCCCAAAAATTGGGGTTGTTGTTGGGAGTGCATCATATTGTTAAGTAAATGGGTCATGGTTAAGACCACCTCCATGGAGTATTTTTTCCAAGGTCGATCAGGTCATGCATCCGAAAACGAAAAAAACATGCCGGAGTCTAAACGGCATGTTCCTTTAGATCAAAACGTGAGACTTGCCTCATTGTTCAGTGCTACCCGCACGTACAGCCAGCATGCCGTTCACTTATTGCGGTAGCGTATATCTACAATCAGGAAGGATTGACCCATTATGAACCAACATCCTGAGGGTCAATCGCGTCAGCCAGTCGTTCGCTGGGTGATGCGCCGTTCCCCTTCCTGACGGGCAAATCGCACCAAGGTCGTCTGGGAACGCTAGAGCTGCTCGACTCCCTTATCCTGCGGCAATCCCTCGCTTGTTTTGCAAGCAGGAGACATGCTGTGCGTAGTGGATCAAATTCGCTAACGATAATTGTCGAATCGATGGTTCATCGAATTTCTCCGGCTTTGCATTCGCTTCAAAAAGCCATAGCTGTCCTTCTTCTGTCAAGCCAAGGTCCATCGACATCTCAGCCAAATCCGTCCATTCTGCATTTAAAGACCGGGCGATGGCGAGCGCTGTATCGTGAATGTGTCTTTCCATTTGTTCGTGATTATTTGTAAACAAGGCTTGCATAACGGTTGATAACGAGTGGATCGAGCCGCCGCGTGGCACATGAGTGGTGATGCTTTGCGAGCCAGACCTTCTGATGCCAACTCCGGTTACGCACCATTCGCCCTCGCCATCTTTCTGTACGAGGACGCGCACATCAAAAGGTTTGCCGTTGTAATGGGCACGACGGATCCCTTGCTGCATGATGTACTTCTGCTGTTTGACATGAAGTCTAATGTGCTTCCATACATCATTCAAATTGGAAAAGCGGCGAGTAATGGCCTTGTGCTCCTTTAACCGTTGCAGGAACCACTTATCGTTTTTGAAATCAATGCGCATAATTCCCTGACCAGCTTTACCGCGCACAGGTTTCAAGTAGACAAAGCGATGTTCCGTGCAAAAACTGCGAAAGCGAGCCAAGGTGTCCAGCTGTTTCGTCTCCGGTAGAAAAGCTTGCACTTCTAAGTGGGATTCAAGCATCGTAAACAGCTGTTGCTTGTCGAAAAAGCGTCGATTAAACAAGGTGACATTTGGCATCTCATGAATGCGGTTCAATGCTCTTCGGACTTCAGGTCGCCGTTCTGCTTTTCTCGTCGGAATTCGGTTGTAAACCACATGGGGGAAAGGTAGAATCACCTCTTGCCACGAGTTTAGACGATTGTTGTACAAATAGCCGCGCACCTTTTTCTTCTCCCAATTGATTCCTTGTGGAGTGAACACATATACGAGCGCACCCCATTGCTTTCCCGATTGTGTAATATCCTTGAAGTTCTCGCGATTCCCTAAAAATGTTGCCCCTTCACCAACGGTCAGTATGCCAAATAATGGGCCAAGCTTCAGGGAGTCGCCCGCCATTTTCCAGTTAATGCGTGTACGAATGCGGCTTGCTTGCACGCGGGGTAAACCAGCGTATATCCGTTTCGTATGAGAAAAGGGACCGAGACTGGCGACCAGTGGCTTTGGCGAGCGTTTAAGGACTAGCCGAGGTAACTGTACGAACCATCTACCGCTAGGGAGGATCGTCAGCCACCCGGAGCGCTGCTGAAGCATGGTGTTCCTCCTTCCTGAAACACGGTACAGATCGCGTGCGACTAGAAATTGGCCAAGTAACAGCTATAATCGACGAGCAGCTTGCGTGATTCGTGATCAGCCTCCCTGAGACGGGCGTGCTTGAATATAGAACGTCCAGGCTTGGAATTCGCTTCGAACATCCAGACATGGCCTTGCGTATCAATCCCCATGTCCAGCCCCAATTCGCCTAAATCAATCCCTTTTGCCAGTTCAATCGCGGTAGCGAGTCGAATCGACGCGTCGGAAACGCGCTGGGTCATGAGGGCTTTTTGTCTGCCAAACAGGTGCTGCAACAGGTCATCGCCGGGGATGACAGTTCCACCTGTGCGTACGTGGGTAGTTACGCTGCCAGAACCGGCAACCTTGGCTGCCGTGCAGGAGACGACCCACTCGTTTTGCTGGTTTTTATGCAAGTGAACACGGAAATCAAACGGTCGTCCATGGAATGTCATGAGCGAAATGCCCTGTTGTGCCAGATACGAACTGACGCGACGACTGCGGAAGACATGCTGATAAAGGCTGGATAGCTTGGAAAATTGTTTTTTTACATTGCCGCTGCCTGTATGATAGGAGGCAGTAAAGCCACCCCCTGCCTGGCGAACAACTTTGACAATACCGTACCCGAGACTTCCATTTTTGGGCTTCAAATAAACGATGGGGTATTTGCGCAGCAAGTTTCGAACAGTTGTAAGAGAAGGAGAGGTGTAAGTCTCCGGGATATGCTCATTCACTTCTGGATTCGGGTACAGCAGCTGGTGCACACCCCATTTGTTAAAAAAGCCCTGATTGAACATCGGTAAATTGGGGTAGCTGGCGAGTCGATATTTGAATTCCTGAACGGCTTCATGTTTTTCTGCCGAACGAGAGGGGATACGATCATAGACGACATCGGGCATGGCGGTAACATGCTTCTTCCAAAAGTAGCCGCCTGACTTGCTTCTGCGCAAAAACCACGCTTTGACTGTATTGGATTCCCAGTCCACATCGGATGGGGAAAATATATAGTAGAAAACGCCTTTCCCTTCTTGAGCCTGTAACAGATTGTGAAAAAACGAGGTGCGAGGGCCAATTGGTTGCTTGGGATCTCGTCTTATGCCAGTCGTAACGATCCCGATTGAAGGACCGATCCGGAGTGCGGAGCCCTCTAGTTTGAGCTGGATTAAGCCAGGGTGAGGAATGCCCAGCTCCGTTTGCAAGAGCGTCGTCACTTTCATGACGTTCGTATCCGGATTGCGTTTATCTTGTAAGACCGTTGCGACTACTTCCTTTTTACCCAGTAAGACTTTAATTTTTTGGCGTTGCCGTAGCTGGAGCTGTTGGAAGAGAGTAGCTGGCAGGATAATCCCAATGATACGGGGGTTGGAAAGGAAGCGAAGCCGCATTCTGAACGTTTCCATGCTTTAACCTCCTACACGCTCTTTCATAAGATAGTGGGCGTAGCGAACAGGCTGAGTAATCGAATGCAGTTGTGCAGTCGGGTCGTCAATCATGCGAAAAACGGTTCGCCCTGGTCTGCTGTTTACCTCGATGATCCAAACATTACCTGCGGTGTCAATGCCAATATCGATTCCCAGCTCAACGAGTCTGCCGTGTGACTCTTCCAAAAAACGGGGAAGTTCTTCTGCCACTCGGTTGATTGTTTGCTCGATGCGTGCCGCTTTTGCGGATGTGAAGTGAAGGGGCAGGAAAGAGGCCAGAGATGTTGCTTTCCCTCCTCCGTGCAAATTGGAGGTAATACTGCGTTTGTCTCCCAGGCGCACAGCTTTGCCAGTTGTCCCCCATTTACCCAGCCCGTTTTTTTGAACCAGTACACGGACATCGAAAGGGGTACCATCCGGGGTATGCAACTCCAAATAGGGCTGTACCAGGAACTTGCGGCCGGCAGTAAAGATAGACACAAAACTTTTTAATTCGGCAGTGTCACGAATTCGCTTGGTGAAAGGCTTATTGTCTCTGTTTCGTCCAGAAGCTTCATAGCCACTGCGCATTTCTTTGATTCTCACGACGCCAATACCGTGAGTTCCCGCCATCGGCTTGATGATGGCTGCCCCGTATTTTTGCAAGGTTGCATGGAGCACAGGATATGAGAATATTTCAGTAGGTGGTAGCAGCGGGGCGAGGAGAGAGGACTTCACGAGCATCTGGTGCACCTGCCATTTTCCAGACAGACCATGCCCCAAAAACGTAATGTTGCGATCGTTTTGCAACTTTTCCACAAATGGTTTATAGTGGCGATAAGATGGGCCCACAAAGCAACGATCATAGATAAAGGCGGGGATTGGGAAGTCTTTTGCGTGCCAGGACCCATTGCGATATTCGAAGCCTTTTACCATACGGGTGGAAAAGTTAACCTGACGTGGTGAAAAAACGAAGACGCGAATGCCGTGCTTGCGTCCATAGAGCGTAAGCTTTTTGTAGTACCCTTTGTCTACAAAGTGGGAGCCTTGGCACCGGGCCATGATACCAAGACTTCTCTCGGATGCTGTCATGTAGGTCACCTTCGCCTGTTTTTGTTGCGCTTCGGTCTTCTTTTTATCGTCTTTTGTGGTTGAATGGTCCGGGGAAAACCACTTAGAAAGGCGGAATAATCCAGCATGCGAAGGACAGAAGGGCGAGCACGCCGAGGCAGCTCTTCGGCACCCTCAGGCAGCGGAACTGTTTTGGCTGACTTGGATGGCTTGCTGTTGACCTCCAATAGCCACACCCGTCCATGGACATCGACTCCCAGATCAATTCCGAATTCTGCGTACTGCCCAGGCAGTGATTCTTCTAAAAGGATCGCGAGCTTAAGTGCTACTGCGCGTAACGTTTGAGGGGATGGTCGAGTCGTGCCCGCCCATGGTCCACAAACTCGCAGGGCCTGAAGGGGAGTCATCATCTGCCCGCCTCTGGATATATTGGAAACAATGTGGTTTAATCCCAGGCGAGCTACCATGGAAGTGACGGACCATTCGCCTTTTCGGTCTTTTTGTACCAATACACGAAAATCTGTCGGTCGTCCTTGGATGCCGATTAACCGTAACCCTTGTTGCAGCAAATAGGATGTGCCTTTTGTCCTTTTTTGCAAATACTGATGTAAGCCCTGAATGCTAGCAAATGATTTGCGCAATCCTCCGGGGAACGCTAGCTGGTATCCCTCGGGCGAACTGCGAACTCGAATGATCCCGCGTCCCATGCTGCCGTTAGCTGGTTTAGCATAAATGGTGCGATACGTAGATAGCATTTGCCGCAGGTCTTCCTGTTTCAAATAAGGAACCATACTGGGAAGATGTTCAGAGGCTGTCGGTTGATTCTCGAGAGCGGCGTGTACATGCCACTTATTCAAAAAACGCTCGTTAAAAAAGGGAATGGAAGCGTCCTTGCAGCGTTGAACCCAGTTGGCCATCTGTTCACTTCGTTCGCGTTGGCGGGATACGAGTCGGTTGTAAATGCATTGTGGAAGCGGAAGTAAGGTTTGTCTCCAGACGCCTCCTTTTCTAACGATTCCGCGCACGATTCCCGCATCCCAGTTGACATCCTGAAGCCGAAATGCGCAAAGGATACCTCCGCGTTTACGGGTGATATCGGACATCTCCTGGAAGAAAGAGTTTAGGTGTCCAAACGGTCCTTGCGAGAACGCTGCATTGTAGCTCGAAACAAGAACACCTACATACGGTCCGAAAACGATTGTTTTCTGACTCGCATCATAACGGACTAAGAGTGGAACGCCCCTGGGTAGATGAAGTGATTGAGCTAATGATGGTCGAATGAAGGTTTTACCCGAGGTTTTGCCTCCCCGTTCCCAAACGCCTACGCGTGCGGAAACGGTTTTGCTCCCAAATTGGACCGCAATGGTGGACGGTGTTGAAAGATTCCATTTGCGCAAGTGCGCCTGGGGCAGGTAAAGGTCTACTTCCGATATTATCTCGTTTTCGACAACGATTGTTGGAACGTAGGACATGAGTATCCCCTTCCCATCAGGCAAAGTTAGTCTATGGTATGAGCATCCAAAACGTTTGGTGCCATGTAGAGAAGAGAGGTTGTTAGGATTTATGAACGCTTGGATACTATTAGTGAATATTGCAGTAGGCTCTGTCATCGGCGGAGTGACGAATGATTTAGCCATCCGAATGCTGTTTAAACCAGTAAAACCGTGGTATATAGGCAGGTGGAAAGTGCCTTTTACCCCGGGATTGATCCCGAGAAGACGGGACGATATCGCGATACAAATGGGCAGACTCGTCGAAGAACATTTGCTGACGACAGAGGGGGTCAAGCGTGCACTGAATCAGAGTGGTTTGGAGAGCACGCTGACAGGATGGATGAACACCATCGCTCGAGACTGGATGACAGATGAGCGCAGCCTACGTCAAGTAATGCAGACGGCGATGCCTCAGTTATTTAAGGAAGACGGAACGTGGAGTGAGAGTGTCCGCGCGCCTATCGAGGCGAAATGGGGTACTTTTGTCGATCAGGTTCTGACACAATATGAAGAGAAAAAACTGCGAGAGTTGGTTACGGACAACGGACGCGAGCGTCTGGATGCTGCACTTGGCAGTGTGAGCGAACTGCTTTTGAAACGTTTCCGCGAATATTTACATTCCCCGGAAGGCCAGCAAACCTTGCAAAACATGGTTCGCGGATTGCTCGGTGGAGGCGGAGGCATGTTTGGTGGCTTGGTTGGGATGTTTCTTGGGGATGACAAGATTTTGGGCAAGATTCTCCCGTATCTCGATGAGCTTTTGCAAAGCAGAGAGCTTTCGGAGCGCGTGCACTACTTTTTGCATAAGGAAGCGGACAAGCTCTTGGACAAAAGTGTGGGCGAAGTGGTTGCCTGGATTGGGCGAGATCAAGTGGACGATTGGGCGGGGAAGCTTTTTGCCAAGCTGGAGGAGCAAAGCCTGCGCATCGTGGACGAGCCTCTGTCTCGTTTGACAGCGCCTTTTTCTGAGACGGTGACAACGGAACTCGTTCCTCGTTTGTCAAAGTGGATGGTGGACACACTGCAACAAAACATCGAGAGAATATTTTCGCGCCTGGCTATCCGAGAGATTGTTACACGGCAAGTAGAGGGTTTCCCGATTGAAAGAATTGAAGAGATGGTAGTCGGGATCTCAGGCAAGGAATTCCGCATGATTACCGTGCTCGGATTTATCCTTGGCGGGATTATTGGGCTGGTCCAAGGTTTATTGTCCATTTTGTTCAGTTAAACAAAACTGAAAAGAAACTGTAACTGTGTTGTAATAATCCTGTAATATTCCTTGGGTATGATAAAAGCACGATGAAAACCCCCTTAATGATATACTTTCTGGTCGGTAGCTTTCGAAAAAGCTACCCTTTTTTTTTGCCCCGCCTTCGGGTATATTGGTCGAAGGAGCGCACGTACATGGAACGGGTGGGAGAAAAGGAAGGGGGAATAGCAATATGGCAACGAAGCATGAACAAATCTTGCAACATATTGATCGCCTTCCGATCGGTTCGAAGATTTCCGTGCGGCAGATCGCGAAAGACCTTGATGTGAGTGAAGGGACTGCATACCGCGCGATCAAGGAAGCGGAAACGCAAGGATACGTCAGCACGATTGAACGTGTCGGTACGGTGAGAATCGAGAAGAAGCAAAAGGAAAATATAGAACGTTTGACCTTTGCGGAGGTTGTGAACATCGTCGATGGTCATGTGCAGGCTGGACGTGAAGGCTTACACAAGACCTTGAATAAATTTGTAATAGGAGCCATGCAGCTCGAAGCCATGATGCGCTATATTGATGCCGGGAGTCTCTTGATTGTCGGTAACCGCTATCAGGCGCACAAAATCGCTTTGCAACAAGGGGCTGCCGTATTAATTACCGGGGGATTCGATACAAGCGAGGAAATCAAGCAGCTGGCTGACCGCTTAGCGTTGCCAATCATCTCTTCCAGCTACGACTCCTTTACGGTAGCATCGATGATTAACCGAGCCATTTACGATCGCCTCATCAAAAAGGAAATCGTAATGGTAGAGGATATTTTGAAGCCGCTTGCAGAAACGCCTGTCTTATTGACATCAGATTCTGTTGCTAAGTGGCACCAGTATACGGAGCTGTATCAGGACACGAGATTCCCCGTCGTAGACGAGCAGATGCGCCTGATCGGGATTGTTACCTCCAAAGACATCATCGGTCATGAGGAAACTGCGACAATCGACAAGGTCATGACGAAGAACCCGATTACGACCTCGCCGCGGGTATCCGTAGCGTCATCCGCGCATACCATGGTGTGGGAAGGAATCGAGCTATTGCCTGTCGTAGATAACCATCGCAAGCTCGTAGGGGTCTTGAGCCGAAACGACGTGTTAAAAGCTCTGCAATTTACAGCCAAGCAACCACAGATGAGTGAAACGTTCCCGAATCTGATCATGTCGCATTTCCGTGAGGAGCGTCAAGCGGATGAAATGGTTTATCTGGGAGATGTCAGCCCACAAATGACCAACCATCTCGGTACGATTGCCAGCGGAATCATGACTACGGTCATGGTCGAGGCTGCTTGTAACCTGCTGCGGCATCATCGTCGAGGCGACATGGTACCGGAAAATATCACCGTCTATTTCCTAAAGCCAGTCCAGATGGAAAGTCATATAGAAGTGAAACCTCGTCTATTGGATATCAGCCGCCGCTTCGGAAAAGTTGAAGTATCCGTATTCCACGGCGAACAGCTCGTAGGGCAGGCCATGATTACTGCGCAAATTATTGAGCGATAAAAGAAAGGAACAGTCTTTCGGGACTGTTCTTTTTTTAGTCGGTAAGCAATTATAAACCGTCACTCATTTTTTGCGTTGAGTTGGGGCAAGAGGCGCGCCTCCTTTTTTCCATGCGCAGAAAAGGGATGTGAATGAAGATTTTAGCCAGCATGCCTACGCCCAAAACAAATACTGCATAAACCAATTCAATTGAGTCAAACAGCGCTCCGTATAGTTGAAAACCGATCAGCCTGCCCACAGCAAACAGCATGACCATGACGGAAATAAACCGTCCCAGCATATGTGATTCGATGGTTTGCTGATAGAAGGTACGGAAAAATACACCGTAGATATTGAACATGGAAAACAGAAAATAGCTTACCAATGAATAAAATAGGACTACGGCAAACGGAGAGGTTTGCAAGTGCTGTAAAAAAGAATGACTGCCCAAGAGCAGTAGAGGAAAGACCGCTGCAACGATCCCGATCAGACCGATACCAATACTATGGGAGACGGAAAAGCGTTTCTTTAAAAGGATCACCCCAATAATCGAGGAGACGGAGCCCATAGTTTGTGCACTTTCGACCAGTCCGAAATCGATGTCCGATCCACCAAATACCTGTTTGATCATGTACGGGAAGCCAATCATGACAAAAGGAAAGAGAAAGATATGGGTAAAAAGACCGTTTAGTACAAGTGAACTAATTCGAAGATCCGTGGTGAAAATCTGTAAACCTTCCTGTAGTTCCTTTATAATCGAAGAAGAACTGGGTGCTCTTGGAATCGAAGGAAGCTTCATGAAATACGTGGATGCTGCTGAGCTCAAGGAAAGTACCGCGTTTAGTAAAAAGACGGCTTCAATTCCGCTCATCGTATACAGTAGTGTGCCAATGAGTGGAGCAAGGACACGAACGCTCTCCACGACAGTACTATCCAGAGCGATAGCGTCAGTCAATTCTGTTTTCTTCACTACATGCTGCAAGAGTGTAGTATACGCGGGAACTGCCAGTAGATTGCATACAGAAAAAAATAGAACGGCCACATAAATCATCGTCTCTTTGATGGGCTGAAACAGCGAGAAAAAGAACAGCGACAGCAGAAAAATACCGTAAATGAGATCGATGCTGCAAAGCAGCTTTCGCTTGTCCAGTCGGTCAGCCCATACACCTGCAAATGGACCGAACAGGATTTGCGGGATTACTCCCAGTGCCAGTATGGAAGCAAATTTTCCTGCTGATCCTGTGAGTGCCAGGATGTACAGGGCAAAGGCAACGTTCAGGCAGATCGTTCCAAACTCGCTGGTAGAATGGCGAAACAAAAACAATGAGAAATTCGGGTTGGCAAACAAATTGAATTTCATAGCTGATCCCTCCAAGTGCTCTAGGCAAAACACATAGGTTGATTGTAGAGGGATCAGGAAAAAAAGCCCGGCAAATTTTGCTGTTAGGATGAGCAATTATTGACATCGGAAGGTGGGGATGAGAATGATGAGCCAGATTACCAAGCCGTTATCCTTGAAGATTGTGAACAGCGCTATTACCATCTATCAGATAGAGGCAGGCGGTTCTGATGAGCTACATCAGCATGATAGTTGTTTTCAAATCAGCATGTTGCTTCAGGGCAATCCGTTGGTGCAATGTGAACAGCAATTTCGCAAGTTGGCAGGACGTCAGCGTCTGGTTGCATCCCCTGGGTGCCAGCACCGTCATTTTTCTGAAGCTGAGGCTATGCGGTTGATGCTCTTCTTTCTCAGCCCAAGCCTTCTGGAGAGCGTCTATGCTGACAAAATGGAAGCTGTTAGCGGACCGATTGAATTTGTCCCATGGTCGGAGGATGAAACGGATGGTTTTCAAAGAATCGCGGAAACAGTCTGTACACAAATGATTACACAGCAGATGGAAAAACTTGCGCTTGAACAGCTAGAATGGGAGCTGGCCAGCCTGCTGTTAACCGTTCAGGAAGGATCACACACGCAAAAATGGCGGGGCAAGCATCTAGCCGCTTATCCCGCCATCCCTGTATCGATCCATCCTGTCCTGAAAAGGGTGACTGATTTGATCCAGGATGATGTAACCGTAGATTGTTCACTGGATACACTGGCGGGGGTTGCGGGTATCAGCAAATTTCATCTGATTCGTCTATTCCGTGAGCAGATTGGTCGCACCCCGGCGCAATATGTGACAGATCAGCGTGTAACACGGGCGGCCTGGTTGCTCCGACACAGTAAGCTCGCCGTTACGGCCATCGCCTTTGAAGCGGGCTTTGGCAGTGTAAGCACATTTGAGAGGGCATTTAGAAAAAAATATAGCGTAAGTCCGCTCCATTACCGCAATAGCATGTAGGTGCGTACGAATATCGAAAAGTTGGGTTTGCGATGAGGCTATGGGGCCAACCTGCACTCCCTTTTCCATTGTCACCCATGAATTGACAGGGTAAGGAATGTAACTTATCATCTAATTAGAGTATCATCTAATCAGATTGAGTAAACGAAGAAAGGAGTGTCCCTCTTGCAACTAGATCAACTCGTCACCTTTTACAAGGCACTCGGAGACCCCACGCGCGTGCGTATTCTCGCGATTTTGGCAAATGGTCCACTGCATGGACAGGCGTTGGCAGGCAAGCTCGGCGTGACACCTCCGACCATCACACATCATATGGCAAAGCTTCGAGATGCAGGGGTCGTTTACGAGCGTCGTGATAAAAACACTATCTATTTCTATTTGCATGATGCAAATGTAAAACGACAGTCGCAGGGAATCGTGAATGTCATGGAAAAAGCAAAGGATACGTCAGTAGAGGAGTTATTTGCAGAAGACACCTTACATGTTCAGAGGAGGCACCAGATGGCAGCGGAAAAAATGCAGGTCATTCGCAGCTTCATTACGCCAGATGGCAAGCTGAAACAAATCCCGTCCCAGCGTAAGAAAAAGCTGATCGTCTTTGAATACATGGTCCGTGGGTTAGAAAAAGGTCGCAAATACAAGGAACAAGAGATCAACGAATACATTCGCCAATTCCACGAGGATTACGCTACGATTCGTCGGGAATTTATCATGAATCATTATATGTATCGAGAAGAGGGCATCTATGAGCTGAACCCGGAGGAAATCTGGGCAAAAGCCGAAGACCTGCAATAGCAGGAAATCGTTTCCTTCTGAATTGAACAGAAAAAAGGACAACCTCGGGCACTGCCGCTCAGGTTGTCGAAGCAATAGAATGTCACACAAATTCATTATAGCGAGAGATCTATCAGGTTTGTATGATAAACAGCTGGGAATAGAGGAAAAGTATTTCCAGTCAGTGTGTTCCCCAAAATGAAAAAGGCATGCGGAACGTAAATTTGATCCCATGCCTTTTTCTTATTGAGGTTTTGAACTCTTATACCCCTTTTTTCAATTCTGCCTGCCAAGCTGTACGATAACGGAAATAATTGCGAGTTCCTAAGAATAAATTCATAGCCCCTACAATCAGCATGATCAACGCAACAACAATGCGGATCGTATCGAGAGAATCAAAAGTAAACTGATTGATGCCGAACAAAGAAACGAGTATCCCCAATGACACATTCATTTTCCCCAGCAACATACGCGATTCAAGCGGATGGATGCCTCGTCTGCGCGCATGGATACTATAGTAGACACTGGCTACCAGGGAAGCGAGAATACCGGTCATGTAAAAGGCAGGCCACATATATGGATTCATCCTTTCTAGCCATTCTGGTATTACCCATCCTACCAAAATCAGGGGAGAACGGTCAAATACAAGTAAGAACGTTTGTTCTTAGCGTCCGTATGCGCTATACTTCCGGTATAATGTAAGAGAGAAAGTTTCCATTGTGAAAATTGAGAGGGGTAATATCATGACCTCCTTTGTCCATTTGCATGTTCATACGGAGTACAGTCTGCTGGATGGAGCAGCACGTATTGATGCACTAGTGAAGCGAGCCAGCGAATTGGGCATGCATGCACTGGCTATGACAGACCATGCCAATCTGTACGGGGCGATCCCGTTTTATAAAGCTTGTCTTGAGGCAGGCATCCAACCGATTATCGGAATGGAAATATACGTAATAGAAGGAAATCTTCAAGATCGCGTGCGAAATGCACCGCCGCCTAGTCATCTGATCGTTCTCGCTGAAAACGAAACGGGCTATCGGAATCTCCTGAAGCTGGCGACAGTCGCGAATACAGACGGCAACTATATTCTTCCGCGTCTCAACAAAGAGGTGTTGGCAAAGCATACAGACGGCCTCATTGCACTGAGCGGCTGCCAGCAAGGGGAAGTAGCCAAGCTGTTACTGGGTGGAGAAGCGGACGCTGCGCAAGAAGCAGCCAGCAAGTATCAGCGAATGTTTGGTGAACAGCATTTTTATTTGGAACTGGCTGATCATGGACTGGAAGTGGAGCGCAGGCTGAATACTCGTCTCGTGAAACTGAGTCAGGAAACGGGGATTCCGCTGATTGCGACGAACAATGTTCACTACATCTACAGGGAGGATCACCAGCAGCATGATATCTTGTTGGCGATCAAAGAAGGCAAGACGATTGGAGAAGAAAACCGTTTTCGCTACGAGACGGATCAATACTATCTGAAAAGTGCCGAGGAAATGGCGGCGCTCTTTGCTTTTGCGCCCCAGGCGTTAGCGAATACGCTAGCCGTTGCAGATAGGTGTAAGCTGGACCTTACCTTTGGCGCGCATATTTTGCCGGAATTTCCCTTGGCAGAGGGACAAGATTCAACACAGTATTTGCGTGAGCTGTGTGAAAAGGGCTGCCTGGAGCGATACGGCGAGATTACGCCAGAGGTGCAAGCGCGTCTAGATCACGAGTTGACGATTATTACAGGGACGGGCTTCACCGATTACTTCCTGATTGTATGGGATTTCATGCGGTACGCTCACGAAAATGGGATACCGACTGGACCAGGACGCGGATCTGCGGCAGGTAGCCTCGTCGCGTATGTTTTGAAAATCACGAATGTCGATCCACTTCGCTTTCAGTTGCTCTTTGAACGCTTTCTCAACCCGGAGCGGGTGACGATGCCCGATATTGATATCGATTTTTCCGTAGAGCGCCGTGACGAAGTCATTCACTATGTAGCGAGCAAGTACGGGCATGATCGTGTTGCCCAGATCATTACCTTTGGAACGATGGCGGCTCGTGCAGCAGTTCGTGACGTTGGGCGGGCGTTAGGCTTGTCTTTGGGCATCGTGGATCGCGTGGCCAAAATGATTCCGCAATCGCCAGGCATGACGATTGAGCGGGCGATGCAAATTAACCCGGATATCGGCAAGCTGTGCGCGGAAAACAAACAGGCAGCACAACTCATCGAAACGGCAAAGGGCGTAGAAGGCTTGCCGCGCCACGCTTCCACACATGCGGCGGGTGTCGTCATTTCGCGTGAACCGCTGACGAATTACGTTCCATTACAGACGGGTAATGAAGGCTTGGCACTCACACAGTATCCGATGGAGATTCTCGAAGAAGTCGGTCTCTTGAAGATGGACTTCCTCGGCTTGCGCAATTTGACCATCATCCAGGAAACGTTGCGTCATTTGCAGGAGCAGGGAATATCGCTTGATCTGGATCAGCTGCCGACAGACGATGAGAAAACGTTTCGTATGCTCTCCCGTGGAGAGACAACCGGCATTTTCCAACTGGAATCTTCGGGGATGCGCAATGTGCTGCGAGATTTGAAGCCGAGCAGCCTCGACGACATCATTGCGGTTCTGGCTTTGTATCGCCCGGGGCCGATGGAGATCATCCCGCAGTACATCGCCGCCAAACACGGACAGAGCAAAGTACAGTACGCTCATCCTGTTCTCGAGCCGATTTTGCGAGAGACGCACGGTTTTATGATTTATCAGGAGCAAATCATGCAGATTTCCTCAACACTCGCAGGCTTCAGTCTTGGTGAGGCAGATATTTTGCGCCGAGCAGTCGGGAAAAAGAAACGGGAGCTATTGGCGGAGCAGCGGGAGAAGTTCGTGGCTGGTTGTGTCCGGCAAGGGTACGGACAAGAGCTGGGCAATCAAGTCTACGATTTGATCGTACGCTTTGCTGATTATGGTTTCAACAAAGCCCACTCGGTGGCTTATGCGGTCATCGCCTACCAGATGGCTTATTTGAAAGCAACTTATCCGCTTGCGTTCATGGCAGCGCTACTATCCTTGTCCATTGGCAGCCAAACGAGAATTGCCGAGTACACGGAAGAAGCGCGGCGACTACAGCTTACTGTGCTCGGGCCTGACGTGAATAAAAGCCTGGCTTACTTTACAGTGGAGCAGGATGCGATTCGCTTCGGTCTGGCCGCAGTGAAAAACGTCGGCTACAGTGCCATTGAATCGATCGTGAAAGAGCGCAAAGGCAGACCGTATAGCGATGTCTTTGATTTTTGTGCGCGCGTGGATGCGCGGTTAGTCAATCGCAGAGTAGTAGAATCACTCACGTTATGCGGCGCGCTGGACTCGTTGCCAGGACATCGCAGTCAGCTTTTGCTATTGCTGGATGAAGCAGTAGGGAAGGCAAACAGCAAGAGAATCGAGCGTGACGCCAACCAGCTCAATCTATTTGCGGGTGAAGAAGATGCGGCACCTTTGCGCGAGCCAGCAGAATATCCAGAGGTAACACCGTTCTCACATACCCAGCAATTAAAAGAGGAGCGGGATTTGATCGGGGTATATATCTCCGGTCATCCACTTGACCAGTTTGCCCATGTCGCGAGTCGCCCGGAAGTAGCCGTTATCTCTTCATTGGGGGATGTGCCGCGCGACAAGACGGTAAAAGTATTCGGAATGATAACGGAAGCGAGACGCATCCAAACGAAAAAAGGGGACCCGATGGCGTTTATTACGCTAGAGGACAAAACGGCGCCAGTAGAGCTGGTCGTCTTTCCACAGGTGTATACGAAGTATGCGCCTCTGCTCGAGCGCGAACAAATCGTCGTGGCAGAAGCCCGAGTCGAACATCAGGACGACATGGTCAAGCTCATGGCTTCTCGTTTCTGGGATGCACAAACGCTGCCGCAGCCGAAGTCCGAGACCGTATTATTTGTCAAAATATCGGCAGAGCAAGAGCATGATTCGACGCTGCAAAGACTTTCACGTTTGTTTGTCGAAAAAAAAGGAACGATTCCTGTTATTCTCTTCTACGAAGGAAAAAGACAGACAATTCGCCTGCCAGAAGCAAATTGGGTAGACGTAAATGAGTCATTTTTGGAGCAAGCGCGAGAAATTGTGGGGCCTGACAGCGTAATTCGGAAAGAAATGCCTATAAATTGGGGAGGATGAGGAATGTCCTCCCTTTTTCGCCGTTTTCGGCAGGTTTACAGGAGAACAGTTTTTTATTATATTGAGATCATAACTCAATGAGTGGTCAGACCACTTGGAATAACCCAGGCATTTTTTACTGCCTACAAGCCATCATAGAAACTATTATCGTGAAATGGAGTGGGATCTCATGTCCAACCTGAGAGAGGAAGCACTGGAGCTTCACAGAAAACATCAAGGAAAATTGGAGGCAGTGACCAAGGTACCCGTTCGCAATGCTTACGATCTGAGTCTTGCCTATTCTCCTGGGGTTGCTGAACCTTGCAAAGATATTTTTGATGACAAGTCCAAAGTGTACGATTACACGATGAAAGGCAATCTGGTTGCAGTAGTCAGCGACGGTACTGCTGTACTAGGTCTTGGAAACATCGGACCAGAAGCAGCAATGCCGGTTATGGAAGGTAAAGCAGTTTTGTTCAAATCTTTCGCAGGCGTAGATGCATTCCCGATCTGCTTGAATACAACAGATGTAGATAAAATCGTAGAGACAGTAAAACTGCTCGAGCCTACTTTTGGTGGCGTTAACTTGGAAGATATCGCAGCTCCTGCATGCTTCGAAATCGAAGAGCGTCTGAAGCGCGAAACAAACATCCCGATTTTCCACGATGACCAACACGGTACAGCAATCGTTACAGCGGCAGGTCTGATCAATGCTTTGCGCGTGGTTGACAAAAAGCTGGAAGATATTCGCGTCGTAGCGAACGGTGCAGGTGCAGCTGGTATCGCGATCATGAAGCTTTTGATTTCCATGGGCGTGAAAGAAGTGATCATGGTTGATACAAAAGGAATCGTGTACGAAGGCCGTCCATTCGGTATGAACCCGGTGAAGGAACAAATGGCGAAAATCACGAACCGCAGCATGCTGCAAGGTGACCTGACTGATGCAATGAAGGGCGCTGACGTATTTGTCGGTGTATCCGTAGCTGGCGCTGTTACACAGGACATGGTTCGTTCGATGAACCGCGATCCGATCATTTTCGCTATGGCAAACCCAGTACCAGAAATCATGCCGCAAGAAGCAAAAGAAGCAGGTGCGGCGGTAATCGGTACAGGCCGTTCCGACTTCCCGAACCAAGTAAACAATGTACTGGCATTCCCGGGAATCTTCCGTGGCGCTTTGGATGTACGTGCAACGGAGATCAACGAAGAAATGAAGCTGGCTGCTGTATATGCAATCGCAGACCTGATCACGCCAGAAGAGCTTACTGCGGATAAAGTGATCCCTTCCGCATTCGATCCACGTGTAGCACCAAACGTAGCTGCGGCAGTAGCAAAAGCAGCGATGGAAACGGGTGTTGCTCGCATCACAGTTGATCCGGAAGAAGTCAAACAAAAAACGACGAAATTGACAGCTATCTCTTACCAAGAAGCGTAAAATACTCTTTATCGAGGCACCGACGACACCCTCCGCGAAAAAACGTAGTCTTTTTACAAACGTGGAGGGTGCTCCTCGTTAAAGGTACGAGTAAGGAGGATAATCGTGCTCGACTCTTCCCAAGATCGAAAGGTTTACGAAGGAATTCTCCTGCAACTTCATGAAATCATCCAGGAGCAAAACTTGCGGCCCGGGGACAAGCTGCCGTCTGAGCGAGAGCTGTCCGAACAACTGGGAGCAGGTCGTTCTTCTGTACGCGAGGCTCTTCGGGCTCTGGAGTTGCTCGGACTCATTGAGACCCGACGCGGGGAAGGCACCTTCCTCAAGCATTACCGGCACAATCGGCTGATCGATATTCTTGGCTTTTTTATCCTACGGGATACCAAAACCAAGAAGGACTTGATCGAAATGCGCCGAATGCTAGAGCTGGATGCTGTCCGCTTAGCCTGTAGACGGGCGACTGACAAGCATTTTGATGAAATGGAACGCATCCTGGCCATTGCAGAGGAAAGAGTAGCAAGAGGCGAGGTACCTGCGGAGGAAGACTATCAGTTTCATCGCGTCATATGTCGCTCCAGCCGCAACTCGATTCTGCATCGCATCTGGACGCCTTTGGTTGAGTACAGCAACAGTATTCGAATTGAATCACTGTCGCGCGAAGGTAGAGCGAGTGCAGCACTCGTAGAGCATCGACAGATTATGGAAGCCATTCGCGAAGGCGATGTGAACGTCGCATTAGAGAGAATGAAAAAGCATTTGGAGAACAGCAAGCTTTAGTTTTCCCCCAATTTGCGAGGGGCGTTGGCGCTGTGATATGATGATGCAGACCTGTATTGGACGATTGAGGGGGAAGCCAGCATGTGGACGGTCATCTACATCGCTCCTAGCGCTAGAATTGCAGAACGGATACAGCAACGTTTGACAGATGAAGGGTTTTTGGTAAAGGTTCGCGAAGGTAAGGTCTCGAAGCAATACGAGATTCTCGTGCCGGAGAGCGAACTAAATGAAGTCCGAGATGTACTCGGCACGATCCTTCACTGATGAGAAAGGTGGGTGTACCTGTGCTTAAAGATCTTTTTGGGAAAAAGCGCAAATTCGCTACAGTTCCTTCAGAGACACTAGCACGTGTCCCTGCTTCCACCGACACTAGCAAGGAAGCGGGTACGAAAGAAAAGGAAGTCCCTGAGGGATTGATGAATAAATGCCCACATTGTGGGACGATTCACTACTCGAAGGATTTGGAGAAGAACTTGCGCGTCTGCAAAGGCTGTCAGTTCCACTACTCCATGTCCGCTCCAGAGCGTCTGCAAGCGCTTCTGGATGATGGGGTTCTGACAGAAGAATTTGATGCCAATTTGATTACAGCCAATCCACTCGGTTTTCCTGGCTATTTGGAAAAACTGGAGCAAGATAAGGCCAACACCAATTTGAACGAGGCGATCATTACAGGAGAAGGTCTCCTAAGTGGAAACCGCATCGTGATTGGGGTCATGGATTCTCGTTTCCGTATGGCGAGTATGGGATCGGTCGTCGGGGAAAAAATCACGCGCGCAATTGAGCAAGCGATCGAACGGCGTTTGCCTTTCATTCTGTTCAGTGCATCTGGTGGAGCACGCATGCAAGAAGGTGTTTTGAGCCTGATGCAAATGGCGAAAACCAGCGCAGCGTTGTCTCGATTGGATCGCGAACGCTTGCTGTTTGTCTCGGTCATGACGAATCCTACATATGGTGGTGTATCAGCCAGCTTTTCTTCGTTGGGAGATTACAATATCGCAGAACCAGGAGCTATGATCGGTTTTGCTGGGCGTCGAGTCATTGAGCAAACGATCCGTCAGGAGTTGCCAAAAGACTTCCAAACAGCGGAATTCTTGTTAAAGAACGGGCAACTCGATATGGTGGTACACCGTAAGGATATGCGAAATACGCTGTCCAAACTGGTAGAGATGCACACGTCTCGGGAAGGAGTAGAAACATGGCAGGCGAGCTCTCCTTTGAAAAGCCATTAGTAGAATTACAAGATAAGATTAAGGAATTGCGCCGTTTTACTGAGGAAAAGGGAATTGATTTCTCTGACGAAATACAGCGTCTCGAACAAAAATCAAAAGAGCTTGCTGCGCAAATTTATGGCAATTTGACTCCATGGCAACGCGTGCAGCTGGCTCGTCATCCGGAACGGCCAACGACTTTGGACTATATACAACTACTTTTTACCGATTTTATCGAGGTTCATGGAGACCGTTTGTTCGGAGATGACCATTCTATTGTGGGTGGAATTGCCAAGCTGGATGGGCGCCCGGTTACGGTCATCGGTCACCAAAAAGGGAAAGACACAAAAGACAACATCAAGCGCAACTTCGGGATGGCTCACCCAGAGGGCTATCGAAAGGCCTTGCGTATTATGCAGCAGGCGGACAAGTTCGGTCGACCGATCATCTGCTTTATCAATACATCAGGGGCATATCCTGGAAAAGCGGCAGAAGAACGCGGTCAGAGCGAAGCGATTGCCCGCAATCTGCGTGAAATGGCGACATTTGGCGTGCCGATTATTTGTATCGTAATCGGGGAAGGCGGAAGCGGTGGAGCCTTGGCGATCAGCGTAGGTAACCGCATCTATATGTTGGAGAATTCCTATTACTCCGTGATTGCACCGGAGAGTGCCGCTGCGATTCTCTGGAGAGATTCCAGCTTGGGCATGCGTGCGGCGGAGACGATGAAAATTACGGCACCTGATTTGTTGGAATTAGGAGTCATTGACGGAATTATTGATGAACCATTCGGAGGAGCCCATCGTGATTTGATCGCGCAGGCAGGGATGGTCAAGGCGGTCATCACGGAACAACTAGAACAGCTGGGCCGTTTAACTCCAGATGAATTGATACAGGACCGCTACGAGAAGTTTAAACAGATCGGAGAATTCGCCTCCCTGTAAGAAACAGGGGGCGTTTTTTTCTTTTTTCTCCGAGGAAAATCTGCTACAATCGAAGTCGAATGAAAGAGTTATCAGAGCTTTCAAAAAGTATGGCACATATCTTTTGATTGTATAACAGATATGAGGAATTGAGTGATACAGCATGTTTCATACAAAGTATGGTACATACTGTTTCCGTTAAATGACATGCTAAAGACGAAACGATTGGAGAGGTGGATTCCATGCGAAAACTTGCAGTTCTCACTAGCGGTGGAGATTCTCCTGGAATGAATGCCGCAGTCCGGGCGGCAGTGCGTCGTGCTCATTTTCACGAGGTACAAATGTTTGGGGTTTACCACGGATACGAAGGGCTGATGAGGGGAGATATCAAGGAGATGTCTCTGGGCTCTGTTGGGGATATTATCCAACGGGGAGGAACCATTCTCTACTCCGCTCGCAGTGAAGCGTTCAAGACGGAAGCCGGACAGCAAAAAGCAGTGGAGCAATTACGTGTTCATGGAATTGAGGGTCTGATTGTGATTGGGGGAGACGGGTCGTTTCGCGGTGCACAGAAGCTGACCGAAAAAGGCTTCCCGACCATTGGTGTACCGGGTACGATTGATAATGATATTCCGTGCACCGATTTCACAATTGGGTTTGATACGGCATTGAATACCGTTGTGGAAGCGATCGATAAAATCCGCGATACGGCCACCTCGCATGAACGCACGTACATTATTGAAGTGATGGGGCGAGATGCTGGCGACCTGGCATTGTGGGCAGGGCTTGCAGCTGGTGCCGAGTCCATTATTATCCCGGAAGCGTCGCAGGAGATGGACGATATTATTGAGCGTCTGCATGCTGGACAACGCCGTGGCAAAAAGCATTCCATCATCATTGTGGCGGAAGGGGTAGGAAGTGCCGCTTCTTATGCCGAAGCGATTACGAAAGAGACAGGCTGGGAGACTCGCGTAACGGTACTGGGTCATATCCAGCGCGGTGGTTCCCCTACTGCGATGGACCGAATGCTTGCGAGCCGAATGGGTGCAGCAGCTGTCGATTTGTTGCTGGAAGGCAAGCAGGACCGAATGGTTGGGATTCAGAACAACCAGATCGTTGATGTCGATTTTCAAGAAGCATTGGTGACAAAGCATCAATTGGATTTATCTATTTATCAATTGGCGCGCACGCTATCTATATAAAACTGACAGTTTTCGGAGTGTAGAGGAGGCTTACATCCTATGTTAAGGAAAGCAAAAATCGTATGTACCATCGGACCGGCAAGTGAATCGGTTGAAACACTGAAAAAACTGATCGAAGCAGGAATGAACGTAGCGCGTTTGAATTTCTCGCACGGTTCCCATGAGGAGCATGCGGCGCGAATTGTAAACATTCGTCAGGCATCAAAAGAAACCGGAAAACCTGTTGCAATCCTGTTGGATACAAAAGGTCCTGAAATTCGCACGGGTACGCTTGCAGTAGATGCAGTCGAGCTCGTAGAAGGAAATACGTTGATCCTCACTATCGAGGAAGTAGCGGGTACTGCAGAGCGCGTCTCCATTACGTATCCGGAATTGCCTCGAGATGTAAAAATCGGCGATACAATCTTGATCGACGACGGCTTGATCGGGTTGACTGTACAAGAAGTACGGGACACTGAAATCATCTGCTTGATTAAAAACGGTGGAACACTGAAGAGCAAAAAAGGCGTCAATGTTCCGGGAGTCAAAATCAACTTGCCAGGTATCACAGAAAAGGATGCACAGGATATCGAATTCGGTATTGAACAAGGAGTCGATTTCATTGCGGCTTCCTTCGTCCGAAAAGCATCGGATATCTTGGAGATTCGCAAAATCCTGGAGCGCCATAACGTGCGTATCGATATTATCGCGAAAATCGAAAACCAGGAAGGCGTCGATAACGTAGACGAAATTCTGGTAGTAACAGATGGAATCATGGTTGCGCGCGGTGATTTGGGCGTAGAGATTCCGGCAGAAGAAGTGCCACTTGTTCAGAAGAAGCTGATCAAGAAGTGTAACGAGCTTGCGAAGCCAGTCATTACGGCGACACAAATGCTTGATTCCATGCAACGCAACCCGCGCCCGACACGTGCGGAAGCAAGTGACGTTGCGAATGCCATTTTCGATGGTACAGACGCAATCATGCTCTCTGGAGAGACGGCTGCCGGTAAATACCCGGTTGAGTCTGTCGAGACCATGGTGCGCATTGCTGTACGTGCAGAGCAAGAGCTGAATTATCGCGAGATCTTGTACGCACAAGCACAGCTCAAACAAGTGACGATTACAGATGCTATCAGCCAAGCTGTATCCAATGCAGCACTGGATCTGGACGCAGCGGCAATCATTACTGCGACCGAAAGCGGACATACAGCTCGCATGGTATCAAAGTTCCGTCCAAAAGCACCAATCGTGGCTGTAACGCCGCATGAAGCGATTATTCGCCGTCTTGCACTCGTAAATGGCGTGTATCCGGTGAAGGGCGAAATGGCGAATACAACGGATGAAATGCTGGAGATGTCTGTCCAGGAGGCGCTTGATGCAGGCTTCGTCCGTCATGGCGATCTCGTTGTGATCACAGCAGGTGTACCTGTGCGTGAAGTTGGGACAACGAACCTGATGAAAATCCATGTCATTGGCGATGTGGTAGCAAAAGGACAAGGAATCGGCCGAAAAGTTGTTACAAACAAGGTAATTATTGCTAGATCTGCTGAAGAAGCGCTGGCAAAGGTAGAAGAAGGAGCAATTCTGGTAACCATCGGTACGGACTCCGATATGATTGAAGCGTTTGGCAAGGCTGGAGCGGTGATTTGCGAAGAGGGGGGACTTACCTCTCACGCAGCCATCGTAGGCTTGAATCTCGGCGTTCCAGTCATCGTAGGAGTGCAATTTGCTACGGATGTATTGAAGGACGGACAAATCGTAACGGTGGATTCTGAACGTGGGCATATTTACTCAGGACATGCCCGGATTCTGTAGGTAATACTATCCATCTTTAATAGAGAATGCCTCTGAAGGGTGACCAAGCGTCACCCTTTTTTGGCTTGGTGCAAAAAGGATTAGCCGACGAACTACCTGATAAGTTTTACCAGATAACGGTGATTATTAGGTGGTGCAAAGCGAGTGGGAATCTGTTAAAATCGGTCGGTGGCTTTGTGTCAGGACGGATTAAATCCATACGTTCGTAGTTTCCAAATCATGACAGAATGGGTGTTGTAGCGCTCGCTGCCAGGAAAAGGCTGAACATAAAACGGTTCTTCTGTACGTCCAATGTTCGGGATTTTGTGTCAAGTGTTTTTTTTAGAGCAAACACAACATCTAGTATTGTCGAAAATTATTTCGCACAATATATAGGTAAAACTATTGAGTTTTACAGATGAAGATAGTTAAACTAGAGAGGAAAGATTCGAAGGAGGAACGATATGCTGGCGACCGAAACCGTATCCCGAACTCAATTTTTGCGGGATGAATTCTTAAATCAATATCCTGATTTTCCGATTCATATGAGTCCTCTGGGACAATTCGTTTACTACCGTACTTATTCTCGCTTTGTTCCGGAAAAAGGAAGACGCGAAACGTGGAAAGAAACTTGCCGCCGCTCGGTGGATTACAATATTAAGCTGGCTTATCAGCATTTGAACAAAATCGGATTGTACGCCGATTCTCGCGCAATGGAAAAAGAGGCAGAAGGATTGTTTGACAACATGTTCAACCTTCGCCAGTTTTTGTCTGGCCGTACCTTGTGGGTTGGCGGTGCAGACAACGGCGTAGCGGATTTGTATCCGTTGGCGAACTTCAACTGCTCCTTCCTGAACATCAAGTCTTGGGATGACTTGGGCGATTTGTTCTACCTTCTCTTGGTAGGAACTGGCGTAGGTTTCAAATGCACGAAGGAAATGGCTGCTGGACTGGGCCCGATTCGCACGAATGTTTCCCTGCTTTCTTCTGAATACAGACCGCTGCCAAAGCATCAACGCCTGGAGCGTTCTGAGCTGAATGTACTGGATAACGGCTTTGCCAAAATTTATGTGGGCGACAGTAAAGAAGGCTGGGTAGAATCCCTCCGTCTCTATTTGCAAATTTTGACAGATTCCACTTACGAACACATTCACACCGTGAAAATCTCTTATAACAGCGTGCGTCCGAAAGGCGAGCGACTGAAGCGTTTTGGTGGTACTGCTAGTGGTCATGAGCCGCTTCGCGAAATGTTTGAAGGAATCGATAAAGTGTTGAAAAACCAAATCGACCAGCATTTGGCATCCATCGAGAGTGATGAAAAAGGATACGGCAAAATCCGTCCGATACATATTCTCGACATCGGAAACCTCATCGGAGCAAACGTCGTAGTAGGTGGCGTGCGCCGTACAGCGGAAATTTTCCTGTTCGATCACGATGACTACGAGTGCATGCTGGCGAAATACGGCATCAACGGCTTCTGGACTGAGGATCAGCTGAACCATCACCGTCGTGTAGGCGAGTTGTTGGGAGAACACAAGCCTGTATGGTTTGACAGCATCCAAAATGTAGGAGACGGACGCAGCGGTCTGGATCACCGCCGTATGTCCAACAACTCCATCGCCTTTACCAAACAACCGACCAAGCCATTCTTGAACCTCGTGTTCACTTTGATGCAATTGGAAGGCGAACCAGGCTTCATCAACTTGGAAGAAGCAAACCGTCGTCGTCCAAATGCAGAGGGCTTGAACCCTTGTGCAGAAATCCTGCTCGATTCTTATGGCGTCTGCAACCTGACGACAGTCAATTTGGTTGAATTCGTGAAGGATCACGAGGATGGCTCCAAGTATCTGGATCTAGATGGCTTGCTGGAAGCACAACGCAAATCTGCTCGTGCCGGTCTGCGCATGACGCTGGTTACGTTGGAACTGCCACATTGGGATACTGTTCAACAGCGTGACCGTTTGCTCGGAACTTCCCTTACTGGTGTGAAGGATGCGTTGGCATCCCTGGGCTATACAGAAGAGCAAGAGCTCGAACTCCTGCGTCAGCTGGGCGATGCTGCTCGTGACGAGGCGAACCGTTATGCGTATGAGCTGCGTGTGAACTCTCCACTCTTGGTAACGACAGTGAAGCCGGAAGGTACGCTGTCTCAGGTAGCTGGTGGTGTCTCCAGCGGTCTGCACTGGTCCCATTCGCCATACTACATCCGCCGCATTCGCATCAATGCTGAGGATCCATTAGCAAAAGCGGTACAAACTCTCGGCTGGACAGTCAACCCAGAGGTAGGAACACCAGGCGAAACGTATGAAGAGCGCATGGCAAATGCACGTACACTCGTAATCGATTTCCCTGTAGCATCGGGCGCAGAAGAAACGAAGAACGAAGTAAGTGCAAAACGCCAATTCGATACGTACTTCCGTTTCCAGAAAGAATATACCGAGCACAACTCTTCGAACACCATTACGGTTCGCAAGGAAGAGTGGGTAGAAGTAGAAGACATCGTTTACGATAACTGGGATAATTTCGTAGGTGTATCCTTCTTGCAATTGGATGGCGGAAACTACCAATTGGCTCCATATGAAGAGTGCACCAAAGAACAGTACGAGGCAATGAAGCAGTCCATGAAGCCATTTGATCCTGCGATTTTGCAGCAGTATGAAACCGGCGGCGAGGCTGATCTGTCCACGGCTGAATCTTGCGAAGGCGGCGCTTGCCCGATTCGTTAAGCGATTTGAATAAATAAGAGGCAGAGGTAGACTGAAAAAATCAGTCTGCCTCTGTTTTTTTATGTTTCTGTACTGGAGAGAAGAATATTTCCAGTCTAGGCTCCAGGCTCCGTCCTGCTGGGGGTCAAGACTGCCCTCTCCGAAGGGATTCGCGGGGAAACGCAAAAGTGGTAGCCGCTTCGTAGCCCGGGCACGTTGCGTTTCTATTTCCCGCTCATTCCTTCTCCGCTCGGTAGGACTCCACAAGTCGCTACGCCTGGAAATATTCTTCTCTGGCGTAACTGAACTAGATTCTTCATTCTTTTAAGGATTTTAAACCACGGAGAACATGGAAAGCTCGTAGAGGAAACAGGAGAAAAAAGCGAAGATCTTTGGTACACCGACCGAGACGTAATGCAAAAAGCGAATCACGCTCTTAAGCGTCCACCTCTGAAATGCATCCTGAGTGGACCACTTTGGACGCGGTTTCGCTTTTTGCATGGAGGCGGGCATTGAATCCTTCAGCGGGTGGGACAAGAATCTGTGCGTTTTCTCCTGTTTCCTCCCCACCACTACAGCCACGCAGCGGGACTATGGTACAATCATTTTATAGAGGAAGGAGCGATTCCAAAATGACTCCCATTATTCATTCCCATCGATTGCGCGTCCGCTATGGCGAAACCGATCAGATGGGTGTGGTCTACCATACGAATTACTTGAACTGGTTTGAAGTAGGAAGAACAGAATTGATTCGCTATGCGGGGATCACCTATCGTGAGCTTGAGGAAAAAGGCGTACTTTTGCCTGTCACAGATGCGAACATCTCTTACAAACAGCCCGCCCGCTATGACGATGAGGTAGAAATACGGACACGTGTAAAAGAGATCAGTCCTGTCCGTCTCACTTTTTCTTACGAGATTGTTAGATGGCCTGACCAACAGCTGTTGGTGTCAGGAGAGACGATGCATGTATTTACCAACACAGCTTTGAGGCCGATTCGCTTGTCGCTAGCGGAGCCTGACATCTATGATTGGTTGGATTCCCAGCATAAAGGAGGGGAATAGGCATGTTCCGTTTTTTTGCCATTCTGTTTGTCGTCGCGTTTGGATTAGAGCTTTGGGGGCTTATTACCATTGGATCGTGGATCGGTGGTTGGAATACAGTCGTGCTGGTCATTCTCACGGGGATCTTGGGAGCTTGGCTAGCGAGGCAGCAGGGGATGCAAGTATTCCGGATGGTCCAACACCAGTTGGCGCGTGGGCAAATGCCTACGGATTCGCTCATCGATGGTGTTTTGATCTTGATCGGTGGCATTTTGCTTTTGTTGCCTGGATTCGTCACGGATGTGATTGGACTGGTCTTCCTCATTCCGTACACACGGATGATTATTCGTCATCTGTTGAAGCGCTGGTTGTGGAACCTCATCTCGTCTGGTCGTGTTCAATTGTTTTTTCGCCGCTAATACAGCTATTCCCAATAAAAAAGAACCGCTACGAGCTGTGTGACATGCTGCTCGCAAGCGGTTCTTTTTACATTGGGTCAGGTTTTCTTCCCACGGATGTAGCCCCATATATCTTCGAAGACGTTGGCTTTTACCAAAGCATTGATCATGACAAGTGAAACAGGTCCGATGATCAAGCCCAAGAATCCGAACAACTGGAGGCCGACAAACAGTGCGACCAGCGTGAGGAGAGGATCGAGCCCGACGTTCTCCGCAACGACTTTTGGCTCGATAATTTGCCGGAAAATCAAGACGACCCCGTACAAGATGGACAAGCCGATAACCATCGTGTAATTGCCTTTGAAAAACATGTAGATGATCCAAGGAACGAAGACGGTCCCGGTTCCAAGATAAGGCAAGAGATCGACCAAGCCCGTGATCAAGCCAATCGTAATTGCGTATTCGACACGCATGAACAACAGACCAATAATCACGATGGCAGCAGTTAAGGAGATGAGAGTCAGCTGCGCCTTGACGAATCCGAACAAGGCATTGCGCAAATCGATAAAAATCTGATCGAGACGGCTGTTTACCCCTTTTGGCAAAAGACGGCGAGCCCGCGCTTCCCAGAGAGCAAAATCTTTGGAGATAAAGAAGGCACCCATGATGGAAATGACGGAAACTGTTGCCATATTCGGGAGTGAGACAAGCAGGTTTTTCAATCCATCCAGGAATTTGACGATCAAGTCCTGTCCGACATTCGTGATAGTCGAGATCGCACTGCCTACCGTACTGGTAAGCTTATCCTTATAACTTGGATCGAGCTGATCGTAAAACCACTGAATCTGATTGTAAATGCCCATCAAGAAGTCTTGAGAAATCGTATTTTGCAAATAATGGGCTAGCTCCTGTGAAACGACTGGTAAACGTTTGGCCAGCTCTCCGATTTCCACGACCGTTTCCGTGATAATCAGTGTGACCACTCCGCCCGCGAGCAGCATCAAAACCAAGAGCGCGATAATGACAGAAAGCCAGCGTGGAATCCTGAACTTTCTAGTCATGAACGTAACTGGTTTGTTGATGACGAGCGCAATGATTAAAGCGATTATAAATGGGTACAGTAAGGGTGTTGCATGTTGGAATACCCAAATCCCTACATAGACAAGCAGGCAAACCCATAACAAGCGAATGATTTGAAAGAGGCGCTCTACCCAGTTTTCCTGATTCAAACGATTTCTCCTTTCCACCGCGAAAGTGCGAACAAATTACTGATGTCTCTATTATGCAGCATGCCTGATAGGTGGAGCAAGAATCGCGAAAAAACAAAACTCCGTTTCACCCTTCGAAACATTTTTTCGCCAACCTTATTCACAAAATCGCAATAATCTTTTATAATTGGGTCGTCTTAGTGGATTCTTTTCTCTCGCCTCTCCCCTTACACGAGCGTCATTTTCATGTACGACCTTGTGAGGATTTGCGTGGATACATTCCCTGTCAAGAGTGGTGGATGAAAGAAACCGCTGCTTACAATTGCATAGATAGGATGTTCAAAAAGAGTCGTCTTTTTTGAACGTGATCAGGTCGTTTATCAGTCATGGCGGACAAGCGAAGACTAGATAAGCACTACTACTTGAGTGGAAAAGGAGAGGGAGTTCTATGACAACTACTCGTGGACTTGAAGGCGTTGTTGCCGCTCAATCATCCATCTGTTCGATCGTCGATGGGGTTCTTTGCTATGGCGGGATCAACATCGATGAGCTGGCAGAACATGCAACTTTTGAAGAGGTTGTATATTTGCTCTGGCATGGAGCGTTACCGAAGCGTGATCAGCTAGACGCTTTGAAAAAACAATTGGGTGAAAATGCAGCAGTGGCCCAAGAAGTGCTGGAAAGCATTCGCCACTATCCAAAAGGCGTACACCCAATGGCGGCGTTGCGCACAGCTGTCTCTTCGCTAGCGCTCTACGACACAGAAGCGCAAGATATGTCTCCTGAAGCCAACTATCGGAAATCTATCCGTCTGATGGCACAAACTCCTACCTTGATCGCTGCTTACGAGCGTATGCGTAAAGGTCTGGAGCCAGTAGCTCCACGTGCAGATTTCACGATTGCACAAAACTTCCTCTACATGCTCACAGGCCAAGAGCCAACAGAAACGGCTGTTAAAGCATTTGATGTTGCTCTGATCCTGCATGCTGACCATGAGTTTAATGCATCTACATTCTCTGCTCGCGTATCTGTTGCGACTCTGACTGACATTTATTCCGGTATCGTGTCCGCAATCGGTACGCTCAAAGGCCCTCTGCATGGTGGCGCTAATGAAGCAGTAGCGAAAATGCTGAACGAAATCGGCGGAATGGCTAACGTAGAATCCTATATCCGCACCAAGCTGGATAACAAGGAAAAAATCATGGGCTTCGGACACCGTGTATACAAAGACGGTGACCCACGTGCGAAATGGCTGAAAGACATGTCCAAAGCACTGACCGCGCAAATCGGTCACCCTGAGCTGTATGAGATGTCTGTGAAGATCGATGAAATGATTTCCGGCGAAAAAGGCTTGAAGCCAAACGTTGACTTCTACTCCGCATCTGTTTACATCTCACTCGGTCTTGAAACAGACCTGTTCACCCCGATCTTTGCCATCAGCCGTATGTCCGGTTGGACGGCACACATCATGGAACAGTATGAAAATAATCGCCTGATCCGTCCTCGCGCGGATTACACCGGTCCGGTCAACCAACACTACGTTCCGATTGACCGCCGCTAAGAACTCGCTATTTTCGAGCGTGGAGGGCAGGTGGTCAGCCAGGCTGATCGCTCCTGAGCGCAAGCTTGAGAACTACCACAAGTGAGTGGTAGTTCTCCTACGTCTGGAAATATTCATAATCACCTAATATATATAACACTGGAGGGATTTTTTGTGTTTAAAAACCTGACGCAACCAACTGTAGGCGAAAAAATTACTGTGGATAACGGTAAATTGGTAGTTCCAAACAATCCGATCATTCCTTTCATCGAGGGTGACGGTACTGGCCCTGATATCTGGAAAGCTTCCGTTCGCGCTCTGGATGCAGCTGTAGAAAAAGCTTACAAAGGCGAGAAGAAAATCGCTTGGTTCGAAGTATTCGCAGGTGAAAAATCCTTCAACCAATACAACGAGTGGCTGCCAGAAGATACTCTGACTGCTGTTCGTGAATACCTGATCGCAATCAAAGGTCCTTTGACTACACCAGTAGGTGGCGGTATCCGTTCCATCAACGTAGCACTGCGTCAAGAGCTGGATCTGTATGCTTGCGTACGTCCTGTTCAATACTTCGATGGTGTTCCATCCCCAGTGAAACATCCTGAATTGACTGACATGGTAATCTTCCGCGAGAACACTGAAGACATCTACGCTGGCGTAGAGTGGGCTGAAGGTACTCCAGAAGTGAAAAAAGTAATCGACTTCCTGCAAAACGAAATGGGCGTGAAGAAAATCCGCTTCCCAGAAACTTCTGGTATCGGTATCAAGCCTGTTTCCAAAGATGGTACAGAGCGTCTGGTTCGTGCAGCGATCGACTACGCGATCGAAAACAAGCGCAAATCTGTTACCCTCGTGCACAAAGGCAACATCATGAAGTTCACGGAAGGTGCTTTCAAAAGCTGGGGATATGCACTGGCTGAAGCAGAATACGGCGACAAAGTGTTCACTTGGGCTCAATACGATCGCATCAAAGCTGAAGGCGGCGACGCTGACAAAGCACAAAAAGAAGCAGAAGCAGCTGGCAAAATCATCGTGAAAGATGTTATCGCTGACGCGTTCCTGCAACAAATCCTGACTCGTCCAGCTGAGTACGATGTAGTAGCAACACTCAACCTGAACGGTGACTATGTATCTGACGCACTGGCTGCACAAGTAGGCGGTATCGGTATCGCTCCAGGTGCAAACATCAACTACCTGACTGGCCATGCGATCTTCGAAGCAACTCATGGTACAGCTCCAAAATACGCTGGTTTGGATAAAGTAAACCCATCCTCCGTGATCCTGTCCGGAGAAATGATGCTGCGTCACCTGGGCTGGAACGAAGCAGCTGACCTGATCATCAACTCCATGGAAAAAACCATCTCCGCGAAAACAGTAACATACGATTTCGCTCGTTTGATGGAAGGCGCACAAGAACTGAAATGCTCCGAGTTTGCTGACGCTCTGATTCAAAACATGTAAGATAGATTTGGGTACAAATTTTTACACTTACATTTTTGGAGGGGAATAGTTCATGGCATTCAACCGTAAAAAAATCGCTGTTATCGGTAGTGGCTTCACTGGTGCAACAACTGCATTCATTTTGGGGCAAAAAGAGCTGGGCGACATAGTATTGGTTGACATTCCGCAACTGGAAAACCCAACAAAAGGTAAAGCACTCGACATGATGGAATCCTCACCAGTATTAGGCTTTGATGCAAGCATCACAGGTACTGCGAACTATGAAGACATCAAAGATGCTGATCTCGTCATCATCACAGCAGGTATTGCCCGCAAGCCTGGCATGTCCCGCGATGACCTGGTTAACACCAATGCTGGCATTATGAAATCTGTTGCAGAGCAAGTAAAAACATATGCACCTAACTCTATCGTGCTCGTACTGTCCAACCCAGTTGACGCGATGACGTACACCTTCTTCAAAACGTCCGGCTTTCCGAAAGAACGCGTAATCGGTCAATCCGGCGTTCTGGATACGGCTCGTTTCCGTACCTTCGTGGCTATGGAGTTGAACGTATCTGTAGAAGACGTAACAGGCTTCGTTTTGGGTGGTCACGGTGATGACATGGTTCCATTGGTTCGCTACTCTTATGCTGGTGGTATCCCATTGGAAAAATTAATCCCGAAAGACCGTCTGGATGCCATCGTAGAGCGTACCCGCAAGGGCGGCGGCGAGATTGTAAACCTTTTGGGGAACGGTTCCGCTTACTACGCACCTGCGGCTTCCTTGGTACAAATGGCTGAAGCCATCATCAAGGACAAAAAACGCATTCTGCCATCCATCGCTCTTCTGCAAGGAGAGTACGGCTACAATGATCTTTACCTGGGGGTACCGACTCTGCTCGGCGCAAACGGGATCGAGAAAATCATCGAATTGGATTTGACTGCCGAAGAGAAAGCAGCTCTCGACAAGTCTGCTG
This sequence comes from Brevibacillus porteri, assembly GCF_003013475.1. Classification (GTDB taxonomy): domain Bacteria; phylum Bacillota; class Bacilli; order Brevibacillales; family Brevibacillaceae; genus Brevibacillus; species Brevibacillus porteri. The sequence continues at coordinate 64,816 of NZ_PXZO01000001.1, forward strand.
ACTCTGTACGCAGCGTCATGGCTGTTTTGAAATAAGATCCATACATGTAAGACGCCTTTCTATGGGAAGGCGTCTTTTTTGCTTGATAAAGTGGCTCTAGTGGGGGAAGAAGCGAATTCCCAGTCTACGCTTCGGCCTACGCCCTGCAAAGGGGATTGACTGTCCGCTCCAGAGGCGCTTGGCCTGAAATTCGCTTCTTCTACGCAGCTTTTTCTTTATCTAAAAGTAGAATCTAAGAAGTGCCTTCAAAAGCTCCGCTGTGTTGACTTGCAAAACGTACTAAAAGCACGAAATACATCCACAGCTGTAGGAAAGCACTGTCACATGTTTGGAAGGAGACCGCCCGAACGAAGAGAGGATACAGGCGACTGGAAAACATGTGGCAGGGCTTCTCCCGAGCACTATAGCTGGAAGACAACTAAGATTTTTAAAGTAGATACCTTTACCTAAAAGCGGAATACTATTGCCAAGCAATAAGTTCTATATGCCCTTTCAGCATGTCTTTACAAAAAAATTACTTGTTTTCCGCAATGAGCCTTGGCAGACTGAGTATTGTAGAGAGAAGCATTTTTCAGGGGACGTAGGTTAGAAAATCGAGCGCAAGCATTGCAACGCTAGGGGGAAACAGACAGATGATTAAAGTATTGGTAGTGGATGACGAAGCTTCCATTGTAAAGCTATTGCAATTTAATCTTGAAAAATCAGGTTTTCAGGTCGTGACTGCTTTTGACGGTAAACAGGCCTTGGACATGGTCAAGAGCGAGCAGCCTGATTTTATCATTCTTGATTTGATGCTTCCCAAGATGGATGGAATGGATGTATGCAAAACCTTGCGCCAGGAACGCAATAATACCCCGATCTTGATGCTTACAGCGAAAGATGATGAGCTCGACAAGATTTTGGGGCTTGAGCTTGGTGCTGATGATTATTTGACAAAGCCTTTTAGCCCGAGAGAAGTAATTGCCCGCGTGAAGGCCATCCTGCGGCGGTTTCAGACCACACCAGAAGCGACTACAGCGCCTCAAGATGTGTTGCTCCAATTTGGGGATATTCGCATCTATCCGGAGAAATACGAAGTGTTTTGTAAAGACGTGAAGGTTGAGCTGACGCCAAAGGAATTCGAGCTGCTTAACTATTTAGCGAGCCACCAAGGGCGTGTACTGACGCGCGATCAATTGTTGAACGCTGTTTGGAACTATGATTTCATCGGGGATTCTCGAATTGTAGACGTGCATGTCAGTCATTTGCGCGAAAAGCTTGAGGATGACACGAAGAACCCGAAATACATCAAAACAGTTCGCGGATTAGGATACAAATTGGAAGGATAACGGAGGATTTACCTTGACTCGCTTTCGAATCAAACTCACTTTGACTATTTTGGGTTTAATCTCTCTCGTACTATTGGTGATGGGGATGTATTTTGCCAAAGTGCTGGAGAATTCCTACCTCCAATCACTGAATGAGCTATTGTCCCGCGAGTCGAAGCTCATCTCTCAGGCGGTCCGTTTCCCGAACGTCTTTACCGATAAAGCGACGTTAGCGGATCGGGTCACACAAGTAGCGCCAACGGATGAAGTGCGGATTACCATTATCGACAAGGATGGTCAGGTGATGTACGACAACTCCTCCCACTCAGAAGAGATGGAAAACCATCATGATCGACCGGAGATGATGGCAGCGTTAAAAGGAGAAACAGGGATTTCCCGCCGTTTCAGTGAGACGCTTGGCTATGACATGATGTACGTTGCAGTACCTGTTGAACTGAACAACGAAATATTCGGTGTTGTTCGTTCAGCGATGTCGATGAAAGATATTACCGATACGATCCACAAGATGTGGTACAGCTTGCTCACCGGTTTATTGGTTACTTTGGTAGTCGGATCGATTGTCGTTTCCCGCATTTCCTTTTCCATTATTCGTCCGATCGAGGAGATCACCCGGGTAGCCCGTAACATTACACAGCGCCAATACGAGAGCCGTGTGAGAATCAAAGCAAAGGATGAGATTGGTCAGCTTGCAGGAGCGATCAACTTCATGGCATCGAGCCTGGAGCAGCAGATGTACGAAATCTCGGAGAATCAGCAGCGCCTAGCAGGTGTGCTGACCAATATGACGAGTGGCGTGATCTTCATTTCTGAGCAACGTCGGATCATGCTAGTCAATCCCGCCGTTGAAAAGCTGTTGGGGACTGCTGGACATGAGATCGTAGGGAAGCTGCATATCGAGGCAGGCAAGAGCTTTGGGCTCAGCCAATACATCGACAGGTGTCTCGACAGAAGCGAGAAGTTCCGCCAAGAGGTACACATCTATTATCCGCAGGAACGCATCCTTGACGTGAATTTTGCTCCCTATATTAACTTCAAGGGGGAGTCGAGGGGTGTAGTCGTGGTGCTGCATGACATCACCGACATTCGCCGCTTGGAGAAGATGCGCAGTGATTTTGTGGCTAACGTATCGCATGAGCTACGCACGCCGATTACCTCGATCAAGGGCTTCACGGAGACCTTGCTTGAAGGGGCGATGCAGGACGAGGAAACATGTCGCAACTTCCTGCAAATCATCTCAGATGAGAGCGAGCGACTCTACCGGATGATCCGCGATATTTTAGACCTGTCCAAAATCGAGCAGAAGCGAATCCCCTTGCATCTGAGTCAGGTTCACTTGCAGGATTTGATCAGTTCGGCAGTTGCCATCATGCATGACCAGGCACAGCGCAAGGAATTGACGATTACACTCCCTTCACCGAAGCCAGATATTTGGCTCATGACGGATAAGGATTGCTTGCAGCAAATCATCTTGAATCTGTTGACGAATGCGATCGCCTATACGCCAGAAGGTGGGAAGATCAACGTTAAGACACAGGCAGACAGCGAATACATCACCATTCAAGTTATGGATACCGGGATCGGCATTCCGGAAAAGGATCTCACGCGTATCTTTGAGCGGTTTTATCGCGTAGACAAGGCGCGTAGCCGCGATTCAGGTGGAACAGGTTTGGGCCTCGCAATTGTGAAGCATCTCGTGGAAAATTTGCACGGACATATCAGTGTGGAGAGCAAGGAAGGAAGAGGGACAACCTTCTCAGTTACACTTCCCCTTACCTAAAAAGCTGCTGCAAAAACATTTACACAAACAAAATAGTAGCTTTACTTCTACAATACAATCGCCTTGTACCATTTGACATGTCAGACACTAGAAGGGGGAAGAGGGAAATGTCACGGCACGCTTTTGAAGAACAGCAGGATGTACTGCACCGCAAGCTCATGACGATGGGCACATTGGTGGAAGAAGCTATTCATAAATCCATTAAGAGTCTGGTTGAGCGGGATGCTGAACTGGCTGAACAGGTTATCGCAAGCGATCCTGTGATCAATGAGTTGGAGCAAGAAATACAGAGCGATTGCTTCCGTCTCATTGCATTGCAGCAGCCAGTCGGAGGTGACTTGCGACGCTTGGGAACCATGTTGAAGCTGGTGACGGATTTGGAGCGAATGGGTGATCATGCCGTTTCCATTGCGAAGACGACCCGACGCTTGATGGCGGACCCGTACGTGAAACCCCTCATCGACATTCCGATGATGGCTGATCACGTCAAGGCTATGGTGCGCGATTGCTTAAATGCGTATATTGCACGCAATAAAGAAGCGGCAGAAGAGATTGCCGCACGCGACGACATTGTTGATAAACTGTACTCCACGATTTTCCATGATCTGATTGAATTGATGACGAAAAACAGTCAGGCCATTTCGCAAGGAACGCATTTGCTCTTGGTCGCGCAATATTTGGAACGGATTGCCGATCATGTTACGAACATCTGCGAATGGATTATTTATATGTCGACTGGTAAAATGACGGATTTGAATAAATAATACCCGCATGACAAAAAGCCGCCGTGAGCTATGAATAATAGCTTGCAGCGGCTTTTTGTAGACAGACGCCTATTTCCCCTATTGTGCATACAATACATCGTTTCAACCGCAGCGAGAAGATGTACAGGAGGGAAAAGCAATGACGAACAAAGTGCGCCATATATATGCCGCAGGGAATACTGCGCGAGGATACAAGACATTTTATGACTCCGTATTGGAAGGCTTGGAGCGCGTTTATATTTTGACAGGGACAGTGGAAGGAATTACATCGCCACTGATCGAGTCGATTGGAAATCAAATGGCACGAAAAACAAACGAAGTGGAGTGGATTCATTCCCCTTTTGTGAACGGACAGTTTGATGGTGTCATTTTTCCTCACTATAAAGTAGCGATCATGGACGGGAGCTATCCGCGCATGTGGAGACCAGCTTCCCCTGGCGTAACAGAAATTCAAGTCAATTTGCAGGCGATGGTAGACGTTGATCAGCTCGTGGATGACAAAGACCGGATCGCCGCCTGGTACGAAGAGATTTTTAACAAGAGTGAAGAAGCTTATCTGGCTTTTGGCGAAGCACTGCGCATCCATGATGAGTGGGAAGCCCCTTACATTGAAAACCTGGACAGAGAAGAAGCCAATCGCGTCACGGAAGAAGTCATCGCGCTATTCTTCAGAGATGAGCAGCTAGAGAAGAAAGCAAAAGTTCGGCGTATGTACTTGGGGGCTGCCACTCCACAGGGACCAGTCGATCATATCATGAAGCTGACAGACCAATTGCAGAAACGTTACTTCATCAAGGGCAGACCAGGCTCTGGCAAGTCAACCATGCTGAAAAAGCTGGTGAAGGAAGCCCAGACACGGGGTTTTGATGTGGAAGTGTACCATTGTGGTTTGGACCCACACAGCCTCGATATGGTGATTGTACCTGAGAAGAGCCTCGCTATTTTTGACAGTACGGCTCCGCATGAGTATTTTCCTAGCAAAGAGACGGATGAGGTTATTGATATGTACGAACGCGCGATTACCCCAGGAACCGATGAGAAATATGAAGAAGAATTATTGGATATTAAGGTAAGATATAGCCAAAAAATAAAAGAAGCCACAGCCAATCTTGTCGCGGCCAAAGAGCTGCGTGACCAGTTAAACACCACGTATCAGGAAGCTGTTGACCAGCAGCGTTTAAAGGCTGTCTCGCAAGCTCTCGTAAGCAGACTGACAAAGATGGGCTAATGGTATTTAGATCGTAGAATGAAACCTGTTCGACTGCTCATACTACAATAACGGAAGATGATCGTTGTTGGAGAATGGAGGTGAGCAGCCGGATGGGTTTTGCTATGACGTTGGCTCTGTTACTGTTAATCAATCCCCTCGACCCGACGAATTTTTTGCAGATAGAGATGGAGGACAAGACGGTAGCTATTCTCAATCGTGCTGATTATTCTCTTCCCTTTGATGGTGTTCCTTTGGTTGATGAAAGCAAGCTTGCGCGAATGGTGGAAGAGGTGGCGAAAAAAGCCCACATCGAGCCCACCAATGCGACGATTAATAACGCCGGGGCCATTGTTCCAGAAACCAAGGGAAGAAGGTTAGATGACCTGGCATTTCGCGCACGCTTTTACGATTATTTTTACGGTACGGGAGCCGCTAGCATGATTGTTAGCTACAAAGAGGTATTCCCGAAGGTAGACAAGGCTCTCATGAGTCAGGTTCGGAAAAAAAGGATCGGACAGTATGCGACTTATTTCAATGCAGGCAACCGGAATCGTGTACACAACATCAAACTCGCCTCGCAGGCGATTAACAATTACGTCGTCTTGCCAGGAGAAATTTTTTCTTTTAATAAGGTAGTGGGCCAGCGTACAAAAGAAAAAGGGTATTTGCAGGCGCCTATTATTGTTAGAGGAGAGCTATCGGAAGGCATCGGGGGAGGAATCTGCCAAGTATCGTCTACTTTGTTCAATGCGGTAGACCAGGCAGGCTTGCACATTATGCAGCGTTATTCTCACAGTCGAAACGTAGCGTACGTACCTCCAGGCCGTGATGCAACCGTGAGCTGGTACGGCCCTGATTTTGTGTTTCAAAACAAATACGCCTATCCAGTCTTGATCCGGGCGATCGCGAGCAACGGAAGCATGTACGTGACGGTTCACTCTTTCCCAGAAATTGAGCATGAGCCACGAAATGTACCAAGCGTACGCCGCACGACCCCTGAGGAAGCACCGGATGCTCCATCTATTTTGCATGAAAATGGGCCGACAATTCCTTGAGGGTAAAGGGGGTGGCGGTTTTTCTTTTTTAGTACGAGGCTGTGGTGGGGAGAAGAATATTTCCAGTCTAGGCTCCAGGCTCCGTCCCTCGGGGATGTTTAGACTGGCCGCTCCGAAGGGATTTGCGGGGAAACGCAAAAGTGGTAGCCGCTTCGTAGCACAGGCACGTTGCGTTTCTGTTGCCCGCAAATCCCTTCTCCGCTCGGTAGGACTCCACAAGTCGCTACGTCTGGAAATATTCTTCTCTGTCGTAACTGATGAGGCTCTACCATCTTTTAAGTCATTAAAAAATCGGATCACATGGAAAGCTCGTAGAGGAAACAGGAGAAAAAAGCGAAGATCTTTGGTACACCGACCGAGACGGAATGCAAAAAGCGAAACACGCTCTTAAGCGTCCACCTCTGAAACACATCTTGAATGAACCACTTTGGACGCGGTTTCGCTTTTTGCATGGAGTCGGGCAGTGAATCCCCCAGTGGGTGGGACAAGAAGCTGAGGGTTTTCTCCTGTTTCCTCCTCGGCACTACAGCAACAACTAAAGATTCCTATATATGTGGCTGCGGTGGGGAGAAGAATATTTCCAGTATAGGCTCCAGGCTCCGTCCCTCGGGGATGTTTAGACTGGCCGCTCCGAAGGGATTTGCGGGGAAACGCAAAAGTGGTAGCCGCTTCGTAGCACAGGCACGTTGCGTTTCTTTTGCCCGCAAATCCCTTCTACGCTCGGTAGGACTCCACAAGTCGCTACGTCTGGAAATATTCTTCTCTGTCGTAACTGATGAGGCTCTACCATCTTTTAAGACATTAAAAAATCGGATCACATGGAAAGCTCGTAGAGGAAACAGGAGAAAAAAGCGAAGATCTTTGGTACACCGACCGAGACGGAATGCAAAAAGTGAAACACGCTCTTAAGCGTCCACCTCTGAAACACATCTTGAATGAACCACTTTGGACGCGGTTTCGCTTTTTGCATGGAGTCGGGCAGTGAATCCCCCAGTGGGTGGGACAAGAAGCTGGAGCGTTTTCTCCTGTTTCCGCCCCACCACGACAGCCCGCCCAACGTATGCTTTAAAAAGGTTACCTAATTAAAGTTTAACCTAAAGAAATAGTTGCCACGGATAGAAAAACATCGTATAGTTTTCATGTGATAAATTTCGTGTACGAAATATTACTTAAGAAAGGAGTGCGCTATGAATAAATCACTGCATATTCGGGACTTGTTAAAACGGTTGAACAAGACATTTGGAACAATGGCCACAAAAGAACTGTCCCAATATGGTGTGACTGTCCCGCAGCTAATGGTCATTCGAGAAATACACCCTGATCCCAAAACGATCGGTCAGATAAGCAAAGCCGTAGACTTATCGTACAGCACCGTTTCTGGCATCATAGATCGTTTGGAACGAGAACAACTCGTAGAACGCGTACGTGATGAGAATGACCGGCGTGTTGTCTGGATTCGTAAAACACCGAAGATTTCGGAGCTGTTCGCAAAGGTTGATTTTTTCTCAGAGAACTTTTACAAGCGTATTTTCCATGGATTTTCCGATGAGGATTTAGACATCATTATTCAGTCGATGGAAACATTGATTGCGAAACTAGAAGAACGAGAAAGTTGAGGAGAAACCATGAAGCGAAAACTGGTTTTGTATGTCATTTTGCTCCTGTTCGTGGCAGGTGGTGGAGGAATCGGTTACTACTATTGGTATCAAGGTGCACATTATGTGACCACACAAGATGCTCGGATTGCGGGAGACATTTATCGCGTCATGCCCAAAATGACAGGCAAACTGACCGGACTCGCTGTCAAAGAAGGCGACACCGTTATAGCGGACCAAATCGTAGGGCAGCAAGATACAACTAACGTAGCAACGACGATGTTGGAAAACAGTGTGTTGCGTTCTCCCATTACAGGTACCGTGATTAAAACGCAAGCAAAAGAGGGAGAGATTGTTTCGACAGGGCAATCGGTAGCTCTCGTGATGGACGAAAACAAATTGTACATCTCCGCCAATTTGGAAGAGACTGAGATCGAACGGTTGAAACTCGGCCAAAAAGTCGATTTTACGATTGACGCTTACCCAGGTAAGAAATTGGGCGGTCATTTGATGGAGATCGGAAAGGCGACGAATTCTACATTTTCCTTGATGCCAGCGACCAACACGAGCGGGAACTTCACCAAAGTAACCCAGCGTATCCCGATCAAAATCGCTATAGATGACACAGCAGGTCTGGACCTCGTGGCCGGATTGAATGCCGAGATCAAAGTGCACGTGAAGGAGATGTAATCAAGCATGAAAAAGACAGCACAATGGAAAACAATCGCTACAGTCATGGCGGCCGTTTCTATTATTACGGCGGGCTGTAGCGAGACATCTTCTGCATCGCAAACGAGCGAGAGCGTCCCTGTCGTGAAGACGTGGAAGGTGACCTCTGCCTCTACGGGTGTCATCGCCAACGGTAAGGTGGCAGCATCTGAAGAGATCCAAGTCGTTTCTAAAGTATCTGGAAAAGCAGCGAGCGTGAAAGTAAAAGAAGGTGCAGTCGTCAAGCAGGGCGATGTACTGGTCACGCTGGAGGCAGCTGATTATCAGCAGCAGATCAATCAGGCACAAGCAGCCATTGCAGGCGCTCAGGCAAAGCTGAGAGATACGAAAGCAGGCGCGCGCAATGAGCAGCTGACACAGCTTGGGAGTATTGTCACCCAGGCAGAAGCCAGCCTGAAGGTGGTCGAGAGCAACTACAATCGGATGAAAGTACTTTTTGATGCAGGCGCATTGTCCCAGGCTGAGCTGGAGAAATCTTCGCTGGAATTGGAAAAGGCGCGTACAGGTCTTGAACAAGCGCAAGCTCAATACGATCTGGCAAAAGCAGGCCCAACTGCCGACACGGTAGCGGCTCTGCAAGCAGAAGTAAGCCGTTTGGGCTCCAATCTGGAGCTGGCGAAAAGCAATTATGACAATACCATTATTCGTGCGCCAATCACAGGTATCGTCGCCAAGCGCTCGGTTGACCCGGGAGAAATGGCAGCGGCGGGGACACCTCTCATGGTGCTAGTGAATATGGCAGATGTCAAAGTAGAAGCAAGCGTACCGGAAAACCAAATCAACCAAGTGAAGGTAGGCTCTACTGTTGATGTGAAGGTAGGCAGTCTGGGGGGAAAAGTGCTGAAAGGTACCGTTGAGTTTGTCTCTCCGATTTCGGATACCAACAGCAGTTCTTTCCCAGTCAAAGTGAAGGTAAATAATCAGGACGGCTTGCTGCGCGCAGGTATGGTAGCAGAAGTCATGCTCCAAGGTCAGGCAACGCCAGGAACAAAATTACCGACGTCAGCTGTACTGGAGAAGGACAGCAAGCATTACATCTATACCGTAAGCGACAACGTTTTACACCAGGTAGAAGTTGCGGTAGAGAACGCAAGCGGCGACTGGACAACTGTCACGAATGGCGTCAAAGACAATGATCAAATTGTACTGAACCCGACAGACAAACTGTCCGAGGGCAGCAAGGTGATCGCAAACTAACGGGGGTGTTGACACATGGCGGAAGCGGTGGCACACCGGGAGGAGACAAGCGGGAACAGCGGCATGTGGCTGTCTCTTGTCGCCATCCTCTCAGGAACCTTCGTTGCGATTCTGAACAATAGCTTGATTAACGTTGCCCTGCCTGCCATGGTCAATATTTTTGGTTCGACTACCGAGACCATGCAGTGGGTATTGACCGGATATATGCTGGCAAACGCCGTCATGATTCCGATGAGCGGCTCGTTGTCTGCCAAATTCGGGGCGAAAAAAATATTTGTACTCTCCTTATCCGCGTTTACATTTTCGTCCATCCTTTGTGCCTTGGCGTGGAGTGACTCTTCGCTGATTGCTTTTCGCGTCGTGCAAGGTGTCAGTGGGGGGATGATCATGCCTATCGGGATGTCGATGATTTACATGATCGTTCCGCGTGAAAAGATCGGAATGGCATTGGGGATATTCGGGATTGCTTCCATGACAGCCCCTGCGCTGGGCCCGACATTGGGTGGATATCTCATCGAATTTTTAAGCTGGCAATTTCTTTTTCTGGTCGGTGTACCCTTTGGTATTTTTGCGGTGATCATGAGTATTGTTCTGCTCAAGGAAACGCCGAAAAAGCCAGAGTTAAAGTTCGACTTTTTGGGAGCATTTCTTGCCATCGTCGGTTTCGGGACGCTGCTGCTCGCCTTCAGTAAAGGGCAAGCAGAGGGCTGGACCTCCTTTTTCATCGTCAGTCTGTTTTTCGTTGCCGTGATGAGCTTGATCCTGTTTGTTTGGGTAGAGCTGGGGAAAGAAAGTCCGCTGCTCGATTTGCGGCTTTTGAAGATTCCTACCTTCACCATCAGTATTTTGACTTCGGGCTTCGTCATGATGGGGATGATGGGCGGTATCTTCCTGATGCCGATTTTCCTCCAGAACATTCAGGGATTGACGGCCATGGAGTCTGGAATTCTGCTGATGCCGCAATCGATTGCCATGGCGATCATGATGCCAATCAGCGGAAAGCTGATGGATAAATACGGAATCGGACCGATTGGGTTGATCGGCTTGACCATCATGAGCATCACGACGTACGAACTGCACACTCTATCTGCTGACAGCATGCATTCGTGGATCGATATGATCTTGACCATTCGCGGGATTGGAATCGGATTGTGCATGATGACGCTGTCTACCGTAGGGATGAACGCCGTTCCACGTGCAAGTGTGGGAGATGCCTCTCCGCTGTCCAACGTATTGCGCCAAGTCATGAGTTCGTTTGCCATTGCGATTTTGACAGTCATCATGCAGGCGCGTCAAAATTTCCATATGGCCTCAATCTCTGACAACTTGAATACGGATATGGCGATGCAGTTTATCAGTGGCATTTCAGGAATGTATGCACAAGTAGGGGTAGATGCGGCGAGTGCGACAGGGGGAGCCAGCGCGATTTTGTACGGAATGATGGCAAAAGAATCGTTGGTCCAAGGCATCGGGGATACTTTCCTCGTCTCCGTTATCCCTATTGTCCTCTCGATTCCACTTCTGTACTTCCTGCATAAAAAGCCGAAAAAAACGCAACAGGTGCCAGCAACCGAAAAGGCAACAGCCTAATAGCAAGGGGCAATTCCGCAAGTCTTATCGAAGACTTCTTTGGAATTGCCCCTTTTGCCTGTTAGGACATCATTTTAAATAACCAGTACAAAATCCGTCCTACGATGTAGCCAAGAAGAACTGTCCAGCCAATCTTCGCCCAAATACTCAGTCCCTTGACGAATTCACGCAAGCTTTTTCGGTTCTCCGGTTGCTTGTTCAATGGAGGACACTCCTTTAGCAGGTTGATTAAAACGAATGAACACATAAATGCCGGCGATAATGATCAAGCCGCCGATCCATTGCGGAGGCGTTACCACTTCACCCAAGATGAAGTAAGCGAGAATCGCAGTCCCGATCGGTTCTCCCAAAATTCCCATGGATATCGTCGTCGTATTGAGCCATTTAATGATCCAGTTAAAAATAGAATGTCCAAGCAAGGTCGGGAACAGGGCGAGACAGAAGAACCAGCCCCAATCCGCCGCAGGGTAACCGACGAGCGAATACCCGAGAGCCAGATCATAGGCGACCAGAATCACGCTGGTGGCTGTATAGACGACGAGTGTGTAGGCAAAGGAGGACATATGCTGGCGAACGTACTGCCCAACCAGCCAGTAGCCCGTCACAGTGACAGCTCCCATCAATGCGAGGAAATCACCCCACAGAGCCATGCCGCCTACTTGAAAGTCTCCCCAGCCAATCACAAAGCTTCCCGCAATCGCCAGCAAGCCGCCGGATAGAGCCAGAAATCGAACTTTTTCACCAAAAAAGAAATAACCGCAGATGAATGCAAATAATGGCTGCAAGGTAACGAGCACAGTAGAACTGGCTACAGACGTGTAGTTCAGCGATTCAAACCACAACAGAAAGTGGCTTGCCAAAAAGGCCCCGGATAAAATACAGAGTAGCCACACTTTTTTGGACATTTTTCCAATCTCTGCGATGGCGCCACGATTCCAGAATAAAAAAGGAAGTGTTAAGAGAACAGAAAAAATCAGGCGATACGTAGCGATAATCGGAGCAGGCGCATCCGATAGCTTTACAAAGATCGCAGAAGAGGAAATGGCGATCACCCCGATTAAGAGAGCCAAATACGGGGGGAATAACGGTTTTTCCAAAGATTGATTCATCAGTACACCTTCTTATGCGGGTAAGGTCATGGTTCATTATTGTAATTGTACAGTTGGATTAAAAAATTCACAATGTTATGTGTACCTCGCCGTTTGAAAGGTTTCTTTTCAATCCGGTTATCCTACTGGCATGAGAAACTTACAGGCTATTTTCCGTATCGCTGCTTTCATACTTATCCTCATCTGTATCCCGACGGGAAGCGAGGCATTGCCGCTCACCCCCTTTCACATTTTGATTGATGTAGGTCATGGGGGTGTAGACTCGGGAACTTCTTATGGGGATTTGTACGAAAAAGACATCAACCTGCAAATTGCCAAGCAACTATACCAACAGTTGACAGCAACGGGATACATCGTTGCTTTGAATCGGCACAAGGATGTTGCACTAAGCGATGACAATCGTTGGTTGGACAATCGATCCCGGCATATACGTGACCTTGCACAGCGCAAAAATTTGGCAAAAGAAATCGGTCCGCAGATGATGCTCAGCTTGCATGTAAACTGGTCGCCCAGTCCTCGGCGCAGGGGCGCGATTATTTTGCATCAAAACACAGAAGAAAGCTATCTGTTGGCAGAGCTACTGCAAAACTCGCTGAACAAGCTCACAGGAACAAACGAAAAGCCAGTCAAGGGCAAGATGTACTACATGCTCCGTCATAACTACTGTCCGTCTGTCATCGTGGAGATGGGTTTTATCAGCAATGCGCATGACCGCGAAATGTTAACGAATCCCAAAGCACAAGAAAAAATCGCTCAGGCCATTACAGAAGCCGTGAGCGAGTACGTAAAGCTGTCGGGAAATCTGAAAACGGAGGCTCGTGTGAAGGAGAGCTGGTGGCGAAAATTAATGAGCAGTTTGCTGGATAAGCTTTGAAATGGTTACAAATTCGGCCTCCTTCTGAATTCGCGGGATATACTGGCGCAGAACGGAGGCTGTTTTCTTGCCAGGAGGCCCAACATGGCCTATCGCGATACATAGGGGATGGTTGTGGATTCGTTTGCAGACGAGCTCCATTTGCTTCGTAATATGTGGGACGGAGTACACGTCATCGAGAAAAATTTGATTCACTGCATGGGGCACGCCCATTTCAGCCGCGATTTTCGCCGCCACGCTTTTATCAGTGGTCTTGCTATCCAGGTAAATGAGCCCACGCTCCTTGACGACCTTCATGATGATACGCATGATTCTCTCGTCAGCGGTTATTTTTGACCCCATATGGTTGTTCATGCCAATCGCATGTGGGACATCGTCAATCGCTTTTTCCACGCGGCTGCGAATCTCATCGTCGGACAGATCAGCCGTAATGGCTCCAGGACCGAGCCAGGAGCGTTTTCCTTTCATCGGTTCCATCGGCATGTGAACGAGTACATCATGTCCTTTTTGATGGGCGAGCTCGGCATCCTGCTTGGTGCTTGGCAGAAACGGCATGACAGCAACAGTGAGAGGGACTGGCATTGATAATATTTCATCCGTCCCTTGCATGTTGTTCCCGAAGTCATCAATGACAAATGCCATCAGCTTTTTGCCTGCGGGCTCGGCATCTGCATGTGGGGTCGCTGTTGCTGGTATTGACCCGAAGGAAAGAAATAGCGTGAGCAAGAGCGGAATCAATTTCCTCGCATTCATAGGATCACCTTCCTTGTCCAATTTTTTTCATAGTCTGTTCAATCACCTTGTTCTTTACCCGCCATATCTACGGCTTGGCTTTGATGTTTGCCCTATGTTACGATTAAAGATAGTAGTTTTGTAACGAGAGGGGTCGAATTCCTTGAGTCATTTTGTGTTGATTGATGGAAACAGTGTTGCGAACCGGGCGTTTTATGCGCTCCCTTTATTGTCCACATCGGCAGGACTGCATACGAACGCAGTGCTGGGCTTTACGACTATGCTGTTAAAAGTGTTGGAGGAAATGAAGCCAACGCATATCATGGTTGCTTTTGACGCGGGAAAAGTCGTGTTTCGCCATAGCGAGTATGCTGAGTACAAAGGGGGACGCAGTAAAACTCCGCCGGAGCTGTCTGAACAGTTTCCATTGATTCGGGAGCTGTTGGATGCCTTCTCAATCAAGCGCTTCGAACTGGAAGGCTACGAGGCGGATGACATTATCGGTACGTTGACGAAGCAGGCAGATGGGCAAGCTTGGAAAACGACTGTCATTACCGGAGACAAAGATATGCTGCAGCTCGTGTCTGAGCATGTATCCGTCGCTTTGACGCGCAAGGGAGTCAGTGAAATCGAGCTGTACACTCCGCAAGAAATTCACGAAAAGTACGGCCTTAAGCCGCTGCAAATAATTGATCTGAAAGGCTTGATGGGCGATTCATCCGACAACATTCCAGGTGTCCCTGGTGTCGGGGAGAAAACAGCGCTGAAGCTGCTGCACGAATACGGCTCTGTCGAGCAAGTACTGGAAAACATAGATAAAGTCTCGGGGAAAAAGCTGCAAGAGAACCTGCGTGAGAATGTAGACAAGGCGAACATGAGTAAAGCCTTGGCAACCATTTTGCGTGAAGCGCCTGTGGAGCTGGATGTGCAAGAGACTGGCTATGAAGGTTATGATGGTGTACCGCTAAGCGAGTTCTTTAAAAAGATGGAGTTCAAATCGCTGCTGTCCAAGATCAAAGTGGCACAGCCAGCAGATGGAAGCGGACAAGCAGACGCCAAGCCGTTTTCGTTTGAGATGATTTCAGAGGAAAACAAAGCGGCGTACGAGTCCAAGCTGACGTCACCAATGGCTCTTTACATCGAAATGGACGGAGAAAACTATCATCATGCGCCATTCCTCGGAATTGGACTTGCTGCGGAAGATACGGTGATGTTCGTTCCGTGGGACGTAGCTAAGGAATGGAAGGCACTCTGTGAGTGGCTGGCTGATTCCGCGAAGGAGAAGTGGGTATTTGACGGCAAGCGAGACACGGTTGGACTCGCCTGGCATGATTTGGCGATAAAAGGCATCAGCTTTGATGTGTACCTCGCCTCTTACCTCCTGAATGCGACTGAGAGCAACCCGACATTGGATAGCATAGCGGCACAATACGCACAAAC
Organism: Brevibacillus porteri; assembly: GCF_003013475.1. Taxonomy (GTDB): domain Bacteria; phylum Bacillota; class Bacilli; order Brevibacillales; family Brevibacillaceae; genus Brevibacillus; species Brevibacillus porteri. The sequence goes on from NZ_PXZO01000001.1 coordinate 80,216, forward strand.
ACGGGTATTGTCAGATGAAGAGGTGTACGGCAAGGGTGCCAAACGTCTTGTTCCTGAAATGGACGTGCTGAGCGAGCATGTAGCGCATAAAGCGGCCGCAATCTGGCAGAGTGTGCCTGTATTGCGCGAGCAGCTGGCGGAGAACGAAATGGAAAAGCTGCTCGGTGAATTGGAAGCTCCGCTGAGTATGGTACTGGCTCTCATGGAAAAGCAAGGCATAAAGGTAAACAGTGAACGCCTTGTGCAAATGGGGGAAGACTTGGACAAAAAGCTCGCGGGTCTGACAGATCAGATTTACGAGCTGGCGGGTGGGGCATTCAACATCAACTCGCCGAAGCAATTGGGTGAAATTTTGTTTGATCGCTTATCTCTGCCTGTATTGAAAAAGACCAAAACAGGTCCTTCTACCAGTGCAGATGTATTGGAGAAGCTGGCTCCTTATCATCCGATCATCGATGCGATCCTGACCTTCCGTCAGCTCGGCAAGCTCCGCTCTACGTATATTGAGGGCTTGACCAAGGAAATCCATACGAAGACGAGCAAGGTGCATACACTTTACAACCAAGCGACTACAGCTACAGGGCGCCTGTCCAGTACGGATCCGAATCTGCAAAATATCCCGATCCGCATGGAAGAAGGACGCAAGATTCGCGAGGCGTTTATCCCGTCGGAGGATGGCTGGTACATGCTGGCGGCTGACTATTCCCAGATTGAGCTGCGGATTTTGGCCCACATTTCGCAAGACGAAAACTTGATTGACGCCTTCCAAAAGGGAATGGACATTCATACCCGCACTGCCATGGACGTATTTGGTGTGAGTGAGGAAGAAGTGACCTCGCTGATGCGTCGTCAGGCCAAAGCGGTCAACTTTGGGATCGTATACGGCATCAGCGACTACGGTCTGTCGCAAAACCTCAATATTACCCGCAAAGAAGCTGGGGACTTTATTGAGCGCTACTTCGCTGTCTTCTCCGGTGTGAAGCGCTGGATGGACGAGATTGTCCAACAGGCGAAGGTAGATGGCTATGTGACGACCTTGTTGAACCGCCGCCGCTACCTGCCTGATATTCGCAGCAGCAACTTTAACCTGCGTTCGTTTGCCGAGCGTACTGCGATGAATACGCCGATCCAGGGTACTGCTGCCGATGTGATCAAGCTGGCGATGATTCGCATGCAGGAGGCAATCGAGGAGAAAGGTCTCGCTAGCCGCATGCTTTTGCAGGTGCACGATGAACTTGTATTTGAAGTCCCAGAAAATGAGCTTGAGGTCATGCGCAAGCTGGTGCCAGAAGTGATGGAGAGTGCACTGTCACTCAATGTGCCACTCAAGGTGGACGTCAGTGATGGACGTACTTGGTACGATGCGAAGTAGGCATGCCTAGACAATAAAACATGGATAGACAGCGAGAGGAGGAGGGCATATGCCAGAATTGCCGGAGGTAGAAACCGTCGTACGGACTCTGCGAGGCTTGGTCATGGGAAAAACGATTGAGAGAGTAAGTGTTCATTTGGCGCGTATTGTGCGTCAGCCAGATGATGTGGAAGCTTTCAAATCTCTCTTGGTGGGACAAACCATCCAGGATATCCAACGGCGGGCAAAATTCATTCAGTTTTTCTTAAACGAGGATGTGCTTGTGTCCCATCTGCGAATGGAAGGGCGCTATGGCGTGTATCAAGCGGATGATCCCGTTGAGAAGCATACCCATGTCGTCTTCCATTTTACGGACGGAACGGAGCTGCGTTATCGGGATGTTCGCCAGTTCGGGACGATGGATCTATTCCCTAAGGGGAAGGAAACAACCGTCGGACCTTTGGCAAAACTGGGAGTAGAACCGCTAGATAAGAGTTTTACTCCTGAAGTTTTGGGGAAATTGGTAAAAGGACGGTCAACAAAAATTAAGCCACTTCTCCTAAACCAGGAATGTATTGTAGGGCTGGGGAATATCTATGTGGACGAGTCACTCTTTAAAGCAGGCATTCATCCGGAGAAACCAGCAGGAATGCTGACAGATAAAGAAGTTATCCGACTGCACGAAAGCATCGTCTCTACCTTGCAAGAAGCGGTAGAACAAGGTGGTAGCTCCATCAAGTCGTATGTGAACGGACAGGGCGAGATGGGAATGTTCCAACAGTCTCTATTAGTTTATGGACGAAAAGATGAGGCATGTACGAAGTGCGGGGCCGAAATCATTCGGTTTGTAGTCGGCGGCAGAGGGACGCATATTTGCCCGGACTGCCAAAAGAACCAGTAACCTCGAGAAGTTTTTCACAAAGCAGTTATAACAGTTCGACCAAGGGAGGAGGATGGGCATGATACTAGGGTTAACAGGCGGAATTGCCACTGGGAAAAGCACGGTGACAGGTATGCTTCGAGAGCGCGGAATTCCTGTCATTGACGCTGACCAAATCGCCAGAGAGGTCGTAGAACCAGGTAAAGTAGCCCATGAAGCGATCGTGCGCCATTTTGGAAGAGAGATCCTATTGGAAGATGGTCAAATTGATCGGAAAAAACTAGGTGAGATCGTGTTTTCGGACGAGTCCGAGCGTCAAAAGCTGAACGCCATCGTCCATCCCGAGGTACGCCGCGTTATGCGGGAAGAGGCCGAAGCAGCGGAAGCGAATGGAGCCGAGATCGTCTTTATGGACATTCCTCTGCTGTATGAGAGCAAGCTTACGCATATGGTAGAAAAAATCGTGGTCGTCTATGCGCCCTACGAGATGCAATTGGCGAGAATGCTGGAGCGCGACGAATTGGAAGAAGAACAAGCACGAAAAAGACTGCGGGCGCAGTTTCCCATTGATCAGAAGAAGCAAGGCGCAGACTTTTTGATCGATAATTCTGGTTCGCGTGAAGAAACCGAGCGTCAAGTGGAGGCTGTATTGGCCGCGATTCGATCGGAGCGTCAATCATGAGTTTTGGCAAACGTGCAGCATTGATCTTGCTCGTTTTGGCGAGTGTATTTCTGCTGCTAAACACGCCATTGGTGTGGAAATGGATGTACCCGATCAAATATGAGCAACAGATTGTGACGGCTGCACTGAAATATGAGGTGGACCCTCATTTGGTATTGGCCGTCATTCGTTCCGAGAGTGGGTTTGCGACAGATCGCGTTTCGAAAAAAGGTGCCGTCGGGCTCATGCAAATCATGCCGGAAACAGCGCAGTGGATCGTCAAGGAGGCGGGCTTCCGTCCAAAGGACAGTCAATACTTGTACGACACTGTCATGAACATCGAGATTGGGACATGGTATCTCGATTTTTTGCTGTCCCGCTATGATGGGGATATTGTCAAAGTCATTGCAGCCTACAACGCTGGTCCGGGGAAAGTAAACGGATGGCTCGCGAGTGAGCAATGGAACGGAACTCGAGAGACGATTGAGGACATTCCATATGGGGAGACTCGTCAATATGTCCAGCGAGTGCTCTATTATCATGATCGTTACAAAAATATATACGACTTTCAATTACGTTAAAAGTCATGAAAAGCCGCTTCTCTTATGGATAAGAGAGCGGCTTTTTCCTCTTTTTTTGGGTAGGGTAAATCGTCCAAATATTTATTTTTCAGTAAAACACATTGATAATTGTGTCATACTTATTATAATAAAAGTATCAGATAAGCGTAACTCAATTCGGAAGGGGTTTCTATATATGACAATTAAAATCGGTATTAATGGTTTCGGACGTATTGGCCGCATGGTATTCCGCCGCGCTATCCAGGACCCCAACATTGAAATCGTTGCAATCAACGCCAGCTATCCAGCGGAGACGCTTGCACATTTGTTGAAATATGACACGATCCACGGACGCCTGCAAAATAAAGTGGAAGTCCAAGACAACAAGATTATCGTAGATGGAAAAGCAACAGTTGTCCTGTCTGACCGTGATCCGCTGAAGCTGCCTTGGGGTGACCTCGGAGTAGAGATCGTCGTAGAAGCTACAGGCAAGTTCAACAATCGCGAAGGCGCTGGCAAGCATCTGCAAAGCGGTGCGAAAAAAGTTGTGATTACAGCACCAGCGAAAGAAGAAGACGTTACGATCGTGATGGGTGTAAACGAAGGTATCTACGACCACGCCAATCACCACATTATCTCCAATGCGTCTTGCACGACCAACTGTCTCGCACCTGTGGCAAAAGTGCTCAACGATGCATTCGGTATCGAACAAGGTCTCATGACTACCATTCACTCGTTTACAAACGATCAGGTGAATCTCGACAATCCGCATAAAGACCTGCGTCGTGCACGTGCAGCTAGCGAGTCCATCATTCCAACGACTACCGGAGCTGCTCGTGCAGTAGGTAAGGTTCTGCCAGAATTGAATGGCAAGCTGAATGGATTTTCACTTCGCGTACCTACTCCAAACGTTTCCGTAGTGGATTTGGTAATCAATACGAAGAAGCCTGTTACATTGGACGAAGTAAACCGTGTCCTGCGTGAAGCGAGCGAAGGCAGCATGAAAGGCTACCTCGAGTTCTGCGACGAGCCGCTCGTATCCAGCGATTTCAATGGTAACGATCACTCCTCGATCATCGACGGTCTGTCTACGATGGTAATGGGAGACAATCAGGTGAAAGTGATTGCTTGGTACGATAACGAGTGGGGCTACTCCTGCCGTGTCGTAGATCTGGTTCGCCACGTTTCCGAGCAGAACAATCAAGCTGCAACAAAAGAAGCAGCTGCTGTGGGTGTAAAATAAGTAGCATAACCAAAACCCCTTTGCCGATTTTCGAGCAAAGGGGTTTTTCGTTGCTTCGTATTTACGATGAGGTAGAAGTTTCATCTAATGAGTTCACGTTAAACAGATCATCATCTTCAAAGCTGACAATAAACAGTCGGATGTTCGCCTTGAGATCGAGGTCATAAGGGCTTGGGACGTCGTTTCCTCGGCCGTCTTTTAGTACACGTACAGTAGGGCGATGTGAATAATCCGGATCAACCCGACTCACTACCCCGACTTCTCCGGTATTCAAAACGACGCTGCTTCCAATCGGGAAGATAGCAATGTGCTTGATAAAGGCATTGACTAGATGGTGTTCGAACAGCGTACCGCCAGCGCCTAGCAGGTACTCGACAGCATCCTGTGGCATGTACCGCTTGCGCCATGGACGTGGGGAAGTCAATGAGTCATAAATATCACAGAGACCGACGATTTGCGCAAATTCGTGAATTTGCTTGCCAGATAATCCCTGTGGATAACCACTTCCATTTAGTCGTTCATGGTGTTGCAAGCAGACATGTGCTGACATAAGCGAGATATCATGCTGCTTTCGCAACAAATTAAAGCCAAGCATCGTGTGCTGTTTGGCGATTTCCTTCTCTTCGTCCGTCCAACGCTCTGTTTTTTGTAACAGCTCTTCAGGCAGGCTCACTTTGCCGATATCGTGCAGCATGGCGCCTACCCCTAGGTTTATGAGCTGTGTGCGATTGTAGCCCAGAGACATGCCTACAGCAGTCGCCAGCACGGCCACATTCACGGAGTGATGGTATAAGGATGGCGAATGAGAAGAGATTGTCGTCAAATGTCCAACCATTTGCTTGTTTTGCATCAGGTCGTCCAATATTGAACTAAAGGCACGCTGAAAATGAAGGCCCATTTCTTTTAAGGAAATTTTCCGGGCCAGCTTGTTTGAGTTTGTAATTTGTTTGATCGTCTTCTCGATGGCTTCCACAGCTACTTGCCTGGTTTGTGGGCGAATCACTTCTTCTACAACGATGTCATTGGTACGGGGATCATCGATATACACCGAATCGACACCAGTTCGCTCTAATCCGGATATCAGTCGTTCCGTTAAGAGCATACCGGTTCCAAGCAGCACCTTTCCATCTTCTGTGAAGACCGTACGTCCCAATTTCATTCCAGGCTGTAGGTGCCTTAAAGATACTAAACGCATGACTATCCCTCCAACAGTACCATAATTGTACTCCATTCGACTTATGCTTTAAATAGGTACAAGGATTGACTTGACTTCTGACAGGAATATGAGGGACACTGTAGACAAGTATTGTCAGTATTGGAGTTGATTCTGATATGCGTTGTCCATTTTGCGAATATAATGGGACTAGAGTCCTGGATTCACGTCCTTTCAATCATAATAAATCCATTCGTCGTCGCCGTGAGTGCGAAGCCTGCGAGCGCCGTTTTACTACCTTTGAAATGGTAGAAGAATCACCTTTGTTAATTGTGAAAAAGGACGGAACACGCGAGGAATTCAGTCGTGACAAGATATTGCGCGGGTTGGTGCGCGCTTGCGAAAAACGCCCCGTACCGTTGGAAGTGCTTGAAAATGTAGTGAACGACATTGAAAAAGAATTGCGCAGCTGCGGGCAAGCGGAGATCCCAAGCAATGACGTTGGGGAGAAGGTCATGGAGCGTTTATACCATGTCGATGAGGTTGCCTATGTACGTTTCGCCTCTGTATATCGCCAATTCAAAGATATCAATGTATTTATGAAAGAGCTGGAGGAGCTATTGGCTCAAGCGCGAAATAGCTCGTTTCCAAAAGAATAGATAGCTTTTTCTATCAGACTCGCAACTTCTCTCTCACGCTCTTGCGGCCGATCCGCCAGGGCTTCTTTGGCTTTCCAGCTGATTTTTCCGCGAATGAATGGGTAGTCGTGCTATAATAAAAGAATCGAATTTTGTCAGGAAGGAAAGATCTGATGCGTCGTTTAGTTTGGAACGAATTGTTGCCGAAGGATCGTTATCTGGTGCGGATGGCAAGACCGATTGGCTTTGCCGAAATGGGCTTTGTTACGCAGCTATACTTGCCGATCATCGGTGTCGAATCGTACGCTCTCTACCAACTGCTCGTCCATGGCGTGCAGGAGGTGAGCGGAGCCTCCTCGGAGGGGACCCATCGCAGTTTGATGCTGACGACTTCGCTTTCTCTGGATCGGCTATTGGATGCGCGTGAACGTCTGGAGGCAATCGGGCTAGTCGAGGTGCGCCGCAGGGAAAATCAGCAGCGTGACTATTATTACGAGTATTTGATCAAACCGCCGCTTAGTCCGGCAGAGTTTTTTGCAGACTATGTACTGTCGTTGATGTTGTTAAACAAAATCGAAAACGTTCGCTATTCGCAACTGCGCCAGCATTATGCGGATACGCTTGGCAGTCAGTTGGATCAAGAATACTCCATCGTGGAAAACGTCACCAAAGACTTTCATGATGTATTCCAGTCGTTGAAACCATCGGAGCTGGAAGTGAAAAAAGGATCGGAGCGGGATCAGTTTTTAACCGAGATGGACACTAGTTTCCCGCAAGCGCCGATGAAATCTGGCTACGAGGCGCAAGTCAACCATTCGTTGAGTGTATCGTCCTTGCGCCTGTACTTGCCCGATAATGCCGACTCGGTCAAAGTTTTGGAAGGCAAGAGCATGGAGCTGTTGTTCTCGTTGTGCCATTTCTATCAGCTGGACAGTTGGGGGATGGGGCAGGAGCTGCGTGATTGGACGCTGTACAAATCGGATCGGAGTTTGGACGGAGAAGTTTTGCGCAAGCGTTTGGTGCAACGCTACACGGAAGACAAGCTATACCGAACTGCGCCTGCAACTGACACGACAGAGGATGACTTTGGACCAGGGCGCTTGCCTGAGCCTGGTAGCGAAGCCTTTATCCGTGCTTGTCGCCAGTTATCTCCGGTGACCCTGTTGGAAAAGGTCGTTGGTGGCAGAATCAGCAAGGTGTTTTTGGAACGGGCTGAAACGCTTGTATTTGCGGATGCGATGCAGCCGGAAGTCGTCAATGCGCTGCTGCTCCATACGTTAGCCAGCATGCAAATGGAGCTGCCAAAAGCGTACATGGAGACGATTCGTGACAGCTGGAAAGCCAAGCGGATCGCGACAGTTGACGAGGCAGTCAAGCAGATCCTCGAGCGTGCGGATCAACGGGCACAAACAGCTGAGAAGGCAAAAGCAGGCAAGAAGGAATCTGCTCCTGTCAGACGGAACGGTAGAGCTATCTTGCAGGACAAGCTGCCAGCATCTGTCGAGTGGCAGTTGTCTCAGGAGAAAACCACATCGGACGCTGAAAAGAAACAGTCCATTCAGGATTTTCCAGACTTGCAGAAAAGACTGGAAACCTTGCGAAAACGGAAATAAGGAGTGTGAGGGAACGTGGAATCTATCAGTGAGTTCATGCAAGAGCTCGCCAAACGAACACCGCGTCAGTTGCTGACACCGGATCAGCAGTTAGATAAAATGTTCCGTTCGTCCGCGTATTTAAAAGCATTTCAACAAGAGCATCCCGAATTGAATCGGGACGACTACCTCCGCTCGCTCTCCAACATTTATACGGCAGTCAAGGAGCAGTATTGGTGTGAGCGTTGTCCGGGTCTTGGCGAGTGCCCGAATTTGGTCAAGGGGCATAGCACTCAATTGGAGCTGGCTCACCATCATATTATCAGCTCGATGACGCCCTGTTCCAAGCAATTGTCGCATGAGGAAGAGATTCGCCGCCGTCGACTGATGCGCAGCTACTATGTTTCCGAAGAGACCTTGAACGCGAGCTTTGAGGGCTTGGTCATTGACTCCGGGAATTTGGCTACCGTAGACGCTGCGATTCAGTTCTGTGAAAAAGTTGGAACAGGCGAGCGGGTAAAAGGGCTTTATCTGCACGGTCCGTTTGGGGTTGGAAAAAGCTACATCATGGGAGCAATCGGTCGCGAGCTCTCGGAGCGCAATGTCGCTTCCTTGCTGGTTTATGTACCTGACTTTATCCGGGAGATGAAGGATTCCATCTCGGATCAATCGTACGCGGGGAAGCTGGAGCTGCTGAAAGAAGTGCCTGTACTGATCCTCGATGATATCGGCGCGGAAAACCTGACGCCATGGGTTCGGGACGAGATTTTGGGGGTTATCTTGAATCAGCGGGCAAACAACCATTTGCCTACGCTGTTTACTTCAAACTACGCGCTGATTGAACTGCAAGAGCATTTGTCTATCTCCAACGGAAATCGGATTGAACAAACAAAAGCGGCTCGCATCATGGAGCGAATCCGCCATTTTGTCGATGTGTATGAAATTTTACGCGAGAACCACCGTTCCTAGCACTTGTGTCCAGAGGCGAGAGAGCTCCCAATGCGTGAGTGCGAGTACTTCTCTCGCCTTATGATACGGTCCAAAAAGGACGTGTGACGTCGTTCCGACAGGCGAGGCGACAATTCCCAGTGAATCAGCCATGATCATTGCACGGGCCAAATGATAGTCGTGGCTGATGATCAGGGCGTCCTGTATATGATGTTCCTCCAAGACCTGCTGGCCGTACAGCAGGTTTTCGTATGTACTGGTAGACTTGTTTTCTAGCAAAATGTCCTCTTCTGGAATTCCTTTGGCAACCAAGTAATTTCTGCTCACAGCAGCTTCCGTGATCGTTTTGCCTTCACCAAGGCCGCCTGTGACCAACAGCTTCGATACATAGCCTTCTTCATACAAAGTCGCGGCCTGCTCCAGACGTTCACGCAGACCAGGACTAGGCCCCTCACCCCATACTGCTGCACCGAGGACAATGCCGACGGTTGCGTGCCGGGCGTTGGCTCCCTCAATCGTCTGTTCGATGCGGTACCAGTTGTAGCTCGACCATAGTAGACCGAGCAGCATGACAATCTCCAACACTATCCGTATCCTGCGCCAGCACGGACGCTGTGCGTTTATCGTTCGATTTTTCATTCTTCGAAATCTCCCTCATAGTCGCTCTCTTAACTTTAGACGTTTGAAATGCGGTCTAGTTACAAAGTTTGACATATGCCTGACACGAAAAACTAGTAAATTGTTTCTTGCTCTTTACCGATATAGTAATGGTGGAATGGTTTCGAAGAACAGCAAATTTCATACTTGCGAGGGAGGCTAGCAATGTTCTGGAAAAAAACGATGCTCTTGTTTCTGGCCGTCCTGCTATTAGTGGGGACTGGAAACGCAGGGGTAGGATTGGCTGCCGATGAAATCAGCCGACTCGTTCTGTCCAAGAACGAGGTAACATTGGAAAATGGAGATTCTACCAAGCTGACGGCTACCGCTGTTTACGTGAGCGGAAAAACGGAAGACGTCACCGTCAAGACAGAATGGACCACGCAAAATGCGGATGTAGCCTCTGTATATGCGGGGCAGATTACAGCCAAATCGGTAGGGAAATCTACCGTAACAGCTACGTACATGGGTAAGCCTGTTGTAGTGGGTGTAACCGTAACGAAAAAGGTAAAGGCACTGACGACAGAAGATCAAACGTTGAACGTACGGATCGGCAACACGGAAAACGTAAAGCTGACAGCTGTATACAGCGATGGGACAACAGAAGACGTAACGACTCAAGCAGACTGGTCCATCGATAATCCAGCGATTGCGACTGTAGTCAATGGTGCAATCAAAGGTTTGAATTCAGGAACTGGTACCGTGACAGCGAAGTTTGGCAGCCAGACGACAACGATCTCTGTTAATGTCGAGATCGCCCACAGACTGGAGCCTAACAAAAACCAGGTTTCACTCTTGCTGAACGGCGAAGAAACAATCAAGCTCAAGGCCATTTTCCCGGATGGAAGTGTAACGGAGGATGTCTCCGACAAGGCTGAATGGTCTTCAGACAATACGGCTGTAGCCGATGCGCTCAAAGGCACGATCAAGGCTTATGGCGCAGGTACAGCAACTATTACTGCGAAGTATGGAACCAAAACAGCGACGATCAAAGTAGATGTGGATACAACGCAAAAGCTAGAACTCAACAAGCAAAACATTTTCATGAATGTGGGCAAGGAAGAAGACATCGAGCTGAAAGCAACTTATGCCAATGGCGGCGGTTCCACAGTGGTGAACGATAAGGCCGAATGGTCCTCCGATCGAGAGGACGTTGCGTACTACAGCAACGGGAAAATCCATGCGGTGAAGTCCGGTGAAGCCGTGATTACTGCCAAGTACGGAAACAAATCCGTACAGGTACGTGTAGATGTAGAAGTACCTCGTTCCATATATATCACTCCAGCTTTCCTGACGATGAAAAGCGGATCAACGAAAGACGTAGTTGTAAACGCATCTTTCGCAAACGGAACAAGTGAAGATATCACTTCAAAAGTAGAGTGGTCTTCGGATAATCAAGATGTCGTATTTGCAAGCGGCAAGACCGTATCCGCCTACAAGGCTGGAACGGCGAATGTAACCGCTAAATACGGCGGAAAAACAGCGACACTGGTTGTCGATGTAGATGTACCGCAAAACTTGTCCGCAGATACCACGACAGTAGCGATCCCAGTGGGCGGCGCGAAGCAAGTGAAGGTAACGGCTTCGTATCCAGATGGAAGCTCTCCTGCTGAAGATGTCACACAAAAAGTCGTTTGGTCATCCAGTGCTCCTAACGTAGCAAGCGTGCGTCAAGGCTTGATCACTGGGGTGTCAACAGGTGCAGCGACCGTGACAGCTACATACGGATCACGTACAGTGAACATTTCCGTATCTGTTGGCGTCATGCAGACATTGACGGTAGACAAGAAAAAGATCGTGCTTGGCAATGGCAAGTCCGAAACCGTTAAGCTGACGGCAGCTTACGCAGATGGAACGACCAAGGATGTAACAGATACAGCGACATGGAGCACAGCTTCTGCTGCTGTAGCAGAGGTAATGAACGGGAAGATCACAGCGACTGGAGCAGGGAAAACGACTGTAACAGGTACCTTCGATGGCAAATCGGTTACGATTGCAGTAGAAGTAGACCAAGCGACGAATCTCTCCGTTGATCCTCGACTGCTGATCCTGAACGTCAACGAATCAAAAGAGATCAAGCTGAACGCAACAGACTCCGCTGGCAATTCGGACAATGTGACCAGCGATGCAGAATGGTCCTCGTCCTCGGTTAAAGTAGCGGATGTGGTAAACGGCCGCGTAACAGGTCTCTCAAACGGACGTGCGACGATCACTGCGAAATACGGCGGCAAATCGATCAGCATCCCAGTAGAAGTCGGAATCGTGAGCAAGCTGGAAGCAAACAAGCGCTTTGTATCTACGAAGTCGAACAGCAACGTACAAGTAACCTTGACCGCTACCTTCTCCGATGGCCGCACAATGGATGTTACCTCCATGGCTGACTGGAAGACGAGCAACTACAAGGTAGCAGACGTAACCAAAGGCCTCATTACAGGACGTACCTATGGAAAAGCAACGATTACAGCTAGATACAACGACAAGAGCGTATCCATCCCAGTCGATGTTGATACATTGAAATACTTGAAGACAGATGTCGTCCAGCTCGTGATGAGCAAGGGCGAAGTGAAACAAGTGAACGTCATCGCTACGTATGCAGATGGCTCTGAGCAAAATGTCACCAAGCCAGCTCTCTGGACCACATCTCGTCTGTTGGTAGCCGATGTGAAGGACGGCGTCATCAAGGCGACGGGTTCTGGTAAAGCGACGATTTATGTACAATACGGTGGGAAGAAGACACCGATTGTGGTGACGGTGAGATAGTAGATTGATAGGGAAAAGAGGGAAGCCAACCGGTGGAGATCGGTTGGCTTTTTTCGTGGTTTTTTTCAGCAGGGACGGGGATTTATCAAGTTTGTGAAAATAAAAAAAGTCACCTTGTATAAGTGACTTGTGCGTTCTATATTATGGTGGAGCCAAGGGGGATCGAACCCCTGACCTCTTGACTGCCAGTCAAGCACTCTCCCAGCTGAGCTATGGCCCCATGAATGTCTAAATACTAACATATGCTGGATAGATAGTCAATAATAAATATTTACTAATGAGTATATGGAGTCTACTGACCAGCAATTCTTTCATATAATTGGTAGTATAATCGCATGTGGGGCGCATTTTAATCGGTTCCTAAATAGATAAGGAACCGATTAAATATTACCCCTTTTTTTGGAATTTTATTGTCCTTTGCTTTGCCCATTTTATACATTTCTTTTCAATAAAATGATACGAAACGATAGAAAACAATATTGTCGTTGTAACACATAAGAGGAACAGCAAAGAGATTGGAATCTTTGCATACAAAAGTTTAAATAGTACCATCATGATTGGAAAATGGCATAAATAGATACTATATGAAATTTCCCCTACGTATACAAATACACTCTTATTTAAAATTGCTTTTACTTTTAGGTTACTCATAGCCATTATAATAAGTATACTAACACCAATTACAACGCCCCAATCTTTTAATAGAAAATAGGTATCACTACGAGAAATAAACAAAATTCCAGTTGAGTATAAATATAGAATGACTCCTAATGTGATAAGAAGTCTTCTTTTCCATTTTTTCATATTTCTATATAAACGGACAAGTTCTTCGTGATGCTTAAAAAGTAACATTCCGACCATAAACATAGATGTGAAATGCAGTGTATCAGCATACCCATTATAAAATCCCTCAGCTTTTCCAATATGCAATATATTAAGTAAAATACTAATGAAAGAAAAGCTCATGGCAAACAGTATCGTTTTCTTCCAACTTTGTTTATAAAAAAGAAGGAATAACAAAGGAAACACGATAGATATACGCATTTCTTGAGCCAATGACCAGATAACCGGATTGTAATTATCTGTAAAAAAGTTATTAAGAAGCACAAGGTGATTGAGAATATCTAATGTTGTTATAGGTCCTTGCCATTTATCATAGAACCAATCTCGTAGTCCCGTAACTTCATATGGCGAAAACAAAATAAATAAAGCAAAGGTGATGAATATCCAGACATAATAAGGGATATAAATTCTTACAAATCGCTTAATTAAATATCCCCAATAATTTGTTTTTGAATGATAAATGGCCATAGATAAGACAAAACCACTGAGTACATAAAAAATGATTACAGCTTCTCCACCAGCCCATAAAAATCTAAGAGGTGAAAATTTAATAGAATCAGGCAAGGATGGTATCATTAAACAAAAATGTCCTATCACCACTGTAATAGCCGCCAATCCTCGTATTGAATCTAATTCTTTAATTCTATTACTCATAGATGACTCTCCTTGTAAACTTTACTGTTGATAAATGCCACTATACTAGTAGAGTGGCATACTTATGTGTATCTTCTGAAGGGGATTTTCATATTTAGGGATAAATCATACAATCATAATAGAAAGATAAAAGAAACTTTATTTAAAGATTCTTTAAAAATTTCATTTCAAATTTATTACGATTTATAGCATAGATAAACATATTTACGTGTTAGTAACTGCTTTCCTTGACTTGTAGGATGGGGACGGATTGGGGACGAGCTTCACTCGGAACCTCAAAAACTCACTCGGACGAAAACGGATGCGAACAAGAAAAACCCTTGATATTCAAGGGTTTTTAAGAATGGCTTGTATTCACAAATTCATCAAACTGCGAAACGCTTTTATTTTCCCTCTGCTTACGGGAATATCCGTCTGGCTGTCGTCGTTCATCTTGATCAAGTACGTGTTGTTGAACCAAGGGATGATTTCTTTGATATGCTTCACGTTCAAAATATAGTTTCGATGACTTCTAAAGAAAGAGCGGGATCGGTTCAAAATCTCCTCCAGCTCATTTAAGGACAAGTCGCACTTGTCGATACTCTCTTTTGTCGCAACATATAAATCTTTCTCCCGTACAAACGCAAAATAAATCTGTCCTACAGGGATCGGGATGATCTTGTTGGCCTTCCGGATGCAAACATGCTCTTCCATCGGGGGAACCATTGCGGTGCGGTCATTCATGGCCGAGCGGTTCCTCAGTGTCCTCACTTTTTGGATCACATCGTCCAATTTTGATTCCATGATCGGTTTGGTCAAATAACCCACAGCCAGCGTGGAAAAGGCCTCCAGAGCGTGTTCATGATAGGCAGTCGAAAATACAATCAATGGGGGATAGGACATCTGATTCAATGTTTTGGCAAATTCAAGCCCATTCATCCCAGGCATCTGAATATCAAGCATAAGCAAATCAGGCTTGGAATTGATAATATGAGGCAATGCTTCAAGCGGATTGGTATAGATTGCGTCCACCTGAATATCGATATATTTTTTCAGCAAATATTCCAATTCGGAACAAATGGCTGGCTCGTCATCGATGATGATCGTTTTCAGGAGCATCTGGATGCACTTCCTTTTCAAATACGGATAACGGAGCGACAAAGGATACGACTGTTCCCAAACCAGGCTGGCTGTGAATCGTGAGGCCATATTTTTTGCCATAGATCGATTGCAGCCGTGAATGGACATTGACAAGGCCGATCCCTGTCGATTGGCTGTTCCAGATATCGGCCAAACGCTCTTCACTGATTCCAACTCCATTGTCTTCAATACTGATTTTCACTTCATGGTCGTACGGTTCCACTCGGATCGTGAGCAGACAGTCGTTAATTTTTGGGAAAAGTCCATGGTGAATGGCATTTTCCACGATCGGCTGCAAAGTCAGGACAGGCAATTTGCGGGTCAGCAGAGATTCGTCGATCTCCATGTTCACCTTTAAACGGTTGCTAAATCTGACCTTCTCGATTTCCAAATACGACTTGATTCCGTCCAGTTCTTCCTGCAAGCTGTGATGATTTCCCTTGCTTTTCAAATTGCGCCTGAAGATGTCACTTAAATGACCGATCAGGTTTCTCGCCTGATCAGGGTCTGTACGACAATAGGACATAATCGTCCCCAAGGTGTTGAATAGAAAATGCGGATTGATTTGTGCTTGCAGGGCGCTCACTTCAGCCTGCTTTCGCATCTTCGCTTGATGCTCGATCTCCGCCAGTTCAATTTGGACCGACAGCAGCTTAGCGAGGCCGTCCACTAATTTCTCATTGGTCTGGGACGTCTTGGAGGAAGAGGTTTTATAGTAGAATTGCAACGTCCCGATTTTCTGGTTTTGATGATACAACGATGCGGCACTGATCGATTTTAGGCGAGGTGGACGCGGAAGAGCAAAATCTTTGTCGCACCATACCCCTGTGGGGTGGGTCAAAACAGATTCCGCTACTTGAGCGCACAGCGTCTCTTTCTGCAAATGATTCTCCAGTTCATGGCCTTTTACGCTGAGCAGCTTTTCGCGGTCGGTAATAGCGACTGCATCCACTCTGGCCATTTCACGGATCAATTCAGCAGCTTTTTTCGCAGAATGTTCATTTAGTCCCGTCCGCAGATGAGGCAACGTCTGGCTTGCAATCGACAGGGCCAGGTCTGCCCCCATTGCGCCGGACTGGTCTTGCATCATTTTGAGATTTTGGAAAACGCGCGTGAAGAGCAGCAGTCCCGCAATGGTCATAATTGTGGTCGGGATCGCGATTTTTACTTCCAATTCGAGTGCCGCAGAAAAAGGCTTGGCCATGAGAAGCACCAAAACTTTTTGAATGAGCTCGGCTGCAACGCCAATCAGTAGGATATGCTGCCATTTCAGTCGCAGCATATTCATTTTCGTACTTACAAGCCCGGCCAAGTAGCCGTTCATTACGGTCGAGATGGCACAGGCGAATGCGGTAAATCCACCTAGCGAATAGCGATGAATACCTCCTATAAGGCCAGCAAAAAAACCGACGACA
Organism: Brevibacillus porteri; assembly: GCF_003013475.1. Lineage (GTDB taxonomy): Bacteria > Bacillota > Bacilli > Brevibacillales > Brevibacillaceae > Brevibacillus > Brevibacillus porteri. Next base: position 96,690 of record NZ_PXZO01000001.1, read on the forward strand.
GGCCCCCCGATCAACCCGCCCGCAACGGCACCGACAATGCGCGTATTGGCGAGTGCGTCATCGATCCGTAGCCCATTCTCCGTTCCAATTACTGACAGCAACCCGAATAGAGTAGAGAGGATCACGATCCGCATCCAGTTATTTTTCCCGTACATGATGTTCCGAAAGTAATCCAGTTGGCCGATGATAAGGGCGATGACTGCGATTACAGAGATGTTTTCAAGCAGTCCCAGAAGCATAGTGATTGTCATAACAGCCCTCCCTATGAAAAAGGGTAGCCCGATCCGGTCGAAAAATCAATGTAACTCAACTGGGTTTTTCGGCAGCTCGGATGCCGTTTTTGCACATCTAGAAGTATTCAATAGATTCTAGCAAAACAAATAACTTAGAATAAGAACAGTTCTTCGAGAATCCATCCAGGTAAATATGTAAACCCTTTCAAAGAAAACGATGCCCCTGCATTCTTGAGAAGAGTATTGTTTCATTTGAAAGCGGTTAAACTATCCCAATTGCGAATGGATTCGGGTCAATCATAAGGAGGGGGCACAATGAAGTCATCGAGTGATCGTGAAAATACGCGGCGTATCACAAGCAACATCTTTAAAGGTTCACTGGGGAACCTGATTGAATGGTACGACTGGTATGTCTATGCAGCTTTTGCGGTGTATTTCTCATCTCAGTTTTTTCCAAAAGGCGACGCTACCAGCCAGTTACTGAATACTGCTGCTGTTTTTGCTATCGGATTTTTAATGAGACCGATCGGAAGCTTGCTCCTAGGCCGATACGCTGACCGACATGGGCGCCGTGCCGCGTTGACGCTGTCTGTAACCATCATGGCAGGTGGTTCTCTGGTGATTGCAGTAACACCAAACTATGAAACCATCGGCGTGTTTGCTCCTATTATTCTCGTTCTTGCCCGCCTGCTCCAAGGACTTTCGCTTGGCGGGGAATACGGAACATCTGCAACGTACCTGTCCGAGATGGCTGCGAGTGGTCGCAGAGGATTTTATTCTAGCTTCCAGTACGTCACGCTGATCAGTGGCCAATTGTTGGCATTGGGTGTGCAGATTATCCTGCAGCAAATACTCCCGGAAGAAGCCATGATGGCATGGGGCTGGAGAATTCCGTTCATCATCGGGGCATTTGGGGCAGTAGCTGTGTTGTGGCTGCGCCGTAGTATGGATGAATCAGAGCAGTATACCAAAATGGAGTCGAAAAACAAGGAGAAGGCGGGTACACTTCGAGAGCTGATGAAGCATCCGAAGGCGGTGCTGGCAGTTGTCGGCCTTACGCTCGGGGGAACGATCGCCTTTAACACCTACACGACCTATTTGCAAAAATTCATGGTGATTACGGTAGGAATGCCGAAAGAGGTAGTCAGCTGGATTAACTTTACCGCATTGCTCGTATTCGTCGTCTTGCAGCCGCTTGCTGGTATGCTGTCCGACCGGATTGGACGGCGACCGCTGTTGATTGGCTTCGGTGTTCTTGGAACATTGTGGACTGTACCCATGTTTTTGCTCCTGGAACAAACCACTAGCCCATATGTCGCTTTCTTGCTGATGCTGTCTGGTCTTATCATTGTTACTGGCTATACGTCCATCAACGCAATCGTGAAAGCCGAGATGTTTCCCACCGCCATTCGCGCTTTGGGTGTAGGCTTTCCGTATGGCGTGACTGTTGCGATCTTTGGGGGAACAGCAGAATTCATCGCACTATGGTTTAAAAGTATCGGGAACGAGTCTCTCTTCTATTACTATGTAGCAGCTTGTATTGCCATAAGCCTTCTCGTTTACTGGCGCATGGACGAGTCGTCGAAAAACTCTAAGATCGAAGCTGAGCTGAATACAGCAAAGGACTAGCATGCTTCCAATCAATAGGTAGCAAACTGACATTTTCAAACGGTGCTAGTAGCGTGTCGAGGGTCAGCGGTTCGATCCCGATAGGGTCCACCATATAGGAATAACGGAAACGGCAGAGATGCCGTTTTTTTGTTTTTCAAAATATGAATGGGACTAGAAGGAATCTAATCTCATTCACAGGAGACCAACAAAAAATTTGACGGACATGTCGACCAGTTAATGAACTATATTCGGTTTTGGAAAGCTTGCTCAATTACGTTCAGATTTTTAATTCTTTGGAGTACTTGTATTCCTAATAAAGTGATTTGTGTGCCCTGCTGCTTTTTTTGTCCAACTGAAATGCAGCCGCTTCGATTAAGGATAGCAAGTCTGTTACGAATCCGGGCTTCCGTTAATGGCTTAGAAAGCATACTGTTCAAGACTCCCCGGCCGATTCGTTGTTGGCGTTTGCTGCAAAGTAACAGGTTCGCCAAAATGTCTTCATAATCGCTCAACGATCCGTTCCTCATCAACAGGAAAAGAATCTGCTCTATTTCTCCGCCATTCTCTCGCGGGAATGCTAATTCGGTCTCAACAGAACTTTGCGTTTGCCCAACTTGCCCATTCTTAATGCGTTCTGGAATATGGTGGAGTCCCACTTCTCCTTCAACTATGACCGTCAGATAGTTAACGAAGTTTTCAAGCTCCCGAATATTACCTGGCCAATGGTATTCCAGCAAACTATTTTTGACCTCAGAGGACAGGATCAGATTCGTATTTTTCTTTTGCAAGAAATGCTCTATTAAGATAAGTATATCTTCTCGCCTTTCGTTTAAAGCGGGAATACGTAACGGCAGAACATTAAGCCTGTAATACAAATCCTCGCGAAACATTCCTTTTTGAACCATTTCCATCAAATTACGGTTGGTCGCGGCAATAACTCTAACATTTATGGGAATTACACGGTTTCCACCTACGCGCATTACCTGCCGCTCCTGAAGCACCCGCAGCAGCGCTGCTTGGATACTGAGAGGTGCATCCCCAATTTCATCCAGAAAAATGGTTCCATTATGCGCTAATTCGAACAGCCCGATTTTTCCACCTTTCTTTGCTCCGGTGAAAGACCCTTCCTCATAACCAAATAGTTCACTCTCCACTAAACTCTCCGTTAGTCCGGCGAAATTGACTGGTACAAATGGCATGTCTTTTCGACTGGAGTTCTGGTGAATCGCTTGCGCAAATATTTCCTTCCCTGTACCGTTTTCTCCTGTAATTAATACGGTGTAGTCGCTTGTTGACACTTTAACTGCAACCTCTTTGGTAGACGTGATCGCTTGACTCATTCCGATGATATTGTCAAAATGATATTTCGCTGTTAAACCTAAATGAGTACTTTTTTTACGTATTTCCTGCTCAATTCTCTGTACTTTGGTTACATCCTGAAACGTAACTACAACGCCTAAAAATTGCCCGTCCAACATGAGCGGTATCTTGGTGACAAGAAGATATAGGTTGCGCATTTCTAGCAGTTGGTCGCTTATCTCTTCACGCGACTCAAACACTTCTTCAACCTGAAAATCAGGAATGATCTCCTGAAACCTTTTATTTATACAATGCTCTGTACGTAAATGTAATATTTTCCCTGCATCTTCATTAAAAAAAGTAATGTACCCATGTTTATCAATTCCAATGATGCCTTCATGCACGGCATTTAGAATGGATTCCAGCTTTGTCTTCAGCTGTTTCTCATTGTTGACCGAAATCGCCAAATTTCTTCCCAATTGGACAAAATCTCGAAAGAAATCTGCTGTATAATAATGGGCTTTTTCTATCGACAAGTTAAATAGTTGCGCTATATCAAAGATCGTAGTCAAATCAATTGGTCTGTTATGCAAATCAATCACTCTATTAAAATGATCCGGCACAAATTCAGGCCACCCGTGTGTGATGGCGAGATCAATCTTTTTCAATTCGGTTACAGGCATTTCTATCTCTGGCCCATAGGGAACGAAATCAAGATGCTGGAATCCCAAACGTCTTAAAAATTCAACAGAGTCTTCCGCTGTAATCAGATCATTTGCGACTAAAAGACATTTTGTGCCTGCACTTACTTCCATTAATTGCGGCAATCTGGTCATTTCGATGTTTCTTCTAGCAACAAGAAACGGAATATCCGCCAGTACATCAGGCAAAGAATCCAACAGTTTTCTCGTTGAAAGCAGGATCACTCCAATCTTATCCTGCAGGTTCTCATTCATTTCCTGCCACTGAGAAAGTGTAATAACATCAATACGGGAGTCGAAAAATGTTCTTAGGTTCCTCTCAAAGGTTTGGGAAACCTTTTGACTTTTTGTTACCAGCAGAATGCTTGGCATCCCCATTTATTCTCCCCCTTGTGTCGATACCCTAAGTTTGTTTATTTTTCAAACAAATATACTTTCACTCAAATAATAATGCAAGTGCCGCGAATGTTGTGGCAAAAGAGCCAGACAACCTTATCTATAGCACTTGCATTATTGTCATTATATATCTGTTTCTTTAGAATGGACCCCAGTTGATGGAAACTCCAATAATTAGGAATACAGCGCCAATGACAAACCAGATACCAATTAGTGGAAGGATGAATTTAATCCATTTTCCATAAGGAATACCGGAAGTTGCGAGAATAGCCATCAATACACCCGAAGTCGGGTTGATACAGTTAACCAAACCTTCCCCAAACATAACGGCTTGTACAGCAACCTGCCGGGTAATATTCAATAAATCTGCTAATGGAACGAGAATGGGCATCAACATAGCAGATTCCCCTGATCCAGAGGAAATCAAGAAGTGAATTAAGGCACTTCCTAAATACATACCTAATGCACCTGTAACAGGAGTCAGCGGTGCCAGCACTGTTGCCAATTCATTTACGATCGTATCCAACAGCATTCCGTTTTCAAGAATGATAATGACAGCTCGTGCCATCCCAACAATCAAGGCACCATAAACGAGTTTTTGACAACCCTGCATAAAAGTCTTGGCAATCTCATTGGCACTCATGCGTGCAATAAGGCCAGAACCAATTGCAATGAAAATAAACAGAGCGGCCATCTCGTTTTCACTCCATTTTAATACGAGAGTGCAAACGATGAAGGCAACGAGCGAGAGACCTGAAAAGAGCAGCACAAATCTCTGGCGCCAAGTAATTCGAACGGCAGTATTTACGAGATTAATTTGATTTTCCCCGAGAGAATTGGGAAACAATTCTGAGCCTAGGGCACTTTTGGTTATATCACCCTGAATTTTTTTAGCATACCAATAAATATAAGCGATCGTCACTGCTAAAAAGACGAGATAGATAACAACGCGAAATCCAAATCCAGATAACAGCGGAAGTTCAGCAATACGCTGTGACAAACCGAGCGTTTGAGGTGCTATTACAGGTACATTCCATCCGGAATATGTTCCCAAATAAATCAGGGCAACACCGAAAATTGCATCTAATTTCAATCCTCGAGCGATGACAATTCCTAATGGGATAAAGGCAATCACGGAATTGACAATGATCCCTGTCGTTCCTAAGGCCGAAAATACCAAACACACTGGAATGATTAGTAAAAGCAACCTGTCTTTACTACTAATCACGACTTTTCTAAGAAATGCATCTATTGCGCCTGTTTTTTCCAAAACTGCTAAAGCGCCACTTGTAAACATGATGAGGAAAATGAGCGGTGCTCCTTTTACCATCCCCTCTTGAATGGCGGTAAACAATTCTTTAAACGTAGTTGGGTTCGATTCAACGATATGATAACTACCTGGAACCGTAACGGAGACCTCACCGCTTTTCACCCGGTCAAATTCACCTGCTGGTACGAAATAAGTAGCAACGGCACATGCGACCAATATAAAAAATATAAGAACATAGGCATCAATTTGCGGAAATCTTTTTTTCTTTACTTTTTTTGTAACTCCCGGGTGCATTGTTCTGGTTCCTCCTCTTAATGATCGACTCTTTTTTACTGCTGCTTCCAGAGGCTTGTTTCATATTGAAAAGTATGGCTCACCCTCTCTCTTCGATGAAATGATTACCCAAATCAGCCTTACCTTTACTTTGAAAACGTTTTAATTTTGTTAATTGCAAATAACGTGCCAATAATAACTAAGCCATAATACACGGTATCGCTTATTGATAAAGTCATTTTAGGATTTTTCAGGATTTTTATTGGGATATATGCGTCCAGTAAAACATCCTAAAAAACAACCAGCTGTCTATTTCAAGATTCATTATCGTCAAAAAATGTTGGCAAGCTTTTTGCTATATGTATTATGACAATTAAAATTTAGGGGGAAATTCAGATTGAATGGTAGTTTCGATTCGTCTATACAAATAGTAAGATATCTGGAAAACCACGCTAAAGAGATTTTGCTTGACTTGGAGAGCTGTGTAAAAAAGGATTCTCCTTCTATGAATAAAACACTGGTAGATGAATGCGGCACTTATCTGCAACAGCTTTTTAAAAAATATTTGGATGTTGAACCTGAAGTTTTTACACAAACTGAGGTTGGTAATCATCTGAAATTTACTATCGGACAGGGAGAAAAACAAATATTGATCCTTGGTCATTTTGATACTGTTTGGGACAAGGGGCAGTTACAATATCGAGTGGAAGGAAATAAAGCATATGGTCCTGGCATTTTTGATATGAAAAGTGGATTGATACAAGCAATCTGGGCGCTTAAAGCAATTAGGGAATTGGGTCTTTCCGTAAATAAGAAGATTGTCTTTTTCTGCAACTCTGACGAAGAAATTGGCTCTAAGCACTCCAGAGAGTTTATTGAACAAGAATCGAGAAAAAGCTCATATGTGCTTGTTGCTGAACCAGCAGAAGCCCATACAGGTGCTCTCAAGACGGCCCGAAAAGGGGTTGGCCAATTCATTGTGAAAGTTCGAGGACGTGCAGCTCATGCCGGCAACCATCATGCTGAAGGAATCAGTGCTGTCGAGGAATTAGCTCGCCAAATTATTGTTTTGCAGGGACTAACCAATTATCAAAAAGGAACGACCGTCAATGTTGGAATCATAAACGGAGGAAACCGTGTCAATGTTGTCCCCGATTATGCCGAAGCATATATCGACGTTCGCGTAAGCTTGCATGAAGAAGTCGACAGAATAAGTGAATGTATCCTCGGATTAAAACCTACAATGAAAGAAACGACGGTCGAAGTATCAGGTGGAATGAATCGCCCGCCAATGGTAAGAACAGAAAAAATAGAGGAACTCTTCCTTAAAGCACGTTCGATCGCTTCCGAACTTGGTTTCGAATTGGAAGAAGCCTCTGTTGGTGGGGGAAGTGACGGAAATTTCACCGCTGCACTAGGCATACCTACGTTAGATGGGCTTGGCGCGGAAGGTGAAGGGCTTCATGCTGAACATGAGCACATCCTTATTGATTCACTACCAAAACGAACTGCGTTATTTGCAAATTTATTATTGAGACTATAGTTTTAAGAAAAACCCTTGGGAATCCAAGGGTTTTTCTGGTGTTACAAATATACTAAATTGATGCAGCAGTGTACGGAACTACAACAAGCTATGTATCCCTAAATAAATTTACCAGACAGGTCTTACCTTTGATGATAATTTCCCTTCATTTGCTTCATAAACTAATTTTGTTAAATCTTCTTTGAGCAATTGCATTCGTTCAGCGCCTATGTTTTCAATCCAACGTTGCTGGATATCGGCTAGTATCTCCTCTTTTGCTTTTACTACTGACCAGCCTCTTTCGGTCAAAACAATAATTTTCCCTCTCTTATCAGTGGGATGAGTTTGGGGCTTTACATAACCACTTTTCACAAGATAATCCACCATTTTACTCACAGCTTGCTTTGTAATTCCTAAGTGTTCAGCTAATTCTATACCTGTCGCTCCATTAGGAATGATACGTCTAAACATAAAACCATGTGCAGGTCTAATATCTCCATATCCCAACTCACTTAATCTGTCATGTAGTTCATAGATCAATGTACTATAAGACAATGACAAAAGAGATGTAAGATCTAATTCACTAAATGCTTGATGGTTCATACATGAAACCTCCTCAAACAAAGTCAATCAGGTTGACTATATTTGAATTTTATTGTACTGTGTTCAATGTGGTCAATCAAGTTGACTATTTTGTTTTTCTTATGGAAGAAATAAGATTCACTAAAGATGATATAAGTGATGAATAGGAGGAATAGAGAATGACAACAGTTTTATTTGTAAAAGCAAATAATCGTCCAGCAGATCAATCAGTTAGCGTGAGGTTATATGAGGCATTTTTAGCGAGCTATAAAGAATCACATCCAGATGATACAGTGATAGAGCTTGATTTATACAAGGAAGAATTGCCATATGTAGGAGTAGACTTGATTGACGGAGCTTTTAAGGCTGGCAAAGGATATGATCTAACCGAAAAGGAAGCGAAAGCAGTAGCTGTCGCTGATAAATACTTAGATCAATTCCTTGCAGTTGATAAAGTTGTGTTTGGGTTTCCGCTATGGAATTTAACAATCCCAGCTGTACTTCACACATATATTGATTATTTAAACCGTGCGGGCAAAACATTTAAATATACGCCAGAAGGTCCAGTAGGTCTTGCTGGAAATAAGAAAATTGTATTATTAAATGCAAGTGGCGGAGTATATTCAAAAGGACCAGCAGCTGAAGTAGAAATGGCTGTTAAGTATGTAGCAAGCATGATGAGCTTCTTCGGTGTAAAAGACATAGAGAAAATAGTGATTGAAGGTCACAATCAATTTCCAGATAAAGCAAAAGAAATTATTGCCGAAGGGCTTGAAAAAGCCGTTAAAGTAGCAAGTACGTTCTAATTAACAAAACGCTTGTTACTCTATATGGCAGTACCAACACTTTTATAGCGGTGGTACTGCTTTTTTTATTCTCTTTTTCACTACTTTTGGGCATGTAGACCCCATTTGACGAGAACTTTCCAATCTCAACTAGATTTAACTTTAGAAAGAAGGGTTACATTACAATGGATCGTTTATGGACAAAAAACTTTATCATGCTGACAATTACAGCATTATTACTATTTAGTGGTTTTTATTTATTAATGCCAACGCTACCTATGCTTATTAAACAATTAGGTGGAAGTGAATCTCAAGTTGGCTTTATTATTGGAGTGTTTACCATATCGGCTGTAATTTTTCGTCCTATTGTTGGAGGATTAATGGATCGATATGGTCGACGAGTATTTATAATCAGCGGACTACTATTTTTTGCAATGACAATGTATTTTTATGATTGGGTAACAGGGGTTATATTTTTGGTGGTATTACGCATTCTCCATGGAATCAGCTGGGCAATTGCTACCACTTCAATAGGAACGGCTGTGACTGATGTTATACCACAATCTCGACGTGGAGTAGGAATGGGATGGTATGGACTTGCAATGACCCTAGGCATGGCTTTAGGACCGATATTAGGTCTCTGGGTTGCAAAATCATTTTCATTTCACTATCTATTTCTTCTATGCACAGCATTAGCACTTATGGCATTCATCTTTGCACTTAATACAAAAATACCTGTGGTTAAAAATACAGCAAAACAACCAATATCATTTTTTGAGAAAACAGTTTTACCTATCGCTATTGTTACATTTTTTCTATCCATTACTTTTGGTGGCATCACAACGTTCTTACCGCTTTTTGCGGAAAACATTCAAGTTAATGCCGGTACTTTTTTCCTTGTTTATGCTGTCACACTTACAGTAATTAGACCACTTGCAGGGAAAATATCTGATAAATATGGAGAAGGGGTCATTATTGTTCCAACGCTTTTTATACTGATAGTCGCACTATTAGTCCTGACAATGACAAAGGGACTTGTTGGACTAGTTCTTACAGCAATTTTGTACGGAATTGGATTCGGATCAGCACAACCTGCTCTTCAAATAGCAACTTTACGAATAGCTCCACCAGAGAAAAGAGGAGTGGCAAACGCTACATTTTTTACTGCTTTTGATTTAGGTATTGGTTTAGGAGCTATTCTTCTAGGATTGGTTTCACAGCTTATGGGATATCAAATGCTATTTATTGTTTGCGCTGGGTCTGGATTTGTTAGTGTAATAATTTTTATTTTATTTGTAAAAAAAGACCTTGAATATCTATTTTATAAAGACATGATGACAGGAGCTTGGCGAATTCCGTTAAGAGGACCCTATGAAATGGAAAAATGATGCGAAAAAGCAGCTTCGTCTGTTAAATGCTCCATCGACTTTGTCGGAACGGCTCCTGAATTCAGAGGGCAGGGAGCGGCAATGGTTATTCTCCGCTATATAATGGAAATGACCTCGTATGAACAATTTCTCATCGAAGAAGTAGCAGATACGAATATTCCCGCTATGAAGCTATACCAAAAGCTAGGGTTCCAAGAATACAAGCGAAAGCCTGTCCCTTTAAAAAGAGCTGAAAAAATTGGAATCAATCATTTTAAATCGTTGAAATACGAAAAATCGCTCAAGTGATAGCTGATCCCCTGAGCGATTTTTTTGTTTTACACGGTGATTTCCTCCAAATCGATATTGGAGTCTATTTTCTCAAGATACTTCCAATAAATTAATTCTTCGGTATCGATGTGAACCACTTCCATCTCAAATTGCTGTGATTCCCATACAAGGATCTGACCTAGACAGTACTGGGATTCATGAATAACTCCTAACGAAGGATCTTGAACCCTCTTATCATCTATAAATTCACGACTGAAAATTTCAGACGAAATACTAAGGCTGCTTAGTTCCGCTGACTTACGATCAGCCCAATCACGTAAAAAAAGTAGAATCATTTTTTACCACCAGCCAATCATCGATTGATGTAGGGAGGTAAGATTCTCGAAAGTATAGTTCATAGTTGGCACCCTGCCATTGTTAGTTTTTTACAGTTTATCAACATAGTAGGCTGGTCACAAGGTACTTAACAAATCGGTAATTGTGGGGATTAAACACCATCCAAGGAAGGGTAATGTTATCAAAATAATTGATGTAAATTCGATCATGCAAAATTCACTCCTTTCACGTTTTAATACGCAATTTGGGAATATTGGTTACCTGATCGTTTTAACACAGCACACGATTTGATAAATGAGGGGGAGAGAGCGGTGAAAGTACCAAGGATGTTTTTGGTTCGGTGCTGGATGGAGAGGGGCGGAAAAACATCTGACAGAATCGTATGCATCGACGTATCAAAAGCACCCAACAACAGGATGCCTGATCAATGGAGTAAAGTACCTGATCGGATATTGACGGTAACGGATAGATTGAAAAGGGTGCCAAAAGAATGGGCCGCATCAGAACAGAAGTGATCTGGATCAATCCAGTGGCAGCTGATCAAGTGGGGCAGCAGACAATCTTTTCGCTGCCGGGTATAAGCGGATAGATACACAATGCTCATTATATAAAAAAGCCCATCCTATCTAAGGATGGACAAGGTTGAAGGAGAATTATTCAAACACCGGACGCAAGAAACTTCGCTCGTAACTGATGATGCACTTTGTTTGCTCTGCGAGTGAGAAGGCAAGTTGACAATCTTCATCGACCAGTATTTTCTTTCGATAATCTTCATATTCTGCCAAACTAGGAAAACTAAATAAGGCATAAGCAATATTATTAGCACCTTCATGAGGAAGGAAATAGCCATGATGATGTCCGCCAAACTTGTTGACAAGAGGTATCCACATCTTTGCATATTCTTCAAAAACACTTACCTGATATGGATCAATAACATATTTCAAGTAACAAGTGACCATTTTTCCACTCCCTAATGGTTTTTCCTAAATCTTACTGTACATCAGTATTAGGAACAAGAGGGGATATGGTTTTACAAAATGTGTATTTAAAAAAGACTTTTAATAAAAGTCTCGTGGATTTGAATCACATTCTATTTTTAAAGACTTAAACCAATTTCTCAGGAATGTTCGTGTATCTGAGACTGTTATAGCAACATCGCCTTTTTGAATATCGATGTATAGGCTATAGCCTCCATCAGATTTAGACTCAATTGGAATCAAGTCAATGAATTCATTAAAATCTTTTACTACTTCGGTGACTCTATCCATTTGTGGTTTTGTTACATCACTTACAATCATCAAAAATTGTCTCTTCAACAATACACCCCATTGTTTTTATTTTCATTATATCACAGTAATGAAAACCGGGTGGGAAACGACAAGTTGGCAACTTATCGATCTTATCAGAAGTGAAAGAGATATGTGTCTGGGTTTATCGAAAACAATCGATTTGTTAAATGGGATCAGCAGGTAAGCTTGAAAAAAAGTCGGTATCCCGTACGCAATAGAGACCGGCCTCCACTTCTATTCAAGTGTATAGTCGTAGCGAATGAAGCCTTTATGATGAGCAATTTTGTCATAAAGAGCACGAGCAGTGAAATTGTCCTGGCGGGTTTGCCAGTACAGTGCAGAAGCTTTTTGTTCTCGAGCAGCTTGAGCGACCCGTTCTATAAGGGCGCGGGCCACCCCATGTCCGCGAGCAGTTTCGTCAACGAAGAGGTCTTGCAGGTAGCACACATCTTCTTTCCAGACCGTAGGCTGAAAAACGTAGTGGGTGATACCGATCAAGTTTCCATGAAGATGCGCACCGAAACCGAATATCCTATCGCCAATGAGCAGTCGGTTCCAGATCTCATCGTATGTGGAATCTGGGAGCCCTGTCTCGTAAAAGGCTTTGTAGCTTCGAGCCAATACGTCCCAACGCTTGCGATCCTCTGCTCTTAGCGGAGCGATGTCAAGTATGATACTCTTGTTCGTTTTTTCAGCCATTTGAAAATCAAACCTCCTCGTTGTCATCATTAAAGATTTAATAAGCATATTATCACGAATCTTTCACTTAATAAGGATGCAGAAAATCGTTTCAATACCAGGTCAGAGAAGGGTTAAGTCAAAATGTTGCTTTTGTAGGTGGAATACTACTGGGGATTGGGAGAAAGAGAGTTTTTAGCAAAGGAGATAGGAATGTAGAAAGACGACCCTATTTTACAAAGGTCGTCTGCTGAATTCCTTATATCTGGTGCCTTGATAAGTTAATATGCCTGTATCTCCTTCGACCAGTAAGCCATACTCACTACCTTTTACATGGAATTCTAGTCTTTCTCCATTGCTTAGTTCAAAAGTAAGGTAATAGTATGTGGATACACTGGTATCATTACCGCCACCTGAAGTTCTTGTGCGTTTACTAATTATTTTTGCAGGTTGAGTTAAGAGTGGGGACGCATTATTTGACATCCAAATCCTGATACCATTTATGATCGCTCCTAAGATGAAAAGTACAATTATTCCAGCAATCACTAAAAACCACCAGGGCGGACCAAAACCACTAGAGAAAGATGGTCCAAAGTCATTTGCGAACATTCTATTATCACTCCAATATTGTTTACATGTTATACGTAAAAATATGGTTATTGTTTCCTTTTAAAGTAAAATGTCTATTTAACATACTATTTCGGGAGAGACGTGGCTTATCTCAGTAACGGGCTCGAAAACAAAAGCCACCAGGTGCTCATGTGGCTGCAGATAGTAGTTCCTATTGCCGAGTGAATTAACTCACGATTGAGTCGGGCTGCATCCTCGAAACTTACATAGTAATACAGATGCTTGGTCATGGTAATCAACTCCTTCCGCACATAACCGTAGCAGAAGGAGAAAAAAGAAGCCCCCATATGGAAGCCCGTATATATGTTCGCCTATTTTTCATGAGACAAGCCTCAAAGGTTAAATTGAGCCGTAACCTTCCAAAAGGCTGACTATGACATAAATTTGAAGTGGTGATAATACTAATATTTGGTATACTTATTTTTACAAGTCCATTGATCAAAGTATGAATTATATTCGAAAGAAAAAGAAATTATTGAGAATTGGTGGGGAATAAATGCGTAAATATATAATTGGAACTTTATTTGGATTATTAATAGGAACATCGATAAGTGTATATGCTGAAGTGGTTAGTATGGTTGGTAAGGTTGTTGAGGGAGAGCTGCTAGTAAACATCAATGGCAAAACACTTAATAATAAGGCAATAGTTGTTGATGGAACATCATACCTGCCAGTTCATGCAATAGGGGACACATTAGGATATAATGCTTCATACGTCCCAAATGAAGGGATCAAGCTATATCCCAAATTTGATGAAAAAGGGCTTAAAATTAAGTATCTTCCGATTGTCAACATAAATAATACGTACACAATAAACTCTGACGATTATTATTATTTGGAATCTGACGGAAATCAATATGTTTCTGTTAATAGTTTAGTTGGACCTTATGACTTTTATTGGCCAAAACCGGGTACAGCGGTGTTTCACCCATTGTTAGAGACCGAGAAGTCGAAATTGGACACAAACGGTATTTTCAATAAAAAAGCAGACGATGTTATAATAAAAGTATCTGATGAGTATGTAAAAGATGCCGAAGCCTTCAGATATGAAGGGATGCGTGGAAGGGTTTTTGTAAAATTATCTTCTTTAAATTTGAAAGCTGAAGTTAAGTATAATGACCAATATAAAGTTGACGAGCTAGTTATTACCATACGTGAATGAAAGTCGGTCCTAAATCTGAAAATAAAAGGACGGATAATAGTGAAGTTTTAATCAAATAAACCACTCCATCGTTAGGAGTGGTTTTTGCCTTTATTCATTAATGTATATATTGTGGTCAAACTGTACTTTGTGTTTAGTGTATTACGGTGAACCGTATCACTAGTAACGGAAAAGTTGTTGAACGAACGGGTTCAAAAACTGAATACAGTAGTTACAGTAGTAGAAAAACCACCTTTGAGGTGGTTTTCGTTTTGGTTGAAGATGAAAAACCCGGACAAAATCAGGGATAAAAGGCAGGACGATTTTAAATATTTGAATCGGTAATCTTGAGTCAAGAGCCAATCGACATCGGCTCTTGGGATTTACCGGACAGGGGATTCCATGCGAGACATAAGGCTCCAACCACTCGCCCCTTGTCCGGTATCTCTCTTATGTGAATATGCCGATCGTGTCTTAAGAGTACAGAAGCGTACCATTGGCTATAGCAGGTAAAAAGCTTGTCGCTGGTCCCGAAGGTGTTCTAGAATACTTGCCGCTTCTGCAATTTGCTTTCGTCTCTTTTTATGATCAATTATTTTAGGCATGGTTATATTGAAACAAGGAAAAAAGTCAGAAAGTTTTTAAATAATACGATTGTATTGTTTAAAAATGCATGCTAAGATGTCCTTAAAAATGTAAAGAGGTGGAAAAAATGGATTATTTTAATTTTTAACCCGTCGCACATACCACGTTAGTCGACGAAACAATTCAGTAGATAGGAAATATGAAAAAAGGTATGTTCGAAAAGAATAAGTGGAAATAGGAGTGTGGATTATGATTAAAAAGTTAATGACTTTGGGTGCAGTTGTTTCCGTATTAACTTTCGGTTCGCAAGCTGCTTTTGCCAGTGATGGATGGGCGGATACAAAAGAAACTGCTCATGCTATCAACGATGGTGGTAGTTTCTTTCAAACAATCTCGGATAGTACAGATGTTGATTGGTATTATTGGAAAAATGACTCAGACAAAATAAATTGGGTATTCGAACTGCAATCTCCTACTGGTGTTAATTATGACTATGACTGGATAGCTTATGGCCCTAATGGTCAAATGTCTGGGACTGCTGGTGATTTAGGGCCTGGTCAAATTGACGCAGCGACAGGAAGTGGTTTTGGGAGGGGAACGACTATATACTTTAAGGTTCGTGGACATTCCTCCCAAGATTTTGATTCGAGGCATGCTTACGCTGTTTACTTATCGACTTGGTAATTGAGAGGAAAGGCTTAATGAAAAGCACCATAGTGGTGCTTTTTCTTTTGCCAATCAAACTTAATGGGATAAGTTCACTAGTCTTACAGGTAGTTACAAAAGTACACTACAGGCGTTCTCAAACCATTACGTTTAGGGCAACAGCAGGAACAGGATTGTTTGCTGCTTCTATTGATGATATCGTTAAAAAGTGGTCGTAAAGTAAATCAATTAAAAGGGAGCCTCAACTCTTTTTTAAGAGTCTATGGGCTCCCTTTTTTTATTTCATAACGAAACTATTAAATATTGGTGGTGGTGATGATGTAGTGGCAAGAGCAAGAGACCCGAACCGTATTAAGGCGTTGGAGACGTAAAAGCAGTCGAATAGTAAAACGAAATTGAAGGACATCGCTTAGCAGCTCGGTATCTCGGAAGGAACCGTACGAGGTTGGAAGAACAAGGACAAATGGGATGAGCAGATCAGTAAGCTTCAAGAGTCTTCGACACCAGAATCAACGGATGTAACCGAAGAATTGTATGCCCTAGCACAAAAGCGCCTTGTATCAGTTAGATCTGGGCAAGGAATAGGAAAGAAGGCTTTGGAGTCATGGACGATAATCTGATTTTTGTGCTGCCGCCTTTCCCAAAGGTAATTTGTACTGCTCCCACGCGTTTCCCGATCTTTTTATATTTGTAAAAAAGGAAGGATGGAGCTTTGCCCCATCCCTCCTTTTTTACCCTTGCCCCACAATCTTCTTCAAGCGTCCCACCAGCGGGATGACAATAACCGCGGCTACAACCACCTGCAAAACGTTCCCCGGAATGGAGCCAAACGGCTGAATCCAGTTCCCGTAAAGAATAACCTCAACAAAGTAGTAGCCCACGATCTTAATCACCAATGCTGCCGCAACTGCGAGTGCATACACAAATACCCGATTGCCAGGCACCTTTTCGGCGATGAGGCCAGCTACATAGCCCATTGCACCTACGATTACGAAGGTAAACGGCGCCCATGCTGTCCAACCGGAGATAAGGTCGAAGAGGCCCATACCAAAAGCTCCTGCGATAGCTCCTGTCTTTCTGCCATACACAAAAGCTGCGATTAAAAGAGGCACGTTCCCGAGATGAATGAGGCCACCGTTACCCATGATCGGGAGTCTTAGGTTAATAAACATGGTGGCTGCGAGAGTAAAAGCGATAAATAGTGCATTGATAACGAGGGTTTTCGTCTTTGTTGCTTTTCTTGATGAAAAAGTAGAATCCATTTGATAGCCTCTTTCTTATTATTTTTACTATTATCATACTCAGAATCAGCTACATAATAAATACACTTTGCACGATTTATTTGCCTAGGTAAATCATTCCAAGGAGGATGGTCCATAGCCGAAGAACTGACGTTTTCAAAGATTAATCCAGATCTCTAGCCCAACTAACTAACTCTTCATCTTCAAAATTATGTGGATCCTTGTAAATATTAGAGTAATAGTACTCTGCTTCTAGTACGTCTCGAATTTTATTGAACGTATGATTGGTTGCATCAAATCCATTACTGATTGGAGCAGTAAACGCGAGTGAACCATTATGAAATCCATCTAAAGAGCCTGAAAGTTCTTTTTTGACGATAGATTCAACTGCTTCTATCTTTTCTTTAATAGGCTGCTCTTTGTAAATTTGAATACAGAAATTCCCACCATGCTCGATTAAATCAAAATCTCCGTTGGGATGGAGTTTTATGGTATCTCCTTTCGCAAGGCCTAGAGCTAGCCCTGGAGATGCGCATAATTTGAATTTTTGATCGCTTAGGTATTCTGCAGGAAGCTCTTCTAAAACTGTTCCCTGTGAACTTGTGCCAGCAAAAACCTTAATCAATGTTAATTTATCTTCCATACGATGCTCCACACCTATCTCTTTCTTTGTATGATATATCATCAGGATGCCCGTCTCCTATTACCATTTGTTTCTTTATTTTACCATATCAATTTCAATAAAAATAACTGCCCGCTCTTTGGATTCGGGAAAAGAGACCCGCTGATCATGGCCTGTGATAAAATATGGCTGTAAAAAGGACCCATACATCTTGGACAGGAAGCAGGTGAAAAGACAGTGACAGATTTGGATAAACTAGCCGAAGTATTTGCTAGTGGTTCCTCTGAGATAGTAGGTACCTACCGTTTATTCATCCAGCCGAACGGTGTATTGCGTGAATTCAGGACGGTATGGCACGGTTTTCTTTTTACTGATTCAGAGTTCGAGTACTATTTGCTTACGTATCGATTGGACAACATACGTGATGGAGCTAGCGTCCACGAATGCGACGCACATTTCATGCTGGAACCGGGAGCTAATCCAAGAGTGACCGAATTGCTGATGCTGCTTCATCAGAGTGCCCACACCGTTGACGGAATCGGGAAGCTTCGTAGCAAGGAATTATTCCTGGGGATCATGCATCAAGTTCTGGTGGGGTGCAGGCTTCGAGAGAGTGAGAGTTCTCCTAGTAAAATGGTAATACAGCAAGCCATTGCTTACATAAACGGACATTATATGAATTCACTGACGCTCGATGAATTGGCAGAGTTGCATGGAATGAGTCCCAAGAGCTTCTCGTACTTCTTTCACAAATATACGGGAGTACGTCCAATCGATTATGTCATCCAGTACCGTATGGAGAGAGCGAGCGAATTACTTCTAACAGGCAATTATTCCATCCGTGATGTAGCCTTCAGTGTGGGGTACGATAATCCGCTATATTTCAGTAGAGTTTTTAAAAAGAAATTCGGGGTTTCTCCTTCTGCTTACACAAGTCAATGAGAGCTCCTTTCGTCGCCAGTTTCAATAATGATGCATATCACATTAGGGATATGTGTATTTGCATTTGTGCCAGACCTTGCTACACTACTTGTTGATAATGAGAATCGTTATTGATATTGTGTAGGAAAGGTAGAGAAAAATGACGGAAGACAAACAATTGTGCATCGGATTGTCCTTAAACGCAACCTGGATGAAAGGAGAAGGCTGGCGGCGTCCAGACAGCGGTGTGGAAAAAATGGGCTCCATCGACTATTACATGGATTTGGCTAAAATGGCTGAGAAAGCAAAGCTCGATTTTCTTTTCCGTGCGGATTATCTTTATGTTCACCCCACGATGTTAGGCGATTCCGCAAATTTCGGGAGTCCTGATCCTACGATGATATTCGCAGCGATTGCCAGGGAAACCGAGCGGATCGGACTGGTTACGACGATTTCTACGACGTTTAATCCGCCGTATGCTGTTGCCAGGCAGCTTCAATCTTTGCATTGGCTGAGCAATGGTCGCGCTGGCTGGAATATTGTCACATCTATTGAAGGCGCGGAAAATTTCGGTGATTCCCCTATGCCTTCTCCCCAAGAAAGATATGCGAAAGCAGCGGAATTTACGGAGGTCGTAAAAAAGCTGTGGGACAGTTTTCCGTCCGAAGCAATTGTGATGGACCGTGAGACAGGCATGTTTTCTGATAGGGAGAAGGTTACCGCCATTGATCATTCGGGTGAGTTTTTCAGTGTCAAGGGGCCGCTTACGTTGCCTGCCCATCCATCTGGCTCCATTCCTTTCTTTCAAGCAGGAGCGTCGGATACGGGACGGAGCTTTGCTGCTAAAGTAGCGGATGCGATCTTTGCGGCGATGCCAGACCTTGAATCAGGAGTGGAATTGCGAAACGACTTGAGAAGAAGAGCCGAGGAACAGGGGCGTAGTCCGGACGCGATCAAAGTTTTGCCTGGATTATATTTTTTCTTGGCCGATACCCGTGAGGAAGCGCATGGATTACATAAAGAAGCACACGCGCATTTGAGTTTGGAACGCAGACATGCATCGCTTCAATCCGTACTGGGCCTTGATTTGCGCAGCTTTACTCTGGATCATCCCGTAACTGTCGATATGCTCCCTGATCCGAATCAGCCAGTGCGCAGCCGTACACACGCTGATCTGTTGCGCCGGTATATCATCAATCATCAGCCTACAGTAGAAGAGGTGTTGGCAAGGCCAGAGGTTGTCGGGTCTGCTCACTGGGTTTCCATTGGGACGGTTGAGGACGTGTTGAACGATATCATGGAGCGGTTTGAGGCTAGAGCTATGGACGGGTTTATTGCCCTTCCAGGCGGTTCAGAAAAATCGATGGAACTATTTTTTGAAAAGCTGATGCCGCAATTGGTTGAAAGAGGCTTATTCAGAAGCGAATATGCGGGTGTCACCTTGCGCGAGCATTTCAGGATTGGATAAGCCGTTTGAAAAGGGGTTCAGGAGTAAAAGGTAGAAAAAGGGAGAAAAAATCGTGATTACTGGGGCGATGGAAGCGATGGAAGATGCAGGAATCCTCGGCGTTCATCCAGTAGGGGCAAGTTTTTGGAAAGTGTGCAAAAGCACCTCGATAAGTAAGGCAACAGGAAAAACTCAAGCTGAAAGAGGGCTTGAGTTTTTGTTTTGTCACTCTGGTTCACGGTACGCTTAGGCTAGCCTCTCCCCAAGCTGTGTCACTTTCCCCAGCCACTTCTTGCGCTGTTCCTCCGCCGAGGCATTCACTCCACTGATCTCCGTAACCTTCACAGGCTTGATCCCGCAAAACTTCAAAATGTTGCGTTTCATCACAAGATGTCCGGCTTGCCAGTAGATCAATCGATTGTACCAAGAGGGGAAATCCATCGTTACAATCAAATGTGCGGTTTTGCCCGTTAACAGCTTATCCCAGAGTGGCGAGCCCTCCCGATATTTATAGGCGAATCCTGATAAAAGGACACGATCGAAAAATCCCTTCAAGATAGCGGGCATCGTGCCCCACCAAGTCGGATAAACAATGACCAGATGATCCGCCCAACGGATGAGGTCCTGCGCTTCTTTTAAGTCATCCTCCAGCTCCGTTCTTTTCCGATATCCGTACTTCAAATTTGGATCGAAAGAGATTTGGCTCAAATCAATGGTGCGAATTTGTGCTGTTTTGCCTTTAGCTCCTTTCATATAGGCGTGCGCCAACGCAGAGCAATAGCTCTCGGGATCTGGATGTCCGATGATAACGAGAATGTTCATTTTCATAACCCCCTGTAGAGTTGATTCCATAACCGACGAATCGTGGTAAACTGAACTGTATTCAGCATATCGTGTGAAATGGAACAGATGAATGATCGAAAGCGCATAAATGTTGTGTATTCACGCAAAGGAGGTTCCGTACTTGGAAAATGCGCATGGGTTTGCGATTTCGATGGTGTATCCGATTATGAAAACAATTACTCACAAGAAGCTTGATTTTGAGCGTTTTTGTGATCATATTTCTTTCGACAGTAGCTTGCTAAAAGATGTAGAGGCACGCATTGATGAAGCAGAGCTCGAGCGTTTGATGAAGGAAGCGGCCATTTACACGCAGGATGATCATTTCGGACTGCATCAAGGGCAGCTAACTGATATTGCCGATCTGGGCATTCTTGGTTATGTCATGATGCATTCGGAAAAAATCGTGGATGCATTGAAGGCATATCAGCGGTATCACGTGATCCTTTGCAGCGGGGACGAGCTGGATTGGGAAGAGCGGGGGAAGGATGTCTTCCTGCGGTTTCATAGACAAAGCGCAGGGAGCGTTTCTCGACATTGCATGGAGGATATGGTCAGCTCCTTGTACCACTTGATCGTCCGTATGAGTCATCGGTCTATTCCGTTACAGGCGATACAATTCACACACGACGCTACGGCCGATATCGCACCTTATTTGAATTTGTTCGGAATGGAGCCTCACTTTGGTAGAGCAGAAAATGGGCTCTTGGTAGGCAAAGAAGTTTTGCAATACCCGATTCTGTATTCAGATGTTCGGCTGCGTAAAGCTTTTGAACCAATCGCGGAAGAAATTAGAGAGAAGCTGATCAGAGGGCGGGAATTTTCGGACCGCGTGTTTCAATGGATGATGGGATGTATGCCTGCGGCTTTTCCGACCTTACAGCAGACTGCCGCTGCTTTTCATATGAGTACGAGATCCCTGCAAGCGAAACTAAAGGCAGAGGACACTTCCTATCATGAATTGTCCACGAATGTCCGCAAAGAAATGGCGATGGGGTATTTACATCAAGCGGAGCATTCCATTGGGGAGATTGCGTACCTGCTGCATTTTTCAGATCCAAGCGCCTTTCAAAATGCTTTCAAGAAATGGACGGGGCAGACACCGGGGCAATATCGGGTCAGTCGCCAAGCACTTGCCATGTAAGGTCAAGACAGAACACGCTGAGTAAGCGTGTTTTTTTGTGTTGTCGAACCTATTCGTTTGACAAACTGGAAAATCATTGTGTACACTTTTTTTATTCCGACCGTACAGTATAAATAAACGAGGTAAGATCATGCCCAAATTAGGAATGGAACCAAAGCGCCGAGCAGATGTCATCAATGCGACCCTAACGTGTATTAGCAATCACGGGATTGATGGCATGACGCTAGATAAGGTGGCGGAGTATGCAGACTGCTCAAAAGGTGTCGTCACGTATTATTTTAAGAATAAGGATAATTTGACGAGTGAAGCCTTTCAGGCATTCTTGGCCTATTATGGCTTGAAAATCGAATCTGACATTGAGAACACCATGACAGCCGAGGAAATGATGGACGTTACGCTTGCGCATATCTTGCCGCCCTACGTGAACGATAAGGAAAAAGGGATCAATGTTTCGCAGCTGGATGGCATCGCTGACATGTACATCCCGCATGAAGATCAAGCAAGACTCTTTGTACAATTCTTCTCCAAAGCCGCATTGGACCCCAATCTCCAAGAAGTGGTTGCGAAGAGTTATACGAGAGATTTGCAGGGCATCACCAAGATTTTTGATTACGGGAATCAAACCGGGCTTATGTCCGTAGAGGATTCGCAAAGCGCTGCCTACGGACTCATGGCGATGGTTGTGGGTTTGAGCTTCTTTCGAGTGGCGAGAGTTCAGCCAGCAAACGGCGAAGACAACCGATATATTTGTGAGGATTATGTGAGGCAGATTACCCGTAGAAGATGAGGAGGATACACATGAATATTACAAAGGTAGAAGCAGCCGTGGGAAACATTGCGATCGTGAGCGGAAGCGAGGTATTGATTATTGATGTGCAGTCAGCCCTGGATCTGATTGCAACCGTACACTATGAGGCAGACAGTAATCGTATCATTATAAACAAATCATTGATTATCGAAAGCTTTTTCGATTTGAAAACACGCCTTGCTGGCGAGATCCTGCAAAAGTTCATCAATTATCGCGTGAAAGTAGCGATTGTAGGAGATTTTTCGGTGTACAAAAGTAAAAGTTTAAAAGACTTCATCTATGAATCCAACAACGGAAACGATATCTTTTTCTTACCGACCGAAGAGCAGGCGATCGAGAAGTTAAGCCAGAGGTGAAATAGAAATGGATCAGGCGTACCCCATGGTGAACATCCCAGCAGGGCAAAGCGAATTACGGGACGATCGAATCAAGGCGACATGGACAACCGAGGTGAACGCTTTTTTACTCGCACCGGTTCCTGTTACGAATGCGTTATACTTCTCGGTTGTACAAAAAGCAACTGGACCGAATGACCACCCCGAGGCTCCCGTTGTAAATGTCTCGTGGAACGATGCGATTTCGTTTTGCAATCTGCTATCTCGGCAAGCGGGTCTCACGGAATGCTACTCGATGAGTGAAGATGGTGAGCGTGTTGTATGGAACGTCGAAGCGGATGGCTATCGTCTGCCGACAGAGGCGGAATGGCAGTACGCATGCAAAGCAGGGACGGGTGGTTATCGGTACGGCGAGCTGGATGAGATCGCATGGTACCAAGAGAACGCTGAGGGTACAGCACATGTGGTAGGACAAAAGCTACCGAATTCGTGGGGACTCTATGACATGCTGGGAAATGTTTGGGAGTGGTGCTGGGACCTTTACGATGTGAATGTTTACGGCTCCTACCGAATTTTTCGCGGTGGCAGCTGGGCAGAAGAGGCCAGAGGCTGTGGAGCGACGTGCCGCCGTCGCAGTCACCCCACGTTTCGGATTGATGATCTCGGCTTTCGTCTTGCCAGGTCCCTGTAAGGTAGGGGGTTGCAAAATCCAAAAGAATCAGTTACATTGATTTTAGTTAGATAATCTAATTATATACAAGGTGGATTATGAGCAGAAAAAACAAGAGAGAGCATACATCCGATCAATTGCCAAAACTAGGTATTCAGCCGTATTTGGATCTGATGGAAAAAACAGCTCTGCAAAATACGGATCGCAAATTGGCTCATTTGGGGTTATTGATGCTATGGCTGGGGGATAACGCCATAGACGCCATTGACTTGAATTTGGAAACATTCGGCATAACGGAGAGTAAATGGGACGTATTGCTTCTGCTTACGTTACATGAAGACAGAGAGCTTATCACCCCCTCTTCGCTTGCAGACAGGCTGGGCATTCGGCGTGCTTCTGTTACAGCTTTGCTGGACTGGCTGGAAAAAAGGCACTGGATAATCAGGGAGCAAAGCACGCTGGATGGTCGCAAGATTCATGTCAAACTAACACAGGAAGGCAGAGAATTAGTAGCCAGAGCACTGCCAGTTTTCTGGTCTGCCTGCTCCTCCATTATGAGCGACTTAGAAGAGGAAGAACGGATGCTGCTGGAAAAAATCTTGATGAAGTTGAATCGCAGCATGGAAGAAAAACTGGGGGTGGGAAGATAGGATCATATTTTTTTGTGAATATAATTAGATAATCTAACTATAATGGGTGTAAATAATTGAAAAAGAGGTGTGCGATGTCACAGCGAAACTACTCACTCATGACGGCAATCCTATGCTGGTCTGGAATCGTCGTCATGTCGAGCTTATACGTCACGATTCCCCTTATGACCATCTTTGCCGATCTTTTCCGTATTACATTGACACAGGCTGCAGCAGCAGGCAGCGCATTTTCGGTTGGGTTTGCCATAGGGTGCCTGATTTATGGACCGTTGTCCGAAAAGTATGGTCGCAAGAAGGTTATCGTGTTCGGGCTGATTGCCCTGACGCTCTTCTCTTTGTTGCTTGGAAGTGCAAATCATTTCGCATGGATCATTGTACTCAGGAGCTTGCAAGGTGCTGCCGCTGCCACGTTCTCGCCTGTTGCACTCGCCTATGCTGTAGAAATGTTCCCAGCGGAAAAACGGGTAACGGCAATCGGATTTATCAGCACAGGATTTTTGGCGGCAGGGATCATTGGTCAAGTGATCAGTAGCTTCATGAGTCAGCAATACAGTTGGCACGCCGTATTCTATATGCTTGCTGCTCTCTATTTCGTGACGCTGCTCGTGGTGATGAGGTGGCTGCCAAAAGAAGAGAGTCCACTTACTACTGTTAATATCTGGGATCCGATTAAGCGAATTCCCTCGATGTTCAAACGAAAAAATATCGTCTTGAGCTACATAATCGCTCTTGTATTGCTAATGTCATTCGTTAATATGTATACGGTTTTGGGCAGTTATTTGGCGGGACCTGATTTTGGGCTTAGCAACAAGGAGATTCTGCTTGTTCGAACGATTGGTGTAGTGGGCATGCTCATTTCTCCGCTAGCGGGCGGGCTGGCAAAACGGTTTGGCTTACGTACCGTGCTACGCTTCGGATTAGGTCTGGCAGTGGTCAGTATGGCTTCTCTCGGTATGATATCTAACTTGTCTCTTTTGATCGGTACGAGTGTGCTTTTCGTTGCCGGGATTGCGTTATCCGTTCCTTCCCTGATCACGCTTATTGGACAGCTAGGGGGTAAATCGCGGGGAATTGCGGTTTCAGTTTATACGTTTATCCTGTTTTCGGGAACAAGTCTTGGGCCGATCTTGTCCATCCGTATTATGAATGTTGGCAGCTATGGACTTACTTTTGTACTGCTTGCAATCGTACTTGGTATTGGTCTGTTGGCTGCATGCCTGATTCATAGTGATTCCGCGGTTGAAAGCATTAGCACAAAACCTCCTTCGCCACTAGCTTAGTGGTTGAGGAGGTTTTGTTGTTATAAACGACGGCTGCTACCGATTATTTTGTTGATTCAGCAAGCGTTCTCGTTGCTTATGCATGGCAATGAAAGCGGCAAACACGAGCAGCAGGCTTCCTGTGAACAGAAACCCTTCCTCAATGGAGAAGGGCAGCCACCCTAATAGGCCTGAGCCGACGACCACACCGAGAGAGAAGAAGGCGTATAAGTAACCGTGTGCTTTCCCCCGCAATTCTTGCGGCGTCGATTGAATGAGCATCGTATTGACAGAGGGAAACAAGAGAGCAAAGCCTATCCCATATAGTCCTAACATGCAATACAGTGCCAATGTCGTGTTGGATTGACCAATAAGCAACTGACTCACGCCCATGAAACCAATTCCGAGTGACATCGTTTTGGAAGGGGCCACACGATCGAAAATCCGATTGGTCGGAAGCACGAAAATCAGAACAGCAATCAGTCCAAACGTGCTCAATAACGTACCGCTTAATTTAGAGTCATATCCAAGCGATTGGACGTGCAAGGGCAAAAGGTAAGCAATCACACCTTGTGAAAACATGAGCAAAAAGGCACCGCCGTAGGCCTTGATTATCCCCGTATTGAAGATCAAGGCTGAGGTTGGAACGTCCTTCTTGAGCTTCTCTTTCTTGCAGGCCTGAGTGGATTGCAGAAAAATGACGGACAGGATGGCTAGGAAAAAGCCCATAACAGCTACACATGTAAAGACAAAAGGCACGGAGGTTTTGCTTGCCATAATGCCGCTGAATGCAGGTCCGATAATCGCTGCGAGTCCCACAAAGGTACCGGTGAAAGCAACCTTTCGTCCTTGCTGCTCATGTGCAGTGTTATTCGCAGAGAAAGTAAAAGCAGCAGGAACGATCAAACCGGCAACAAATCCGTGAATGATACGCACGATGATCAACAGAAACGGCTGATCGACGATGTGATACAGCAGCAAGGCACAGCTTGATAAAACCAATCCGATCAATAGTGGTTTGGATGGACCAACCTTATCTGTCAGCATGCCAGAGATAATATTGCCAAAGGTATTGGCTAACGAATACAGACCGATGACAAAGCCTATAACAAATGAGCTGGCACCTACGGAAGCAGCAAATGTACTCATGACCGGCAGTTGCGAGAACAAATCAAAGAACGAGAAAAAAACGATGCCGTATACAAGCAGGGCATTATTAAACGGCTTCAGAGGATACACATCCTGTGCCGTTTTCAGTCTGCGATCCAGAAAGAAGTTCCCAAACGGTACAAAAGCGGCGAGTAACGCAGCAAGAGACCAGAGCAGGCTCCATCTCACGCGAATGGCCGCATAGAGTATCGCTAGAGCATACAGGCAAAATATCCCGCCGTGAATACTTCCTATGATGGTTACGGCTTTGTCTAAGCCCCACACGTATTTCAAGGGCATCGCGATGCCCATCAATACTAATAAGGAAAGGCCATCGAATAGGCCTGTAAGACGTAAAAAGTAAATTGGATGTACCCGCACTTGAGACTCTCCTCATTTTTTATGAAGTGATGCCTCTATCCTACCATTTTTTTTGATGAAGAAAGTGAACAAATTGGGGTCATTCCTGTGTCGATTAGGCAAATAAAAGACGTTTTGCATAATCAGGGTCTTCCAAGAGAGGGCGACCAATCGCGACACTATCGACGAGATGGTCTTCGAGAATTCGATTGGCAAGACTGCGGCTATAGATTTTTCCCACGGCAATGACCGGAATGCTGACATGTTGTTTGATCGCAGCTGCATGAGGCAGCTGATAAGCCGTATAGACGTCACTAGGCTGGATCGGGAGCAGCCCCCCTGTCGAGACATCGATCGCATCCAATTCGGACTCAATCGGCTTTAGCATTTGCACCCAGTCTACTGGGGTTAGACCGCCTCGGACAAAATCTGTGGCAGAAACACGGATGATAACTGGATATTCCCGTCCCACTTCGGCTCGAATCGCCAGAAGTACGTCTTTCAAAAATCGTACCCTGTTCTCGGAAGTACCACCATAGGCATCCGTCCGCGTGTTGGACAAAGGCGATAAAAATTGGTGAAGCAAAAAGCCGTGCGCCGCGTGAAGTTCAATGCCATCAAAGCCTGCTTCGACGCTTCTCTTTGCCGCCAAACGGTATTCTTCGACGATGCTCTTTATTTCGGCAAGAGACAGCGACTTAGGGGTCCCGTAGTAATCATCGTACGCAATAGCACTTGGAGCGACCAATTGCTTCGTTACATCAGGCGAAGCCTTCCTTCCGCCATGCGACAACTGGAGGAAGATCGGGGTGTGCTCTGCGTGAACAGCTTCTGTTATTTTGCGCAAAGGCTCCACATGTTGGTCGGTAAAAATGCCGATGTCGTTGAGAAACAGTCTGCCGTTGGCTGAGACGGCGGTCGATTCCACAATCACCAGGGACACATGCTTGGCCCTACGGCTGTAAAATTCGATATGATGGTCCGTGGCAAAACCTTCAGGAGTTCCCCGATACTGCTGCATGGGCGACATGATGAGCCGGTTTTTTAAGCGCAAGTTGCCAATGTTTATGGGTTCGTTTACGGTAAATGTCATGTTCTCATTCTCCTCTTCTGTTTATGAGTGACATTTTATGGGAGATGACTTACAATTTACATAAGTTTTTGAAGGTATTTCAAGTCATATACCTTACATTCTTATTTGTTTTCGATATTTCAGTTTTGAAAAATGAGGTGCTGTGTGGATGGACCAAATCGATCATAAAATTTTGACAGTGCTTCACGATCATGCCCGGATTCCCATTTCCGAGTTGAGCCGTATGATTGCGATGTCGCAGCCAGCTGTAACGGAAAGAGTGCGAAAGTTGGAGGAGCAAGGCGTCATAACCGCTTATCGGACGGAGCTTTCTCCCCAGAAGCTCGGCAAGCACACGACTGCATTTGTACTGTTTAAAACGAGTGTGTGTAAGGATTTCATTGCATTCTGCGAACGAGCACCTGAGATTGTCGATCTCTACAGGATCAGTGGGGAGTACAATTATTTGATGAAGGTGCTGACTGAGACGACCGAGTCACTGGCTGCCTTTTTGGATACATGCCACGTTTACGGATTTTCAACGCCTTTAATTGTTCTCTCGAAGCCATTCGAGAATAAAAGTTTGGTTCCAAGTACGGAGTAAAGAACGATTAGCGAGGTGTTAACGATGAAGAATCAAAATACCGAATCACGCAAAATTGTTGGTCAAACAGCATCGACAGGCTTCCAAGTAGGTGTACGCAGGACGATGCCCATTACCCCAGAGCAGGCATGGGCGTTTTTAACCTCGTCCGAAGGGGTGAGATTATGGCTTGGTCATGTATCGAACCTTACCTTTAGGGAGGGGGAGACCTTTATTTCCAGCGAAGGAATATCGGGTCAGTTTCGTGTTGTAAAGCCGCTCCGGCAGTTTCGTTTAAAGTGGTCGATGAAGGATTGGGAAAAGCCGTCCACCCTGCAAATCCGGCTGCTATCCGACAAGGCTGACCGAACGACAATTAGTTTTCATCAAGAGAATTTGGATCATGAGAATACACGAGAGCAAATGAAGCTTCATTGGGAAGAAGTTCTGAATGAAATCAGGCAAAAGGTCTCTATTTTGGAGAGGGAATAAAAACTTTTGAATAGACGCTGACGTCCATTGTTGAAGCGGTCAGGGCAGCAGCATCAGCCGTCCGGTGCGGCGTACTTCCTTACGTCTGGCTCGAATGTCGCTCCATTGGACGAGTCCAGCTCCAAGTGGGTGGTTCCGCGATCGTCGGTCAGCACGAGTATGTGCGAGCCGACGACGGGGACGCGGTCGGCGCTGGTGCGCATGTGCGCTGAGATGACACGAGGAGCACCGTCGACAATGTAACCTACCTCGACCGTGAACATCGGGAGATCGAAGAGCCAGCGGTTCGCGAAGCTCACGTCAGTCAGCGTCCCGGTGAATGACGAGCCCTCCACGCGGAGGCGAGCGATGTCCGTCTGACGCCGCCGGGCGTGGGCGATCGACCCGGGCAACCGCAGGAGCGCGATGGCGGCCCAGAGGGCGAAGCCGGCTCCGACGACGGCGCCGAGCTCTGGTGGGATCGTCTGCGACGTTGCGATGGCCTCGAGGTCGAATGGTCGCGACGGATCGCTTGTCAGCGTCCAGAGTAGGAGGACTCCCGCGTCTGCGACGAGTCCTCCTGAGACTGCGAGCGACACGAACAAGCCGGCGACCCTGGTCTGTCCGAACTGCTCGACCGCTCGCGAGTACACTCCGCCGGTCGCACCGATCGCGAAGAACAACAGCACCACGGCGACGCCCACCGTGACCGGATGACCGAGGAACATGCTGATCGCCGGTGTTGGCGCCAGGCCGAGCAGGGCACCGAACGGCACGGAGCCTGTCAGCGCCCACAGTACAGCGGCTGCGAGCAGCCACGGCAGCAACGGAGCCGCGCGTCCGACGCGACGTCCCGGCAGGAGCATAGTCATCCGTCCGTCCTTGTCCGTGGTGGAGAACAGCGGCAGCGTCTCGATGTGCTCCTGCTGACCCTCCGTAGCATCCCTCATCGGCATGGCCCTCCCGAGGAAGATTCTCGCACCTCGAACGGCGGAGGGGGAGTCCCCAAGGCACGGCCGGGTCGATCAACTATAGAATGGAGGAGTTGCTTCCCTTTCTGTATTTCTTCTTCATGAATACTGTATTTGGGTACATCATTTGAAGATCTAGATATCAAGTATCCCTTTTCCATTAATCTGTCATATGTTATTTGTTCGTATTGACGTCGATTATAGTTAGCCATACACAGCTTCACCTCCATAATTTTTGTCCACTGTAAATGCCCCCGTGTGTCAAAGCCGCCGATCGATGATACCTGCTTTCATTTTTGTTTGGTGTAAGGAACAATCCAATCCCCATGAAAGTCGTAAATCACTTGAGGTATATTCAAAGCTGGGATCACTGATGCGCAGTTTGTGTATAACAAGGTTATCAATAAGTTTCTCTTATCATCTTCTGTTACTTTGCAGGTAGTGTCAGCGACGCTGGTACAAGCTAACGGGTAGTTTAAGATCAAGCGCGGAGAGCCGTATCACAATTGATGGTACACACAATCAGAAAAGAAATAGTGTTTGATAGTAGTTATATCAGCAGATTAAGACGATAGTGATAGTAGTCCGGCGGATAAAGGCTATAAAATAAAGCCTTTATTCGCCGCTGTTTTGTTGAACTAACGTTCTCCGTTAACTGTCTTTCCTCAAAGAAGTGTTGATCACCTGGGTACAAAAAAAGATCGGCATGATCGGTCGATGCCGCGAGCTCAAGTGCCGCCTCAAGACCCGTACATTCGGAAGTTCGTCAGTTCCTGATTTAAACATTCTCAAGCTGTAGTTTTCTAGCAGATTGGGTTATTGAATTTTTATTACACCAACGTTATATTCCATATATGAAATACTCAAGATAAGGAGTCTCTCTATGCATACATTATCGAATGTCGAATTCATGCTCCTGCAAATGATCGCGGAACATCGTCAAGCTTCCGGATACGATATTATGAAGTTAGTCGAGCAGCGAGGTTATAAAGAATGGGCGAATATCGGTACAACTTCGATTTATGCAGGATTGAAGAAACTTAGCGATAAAGGATGGATCTCACCTGAGACATCCGACGAGAAATCAGGCAAGGGGCCAACGCCTACCCGGTTTGCCCTCACCGAAGTGGGTATACGTAAGCTGAGAAATGAAATTCTTGATAGTCTGTCGTCTACAAGGGAACGTGACAACCGCTTCGATCTCGGTTTGGCCGCTTTGCCCCATATCGGGAAGGAAGAGGCCGTCATTGCTTTACGGAAACGACTGGATTTTCTTGAACAAGCCTCGATAAAAATAAGACAGAAGTACGAATCACAAGGCGGAGCTAGCTTGCCGCTGAACGTAAGGGCGTTGTTCTTGCATCCATTCAGCTTAATCGAGAGCGAGCAAGTGTTCGTTAGCCGTTTAATACATGAATTATTGGAGGAGGCAAGTAGACATGGGCAAATTTATTGAAGGTTTCATTCCTTATCAAGGCGAACATTGCGAAACAACCGCCATGGGCAATTTAATGCAATATGCGGGAGTTCGCTTGTCTGAGCCGATGTTGTTCGGACTCGGACAAGGGCTTGGATTCATATACTGGGATTCGAAGGGAATGGACTTCCCCTTCATCGGAGGAAGGGTAAAACCGGATAAACTGACCGCTTATCTCGCCGAACGACTCGGCTTGAACGTCAGATATCAAGAAACCTCGTCCGTCAATAAGGCGTGGCAGAACGTCCGAAGCAGCATCGAACACGGCATTCCGGTTGGGCTTAAATTAGATGCCTATTACTTGGATTATTTTAAAAACAAAGTGCACTTCGCCGGTCACTATGCGGTACTTTACGGTATAGATGACGAATACGCCTACATGGCGGACACCAGACAACAGGGGGGACTTGTGAAGACGCGTTTGACAAGCTTGGCCGCTGCCAGAAATGCAAAGGGACCCATGAGCTCCCGGAATCGTTCCTTTACGATCGAGCCAAACGACGCATTGCTTCCGCTTGTTCCTGCTATACGCGAATCCTTGACCATGAATGCGCATGACTATCTGAACCCGACTATTCGGAATATTGGTAATAAAGGAATTGTTAAAATGAGCAATGAAATCTTGAAGTGGCCTTCTCGCAGCAACAATTTCGAACATGATTTATGTCTTACCGCGACGCTAATGGAGCGGGCGGGAACCGGCGGCGCTTTATTTCGGAATCTGTATAGGGATTATTT
This sequence comes from Brevibacillus porteri, assembly GCF_003013475.1. Lineage (GTDB taxonomy): Bacteria > Bacillota > Bacilli > Brevibacillales > Brevibacillaceae > Brevibacillus > Brevibacillus porteri. The sequence goes on from NZ_PXZO01000001.1 coordinate 129,103, forward strand.
GAGAGATTGTGCTGATCGGCTGGAGGACCCGAGGATCGAACAAGCCCACTGTATGTTTACAGAGATCGCTCCCATGTGGGTTAGTGTCTCTGCTTCAATCGACCATGCAGGAAGAACAGGTGAGCACCAAGAGCTCGTGCATGCGTCTAAGCTGTTGCTCGAGATTGCGGATAAAGAACGCGCAGCCATGGAGCTATTGTTGTGATAGCCTTACACTTACATGGAACGGAATCATTCCTTTCGGCACGCATGCTTTAACAGTGTCAGCTTAAGCACCTCACACGGATTTTATTCTTGTGCATAACCATCCCTGCCCCACATTTCGGACACCTAACAACACCAGCTAGAAAGTAATTCCCACTATGAGATTTCATTGCTGTAAAAGAGTTCTTGTGCAGGTCATTTATTGCTTGGACTTTCTCCCATAATTCTATTGAAATAATTTCTGGGTGTTTGCCGTTTCTTTCAGGCATTTCTTCAAATGTGCCCTTTTACCGAAGATACTATATGTGCCAGGCATACCACCAAAAAGGTAGGTCAGAATATTCCTCAAATTTAATTAGGGCTGACTGGATTGAACAAGAGGTTTTGCATGTGTTAAGGGAATCTGTTAACAGCATGGATTTGGTTGATGAAGCTGAATAAGATTGAGGAAGATGTTTCACAGGACAAGCAACCAGTAGAACTACGTTATAATGAATTGAAGTTACAGGTGGAAAACAAAACGAAACAAATTGATTCGTTAGACGAAAGGTATACCATAAGTGACGGCAAAAAATCGTAAAAGGGTGAACGACCTCTATAGCGTTCTCCCTTTTGCTATTGATATAAAGGAACGGACTAAGGATTGAGCTTTAGCCGATCTCAGGGAGAGGTATATAGTTTCAACAAGATTTTCCATTTTCATAGTATGATTATGTTGAGAAAAGACGGAACACGCGAAAAGGCGGGAGACAATGAACGAATTGCAGAAAGAAGCGCTGGGAGAGATGAAAACGGCCATTCATAAATGGTTTGACGAACAGGAGAATCGAAAGGACGCAGAGGAAGTGGTCTTACGCACCACGCTGCAAGTAGGCATTTTTAACTTTGTCATGCTGGATTATCGGCCGGGCAGGACTAGGGTTGACAGTTCGAAATCTGTGGGGAGTGCCGCAGGCAAAAAGTCGATGAAAGCTTCACCCTTTACGCGGGAGCAGATATTGCATGAGGTTCAGCCCCTGCTGGCGGAAATCGTAAGGGAGAGGCTGGACAAGCTGGAAACGTCGCCGTTGATCAACTACCGTTTTACCTTCCAAGGAACCTTCGCAACGATGGACGGGCTGGTGGAATTAACGGTGCTGGAAACTGAATATGAAGAGAAAAAGCGGCAGCTTCTGGAGCGAATTCAGTCCTATATGGAGGAAAAGCTGGAGAACGGCTCTCACCCGACAAACAGGCTGGAAACCTTCTTTTTGGCGCGTCATCTGTTGGATCCGCATTTGTTCCCTGAACCGGAAGCCGCAAAGACGATAGCTTTATTTGACCGGATTCAGGAGTTGAATAAAGAACAGGTTGAGGCTCTCGCGGAGCATCGAAGAGATATCATTAGGGCTTTGACCGACTGGGCCGAGAATGTATTTTTGCCTCATTACTATGACGTCACCTGTTCCGAATACAGGACCAATGAGTATATGATCAAGCCGGATGCTGTTTTTGAGAATAAGGATGAGCCGAATCAGCCTATCGACCTTCTGTTGTACGGAGCGGTGATGATTATTCGTTACGAGCCGGACTTCAACAAATTCATGGGCCAGACTTTTCTGGAGCTGGCGAAGCAGCTTGGTAGCGGTAAAGCCGCGCGTATGCTGAAGGAGGGCAGCGACAGCTTCTCGCAAGAAGACGTCCATATGCGTCATGAATTGGTCGAATGTAAGGCTAACGATGTTTTTTCCCTCTTCACAATCGTTATTCGCAAGGAAGAAGCCGGGGCGTACGAGCGGGCGATTTCGTTTATTCTCTCCCTGCTCCGAAAGGACTTCCCGAAAAGCTATAAAATCAAGTTAAAATCTAGCGTGAGAGAGAATTTACCCATCAAGGGGCTAGCCAAATCGGACACGCACCGATTTTTTGCGAATGCTCTGGCTTATTCCGAGCTACATCCTTTATTGGAGGAATACGCTCGAGAGGCGATGAAAGAGTATGAATGGTACGAGGATACGGAAAGCGAAAGAAGCGTAATGCCGGGCAGTTATGCTGTGTTCGGGCTGGGGCTTTCGTCCGAGCGGTATTTTCCGCTTGTTGAAGCTTACATGGACTTTGTGGATGATGAGCATCAGCTGGTGCATGACAAGTTCACAGTCGTTTTTGCCGAAACCTATGGCATAACGGAACGCTCGACTCCGACCTTGATCGCCTGCCTTCTGCGCTCCCATGATTCGCTAAAGCTGAAGATTCAGCCGGAGCTGGAAAGCGAAGACAAGCTGTCGCTATTCGTAAAGCAAATAGAGACTCTGTCGGATGATGAGGCAGAGCGGGTACTGTACCCGATCTGGGGCAAGGCGGAGAAGCTGGCTGCATTGGCTCGAAAGGCGCGGGGAACGCGCAGGGAGCTAATCATTCGTCTGCTAAAGGCGGCGGGTATAGCCTGATGGTGGCTCGGTGAAAGCGGCATTGATACGTAGGCTTAATGGATAATTACAATGCATAAAAGAAAGTGGGAGAAGAACATGTACATAAGCAAATGGTGGGGAGATTTAATTGGCGGTTCCGATGATTCACTGGCATTGATAGACTATTTGGAACAATTGGACGCAACGGATGTGACGCTCAATCAGATTTTAAAGGACTTGGGTCTGGATGTTCTGCTTTCCGAGGGAGACTTGAAAAACGGCGGAAGTATTGGATTTGATATAAAAAATGCTAACGGCACGTTTCGAGCAGAACTTGATATGGCCTGCTCAGCTCTAATCGATCTTTCAGCCATTGTGTTGGAGTCTCAAAAATCAGGCTATGTCGATTTGCATGATTTGGATGAGGATAGGCAGCCGTGCAAACTTTATATAGATGCCTCTGAAGAAAAAAGGAACCTGCTTCGGGATGAATTGTACAAGTTTTCCCGTAATCCGCTGGCTTACGAATTAGCCGAGCTTGTTCCGGCCGATGATATGAGAGAGCTTGCGGAAAAGGCAAAAATGATCGCAGATGAGCTGGTATAAGTTGCATCGTTTGTGATAACGATCCTTTGAATATGGTGATGGGTCATTACAAATAAAGATGGTTGGCGTTTAAGTTTGCCAGGCAGAACACTAAGCTGGCGAGGACCATTAGAATATTAATGGAAGACGGAAGAAAGGGGCTGGTTGTGCCAGCCCCTCTTTCATTTCTTTTTCTCCAACTCCGCCTTTAATCTTGCATTCTCTTCCAACAGCTTTTGAACGTCCGGGACATCCTTGCCGGAAAACCAGCCGTACAAATCGTCTCTTGCTGCATACTCCGGCAATTGATCACGAAGTACCATTTTAATGTGCCGTACATCTTCAACATAATAAGTAGGAATTTGTTCCATGACAGATTGCTTAAACTCTTGAAACTTCTGATAGTATTCAATTGCTGAGAAGTCGTATGGCTTTTGTCTTAATGCTTCATCTGTGACAACAAAAGCAAATCTAGGTTTGCCCGCTTCTCCGGCATACTCATATTCCCACTGTGTATAGCTCTTGGATTCATCAGGAAGCGTTAAACCATAGAATCCTCCGAGAATCAGGATATATACATCGGACTCGTCGATCCATCTCTTCCTAATTTTCATTGGACTTTCCTTGGAAAATTGCTCGATTCCAGCAGGGATATGACCGGCTTGAAGTACGGCTTCAACAGCGGTATGTCTTTCCTCAATAAGATCGTAGTAAGTAGACGATATGTAAATTTGCAATTTTTTTCTTTACCTTTGTTAGTTATCCAACCTATGCGAAAAGTATAGATAAAGAGTAAGGAGAAATTCGTAGAGTATTTTGGAAGAAAGCTCGGTATTGTTATTCGATACCGAGCTTATTCATTCCTATGCTCATAATTGGCAAGAGAATGCACATATATCAGTAGCGGGCGCATAAGTCCTTGCTGGTAAATGAGGTGGGAGGGAGACAAATGAGCAATGAAATCATAAGGAGTGAAATAGAGAGCAATCTGAAGGCCAAAGTAGCTTCTGATCCACAACTGCACAATGTCTATTTGTTAATCCATTCCGATAAGCTGGATATCCACTGGCCAATAGCGGCTGGCAATACTGATGGGGGGACAGCCAACCCGAATCAACCCTATCACACGGCTAGTGTGGGCAAGGCTTTTACGGCTGTTATCGTATCGATCCTAGCAGAAAAAGGTCTCGTTACGTTTGACGACCCCATTGCCAACTATTTACCGACTGAGATTCGAAAAGATCTCCACATCTGGAAAGGAAAAGATTACACAAACGAAATTCAGATCAAGCATTTACTCAACAATACTTCTGGATTACCAGATTTCTTTGAAGAAAAGCCGAAGCGAGGGAGAGGATTCCTAGAAGAGATGCTGGAGGATTCCTCACGCTATTGGACTTCGCAAGAAACCATACAATGGTCGAAAAAGCACTTACAGCCGCACTTTGAGCCCGGGAAACGCGTTCATTATACAGACACAGGGTACAATCTGTTAGGGCTCGTGATTGAAAAGGTTACTGCCAAACCCTACCACGAAGTTCTCCATGACTACATATTTACCCCCCTTCAAATGAATCACTCTTATTTATCTCAGTATTCCAATCCCGTCAGCAAAAGTGAGCATCCGGTAGCCCATCTACATTTGGACAGGATAAAAATAAACGTAGAAAACTACCGCAGCTTCAGCAGTTTTTACGCGGGAGGGCAAACCGTAAGTACAATGGAAGATCAGCTGCGTTTCATGAAAGCACTCGTCCAGAATCAGATAATTAAAAAAGAAACGCTCGAGATCATGCAGCAGTGGAACAACATGCGGATCGGCATGGATTATGGCTATGGACTCATGCGGATGCGTTTTCTTCCGTTCACGCAAAAGTATACGGGGTGGGGTCACTTAGGGGCGAGTGGCAGCTACATGCTTTATTTTCCCAATATGGAGGTATATCTGATCGGGAGCTTCAATCAGACTACGTATCAAGCAAAAGGGATGAACTATCTCTTTTTTCATGTGCTGAGCAAATTAGCGAAGGCAAAACCCCGTCAAGCTTCCAATATTGACAAGTAGAAGAGAAATTACTATAGTAGGTGAGTAATTGAGATTGATAATCAATTTCATGAAATTAGTATTAGGAGTAAGGAGATCGCTTACCATGAAAAAAGCATTCATCCCTGTCATTCTCATGTTCATGCTCTTGCTTAGCGCTTGTGGGTCTCCACAAGCTCAACCTGTACAGCCACAGCCACAGTCACCAGAGGCAGGAAACGAAACGAAAGAGGGAACGGTAATTTACCAATCGGAAAAAGGACCTGTCGAGGTTCCGGCACAACCGAAACGAATCATCGGACTTACAAATGCCCCGAATATTGTATCGATGGAGGGTACACTAGTCGGAGTCGATCAATGGACGAAGCAAAATCCGCTTTTTACAGAAAAATTAAAAGATGTGGAAGTCGTATCGGATGCAGATTTGGAGAAAATCCTTGCTCTGAAACCTGATCTGATTGTGGCGGGATCAGAAATGAAAAATCTTGATCAGCTTAGCAAAATTGCGCCGACTGTCGTGTTTACGTGGGGCAAACTGGATTATTTGTCGCAGCAATTGGAGATTGGCAAGTTGTTGAACAAGGAAAAGGAAGCCCAGACGTGGATAGATGATTTCAAGAGCCGTGCAAAAACAGCCGGTGAACAAATTAAAGCGAAAATCGGTGAAAAGGTAACGGTATCTGTCTTCGAGTATGACACGAAAGATTTTTATGTTTTCGGAAATAACTGGGCGCGTGGTACGGAAATCCTCTATCAAGCGATGGACTTAAACATGCCAGAAAAAGTAAAAAAGGACGTTCTCGGTCCTGGTTACTATAAGCTATCGTTGGAAGCGATTCCTGATTATGCTGGTGATTACCTCATCCTCAGCAGAAGAAATGGTAGTACCAATGATTTCTTGCAATCCGCGACATGGAAAAACGTTCCGGCTGTCAAACAAAATCGCATCATTGAGATTGACACGGAAGCTTCCACATACAGTGATCCGATCACACTCGAATATTTGCTGAAAATCTTTACGGAACAGTTTCTTGCCAAATCATAAATGCTTGGGAATCCAAGCATTTTTCTTTTTGCTTTTTGTTCATTTCCACTGTATATGGAAATTGAAGTAAAATAGAGGAGTAATCCTATGATTTGAACAAAACAACAAAAAAGAGGTGTGACGATGGTAGAAGAGTTGTCGAATTACCTAAAGAAATGTGACATAGAAGTGGTTGCTGCGGAGGATTTCACGATACCTGCTACAAAGGTAGATAAGCACAGAATCTTGGTCCTGCCTAGCTATAATATACTAGAGATGATAGAAGAAGCGGTAGACGAAGAAGGATCACTCTCTGATTATGTACATAACCAGCTAGAGGAAGTTCATCGCTTATCCGTAGAGGATGTCTTTCGGCGAATTGTAAAATCTCGACTTTTGTATACAGACATTTCATCTGAGCTACAAAATTTGGATGGAAAGAACTTTGAAGATATCTATCGGGCATATTCTCTGATATGGGAAGGCCAGGAGCTAATCGATGAACAACTAAGTGAAACAGAAACGGAGTCCTTTCAAATCAGTGAAGAATGGGTACAGGATCGATTAGAGGATGACGCCTTGATTGTCATGGAATTGCCGTTAGCATCTGGTTATGAAGCACCGTTGTGGGTTCCCATGGGTGGCTATAATGAATGCCCATTACCTGTATACCAGTCCGTTATCGTAAAGTACTGGCAGGAGGGGTATGGGATCAAGATTCTCGCAGTGACAGAGGATACTTGGATTTTTCAGGCAAGTTCAAGACCACAGACTCATCAGGAAGCACTCAAGCTGGCACAAGAGCATTTCATCTTTTGTCAGTACGTCTTAGATGAGTTTCCTTCCTTAGGGCATTACGCCGATTATTTGATGAAACAGGATGTGTGGTTTTTTTGGTGGGATTAACTCGCCATATTCCTGAAATATCTCCCGTGTTCCGACAATAAACATAACAAGATACCAAAGAACACTGGGGAAGGAATGAGCAAATCATGCCTCAAGGAATACATGATGTGGAGCTGAACCTGCCCATCGGGGCGGTATGGCAGTTTGTGAGTATAGTGGAGAATTGGGTTCCACTGGTACCTGGCTACATCAGCCACGAGGTAATCAATGAACGTCGTGTCGTTTGGACGTTTACAGGCGATATCGGCATCATGAAGAAAACGATCAGCCTGCAAGTGGATATCACTGAATGGACACCGCCAACTGAGGTGAGGTTCAACCTGACAGGGATCAGCGGGAATTTTACCGGAGAGGGTTATTTCAAAGCGAAGGCACTGGGTGAGGCGCGGACGAAAATGACGGGGTGTCTGGATATCACCGCCCATGGTGTGAAGGGCCCCATGATCAATTCCATTCTAAAATCCAATCTTCCGAAGACAACGAGGGAGCTCGTGGAGGCTATTGGAAAACGTATAACGAAATAGCATCCTTGCCACCAAAACGAAAACACGCCAGCTCGGCGTGTTTTTTTGTGTCATGCACGTTTGGGAGATAATAAAGGCATTCAAGCGGAATAAGGAGTTCAAAGAGGAAGTGAAGGATTATCACAAGTCGAAAGGAACATTGCCATTTCCGATCAAACAGCCTTTACCTTATGATCTGATCAGGAAAATCGTCCAATACCGAGTAGCGAGCAACTTGAAAAAAGCAGAGAGGAAATCACAAAGTCGGCGGAGTTGACGCTTAGAGACGGTGATCCTTATAATTTCTTTATGACAATTCCAATTGTAACCACCAAACTGTATATGCCCCCGCCACGGTTGAAGACCGTTACCCGTCATCGACTGATCGAGCAGTTAAACGAGGGGCTAAACCGTAAACTGACGGTCATTTCAGCACCAGCAGGCTCCGGGAAAACGACACTTGTCAGTGAATGGCTCGCCAGCGGTGATCGCCCCTTCGCCTGGATTTCCATGGATGAAGGGGATAATGACCCTGCGTGTTTTCTTACATATCTCTTCACAGCTCTGCAAAACATTGACCCGAATATTGGAGCGGGCATATTTCCTTTGCTCCATTCCCCTCAACCTCTACCACTCGAATCGATGATCGCGACTCTGCTTCATGAAATAATCGCAGTACCCAACCCTTTTGTTCTAGTCTTCGATGATTACCACGTATTGAAAACGGGGCCACTCGATGATGCCATCTCATTCCTGCTTGAACGCATGCCACCACAAATACATCTGGTGATTGCGACCCGTGAGGAACCGCGTCTGCCTATCGCTCGGTTACGGGTGCGGAACCAATTGAATGAAGTACGCGCGTCCGATTTGCGCTTTACCTATTCGGAAGCAGCAGAATTTCTGGAGACAGTGATGGGTTTAGAGCTATCACCGGAAAACATCGCTCTGCTCGAAGCCCGCACAGAAGGCTGGATTGCCGGTCTACAGTTAGCGGCTCTTTCCATGAAAGAACAAATAGATGTCGCAACCTACCTTCGATCTTTTTCCGGCAGTCACCATTTTATCCTCGACTATATGGTGGAAGAAGTACTTACCCAGCAATCTGCAAGCATTCAAGCATTCTTGCTGCATACATCCATCCTCGCCCGATTGTCCGGTCCTCTTTGTGACGCCATTTTTGGCGAAAGTGGTATCGATTCAGGTTCAGGCCAGGAAATGTTAGAATTCCTCGAACGAGCCAATTTGTTTATTGTTCCGCTGGACAGCGAGCGGCGTTGGTACCGCTATCACCATCTTTTTGCTGATTTACTACGGCAGAGGCTCCATCAGCGTTTTTCATCGACAACAGGAGAGGACGAATGTATTCTCGCAGAATTACATACCCGAGCAAGCATTTGGTATGAAGACAATGGTCTGGAGATGGAAGCTTTTCACCATGCAGTGGCCGCCAATGATACATCACGAGCAGCGCGACTGGTGGAGGGAGAGAGGATGCCGCTGCTCTTTCGTGGAGGGGTAATCCCTGTACGGAACTGGCTGGAGTCGTTATCACACGAGGAGTTGGACGCAAGGCCCGCGCTGTGGGTGATGTACGCCTCTGCTTTGCTGATGACTGGTCAAGTGACTGGCGTTGAACCGAAATTGGTAGCCGCCGAAAAAGCACTGCAAGGTTTGAAACAAGATGCCAGGTCCAAAGATACTCTTGGGCATATCGCTGCTATACGTGCCACATTGGCTGTGAGCAAGCATCAATCAGAGGACATCATGGCCGAGGCCAAGCGAGCTTTAGAGTACCTGCATCCTGACAACTTGCCAGTTCGCACAGCCACTACTTGGTCGCTGGGATATGCTTATCACCTTCAAGGGAATCGTATCGCAGCCAGCAAGGCTTACCAGGAGGCATTATCGAACAGTGAGAAGATTGGCCATGTCGTGATCACCATGATGGCCACGATTGGACTAGCGAAGCTACAGGAGGCAGATAATCAGCTCCATATGGCGGCTGAGACTTATCAGCATGTACGAAAATTGGCTGGTTCTCCTCCCTTACCAGCTGCTTGTGAAGCGCATCTAGGCTTGGCCCGGATTTTTTATGAATGGAACGACCTGCATAAAGCAGAGCATCATGGTCAACAGTCCATTCAATTAGCACGTCAGCTGGAACAAACGGACAGAGTCGTGGCAACGCAGGTGGTTCTAACTAGACTGAAGCTAGCACAAGGAGACGTTAGTGGAGCGGCTGCCATGATTGCAAATGCTGAGCATGTTGCTCGCAAGCATGGCTTTATCATGCAGATGCCTCCTATTGCCGAAGCACAAGTCCTTCTATTACTTCAGCAGGACAACCTGACAGCGGCAGCCCGATTGGCACAGAAGCACGACCTTCCCCTGCTCCAAGCCCGTGTACTTCTGGCACAGGGAAATACGTCCGCAGCACTTGCGGTGCTCGAACCATTACTCGAGCAGGCAGAGGCAAAACAGTTAGAGGATGAACGACTCAAGATCATGCTTTTGCTCGCGGTTGTTCTGCATGCGCATGGTGATCAAGCAAAAGCTGCGCAAATGTTGAAAGACGCTTTGGTAATAGCGGAGCCGGGTGGCTTCATTCGTACATTTGTCGACGAAGGTATCCCGATGAAAAGGTTATTGTGTGATGCGGAAGTCTATGGAACGATGCCACGTTATAGAGAAAAGCTACTTGCGGAGTGGAAAGAGGAAGAGCCGAAAAGGGAAGGAGGCAATTCGAATCTGCCCCACCATGTTGATTCCCTGATCGAGCCACTTAGTGAGCGAGAGCTTGAAATTTTGCAGCTCATCGAAAAAGGATTATCGAATCGTGACATTGCCCAGCAGCTGTTCCTCGCACTCAGTACGGTGAAAGGGCACAACCGGAATATCTTTGACAAGCTGCAGGTACAGCGGCGTACGGAAGCAGTTGCACGGGCTCGCCAGTTGGGCTTGCTGTAAATTTCAAAACAATACTTAAGTATCTGTATAGCAATACCGTGCTCCCGCTATACTCATGGCAAAGTGCAGGTTAGGAGGATGTCAATGAGAGCCGTGGTATGCACGAAATACGGATCACCAGATGTTTTGGAGCTAAGAGAAGTAGAGAAGCCTAGACCTAAGGATAATGAAATCTTGATAAAAGTTCATGCAACAACAGTTACATCTGGAGACTGTAGAATACGAGCCTTCCAAAGTCCGTTCTTGCTCTGGATTCCCATGCGCCTTGTGCTCGGTCTCACAAAACCGCGAAATCCTATTCTCGGTGTCGAGCTATCTGGGGAAGTCGAAGCGATCGGAAAACATGTAACGCGATTTAAAAAAGGCGACCACGTCTATGCATTAAGCGGGATGAGATGCGGGGCGCATGCGGAGTACATCAGTCTGAAGGAAAACGCTATCGTGGGGTTAAAACCGACAAATGTAACACATGAAGAAGCTACCGCGATTCCTTTCGGGGGAACGACCGCCTTGCATTTTTTTCGAAAAGGAAAGCTTCAAAAGGGACAAAAAGTGCTGATCTACGGGGCTTCTGGATCGGTAGGGACATCCGCGGTACAGCTTGCCAAGTATTTTGGGGCTGAGGTGACAGCAGTATGTAGTTCTGCAAATTTAGATTTGGTGAAATCGTTGGGAGCCGATAACGTCATCGATTACACGCAAGAAGATTTTACGAAAAAAGAAGAGCGCTATGACATTGTATTTGATGCGGTTGGGAAAGCAAGGAAGTCCCATTGCGTAAAAGCACTGTCGCCCAACGGGATATTCCTGACAGTGGATGGGCAAGGGATTGCAAAGGTGCGGACGGAGGATTTGGATTTCTTAAAAGAGTTAATGGAGGCAGGGCAGATAAAAGCGGTGATTGACAGACGTTATTCGCTGGAACAAGTATCGGAGGCACATAGGTATGTGGAGACAGGGCGGAAGAAGGGGAATGTCGTGGTCAAGGTTGGAACATGATGAAATTGTGCCAAAATAAAAGTCAAAGGGGGCAGCTCTTTGCCGAAAAAATCGGCATGTGAGACTGCCCCATTTAACTCTTATTCATTCCGCCAAGCCAACGCCAGCGTCCCCATCCCAGCATGCGCCCCAATCGTGGAACTGATCGGTCCAACCAACACCTCGACATCGGAGTACTTGCTCTGAATTTTCTCTTTCAGTTCCAGCGCTTTGTCCAAGACGTTGCCATGCAAAATCTGCACGTGCTTCACGGTGTAAGTCTGCTTGGCTTTCTCCAGCTGTTCCAGCATACGCTTGACCGCTTTGCCTTCGGTACGAACCTTTTCATATACTCCAAACAGCCCATCTTTAATTTGGAAAATCGGCTTGATCTGAAGCAGATTGCCGATGAAATATTGCAAACCGGTCATTCGGCCGCCCTTGTAAAACTGGTCGAGACTGCCAACCAGGATATAGTTCTCAAACTTTTTGTATTCCTCACGCAAGGAAGCCGCAATCTCCTGATAGCCTTTTCCTTCTTTGGCTTGCTCGATTCCGTTTAAGATGATCGAGGTAATCGGGTACGACATCAGCTTGGAATCTACCGGCTCGACAGGGAAGTCTACCATCTTGGCTGCCGTTACACTAGTATTGTAGGTCCCACTCAGATCAGAGGAGAGGTGGACAGCAATCGCGCATTCATACTCTTCCTTTAATCGTTCGTAGAGTGTCACAAATTTTCCTAAGGAAGGCTGTGACGTTTTGGGAGCATAACGGGCCTGCACAATTTTTTGATAAAGCTGTTCAGGCGCTAAATCAATGCCGTCTTCAAAAGTGCCATCTTCAAAGATAATCTCCAGTGGAACGACGTAGATGTCATGCTCTTCCAGGATGTGATCAGGTATGAGTGCGGTACTGTCTGTAACCCAGGCAATTTTTTTCTTCAAGGAAACATGTCCTCCCCCATTAAAATGCGTGTTCTATCTTTACTAGCGAAAGCTTCATGGTTGTTCGTTACGGATGTTGTATAAGCAAACTCGCATATTCTATCATAATACGAAAACTGTCGTTTTTTGTCGCAAATAGAAGGAGTTTTATTGAACAAATGAGAGGAGATTAATGGGGAAGAGGGCACAGGGCACAGACAAGAAAAATCCCATGCTTCTTCGAGGGGAAGAGACATGGGATTTGTATCGTCTATTCAACTAACGGCTTGATTTTGGGAAAGACCTTCAATGCTGTCTTGTAAAACACATCCTCGTGATATTCCGCTGGGATTAGCTCCTGTACAAATTGGATATACGGCTTCACTGGCGCCAGCGGCCAGTCTGTCCCGAACAAAAATTTGTCGTAATGATCACAATAGGTGATCGCGTGTCGCAGATGAGAGAAGAAGAGAGGGGAGTCCGCGAGTCGCTTGCAATTGGCTGCGTCACCGACCATTAAGCCGGAGAGATCTGCAAACATGTTGCGGTTTTTATAAACGACTTCTGCCCCATCGAGTACCCACGGATCGCCAAAATGGGCCATCATGAAATGAACGTCTCGATGCTTCACAGCCACCTCGTCTAGTGTGAGAGGGTGGGAGTATTTTAAGAGCCCGCGCTCCGAGTACGTATCGCCGGTGTGAAAGACGACAGGTACCTGATATTTGGCTGCGAGCGCATAGACGGGATCGTAGACGCTATCGTAGGCGTAGAAGGGATAGTAGCCCAGATAGATTTTCAACCCGACCACGTTGGGCTTTTGCAGCTCAGCTTCCAAGCGTGCCACTGCCGTTTCATCCAGCTTGAATGGGTTGATTCCCAGACAATAAACGAACTGTGGTGGCAACTCGTCTGTCAGGTCTAGTCCCATGGGAGTGACAGCTTCCACATCGGGAAAGCCGTCTGGCTGAGTCTCTGTCAAGCCCATGCCTATCCCAAGGACCACGCCATTCTCTGCATATTCTTGCAAGAGACCAGCGACGGAGTAATCGACAAAAGACTTTTCCGCCGCTGTCCGCTTGAACTCCTTGATATGGGATAAATGCATGTGCGCATCAATGATTTTCATTGAGAAGCCCTCCCTTATTTGGCAAAGCGAATCGTCCGTAAGTCAGATAAGGCATTGGATGGAAGCGTGTTGTCGGCAAACAGGAAAAAGACAGGCGGAGTAAAGGTAGTGCTGTTGTTTGGTAGATTCAGTTCGCGTATGACAGAAGCTACGGCCACTTCCTTGTTTGCGTATACTTGGAGGTCCGCAGTATCGAGGTCAGTAACGATATGCATCTGATCGTTGCTGGAAGCTCGCCCGAGGACATAATCGGAAACTTCAAGGACATCCAATTCACCTTGTGCCAGCTTGTAGCTGAGCTCCTCACCATTCGTACCAACGGTTTTCAGCCATACCGCCTCGTCCTCGGTTCCTGGCTGCAAAAAGATGTCAGTGGCTAATTCTTTGCCAGCAAAGTACGTTCCAGTATTTTGTTCGATCTCTACTGTATGACAGAGGACAGGTACTCCTGGCAGCAGCAAGTAATACTGATGGCAAGTCAACCCGCGATACTTCTCCTGCTTTTTCACATGGTAGCTCACCTTGATTCCCTGCCACGCATTTTGCTTGTTGTCGATTAGCTCGACAAAGGAAGCCGTACGCTCTTCCTTAACCAGGGAAAATGTGCTTAACTCCTCCATATAGTTGCCGATTCCACCAGTCCACGGATTCCACCAAGATTTCGGCTTCCGCTCAGGGAAGGCGCTGTCCAGCCACTCCTGCCCATTGCTTGTAAGCGAGTAGAGCGTCGGAGCAAAATCTGGAGCGGCTTTGATCCGCAAGCGTCCATTGTCGGCGATATAGACCTGCTGTCCCTCTTCCACTGTTTGCTCCTGTATGACCTTGCCTTGACCGATTGGGAAAATCGCGCTTTGCAAATGCGACACATGCGTGGCAAAACGTCCCTCTACTTGCACGAGGTCATATGGTTTTTCCGGCGTCTTGAAAGAGAAGCCAGATTCCGTCTCTTCCTCATCTTCTGTAAAGCTCTGCGCTTGTTCGGAAGCTGACTCGCTCAAAAGGGATGCGATCAGTTCTCCGTCCAAATATTGTTGCTTGTATTCTTTCACCTGTACATCCAGTTCCTTGCTTGTGACAAAAGGATTTTGCTCATTAGCGCTCAACTCTAGATGAGAGCTCAAGGTCAGGTCTGCTGGCATAGGTTCTTTACGGGCAAAGGCACGGAACTCTTTCCAGTCAGCATAGCCCCCATGTGAGAAGTGGAAGGGACCAAACGATTTTTTTTCATGTGGAGCAAGCATGCCGAGATTGGTTTCGAGTGTGACATACCAGCCTTGAATGTCAAAACGGTATTCAGGAGGCCAGCACATTCCCCAGGGGGCCGTTTCATCCTGTGTAAATAGCCAGTTTTCACTGACTAACTCTGCATCCCAGTAATCCATATCGCTGCCATAGGAGGATGGTGTTTCAACATAACGGCCTTGATACGGCACAATGGGGCGATGAAAACTGTGACTAAATCCTTGGTTAAGCCAAAGCTCAGTAGTCAGCTTGTCAGCAGAGTGGTTTTCTATCTCCAATCCGTGTTCAACGGTACCATCTCCGAACAGGAGCGTTTTGCTAACAAGTCCAATTTGCGGGTATGCCCCGGAGCGATACGTTGCATGGATGCCGATTGCTCCCTTTTCCACGATAAACGCAACATTCTCGGCACGCTTCTTCGAGAACTCGCTAGAAAACGGTTTGCCGAGCTTGGGATAGAGGAAGTTGGTTGGCTCCCCGCCTGTCCCGCCGACAACGGTCATCTCATTATCTTCTTTGTTCAAGTAGAGCGTATGGCGGCCATGGTGAACTTGCCAAGCCTGTTCCGTTTCTCCCGACACCATCGCACCAAGTCCCGTAAAGGCAGCTCCGATTTTTTTGGCAAAAGAAACCGATCTGCCATCTGCGAGCTTTGCCTCCACCTGTACGTTGGCTTCGTAAAAGCCGTGTTCATACAGGTCAGCGTTAAGCGGAAGCGAAATGCGCTCTTTGCCAGACAGTTTCAAAGTGTGGCGTTGCTCTTGTAAGCCAACAAATGAACAAACGGGCAGCTCGAATGAAAATTCCGCTTCATCCGTAAAGTTGTTTTCCACGTCCAAATAAAACAGCTTTGTCTGTCCCGGATAGGAGAGGCCAGGTACATGCAAGGAAAGGGTAGCAGGAAACTTGGGAAGGATTCCTACCTCGAACAGCGCTGCCTTGCCGTTGATCAGTAGCTGGGTACAAACACGCGGATGCGTGCGCCAGATGCTTTGCTCTTCTGTGATTGGATCGACAAAAAAGGTAGCTGACAGCGTCGTTTCACCTGTTACAGCCAGCTCGTGCTGATAATCAAAGCGGATCGTGTCACTCGGTTGCCCGTTTAACGAAATCTGTAACGGCTTGCCTGATTTGTTGACGATCCGGTAGTGAATTTGATACTCACGTCCAAAGACCAGCTCCAGCTTTTCTGCTTCGGCAGACACGAGATAATCCTCCGTCTCGATGAGGCGCATGCCTCGACCCCGCCGCTCAAACTCCACGCGTAAGCTCTTTTCTCCTTTTGCCCAGGAGTATGTGAAGTAATCAAAGCCGTTTTCCTTGCGTCCATCTGGCTCTACAACGATCTCCCGCGTGGAGTCCTGATACCAGTCAAGCTCCTCAAAATAGTGAGCGATCGCTTCGGTACGGAGCACAGAAGGAATCATGTTCATCAGATGGGTGGCGTCGTCCCGGTCTTCCCAGAAAAAGCCGAACTTCTTATACAACGGAACAGCCTTCGTGTTTCCTGCCCACGTATACAGATCAAGTCGCGGCCAGCCCAGCTCAATCGTTTTCTCCAGTGCGCATGAAAGCAGCATCCGGCCGACTTTTTTTCCATGATAGTCGGGACGTACATTGAGCAACGGGATGTAGAGTGCACCGGTATCTTCCCGATATTCGGCCAGGCTGCAATATCCAACGACCGTTTCACCTTCCATAGCGAGATAGACGGTGATAGCGTCAGAGGCTGCTTCTTCTTGTCTAATTTGTTCCGCTGTCGTAATCGAATTTCCGCCTCCCCAGCTATCTCGGCTGGCATTCCACATATCTGCGACCGCTGCGGCAAGCTCAGGGCGGTAGGTGACAATTGAGATTGATGCTTCCATGCTTGTTAACACCTCGATTACATTGTTAAATTATGTATCTTCTAAGAGTTGTACGTTTGATCGACAGAATTGTTGCTAGTTTTCGGAAAAAGAATCAGCGCATGTGCAAAAAAAGCACCTTATTCAGGTGCTTTTTAAAGCATTCAGGTTCTCGTTCTCGTTTTTACTGCGAGTCCACTAAACGTAACAGGCCCAACAACATCAGCTCTGGTATTTGCCGTTCGGTTTTCTGCGGTTACTGTGTAAATATGGGTACCAGCTCTTACATTTCGATCGATTGCCTGAAAGGTGACAGCATAGTTTTGTTCAGAACCAGTAGATTCAATACCTTGGAGGGTGTTGAAAATCTCTCTACCATCACGAAATACGCGGAAGAGGATTTGCACAATACCGGTAATCCCCCGAACACCAACCGTAGCAACTAATTCAACACGATTCGGTTGGGAATGCCTAGATGGGATTCTGATTCGGATAGTGGCGAGGCGAGACCTTCCTGGCGAGCGTCTGATGGTAAAGGAATTTGCCAAGTTAAATCGACGGCGTGGCTGAACGGCTGCTTTATCGAGAATACGTGCCAAAAATATCACCCCCTTTTTACTTTGATACCTCAAATTATGTTGGACAATGGGGGAGCGATTGGACGAGTTTAAGATACTATTCAAAATTAAGTCATCTATCTTTGTTTGGGTAAACAATAGAAAAGGGATGTAAAATTAAGGTAACGATAAGGTGCCCTTTAGAAGCCATTAAGCTTAGCTCTATACAATCAGGCTTGAGGTGATAGTCATGGAGCTAAAGCAGAACCGCGTTCGAATTATCGATGGCTTGCGGGGATTTAGTTTAGTAGGGATTTTGATGGCGAATATGCTGATTTTCCAGTATGGGATTTGGGGAAGCCAAGAAATGGATTTATACGCCCTCCCCGATTATGAAATGACAGCTTATAAGCTTGTGAAAATATTTGTGGAAGGCAGCTTTATGCCGATTTTTACCTTCATGTTTGGTTTTGGCATGATCAAGATGCAGCAAAGCTTGGCCGCCAAAGGTTTGAAGCAAAAACGCTACCTTGCCCGCAGGTTTTTGATGCTGATCGGACTTGGTCTCCTTCATTCGTACTTCCTATGGGAAGGGGATATCTTGGGGTTTTATGGAATGATGGGCTTCTTTCTGTTGCTGTTCATGAACCGTAAACCGAAAACTCTGCTCATTTGGGGGATTGTCTTACTCTGCCTCATCAGCTTAATGGGGCTTGCTCCAGATGATCCGAATGATCCTACGAGTATTACCGATTCTGCCCGTATGGAAGCTTATGTCGTCAAAACCATGACCGTCTATGGCACGGGCACATACGAGGAAATCGTGCATCACAGAAGCAGTGAAGATCCGCTTGGTTTGCCAGAATACATGATGGTTGCTTTATTGTTGATGGCGCCGCTTATGAGCGCACCCATGTTCCTTTTTGGGATGTATGCTGCGAAGCGCAGGTGGTTCGAGAAGCCAGAGGAAGAACGAACCTCGTATCTCCGAAACATGCTGATCTTCTTGCCAGCGGGACTTTTGTTAAAAGTGCTGCATGTGTATCTGCCGGGAACTTGGTGGAGTGGCGTCGGTGAGATATCGGGGGGGACCATCCTTGCCATCGGTTACATTTTCGCCTTTGTTTGGTTCTTTTCCAGAAGTACGAAATCAACTTGGCTGCCAAGATTTCAAGCCGTGGGTAAACTCTCCTTAACGAATTACCTTTTGCAAACCGTCATTTGTACGACGATCTTCTATGGCTATGGACTCGGATGGTTCGGAAGGATCGGGGTATTGGCTGGCTGCGGATTAGCGATTGTGATTTATGTGGGACAGCTTTTCATAAGCCCATTGTATCTAAAGCGGTTCCGTTATGGCCCAGTGGAACGACTACTGCGTATGTGGACGAATTTTTCAATCTCCGGTCAGACAAAGAAACGCCCGGAAAAACCTATTTCTGCTTAGCACCAGAAAATAAAAACCAAGCAGCTGCTCTATTGGCTACTTGGTTTTTTGTTTGATTGTTGGCCTCTAAAAATATGAATCCTCTGATCGGTCTCCATCATATAATGTAAACGATTGGAAAAAGGTGATCAGATGGGTCATCGTAAAGAACGGAGGATGGGAATTGGGACGTTTTCCAAGAGCAGTAACGAGTCTTGTTTTCTTTAGCCTCTTTTGCTTGATCTTCCAAGCATCCATATTCGTGCCTGTAAGCCAAGCAGCAAGTGAAGAGGAAACACCTGCCGCGGTAGAATCCACTGTAGATCTTCGTCACTTACAAGGAAAAGTCAATGAAATTAACGCCGAGAATTTAATCCAGGAAAAATATACGCCCGACAGCTGGAGCAAGCTGGTGTATGCGTTGGATGCTGCAAAAGTCGTACTGACGAAGTCAAACACCACCCAAGCAGAAATCGATGGTGCCTTGTCCGTGTTAGTCCTAGCAAGAGAAGGGCTGAAGAAGCAGGAAGGTACAATCGACAAGAGTAAACTGCAAACGAAAGTAGAGGAAATTGCAGTGGAAAAGCTGCAAGAAAAAGATTACACAAGGGATAGTTGGAAAGAGTTGCAGAATCGACTAGGGAATGCTTACTTTGTGCTGGATGATCCGCATTCGAGCCAGATTGTCGTAGATGTTGCCCTGGAGAAATTGATCAAAGCGAGACAAGATTTGAAGAGACAAGATGACGCTGTCTATAAAAGAGAGCTGAGGACCAAAGCGAGAGAGATCGAGGACAAAGACTTGGATGAAGACGACTACACCAGATCGAGCTGGCGCAAATTGGAGGATGCGCTTGAACAAGCGTGGGATGTCATTGACGATCCACATGCTACGCAGTCTGAAGTAGATGACGCTCTGTACGATTTGAGAAAAGCATGGAGAAATCTAGAGGATGATGATCGGGACAGAGACCGGGATCGGGATAAAGACAGTAGAAAGGGTTCCTATACCACGCCGACAACCATCTTTTTCACTGGTGGTAGCCCTGCAGATAAGAAAGTGGTTCTCCCTGCAACCAATATAAAAAGTAAGAGCCAACGTAGCTATATGAATGGCTATCCTGACGGAACGTTTCAACCGGATCGTACAGTGACACGTGCGGAGATGGCTGCCATTTTACTGAACGCTGGAATGGTTAGCCAGTCTTCTGCGAATAAGGGAAGGTTCTTCGATGTAGCCGACAACTACTGGGCAGTAAATTCGATTCATCAAGCAAGTGCAGCGGGTATGATGAGCGGTTACCCAGATGGCACATTCCGTCCATCGGCCAACATTACCCGAGCGGAAATAGCCGCGGTCATCTTTAAGTACAAGGCCTTGCAAGGTGCGGGAGGGGGCACTGCCTTTTTTGATGTGAGGGGAGATCACTGGTCATCTCCAATCATTGCAGCGGTTGTTGCCAAAGGCTACATGACAGGTTATCCCGACGGCACCTTCCAGCCAGAGAAAGCGCTGACTCGTGCCGAAGCTGTAACTATTCTCAATCGTGTGCTGAATCGCGTGCCGCAGAACCAAGCTGGCCCGCAAAGATGGCCGGATGTTGCACCTGGTCATTGGGCGTATAAAGAAATTGAAGAAGCATCCGTTCAATAACGATTTCGAAAAAGGACTCACCCTCCTGTAAAATAAGAGGGTGAGTTTTTTATCACTCGTGTCGTAAAACCCCTTGCTTTAGCTATGTGGATATAAGGCACTTTGCTCTGAATCCCCTGTATGGGGTGCTAAGAGCAAACAAAAATAGTCCTTTTTGTCGATCTCTGTTCATTGTCATATTTGCTCCGCTAACAATGCGTCTGTATTTGACCAAACCGAATCGATAACTTGCCTATTCATTACGAAAGCGTCGACGATCAATGTCGATGCTTTTTATGTATAGTGAAAATGGTCGCATTTTCTATTCTTTTCTATCATTCGGTTATCTCTTCCAGAAAATTGTGGTATAATCTACCACTAAGATAGAATGGCATAAAATCATTCAGCTTAGAATCGAGAGGAGAAAGTTTCATGAAACTAAACAAACGCTGGAGCAAGCTGACTCGCTTGGCGGGTACAGGTGCACTCAGTTTGGCGCTTTTGCTAGGGTATGTGCTTCCAGTCCACGGGCAGACGCCCGCAGCTCTCCCAATCAGCCCTTGGTCGGTAACAACGCTGAACGAAGGGGAGAAATACGGAATTTTTCCGTTGGAGTGGTATCAAGAGAGTTCTTTTCAGCAATCAATTCCTGCTGACAAATTTATTACCTTGATGGAGGGGACAGCGAAAAAGCTGGATCTTCTGGGACTGAAGAAAAAGAACGCTTCCTTATCCTTTCCGACTGATAAGGTCATTACGAGAGAAGCAGTCATTACTTCTTTATACAAACTCATGGCGAACTACGAACTGCCAGCAGCATTCGAAATGACCGGGGATAACCACCCGATTGACTACATGAAGAAAAAAGGCTTGGTCAAAGGGACAAGCGCTGGTCTCGAGCTGAATCAGCCAAGCACGGTTGAACAAGCAACGGTGATGGCCAGCCGACTGGTCGAGTTCGCATACGATACGGTGGGCGGCGGTGCCGAAGGTCTCATGTGGAAAGTGACCAACGGCAAAAACACCATGTACTTGCTTGGCTCAATTCACATGGGGATCGCAGATATGTATCCGATGCAAAAAGACATCCGGGAAGCGTATGAAGAGTCGGATGAACTGTGGGTGGAAGCCGATATTATCAACGGTGACACTGATTATATGACACAAAAAATGGTATACACCGATGGCACGACACTGAAGGATCATGTATCCGCTGAGACGTATCAAAAGGTGCAAAAATTGCTTACAAAGCTGCAACTGCCAGCCAATTCTTTTGACGCCTACAAGCCGTTTGCTGTTTCCTTGTCTGTGCCAACGCTTGGCTACGTGGACGGCGAAACGGATGTTCAGTTCGCAATGCTATCCGGCATCGACAGGTACTTCCTGACGAAGGCGATGCTAGACGAGAAGCCGATCAACGAGCTGGAAGGTATTAAGCTACAAGCGGACTTGCTGTCAGGTGTTCCTGCAGAGCAGCAGGAGAAAGAATTGAACATCATGTTAGATAGTGTTATGGCCGAAAAAGGGCTGGAAGAAAGCACAAAACTCTTAAAAGACATGCAGACAGAATGGGTAGAAGGCGATCTGAATGGATTTACCCAGATCATGACGACGCATGGCGATTTCGGTGAAGGCGAAGTGAATCAGCGTCTGCTCGGTGAGCGAGACAAAAACATGGCTATTAAACTCGCAGAAGTGTTGGAGAAAAAAGGGGAAACGACTTCTTTTGTCGTGGTCGGTGCTGCCCACTTCTCGATGAAAGGCATGGTTATCGATCACTTGAGGGCAAAAGGCTATGACGTGCAACAATTGAAATAAGAGCGAGAAAAGGAAGTGTCGGCCCAGGCTGGCACTTCCTTTCTTTGTTTTCCCGAGAAATTACTTACCTTGACAAGTGTTGCTAAGATTATCTAGCGGATAGTAAAATTATACTATCTTGGCTTACATAGGAGGTATTTTGCGTGGGCTTGTTTGATATGTTTAAGACAGACAAAGGGGAAGAAATGACCCCTCATTTTGGATTCGCATGCTCCTTGCTCTACATGATGAAATCGGATGGAGAAATGGACCACGAGGAAATCGGTCAATTGCTCGCTGTATTGGGCGGTGAAGAAAGCAACGGCGTGATTGGTGTAGGTGCTAATAACAGACAGTTGCTCGAAAACGCAATGAAATATACACGCAATAACTCTATCGAGAAGTTCCTGGGCGAAGTAACTCCATTGCTCACAGATGCTCAAAAAATGTGCATTCTGGTTAACCTGATCGATTCCTCCCTGGCAGATGGCCAACCTGAGCGTGAAGAGCAGGCGCTGTTTGGCAAGTTCTTGACTGCATTTGGTATTTCGGAGGATCGTTTCCGTCCATTCTTTGAAGTAATCGTGTTGAAAAATGACCGTGGTGTGTTCGTGAATCAAAACCATCCTAAGAACCAACCAGGTTACAGAGTGACGCTTCCTGTTTAATTTTGATACGAATTCAAAACCTTCTCATTTGAGAAGGTTTTTTTCGTTTTTAGAAAAAGACAGTTCCCTAAAAGAGCAATACAGAAGAAATGTCGCCGCTTTGATTGTGCTACGATCTGCTTAGGAAAAAAATGAAAGGTGGGACCCCCATGCGGAGTCAAATTTCCAAAACACGTCTGTGGATTGCACGGATTATGAGCGGACTTGTCATTCTTTTTATGCTTTTTGACGGCGTATTCAAACTCATCCAGCCTGCTCCTGTCGTAGAGGGAACTCTCGTACTTGGCTATGCGGAGCATCACATTGGCGTGATTGGAATTCTCGCCCTTGTATCAACGGTGTTGTATGCGATACCACGGACAGCGGTTTTGGGTGCACTTCTGTTAACTGGATTTTTCGGTGGGGTCATCGCTACCCAGATCCGTGTAGACGCGCCACTCTTTTCCCATACGCTGTTTGCTGTATACCTCGCAATTTTGATGTGGGGCGGATTGTGGCTGCGGGATGAGCGAGTGCGAAAACTGTTTATTTAGTGCAAAGCTGTAGCCACATCATCGGCTACAGCTTTTTCCATGATCCTATTTGGTTATAACCGTGAGTCTCCGGTATTCGTTGGGCAACAACCCGGTGCTTTTACGAAACAGCTGGGAGAAGCGACTGGAGTTATGGTAGCCCACGATATACGCAATCTGATTAATGTGTAAATCGGTGCTCGTAAGCAGTTGCTCGGCGTGATTCATTCGTTTGTTTTGGATATATGCGGTGATGGTGCATTGGTTCGCTTGCTTAAAGGTGTATTTCAGCTTGGTGAGTCCCATGCAGGCGATCCGAGCGAGGTGCTCTAAGTGTATTTCGGATGCGAAGTGATCGTCAATGTAGGCGGTCACAGCTGTCAGGCCGTCCAAGTCCTGTTGGGATATGCTTTTGGTTGGATGCGTTTTTTTGTGTGCTTTGGCTTTCTCCACGATCAGTGATACTGCTTCTGCGACTTTTCCCTCGTAGTACAGCTTTGCGGCAATTCCCGTTCCCCGAAAATTCCGTATCTGTCGGAGCACGAAAACAAGCTCCGCGAAATTCGTCATCCCATCTACCGTAATAAAGGACGAGCGCAGATCCTTATACTCTACTGGATATTTGCTTTTCAAATAATCCTCGTAATACTCCGGCATGATTTCAATAGCCGTCGAGCGAATGGGAATGTTTTTGCGATAACTGGCCCGATACAAATTGTTATAGCCGATATGGACGCGGATGCAGCCGCATGACAATCGTTTGTATGGGTTGAATTCTTCACCAGAGACGGAATCGTAATAATTGAAGCTCAGGTACTTGGGTTGCTGGAACTCCAGAAACAAATCCTCGTAAAAGACGAAATCTTGGATAGAAATCGAAAACAGGTTGTCACGGGTATAAGTCCAGTAGCGCCCTTGCCCTTTCTCTGGCAAAACAGAAAAGCAAACACCCTCGCGATTGTATGGACCGTGGTCGTCGTCACGATAAAAGCCGCATTGCATTAAACACGGCGTATGCAGTTCCGTCAAAATATCTTTCATTATAGTCACCACCCATGCCGTGATCGGACGAAAACATACTTCGAAAAGACGTATGTCTACCTGTCGTATTGCTAGAGATTATGATCATCATTATCATTACGATTTGTAAGGAGGACTTCAGCAATGTTCCATGTCCCCTTTATAAGGTTGTGTGTGATCTCGGTTGTAGGGGTGTTTGTCGGATGAAGGAAAAAGCTTATGAAAAAGAAACAGCGCGTACGAGACGTCTCGGTCCCAGAACGCATCTGTTGGTGCTGGTAATAGCGAGTATCTTGGCCATGACCGTTCGTGATGATATACAGGTGCACTTACTGGTGGCACTAAGTGTAGTGTACTTGGTATGGAATCACCTGTCCAGAAAGGCGTTTCAACTGGTTGTGTTCTATTGCGTGTGCATGGCTTTTGTGTTTTTCATGCCGAATGTGTTGGCATTGGGAACGATGAAGCTCATTGTCTACACGATGGTGAGAATGATGCCTGTCATCATGATCGGCACGGTTCTGATCTATACGCCACCTGGTAGTATCATGAGTGCGTTTGAGAAGATGTCAGTCCCCAAACCGATTTTGGTGATGATATGCATTTTGATCCGTTTTTTCCCCGTGGTCATTTTGGAAATGAAAGCGATTCGTGACGGGATCCGCGCCAGAGGGATTTTTCCGCATTGGTACAGCGTACTGAAGCATCCGGCCATGGCCTACGAATGTTTTTTTATGCCGTTGGTCGTCCGTTGCCTGAAGCTGTCGTCAGAACTGGCGTCGTCTGCTGAGCTCCGCGGCATCGAGTGCACAAACGCGCGGACCTCTATCTATCCAGTTGGCTTCAAGATCATGGATGGCATCGTCGTAGGGCTGTATGCGCTGATAGGCTCGGTAATTTACTGGACGGGAGGGATGATTTCGTGATCGAGCTAAACGATGTTACGTTTCATTATGGTCAGGAAGATGGGGGACATGACACGGAGACCGGCGTGAAAAAGATCAGCCTATCTGTAAAAGCTGGACAGTGTGTCGTACTATGTGGGCGGTCTGGCTGCGGCAAGAGTACGATTATGAGGCTGGTCAATGGTCTCGCACCGAATTTTTATGCCGGACGTCTCACGGGTGAGGTAAGCGTTGGCGGCAAAAGTCCTGCGAGCATGCTGCCCGAGGAACGTACCCGGCTAATGGGCGTCGTATTTCAAGACCCCCGCAGCCAATTTTTTATGGAAACCGTCCGGGATGAGCTGGCGTTTTCCGCAGAAAACATCGGCATGGCACCAGACGAGATTCGAAGCCGGATGGATAGGCAGGCGAGCCAGCTCGGGATTTCCCACTTGCTCGATACCTCTTTACATAAGCTGTCCAGCGGGCAAAAGCAACGGGTAGCGATAGCGGCCGCATCGGTTTTGACACCGCCACTTCTTTTGCTGGATGAGCCTACTGCGAATCTGGACGCTTCCTCTACGCAAAACCTGATTGAAATCGTAAGCAAGCTCAAGCAAAACGGTACCACCCTGCTCATCAGCGAGCATCGGCTCGTTCCTTTTCTACCCGTTGTCGATTTGTTTGTCTGCATGGAAAATGGCAAAATCGCACGTACGTGGACGAAGGACGAGTTCTGCCAATTGTCTCATGATGACGTGCGTATGTATGGTCTGCGCCATCCTGACATGACGCTTCCCGAGACAGCGAAGAAACGTGAGCAGCCAGAAATGTCCGAATTCACGGTGGAGGGTAAAGGGCTTAGCTATTTTTATAAAAAGAAAAACGACGGAATCACCGATATCGACATCTCGCTTCCACAGGGGAGTGTAACAGCGTTGACTGGAGAAAACGGTACGGGCAAGACGACGCTATGCAAAATTTTATGTGGTCTTCTTCGTGAGCGAAAAGGAACGATTGTCAGCCAAGGTCGTTCACTGTCCGCTAACAAAAGACGAGCTGTCAGCTATTTGGTGATGCAGGATGCGGACTACCAGCTCTACGCAGACAGTGTCGGAAACGAAATCGTGTTGGGAAAAACCTTGAATGAAGAGCTCCGCGAAAAGGCGTATGAAGCGATGGATGCTTTCGGTTTGCGCGAGCTTCGCCATCGGCATCCAGCGTCATTATCCGGTGGAGAGAAGCAGCGGGTCACGATGGCAGCCGCTTATTGCTCTGACGCAGAACTGATTGTGCTGGATGAACCGACAAGCGGACTTGACGGCGATGGAGTGCTGAAGGTGGCCGCATGGGTGAAACAGCTGGCTGAAGCAGGCAAAACGGTCGTCATGATCACGCATGACCAGATTCTTTCCAAGCTGGCATGTGATCAAGTGGTTGAGTTGCGGCTTACCCGAGATGTTGAAACGATTTTTGCGGAGCCAGGGATACGAACAACCGTTGAAACTGCCAATCGTTGACAGAAGAAAAAGCATGTGGTAGGATGGTCACAACTTATCAGGGACGGAGGGGTACGTGTGGCAAATTAATTTTTCGATACTTTATTCGCACAACACAATCAATGAAATAGCGTGAAAAGGCTATGTTGTGTGCATACGAATCGAAAAATGGATTGCCGCTACGGTAACCCAATTGAATCATGGGCAAATGGAGTGAGGAAGGCAAGCGTGATGACCGCCTCTATTTGCATGATCTGCGAAGAGAATGGAACCGATCTTTGTAAAATCAGATTTTGGTATCTGATTTTATGGTTTTCGTTTCTTCTTCCTTTTTCGATGACGTAAGCACAGGCAGTCTAGCCTGTGTTTTTTTATTTCCATTCGTTGAGGAGGAAAACAGACAATGGCAGAACAGATTTTAAAAGTGAACGGTGTAGAAATATGTGCGGAAAGCTTTGGGAAGCCCACAGATCCGGCGATTTTGCTGATTATGGGAGCCCAGATGTCCATGCTTTGGTGGGAGGAAGAATTTTGTCAGCGAATAGCCAAGGCTGGACGCTTTGTTATTCGTTTTGATAATCGGGATGTCGGACGCTCCACGACCTACGAGGTTGGGCAACCAGGCTATACATTTGAAGATATGGCGGATGACGCTGTTCACGTCCTAGATGCATTCGGTGTACAGCAGGCGCACGTCGTTGGTATGTCCATGGGCGGAATGTTGACGCAAATCATTGCATTGCGACATCCCGAAAGAGTTCGCACGATCATCTTGCATGCAACGTCGAATTTTGCCCCTGACCTACCACCAATCGATGAGAAGCTGATGGAGTTTTTCAGCAATATGGGTGAGATCAATTGGGAGGATGAACACGAGGTTTTAGCAGTTGCAGTGGCGAGTTCGAAAGTTTTGATCGGTTCCAAGCATCCTTTTGACGAGGCGCGCGTTCGTGAATTGGCCCAAATCGATATCGCCAGAAGCAACCATTATGCGAGTAAGAACAACCACGCCTTTGTGACGGCCAGTGAACCGTACCTGTTGCGGACAGCTGAAATCGCTGTGCCAGCTCTCGTGATTCACGGTACAGAAGACTTACTCATCCCTTTCGCGCATGCCTTACATCTTGCGAACAACATTCCGGGAGCAGTCTTGCTCACGTTGGAAGGGACAGGGCATGAGCTTCCACGTGGGGATTGGGATATCGTCATCGAAGCCATTTTGAAGCATACGAGCGGAAGACGGGTACGATTATAAATATCAGCTCGATTGCGGGCAAGAAAACATTCGCGAGATCGCGCTGGCTCCAACCAGACAGCAAGGTGGAGTACCAGAAATACGAGAACGAATTGAATCGTTACGAGAGCAGCAAGCCCAAGTTTCAACTCCAAAGCAGATAAACCGTGAGATGGATGAGAATAATAAAGATGCAATTATAGTATCTTTAAAACGTAAAATTAAGAAATTTGATGAAGAAAATAAAGAACTACGTGAGCAGTTAAAATTTGCTTATGCAGAGGTTTATAAAAAAATCTAAGGGAACATCGTTCCCTCCTTATTCAGCTAAAGGGCCATTTAATTGAATAACACTTTAATGAAAATTGGATATTTATGTTAGATTTTAGAAGAGATTGTGAAGTTTTGTACTTAAAGTAACGGGGCAGGTTAGCTGAAGAAGAACGTAGAATACTAAGGTGCAATGCTAGATGCTTAAGAGGCATTATTGTCTCTTAAGCATCTGGAATAATTGTAATAGCAACTGTTCGAACTGGAGTATCTTCTGCATTATTTTCACTTGTATTATGGTAGTACTTAATAATTAATTCGTTTAATTCATTTTGGAATTGCTTGAATTTTTCATCATCTAACGTTAACGCGGCTAAAGAAAAAGTAGCACTATCCTCTGAATTGTTTTGCTCTTCTAATTTTTTAAGATAACTTTGATATTGATACAAAAGAGATAATTGGTAGTAAGTAACATAATCAAGTTTCTGCTGTTGCGATGCTTTTTTCCATTCCTCCGCATCGATTCTAGCCTCATCTTCTTTTAAAGCATAATATTTTTCAGAAACTGATTTCACTTTTTTTTCTTTAATAACGTGAATAATTCCAGAATCCATCATAATTTGTAACTGTCTATATAGAGTTGCTTGAGGTACATCTTTAATGATTTTGACCATTTCTAAAGGTGTTAATCCATTTTCTTTATTTCTCATTAATGATTGGCAAATTTTCATTCTAACGGGATGCATTAAAACATCAACTTTATTGACCATAATATCCCCTCTTATTCATCCGGTTTTTCATTCCTATTATAAATAATGAGAATAATTATTGCAATCATTCAACTCTTATTTTATCATTATCGATAACGATAATAAAGTTTGGTTATGCAGAGTTAAATGCTCTTAAAGATATTGATTTTATAGCTTTTCTCTAAGGGCGTTAATCTAAGACTAATACTTTTATGAGAGGGGATACGAAAATGATAAAAAGAATAGGATTGATATTAACAGTTAGTATTATTATGTTTTTGACTGTTTTTGGACTAAGTACAAAACTTAGTTTTGCAGCGGAATTAAAGAAAATTAACGGGGAAACACCTTCGGGTATTCCATTGAATGAGATGGAAGAAAAGATAGATCAATATGTATCGAAGTATTTAGACAAAACAACACCAGGGGCTGCAATTGCAGTTGTGAAAGATGGTCAAATTATTCTCTCAAAAGGCTATGGATATGCGGATGTTGAAAAGCAAATTTCAGTTGATCCATCAAAGACAGTTTTTGAATGGGGATCCATAAGTAAATTATTCACTTGGACATCTGCAATGCAATTAGTTGAACAAGGTAAACTTGATTTAGATGAGGATATTAAAACATATCTACCTTCTGACTTTGCAAAAAAACTTAATTTCCAACAAACTGTTACAATGAGAGATCTTATGAATCATGCTGCTGGATTTGGAGACTACGCCTTTAATACAATTGCTTTTTCAAAGGATGGATTATTCCCTCTTGAAGAAGCATTACTACTTGATAAATCTAAACAGTATTATAAAGTGGGAACAGCTAGTTCGTATAGTAACTATGGAGCATCTCTTGCTGGTTATGTAGTGGAATGTATAAGTAAACAGCCATTTCATGATTATGAACGGGAACATTTATTTAATGTACTTGAGATGAATAATACAACGGGAAATACAACATTTGATGATAATAAAAAACTTTTAGAAACAAAAGCAAAGGGATATTTACCAAATCCAGAAGGAGGTTTCATACTTGGTAATTGGTCATATGTTTCTCATTATCCAGCAGGTTCTATAAACGGTACGGTAGAAGATTTGGCAAAATATGCAATTGCAATAACTCCAGAAAAAGGTCAAAAGTCACCACTATTTGATAATTCAGACACATTAGAAACTATGTTTTCACCAAGTTACAGTTTAGATGGAGAAATGGTTGGAACGGCACATGGTTTTTTTGAATATGTGGGAGAATACCGTACTATTGGTCATGGAGGTAATACTGCAACATTTTCAAGTCAATTTGCGATAGTACCTGAAGAAAGATTTGTAATTGTAATCCTTACAAATGCAAGTGCTGAAATGGACATTCTATTTGGAGTACAAGAATTGTTAATTGGTAAAAAGCATACAGAGAGTAAAGTTCCTTATCTAAAACTACCTTCTTCAAATGAAGTAGATGGAAAATATGTTCCATTTCAACGGCAAGAGGGGAATTTTTTAGAATTTGCAAATTATCAAAATTTATATACTGTTAGTGCAACGAACAAAAATGAAATCACAATGAGTTTAGGGCAATATAAAGGTACTTATGTACAGACGAAACCATATTATTATGAACTTGTTAAAGAAAATTTCCCTGTTTTTAGAAATGCGTATCCCATTTTACAATTCAAAATGGAAGAAGGCAAAGTGAAACAGATAATTGTAGGACATGGTATGGATTTATCTGAACTACTACCTGATAGAACAATCCCAGTTTTAATTGCTAGTGTTTTAGTATTATTAAGTACAACTCTGTATTTCTTAATTGCACCACTGATTTTACTCATTCTTAAATTTAAAAATAGAAAGAAACAATTAGAATTAGAAGATAAAAGATTTAATTTCTACTATTCAATGTTAATATTATGTGGTACAATAACTGTTTTAAACAATCTAATATGTATTACTAGAATTATGATGAATAAATTCCGTACCTTTGCGGAGGTCAAACCTCATCTTTTACTGAATTATCCTTTACTCGTATGTACAGTTATTGCAGCCTTCTTCTCTATCAAATATATGAGAAAAATAGTAAGTTCTAAAAAACGTAAAGTATTTTATTTTCTTACAATTACTTTGTTAACTTTATTATTTGCATTATTAATAGGATGGAATTTCTTTATTGTTGTATAAATAATTAGCTAACTATGATTGTCAGTGTTGTTGAACAATTTTATATGGAAAATCATGATAGAGAAGAATGGTAGAACCCACAAATTGGTGAAATAAATCAAATATTACAGTTCCGAGATTTTCATTAAAAAAGTTAACAGTACTTTATATAATTATCTTGTTCAGCTAACGGGGGCATTAGTTCAATAACGATCTTCAACAATCGGGCGCGCGTTTGTTTAACAACAAGTAAAAGGATGTCACATATTATACATGACTAATATGTAACATCCTTTATTTTTTATCACTTTATATAATTTAGGTCTTGATAACGTACGAAATCCGCGTTTTGTTGGTGGTACCCCAAGGTTAAAAATCGAAGAGGGTAACGAGAAAAAACGGAGTGGAAAACAGGAAGTAACCCTGCTTTCTCTCCGTTTTTTGTAGCGGAATGGCGTATTTCCTTCTGTGGAAGGAAACAGCACAATATTTATGGAATCGTTTTCGCTTATGCTCTCGGGCTAACGAGAATTTTTACCTGGTTTTTCTCTTTCAGCAGTGCTTCAAAACCATGCTCCACGATGTCGTCGAGCTTGATGCGCTGGGTGACCAGCTTGTCTGCCGGGAAGAAGCCCTTTTCCATCAGGCTGATGACAGCAGGGAAAACGTCGCGGTAGCCGATGATGCCTGTCATGCTGCGCTCTTTCATGACGATGTGATTCGGTTTGATGGACGCTTCTCTTTCGAAGATACTGACGATCATGATTTGTCCAGCGATTTTGGTAGATTCGATGGCTTGCGTGAGAACAGGAGGCACACCTGTGACTTCAAAGGCGATGTCTGCACCGCCATTTGTCCGGTTGTGAATTTCCTGGACTACGTCGTATTCTTTTGGATCGATGACGATGGCGCCCAGCTCAGCTGCCTTGTTTGTACGTTCGGGGGACAGCTCCACTGCATAAATCTCAGCCGCACCTGCTGCTTTCAATGCTTCGATGACAAGCAAGCCGATAGGACCGGCACCGAATACGACAGCTTTGTCACCGGCTTTCAACTGACTTGAACGGACTGCATAAAGGGCCACGGCAGATGGCTCAACAAGAGCGCCTTGCTCATAAGAGAGGCTGTCTGGGATTTTGTGGACCATGTGCTCATCGCAAGCCACGTATTCCGAGAAGCCACCGCCACCGCCGGCCAGACCGAGGAAGCCCATTTTTTCACAAAGATTGTATTTGCCTTGTCTGCACGCAGCGCATGTTCCGCAAGCGAAAACCGGCTCGACGACGACGCGATCGCCAACCTTGATAGTGTTCACGCCTTCCCCGATTTCCACCACTTGTCCGGAAAATTCATGCCCCATTACGATCGGGGCTTTTTCGCCTGTAAGCGGATGTTCAGCTCCCTGTGGGATGAAGATCGGGCCAGCCACGTATTCGTGCAAGTCGCTTCCGCAAATACCGCACCACTCGACTCTGATTTTCACTTTACCTTTGGACGCAATCGGTTCCGAAATGGTTTCCAAACGGAGGTCTTTCAAACCGTGCCAACGTAACGCTTTCATATCTGCCATCTCCTCGTTCGATTTGGATTCTATATGAAATTCAGCAAGTAAAATAGGAAACGTTTCCGAAAAATAATATGTCATAAGTTTGGCATCTTGTCAATTTGATTTCCTAGGCAAGAGCTGGGGGTGGTGTGCAATCAGTTGAGGAGAGGATGTTGATTCTCGCTATGTTGAGAAGATGTATACGTGTTGTGCAACAGGTGCGGGGTTGCCTGCCATGTTTTGCTCACGCCTCATTACCATTGGTTTTGTGTATGCTATAATAGCGGTAGGAAAACACATTTAAGCTCGGAAATATAGAAAACGATTCCGAAATGGAAAGGAAAGCAAGGCGTTGGATACAAAAAATAAAGTGACAATAGAAGACGTAGCGAAGAAGGCGGGCGTAGGAATCGCAACGGTATCGAGGGCCATCAATGACAGCGGGGGAATCAGTCCGAAGACGAAAGCGTTGATTCTGGACGTGATCGACGAGCTGGGGTTTATTCCGAACACTTCTGCGCAAAGTCTTAAGGTGCGCCAAACCTATCAAATCGCACTGGCTGTCCCTGACATTCGCAATGCGATCATTCCGGATATCGCCTGGTCGGTCGAGCAAGCGGCCAAGCAGCATGGCTACCGCGTCGTACAAATTAATACAGCAGGAAATGCCCGCATGGAGCTTGAGACTGTGCGTGAGGTCAAAAAGCTGCATGTAGACGGGCTGATTATCATGCCGCTCGCCTATCCAAAGACGTTGGTCCAGATGATTAACAAAGCGAGTGTTCCGGTTTCGATTATTAACTATGGAAAAAAGCTCGAAGACAATGTGAAAGCAGATGTGGTCAGCATGGCCCGCCAAGAAGGTCGACTCGTCATGGAGCATCTGATCAAAATTGGCCGTACGCGAATCGCTTACGCAGGTGCGCCAAAGGACAAGATCGAGGAGCGGTATTTTGCCTATGAGGCGTCGCTTCAGCACGTCGATCCTTCTCTGGTGTATTTTGGTGAGGACTTCTCGTTTGAGACGGGCCTGCGTGCTGCTGATTACTTTTTTAGTCTGAAAAACATGCCGGACGCTATCTATGCGGTCAATGACATGGTGGCAATCGGGATCGTGAATCGGTTCAAGGAGCTCGGAGTCCGCGTACCAGAAGATGTCGCGGTCGTGGGCATTGACAACAATGTGTGGACGACGATTACGACTCCGCAGATCAGCTCTGTTTCGATCATGGGGGAAGAGGTGGCACGGCTGGCGACTGAGCTTTTGCTGAAACGAATTCGTGAGCAGGGGGCAGGAGCGTACGAACGCGTACAGTTCGAGCCGCGGCTGATTGTCAGGGAGTCCAGTGTAGCGGTTATCCGTAAATCCTCGTTGGATACGTAGAGCATTTTCAGATGAAAAGCCGAGTGAAAGACAGGTGATCGGTGATGATACCTGGCGTTTACTCGGCTTTGACTTTAAGGCAATATGGCAAACGAACGAACAGGAAACCCGGAGGCTTTTTCAGGCTTTGGTGTAATGTTTACAATGACAGCACTTTTTGCTGGGAGCTTATCGAGATTTTTGAGCAGCTCTACTTGATAGGTGTCTTGATCGAGCACGAAATATTCACCCAAAAGCGCTCCGTTTTTTCGGTAATCGATCGTCGCATCCGTATCGAAGGTTTCGTGACCGACTGCTTTGATTTGTCTTTCCACGAACAAAAATTTCAAAGCCTCCAAGGACCAGCCAGGAGCGTGATTGTTGCCATCTGCATCCTTATTGTTGAAGGCATCCACATCTGGCCAGCGCTTGCTCCAATCTGTACGCAAGGCGACGAAGGAGCCGCTCTCAATTTGACCATGCTCGGTTTCAAATTGCAAAATGTCTTCCACGGATAGCGAATAGTCGTTGTTGACTTCGGCTTCTTTTGATTTGTCGATGACGACGAGCGGCAATACGAGTTCCTTCAGCTCGATCTCGTCCAAGTAACGCTTGTTGCGCACAAAGTGAATCGGTGCATCCAAGTGGGTACCGTACTGTCCAGGAAAAGAGAAGCGCTGGGCAAAGAAGCCGTCGTCATGTGTGAAAAGCGTCTGGAATTCGGCGGCGTCAAAGGCGTGGAAGTGCGGAGATTCCGGACCGAATGTGTGCGTGAGATCGACCCATTCTTTTTGTTTTAACAGAGTAATTGCTTGAATCAAATCGTTTGCCATGTGCCCACCTCGTTATTGTTTTTAGAATTTTCGCACTTGTAAAACCGAGTTTATCCAATACTTTATCCGTTCTAATTCCGAGTGTCAATATCGCAATAATATGAATGAATGGTTTAACAAAAAATAGCAATCGGGAAGAAGCATTCGAGCATGATTCTGCTATTCTTAAAAGGAGAAGAATGAGTATCATCCAACCAAAACGCGAAGGAGAAATTCCCATGACAAAAGAGCTTTGGATCAATTTGCCCGTCAAGGACCTCGAAAAGTCCAAATCATTTTTTGCCGCACTCGGATTCTCTTTTCATCCTCGCCATGAGAATAGCAAAGAGATGGCGGGCTTGGTGATTGGTGAGAAAAACATGCTCATTATGCTGTTTCCAGAGGCTACCTTCCAAACCTTTACGCAAAATGAGCTGGCAGATACGAAGCGCGGAACGGAAGTGTTGTTTTCGATCGATGCCGAGAGCAGGGAAGAAGTGGATGAATTGGTGGGTAAGGTGATAGACGCTGGGGGCACTGTTTTCAGTGAGCCGCGGGAGCATGGTCCGGGGATGTACGGGGCAGGCTTCGCTGATTTGGATGGTCATCGGTGGAATGTACTGTATATGGAGATGAGACTGATATCGACAGAATAGAGAATCGTACCCCTGAGAAATCAGGGGTTTTTGCATGAACAAGTAAAAAATTCATGTTCTATTAAGGTTGTATAGAAATGTGATTAAGATTGGTCGTTTACTCTTCTAGAGAAGGAAATAAGGGTAAAGGAGAGGAGCAATCTTATGAAAATGTTTTCGAAGTTACAGACATTAATGGCGACTGTACTTGTAACTACTATGAGCGTCAGCCTTGTAAGCGGAGTTGTTTCTCCAACCAAAGTGTTCGCATCTTCTGTATCTGGGCCGGATGATCCGAGAGAGGTAGAGCAATTTGCAGATGAATTTTTTAACCGGTCTGAAATTAAGAACACCATGGCAGGAGCTACGTTTGTAGTTGTAAAAGGAGACAAGGTCCTTTTTAAAAAAGGGTATGGATATGCGGATGTAGAGAAGAAGATTCCGGTCGATCCTGATCGCACCGTATTCCGTGTAGCGTCAGTATCCAAGGTTATTACAGCTACAGCCGTTATGCAACTGGCGGAGCAAGGAAAAATAGATTTGAACAAAGATGTATCCGCATATATGGGGGGTGCCCGGATTCCGAATAAGACAGGCACTCCTCTAACAATGGAACATCTGTTAATGAACGCCACTGGATTTGACTATGGAGACACTTCTGACTCTTCAACAACCGACTTGAAACGGGAGGTTTCTTTAAAGAAATACGTTATGGACAATCTCCCAAATGTCATTCGCAAGCCAGGAGAGTTTTACAGATATGACAACCTCGGCTTCACCATTCAAGGTTATATTGTAGAACAAGTAGCAGGAAAGCCATTTGGAGAATACGTGAAGGAACGCATCTTTAAGCCACTTGGCATGGAAAATAGTGATTTTCGACTTACACCATCAATAGTCAAAGAGTTGGCTGTACCTTATAATCTTATTGGACAGCCGATCCCGACTTATGCAATGGTACCAACTGAGCTTCCTGATGGTGGTATGCTCTCAACTGGTTCTGATATGGCTAAATTCATGATTGCTCATCTCAATAAAGGAAAGCTTGGGAATGCGACGATTATGGAAGAAGAAACGGCGGCAGAAATGCATAGACCTCATCTTTCCGTGCATCCAAAGCTGAATAACATGGCGCTTGGTTTCGAATATGCCAACCAGCAAAATTACAATGGACATTATGTTATTGAAAAAGCAGGGGATTTACAAGGATACCATACCGGGATGTGGTTGATCCCGGAAGAAAAAGTGGGAGTATTTGTTACAGTCAATAAGGACTTCGAAATTCGTAAGCCTTTGATTGAAGCGTTTATGGATCATTACTACCCGAAAAATGAGCAGAAAAGGGAAGCGTTTGAGTTAGCGAAACAAGAACTCACGAAGTTTGAAGGGACATACAGCGATTTGCGAAATCGGATGTGGACGACTCGTATACGTGCTGAAGGCGGCAAACTCATTGTAAAAGACCCGCTGGGAGAACATGTCCTATATGAGGTGGAGCCACTCTTATTCCAGGATGAACAAGGTATTAAAGCTGCTTTTAAGCTGAACGATCACGGAGATGTGCAGGCTTTCTATTACGATTCAAAATCAGATAGTTGGGCAGAAAAATTGCCTGAGCCGCAACGTTATCAGGATGTGGGGAATGACCATCCATATGCGTCCTATATTAATCACCTGCGCCAGATCGGTGTCTTTGCTGATATGGAAGGAGACAATCGCTTTTCGCCTGAACAACAGATAACAAAAGGGGAGTTTGTTGGCTGGTTCATCAAGTGGAGTGGCATTGCCCCATCAAAGCATAAACCGATTTACACGGATCTTTCAGGTAACAAGTATGCGCGGGAAATTCAAGCAGCTTACGAGTTAGGTTTACTAAAAGCATCTGCAGATGGCAAATTTTATCCGAACGAGCCATTGACGCGTCAAGAAGCAGCAACCATCGTATGGCGCATGGCATTTGGCTATCTTCATGCAGAGCCGAAAAAAGCCAAGTTGAGTGGTAGGACAGATGCTTGGGCTTTAGAGGGAGTCCATTTCGTAGTGGCAAAAGGATTATACGGACCAGAAGTGGTGAAAGGCAGAGATGGTAGTGTCGATTATAAATCAGAGCAGCTGATGGTAAGGAAAGAAGCGGCTGCGTTACTATCTCGGTTTGCAGACCAATTATTTTAGTGTACAACAAGCCGTGACTTCTTGTTTGTGCTTCGTTGCGACATGAGGCGATGGAGGGAAATACAATCAAAACGATACTGATCATCGACGATGAAGCACAAATTCGTGAACTACTCAGTATTTATTTGAAAAATTACGGGTTTGCTACTTATGAAGCAGGTAATGGGGTTGATGCGCTGGCTGTATTCTCAAACGTGCAAATCGATCTGGTTATTGCTGATATTATGATGCCGATGATGGATGGATACGAGTTATTAAAAAAGATGCGACATATTTCCGAAGTTCCGTTTTTGTTCCTGTCCGCGAAATCGGACGATATGGATAAAATTATTGGACTGCAGCTTGGCGCTGACGACTATGTGGGGAAGCCTTTTAACCCCATAGAAGTCGTCAGCAGAGTTCAAGCGTTATTCAGAAGAATGGATGTATTTTCTAAAGGTGAAAAGCAGAACCATGAAATCATACAAATTGGCGATGTCATGCTCGATTTGGTGAGCTGTAAGCTGTACAAAAATGGACAGCAGAAAGAAGTGACATCGTACGAGTTCAAGATTTTGTCTTTACTGATGAAGCATGCGGGGAGAGTTTTTACAAAAGCATCCATTTACGAGCATGTTTGGGGGCAGGAATACATAGGGGATGAAAACCTCATCATGGTCTATATCAGCAAACTCAGGGAGAAGATTGAGGATAACCCAAGAAAGCCAGTTTATCTTATTACGATCAGGGGGTTAGGCTACCGTTTTGAAAAAAAATGAGAGCATCCCCGACAAGCGGCCGTTAAAACAACTGTTTTTTCGGCACTATGTTGTGATAAGCGGTTTGTTCTTATGCACGATTATGATTGCTCTTTTGGGGACAGACCTGTTGATGGAAAACTATTTTGATAAATCGCCTGATTTGACCCGAGTGGACGGCAGTAAAATATACCAGTACCCTTTTGAAAAGATTGATGGTCGGTTGTTAGACGAGTACGGCGGCTGGTTCGAGATCGTGGATGAATCGGGGACAGTCATCTATGTAAAAGGCAACAAGGAAGACAATATCATGACATATAGCGATGGAATGCTGTACGCTAAAGTGGACATACTGCGAAATGATGATTCAATTTTCTACCATGCCTATCGAGCGCAAGGGCCAGAGGGTGAAAACTATGTTCTGTTATGGAAAATTCCTCAGCGGTTGGAAAATATTCCATTGGCACTTGGAATCTTAATAGCGTTGTTTGTCGTTCTGTTGTTCATCGCCCTTTATTTCTACACCCGGTACTCCGTCTTGCAGATGAAGAAGCCTCTCCGGCAAATTGTAGAGGGCATTAAGGAAATGGAAGGCTTCAATTATCAGAAGAGGCTTACATTTTCGGCTGAAATGGAATTTGCAGAAATCCGAGAAGCATTTAACGGAATGGCAGAACGACTACAGCAGACCTCGGCAGAGAAAGAAGCGGTAGCGAACAACAAAAGAAACATGCTGTTGCATTTGTCTCATGATCTGAAAACACCGATTACCTCTGTATTCGGGTATTCTCAGTTGTTGCTGGATAGGCCGGAGCTAGAAGAAGAGCAAAGGCGTCAGTATGTTCAATATATTAACGACAAATCGTCTTATATGGCCCATTTGATTCAAAATTTGTTCGAACTGGCAAAGCTGGAAGACCAGCACGTGAGACTGGATCAAGAAAAGGTGAATATTAGTAAGTGGTTTATGCAGCTTGTTGCGGAATTTTATCCGGAAATAGAAGATAGGGGATTTCAGTTGGAAGTGAAAATTCCAGAGGAGCCGCTGTTTGTCATGTTCGACAAAATGCATATGAACCGCGTTATTACGAATTTGATCGGTAACTCGCTAAAACATAATCCGCCGGGAACGCAGCTATTCGTTTCATGCGAGAAAATAGAGACCGGCGTTGTTCTGTGGTTGGGTGATAACGGTACAGGTGTTCAAGAGAATGTTAGGGAACACATTTTTGAAGAGTTCATAAAAGGGAGTAATCCTGTGAAAGATAGCACCGGACTCGGTCTAGCCATTTGTAAAAAAATTATAACGTTACATCAGGGGACCATTCATTTGGAGAGGAATCAACGGTATACGACTCTTTTTAAAATAACTTTGCCTCTTGAATGAGCGGTACTCTTCTTGCGGCTGTCACGACGGTCGTTTTTATCATCTATTGGTGCGTCAGGTGGTACAAGGCTGGGTGCGATGCAGATGGAGTAAAGAAGAAATGGCGGAAAAAGGAGCCTTCCAAATAGGAGGACTCCACATCACTTCCCAACGTGTTATCTTTTTTTGGATAGATGAATAATATATCCTCTTTCTCTTGTCTCCATCGTACATTTCCATCAATGGTTGATAGGCCCAATGGTTTTCTGGGACATCTTTAAACTTGATATAAACCATAACGGTTAACTAGGCTCTGTCAATCGCCTCATTCGGTCTGAAGGCCCCGTTGGAATAACCGCTTAATACACCTTTTTTACCATGAAATCAACTGATTCCCGAGCCCAATGTCCATCCGGGATATCGCTGAACTGACTGGCTTGTACAGGCACGGGAGTTGAACCCTTCCCTATTTCTGCTTAAACATTGGAGCTATACACAGGCTGATGTCAGGAAAAGATGCAAATGGTATGCTGGAGGGGTAAGGCAGGATTGGAGAAGGGAATGGTGTTATGAAAAGAGCACGCAAAATCACCTCCTAAAATCAGTAGCTTTAGATTTTAGGAGGGATATCCAATGAAATTTCAGCGAATCGATCTAGATAAATGGAACAGAAAGCCGTATTTTGAGCATTATCTGAACCGAGTGAATTGCACCTTTAGTATAACGGCCAACATTGATATATCGGAATTGCTTCCTGCCCTGCGGCAAAAGGGGATGAAGCTGTACCCGGCTTTTCTGTATATGGTGACGAACGTTGTCAATGCGCACCGCGAATTTCGGACTTCTTTTCATACAGATGGCGAGTTGGGCTACTGGGAGAGAATGATAGCCAGCTATACTTTTTTTCACCAAGATGATCAAACTTTTTCTACGATGTGGACGGAATTCGCTGACGAGTTCCCTGTGTTTTATCAAAATTACGTAGCAGATATGAAAAGGTACGGGGACAACAAAGGTTTTGTAGCGAAAGAACCGGAACCGCCTTATACTTTCCCTGTCTCGTGTATTCCCTGGGTTAGCTTCAGTGGATTTAATCTGAATATTTCGGGAGATGGGCGGTATTTGCTGCCAATCATTACAAGTGGAAAGTATTTCGAGCAAGAAGGCAAAACGTTATTGCCAGTTTCTTTGCAGGTCCATCATGCGGTTTGTGATGGATACCACGCCAGCCTGTTCATCAATGACTTGCAAAAATGGGCAACAAATTACAAGGAATGGTTAGGTGTTGAGTGAATTGGCTCGTTTGGTATGCTTCTCCTTTCTAATCTCTTCCAATCATTTATAATAACGGTAGGAGAACTGGGAGGAGAAGGAATGAACAAAGAATTGGTAGGAAAAATCTTCGGCTGTATTGTTTTGGGTGCGATCATCACGGTGATCGGAGTCGTGGCGATGGTGATGACTGCTCTGAACGCCCAGGGAAGAGTTTATTGCCTTCTCGTTGCTGTCACGACGTTCGTTTTTATCATCTACATCATCGGCCAAATGTTCGCCCCGCAAAAGAGTCGGTTATGGAACCGAGCCCTCTTTGTCTATTTTCTCTTTTGTACGCTGCCAGTTGCAGGATTTGAGATCAGCAGCTATTACCATAACAGCATTCCTGTGGTCAGTGAGGCAGAGGTCGATCTGGATCAGTATAAACCGTTCGGCACAGACTCCAAGGTTCATAAACTGGATCAACCAGCGACACTGTCGTTACAGTCTGATTTGCCCAAAATAGATGGGGCGATTGCCTTGTATCCTCTTTACGCTTCTTTTGTGCAGGCTGTTTATCCCGAGAAGGATTACGACCTTTACGACAGCGAAGTCATGGTAAGCAAGACGCCAAAAGCGTACGAAAACTTACTGGATGGCAAGGTCGATGTCATCTTTGCTGCAGGTCCTTCTGAGGAACAGCTCCTAGCAGCAAAAGAAAAAGGCGTAGAGCTTAAACTGACACCAATCGGTAGGGAAGCCTTTGTCTTTTTCGTCAATGCAGGGAATCCTGTTCAAGGACTCACTACCCAACAGATTCAGGATATCTATGCGGGAGACATCATTTCTTGGGATGAAGTCGGGGGCGGCTATGAGCTCGTTCGCGCCTTTCAGCGACCAGAAAACAGCGGGAGTCAGACGATGCTGCAGAAGATCATGGGGGATAGGGAGCTCATGACCGCGCCACAAGAAGACGTGGTAACAGGAATGGGTGGAATCATCGAGCAAACAGCCAACTATAAAAATTACTCGAATGCCATCGGTTACTCGTTCTTGTTTTATGCCACTGAAATGGTGCGAAACGGAAACATTCGTCTACTCGCAATTGATGGGGTTGCGCCTAATAAGGAAACGATAAAAAACAGAGCGTATCCGTTTGCGGCCGAGTTTTACGCAGTGACAGCTGGGACGGACAATCCGAATGCAGAGAAACTGATCGAATGGATTTTGTCTCCACAGGGACAAGAATTAGTAGAAAAAACGGGCTATATTCCGGTGAAATAATAAGCAGCATATAAAGCAGACCCTTGGGCAATTGACCCGAGGGTTTCTTCTTCGTTCTCTCTTTGTCTCGATCTGGGGATCGTGAGCTGGTTCATTATCACTTTCACTCCGTACCGATCAGCTTAGAAGGAAATTTGAAAAAATTAGACGGATTCGTGAAACGATTATTTGAATACCGTATTTCAAAATAGGAGAGGACGGGAATTTTGAAATTACTCTATCACCGAAGTTATTCTGCTATCAATAAGGCGAGAAACTCTGTAAGAAACAGGAAGGAAGCCTTGACGGGGCCAATAGCGTGAAGATTGTAAATTCGTTTCTCTCCAATCTGTCATGCAGTAGACATATCCTTTTTTCTTCGCATGGGCAAGTCCATGTAGTGTAAGTGCATAATTGATACCTTGTCCGCGATATTGATCTAGAGTACCAGCAACTCCTAATTCAACACAACGATCCGGTACATTCAAATTTACATCACTTTTATCTAAGGGGAAATATCCTTGGAAAGAAACAATTTTTCCATCTTTTAAGGCAATCCAGAAATCGACATCATGATCATCAAGGAGACCTGCATAGCCTTTACGTAATTCCTGAGGGTCATCACGTAAAGAATAACCAAAAACGGGTGCCTTATTTTGATGAGTTCTAATAATATTTGCAATATCCTCTACCAAACTACGATCTTCTGGGGATGCCAAGCGAATTTCAACATCTGGAATGCTCAAGGGAAGGGGAGATTCCCAATCAAGTAATGAGAGGAATGCATGTGTTTGTTCAAAGCCAAATCCTAAACGGAACCAAGAATGAAGTAATTCCGGTTGACTGGCTGGAATTAGCGCAATATGACTGAAATATCCCTCATCTACCCATAGTTGAGAAGCCTCTGAATAAAGATCTCTATATAATTCAACGGAGGTATTGCGAGAAATTGCATGCCCCTCCAAATTCATCCAGACATGTCGATCCCGAAGAGGGTTTTCAATCTTTTGTCCAATTAGGTATCCGATTAATTTACCATCTTCAATTGCTGCGACTCCGCTACTGTTTGGTTTTGACCATATCGTTTTAACAGCAGTCGTTGCATAATTTTCATCTTCACATTCAATTGGTAGTACCGAAAGGATTTCTCGATCTAGTTTATGACGTTTGGACAATAGTTGCCCAGCCTCTGAGATTAACTCATCAGTAAATGGTATGAAATACATGAAATGGACACCTCTGTTTTTTATCATCATAAAGCTGCTCTTCATCTATTGCAATTCGTTTCCTTAATCCAACTGGTCAAGCGTACCTCTAACCCTCAATTTGAGTGAAACCAAGACTATTACCATACTGCTTTTTACTACTATGTCCCGGCCATTTTACCAAGTTGACTAGATGAAGTTCCATTTTGTTAAAGTTGGATTACTTCCTGGATAGGCGCAGTCTTTCGAAAACCATCACGCTGGCGGTTTTTCTTTCTAGCTGGTTCATATTGACAGAAAAATCTAAGACTGTTATAAAAATAGTGAATAGCACTCGCAAGATGAGAGTGCTAACATTGAAAAAGGAATATATAAGAAGTCCGGAAGGGTGGGTATTTCATGGAAAAAAAGCAGTTTCAAGCAGAATCTACACGTCTGTTGGAAATGATGATCCATTCTATTTACACACAAAAGGAAATCTTTTTGCGCGAGTTGATCTCCAATTCGAGTGACGCGATTGACAAAATTTACTACAAATCGCTCGTCGATGATCAATTGGTGTTCGATAAAGAGAACTATTACATCAAAGTAGCGGTTAACAAAGACACGAGAACGCTGACCCTGACAGATACAGGGATCGGGATGACGCAGGATGAGCTGGAAAACAATCTGGGTGTCATTGCGAAGAGTGGTTCGTTGGCGTTCAAAAAAGAAAACGACGCGAAAGATGGCTACAACATCATTGGTCAATTCGGCGTAGGTTTCTACTCGGCTTTCATGGTTGCCGACAAGGTTACGGTCATCAGTAAAGCACTGGGCAGTGACACGGGGTACAAATGGGAGTCCAGTGGTGCGGATGGCTACACGATCGAGCCTTATCACAAAGATTCCGTCGGGACCGAGATCATTCTCGAAATCAAGGAGAATACAGAAGAAGAGAATTACGACGACTTCTTGGAAGAGTACCGTTTACAAGCGATTATCAAAAAGTACTCTGACTTCATTCGTTACCCGATCAAAATGGACGTTACGCAGCATAAGCCAAAAGAGGGCAGC
Source organism: Brevibacillus porteri (assembly GCF_003013475.1). GTDB lineage: Bacteria > Bacillota > Bacilli > Brevibacillales > Brevibacillaceae > Brevibacillus > Brevibacillus porteri. Next base: position 173,653 of record NZ_PXZO01000001.1, read on the forward strand.
GAAAACGAGTACGAACAAGTGACGGAAGAACAAATCGTGAACAGCATGGTTCCGATTTGGCGAAAAAATAAAAGCGAGCTGACGACTGAGGATTACGAGCAGTTTTATGCGAGCAAGCATTACGGCTTCGACAAGCCGCTCAAGCACATCCACATCAGTGCAGATGGAGCCGTTGTTTATCAGGCGATTTTGTACATCCCGGAGAGCATGCCATTTGATTACTACTCGAAGGAGTATGAAAAAGGTCTGGAGCTGTATGCGAACGGCGTACTGATCATGAACAAATGTGCGGACCTGCTACCAGACTACTTCAGCTTTGTCAAAGGGATGGTTGACTCCGAGAGCCTGTCGCTCAACATTTCTCGTGAGATGCTGCAGCATGACCGTCAATTGAAGCTGATTGCGAAAAACATCACGAGCAAAATCAAAAGCCAGCTGCAAAGCTTGCTGAAAACAGAGCGGGAAAAATACGAGCTGTTCTACCAGTCATTTGGCAGACAGCTGAAATACGGCATGTACAGCGACTACGGAACGCATAAAGAAACATTGCAAGACCTGTTGATGTTCTACTCTTCCAAAGAGAAAAAGCTGGTGACGCTAGAAGAGTACGTAGAGAGAATGCCAGAAGATCAAAAGTACATCTACTACGCATCTGGCGAGTCGATCGAGCGAATCGAAAAGCTGCCGCAAACAGAGCTCGTATCCGAGAAAGGTTACGAAATCCTGTACTTCACAGATGACGTTGATGAGTTCGCGATCAAAATGATGATGAACTACAAGGAAAAGGAATTCAAATCCGTATCGAGCGGGGATCTGGGAATCGAGCCGGGCGAAGAGGAAAAAGCAGCTGAAGCCGAAAACGAGAACAACAAAGAGCTGTTCGACTATATGGCATCGCTGCTCGAAGGAAAAGTCAAAGCGGTGAAAGCTTCCAAACGCTTGAAGTCACACCCTGTTTGCCTGTCGACTGAGGGTGAAGTGACGATCGAAATGGAAAAAATCTTGAATGCGATGCCGAACAATTCGAATGTGAAGGCAGACAAGGTACTGGAGATCAATGTGAACCATGCGGTGTTCCAGTCCTTGAAGGGTGCATTTGACACAGACAAGGAAAAGGTTAATCTGTATACGGCTCTCCTGTACAATCAGGCTCTCTTGATCGAAGGCTTGCCGATTCAAGACCCGGTAGAGTTTACGAACGACATTTGCAAAGTCATGGTGTAATTCAAAAAAAGAGGATGCGGCTTGCGCATCCTCTTTTTTATGTGAAAATAACGTCTCGACTAGTTTCTTGACTTCGACACATACGTAAAGATCTGATCCTTTAGCTCGAACTCATATGTCGCTCCATTCACTATTCCTACTACCTTCTCACTGTCATATAAATCGAGCAAGAAACCTGCCATTTGAGTAGCTGTATGGAACTTGGGAACTGCACCAGCATATTCAAATTGATCAATATCAAAGGAACGCTTCGCAAATTCGGTCTCTGTCGCAGCAGGTGCCAAGACTTTTGCTTGCATGGCTGCTCCATGCTCCCTCAATTCTTGTGCGAGACCTTCCGTAAAGGCACTTACATAGAACTTCGTTGCGCAATAGGTGACGGCGTCAGCAATAATTTTGTAGCCTCCGCCTGAAGAAATATTGATGATTTGCGTTCCTTCAACATGTGCATAGTCACGAACATAAAGAGAAGATAGAATCGTGAGTGCTTCGATATTCAAGTGAAGCATAGACTCAATTTTATTCAAGTTTTGTTCCCCAACAGAAGCAAAGTTTCCGAACCCCGCATTGTTGATCCAGGTCTCAATCTCATAATCCTTTAGACTGTCGTAAAAATCATGCACATTTGCACTCACACTCAAATCAACGGTTCGAATGACGACATCCAATTTTGCGTTGATTTCAGCCACTTTTGATTGTAGCTTTTCTAATTCTTCCGTTCGACGAGCTGCTAGAATTAAGTTTTTTCCGCGAGCAGCAAATGCCAGAGCGGTTTCAAAGCCAATTCCTGAACTTGCTCCCGTAATAACCGTATATTTCATGAAAATCCCTCCTGAATTTTATTCACTAGCTTTCATTGAGAAGTAACGATGAGCTGATTATACTGATTAGAGTAAACTCTAAGTCAAGGGTATTAGATCAATGCGGAGGTTTCCTATGTACACAATTGGTGAAGTGGCACAGCTATTAGGGATAAGCACACATACGTTGCGTTATTATGAAAAGGAAAAAATAATTATTCCTGATCGTGATGAAAACGGTGACAGGCGATATAACGATTCACATATTCGATGGCTGCAATTCGTTATCAAGTTAAAAGAAACGCAAATGCCGATCTCAAAAATAAAGCAGTACGCTTCCCTGTTTGTAGAAGGAGAACATACGACCTTAGCTCGATTGGGTCTTTTAGAAGAACATAAACGCTATATTGAGCAACAAATAAAAACGTTAATCGATGTGGACGATATGCTAGAACGTAAGATTGTTGCTTACAAAGATTTCATCAGTAAACGAGCAGCCAAAACACCGGCAGACTAAAAACTTGCTGCTGCAAACATTGATTTTCCATTCCCAAGGGACTTATGATGATACACAGGGATATACACAAAAGAGAGGAGAGTAGAACCTATGTGGAATCCGTTGGAAGTAAAAGATCTCATAACGAGTGCAGACGAACTAAAAAGCCTGGTAGGAGAACCGCACGAGGCGGTTGTGAAAAAAAGCATCGCGCAGGTTGAGTCCCATGTGATCCATTATGTGTCCATGTCGCCGTTGTTTTTCTTGTCCACAGCAGATGCTTCAGGCAGATGTGACGTTTCCCCGCGAGGCGACGAGCCGGGTTTCGTTAAAGTGCTGGATGATCACCATATCATTTTTCCCGAGCGAATGGGGAACAGACGGGTCGACTCTTTGCTGAATATCATTGCGAATCCGCAGGTGGGTATATTCCAGGTCTGGAAGAAGTGTTGCGTATTAACGGATCAGCTCGCATTACAAAAGATGCAGAGCTACTCGCCGCGCAAGAATGGAAGGGTAAAACAAGCGGCATCGGAGTGATCGTAAAGGTAGAGGAGTGCTTCCTCCATTGCCCGCGCGCATTTAAACAAGCAAGCTTGTGGAAAACGGATTCATGGCCAGAAAAAGAGGCAATGCCTTCGATGTTGGAAATGTTTCGCGCTCATTTGAAAATAAATGGTGTTACGTTGAATGAAAAAGAATAAGAAAGAAAAAACCTTGAATGAGCTTCAAGGTTTTTTTTCGTCCAAACGAGCTTGGCAGGAAGCCGATCCGAGCCACGTATGAGGATTGCCGTTCCAGCACCAGCCTAGCTTCGGTTTATTTTCACTGATCCACATGGCAGTTACGCGTCGGTCGCCACAACGCGATCCGAGCAGAGAAAAGCCGTTGTTTTTCTTTACCAGATCCGGGAAGTGAGTGATCAGGGCAATCCCTTCCTCCAGCGTGAGCGGAGAACGCTGTTGCTCCAAGAGGATGGGCATCGCGTCATTCGGAGTGATGTTCAACGTCTCTTTTCCTGTATCAATTCCGGTCATTAGGTAAGCCATTCCTGTAGGAATCTCGATGCCCTCGATGGGTGTAAACCGCCGAATTTCTTCTGCATCCATGACACTGAAGCCAGCTTTCTTTTGCCGCTCAATGGCTTGCATCGCTTTTTCTCCGTCGAACCAATCGCCTTTCACAACGAGAACAAAGGGGACGAGGCCTTCTTTCTGATCGTCTTCTGGAATGGGGAGAGCTTCTGTCAGTGATTGCAGCGGGTCCAAATTTTTCCTAAACTCATCTGCTGTCATGCCCGCCATTTCAGGATAGCCCTTTTGAATGAGCGTTGTCAGTTGCCGTTCGAATTCAGCTTTGTGCATAGGGTAATGCGCCTCCTTCCACTTGTCACATTCATCTTACAACATTCGTGCTAATTCGAAGGTCTAGCCAAATAAAAAGGAATAAAGCGGGTTAAGATTGAAACAACTTTACAACTAAGCTTTAATCTTTATCGAAGAAAGTCGGGTAGGAGGCTGGTGGTTGCCATGCGCCCCATTGATATTGCACGTAAGCTGAAGCTGAGCACGAGCGCCTTGCGCAATTACGAAGCACATGGGCTGGTTCCGCCTGTGGAGCGGTCAGCGAGTGGCTACCGGAAGTATACGGAGGAACATGTCGCTTATTTTACCTGTATTCAAGCCATGTCTCCCGGCTTTGGGATGGAAGAGACGGCGCAGGTCATGCGACTGATCCAGGATAGACATTTGCAGGCTGCTCTGTGGCGTGTGAATGAGGCTCAGGCCAATCTACAGAGGGACAAGCAGTTAGCCGAACGAAACTTGGCAATGCTCGAAGACGGTGGAGCAGGAAAGTACGAGGAAGCTGGAAACAGCGAATGGATGACGATTGGGGAGGTAGCAGCCATGACTTCACTGCCCAGCTCAACCATTCGTCACTGGGAAAAGGTTGGGCTCATTGCGACTTCCCGTGATGAGAAAAATGGCTACCGTCTCTTCAATCGCTCGCAAATCCGCAAAATCATGCTGCTTCGTACGCTGCGACCTGCTGTCTATTCCTTATCGGTTGTGGAGTTAAAGGAAGCCATCGCGAACATGAATGAAGAGGATGTGAGAGAGGCGCGAAACATCGCTTTGGAAACGTTGCGCTATCTAGATCAGATGAATCGCGTACAAATGCGTGGGGTTTTCTATTTCTATCAATTATGCAAAGTGGTTCAACTGGTCGAAGAATAAGGTAGCCAAAAGAGAAAACCCCCTCCTGCACATTCGCAAAAGAGGGGATGTCGTCGTTATTCCACAAACAGTGATACCCGCTCAAATCCCGCATCTGAAATGCGAATCAAGCCCGTATCTGATATGTGCAAGGTCGGTATGACGACCAGAGCAAGCAAAGACAATGTCATAAAGGCGTAGTTCATCGTGCAGCCAGCCTTCACTAACGCTTGGCTAATCTCCATGGATTGCTTCACAACTGTTTCATAAGGCTCAGTCGACATCAGTCCGGCTAAACGCAGCGGAAGCTCCACGATTTTGCCGTCTCCAGTCACGACAGCGATACCGCCTTGCATGCCGATCACAGCATTTGCTGCTTGTGCCATCCGTTCATCGTCGTTTCCGATGACAAGTACGTTATGGCAGTCATGGGCGACAGTCATGGCAATCGCTGCTGGCTGGTTAAATCCGACATTGCCGACAATCCCGATGGCAGAGCCGCCAGTTTTCCCATGACGCTCGAAAATAGCCATTTTGCACAAGGCGCTCTCTGGCGTAATCTGAAGCTCACCATTTGCGACAGCTATATCCACAAATACTTCATCCGTCTCTACATGATTTTCGCGGACAACTGCGACGCGCGTCTTGATTGATCCAGATGGAACAGGGGTCTTGATGATGAAGTCAGATGGCGAGAGATCAGCCTTGATTTTCACTGAGTTGACAGCAAACGCAGGGTAAGGGAACGGAGGTAGTTCGATCGTCATTTCACCATTCTCTGCTACTACTTCACCGCGCGCGATCGTCATCACGACATTCACATCAGCCAGATTTCCGTCGAGCAAAATGATATCGGCGATCATACCCGGTGCGATCGAGCCTACATCTCTTGCGACACCGAATCGCTCTGCTGTATTGATAGTCGCCATCTGGAAGGCAGTAACGGGCTTCACTCCTTGCGAGATCGCGTGTCGGACGATGAAGTTCATATGTCCTTCTTCTTTCAACGAATCGCAGATGCGGTCATCGGACACGAGCATCATCCGGCGGGAGTCAATTCCCTGTTCGGTGTGTGCTTTGATCGTTGCTGCAACATCGTGCCAGGCAGAGCCGCGGCGCATTTTGGCATACATGCCGAGGCGTACGCGCTGTGCGACATCTTCGCTGGTCACACACTCATGGCAACCGGATACACCCGCAGCGGCATAAGCAGCCAGACGCGGATCGCTTGAAGGCCATGTATAGTGACCATCCACTACTTTTCCTGCCCGCAGTGTCGCTTGAATCTCTCCAATCATTTTCGGGTCACCGTACACGACGCCAGGGAAGTTCATGACTTCTCCGAGTGCGATCATATCCGGTCCCCAGCTCAATGCTTCTGCGACCTCCGCTGGTCCGAATTCTGCCCCAGCCGTTTCAAAGGATGCATCCGTCGAAGGGACGCAGGAAGCGACCTGCATGTAAGCAGCCATCGGTGTTTGTCTCGCCTCATCCAGCATGATTCGCAAACCAGGTAGACCGAGAACATTCGAGATCTCATGGGCGTCGAAAAAGCCGCCTGTCGTTCCGAGCGGCAGTACCGCATTGGCGAACTGCGTCACGGATAGCATGCTGCTCTCGATATGACAGTGCCCGTCCAACAGTCCAGGTGCCATATACTTTCCTTTTGCATCGATCATCTTGGTGGATTCATCTGTCATCCCTTCCACATAAGGACCGACATAAGCGATACGGGTACCAACGACAGCCACGGACATATTTGGCAAGATTTCACCGGAGAGAACATTGACGAGCGTGCCATTATGAATGAAGAGGGTCGCTTTTTTCTCCCCTCTGGAAAAGGCAACGAGATCAGGAATACAATCTGCGAGTGGAGGTCTTGCATAGGACGAATGCTGCTGTGTCATGATTACTATCACCTCATGCTGGATTTGGTATTTTACATATAGTACACATCGAAGCGGAAGGAAGCTAGTTTTCTTTTAGAAAAAAATTTGAAAAAGGGGTGCAGTGGATGACGAGAGTAAAGGTCAAATACATAAAAATATCGTCCTATCTAAAGCTGTGCATGGGAGCAGGGGTTTCGATCGGGGTTTTGGATGGGGCCTTCCGTTTTCTACTTTTACTCGTAATGGGGCAGTTGAGCGCTTTGGAAGCTTTGCTCTTCAGTATGCAGGTAAAGGGGGGGGTAGCGGGAATCTTGCATTTGCTTTCTGTACCGTTGCTGTATGGGATGGGCGCAGTTCTGTTTGGCTTCGTTTCCTATTTTCCGTTTATGTACTATCTCAAATGCAAGAAAGGGCTTGTGATCGAAGGGGTATTTGAAGGGGAACAACTCGAGGACATACCACAATAAAACACCTCCTATTTTCACCGATGTTGAAAGTGAAAACAGGAGGCGCTGCTTAGTGTTCTGCTACCTCTATTTCATTTGTCTTCGTTTTCCGCAGTTTGTAAATCACGACGAGCAGAATAAACCATACAGGTGTGATGAACAAGGCGACTCGTGTATCTTCCGCGAGTGCAAGGACGACCAGAATGAAGGCAAGGAATGCCAGGATCAGGTAGTTGGCAAAAGGATAGAGCGGCATTTTAAATGTATTCGCTTTTGCTAAATCTGGTCTCGTTTTGCGATATTTCAAATGACAGATGACGGTGATTCCCCAAATAAAGATAAAACAAACGGTCGAAACGCTAGTGATCAGCGTAAATACGCCTTCTGGCATGACGTAATTCAATACAACGGCGATAAGGATAACAACCGTCGAAAAGAGTAGTGCATTTGCCGGGACCTTGTTGGCAGTCAGTTTGGTAAGAGGCACAGGTGCGTTCTTTTCTTTGGCAAGGGAGTAAACCATCCGGCTTGTACTAAAAATGGCGCTATTACATGCGGAAGCAGCGGATGTCAGTACAACGAAGTTGACGATACCGGCAGCGGCTGCAATACCAATCGCTGCGAAGACCTGCACGAATGGACTCTCCAACGGGTTGATCGCGTTCCAAGGATAGATGCTCATGATGACGATGAGAGCGCCAACGTAGAAAATCAAAATCCGAATCGGGATTTGGTTAATTGCTTTTGGAATGACTCGTTTTGGGTCCTCTGTTTCACCGGCTGTTAGACCGACGAGCTCGATCCCAACAAATGCGAACACAACCATCTGGAAGGAGAGAAGGAACCCATTGAAGCCGTTCGGGAACATACCGCCATGACTCCAGAGATTCGTGAAGCTGGACGCACCTGCGTTCGTAGAAAAGCCCTTGATGATCATGAAGACGCCGACAAAAATCAGGGCGAGAATTGCGATGACCTTTACGAGCGCGAACCAAAATTCCATTTCTCCAAAAAGCTTCACCGTAGCTAGGTTCATGATTAACAAAATCACGAGGGCAATTAAGCCTGGCATCCACTGCGGTATTTCCGGAAACCAGAATTGCGTATACAGACCAACAGCTGTCAGGTCGGCCATGGCGATGGAAATCCAGCAAAACCAGTAAGTCCAGCCCGTGACAAATGCGGCCATGTTCCCCAAATAGTCTTTGACGAAATCCACAAAAGAATGGTAATTCAAATTGCTCAAGAGGAGCTCCCCGAGTGAGCGCATGATTAAAAAGCAGATGATGCCCGTAATCAAGTAAGCAAATAAGATGGATGGGCCGGCCAAATGAATCGATTTTCCTGCGCCCAAAAATAATCCTGTTCCGATTGCACCGCCGATCGCGATGAGTTGTACGTGTCTGTTTTTTAGACCTCTCGCCAAGTTTTGATCCTGCATACGATCCACCTCTTTCTTATTTTTAGTTAGTTTTCAATTTTTAGATTTTTATCAAACAGATAATGTTCATATTAACATAACTATTGTTGTTTCACATATGTTTATTTATTTTTATAGAAAAAAAGCTTTTCATTATGAACGAAATAGGAATAAAATGGAAGTTTTTCTCCTTGGTATAAGAGTTAAGCTTCTTTTTTTCGACTTTTAAAAAAGAAGATATTGACATGAGAATGGTAATCATTTAATTTTGCATTAGGGAAACTTTTTTATACGCAGGCATATTAGTTTGCTAGAGGGAATAATATTGGTACAAGTTCACATTGTTGTATGCAAGCATGTGCGTGTGAGGAATTACCCGTTTCAGCATCGGCTTTTTGGCGGGATCATTAACGGGTTACTATATGGAGGGGAAAGTCATGGAATCTGTAATCTCGGTAAGGGAACTTCATGTCTCTTACTTTGGGAACGAAGTCGTTCGGGATGTCTCGTTTGACGTTGAGGTAGGAAGCATGGTCGGAATTATTGGTCCAAATGGGGCAGGGAAATCAACACTGATCAAATCTCTGCTGGGGCTCATTCCGAAAGATAAGGGAATGGTCAGGATTTTTGGCAAAGAAACGGATGACGTGCGAAAGAAAATCGCCTATGTGCCACAGCGCAGCATGATCGATTGGACGTTTCCGATCACCGTCATGGACACCGTACTGATTGGAACATATCCAAGTGTTGGGCTGTTCAAATTTCCGAAGAAAAAGGAAAAGGCGTGGGCACTAGAATGCCTGAGAAAGGTAGGATTGGAGGATTTTCGTGACAGACAGATTGGCGAGCTCTCCGGCGGACAGCAACAGCGTGTCTTCCTGGCAAGGGCACTCGCACAAAAACCGGAGCTGCTGCTTCTGGACGAGCCGTTTGTGGGGATTGACGTGGCGAGTGAGGACACCATCATTCGTATTTTGAAAGAGCTGCAATTTCAGGACAAAACAATCGTGGTCGTTCATCATGACTTGTCAAAAGCGAATGCGTATTTTGATCAGCTTCTTCTCATGAATAAAGATTTGATCAAGTTTGGTACGGTCGATGAAGTGCTGAATCGAGAAGTGATGTCGAAAGCATACGCCTATCAGCTCCAATTTCTCGAAAAGACCGAGGTGCTTGCATAATGGAATTCTTGATGGCAATTGGGCAGTATGAGTTTTTGCAAAAAGCGTTGTTTACGTCCGTAGTGGTGGGACTTATATGTGGCGTGATTGGCAGTTTTATTATTTTGCGCGGAATGTCCCTGATGGGGGATGCCATTTCGCACGCGGTTTTGCCTGGGGTGGCGCTCTCCTATGCGTTTGGGATCAATTTCTTCATAGGGGCTGTATTAACAGGGGTACTCACCGCAGTTGGAATTGGCTACGTGAGCCAAAATAGCCGCATCAAGAACGACACGGCGATCGGAATTTTGTTCACGTCCGCCTTTGCGCTAGGGATCATCATGGTTACGATGCTGAAAAGCAGTACCGATTTGTATCACATTTTGTTCGGGAACGTATTGGCTGTTCGTTCGTCGGATATGTGGGTGACTGTTGGCATCGGGTTTGTCGTCATTGTGACAGTCTTCGCATTTTTCAAAGAACTGCTTTTGACGTCGTTCGATCCGACGATTGCTGCTGCATACGGCTTGCGTAACAATCTGATTCATTACTTGCTGATGACCTTGTTGACGATGGTAACTGTCGCTTCCTTGCAAACGGTAGGAATCGTACTGGTAGTCGCCATGCTGATTACACCGGCTGCTACTGCCTATCTTTTGACGGACCGCTTATCGATCATGATCTTTTTAGCTGGCGGTTTTGGAATGCTGTCGGCGGTTATCGGTCTTTATTTTAGCTTTACCTATAATTTGGCCTCTGGTGCCACGATTGTCGTGGTTGCAACTGTGTTATTCTTCCTGGCCTTTCTCTTCTCCCGAAAATACGGGGTGGTATGGAAATCAATTCGAGCCCGACAAAAACGAGTCGAGCTTTCAAAGTAAAGGAGAATATTGTGATGAAAAAGTGGAATCTGTTTTTTGTTTTTCTAGTCTCAACTGTATTAATGGCAGCGTGTGGTGCTCCGCAAAGTGCGAACGAGCCCACACCTGCAAAACAAGAAAACAGCGAGAAGCTGCAAGTGGTCACGACGTATTCCATCTTGTATGACATCGTAAAAAACGTTGGGGGAGATCGGGTGGAAATTCACAGCCTTGCTCCGATTGGTTCCAATCCACATGAATATGATCCACTGCCTGCTGACGTGCAAAAAACGACGGATGCAGACGCGGTTTTCTACAACGGCTTGAATCTGGAGGCGGGCAACTCTTGGTTCAATAATCTCATGAACACAGCAGGCAAATCAGGTCCAGATGCACCCGTGTTCCGACTCAGTGAGGGCGTAGCTGCCAAGCACTTGACAACCAAAGGTAAAGAGAGTGAAGAAGACCCGCACGCTTGGCTGGATGTACGCAATGGCATCAAGTATGCGGAGAATGCAAAAAATGCCTTGATCAAGGTGGACCCAGCGCACAAGGAAACGTATGAGCAAAACGCCAAGAAGTACATCGAACAGCTGACTACTTTGCACGAGGACGCGGTTAAGCAATACAACCAGATTCCCAAAGAACAGCGTATGCTTGTGACGAGCGAGGGAGCGTTCAAATATTTCAGCGAAGCTTACGATTTTGAAGCAGCATACATTTGGGAAATCAACTCGGAGAACCAAGGAACACCAGAGCAGGTCACACAGGTGGTCGATACGATCCGTGCGAAAAAAATCCCGGCTTTGTTCGTAGAGACGAGTATCGATCCGCGCAGCATGGAGATGGTATCGAATGAAACTGGTGTACCGATTGTCGGCAAAGTATTTACGGACTCTCTCGGAAAGCCGGGAGAAGATGGCGATACGTACATCAAAATGATGGAATGGAATATCAAGACGATTTACGAAGGATTGACCAAGAAGTAAGATTCGTAAAAGCAAAGCACAGCTCTCCTAATCAGGGGCTGTGCTTTTAAATTCTTCCACTGCTTAACATATTTCATAAGATTGAGGTATAATAGGCTAGTGTGTAAAAGGAATCCGGAGTAATCATTTTTAATCTGCCATATTGAAAGAGAGTGGGATTATGGGTCGTAAGTGGAACAATATTAAAGAGAAGAAAGCTTCTAAAGACGCGAGCACCAGTCGTATTTACGCGAGGTTCGGAAAGGAAATTTACGTAGCGGCAAAGCAAGGCGAGCCGGACCCAGAGTCCAACCGTGCTCTGAAGGTCGTCCTGGAGCGTGCCAAAACGTACAGCGTACCGAAAGCGATTATCGACCGCGCGATTGATAAAGCAAAGGGCGGCTCTGATGAAACGTTTAGCGATCTACGCTATGAAGGCTTCGGGCCAAACGGTTCCATGATCATCGTGGATGCACTGACCAACAACGTAAACCGCACAGCTCCTGAAGTGCGTGCCGCTTTCAACAAAAACGGCGGTAACATGGGCGTATCCGGTTCGGTTGCTTATATGTTTGACCCAACAGCGGTATTTGGCTTGGAAGGCAAAACTTCTGATGAAGTGCTGGAAATCTTGATGGAAGCGGACGTAGACGTGCGCGACATTTTGGATGAAGACGGTGCTGTCATTGTTTACGCAGATGCGGAACAATTCCACGCTGTTCAAGAAGCACTCAAAAATGGTGGCGTTAATGAGTTTACAGTAGCTGAACTGACCATGCTGCCACAAAACGAAGTAACGCTGACAGAAGATGTACAAGCTCAATTTGAAAAGCTGATCGATGCTTTGGAAGACCTGGACGATGTGCAGCAGGTGTACCATAACGTTGATTTAGGTGAATAATGTTTTCAATGGAGAAGACCTTTGTTTTAGGACAAGGGTCTTTTTCTATGTGGCTGTAGAGGAGAGAAGAATATTTCCAGTCTAGGCTCCAGGCTCCGTCCTGCTGGGGAAGCTGGACTGGCCGCTCCGAAGGGATTCGCGGGGAAACGCAAAAGTGGTAGCCGCTTCGTCGTAAGGGCACGTTGCGTTTCTGTTGCCCGCAAATCCCTTCTTCGCTCGGTAGGACTCCACAAGTCGCTACGTCTGGAAATATTCTTCTCTGTCGTTGCAGAATGCATTCTTCCATCATTTAAGGCTTTTAAAACCCGTCTAACACGGAAAGCTCGTTGAGGAAACAGGAGAAATAAGCGAAGATCTTTGGTACACCGACCGAGACGGAATGCAAAAAGCGAAACACGCCCTTTAGCGTCCACCTCTGAAAAGGCATCCTGAAAGGACCACTTTGGACGCGGTTTCGCTTTTTACATGGAGTCGGGCAGCCAATCCTCCAGCGGGTGGGACAAGAAGCTGAGCGTTTTCTCCTGTTTCCTCCCCACCACTACAGCCCGACAAAGGGTGGTGTTTAAAAGAATAAAACCGCCCCCATAAAGGAGACGGCATATATCGAGCTCGTTAGTTTTGAGGTGTTACCGATCATCACGTGCGACGCATCTACCTCCAGTATGAAGTTAGAAGCTTAAAGCAGTGTGCGGTTTTCCTTACTCACTAGGTGATCGTGTAAATCATCCATGGCACATCGCCTCCGTAAAGGACTACAGCCTGATTGAGAACACACCACCGAGCTCGATGAGTATAGTATGAGCAAAGCCCATCTTTTTATTCACTCATTTTTAGCATCTGTTTTCGAATTGCATTTAAGAACGATTGGTTGCTGTAGGCAGTGCCACCAGCTAATCCTGGTTCAACTGCATTCATATACATTTGATCCGCTTTGACTGCGCTTAGATTTTTCCATGCAGGCTGCTCTTGCAACTGCTTGAAAGCGGGCTGGTCTTCTTTGTTGACCATCACAAACAAGTAGTTGGGATCTTCTTTTGCCAAAGCATCTATTGAGAGCGCGGTACGCTCCTGCACATTCGCGACGACATCTGGGACAGGCAGAGCCAAGTCCGTATATAACAGGTAATTGTACCGTTCATCCTTCGGATAGACGTAGAAGGAGCCTTCTTGGAACCACAGCGTCAGCACTTTCTTTTCTGGAAGGGCGGCGAGCTTGTCGCGGAGTTCCTGTGCGTTTAGCTTCACTTTACCTACAAAAGTATCCAAATTGGCATCTTTTCCACGAACATCAGCGAGCAGACGCAAGTTTTCTTGCCAATGAGCTCCGTTCGTAGAGACGGGAATGACGGATGCAGCGGTTTGCAATTTGGCCACGTCTTCCTTGGAGGTCTTGTCGGTTGTCATGATGACGTCAGGTTCGAGGGCAACCAGCTCACCTAGATTATCTGCAATATGATAAGGGAGATGCTTGGCATTTCTAATCATGGCTTGATATTCCGCAGGGAACTTTCCGTTTTTATCCATGGTTGCGGCGACGGGCGGAATTCCCAGCAAGAAAGAATCTTCATACGAAGCAGGGAAGCCTACGAAAACAATATCTTTGGTTCTGGCCGGGATTGTATAGGTGTTGCCCAAGTAATTGATCGCTCTGGTCGGTTTCGATGCCGCTGAATCGCCCGATTGTCCACCATTGCCGCAGGCTGTCAGGACGAGGAGCAAAGCGGCAATCGGGATAGCTAGTAGCCGTTTATACATACAGGTCACTCCGTTCTTACTTCTTGTGTTATCAGGAAAGTAGCAGGACTCATGTAAATTATAGGCTACCCGATCCATCCGTCGCTGTTGCATTCCTGAACATTTTCAAACATTCTGCTGTAACCTTTTTCCTACTCAAGACACTAATTGGTATCCGAGAAAATTTTCGCTATAGGAAAGTAGTCGATCAGCCGACAGCAAGAGAATGGAGGAGCTTCTTTGTATGAAGAAATGAAACATCAGGTCATGGCCATCTATGAGCGGCATTATCATGATGTGTATCAATTTTTGCTGTACTTTGCCGGCAGTCAGAATGATGCAGAAGATTTGACGCAGGAGGTTTTTTTGCGAGTGATTCGATCGCTTGAACGATTTGAAGAGCGATCTGACGTGAAGACATGGCTGTTTGCGATCGCGAAGCATACAGCGATGAATTACTATCGAAAACGCAAGTGGCAAAAGCTGTTGTCAGGCAACTGGCTGTCTGTCGTGATGCCAGCCTCGGAAGGGAATCCTGCTCAGGAAGCGGAAAGCCGGGAGGACGAGCAGGAATTGATCGCTGCGATCAAGGGACTGCCACCGCATTACCGTATGGTTGTCATTCTGCGTGGCATTAAAGAGTACAGCGTCAAAGAGACAGCCGAAATACTGGGTTGTTCTGAATCAAATGTGAAAACGACGATGCATCGGGCACTGAAGCTGTTGCATGGCAAACTGTCGCATACGAAGAAGGGGGAGTTGTACAGTGGATTGGCAAAATGAAAGAGATATGCTGGAACGGTTAGCGACTCTGCGAAAAAGTACACCCCCACGTAAGGAGTTTGTAGAGAGTTTACGTACTGTGCTGGAACAAGAAACCATTCGGGTCGGCAAGAGGAGACGGCTGTTCATGAATCCGTTGAAAGTGGGGATGGCAGCAGTCGTGATCGTTTCTGGCTTTGGGCTTTATATCATGGCTGGGATGGGGCAAAACGAACGCGTGGACCCTCAAGTAACGGCAACGAGTAGTCCGCAGCTTCCCGCCCATCCTGTATACGAGCAGGCGAAGAAGCTGCTGCAAGAATTGGCAGGTCAAGATGCGAGTCAATATGCGGTAAACGGCACGCTGTCCAATACAGAAACAGGTCATGTCGTGATGAACAAGACGGTTAACAACATTCCGGTTCTTGACGACCAATACACGTTTACAATAGACAAGGCGGGTAGGCATCATAAAAAAGTGGTACAGACAAACGATACGACAGGGATGGTCTTTCCTGATCCTAAAAGGGCAATGCCAGTGAAGCAGGCTGAGGAAATTTTTGGGCAAAGTGCCCGGCTTCTCTATTCAGAGGGAGAAGGGAGATTACAATACGAGTTTCCATTTTCAGGTGATATCGATGCCATCACAGGAGAAATTTACTCCACAGAACGCTATCATCCCGATTACAGTCTCGTAGAAATGTCGCCAATTCTAGTGAAACCGGGAGGAATAAAGCTGGTAGCTCCTGACATCAAAGAAGCAGATAGACTTTTTCGGGAGTGGGGATTCGAGCCTCCGTTTTCCTTCGTGGTTCATCAAGGCTCGGGCGTACATACGTACAAAATAGAGACGCGAACCAAACAGAAAATGGAACTGACCGTGGTGACAGAAACAGGCGATATTCTCGACTATCGGTATGGGAATATCCATGAGAAAGAGGAGAAGCTCCCTCATCCGAAGCTAGAAAATGTTCAAGAAGCAGCTAAGCAGTTTCAGAAGTACCTTCCGTTAGACACCAAAGAACTGCTACTTGGTCCTGCCACGAGAAAAGGCAACATCGAAACCTATCAATTCTTTAAGTCCCATCAGGGAGTCCCGATTATGGGGGGCTATACGGTTCATTTTGATGTGGACAGGAAACAGGTGATCGGAATCATTCCCCCGTATGCCGAGGAGTCTAAGCCGCTTCCTGACAAAAGCAAGGCAATGTCACGGGAAGACGCGACCAGCGTATACGTCACCCATCGTCCGCTCCGATTGGTCTACAAGCTGATGGAGAATCCAACAACAGGAAAATTAGAACCGCGTCTCGTCTATCATATTTATTATCACGACACACCGCTCTATATGGTGGATGCGCTGACAGGGGAGTGGGTTCGTAGTTAATAACATCGTGGCAACAGAAAAACCAGGGAGAGGATTCCCTGGTTTTTGGCTATGTCTCTTATTTGAAGAGCGGAACATAAATATCAATCTCGTTGTCTTCCTGCTCTGGCTTGTAACGCTCGTCCCAATACTCAAAATCAAATCCGGCATAATCATATTCCGATTCGCAGAGCCAGGACCCGTAAAGAAAACCATACGTCTCACCCAAGTTTGTCTCAGGTCCCTTGTGGGTTACTTTTGCAAATGTCCCCGCAGGAATCGTGTGACTGATCATCCCTTCAGGAATATCGGCGAGGCTGGAAACTTCGACGCCAATTAGGGTGGTAAAAGGATCTACTGCCGCATCTAAGTCATCTTTGTCATGATAGATTTGGACCAGATATTCGCCCTCACCAACCTGATTGTGAATCTCGCTTTTTCTAGCTCGCAAAGCTTGAGTTGTAGTAGCGGAGAGCTTTTTTCCCAAGTCTTCTGTCACATTCGCCGTAAAAGTGAAACCAATTACGTGTGTTTCCTCGCGGGTGAGAATGGTAGGATTCATGAAACAACGTCCCTTCGTCTAGTGAAATAAGGAACAGAGCTAATCCAGAAGCTATTTCAGCTCTCTGGCATATACCTTCGTCCCATCATGTGTAAACGTACCGATATATTTCTTGCCACCTACCGTATATTCCATAGAAACGGTTTCCTTTCTAGGAGGCGTGAGTAGCTTGTGCGGAAACGGGAATGGTTGCTTGTTCGCCACGTCTGCAACGATTTGTGTGTCTGTATGAAAGAGCTTGCCAGTCTGTTGCAATTGCTTGAGCTGTTCTGGTTTATCCAGCTTGTAAGGAAGAGTCGTGGTCGGTTTGTCCATCGCATTGATTTTCAGGAAGGAATACCCGTCCTTTGTTTTCGACACCGCAATAAACTGTCCGTCACTCGTCTCTTTCAGAAAGGCATACTTTTTCGAAGCGAATGTTCCTTTTTTATTCATCAATAAGTAAAATTCCTCGTTGTCCTTTTTCCCGGAAATGATAAAAACTCCCGAATGGATGTTGGATTCCACCTTGTAATTTCGTGAAGGCTTCAGCACGACTTTTCCTTCGTGCGTAATAAAGTGGGTCATGCCATTTATTTTCACGCGATGCAATCCTTCGCTGTATCCCATGTACTCATCAAAGAAAGGCTTCGCGTGTATTTTGCCATTCATATCTTTTAAACCGAATTTGTAGGATAAAACCATGCCATCCTTTACGTTACGTTTGACAAAAGGGTAGTGATGAATATCGAAAGTTGTAGCTCCCGTAAACTCACTTGGGATCGTGAATAGTTCCTCATCCGTGATCTGCTTGGATGTTTTCGTACGAGCATTGTACAGATAAGAGGTATAGCTTGTGGGAGAATACAAAAACCACTCTCCGTCTATTTGCGTGAAGTAATCGTTATAGGTGGTTACTTCCTGTGTGTTGCCTTGTTGATCGAAAATAATAAACGAGCTGTTACCAAAGTGGGTAATAATATGAAAAAAGCCGTACCCGTCTTGCAATGGACTGATGTAGCCTGGATATAATAACGCTTCCTGCTGATCGATTACTTTCCCGGTAGGAGAAACAAGGGCAAAATGAGGGAACCATTTCTGCTTGAACTCTTTGTAATAGGGATCATTCGGACTCGACCCTGCAAATGGTACGAAAAATGGTTCCGTTAGTCCAGTGGTACCTGAATCTCTTTTTCTGTCGGAACGTACTTGAGTACTGTCGTTTCCGGTCTGTCTGAACGGATGGCATTTTCGGTATGTGCGACAGAAGGAACGATTGATAGAGTAAGGCTTAGAGCTAACAGAATGTTGACGTAGTTGGTCTTTTTCATAGATAGAATCACTTCGAAAGCTGAATGTTACACATGTGTTGATCTTACAAGATTTGGATGATAGAATTACATGCATAGATTTATGATGTATTGTTTATCTAGGTATCTGCGGTTAAATCGGGAGGCACTATGAAAATCAATAAGGAGCTTTTGAAGGGCAGTACCGTTATCCTGATCTTGACGATGCTGGATCGAAAGGAAATGTACGGGTACGAGATCGCGAAAGCCATCGAGAAGGAGTCAAATGGTCTGTTTACGCTGAAAGAAGGGACGTTGTATCCGATCCTGCATGCGCTCGAAGCGGAGCGTTATGTGGAAGCGTATTGGGATGAGAAGGATGGGAGGAAGCGTAAATACTATCGGATTACGGCAGAAGGTCGTGGGCAATTGAAGGAGAAAAAGCTCGAGTGGCATACGTTCCGCGATGGGATTGATCGGGTGCTGGGAGAGGGAAGAGCATGAAGCAGACGAATACACATCCATTGATTGCAGACTATCTCGATCAAGTATGTCGCCATGTGCGGGCAACGGAAATGCATCGCAGAATTCGGGATGAGATGGAAAGTCACCTGCTAGATTTGATGGATGAGCAGATGGACGATGGCGTGGAAGAGGAAGAAGCAGTAAGGCAAGCCATTTTGCAAATGGGAGATTCTGCTGCGGTAGGGAAGCAACTGCATCGGATTTATAAGCCGAAAGTGGAGTGGAGGCTTTTAGCGTATGTGCTCGGCTTCCTTGTCGTTGGTCTGTTTACGATGTATGGAACTCCGGTCAATTACTTTACGGAAAAGGTGGACAGGTATTGGCTCTCTTCGTTAATGGGTGTCGGGCTAATGCTCACGATTGCTTTTACAGACTATCGCAAGCTGTTGCAGTATTCGTTTCATTTGTACGTGTTGCCTGTAGGTATGTTACTTTTTTTGATTTGGTACGAATATTACGTGCATGGAAATTTAATCTCGGATACTAGCCATTTCAGAAACATCCCCTTTGGACCGATTTCCATGTATCTGTTTCTAATAAGCATTGCAGGCATGCTCCTTACCAGGACGTGGCGTTTCCGGAGCACAGCCTCCAAGCTGATGGTGTTTGTTTTACTTCCCGCTATTCTCTTACTGATGACGCAATCGTATTTGCATCTCAAGCTTTACATATTTGGTTTCCTTGTACTTTTGATGTACACGAAGACAGTGCGGAAAGAAAAGCTCCTCCTATTCATCGCGTCTGTTGGTGCTTTTATCGGTGCTTGGCTTCTGGATAATTACACTTTTGAAAGAATTTTGGATTGGATGCAACCCACGAAAGATCCACAAGGCGGCGGTTACATGTATCTCCTAACGATGGAAACGATTCGCTCCGCTGGTTTTTGGGGCCATGGTTTCGGTGCTCCATCGCAAATGCCTCGAATAGACACAGCATTCAAGTTCGCGTATTTAATCCAAAGTTATGGCTGGTTTGGGGGACTCTTGATCTCGTTAGTCGTTGCCTTGTTTATGATGAGACTGGCGCGGGTTATCAAGGAAGTGGACGAGCCTTATGGAAAGCATCTCATTGTCAGTATCGTTCCTATATTCTCCTTGCACTTCTTTTGGCCACTGCTAATGTCAGTAGGAATGCTGCCAACTATAAGTGACCTTGTGATTCCTTTTCTAAGCTATAGTCTTATAGGTTTTGCTTTGATCAATTTTGCTATCCTCGGTCTCATTCTGAGTGTCCATCGTCATAGGAACTCGATCGGAAAACCACATACCTTCTTGGCAAAATAGCAATCCATAAGAAGCCTCGGGCAATCAGAAATGCTAGGATATAGACATCAAGGAAAAACAAACCCGAGGAGGAATCACACATGGCTTTGCAATCCAAACAGATTTTCGTCAATTTACCGGTCAAGGACCTCAACAAATCGATCGACTTCTTTACAGCAATCGGCTATGAATTCAACCCGCAATTTACAGATCAAAATGCAGCATGCCTAGTGATCAGCGAAAACATTTTTGCCATGCTGCTCGTCGAAGAGTTTTTCCAAACGTTTACGAAAAAAGAACTGACAGATGCAACGAGAAGCACCGAGGTGATTGTCGCGTTGTCGGCGGACAGCAGAGAGCAAGTCGATGAGATCGTAAATAAAGCATTAAACGCGGGGGCAACTCCATCGAAAGATCCGATTGACCACGGCTTCATGTACAGCTGGAGCTTTCAAGATTTGGACGGTCATCTGTGGGAGTTCTTGTATATGGATCAAGGCGCTGTTCCACAGGAATAAAAGACGTAGAAAACGAACTGAGGGCAAAAAGCATGGGATCGAAATGGTGATTCCAGCTTTTTGCCCTTTTTTGTCAATACTGGCACATCGTATGGTAAGCCCCACACTTTCCTTTTGACAATCTCTCGTGACATTTCGCTAGCTAAGCGTTATCTTGTACGTAATAACACATATGGGGTGAACGGATGCGCTTCTACTTAACATACATAAAAAAATACGGCGTAGTCGCCGGGATTTCCATGTTTTTCTTAGCTTTGGAGGCGGTATGTGATCTTTTGCAGCCGACAATCCTGTCGCACATTATCGATGCGGGTGTAGCAAACCGGGATTTGGATTACGTGCTCAAGACAGGCGGGCTGATGCTGCTCGTAACCGCGTTGGGGGCAGTTGCGGCATCAATCCGCAATGTGCTGGCCACATACGTTTCGCAAAACTTTGGTGCGCAGCTGCGCGCAGATTTGTTTTCAAAAGTGCAGTCCTTATCCTTTGAAAACTTGAACAAGTTCGACAGAGCCTCGCTCGTGACACGTCTGACCAATGACGTCAATCAAGTGCAGATGTTTGTAAACGGCATGATGCGAATATTCGTCAAAGCGCCGTTGATGTGCATTGGCGGGTTGTTTATGGCAACTCAATTGAACGTAGATTTGGCTGTGACTCTCGCAATTGTCGTACCTATTGTGGGATTGTTTATTTTCTTGAATATGAAAATTGGTTTTCCTTTTTTTCTGAAGGTGCAACAAGCACTTGACCGGGTGAATAGTACGATGCGTGAGTATTTATCTGGCGTACGAGTCGTTAAGGCATTCAATCGTTTTGATTTTGAACGTGGCAAATTTACACGGGCAAACGAAGAGCTGCAATCCAAATCAGTCTCGGCTACGCGAGTGATGTCCATCTTCAGTCCCGCGATCATGCTGACGATGAACCTCGGAATTGTCGCGGTCCTCTGGCTTGGGGGGGTTGGCGTTAAACAAGGAAGCATCGAAGTCGGACATATCATCGCGTTTACGAACTACATGACGCAAATTCTGTTTTCACTCATGATGATTTCCTTAGTATTTAACATGTTTGTGCGGGCCAAAGCATCAGCGGGACGCATCGGAGAAGTATTTGCTGAAGAAAACCAAATGAGCTGGAAAGAGGAACAACCTCACGAGTTTCCAGGCAAAAGGGGACGCATCGACTTCGAGCAGGTTAGCTTCTCGTATGACGGTGGGAGCGGACAGCCGGTACTCAAGCAGATTTCGTTTACTTGTCTGCCAGGAGAGACAGTGGGGATTATCGGCTCGACAGGCTCGGGAAAAAGCAGTCTGGTCAGCTTGATCCCGCGGTTTTACGATGTAACAGAAGGGACGATTCGGGTAGATGGCATGGATGTACGAGACATCGAACCCAAGCGATTACGTGAAAAAATGGCGATCGTACCGCAAAAAACAATGCTATTTACAGGCACGGTGATGGAAAACATTCGTTGGGGCAAGGCAGAGGCGACCCGCGAGGAGGTCGAGCAAGCGGCACGTATGGCGCAGGCTCACGATTTCATCTCCACCACTCCTGAAGGCTATGAGACACGCGTAGGGCAGGGAGGAGTCAACTTCTCTGGAGGACAGAAGCAGCGTATTTCCATAGCCAGAGCATTGGTGAAAAAGCCGGATATCCTCATTCTCGACGACAGTACAAGTGCGGTAGATGTGGCGACAGAAGGGAAGATTAAGGATGCACTTCGAGCCTATGCGGCTGGCCTCACCTGCATCTTGATCGCACAGCGGATCACGTCTGTCATGGATGCGGATAAAATCATCGTGCTCGACAATGGGGAAGTCGCTGGCATCGGTACGCATGACGAGTTGATGACATCTTGTCAGGTCTATCAGGAAATCTTTCAGTCACAAATCGGTCGGGAGGTGAAGTAAGGTGAGTCAACAGAAACAACAACCTGTCTTTTCACCGAGACCTGGACGAGGCTTTGGACATGGTGCTGCCAGAGGTCCAGTGAGTAAGCCCAAGAATTTTTCGGCTACGCTAAAAAGGCTCTGGCAAGCTTTTGGCAAAGAAAAGAAGCTGCTGCCGATTGTATTCGGCATAGTATTTGTCGATGCACTACTCATGCTGTCTGCACCTTATTTGATCGGAAAGTCGATTGATACGATGACAGGTGGCGAGGAAGCTCTTAGCTTTTTGTCTATCTTCATTCTTGCCTTGCTCGGCTCCTACATCTTGGATGGGGCACTGACGTTTTTGCAAAGCTGGTTGATGGCAGGCATCTCGCAACGGATCGTCACGAATCTGAGGCAAGCCCTTTTTGACAAGCTGCAAAAGCTGCCGATTGCTTATTTCGACGCTCGCACGCACGGGGAGTTAATGAGCAGGCTCACGAATGATATCGACAACGTCAGCAACTCCATCTCTCAATCCACAACGCAGTTGATGTCAGGAGGGATCGTACTACTCGGTTCTCTGGTGATGATGCTCGTCTTGTCTCCGATCCTGACACTCGCATGCCTGATCACGGTGCCACTTGTGTTTCTGCTCACACGAACGATTGCCAAACGAACGAGTGTACTGTTCAAAAATCAGCATATGGAGCTGGGCAAGCTGAATGGGCACATTGAAGAGACGATTTCAGGCATTCAGGTGGTGCAGGCCTTCAATTATGAGCAAAAAGCTATTGAGGACTTTACGACGATCAATGACCGGCTCTGCAAGGTCGGGATGAAGGCACAGGTATGGACGGGCTTTCTCATGCCGATCATGAACGTGATTAACAACCTCGGCTTTGCCATGGTAGCGATCGTCGGAGGTGTACTCGCTGTAAAAGGACTGATCACAGTAGGTGTGATTGCGAGCTTTCTCAGCTATTCCCGACAGTTTGTCCGCCCGCTGAACGACCTCGCGAACATTTTCAATGTGCTTCAATCCGGTGTTGCTGGGGCGGAGCGGGTGTTTGAGGTATTGGATGAACAAGAGGAGCCATTGGATTCTCCGGGTGCCACTGTGCTTGCACAGCCCAAGGGTCACGTCGTGTTTGATCAGGTCAGCTTTGGCTATCGTCCGGATCAACCGATTTTGAAAAATATTAGCTTCGAGGCACAGGCAGGGAGTACCATCGCGTTAGTCGGTCCGACGGGTGCAGGCAAGACCACCATCGTGAATTTGCTCACGCGGTTTTACGATGTGACCTCAGGTACGATTTATTTGGATGGAAAAGACATTCGGGAGTATTCGCGGGACAGCTTGCGGCGCAGCTTTGGCTTTGTTTTGCAGGATACGTACTTGTTTTCGGGTACTATCAAGGAAAATATTATGTACGGCAAGCCCGATGCGACAGATACGGAGGTAGTCGCCGCTGCGAAAATGGCGAATGCGGACGTGTTCATCAATCGGCTGCCGATGCGTTATGATACGATGCTGACGGAAAATGGGGGCAACCTGAGTCAGGGACAACGCCAGCTTTTGGCGATTGCCCGCGTTATACTCGCCAAGCCGTCGCTGCTCATACTCGACGAGGCGACTAGCAGCATTGACACACGGACAGAGCTGAATATCCAAGATGCGCTCCTCACCATTATGGAGGGACGTACGAGCTTTGTGATTGCGCATAGGCTGGGTACAATTCGGGATGCCGACACGATTATGGTCGTGGATCGGGGAGAGATCGTGGAAAAAGGCAGTCACGATGAACTCATCCTGCAAAAAGGTACCTATTATCAATTGTTTTACAACCAGTTTAAAAATCTAGAGGCTGCTGGGGAATAACAGAGCACCCCGTCCAAACACGGAAATGACGTGGAGGACGGGGTGCTTTTTTATCGGTTAGGATGCTCGTTTGCTGGCGGCGATCAATAAGAAGATCGGCCGACGGAGTTCGTCTCGCATCCCGGGTATATCCAGCATTTCTTCAGGAGGGCCAGGTTCAGCGACTTTTGTTAGGTGAAATTCGGCAGCAAGGAGATCGTTCATATAGCTCGAAAACGTTCGGTGGTACTTGACGACTTCATGATCCAGAAAGGTGGTTTGCCGGATGCCTTCCTGCTGATAGTTGTCCACTGGCCAGTGTATTCGTTCGCCCCCGGGTCCGTAATGCCAGTCCTGTTCAGCTAGAGCAGTGAAGACGGGATGCTCCACGGAGAAAACGAAGGAACCTCCAGGAGCAAGACAGTGATAAACACGCTGGCAAAGCAAGTCAAAGCGCTCCACATAATGGATGGCCAAGGAGCTGATGATGACGTCGAATGCCTCTGGAGCAAAATCGATGTCTTCAATCGGAAGACGCAGATACTCGATGGCGGGATCAGTTGTCGTCTCTCTGGCACGAGCCAGCATTTTTTCGGAAAGGTCCACACCCACAACGGAGCGGGCCTGTTGCTCACGCGCATATCGGCAGTGCCAGCCGAAGCCACAGCCAAGATCGAGGACCTTTTTCTCGCGAAGGGAAGGCAGTAGCTCCCGAAACGCGTGCCATTCTCCCGCGGCGTTCAGTCCCTCAATCGAACGAGCCATTTGACTGTATGTGGTGAAAAAGCCTTGCTCATCGTATTTGTTCTGTTTCATCCGTTCAAAACCTCCTGGGTCGGGTCGTAGGCTTGGAGTAGTTCCCGCAGCGCTTGCTTGACGTCCCCTTGAAACGATCCACCGTGATAGCAAATCAACTGCTCGATGTCATATTCGAGTAAGTGGTAGACAGAGCGAATCGCTTCCTGCATATCCAGCGTATAGGACGGATTGGCGATTTTGAGTCTACCGTTTTCGATCACAACAGCATCTCCGGCAATCAGCGTTTTGCTTGCGATCAAATACAACGAAATATGTCCCGGCATATGTCCAGGTGTGTGAATGATCTTGATGCCGCCACACCAAGGTAGACGTTCGTGATTCGTTACGGTTCGATCAATCTCAGTGGGCTCGATGGACTGCAAAAAGCGAATAAATTCCTTAGCGTGCTGCTTTTCACCAGACGACAGATGATCCAGTGTCGCTTGCGCCTGCTCCAATCGCAAAGAAGTTTTTTGTCCGGCGATATACGGTGCTTCGCATTCGTAGGCGATGATTTCGAGGTGCGGATAGGCTCGTTTTAATGCTGCCAAAGAACCGATGTGATCCATATCGTGATGCGTCACAATGACCTTCGTAAGGTCGTCGAGCGTAAGCTGTTGCTTGTGTGCAGCCTCCTGAAGCAGTGGCAAAAAGTCTGGATAACCACAGTCCACAAGGATCATTTCATGCTCATCCTGCAGCAGCACAGGGGTAATGATCTGTGGAGAACCATTGTACATAAACGAAATGTCGAGAAAGTGAATCTGGTTCATACGTTGTTCCTCCTGACTGACTGATCTTACAAAGGAGTGTAACGCAATTGGGAAACAGACACACGGTCGACCTTTTCTCTGTCTCATTTATGTCCACGAATAATGCGCCGAATACTGTGTTCGGTCAAGTAATGTTTCCGGGCGAGCATTTTGACAGAAGCCCCTTCGTGAAATGCCTGCCAAATCGCTTGATTGCGCTCGTTTAGCCACTGCTTTGTGTCTGTAGAGGCGCCCCATTGTCGTTTGTTTTCGTGGTGGATCGGGATGTACAAATAACTTCCTTGTACATAATGCTGAATTTGCCGCAGCAGATCGTCTGGCAATAGGTCTTGTGCATTTTTGTATTTCATGTGCTTTGCTCCTGTCTATATAGCGTGATGTGCGTATATAGATGAGCAAAGAGATCCTCAACTCAATATGTGGAAAGGCTCTGAACCAAGAGAAAGCGGAACTCTTTGCTCAGAGCCGCATTCGGCTCTTCGTACATAAGGGTCTAGCATATGAATCATCTCCCTTCTTGATTCTATAGTAGTGAGAAAGGGGAGTTCCTTCAATAAACATCTTTTCCTTGATTGCGAAAGAAAGGGTAAGATGAGAGGGATGCGTAGATTTGTTTTTCGGATAGGGGATGAGAAAAAATGAGTCTTGGAGGTTTTCAGAGCGGCTTTTCCGCCCGCAAGGTACCACGTTCGGAAGTGCGGTGGGGACAGTTTTTAATATGCGATCACGGGTGTGAGGAAGTCATCCAATTGATTTCGCATGTATCTGGTGAAGTCGAATTTGAGCTATGCAAAATCGAGGCAGAGCGTATGGCACGCGTTCTTTTAGAAGCATCGAAAGCATAGCGCTCATGACATGTATTTTTCATAAATTTCTTGAAACTTATAGCCCACTCCCTCGTATAAATGAATGAGCATGTATAGATAGAGGGAGGACGAGTATGAGCGACAAAAATGTTGTAAAAATGAGTCCCTTTCAAGCTGGAGGAAAGCTAATCGCAACGATTGTGATACTGGTCGTGTTGGTCTTACTTGGCACGCAATCTTTTACGATTATTTCCGCAGGGCATAGTGGAGTTGTACTGCAACTGGGAGCGGTACAGCCAAAAGTGCTGCAAGAGGGCATGCATTTTAAAATTCCGTTCATCCAAACCGTGGTGCCGATGGAAGTGCGAGTGCAAAAATCAGAAATGAGCCAGACTTCTGCTTCACGTGACCTGCAAACCGTATCTACGACGATTGCCGTTAACCATCATTTGGATGCAGAAAATGTCAATAAGCTGTATCAGCAAGTGGGATTAGAGTACAATAGCCGAATTGTTGATCCTGCCATTGCCGAATCATTTAAAGCCGTGACCGCTCAATACACAGCAGAGGAACTGGTATCCAAACGTTCCGAGGTCAGCCAAAAGGTAAAAGAAGTCCTGCATAAAAAGCTGGCTAACTATAACATCATCCTCGACGAAATCAATATTCGCGAGTTTACTTTCAGTGATGAATTCAACCGCGCCATTGAATCCAAGCAGGTGGCTGAGCAGCAAGCACTCAAATCTAAGCTGGACCTGGAGCGGATCAAGATCGAGAAAGAGCAGGAAATCACGAGAGCAGAAGCACAGGCACAAGCTCTGCGTCTGCAAAAGCAAGAGGTTACGCCAGAGCTGATTCAGCTCAGACAGATTGAGGCGCAACTCGAAGCGATCCGCAAATGGGATGGAAAGCTGCCGAATGTAACAGGTGGAGCTACTCCGTTTATCAACGTGGGTTCCCAATAACCGAATAAATGAACAAAGCCACTCCCTTTATAAGGAGTGGCTTTGTTTTTAGTTGCGGATGAGATAATCAAAAGCTCCCAAAGCCGCAGTAGCACCAGATCCCATCGAAATGATGATCTGTTTATAAGCACTGTTCGTGCAATCACCGGCAGCAAAAACACCAGGGATGTTTGTAGAACCATGGCTGTCTACCACGATTTCACCAAAGCGAGTGCGCTCAATCGTGTCGCCCAACCAATCTGTATTTGGTACCAGACCGATCTGTACAAACACACCTTGTAATTCAATGTGCTTGGTTTCACCTGTCTCACGTTCGAGGTAAGAAATACCGTTTACTTTATCCGTACCCGTAATTTCTTTGGTTTGAACGTTTTTGAGTACAGTGACATTCGGCAGACTGTAGAGACGATCTTGCAATACCGCGTCAGCTTTCAGCTCTGGCGAGAATTCCAGAACGGTTACATGCTTCACAATACCTGCGAGATCAATCGCTGCTTCCACACCTGAATTACCGCCGCCAACAACTGCGACATCTTTGCCTATGAACAAAGGACCGTCGCAGTGAGGGCAATACGCTACACCCTTGTTCTTGAACTCTGCTTCACCTGGTACACCCAAATTCCGCCAACGAGCACCTGTCGACAAGATGACTGTCTTACTCTTCAGAACAGCGCCGTTTTCAAGTTCAATTTCGATCAGATCCTTCTTCTCTAAACGCTTGGCACGTTGCAGCTTCATGACATCAATGCCATACTCTTTTACTTGTTTCTCCAAGTTGGCTGCGAGCTGAGGACCTTCAATGTATTTCACACTGATGAAGTTCTCAATGCCCAATGTGTCATTGACTTGACCGCCAAGGCGTTCAGCAACGAGGCCAGTACGAATCCCTTTGCGTGCTGCATAGATCGCCGCACTTGCACCTGCTGGGCCACCGCCCACAACAAGCACATCATAAGGGTCTTTATTGTCAAACTCAGATGCGTCTGGAGCAGAACCCAGCTTGGCAAGAATTTCTTCCACAGTCATACGACCGCTTTCGAAAAATTCACCATTGAGGTAAACGCTCGGCACAGCCATCACGTTTTTGCTCTCTACCTCGTCCGTGAATACGGCACCGTCAATCATTGTATGAGTAATACCAGGATTGAAGATACTCATCAAGTTCAGAGCTTGGACAACATCTGGACAATTGTGGCAACTCAAGCTGATGTAAGATTCGAACTTATATTCACCACGAAGTTCTTTGATTTGATCAATGACACTTTGCTCGACCTTTGGAGCTCTTCCGCTAACTTGCAAGAGAGCCAATACCAAGGAAGTAAATTCGTGACCAAGTGGAGTACCAGCAAAAACGACGCCAGTATCTTCACCGACACGGTTTACGCTAAAGCTAGGTGTGCGAGTTAATGCTGCTTTCTCCACACTGATCTTCAAAGACATGCTGGCTAACTCATCAATCAGTGCAAGCATCTCAGAAGATGCCTCATCGGTGCCTGCACTGACTTTGAGTACAATATCGCCTTCCAAGAGCTCGAGATATTGTTCTAGTTGCGCTTTGATTTCTTGGTCAAGGGCCATTTTATATCACACCTTAAATTTTGCCTACGAGATCAAGGCTTGGTTTCAATGTTTTGCCACCTTCTTGCCATTTTGCTGGGCAAACTTCACCTGGATTGTTGCGAACATATTGTGCTGCTTTGATTTTGTTGATCAGAGCACTTGCATCACGGCCAATGCCACCTGCAGTAATCTCAACAGCTTGAACGACACCGTCTGGGTCGATGATGAATGTACCGCGATCTGCCAGACCTTCAGCTTCGATCAATACATCGAAGTTGCGGGAGATAACATGGGAAGGATCGCCGATCATGATGTATTCTACTTTACCGATGGCTTCAGAGCTTGCGTGCCATGCTTTATGAGTGAAGTGAGTATCTGTAGAAACGGAGTATACTTCAACACCGAGTTCTTTCAAAGTTGCATATTGGTTTTGCAGATCTTCGAGTTCAGTAGGGCAAACGAAAGTAAAGTCTGCTGGGTAGAAGCAAACTACGCTCCATTGACCTTTGAAGTTGGCTTCTGTTACTTCGAGGAATTTACCTTTTTGGAATGCTTGTGCTTTAAAAGGCAATACTTCAGTTCCGATGAGTGACATAGTGTTAGCTCCTTTATATGTTTTTTTGTATAGTACATATTCAGGACATGCGTAACGAGGCATGCTTGAATATAATTTACAATGATTATTATTTAATAAATGATTCAGTAAGTCAAGTTTTTTATAATGATTATAATGTGATAATTTTTACAAGCCGTTTTCTCCATCATTTAGTATGATTCGAATGGCATAAGAGTATTCGTTTGCTGTATGAAAAATTGACGAATCGTCCGTAGAAACCGGGCGGATTGTTTTACGTATGAATTAAAGAGCGAATTGAGAGCGTAATAAACATACAGGAGTGATGATATGCCATCTCCAATTAGCGCACCGCAAAAATGCTTGTCCAAGGATGCGTTCAAAGTACAACTGATGACTGAGGGGATTACGGCAGTGATCGGGTTGGTTATTTTGGCCGTCCTTTATTATCTAGATGATCGTTTTGCCTGGAAGGAATGGATCGGATGGAGTTTGCACGGATTGCTCGTGATCGGTGTGATCGCGATGATTTGGTCTTTTGTCGAACCGTATTTTTTATATAAAAGCTGGCGGTATGATATCGACGAAGATTTCTTGCAATTGAAATTCGGGGTGATCACAGAGAGACATTTCCTTGTCCCTATGACGAAAATCCAAGCAGTTTCAACGAAGCAAGGACCGATTTTACGAAAGTACGGATTGTACACCATCTCGATAAAAACAATGGGGTCCTCGCACGAAATTCCAGGACTGCCGGGGGATGTCGCTTCTCAATTAAGAGAACAGATTGCACACTACGCCAAATTAAAGGAAGTGGAGTAGTGATGGAAGCAAAACGATACCATCTACTAAATATCCTTTTTGATCTCATCACCCAAGTAAAGCATCTGTTTTTTCCTGCGTTGATTCTGTTTGTGTTCAATCGTGATTCGACGAACGCATTCATTTCGTATGGGAGAATTGTGTTTTACATCTATGTAGTAGGGATGCTGGTCTATCTGGTTTTGAAATGGTTTTCGTACAAATATAGGCTGGATGATACGGCTTTCCATCTTTACCAAGGAATTTTTACAAAGACAAAGCAAACGATCCCCTTTGCCAAAATCCAAAACGTCAATCGACATACGACGTTGCTGCACCGGATTTTCAAGGTGACTTCCATTCGATTTGAGACAGGGATGGTTGGGGATGATTCTACCGTGGAATTCGCGGTGATTTCTTTAAACGAAGCGGATCGACTGGAGGCTTACACGAAACAGGCAGTGCGAGTAGAGAAAGAGCCTGAAGCAGAAGGGAAAGAAGGAGACGCGACCTCTTTGGAGGAAATCGGTACGCCGTACATCACTCCTGAGCGAATCATTCACTTTGCGCCAACGAAAAAAGAGATTATCAAGGCTTCCTTCACTTCTCTCAGCTTCCTCGGGATGATTACGTTACTACTATGGGCGTATTTCAAACTCACCGAATATATCGACGTGGAGGAGCAGGTAGTAGGTATTTATTCGCTTATTACGAGCTCATGGACATTGATTACGCTGACAGCCGTTGGACTTCTGGTCCTATCCATCGTATTCGGTATGGTCACGACTTACATTCGTTACGGAAAATATGAGATATCGTCGGATCATGAGCGAATTTACATTGCCAAAGGAGTTATCGAAGAAACAGCTTTTTCGATCGCAAAAGAGAGAGTGCAGGCGATTAAAATCAAGCAATCCTTGTTAAAGCGCATGCTGGGTCTCGCCGAAGTCAAGCTGACGGTTGTCGGCGGGGATAGTGATTCGGAGAAAGATAAACAGGATGTCAGCTCACTCTATCCATTTTTACCGGTAAAACGTGCGTATGAGATGATCTCAGAAATATTGCCTGCGTATGAAGTGACGGAAGAAATGACGAGTCTCCCAATCAAATCGTTATGGGTTCGCTTGGTCAGATCATGCTGG
Source organism: Brevibacillus porteri (assembly GCF_003013475.1). GTDB lineage: Bacteria > Bacillota > Bacilli > Brevibacillales > Brevibacillaceae > Brevibacillus > Brevibacillus porteri. Next base: position 205,187 of record NZ_PXZO01000001.1, read on the forward strand.
ATTTGGATGATAGGAACAGGTGCGCTTTCCTATTTCAAGCCGAATATTTGGGGATGGGAGCAAGCATGGTGGATCATATCCATTGCGTTGACACTGTTCGTTCTGGTCTTCGAGGTCATTGAATTCTACAACACGCGATACACCTTGAATGATCACTTCATCCAGTTCCAAACAGGGAGCTTAACCACAACATTATTTGTCTCCAAACGAGAAAAGATTATTGAGGTCAACGTCAAAAGAGACCTTCTTCAAAAGCAGTTAGGTCTCGCTTCTATCAAAACGGTCAATCGCGCCAAACCAGTGAGTCATAAAGGCGTAACAGATGTGCCGATTGAGTTGGCGGAAGGGTTTTATCAGTGGTATATGGGACGTAGAAAAGAGATTAAAGTAGAGTAGAAGAAGAGGGAACGTAGAAGGAAAAGGCGAATCTTTTCCCTCTACGTTCTTGTGCTTTCAAACAGCTCCAGCCACTCCCCATCCGGACCTTTGAAGAACATATAACGCGAACCGTTTGGTAGTGTGGTTATTTCCTGATCGATAAAGGATACATGTAGTTGCTTCAAACGGTCGATTTCAGCTTCGAGGTTGTCTACAGAAAACGCAAGGTGGTGGACCTTGCCCTCTACCGGCAGTGAATCGCTATATCCTTGAATGAGCTCCAGCTCTGTCTCTGTCCCCGGAAATCCAAGAAAAGCGAGGGTAATGACTCCGTTGGAATGAGCGAGCTTTCCTTTTAGCTCCATCCCAATCACTTCGGTGTAAAAGGCAATGGATGCCTCCAAATCTTTTACCATCAAACCCACATGCTCCAGCTTTTTGATTGCCATATTCGTTCGTTCCTTTCCACAGGTATGATTTTTTCTATTGTAGAAGAATTTGTAGGAAAAGTCTGTATGCGCAAACAGTCAGGATGGGTTTTCTGTTGAAAAACATGGCTATAATTTGGATATAGTGGAAATTTTGTCATCCTCGGGGTGGAGCATGGAGTCAATTGTGGAAATAGTTGCGAGAGTAGTACTGGCTTTTGCGATCATGATGATCATTACACGGATGCTGGGGAAGCAGACGATCGCGCAAATGACGTATCACGACTTTGTCGCGGCGATTACTTTGGGGGCGTTGACAGCCAATCTTGCCTTTAACAATATGATCAAAATCTCGCATATGATCGTGGTGTTACTCACTTTTAGTGGCATCGCCTATTCGCTCATGATCCTCTCTCTGAAAAGCCGAAAGTGCGAAAATGGTTTTCGGGCCAGCCGACGGTGATCATCCAGAATGGAAGAATTCTCGAAGATAACATGCGCAAGCTGAAGCTGTCTTTGGATACGCTGAATCAAGAGCTGAGGGAGAGAAACATTTTTAATATCGAAGAAGTTCAATATGCTGTGCTGGAGTTGAATGGAGAGGTATCGGTCCTGCGAAAGCCGCAGTTTCTGCCTGTCACACGCGGAGACTTAAAGCTGAAAACGGGGAATAGGCAGGCATTCCCGATTGAATTAATCATGGATGGCCAAATCATCCAGAGCAATTTACGCCAACATAGCCTGACCATCGAGTGGCTACTCTCACAGGTGGGCAAAAAAGGCTTGAGCGTCGCGGAAGTGAATTACGCCGTGATTAGCTCCAATGGACAAATTTACTTCGATCCGTATAAGGACGGTATCACCAATCCGATCGACAAAGAATAAGGATTCGCAAAAAAACCTCCAAGATGGAGGTTTTTCACTTGCTCGAGTATTGGCGGAGTGTCCCTGTTTGCTTCAAATAGTTATAAAATCTGTGCAAAATAGTGACAGCTTCTGCACGAGTCAGCATTTCTCCACCCTCGAACTTGCCGTTCCAGGCAGTCATGATCCCTGTTTTTTGCAAAAGGGCGAGATTAGTTCCAATGATTCCACTGTAGTCATCCGTAAACAAGATTTCATCGCCATCTTGGCCAAAGAGAAGCGGATACAGGATGTTAGTTTGGTCTCTCCCATCTTCGTTGTACCGACCATCCTCCTGGAAAAAGTCTTCAGGAGAGTTTGGGTCAAGCGAATACTGACTCAAGACGATGGGAATATCCCGCATGCCAGAAAGGATTTGTAAGACCTCTGCCGCTGGAATGTCTTGGTTTTCTAACATAAAGACGGGCAGGACGTTCGCCGCACCAATTCGATTTAGTTTGGTGTCTGGGAAAAAAAAGTAGCCATTGGACGAATAGCGGACAGCGTTCCACCAGTCTCTTGTGACGATCGAGCTGATCTCTGTGTACGCCCAGTGATTTTTAGGCACGTCTGCAAATTTCTCGATGTGATAGCTGCTGTAATCTGTTTTTTTGTTAGCCTTGTACGGTCTATATTGATCAAACAGGCGATAAATCATGACAGTCATTTCTGCCTTGTCGACCAATCTGTCAGGTTGGAAGCGACCGTCAGGATAACCACTAACCACACCCTTATCTACCATGAAGGAGATCGAATTCATGGCCCAACCGTATTTCTTCGGATCGACATCATTAAATTTCGGTGCAGCATGAGAAACTGCGGGATATATACCAGATAATCCGAGAATGAGTGCAAGTAACACTGTGATGACTTTCATATGTTCTCCTCTCTTTTTTCTATGAAATGGTAAAGATTATCCTTCTAGTATACTATCCGGCGATGGAAATGGAATGCGCTCTGCAAGAACAGATGTGACGATATGCAGCGAGTCAAACTCGCCAGACGAAGCCGCGATGATTGGTGGTTTAGAAGGAAACAGTTGCTTGTTTATTTCATGGGGAGAAAGCCCTTGGCTATGCAAATGCAGGATTTCCCCAGACAGATTCTCCAAATGCCCCAGCTTTTGTTGCAAGCGTATTTTCCCGTCTGGATGATAGCCGGAATGGGCGCAAAAGATCGACTTGAAGTCACAAGCCAGTACCGTACGAAGGGAATTCATCAAGGTGGGGATCGATTCTTCTCGTAGTATGACCTTCGTTTTCACACCCATAAAAAGATCGCCGCAGAACAAGCGACCGGTCCTTTCGTCCAGCAAAGCTATATGGTCATGAGCATGGCCGGGGGTATAAAGCACCTTCCATTTCGTAGAGCGAGAGTGATGGACGTCACCCAAAGGTTGGGCCACAAACGGATCACGAATCCCCCAAGTAAGCTTACGGTAGAAAGGATACTGTGCTTTTTGTGAGCAAATATCGACTCCTTTTTCGTGAATGAAAAGAGGGACCTGCTTGTGCTGGGCAATCCACGAGGCGGTACCGACATGGTCTTCATGGCTGTGCGTCAGTACGACCGAATCAAACGAGGCTTCCTGAAGCCTGTGAACGAGAGCTTGCTCGAGTACTTTCGGGCCAGTATCAACCAGCATGCCATCCGTCACATAAACATAAATTCCTGATTCCCAATCCCCTACGCGAACAATCCCTGCCAGACATGCCACGTCTTCATGATGATGAATGTGAATCATACCGCACACCTCCCATAGTAATGGAATCATTATACTATTGAATGAGTATTCAGTCATTTCTGATTGCGATCGACACTCATCCTATATCTCTGTATCGTGTATGATGAATAGGGATGATTGCTCGTATGAGGTGAAAACATGAATGCATTGCCGATAAATGAAGTATTGCCAGAGCTGGTAAACACGCTGCGCAAAGAGACAAACGCAGTGTTGGTCGCTGCTCCGGGTGCGGGGAAGACGACGCGGGTACCACTGGCCTTGCGTGAAGAAGCTTGGTTACAAAATCGACGAATTGTCATGCTGGTCCCACGCCGACTGGCCGCACGTCAAGCTGCTACCTACATGGCTGCCTTGTTGGGTGAGGCAGTTGGACAAACGGTCGGATACCGGGTCAAGCGTGAATCAAGAGTAGGTCCAGACACACGGATTGAAGTGATTACAGAAGGAATTTTAACGAGAATGCTACAGGATGATCCGGAGCTATCTGATGTCGGTCTTGTTATTTTCGACGAGTTTCACGAACGGAATTTGCACGCAGATTTAGGGCTGGCCCTTAGTCTTCAGGCACAAAGCTTGTTTCGGGAAGACCTGCGAATTCTCGTGATGTCCGCTACGCTCGATGCCGAACCCGTGTCAGCCTTGCTGGGGAATGCTCCCGTTGTCAATAGTAAAGGCAGGATGTTTCCAGTGGAGACGCACTTTTTGACTTCCCCGATGGAGGGGCGTCTGGAAGAGGTCGTTGTCCAGATGATCTTCCAAGCGTTGAGACAAGAAGAGGGAGATATGCTCGTCTTTTTACCGGGAGCCAAAGAAATTCACCGCGTGCAAGAGTTGCTTGAACAAAGCGGTGTGGGCACGAACTTACGGATTGCGCCTCTTTACGGAAATTTGTCGCAGGAGGAACAAGATAAGGCGATCCAGCCCGGGAAAACAGGGGAGCGCAAAATTGTCCTTGCTACCACGATTGCCGAGACGAGCTTGACGGTCGAGGGTGTGCGCATCGTGATTGACAGTGGATTAAAACGGGTCCCGCGCTTTTCTCCACGAACAGGGATGACGAGACTGGAGACTGCAAAGGTATCGAAAGCATCTGCTGACCAACGCCGAGGAAGGGCTGGACGACTTGCGCCAGGGGTCTGCTTTCGACTGTGGACAGAGCAAGAAGATCGCATGCTCATTCCACAGCAGGCACCTGAAATCATGGAAGCGGATCTGGCTGTGCTCGCTTTGGAGCTGGCTCTATGGGGAGTCGGGTCGTCGGACGAGTTGGATTGGCTGAATCCCCCGCCGAAGGCAGCGATGGCACAGGCTCAAGAGCTGCTACATCAACTGGGCGCATTAGATGAGAGCAAGCAGATCACACCACATGGACGAGTGCTCGCTGGGATGGGGGTACATCCGAGATTGGGCCACATGATTCAGAAAGCGAATGAACTGGGGCATGGTGAATTGGCTTGCGAGCTCGCTGTCCTCTTGGAAGAACGCGATATTGTGAGGGGGCGCCATGCTTCAGCAGATGCGGATATGCGTACGCGTGTTGAACTGCTTCGTCAGGTAGCGAACAAACAGAGTGGGGCAGTGGAGCTTCCGATTGATGTAGGAGCATGCAAAAGACTTTGGAAAGAGGCGGCGTACTTCAAACGGGTATGGATAAACAACAAGCCTAGTGACACTTCCACTCGTACAGAAGCGACAGGAAGACTGCTGGCGTTTGCGTACCCGGATCGGATTGCCCAGCGAAGGGCAGATGGACGTTATTTGCTTCGCAATGGGCGTGGGGCAGCTTTTTCCGTGCAGCAGCCACTGATTGCTTCGCCGTATATTGTGGCAGCAGAACTCGATGACCAGGGCGCAGACAGTCGGATATTACTGGCGGCTAGCGTGGCAGAAAGCGAGCTGTTGAATGATTGTACGATGCAGATTACCGAACGAATGAACGTATGGTGGGAGCATACAGCAGGGGCAGTTCGCAGCCGTAAGCAAAAACGGCTGGGGGCGATCCTGTTGGCGGATATACCTGCGGAGGCTTCGACAGATGAGGTGTTAACCGCGTTTTTGGACGGAATAAAAGAAGAAGGCTTGGAGATTTTGCCGTGGAATCGGCAGGCGAGACAGTATCGGGAGCGTTTGTTGTTTATGCATCGTCTGGAGGAAGACTGGCCGAATGTGGAAGAGGAGGCACTGCTTACTTCCTTGGAGGAATGGCTCGCTCCCCATGTGTATGGTTTCAAAAGAAAGGAAGACTTGCAGTCGCTGACAGTGACGACGTTGCTGGAGAGTATGCTGTCATGGGAGCAGCGCAGACAACTAGACGAATACGCTCCGACTCATGTGATCGTCCCAAGCGGTTCCAAAATTCCTGTCGATTACAGTGATCCAGCGGCACCGGTGCTTTCGGTCCGGTTACAGGAGTTGTTTGGTTGGCAAGACTCTCCGAGAATAGGCAGAGGCAGAGTACCACTGACATTGCACTTGCTTTCACCAGCTCATCGTCCGGTACAAGTGACACGGGACTTGGCGAGCTTTTGGGCACATGCGTATTTTGAGGTGAAAAAAGATTTGAAGGGGCGTTATCCCAAGCATTATTGGCCAGATGATCCGCTAGCGGCCATTCCGACAAACCGAACGCGTCCACGCATATAAATCGATTTGTTAGGTATATTCGGGCATAGGGAGGGACTCGGCGTCAGGTGAAATTTCCCATTTTGCTAGTTCCATGTTCGTGAGTCACGTCAATTGTGAAACCTTCTTCGTGCTCGGGCACGTCAGGAAGATACCGTGAATCACGTACTACCCCCTCTACCTTTATTATGCTGCCTGTTGATCAGGCGGTTTTTTTTTGAAAAAATGCAGACTTGATTTAAGTCAATGACCGTCTCTAACCTTCCTCCTACAATAAAATGAAACAATGCAAAACAGGAGGGGTCTTATGGCGATCTCAATCAATCAGCCATCGATTCAGAGAAAATCTGCTCTGATTGCTGGTGTTTCACTTCTCATCATGGTGTTTGCTTCCTTTTTTTCTTTTGGTTTTGTTCATGGAAATCTTGTCGTAGAAGGAGATCCCAACGCAACCTTCCACAATATCCAGACATCCACTGTGCTTTTCCAAGCGGAAATTTTGGGATGGCTCCTGATCCTGATTTCATCTATCGAATACTGTCTGACACATCCCTTTAGTACAAAATAACATTTCGTGGGAACATCTCCTTGTCGAAGGAGTATGGTTCCTTTTTTATATTCCTCCGTAACGATTTCTTCAACGATTGCCTGTTGTTCTTTTTCAGAAAGGATTGTAAATCTAGTTAGGTATTTCAATAGAATCTCTTTCATTTCATTTTCCTTTCCTGAAAGAAAAAGGCTCCCATGCTCGAAACGGGAACCTTTTTTCTTTGTTAGTCTTTCGTCGCGGCTTACGCCTTGCTCCCCCACTGCTCCCGATAAATCAACTGTTGCAGATCCTCGCGTTGTCTCCATTGGTGTAGCTCCAAGAGTGGACGTTCCGGATAGTGATCCGTGTAGCCGATCGACAGCAATGCGACTGGATCGATATGCGGCGGTATGTTTAGGATACGACGCACGTCGGCCTTCTTGTAAAAACTGACCCAGCCCATCGCCAAATCTTCTGCGTAGGCAGCCAGCCACATGTTTTGGATCGCACAGCTGACAGACATGATATCTGTTTCCGGGATGGAATTGCGTCCAAGTACATGGTCTCCGCCCCGTGTAGGATCACAAGTGACACAGATGGTGACAGGCGCTTCCTTGATCCCTTGAATTTTCAACTCTAAAAAGGTCGACTCTCGTCCCGTACCTTCGTAGTGGATGGCTAGCGCCCGGCGTTCTTTATCCGCACATTCTGCGAGAGCTTGTTTGGTTGCGTCATCTTCTACCAGGACAAAATTCCAAGGCTGCATGAATCCGACAGAAGGAGCATGGTGGGCAGCAGCCAAGATCATGGCGAGCTTTTCTGGGGCGACAGGGTCTTGACGAAAGCTACGGATATCGCGACGATTGCTGATGGCTTTATACAAACCGTTTTTTTCTTCCGCGGTTAAGCGTTTCATGAGAAAAACCTCCCTATTTGCATTCAGGTCTCTTTATTTTACTTACAAAGTATGCTTCCTTCCAGACATCTGCTTGACATATTCATGTCCTACGCTAAAGGGGAGAGTAGTCCGAGCAGAGGGGAGAGAGTACGAGCATGCAAAACATCTTAATCGTGGAAGACGAGTTACCCATCTCTCGGGTATTGAAGGCGTACTTGGAAAAAAACAATTTTCAGGTCGAACAGGCATTTAACGGCGAGGAAGCAGAGCGGAAGTTTGATTCACTCAATCCTGCGCTCGTCTTGCTGGATGTGATGCTGCCTGGACGAAGCGGATGGAGTATTCTCGAATATATTCGGGCGAAAAGCTCGTGTCCCGTCATCATGCTGACAGCGTTGGGACAAATCGATAACAAGCTGGCGGGCTTGAACAAAGGCGCCGATGACTATATCACCAAGCCCTTTATTGCCGACGAAGTGGTCGCTCGCGTACATGCGGTATTACGTCGCCCGAAACAATTGATAGAAGGCGATCATGTGAAGCAGTTCGGTAGTCTGAAAGTCGACTTCAAGGCGTATTCTGTCATGCTGCACGGCATCGAACTGGCGTTTACGCCTAAGGACTTGTGCCTGTTTCTTTTTTTGGCACAGTACAAAAACCAGACATTCACCAGAGAACAGCTCATCGAGCAGGTGTGGGGGATGGATTACGAAGGAAGTGATCGCGCAGTAGACCTCGCGATCAAACGCATCCGGCGATCCTTGGAGAATTGGCCGACATCCGAAGGGGAAATCCGTACCTATCGTGGCTTGGGCTACAAGCTGTGTGTATATGAGTGATAAAAAACGCACCTCTTTATTTCGGTATTGGACGACGCGATACCTGATCATCTTGTGTATCGGCCTTTTCGTGATCGGGATTGCCTCCAGTTATTGGATTTCTTATAGCGAAACTCAAAAACGCCTTGATTTTATGAGACTGATGGCGGCGGAAGTAGCGGATCGGGTCGTTGATGTGGAAGGCAAGGTAAAAATGGCTCCGTTCTTGTTTCGTATAGTGGACAGTCGCCAGGAGTCACTCGGAGTCAATTACAAGCCTATTATGATGATTTTAGATGAACACAAGCAACCAGTATTTGGCGTACCAGGTCCTTTTTCTGGGGAACTGAAGCGCATCGCGCCTGATTTGGTGGAAGCGGATGACAGCCTGTCACGGTTTGAGCTTGCGCGGGGCGAAGAAGTGCTTTTCGTGAAGGAAAGCATTAAGGTTGATGAGCGAGTGGTTGGCTGGGTCATGCTGTTCACCCCACAAAAACAGGTGATTCGAAGCATGACGGAATTCCAGTTGCTCGCGATCATGCTTCTGGGTCTCGGCTTACTTGGATGGCTCGTCATTTATTTGCTGACGAAAAAGCTGTCTCAGCCGATTAAGGATGTGGCGGACGCTGCCAAGCAAATCGTGCTGGGGAACTACGAGATTCAATTGGATAAAAACAAGCGCGAACAAGAAGTGTATGAGCTGATCCATTCCTTTGAAGAAATGGCAGAACGACTGAAGCAGCTGGAAATGATGCGTACCGAGCTATTGGCAGGGGTGACGCATGAACTCAAAACACCTGTTACGTCCATCAGTGGGCTGGTACAAGCCGTGAGGGAAGAGGTTGTGAGCGGTGAGGAAGCCAAGGAGTTTTTGGATATTTGTACGAATGAAACGGCACGTTTGCAAAAGATGGTAGAGGATTTGCTCGATTTTAACTCTTTTGCTGTCGGTGACATTCGCATTCGCAGGCAACCTCAAAACATACAAGAGCTGATCCGGGAAATTACGCACCAATGGGAAATTGTGCAGGAAGAAGAGAAGCTAAGCTTGCACATCGAAAATGCCTCTGATCCGATTTGGATAGAGACCGACCCACTGCGTGTGCAGCAAATCATGTACAATCTCCTAAACAATGCGGCACAAGCGATGGAATCGGAGGGGCGGATTCTCGTGTCGCTATCTGCAACAGCAGATGAGATTCGCATTGATGTGAAGGACAATGGACGTGGGGTACCGCTAGAAGAACAGTCTTTGATTTTTGAGCGATTCTACCGAGGCGAGGACAAGAAGCACATCATCCGTGGGCTGGGGCTTGGTCTGTCTTTTAGCAGAATGATTGCCCAAGCGTTAGGGGGGAGGTTGACCCTGACGGAGAGTACAGCGTCAGGCAGCACCTTCACGTTGATTTTGCGCAAATAAAATAGGCATGATCCTAAAACGACCTGGTTCTCTGGTCGTTTTTTTGTGTCTTCATCTGACTTTTCCCTGACGTATTCGTTCCGTATAGTGATCGCAACCAAAAAGACAAGTCTTCAATCAAGTAGACGGTAGGAGGACTACGAGTGACACAAATGGAGAAAACGCGAACGTTGTTTTCGAAGGTAGGAAGCAACAAGAAAAGACGGATAGTTGGTATATTGGCTGTCGGAGCCGTGGTCATTTCAGGTGGAATATTCGGCTACCAGTCGTTTTTTCCCTCACAAACGGCGCAGGCCGCTTTTCAAGTGGAGACGGTAAAAAGGGGAGACATCTCAGAAGTCGTGCAGGCATCAGGCACTGTCCAGGCTTCCAAGCGCTCGGCTCTCTCGTTTTCTGATGCAGAAGAAGCCAAGGATGCGATCTCTACCATTCAGGTCGGCGTGGGTGATGCTGTGAAGGCAGGGCAAGTTCTGGCGACGATGGACGATTCCGTAGCGAGAATCCAGGTGACCAATGCGGAAGCCAATCTTTTATCGGCACAAGCCAAGCTAGAAGAGGCACTAAAGCGGAAGAGTCCTGCTGAAATCACTTCTTTGCAAGCCACCGTCAATCAGACCAAGAACGAGTGGGAGCTCGCAAAGCAAAACATTGACGGGAAAAAAGCGACGAATGACGTGGAGAAGGCAAAGGCAAATCTGGAGAGTGCCCAAAAGACATACACTTCCCAGAAAGCATTGTTTGCGGCAGGTGCGATTGCCAAGAGTGAATTCGACAGTGCCCAGTCCTCGTTGGACCAAGCTCAGCGCGATTACAACTCGGCAGTCTTGACAGCCGGACAGACGACAGGGCAGGCCAGTGTGAAGGTAGAGCAGGCATTGGCTGCGTATCAAACAGCGCAAGAAGCGTTGCAGGAAGCGAAGGAAGGACCCGATGCCGCTACAGTATTATCGGCCAAAGCAGCTGTGGAACAGGCAAAAGCGGGGCTGCAACAAGCACAAAAGGCATGGAGGGCTGTCACCTTGAAAGCACCGATGGACGGAGTGATCGTCCAAGTGAATGGTAATGTAGGCGAAATACCCGGCAATGATTTCATTATCATGGATAATTCGAATAGCGGAGACTTAGAGGTATTGGCCCAGATTAGCCAGAGTGACATCGGAAAAGTGCAGGAAGGCTTGCCTGTGACTTTTACGACTAGTTCTTATGCGGACGAGACGTTCCGTGGAAAAGTTAAGCTGATCTATCCAGAAGCGAAAACCGACGCTGGAGTCACCACTTACGATGTGCTTTTGTCTGTGGCAAATCAGGATAACAAATTGAAGATCGGGATGACGATGAACGTCGCGATCGAAAGAGGTACCCATAAAAATGTGCTTGTGGTACCTGCGCAAGCGCTGCAAACGCAAAATGGCAAAGATGGCGTGTATGTGCTAAGAGATGCTGCACAACAAGCCGGTGAAGGAGCGGAAGGGAATCAGGCTGAGGCGAAGCAAGCGAATAACCGCAGTGGAGGCAGAGAAGGCAGAGCGAATATGCCGTATCGATTTGTTCCGATCAAAATGGGGTACTTCACTGCCGATCAGGTAGAAGTGACGGAGGGGCTTACCGAAGGAGAGCGTGTCGTTATCCTCGTGAATACACAGACCTCATCTGGAACGAGTCAAAATGGAATTCGAATGGGCGGCGGTATGCCGGGATTCGGCGGAATGGGCGTCCAGATAAGGGGACGGTAGGCAGATGAAACCGGTCATTCAAATAGAAGAGCTGAGAAAACAGTACGTCATCGGAGATCAGGAGATTTATGCGCTCAGAGGTGTCAGCTTGTCGATTGAGGAAGGGGATTTCGTGGCCATCATGGGGCCCTCCGGTTCAGGCAAGTCTTCCATGATGAATGTGATTGGCTGTCTGGATAAGCCCACCTCGGGAGAATTTTTTTTAGACGGCTATCCTGTATCACAAGCACATGACGATGAATTGGCGGTCATCCGCAATCAAAAAATCGGCTTTGTTTTTCAAAATTTTAATCTGTTGCCACGTACAACCGCAGTTGAAAATGTAGAGCTGCCTCTATTATATGGAGGCACGCCTGCACGGGAACGAAGAGAAAAAGCCATCCGGGCATTAACGAGTGTCGGGCTGGCAGAGCGATTGAACAACAAGCCCAATGAGCTGTCAGGTGGACAGCAGCAACGCGTGTCGATCGCGCGAGCTCTCGTCAATGATCCCGTCATCCTGCTGGCAGATGAGCCGACAGGGGCGCTGGACACAAAGACGAGTGAAGAGATCATGGGTATTTTTCAAAAGCTGAACGATGCAGGCAAAACGGTTATTTTGGTGACACATGAACCTGATATTGCGGAGTATGCCAAGAGGATCGTCCGATTTCGTGATGGGCAAATTATCGCGGATGAAGTGGTGGAGGATCGCAGGAGGGTGTCGATGGAGGGTAGAGCAGATGAGCTTTATTGAATGTGTACGCATTTCATTTCGCAGCATCAGGGCAAATGGCTTGCGCTCCGTTCTCACGATGCTGGGAATCATCATCGGTGTGGCTGCTGTTATCGCGATGGTGGCGATCGGAGAAGGGACTTCCACGTCTGTTACATCACAGATCAATGGTTTAGGGAGCAACCTGCTGATTGTCTCACCTGGTCAGGCGACACAAGGCAGGGTAAGCCTTGGGGCTGGCTCTCTGAATACGTTGACGATGGCAGATGCAGAAACCCTGATGCAAAAAGAGTCCATTTCGGGTGTGGCTCCCAGCGTCAATGCGCGGGGCCAGATTGTCTGGGGAAGCAATAACTATTCCAGTACGCTCGAGGGGACGTCAGCCGATTTCCCTCGGGTGAGGAATGTAGAAATAGGACAAGGGCGTTTCTTTAGCAACTTTGAAGTGAAGATGCAATACAACGTGGCTGTCGTGGGGACAGAGGTGGTCAGCAACCTGTTTAAAGGAGCGAATCCAGTGGGGCAAACCGTTCAGATCAACCGGATTCCCTTTACGATCGTCGGCGTATTGCAGAGCCAGGGAAGTTCAGGCATGACAAACAACGACGATCGGATCATCATTCCGATTACCACTGCGATGAACAGGTTGACCGGAGATAAAAATGTAGGTTCGATCTACGTCTCGGCAGCATCGTCGGACTTGATGGAGAAGGCACAACAAGATATTCAGCAAGCCCTTCGTGCCAATCACAAGCTACGGCCTCAAGCTGCCGATGATTTCCGCATTACGTCTCAATCAGACATTTTAAGCACAGCACAGTCAGTCTCCAGCTCGATGACCGCGCTCTTATCTGGCATTGCTGCTATCTCGCTGATTGTTGGCGGGATCGGCGTAATGAACATTATGCTTGTATCAGTCACGGAGCGGACAAGGGAGATCGGGATTCGCAAGGCGATTGGAGCCAAGCGGGGAGATATTCTCCGCCAGTTTTTGATCGAAGCGGTTACGCTTAGCCTGATTGGCGGGGTGATTGGTATTGCCTTAGGGGTAGGGGCTGCGTTATTGGTTAGCAAGCTCGGTCAGATGGCGACCTCCATTAGTCTGTCGCCGATCATGTATGCATTTTTGACGTCTACATTGGTTGGTGTCATTTTTGGTGTGTATCCGGCGAGAAAAGCAGCACAGCTCAAACCAATTGACGCACTGCGGTATGAGTGAGTGTGTAATTTTACCAATCCGGGCATACTAGCCGTGAGAGGTGTTGGTGCTGATGGAAAAAAGCGTTCAATTTTCCGTACCATGGCGAGAAGCGACACGCATTGTGAAAAGGATCAAAACAAGCAAATTGCGTTATTTTGTCAGACAAAAAGAGGGCAAGACCAGTGTTGCGTTCGTCTTTCCTCGAGTTAGCGTCAGCCAATATGTCTATTTGTATATCATTTTTGGACCTAGAGCTGCTGATGTGCTCAACAACGATAGCAAATAGAATGATCCCTGATGGCCTTAAGCAGGCGTCAGGGATTTGCAATAATTCACAGGAAAACAAAACCTGACACTTTTCGATAGGACTGTTTCATAGTACAATTCCAATATGAACGAACTTGGGGAAGTTCGGGATGGCGGCACCCAATCTGTGCAGAAGGGCCGCCTCTTTTTTTGCTAATGTACAAATGTTCGTTTTCGACAGCATTTTTACTCATAGGATATATTAGGTACAAATACCTGAATATACAGCTAGAACGAGTGAGTAGTTGGATATAAAATGAGCGTATTCACGTGAATACAACGTACTACTCTCTCCCAAGATTTGATCTTGGGGCTTTTTTTTTGTCAAAATGCATGAAAAAAAGCCGTTTCTCATAACGGCTCTGTTATCGATAGAGTAGGTTGAAAGCTTCCTTTTAGCAAGGCATCAATCAATTGCTCCTGTGTGAGAGAAATCGTGATGCCCATCCCAGGTAGATCGACAGAAAAAACATTCTCTCGGTACAAATACCAAAGATCGCCTGTCGGCTCAATGGAATAGACGTGTATATTTTTCTGTGAATGCTGGCCTGCTTTCTGGATTTCCCGCAACGCTGTAAATAGTTCTCCCCATACAGGAAGATAAGGCTTCGTTTGGTGCTGTACAATCGCTTGAATCAGTAGGTTTTTCACGAGAGAAATAGCATCCATGGTTGAGTGGTTCAACGAAAGCATGACCGTTATACTCCTTTTGCATGGCTTGGCGCATTAGTCTTGTGTGATGGCGATTTTTGTCGAAGTTATGAATAAGTGTAAAATAGTTATCAGTTCGATGCAAGAGAAGAGAAGGTAGAGATGAGTATTTGGATATTTGACGGTTGCTGCTGATTTGGATAGCATAGGAAAAGCGGTTTTGACAAATGGCAATAGCGAGAAGCGGGAGATGAGATTGTGGCAAAAAAACACCGATTGATCATCGAGTTTTGCGGTGGATTTGGACAAGGGCTGGCCTTGCTGTATGCTTTGCGGTCGCCTGATGTTCAAGTGGCAGGAATCATTTGCAGAGACACGCAGTCAAGCTTGGCTAGCAAGCTGATTGATTTTGCACAGCCAGGCTATGAAATTCCAATCGTTACAGGTGCCAAGCAACCGCTTTTCTCGGGAACGATAGAGACGACCACCTCGGAAGGTGTACGGCTCCTTGCAGAAAACACGCAGGATGAGGAAAGTGACTTGACGCTCGTGACATTTGACCGTTTGACGACGCTAGCTTTGGCTGTCACGCGTGATCCACTGTTGGTGCGTAAATTTACGCGAATTGTGGTGCAGGGTGGAGCCATACGCGTACCAGGAGACGTTACGGCCATTGCTGAAACAAACATGCATGGTGATCCAGAAGCAGCTGCGTTCGTTTTGGCAGCCCGCTTGCCGCTGGTGCTTGTTCCATTAGATACAACCAGCTCGTTTCGTTTGACGGAAGAGCAAGTACATATGCTGGGAAGTCTCGCACAAGCAGTTGGCCTGATCGATAGAACGACGATGTCAGACATGCAATTCGCCGCTTCCGCTCGTGCGCTCCATGCATGGGTAGCGATGCTCGCAGCTCTCTCTCCAGAAAAGATGCGGATGGAGCAGATGAAGCTCTCAGTCGAATGCAAAAGCGAATGGTCACGCGGTGCTATTCTAGCCGATCTACGGGCGAAACCGAGTGTAGGAACCGATACGTCTGTATGCGTTGCGGTTGAGATGGCAGAGGCAGAGCGCTTTTTGCAAACCTTTTTGGATCAGGGAGGGGTATAAGCGCATGGAAAAAATCATTTTGGATGTCGATACCGGGATTGATGATGCGCTGGCGATTGCTTATGCCGTTCACTCGCCTGCTCTTGAAGTGTGTGGGATTACCACGACTTTTGGCAATATTACGGTGGAGGAAGCAACACGCAATACCTTACAGATGCTAGAGCTGCTTGATGCCTCTGCGATTCCTGTCTATCAGGGGGCATCGAAGCCGATTGTTCGCGACCTCACAGGAAAAGCAAGGCTGTTCCACGGTGAAAACGGGCTAGGCAATGTCGTCCTTCCTGAGCCATCAATAACGGCTCAGCCACAGTGTGCCACACAATTTCTCATCTCTGCGATAAAGGAACATCCTCACGAATTGACACTCGTGACCGTCGGGAGCATGACCAATCTGGCGCAGGTGATTATGGCTGCTCCAGAAATCGTATCCCTTGTCAAAAGAGTGGTCGTGATGGGAGGAGCTGTAACGGTGCCGGGGAATCGCACGCCTGTAGCGGAGGCGAATATTTGCGCCGATCCGGAAGCGGCAGCGTATGTCTTCCAGTCTGGTATTCCAGTGACGCTGGTAGGCCTGGATGTGACGATGCAAACGCTGCTTACCCGCGAGCACTTGCAGGAATGGAGAACGAAGGATACACGCTTGAGCCATGTTTTCGCGGATATGTGCGAGGTGTACATGAATGCCTACGCCACAGTGGGTAATTTGCGCGGCTGCGGTCTGCATGATCCATTGGCGGTAGGTGTCGTCATTGATCCGACGTTTGTGAAGGCAGTCCCGATGCATGTTGCGGTAGATACGTCCGGGGGAGCCAGTGATGCCCGTACGATTGGAGACAGACGGGAGCATCCAGCGCAGCCGCCGAATGTGGACGTGTGCCTGAAGGTTGACCATGAGCGCTTTGTCAGCCATTTTTTGAAACATGTATTAGGAAATTAGGAGGTAGTTATTGTGTTAAAAGAGTTTAAAGAGTTTGCGTTAAAAGGAAATGTGATGGATCTCGCTGTCGGTGTCGTGATTGGTGGGGCTTTTGGTAAAATTGTTACTTCCCTCGTTAATGACATCATTACCCCATTGATTGGGATGCTTTTGGGCAAGGTCGATTTCTCCGGTCTCTTCATCAATTTGAGCGGAGTTCCTTATAAGACGATCGCTGACGCAAAATTAGCTAAAGCTGCAACGCTGAACTACGGGTTGTTCATCAATTCCGTCCTTGATTTTGTCATTATCGCCTTTTCGATTTTTATCGTCATCAAGCAGCTCAACCGTTTCAAACGCAAGCAAGAAGTGGAGAAAGCACCTGAGACAACGAAAGAGTGCCCGCATTGCATTTCGGCTATTCCGATCAAGGCTACACGTTGCCCGAACTGCACCTCCATGCTGGAGCCAAAAGGAACATTGGCACACGAATAAGACAAATACACGATTCAAGCGAACAGAGGAGGGCGATTATGCCTTCCTCTGTTTTCGTTTCACGCGGTTTTTATACTGAGAGTGAAGTCTTTTAATCGTATGGTAATAGGTCTTGTCTTTGAGCTTGGCAAACAACCCGTGGGATGGAAAGTCGTAATTGACCTCAATAATGGAGAGGCTTCCGGCTTTATCAATGGCAAAATCAACGCCGATTTGCGCACTGTGCCGATATTTATTAAAGTGGGCACATACACGGTGACTGATTTGGATCAAATCTGAGACGACACTTTTCAATTTGGTCGGCTCGACTGCTCCAGATTTTTTCAAGGCATGCGGGACTGTGACGGCATATCCGCCGCCACGAGCGACATTGGTAATAATACTGTCGGAACCGGCTACCTTGGCTAGCATGCCGGCATACTGCCATTTGCCTAATCCATTGCGCATCATCATAACGCGAATATCAAAGGGGCGGCCGTCGATTTCAGCTAAATCCAGCCCTTTTTGGATGACATAATTTTTTTCTGTGCACAGGCTGGTGAGCTGTTGCTTCAAGTCTGCCAAGGTCATAGCGTGCATCGGCTCTCCACGTTCCTTGACGAACTGGTAGCCCCCGTCGTCCGTTTTCCAGACACGGATAATGCCTTTTCCCATATGGGTTCGCGTCGGTTTGATATAGACGGTAGAATACTTCGCTACATACGAGTCCAAATGAGCAGGCTGATACAAGGAAGTAGGCGGGAGGTAAGGGCGAATGTGCGGACTTTTTGAAAAGAACTGATGAAGTTTCCACTTGGAAGAAGAGATCACACCATGCACCTCACTTTCGAAAAATCCATTCGTCCTAACATATGCAACTACATTCACGACCGTTTTTGCTGGCTCTCGCGTTTTTCAAAAAATGCTGAGGAGTGAGAAGGATTTAGAAAGTTGTGGGGGAATATATGTTCTAATCATTGGACAAGGATGGCGAAAATCATGCGGCAATATCGCCCAGTGCAACCTCCGACTCTGGAACGAGCGAACGTCCAAAATGAGTACCGTTACCGAGAATACATGCCCAGCAAAAGTCTGGCGAACTATATCGCCTGCTACTGGACCTCAGAGTACAACGGGGAGGGTATCGCACGTATGAGCCGAGTCATTCCGGATGGATGCGTCGATATCATTTTCAATCTCGGAGCTACTTCTGTAAAGAAGGGGGCATTTCTAACGGGACTGATGCGGACGTATGAAGATATGCTAGTAGCCGAACCACAATCCTTGATCGGCATTCGGTTTTACGTTGAGGGAGCAGCTCGCTTTTTGCGCTACCCGGTCGCCATGATCAACGGCCATCATCCCCATCTGCAAGACATCTGGGGCAAAGAGGCGGATGAAGTGATAGAGGGCTTGCTCGAAGCTTCCGACACGGCGGAGCGGATCGCTTGGTTGGAGCAGGAGCTAATCAAACGATTATGGATGGATGATCCAGCAGACCAGTTGCTATTGACAAGCATGAACTATTTATATGAATACAGAGGAAATCTTTCCATGGCTGCGCTCGCCGAGAAAGTGAATTACAGCGAGAGAACCTTGCGCAGGACGTTTCAACAACAGTTGGGTATGAGCCCGAAGGAACTGGGCCGAATCATTCAATTTCAAGGGCTACTGCAAATGTTGGCTAAAGGAACACGCACTTCGTTTACAGATGCAGCTCTCCAATGTGGCTATTACGATCAGTCGCACTTGATCAAGAGCTTTCACACTTTTTACGGTGTAGCTCCCAGTAAGATTGTCTCGCCAGATCGTACGAATTGATAGTCTTGAAAAGTTGTCCGTTTTTTACAATCTTCTTTTTGTGAGACGCGTTACCCTATAGAAAGGATGGTGAATTCATGTGAATGAACAAACATTAGATACATACTGCCGGAAGCAGCCCGGTACCACTCATGACTATCAGATGGATTGGGAATGCGATCGCTACCATGTCGGAGGCAAAATATTTGCCATGATCGGAGGCGATTCCAAAGGTGTTCGCATCCTCACCTTGAAATGCGATCCGATGCGTGCGGAGGAATTGCGCGAGACCTATGAAGGGATCGTACCCGGCTATCACATGAATAAATCCCATTGGAATTCTGTCTACTTGGACGCTGCCATTCCCGAAGGTTTATGGGAAAGGATGATCGAGCATGCGTACGAAACGGTGCTCCAAAAACTGCCTAAGCGCGTCCAGCAAGAAATCAAGAGCGAATAGGAGTGAATGATATGGGAATCAAGCTTGATATGGTAGGGATTGTTGTACAGGACATGAAAAAAGCGTTGGATTTCTATCGGGTTCTCGGTTTCGATATTCCGGAGGGAGCAAATGAAGAGCCACATGTGGAAGTAGCGCAGGAGGGTGTTCGTCTGGCCTTTGATACAATAGAAGTTGCCAAGGGTGTGTATGGAGGATGGGAAGCACCTGTTGGGCATCGAATTGAGCTGGCTTTTTTGTGTGAGGATGCTGCGGCACTTGATGCGTTGTATACGAAAATCGTTTCACATGGCTACGAGAGTCACCGTGAGCCGTGGGATGCGTTCTGGGGCCAGCGGTATGCCATTGTGAAAGACCCGGATGGGAACCTGATCAGTTTGTTTGCGTAATACGAACCTTACATAAGAAGACAAGCCGAGCCTATGTGAAAAAGGTTCGGCTTGTTTGCGTTTTGGACCGCATCATTGGCTGATATATAAAACTTTTTAATAGGAAAACATACCCATAACTTCACTGGTTTTCCTCACTATAACGGGTTAGTGCTGTGACAGCTTGAACGGGGAGAGGCTTGTCCATGGTTATTATTTCAAGAAATAAAATTTACTAATAATCGATTGACTTGTGTAATTTTGCTACATATAATGAAAGCGATAACAGGAACGAATTTTTCAACGATTCTCGATTTTTAAATGGGGGCTTTTGACATGGATCAACCTGCAAAATTGCTCGATTATCGTGCGAAAAATGAGCATGTACTCATCGGCCTCATGTCGGGAACTTCGCTGGATGGCGTTGATGCCGCACTCGTAACGATCCGCACAGATGAACAGGGCGAGATCGAAAAGGTGACTCTCCGCGATTTTTTTTATATGCCTTACTCCGATGAATTGCGTGAGTGGGTCATGAATCTGTGCAGTGTCGAAACAGCGAGAGTGGATCAGTTGACTGCGGTTCATTACGGCTTATCTGAATGGTATGCCTATGCGGTACAGCAATTGATGCAGAAAGCTGGTGTCACGACAGCCGAAGTAGACGCAGTCTGTATGCACGGACAAACCATTTGGCATATTGCCGGGCGCACGCCATTTCCCGGACCACAAGGAATGACAGAGGTCAGGGCGTCCTTGCAAATCGGCGAGCTGTCCACACTGGCAGAACGTACGGGTATTCCGGTAGTGGGGAACTTCCGCGCTCGAGACTTGGCTGCTGATGGAGAAGGAGCACCGCTTGTACCGTATGCAGACTATATTTTGTTCCGCCATCCGCAAAAAGGCAGACTACTGCAAAACATCGGTGGAATCGCCAATGTCACATTACTTCCTGCAAGCGCAGCGATTGATCAGGTCGTCGCTTTTGACACAGGCCCTGGCAATATGATTATGGATCAAATCGTCCAGCTCATGACCAACGGACAGATGAGATATGACGAGGGTGGCAAGCTGGCCGCAGGTGGCACCGTCTCTTCGGTGCTACTGGAAAAATGGCTACAGGACCCGTATTACCAGATCAAGCCACCGAAGAGTACAGGCCGCGAAGTATACGGCAAAGCTTTTGCCCAAGAGCTGTTTCATGATGCGGATCAACTCGGAATTAGTCAGACGGATCTGTTAGCAACCGTGACAGCATTGACTGCCACGACAATTGCGAACGCCTATGTGCAATTCGTATTACCCACAACCAAAGTGGAGGAAGTGATCGTCTCAGGGGGAGGCGCTCATAACCAGACGCTTCTCGCCATGCTGCAGCGTCAATTGCCGACAGGAATGACCGTGATGACGGCGCAGCAGTTTGGGATGCCTGACGATGCGAAGGAAGCCGTCGCTTTTGCCATTTTGGGCCATGAGACACTAATGGGCCGACCATCCAATGTGCCATCCGTAACAGGGGCGAAGAGGGCCGTACCGTTAGGAAATATATGCTTCTAACATGAGATCAACAGAGGGGGTACCATCGTGAAAAAAAGAGTATTGGCAGGGTTTTTCCTATCATTGTCTCTCGTGCTTTCCGCTTGTTCTGGTGGAGGAACAGCACCCGCAGAGCAAGGCAAGTCAGCGGAAGGACAAGCAAAAACAGAACTGATCGTGGCAGCCGAGCAAGAGCCAGTGGGCTATGACCCACACAAGGTTCCAGCGGCATCCAGTGTGCGTGTCTATGCGCTCATTTACGATAGCCTGACCAAGCTGGACGAGAACATGAACATCATACCGAACCTGGCAGAGAAGTGGGAGATTGCGCCAGACGGCAAAACCGTCACCATGTTCCTGCAAAAAGGCGTCAAATTCCACAACGGAAAAGACATGACGGCAGAGGACGTAAAATTCAGCTTTGAACGAATCATGAATCCAGACACAGGTTCGATCGCGAAATCGTATTTTTCCAGCGTAGAAGCAATTGAAGTGAAAGATCCAACGACAGTTGTCTTCAAGCTGAAAAATGCGGATGCCTCATTCGTTGCAAATACGGCAAGCGCCTATGCTTCCATCGTGCCAACAGGCTCCACTGACCTGACCAAGGAAGCAATCGGTACCGGTCCCTTCAAAATGGAAAAAAGTGAGTCGGGACAATATGTCCTGCTGAAGAAAAATGCGGATTACTTCAATAAAGAACTGCCAAAGGTAGAGTCCATCAAGTTCCAAATCATGAAGGACGAGGCTGAGCGTCTCGCTGCGATTCGCTCTGGTAAAGTCGACATCAGCATGGTGTCTGCTGATTCTGCGAAGCTCTTGGAAGGCAAGCCAGGCGTACAGATCAAGAACTACCAATCCTTGGAGTACAGTTACCTGGGCATTAACGTAAACAAAAAGCCTTTTGACAATCCAAAAGTGCGCGAAGCGATCAGCTATGCCGTTGACCGTAACCAAATTATCCAGACTGTCTGGAAAGGGGAAGCGACTCTGACTGGTCCGATCGCTCCTGCTTTGACCAACTCGGCTTTGGACCCAGCTACTTATCCGACCTACAAAACAGATGTAGAAAAAGCGAAGCAAATGCTGGCGGAAGCGGGCTATCCAAACGGTTTCGAGACTCAAATCGAAACAGCAGCAACTTACCCAGATATGGTGGAAACGGCACAAGTGATTCAACAACAGCTCAAAGCAATCGGCATCAATGCGAAGATCAACCAGCTTGAGTGGGGGAACTACATCGAAACGTGGAAATCCAAGGACATGAACTTGATGGTAGGCCGCAACACTTCTGGTGTAGATGCTGACCGTTCCATGCGCTTCTTCTTCTCGACAACTGGTTCTGCTAACGTGTGGAACTACTCCAATCCTGCCTACGATGAACTGGTGCAAAAGGCACTGACGACAGTAGATCAAGGAGAGCGCAAAAAGCTGTATGACGAAGCACAAACCATGCTGGTAGCAGATGCACCGAACCTGTTCCTGGCATCTCCGAAAAACTACTACGCGGTACGTGACAACATTGATTTCACGCCGTCGGCAGCGGGCGAAGTATACTCGCTGATCAAAACTTCGATCAAGTAATGTAGCATACGTGTGAGGAAGGCTCCGCCAGAGGTTAGGCGGAGCCAAGTTTCTAAATATGGAGGGAAACTCGTGGGATCTTACCTAATCAAACGTGTCGCCAGCCTGATTCCCATCCTGTTTGGCATATCCGTCTTGATCTTCACGATCCTGCATCTGGTGCCGGGCGATCCAGCTTCCATCATGCTAGGAACGAATGCCACACCGGAAGCAATTGCGGCGTTGAATAAAAGCATGGGGCTGGATCAGCCGTTGATTAACCAGTATCTGCATTGGATCACAGGAATCCTGCAAGGGAATTTTGGTGTGTCGGTCCACACAGGAGAAGAGATTTTGCCCCAAATTCTCAAGCGTTTTGCCATCACCATGCAACTGACTGTATTTGGCGTTCTGATTGGGTGGGTGCTCGCGATTCCGTTCGGGATTCTTTCGGCGATTCGCGCTCATTCCAAAACAGACATCGTGGTTCGTGTGTTTACGCTGCTTGGTATTTCTGTTCCGAACTTTGCCATCGGGACCCTGCTATTGCTCGGTTTTTCCCTTTATTTCAACTGGTTCCCGCCCATTGATGTGGTGAACTTCTGGGAAGATCCGATCGAGGCGTTCAAGGTATTCATACTGCCTGCGACAACGATGGGGATTGTAGTGGCTGCTGGTGTGATGCGGATGACTCGTTCAGCGTTTTTGGAAACCATGGACAAAGATTTTATTCGGACAGCACGGGCCAAAGGTAACAGTAAGTGGACAATCGTCATAGGTCATGCGTTCCGCAACTCTTCGATTCCGATTGTCACGATCGCAGGTATGCAGATCGGTTACCTGTTGGGCGGGTCTGTGATCGTCGAGCAGCTATTCTCGATTCCTGGTTTGGGCCAGTACATTCTGGAGGGAATTTATCAGCGGGATTATCCGGTTGTACAGGGAGGCGTTTTGTTCGTCGCTCTGGTGTTTGTCCTGGTCAATCTGCTCATCGACCTGATCTATACCTGGATTGATCCGCGTATCAAGTATTGACAAGGGGAATGCGACATGAGCACATTTCGAAAGCGTTTTTTGGCGAATAAGACAGCCGTCTTCTGCTCCATTTTGCTGGCGTTGCTCTGTTTGACGGCAGTGCTGGCTCCAGTGTTGGCTCCGCATGACCCGACACAAATGTTTCAGGATCATCGGATGGAAGGCAGCTCAGGTGAGTTTTTGCTAGGTACGGACCAGTTTGGTCGTGATCTTTTGAGCCGCATCATCTACGGTGCGCGCGTATCGCTGGTGGTCGGGCTTTCTGCCGTTCTTGTCAGCGTCGTTTTCGGTACGCTGTTTGGCTTGATCGCTGGCTACTTCGGGCGCTGGATTGACGGTTTTATCATGCGCTGTATGGACGTTCTGTTTGCTTTTCCGGAAATTTTGTTGGCGCTGGCGATTGTCGCAGTATTAGGGCCGGGAACCTTTAACACGATCATGGCCATCGGAATCGTGAACATTCCGATCTTCACCCGGACGGTGAGGGGAGCAGTTCTCTCTATCAAAAATCTGGAGTACGTAGAAAGCGCTCGTGCCATCGGTGCGAGTACACCGCGTATCTTGTTTCAAGAAATTTTGCCGAATGTAACGGCTCCGCTGCTGGTTCAATCCTCTCTGGCGATTTCAGGCGCGATCCTGACCGAATCGGCCCTCAGCTTTTTGGGCTTGGGGATTCAGCCACCAGACCCGTCATGGGGCGGGATGATTTCAGAGGCGCGTCGCTACATGGAGTTGGCTCCGGGCATGATTATCTGGCCATGTGTGGCCATGACGGTGACGATTCTTGCTTGCAACATGTTTGGAGATGCTGTCCGTGATATTCTCGACCCGCGTCATCGTGGGAAATAGGAACGATAGGCAGAGGTGAGAACGAATGAACGTGCAACAGATCAGAGAACGAATGGAGTTCAGTCTGACGCAAGGGATTCATCAGGGCATTTTTCCGGGAGGCGCTGTCAGTATGCTGCGAAAAGGCGCGCCAGCTTTGACAGTCTGCATGGGAAAAACAAGCTATGGACAAGATGGAAGGCCGGTTCATAGTCAAACGATATACGATATGGCCTCTTTGACCAAGGTGATGGTGACCTTGCCGCTCATTCTCATTAGTGTGCAGGAAGGCAAGCTCTCATTGACTGACTCTGTGACGACCTACCTGCCAGAATTGGCGAGCGTCCACGATCAGGAACGCAAAGGGCAGATCAAAATCATTCACCTGCTCACACATACATCGGGACTTCCTGCATGGCGTCCGTACTTTTTGCTAGGGAAAAATCGGGAGGACTATTTGCGGCTCATCGCAAACGAGTCGATGCTGGACGCCCCGGGACGAAGCGTTGTGTACAGTGATCCGGGATTCATGCTGCTGGGCTTTTTACTGGAGCGCATCTGGGACGAGGAACTGGACGCGCTGGCGATGCGACTGATTTTTCAACCGAGCCGAATGTTTCATACGAGCTACTTGCCGCTGGAACAAACACGTATGCAAGGAATGGACATAGCTGCTACGGAGAAGGGCAATGCCTTTGAACAAGAGATGGCAGTGACTTTTTTGTCGGAGCTGGCAGAAGCCAGACATCCTTTGGCGCTGGAATGGCAGCAGGCTTTGACCGGATACGGTTGGCGAGAAGGGGTGATTAGTGGCACGGTTCACGATTGCAACGCGCACTATGGCTTGGAAGGTGTCAGTGGGCACGCCGGACTTTTTTCTACCTTGGCTGATACAGAGCGCTACATGCACATTTGGACGAGTGGGAAGGCTTCCGTGCAGCTTGATCCGACGCTGTGTGCCTTGGCTACTCGCTCACTCACAGACCATTCGATTCATCGCAGAGGATTGGGGTGGATCATTTCCCCGACAGGCGGCTCCTTAGAACAGCTTGCCGCAGGTTGTAGTGGGGGAGACCTTGTCTCGGAATGCGCCTTTGGGCATACCGGCTTTACAGGAACGTCTATCTGGTCGGACCCGGAGAGAGACGTGACGCTGATTACATTGACAAACCGCGTGCATCCTGTCGCGAACCCGTTGATCGGGGCGTGGCGGACCGCTCACCATAACCGATTATTTTCTGTAATCAAACCTGACCACACATCCTGATGAAAAGGGGGAGTACTCATGGCAGCAATGCTTACGATTGATGATTTGCGAACTTCTTTTATCCAAGCAGGCAAAAAGCTGACCGTGATCGAGGGTGTCAGTCTCTCTGTAGAGCCTGGTGAAACTGTCGGTGTGGTCGGTGAATCCGGATGTGGAAAAAGCGTGACCAGCATGTCCATCATGCAGCTCTTGGGACGGAATGTAGAGATGACCGGGAGCATCCGTTTTCAAGACAAGGAGCTGCTCTCACTTACGGATAAACAAATGCAGACGATTCGCGGCAATCAGATCGCGATGATTTTTCAGGAGCCGATGACTTCGCTCAACCCATTGCATTCGATCGGCAAACAGATTAGCGAGCCCTTGCGTCGGCATCTCGGACTGTCCAAACAGGAAGCCAAGCGACGAACGATCGAGCTTTTGAAAGAAGTCGGGATTCCGCGTGCCGATGAAATCATTTCCGACTATCCGCACCAATTGTCAGGCGGGATGCGTCAGCGTGTGATGATTGCGATGGCGATGTCTTGTGCGCCCAAGCTCTTGATTGCCGACGAACCGACGACGGCTTTGGACGTGACGATTCAGGCGCAAATATTGGAACTCATGAAAAAAGTCCGTCAAGAGCAAGGCACTTCCATCCTGCTTATCACACATGACCTGGGAGTCGTGGCGGAGATGTGTCATCGTGTCATCGTCATGTATGCAGGTCAAATCGTAGAGGAAGCCGACGTCAAGCAGCTGTTTGACGAGCCGAAGCATCCGTATACGAGAGGACTTTTGAAATCGATGCCTTCTGTCAGTGTTAACCAAGAGCGTTTGGATGCGATTCCGGGCTCGGTGCCCCTTTTGAGCGAAATGCCTGCGGGATGTCGTTTTGCACCGCGCTGCTCACAGGTCATGGATATTTGCCGCGAGAAAAATCCAGAACTGACGCCTGTCGCAGACAACCAAAAGTGCCGCTGCTGGCTGTATCGCGAGGAGGACGTGCAATGAGGCAACCACTGTTGGAAGTCAAATCATTGACCAAACATTTCACGAGCAAGCAAGGATTCTTCAGCAAGGAAAAAGTCGTCCGTGCCGTCGATGGGGTCAACTTGACGGTTTACCCGGGCGAAACCGTCAGCATCGTTGGCGAATCAGGCTGTGGGAAATCCACAACAGGACGCTGCATCCTACGCCTGATTGAGCCAACTGACGGAGAAGTGTTTTTTGAAGGACAGGATATCCGCAAGCTCAATGAAACAGAGCTGCGCCGGGCAAGACGCAACATGCAGCTCGTGTTTCAGGATCCGTTTGCCTCGCTGAACCCGCGAAAAACAATCGGACAGCTTTTGGAGGACCCACTCATCATCCACGGCATCGGCAATTCAGTAGAACGCCGCAAGCATGTAGAGGAGATGATCCAGATCGTCGGTCTCTCCAAGCAGCAGCTGGATCGTTTTCCGCATGAGTTTTCCGGTGGTCAGCGCCAGCGGATCGGCATAGCAAGGGCACTGATATTGCGCCCCAAGCTGATTGTGGCTGATGAGCCTGTGTCTGCTCTGGACGTGTCGATTCAGGCGCAAATTTTGAATCTGATGCAAGATTTGCAAAAGGAGTTCAATCTGACGTATTTGTTCATCTCGCATGATTTGAGTGTCGTCCGCCATATTTCGGACCGGGTAGCGGTGATGTATCTCGGAAAAGTGGTGGAGGTAGCGGATAAACAATCGTTGTATGAGAAACCAACACATCCATATACACAAGCACTGTTATCAGCGGTGCCTGTACCGAATCCCCATTTGACGACCCAGCGGATCATTTTGGAGGGAGACCTGCCTAGTCCAGCAAATCCGCCGTCTGGCTGCACATTCCATCCGCGTTGCCGCCACTGTATGGACATTTGCAAAACGGTTGCTCCTGTGGCTAGCGAGGTATCGAGAGGGCATTTTGTCACTTGCCATCTGGAGCAGTCATGAAGTGAGCATGGGGCAGTAAGATTGAAAAGGAGGTTCGATAGAGCATGAATCTGGAGAACTTGCAAGCATTGACGACTGAAGGAAAAAACGAGAGCAGCAGTGATTTGGATCAATTGAGTGCCCGAGGCATCGTGCAAATGATGAACGATGAGGACAAGAAGGTTCCTTATGCGATAGAGCGCGTCCTCGATCAAGTATCCGATGCGGTAGAGGTCATCTCACACGCATTGGAAAAGGGCGGGAGACTGTTTTACTTTGGTGCTGGAACGAGTGGACGTTTAGGGATCTTGGATGCGTCCGAGTGCCCGCCGACCTTTGGTACACAGCCTGAGCTCGTTCAGGGTGTGATTGCAGGCGGACCATCTGCAATGGTACGCGCGGTAGAAGGCGCAGAGGATTCTTTTGAATTAGGTCAAGAAGATGTGCATAAATACGGCGTGACCAAAAATGATGTGGTCGTAGGAATCGCAGCCAGTGGACGGACTCCGTATGTTCTCGGTGTTTTGGCAGAGGCACAGAAGATCGAAGCCAAGACGGTTGCTGTCTCTTGCAACAAGCCTTCGTACATCAATGAAGGCGTAGATGTCGCGATTAATGTGGTCGTAGGACCGGAAGTATTGACCGGATCGACGAGACTCAAGGCAGGAACAGCCCAAAAGCTGGTGCTAAACATGCTGACGACAGCGACGATGATTCGTTTGGGCAAAGTGTACGGAAATCTGATGGTCAGCGTGCAAGCAACCAACCTCAAGCTGAAGGAACGAGTAAAGCGGATCATCATGGAAGTGACCGGAGCGAGTTACGAGGAAGCAGAGCAACTGGCTGATCAGGCAGATGGTGATGCGAAGACAGCTATTATCATGAAGCTGACGGGATCGAGCAGGGAAGAGGCCACTCGTTTGTTAAATGTTACCAATGGAAGAATCAGGGAAGCCATTCAGCAGTTGGACTAAGTTTTTGGGAAAGGATGGAGAGATTCCATGTTGCCAGAATCCATTCGCGAAGAGCTGCGTGCCATCGTCGGAGAGAAAAACTGTCTCGACAAACAGGAAGCATTAGTCGCCTATTCGTATGACGCGACGCCGATGCAGCAAGCATTGCCGGATGTGGTCGTCATGCCGAAGAGCACAGCCGAAGTCCAGCAGGTCATGCGAGTTGCAGCACGACATCACATCCCGATTGTGACGCGTGGAGCAGGCTCTAATCTATGCGGCGGAACGATACCAGTCGGTGGCGGAATTGTTTTGGTATTGAGCCGGATGAATCAGATCGTAGAGATTGACGAACAAAATTTGACGATAACGGTACAGCCGGGGGTTCGAACGGTCGATATCCATCAGGCGGTAGAGGCGCTTGGTTTGTTTTATCCACCAGATCCAGGCAGCATGGTCATCTCCACGATTGGCGGGAATATTGCGCTTAATTCAGGTGGACTGAGAGGGTTGAAGTACGGAACAACCAAGGATTACGTGCTGGGTCTCGAAGCTGTGTTGCCGAACGGAGAGGTCATCCGTACCGGGGGCAAGCTGATGAAGGATGTGGCGGGCTATGATCTGACCAAGCTCTTGGTCGGTAGCGAGGGCACATTGGCGATCATTACCGAGGCTATTCTCAAGCTGATTCCGAAGCCGCAGACACAGCGGGTTATGCTGGCGATGTTCGCAGATATGGCACAGGCGGCGAGGTCTGTTTCTGCTATCATTGCCAATCGTATCATTCCTGGCACGCTTGAATTTCTTGATCAGGGCACGATCCGTGTTGTCGAGGATTTCAAAAAGATCGGGCTTCCGACAGATGTGGCGGCGATCCTCCTGATCGGTCAGGACGGAGAGCCACAGACGGTTGATCGGGACATGGAGCAGATCGCTGTTATTTGTGAGGAGAATGATGCCGTCCAAATTAAGGTAGCGAAGACAGCCGAGGAAGCTGATGAGGTAATGACCGCCCGACGCAGTGCGCTCGCCGCATTGTCACGGATGCGTCCGACGACCATTTTGGAGGACGCAACAGTTCCCCGCGCCGCGATTGCGCCGATGGTCGCCGCGATTCAAGAGATTACGGAGCGTTACGGACTGCAAATTTGTACCTTTGGTCATGCAGGAGACGGCAATTTGCATCCGACCTGCATGACAGACGCTCGCAACACGGAAGAGATCGAGCGTGTGGAGCATGCCTTCGAGGAAATTTTCGCAGCGGCAATCGATTTGGGGGGAACGATTACGGGAGAGCATGGCGTAGGAATCGTCAAGGCACCGTATTTGGAGTGGAAAGTAGGGGCCGCAGGTATGGAGATCATGAAAGGCATCAAGTACGCTTTCGATCCTCACAATCTCCTGAACCCTGACAAAATGTTTGCCAAACAGTCCCGGAACAGAGTGGTGGTCCAGCGTGCTTAAAGAAGCCTTGGTGAATAAACTCGATTACGACGAGCTGTCCAACTGTATGCGCTGCGGCTTCTGTCAGCCAGCCTGTCCGACCTTTCGGGAAACAGGCTATGAGGCAGCTTCTCCACGAGGTCGCATCGCCTTGATGAAAGCCGTAGCAGACGGTGTCATGGAGCCGGACAAAGATTTCGTCGATCAAATGAATCTGTGTCTAGGCTGCCGGGCATGTGAGCCGGTATGCCCAGCAGGTGTTCCGTACGGTCAACTGATCGAGCAGACGAGAGAAGCGATCGAAGAAGTGCAGGAGCATCCATGGTGGGTCAAAGCCGTCCGCAAGCTCGCGTTTTTCCACCTGTTCCCTCATCAGAAACGCATGTACCAGCTCGGTGGACTCTTGCACTTCTATCAGCGCTCAGGAGTGCAAAAAGCCGTTCGCAAGCTAAGAGTGTTATCCATCCTGCCTAAGCAAATGCGGGAAATGGAAGCAATCATGCCTGAAGCATCTGGAAAAGGGATCGTGGACTTTTTCGGTGGCACGGTTATTCCAGCCGTAGGCGAGCGCAAGTATCGCGTAGGAATGTTTCACGGCTGTATCATGGATGTCTTATTCAATGAGACGAATCGCAACACCGTGCGGCTTCTGAGTGAGGCAGGCTGCGAGGTAATCATCGCTCCAGACCAGGTGTGCTGCGGTGCTCTCCATGCACATAGCGGTGAGCGTGAACAGGCTCGCCATCTGGCGCGAAAAAATGTGGCTGCTTTTCACAAGGCTGATGTGGATATCATTGTATCCAATGCAGGCGGTTGCGGGGCGATGCTACAGGAATACGACCATTTGCTGGCGGAAGATGCAGAATGGCAGGAGAAGGCACAATGGTTCGCTTCACGCGTGAAGGATATTAGCGAGGTGCTTGCACTCCTCGTGGAACCAACAGAATGGCAGTCATTGCCCCAACGGATTACTTATCAATCCTCCTGTCACCTGCGCAACGGGATGAAGGTGACCAAAGAGCCAGTGAACCTGCTGCAAGCCATTCCGGGAGCCACATACGTACAGCTCCGCGAGGGAGATCGCTGCTGCGGCTCAGCGGGCATTTACAATCTGGTGCAGCCTGAGATGGCCGGAAGCCTTTTAGATGAAAAAATGGGTCATGTAGCGGCTACCCAAGCAGACATTCTCGTGACCTCGAATCCGGGCTGTCTGTTGCAAATGAAAGCAGGCATTCATCGAGCTGGGCTGGAAGGAAAGATGGAGGCCGTGCATATCGTCGATTTGCTGGCGCGTGTCAGTCAGAAATAATAGAATCGTATAGTCGAGAAAACGTGTAGGGAATCATTCTGCAAGACGGAGTGGTTCCTTGCACGTTTTTTTCATAGAAAAAGGGGATAAAAATAAAAGGACAATTAACGGAAATTGCATGTAAGAATGGCCAAATGCATGGCAGTAAAAATTCGGAGAGGAAGTGGTAGGGAGCGATGGAAATCAAAGTCGCAGTTATAGGTCCTTACGATTTGCTTGATGAGGTTTTGCGTATGGCAGCAACATTTCCAGCATTGAATCAACTTACTCGGAGATGGTCTCCGCGATTTATTGGACCCGCATATATCTAATTCCAATTCCTCGAAAAGAGAGAGCGGGATAACAGATTTTGTTAATCGCTGTCGAATAATGTATTATAATAGAAGGAAATAATGTAAAATTTTTAATGGAGGTAATAGGATGTCAATGACGAGTACGTTCACAAACTGGTTGAAATCGACAAAAGTTGGTTTGCAAGAGCAAGTGAAAAAGTTTCAAAACCGAGATTTTCTAGATGCAGTGGTAGCAGGCTGCGCATTGGTAGCGGCTGCCGATGGCAGTATTGATTCCGCAGAAAAACAAAAGATGGCTGCTTATATTGGAAGAAGTGAAGAGTTAAAGGTATTTAACATGAATGATGTCATTGCGAGATTTAATCACTTTGTATCTGGCTTTGAATTCGATCACGGTGTCGGCAAGATGGAGGCATTGAAAGTGATAGGAAAATATAAAAATAATGCTGAGGCTGCGCGTATTGTTGTCAGTGTTTGCTGCGCAATTGGTTCCGCGGATGGTCATTTTGATGAACAGGAAAAATCCGTTGTTCGAGAGATTTGTGGGGTTGTTAATCTCAATCCAGCAGAGTTTCAGCTATAAAAAAGAAGGGCGCCTGATCGGTAGCCCTTCTTTTTTTACTTTTTCGCTCCAAATAGATTAAAGATAGAGGGAGACTTAAATTCTTCAGGTCCAACATCCATTTTAAAACTTCCATCCTTATAAAGGAGCGGAGACTTTTCTGAGTTATTCTTCGAGTATTTTTCTACGTGGCTGATTTTCATTTCGCTTTGATCTGTAAAGTCAATGTGGGCAATGGCAACCCAATAGGCATATTTATTTTCTTCTAATAAGGGAGCGATCACAGTTTGTCCTACGTGATTCTCCACAACAGCCCTTGCATGCATAGATTTAAAACTTCCTATTCCATTACTTAATGCACTATAGGCGGCGAATAAAACATAGCGCAATTGATCTGGGCGATGAATGTGAATGGTTTCTCTACCGGCATTTTTGGAATCTCCATCTAATGTAATAAACGGTGACTTTGTTGAGGTGCCTTTATTTTTGTAATAGACTTTTCCTTCTACGCCATCCCGAGTAACAAAGAAACAATACAAATCCAGGTCTTTCTTGCTGGTCCATTCCAGATGAGTGGTGATCTTTTCAGATTTCCTTATTTGTACAGACTCTTTCTTTGTCAGTTCAATTTTGGTTAATGTAACGGGGAGAGGAGGCGGTAATGTCTCTTCCTCATCGCTGACATCAAGTCCAAAATTGCGGCATAACGCAGCTAATCCTCCGTTAAATCCACTTCCAATTGCATTGAACTTCCACTCTCCGTTATAACGATATAGTTCAGCAGTAACAATTGCGGTCTCGTTCTCTAAATCTGATCCAAATTCAAAGCGCAATAATTCGGTTCCATCAGACGAGTTCACTATTCGAACGTATGCGTCATGAATTTGTCCGAAACGGTGGTCTCTTTTTTCAGCTTCATGAATGGTTAGAGTTAATGCGATTCGATGAATGTTAGGAGGAATTTTCTTCTCTATGATTTCTATTTGCTCTTTATCTTTACCAGGCGCTGTTGAGTGCTTTACTGCTTGGGTGATGCTCATGGTATTTCCGTAAAAAATGAAATCTTCATCCTGTTGGCAATTCCCGGAAATATCTAACAAGAATGCCGCAGAGTCAATCTCAATCTCCTCTTTTGATTCCCATCCTAAACATACGATCCACTTTTCTGCATTGATATTTTTGGTAATATCCGTTTTCTGCCCTTTTTTTAGTAGCATAGAATGTCTCCTATTCCAGCGTCATCAAAAAACAAGAAAAAATGACATTGTTTTCGTAATTTTTGTCGAAATTTAATTCGTTTCATATCGACATTTTTATTATACTGGAAAGAGTAAGTTATATTTACAGTTGTTTTCTCTATTGGATGTAATGTTATTTAAATGTGTATAGCTTCCAAATGATAATGGTATGGATAGATTAGGAAAGGGGCGGGGTTTTTACTATTGTAGTAAAAACGTTTATTCATGAGACATTTCGATTATTTGAGTGCAGAAGAACGCGATGAATTATTTTATGGAAAACCGGTTTCGTTTAATAGAAACACGGAGAAGGAAATCCTTTCCTGTAGTCTGGGAGCCACATTATACATGCCTGCAACGAAGGCAACGATTTCTCAAGATATCGTTCGAAAGAAGCATGAAGGTCTTGTTTCGATGGTGGCTTGTCTGGAAGATGCAATCGGTGATCACGAAGTTGTGGAAGCGGAGCAAAGCTTGCTTAAACAATTTGCTACCCTGGCACACCAGCTGCGACTCGGTGAACTGGATATCAATGATGTTCCTCTTATTTTTATTCGGGTTCGGGACGCAGCCCAAATGAAACGTATAGCAGATACGCTGGGTGAAGATCTATATGTGCTCGCTGGTTTTGTTTTCCCAAAATTCACGAGCAGAAATGGCGAAGAATATTTTTCCATTCTCCATTCGATTAACGCCCCTCTTTCTTTTACGGTTTACGGTATGCCTATTCTGGAATCTGCTGAGGTTATTTATAAAGAAACGCGAGTGGGCGAGCTTGTTTCGATTCGGCAAATTTTAGATAAATATGAAGATCTCGTTTTGAACGTCCGGATGGGTGCTACTGATTTTTCCAGCCTGTTTGGGTTGAGAAGGGGACCCGATGTGACTATCTACGACATTTCTACGATTCGGGATTGTATTAGTGACATGGTCAATATTTTTACCAGAACCGAAAAGGGGTATGTTCTCTCTGGACCGGTTTGGGAGTACTTCACTAATGGGGATCGACTGCTCAAGCCGCAGCTAAGAGAGTCGCCTTTTGAAAAACAGCTTGGTGGCGTACAAGGAAGAAAACTGAGATTAAAGCTTTTAAATAAATTCGAAGACGGACTGATAAAAGAAGTGCTCCTAGATAAAGAGAATGGATTGACGGGCAAGACCATCATTCATCCAAGTCATATCAAAATCATTCATTCTCTCTCTGTTGTTAGCCATGAAGAATACGAGGATGCCATGAGCATCCTGCAAAGCAATTCCAACGGAGTACTGAAAAGTAACTTTTCCAACAAAATGAATGAAGTAAAGCCGCATACTAATTGGGCAAAAAGAGTTTTGGTGAAATCAAAAATTTATGGGGTGTATCATGGACACAACAACTTTATCAACCTCTTGGCAAAATCCTCCAAGATACAGCTTCAATATTCTCGATAGTTTGGAAGTGGAAGTGATTGTGGAGAAGAATCCATTTGATCTTCCACTAGAGCTTCTTTTCGGAATGGCAGGTCGGATTAATAAGAAGAGAGGCTTTTTGTTCGTAAGTAAGGTACTAGGAAAGCATATTCCAGTCATTCCGGCTGTATCGTTGGTGAGTGGTGCTTTACTAGGTACGCGTTTTTTAGAAGCCTACTACGGTCAGCAGGTGGATACTGCTCCACTCGTTCAAGGCTTGATGAATCAAGAGAGAAGTCAAGAGGTCTTCCAGCAACTGATGCAAAAGCGATTTGAACTGCCTGAGCAGGTGCTTTTTATCGGCTTTGCCGAAACTGCAACGGGCCTCGGTCATTCCATGTTTAGCTGCTTTCAGAACAACGCGTACTATATCCATACGACAAGAGAAATGATTCAGGATATACAGCCATCCATTACGTTTGAAGAGGAGCATTCTCACGCAGTGGCTCATCTTATGTACCCTCGTGAGGACCACTTGTTATCCACAGATGCGCCGATTGTTTTGGTAGATGATGAGATCACTACAGGCAAAACTGCGCTCAATATCATTCGAGAAATACAAAAGAAGTATCCTCGTAGTCATTACATTGTGGCTTCCTTGCTCGACTGGCGATCTGATGAGGATTGTCAGCGATTCAGGGAGTTACAAGAGGAATTAAACATCACAATTACTAACGTATCCCTCGTGAAAGGACAAATCAAAGTGGAGGGAGCACCGGTTGAAAAGAATGATAATGAAGAAAAGAGTATTGTTGAGCGAACCAGCAGCTTCCCTAAAATTATACAAATGGATGGGGCAGAATGGCCCCGTTTGAGCTATACCTCTATGGATTCAAGCGACTTTCCTAATCAACGGCCGTATTTGTTGCAAACGGGACGTTTTGGGATGATAAGCTCGGATCAAAACTTGCTGAATACGTACTGCGAAAAAACGGGAATCGAATTAGGCGCGTATAGGAGCGGAAAAACTTTATGCATGGGGACAGGCGAATTTATGTACATCCCAATGATGATTGCGGCGCATATGGGTGATGACGTTTGGTACCAGTCGACCACAAGAAGCCCGATCCATCCTTCTGAGATGGAGAAGTACGCAGTGAAAAATGCATTCTCCTTCTCTTCTCCTGATGACCCGCTTGTACCGAATTTTTGTTACAACATCCCTGATAACTACTATTCAGATGTATTCGTATTTTTTGAGCGAGGGACGACGGGAGAGCGATTGCGCTCCTTTTATGACGTGGTGAATAATCTTTCCATCCCCAATAAATATATCGTATTTTTCGGATAAAGGTGGCGTAGACTCTTGAATTTACAGTCTTTACAACGCGTAATCCAAGAACCTTCACCAATGGGCAGCTACCCTCCAGGTGATGTGATATTTCTGCTTAAAGAGATAAACGGATTAATAAGGGAGACAGAGACAGAGGATCGTGAGGAATTAATTCAGACGGGACACCATTACTCAGAGATGCTACCGATCGAATACCGTCCAACAAAAGAATATATTGAATTGTTCCATCAAACCTTACAAACATCAGCCAAAAAGGTTGCATTGGCAGTTGCCATCGTAGCAGAGCTGATTCAGGCTACGAAGGGAAATAATGTAGTGATTGCCTCACTTGCCAGGGCAGGAACGCCAATTGGCATTTTAATAAAAAGGTATCTGGAATCCATTCATCGGTTACATATTCCACACTATAGCATCTCTATTATCCGTGGAAAGGGCATCGATGAGAATGCTCTTTTGTATATGCTAGACAAGCATCCAGGAGCCAAAATTCAGTTTGTGGATGGATGGACGGGAAAAGGTGCGATTACGCGGGTGCTGCAAAAAGCGATCAAATCCTTTAATGAAAAGCTGGGAACTCATCTTGATGACGATCTGGCAGTATTGGCTGATCCTGGTCATTGTGTGAGCAAGTTTGGAACACGGGAAGATTTTCTTATCCCGAGTGCATGTCTCAATTCTACGGTATCAGGCTTGGTCAGTCGGACTGTTCATCGCCAGGATTTAATCGGACCTACAGACTTTCACGGGGCGAAATACTATCGTGAATGGTTGTCTGAGGATGTATCCAATCTTTTTGTTGATACCATCGCTAAACATTTCCACGAGCTGGCAGACACAGCGAAGCAACAGTGCAGCATGCACTTGATTCAAGATGAGGAGCAATGGATCACATGGAGTGGCGAACGTGATATCCAGCGAATACAACAGGATTACAAGATAAATGATATCAATCTAATCAAGCCTGGAGTGGGAGAGACCACTCGTGTCCTTTTGCGAAGAGTTCCGTGGAAAATCCTTGTGAATCGAATGGATAATCCTTATTTAGCCCACATTCTTTTGCTGGCCCATGATCGCGGTGTACCGGTTGAAGAACGTTCAGACCTTTCCTACTCTTGTTGTGGGATCATTCGTCCACAGGGGGAGGATAACCGATGATCTTTGCCAGTGATCTTGACCAGACGTTGATATATTCGGAGCGGTTCTTAACGGACCCGACGCTACAGGTACGCTTAATCGAGCAACTGGATGGAAAGCCAATTTCGTATATGACAGAGCGGGCACTATTGCTACTGCAAGAGATCCATAAGCACATGCTGTTTATTCCAGTGACTACGAGAACGATCGAGCAATATAGGAGAATTACGGTATTTCAGAACGAGCTGCGGCCTGCGTATGCGGTCACGAGCAATGGTGGGAATATCATCCGTAATGGGGCTGTCGATGAGTCGTGGAACAAAAAAATTCGTGAGCGTATAGAGGATGAGTGCATATCCATCACGGATATTTTGGCGCGTTTTGAAGACATAAAAGACTCAAGCTGGATTCTCAATGGAAAATCGGCAGAAGATCTGTTTCATTATTTCATCATCGATCGCCAAAATATGCCAACAAGCGAATGGGACGGTTTTGTGCAATGGATGGAGCAAGGCAATTGGACAGTATCCATCCAGGGGAGAAAGCTTTATTTTGTGCCAAGAGCCGTGAATAAACGCGATGCAGTCCTCTATGTAAAAGACATCGAAAAGAGGACAGAGATTTTCGCATCGGGAGACTCTTTGCTCGATTTGCCTTTGGTGTCCTGCACGAAAAACTCTCTGATTCCTTCTCATGGGGAAATCTATCATCTTGCTCAAATATCAGCACAAGACACACCGTTTCAGTTTACAGCTAAGAATGGAATACGAGCGTCAGAGGAAATTCTTGACTGGGTAATTG
Organism: Brevibacillus porteri; assembly: GCF_003013475.1. Classification (GTDB taxonomy): domain Bacteria; phylum Bacillota; class Bacilli; order Brevibacillales; family Brevibacillaceae; genus Brevibacillus; species Brevibacillus porteri. The sequence goes on from NZ_PXZO01000001.1 coordinate 243,300, forward strand.
AGCAGATAAAGATAACGCGTTAAATCTGTAAAACGTTATTACTTGTCAAAATATTGCACATATCGTCGATTTTACGGGATTCATGTAGATATTTTGGTAGATTTATGAAATAATAATGATGTCTAAAAAATTTTACTTCATTACATGAATCTGTAAAATTTTAATGAGGTTGGGAGGTAGAACATGTCAGTAGTCAGTTTGCAAAAAGGTCAGAAGATCGACCTGACAAAAGGGAATGCAGGATTAACGAAATTGTTAGTAGGTCTAGGCTGGGACCCGGTCAAGAAAAGTGGCGGGTTGCTTGGAGGCATTTTTGGTGGCGGGAGTAACGCAAACATCGATTGTGACGCTTCCGTAATTATGCTCGACCAGAACGGGAAAATAACTAAAGAGAAGAACCTTGTTTACTTCGGCAACAAAAAAAGTCAATGCGGCAGCGTATCACACTCAGGAGATAATCTCACCGGAGATGGTGAAGGTGATGATGAGCAAGTGAACGTAGACTTGAGCCGAGTACCCAATGATGTACATAAATTGGTGTTCGTTGTGAATATTTACGATTGTGTGAGTCGTCGCCAAGATTTCGGGATGATCGGCAATGCGTATATTCGCGTAGTCAATGCTTCGAACAATCAGAATTTGTGCAAGTTTAATCTAACCGATAATTATTCGGGAAAAACTTCGTTAATTATAGGAGAACTATACCGTTACGATGGTGAGTGGAAGTTTTCTGCGATTGGCGAAGGGACGACAGACACAGCTATCTCCCAACTTGTAAGAAGATATAGCTAATTTGAAAGTTTTTAAAATGAATGAAATATAAGGAGGTTTTTTAACATGGCAGTATCTTTGCAAAAAGGTCAAAAGGTAGATCTCACGAAAACGAATCCTGGTCTGGTTCAAATTCAGGTAGGTCTTGGTTGGGATACAAATAAGTATGACGGTGGACAAAGCTTCGACCTCGACGCTTCCGTATTTCTCTTGAATGATGCAGGAAAAGTACTGGATGACCAGCACTTTATTTTCTTCAATAATGCAACTAGCCCTGACGGTTCCGTTGTGCACTCTGGTGATAACCGCACTGGCGAAGGGGAAGGCGACGATGAAGTAATCAATATTGATTTGTCCAAAGTATCGGCTAGTATTCAAAAAATCTCTTTTGCTATCACGATTTATGATGCGCAAACTCGTAACCAAAACTTTGGACAGGTTTCCAACGCTTATGCACGCGTGGTAAATCCTGCAAACAACGAAGAATTACTCCGCTATGATTTGGGCGAAGACTTCTCTATCGAAACTGCGATTGTAGTTGGAGAGCTGTATCGTAACGGTAGCGAATGGAAGTTCAGTGCAATCGGTTCTGGTTACAAAGATGGATTGGCAGGACTCGCTCGCGATTTCGGAGTAAACATCGGATAAGAAGCATACAAACCACAGATGAAGGATTGAATTTTTATGTTAGTTATTAGTTTAACTAAAGGTCAGAAAATTGATCTTACAAAAGGCAATCCGAATTTAACAAAAATCGTTGTTGGTCTTGGTTGGGACACAAATAAATACAGTGGCGGACAAGCTTTTGACCTCGACGCAGCTGCTTTCCTTTTGCGTACAGGTGGAAGAGCGTCCGGGATTCAAGATTTTGTCTTTTACAACAACCTTCAAGGCGGGAATGGATCGGTGGTTCACACTGGTGACAACCTGACTGGTGAGGGTGACGGCGACGATGAGCAAATCAAAGTGGATTTGAAGGCTGTTCCAGCTGACATTGAAAAAGTAGCGATCACGATTACGATTCATGAGGCTGATATCAGAAACCAAAACTTTGGACAAGTATCAAATGCGTTTGTTCGAATTGTAGATGAAACAACAGGCAGAGAAGTTCTGCGCTACGATCTTGGAGAAGATTTCTCTGTAGAAACGGCAATTGTTGTTTGTGAATTGTATCGCCATCAAGGCGAGTGGAAGTTTGCAGCAGTGGGTAGCGGTTTTTCCGGTGGTCTACGAGCGTTAGCCAATAACTTTGGTTTGCAAGTTTCATAATTTCCAGAAATGGGTGCTAGTAATTGCGCTAGCACCTGTTTTCTGACCTTTGAAATAAAGGGTGATCGAAATGGGAATGACGACGATTAAGGGACAAAAAATCGATGTAACGAAGTCAAATCCTGGACTTTCCAAAATTACAGTGGAACTGAGCTGGACTGCTAACGATGGGCTTGACCTGGATGCTTCGGCTTTCTTAATCGGGAAAAGTGGTAAAGTTAACAAAGAAGAAGATTTTATTTTCTACAGCAACCCCAGATCAACGAATGGCTCTGTATCTCTTCTAACAGGATCGAGCGAAAGACAGCGTTTTGACATTGATTTAATGAATGTACCACTTGATGTAGAAAAGATCGCTTTTACTCTTACCATTTATGATGCGGTTGCACGTAATCATTCATTTAATCGTGTTTCGAGTCTTTGTCTTCGTATTCTACATCCTTCTACTAACTCTGAAATTATTCAATTTCCGTTCGATAGTTTTACGATTGAAAATGCAATTGTGGCAGGAGAGCTATACAGACATCAAGGACAATGGAAATTTAACGCGATTGGCAGTGGCTTTCATGGCGGTCTGGCAGCTTTGTGCGGAAACTTTGGGATCGAGGTATCCCAAGAAAAAACGCCGGAGTCGAAAGCGCCAGAACCAAAACCTGCACCGAAACCCGAACCGAAACCCGAACCCGTCGTGTCTACTTCTCCCCCTATTTCGATCACAAAAATTGAGTTGAAGAAAAAGGGAGAGGCAATTAGTTTAAAGAAAACCTCAGCAAACCTGGGGCAGCTCTTAGTTAACCTCAACTGGAATAAAGGCACAAAGCAGAACACGGGCTTTTTTGGTAGAAGCAAAGGAATTGACTTAGACCTTGGCTGCCTTTTTGAATTATCAGATGGATATAAAGGGTGTATACAAGCATTAGGTGGAAATCTTGGCGATTACCGCGACTTTCCTTATATTGCATTAGATGGGGATGACCGCACAGGCACCCGATCAGAAGGAGAGAATCTACGTATCAACGGAAATAATGTCAAGGAATTCGAACGAATCCTAATCTACGCTTTTATTTACGAAGGTGTTGCCAAATGGGCAGAAACCGATGGTGTGGTAACGATTACGCAAGCTGACAATCCAGCCATTGAAGTGAAAATGGATGTGCATGACCCGCGTAAAGGGGTGTGTGCCGTAGCGATGATTGAGAGACAAGGTGATACGTTCAATATCAGGAGATTGGTTGAATACTTCTCCGGTCATCAGGAGATGGATCGTTACTACGGGTGGAATATGCGCTGGACAGTCGGTTCGAAATAGTAAAAGATACAGTTACTATTTGCGGACATCATTAGAAATGGAGTGAACTGTATTTATGGAAATGATAGTTGATTTTTTAGTTCAATCATGGAGCGCGCTACTAGCGATCATCCTGATTGACATCGTGTTGAGCGGAGACAATGCTGTTGTAATTGCAATGGCAGCGAGAAATCTCCCGAAACAACAACAGAAGAAGGCCATTTTTATCGGTACTTTTGGTGCGATTACGCTACGTATTGTTTTTGCTGCGATGGTGGTCTGGCTGATTCAAATTCCGCTTTTAAAAGCAATCGGTGGTTTACTGCTTCTTCAGGTAGCCTACAAGCTGTTAGCTGCTGATGAAGGCGAGGACAATATCAAGAGTGGAACGACCTTAATGGGTGCAGTAGGGACGATCATATACGCAGATGCGTTGATGAGTTTGGACAATGTAATCGCGGTTGCAGGTGTGAGTCACGGAAGTATTACGTTAATCGCAATTGGTGTACTTGTCTCGATTCCGATTATCCTGATCGGATCGGCATTTATTTTGAAGGCTTTGGAAAGATTCCCAATCATTGCTTACATTGGATCGGGAATTCTGGCTTGGACTGCTGGCGATATGATTGTGAAAGACAAAATCATTCAAAATTATATTTCTAGCACAGTTGGTCTGATTATTACCATCGTTTTAACGGTCGCTGTCATTCTGGCTGGGTGGTTGAAAAGTAGAAAAAGCAAAGAGGAAAAATCAGAAAAAGCTGTTGCCTAGTTTTTGATTGTGTGAAAAGTGGTAAGTCCATAAAGAAGATACATGATAAGAGCGAGGTCATTGCGACTTTCGCTTTTCTTTATAAATAATGAAGAGTTGAAGGGAAGAACTTCTCATGAAGAAACGCATCTGGTTTAATCGTACTTTCTCTACAGCGTATCATTTTATTGATATGATTCGTACAAATCCGGACGGTTTGGACTTTGAGTTTTATGTCACTCACCCAAAACGGTATAGCGTGATGCTGCAAAATGCTGATGTTGCAGAGATTGAACCAAGCTTGCCAATTCCAGAGTATATTGAATACTGCGTGCAGTTTTGTCAGAAGCATCAGATCGATATCTTTTTCCCGAATTATAGACTGGTGGAAATTGCAAAGCATATAGGTCGGTTTGAACAAGTAGGCACATCTGTTCTAGTATGCAAAGATGCCGACTTATTAGAAACCGTATCAGACAAAGGAAAGCTCTTTCAAGCCTTGAGGGATACCCCGGGATTACACATACCTGATTATTTCATTGTCAACACAAGCGAGCAATTTAAGATTGCCTATGAGAAGCTAAGAGAAAAAGGTCATAAGGTCTGCTTTAAACCTGCTAGTGGCGAAGGCGGAGCGGGTTTTCATATCATCGAAGAACACATGAATCCCCTAGACAAGCTGCTCGGATCAAGCAACCAAACGATCGCCATCGATGAAGTTCTGAGCATCATAGGGGATCAAACCGTAGATGACATCATGGTCATGGAGTATTTGGATGATTGGGAATACAGTATTGATTGCCTGGCAACAGAAGAGGAGTTAATTGCGATCGTACCACGGAAAAAAGTAGAAGGACGTATTCGTCTGCTAGAGGATAATCAAGCACTTATAGATCTGGCAAAAGCAGTCCATGAACAGCTGCGACTTCCTTACCTTTTCAACGTTCAAGTAAAGTACAAAAATGGTGTGCCCAAATTATTAGAGATTAATCCGCGAGCGTCAGGCGGTTTGCATTCTTCATGCTTATCAGGTGTGAACTTCCCTTATCTTGCTGTGAAACTTCTACTGTCGGGGAAGGTTGAGGTAGCTGCACCAAAATTCGGGGTGTATGCGACTCATATTGAAAAAGAGATTGTATTACGACAATTGTTATAGAGAAAACTAACAAAGTGGAGAGTCTACATCCGTCCCATCCCTCAGTTGTGAACATAATAAAAGCCGCTCGGGTATGATATTGACCCGGCGGCCTTTGTTTTTAGCTATGATAAATATCTAAAGCAGCTTGTACAGCCCGTCCTGCATGCACACGCGCTCCATGTCGGATGAGAACCGCTTCCAACGCCCCTAGCACATGCAAAATATTTTTCTTCCGGCAGCTGTAGCCCATTGTGCCAATCCGCCAGATTGTCCCTTTTAGCGGCCCAAAGGAACTGGCAATTTCAATATGAAAATCCTCGAGCAGCATAGCGCGGACTGACTCTCCGTCCAGTCCCTCAGGAATTTTGATGCAGGTTACGACGGGAAGCTTGCAAGCCGGATCGCCGTAGAGCTGCAATCCCATCGCCAATACACCAGCGACCAAGGCTTGTTCATGCAAGCGATGTCTGGCGAATCTTGCTGCCAGACCTTCCGTGAGGGCAATGCGCACTCCCTCGCGCAAGGCGTATAGCATCGTTGTCGCCTCCGTATGGTGGTTCAGCCGTGCAGGTCCCCAGTAATCCATGAGCTGGCTCAAGTCAAAATAGTTGCTGCGGATTGTTCGGGTTTGAGCAGATTTTGGAGTAGAGGGATCAGCGAGTCCACGCTCGATCTTTTTCCGCTGGAGCAAGAGCGCTTCGACACGAGAATTAAACGTGATAGGAGCCATCCCAGAGGGGACAGACAAGCATTTTTGCGTGCCGCCAATGCATGCGTCGATATACCAATCGTCTACCTTCACTTCTGTCCCGCCGATCGAAGCGACAGCATCGACGACAAATAGGACATCCATCCGGCGGCAAGCTTCTCCGATTTCCTTCAAAGGCTGAACGCATCCGGTGGATGTTTCGCCGTGAACCATTGCTACGATTTTCGGCTGAACTCGCTCGATTTCGGCAATGACGTCCTGCGGTTCAAAGACACTTCCCCAGCGCGTTTCCATCGTAATTACATCTGCTCCGTACCTTTCCGCAATCTCCGTGAGCAAGTGCCCGAAGCGTCCATAAATGGGCACAAGCACCCGATCGCCTGGTTCGATTATGCTACACAAAACGGCCTCAATGCCCGCCCGGGAAGTTCCGTCAATAGGGAATGCCCAATGATTGGATGTCTGAAACAATTTCCGAAGCATTTCCATTGTTTCGTTCATAATGTTCGTGAATTCTGGATCGAATTGTCCCAAAATGGGTGAACCCATCATGCGAAGAACACTAGGCTCGGCCTCGACGGGCCCTGGCGTCATGATCGTCCGTTGTGAGGTGGTCAGTTCTTTGTATGCACACATAAGCGCTCCCCCAGCTCTTTCTATATTAACGGCCGCTTTTCCGATTCATCACCGGAAAAAACGGCCGTAGCACTACCTATCTTTTGTGCCCTTCAAAAATCTATTTTGAAATTCAAGAATCCAGCTTTCCGCAGCGCCTCATAGATGATGACGAGCGCTGGACCGAGTATCAGCCCGAAAAATCCCATCACCTGAAATCCGAGGAACAAGCTGACAAGAGCGGCAAGAGCACTAATTCCCAGATTAGATGCGAGTACCTTTGGCTCAATAATGCGGCGGACGACCGTAATCACGAGGAAGATGACGATCAGGCCGATTGCCAAAGAAGAGTTGCCCATCAAGAAGTTGTATATGGCCCATGGAACGAGGAACGAGCCTGCGCCCAATATGGGGAGAATATCGACGAAAACAATCATGAGCGAAATGACGGCTGCATACTTGACCTGCAAAATGAGCAATCCCAAAAAGGACAGCGTGAACGTCATCAGGCTCAAGATGATTTGGGCACGTAGAAATCCAACGGTGGCACGGTTTAATTGAGAGATAACCACCTCAACCTTTTCACGAGCAGATACCGTGAACATTCTCATGAAGCCCGCACGCAATTTCGGTAAATCGAGACTGATCAAAAACAAGGCAACCAAGTAAATAATCGTGGAGATCAAAAAGCCCGGAACGATGGCTGCCACACCGAGAATACCTTTGGCAACCGTGGAGGCTGAAGTAAGTGCCCAGCTTTTGAGACCAGCGAAGACACTCTGGATTTCCGAGACGGTTTCGGCAGGTAGCGACTCATAGTAAGTTTCCCAGCTCATCAAATAGGATTCGACCAACTCGAAAATATGCTGCGAAAAAGCTGGTAATCGCTGAGCCAAATCAATTCCCTGAATCACGATCTGCGTACCGATCCAGTACAGCACGATTCCAAAAGAAATGAGGAACAGGAAAAAGGATGCGATTACCGCACTCATCCGATTCATTCGTAGTCTTTTGATAAGAAACAAGACGAGCGGCTCAACCAGAATTGCTGTTAACAGTGCTAACAAAAAGGGAACGGAGTAAGGTAAAAGAAACAACCCGACCGCCAGAACCAGTAGCAGGATGATCATTTTCCGAATCGTCATGACTGCGCTCCATTCTTTAATGAAGAATCGCTGAAAATTGATTCCCTTATTTTATCATTTTTCCAGAAGCGAACACAATGAGCCCAGTAATATCGCGATTCGATAGCATATTATCAGAAAAAATAAAGAAATGAAAAGAATATAAAAAAGGGGAAAACACAAAAAGTCATGATATGATTCTCATCTATATACCACACAAGTTTGATGCGTGTAAGCATATCGACTTGAGAGTCACATCTTAATCTTTCATAGCGAGGTGTCAGAATGAAGCGGTTTGGATTAGCGATGCAGATTGTCGTCGGTCTCATTCTGGGTATCCTGGTGGGTGCTATTTTTTATGGCAACCCGGCAGTGGCGACCTATTTACAGCCTATCGGTGATATTTTTCTCCGATTGATTAAAATGATTGTCGTTCCGATCGTTGTTGCCACACTTATTGTGGGCGTAGCAGGCGTAGGTGACATGAAGAAGCTGGGCAAAATCGGTGGTAAGACAATTCTGTATTTTGAAATCGTTACCACGATTGCCATTATCGTCGGTCTTTTGGCGGCGAACATCTTTCAACCAGGTGTCGGTGTGGATCGAACCCTTCTTACCAAGACCGATATCCACAAGTATGTAGACACGGCAGAAACGACACAAAGCCACGGTATGGTGGAAACATTCGTCAATATTGTGCCAACCAATGTGTTTGATTCGTTGGCTCGTGGCGACATGTTAGCCATTATTTTCTTCTCCGTTCTGTTTGGACTTGGTGTAGCAGCAGCAGGAGAAAAAGGAAGGCCCGTTCTCAACTTCTTCAATGGGGTTGCAGACGCGATGTTCTGGGTTGTAAACACAATCATGCGTTTTGCTCCGTTTGGTGTTTTTGCACTGATTGGTGTTACCGTTTCCAAGTTTGGTTTGTCATCGCTCATTCCATTGGGCAAACTGGTTATTTTGGTTCACTTTGCCATGTTGTTCTTCATTTTGGTGGTATTGGGCATCATCGCACGTATCAGCGGAGTCAAAATCACTTCCATTCTGCGTGTACTGAAGGACGAGCTGTTGTTGGCTTACTCCACTTCCAGCTCCGAGACTGTACTGCCTAAAATTATGGAAAAAATGGAGAAAATGGGCTGTCCGAAGGCGATCACGTCTTTTGTTATTCCGACAGGCTACTCCTTCAACCTGGATGGTTCCACACTGTACCAAGCACTGGCTGCTCTGTTCATTGCGCAAATGTATGGTATTCACATGCCAATTAGCACACAGATCACGCTGATGCTCGTACTGATGGTTACGTCCAAAGGGATCGCTGGTGTACCAGGAGTATCGTTCGTAGTACTGTTGGCTACGCTCGGCTCTGTAGGTCTCCCAGTAGAAGGTCTTGCTTTCATCGCCGGTGTAGACCGTTTGATGGATATGGCTCGTACAGTTGTTAACGTAGTAGGTAATGCGTTGGCAGCAATCGTGATCTCTCGTTGGGAAGGTCAGTTCGACAAAAAGAAAGCAGACGATTATGTTCAGGCAGTAAAAGCCGATCCGACTGCTGCTTAATAGAAGCAACAAAAAGTCTTTAAGAAGCCTCCTGTCAGAATGAGCTGGCAGGGGGCTTTTTTGCATTTGGTTAAAAAAGTGGCTTTGGTGGTGGAAGAAGCGCATTTCCAGTCTACGCTTCGGCCTCCGCCCCTCAAGGGGTATAACTGTCCGCTTCGTAATAAATGGCGGGAGCGCTTCAAACCTGAAAATGCTAAAGCGTTTTTGTATGTGATAAAAGCTGAAAACCCCCGCCATTTATTCCTACGCTGGGGCGGGCTCCAGAGGCGCTTGGACTGGAAATGCGCTTCTTCTACGTGTACAGAGATAACAAATTTTTAGACTGATTAATAGAGTATTAGACTAGCAGTTTAGAACAATGAACCAAAAAAGGGGAATTGAATATTTTACCGAATATCGAACATTTGGGGGAAACTACTTAAAAGGGGTATTTTATTGAAGAACTATGAAATTAAGAGAGCGACCTTGGATGAAAAGGAAACACTCAGCAACCTTTTGCAATTCTATATTTACGATTTCTCTGAGTTTATGGATCTGCAGATTGAAGATAACGGGAAATTTGGTGAATATCCGTTAAACGAATACTGGACAGATTGTTCTAGGTTTCCATATTTAATATCGCTAAATGAGAAAATTGCTGGTTTCGTCTTGGTCAAATTGATAAATAGAGATGAAGATGACTCATACTACTCGATTGCTGAGTTTTTTATTATGAAAAGATTTCGGAGGTCAGGGTTAGGTAAACAAGTTGCTAAAGATATATTTAATATGCATAAGGGACCATGGGAAGTATACCAAATAGATAGTAACGAGCCGGCACAACATTTTTGGAAAAAAACAATTGAGGAATACACTGGAGGCAAATTTACTGAGCGAATAGAAATTGGAAGAAAGACACAAGTGTTTGTTAGTTAATTACTCGGGTTAAAGCAGTGAGGTAGGATTACGCTAACGGGTTCGTTATTTCAGCTTTGCTGTGATTTACGAAAAGCGATCCCCTTGTAGAGAAAGGGAGAGCTCGCTTTTTATGCAACGAATTGCTTAGCGTACGTTTTCCGCGTTTTGTCGGCGGTACCCCAATATTAAAGAAATTATCTTAGGTGGTCTCAAGGAGGAATACATGAATGATATATGCTGTTAGACATGGACAAACAGAATTAAATAGAGAAGGGAGATTACACCATGTCGGATGAGATCACAGTGCACCCCTTCACCTGGCCACCTGCCCCGATCAAGACCGAGCGGCTCGTGCTCCGCCAGTCCAAGGCCCGGGACCGTGCGGCGCTGATCGACCTCTTCGCCTCACCAGAGGTGGGCAACTACGTCGGCGGCTCCCGACCGCGTGACGAGCTCGAGCGCGCGCTGCCCGAAGTGCCCGGGCAGCGCCTCGGCTTCTTCGTGGTAGAGCTCAACGGAACAACGATCGGCATGATCACGCTCGATCGGCGCGACCCGGAGCGTAAGGGTCACATCCGTCCAGAGGGCGGGGAGCCCGAGCTCGGTTACATGTTCCTACCGCAGGCGTGGGGACACGGGTACGCCACCGAGGCGTGCGCAGCGGCGCTCGACTGGTTCGCCGACGCGCATCCCGGCGAGCCGGTGGTGCTCTCCACCCAGACCGCCAACGAGGCCTCGATGCGCGTCGCGGTGAAGCGGTTCGAGGACTACGGCACCGAACAGTGGCTCGGCGTATGGTACCCGGGCACGCCGTCCGATTGAGCTCATGCCCGACAGCGCGACGGCTCGCCGAGGCCACCGATCGGCCGTCTTGCCCTGATCGAATGGCTAGCGTGGAGCTGTCGCAAGGACAGATCCTATTTGATGTATTGAAGTAATGGGCAGGATAGTTGAGCAACGCTCCTCGAGTGTACGGCTTGTAAAGGATCAGGATACCTACAAAAGCGACAGGTATTGCTAAGCACGCAGGGGGAAACTTACGTAAATAGGTAGAAGGGATTGATTTTCTGCTAACGAATGAAAATTTTGTTTAAAAATGGGTATAGTGGGATTTTATACTTTCCTTTTTAATTTCATGTATGATAAATAGGAAGAATATTGCGCTTTTATTTCGTTAAACAATATTTAAGGGGGAAAAGATGGATAAGTTATTACAAGATATCATAAATTGGATCAAAATGGCGGATGATCAGATTATTGTTGGTGTTTCAGGACATGGAGCTGCTGGAAAAACAACGTTTACCAAGAGGCTCGTAAACCTACTAAATCAAAATGAAGTGAATTACATTAATACAGATTCGTATATTGTTAGTTCGAACATACGAAAGCATACAATTATCGACTATACATATCAAAACGAAAATCACCATTATAAAATGACTGCTTGTCATCCATCAGCACATCATTTGCCTTCTTTAGAAAGAGATGTTCAGATGGTTAGAGACGGTTTAGATTTATATACGATAGATGCTCATTATGTGAAGAGCGAGTTAATCTCTTCAAAAAACAAAGTAACGATTTTTGAAGGAATGAGTGTTGCATTTATTAATCCCGATTTATTTGATTTAAAAATTTACTTTTATACAGATGGTTAAACGGAATTAAAGAGAAGATTGAGCCGTGATATTGTTGAAAGAGGAACCGATATCAACTATTTAAAGCAGTCACATGAAGAACGTCGGATTCAGTACGAAGTGTTTATGCATCCGTACAGTCAGCGGTTTGATATTATTATCAAAGCTTCTGATGAAGGATTATGTCTAGAAAAAAATACATTTGATTTTAAATTATTCAGCTAACGGGATCGATAGTTAAAATGAGTCAGTCTAAAACTAATTTTCAAATATCTAGTGATATAGAAGACCGGAACTCCTTGTACCATAAGGGGTTCCGGTCTAATACTTTATTTTCACTGAACACAACGTAGCTTTTTGGATAACAACCTACTCTGATTTTATTAGTTGACACCAAAAACAGGAAAGAGTAATATGATACCAACAACTTGATAATAACAATATGTTAATAACAAAAAGACAACAACAATTCAGCAACTAAAAGAGGCGATTGCATGAACGATAAACCAAATGTCAATAAACGAGGTCAAACCGAACGGGAGTACTTGGAGGCTTATGATGTCAGCCAATTCGAGCGGCCGTCTGTGACAGTCGATATGCTGGTATTCACCGTGATGGATGAGCAGGAGGAGAATTACCGCAAGCTCTCACCCAAGTCGTTGAAAATATTGCTTGTGAAGCGTGGGGAGCATCCGTATATCGGCCAATGGGCGTTGCCAGGCGGATTTGTTACACCTGGGGAGAGTCTGGAGGAGGCAGCCAGACGCGAGTTGCGTACGGAAACAAACGTAGACGACATTTACTTGGAGCAGCTCTACACCTGGGGAGATACGGGCAGAGATCCGCGGACATGGGTCATCAGCACGTCGTACATGGCCTTGGTAGATAGCTCGTCTTTACAGCTGCAAGCAGGGGATGATGCAGATGAAGCGGAGTGGTACCGCATCGAGGACAGGTGGCTGAAAGAATCGAAGACGGCGACACCGGACGGCTCCATTACTGAAAAATGGCTGGAGCTGCGCCTTGTGCACGAGAGTGAAGAGCTGTCTGCCACCATTAAGATCACCAAAACAGTAACGGGCCGTACTGTACGTGAGACCCGCGAAATTGTAGAGACGAACAACATTGCATTTGATCACGCCAAAATCATTCAATACGCACTGGAGCGATTGCGTAACAAGATTGAATACACGGACATCGCCTTTGCCTTAATGCCGGAGCTGTTCACGCTAAGCGATCTGCAACAGGTGTACGAGGTGGTTTTGGGACGTGAACTGTTGGCTGCGGCGTTTCGGAGGAAGGTAGCCGACAAAGTGCTGGAAACGAATCAATATCGAAAACACGCCGGGCACCGACCATCCAAGTATTTCAGCTTTAATCCGGAATGGATGGATCAGACGTAGCCCCGTACTAGGGAGGAAATCACAATGAATCAGGGACACAATCGAAGCGTGCGTGTGCGAATCGCGCAAGAGACGCTGCAAATCATAGAGCAGGGCTATTACCTGAACGAAGCGGGAGAAAAGAAGAGCATTACGGAGGATCTAGCAGCTGCAATCAGCAAGTCGGTGCTGTATCGTCCAAATGATTTGGAAGCAGACACAGTGCAACTGCCATCGCATCAAACAACGGCTGCACAGCTGCGCGCCAAAGTCGAGGTTACCTCGGAATCCAGCCTGGATGCAGCCAAGCGCCTCGTCGTTCACGAGAAACGAGCAGATGCCGTATGCTTGAATTTTGCTTCCGCCAAAAATCCGGGCGGAGGATTCCTCGGGGGAAGCCAAGCGCAGGAAGAGAGCTTGGCGCGTTCCTCCGGGCTGTATCCTTGCATCGTGCAAATGCAGGAAATGTACACCTATCATCGCCAATTGAAAACCTGCTTTTATTCCAACTACATGATTTATTCACCACGGGTCCCTGTGCTCCGCGACCAAAGCGACCAGCTTTTGCATGATCCATACCTCTTGTCTTTTGTTACGGCGCCTGCTGTGAATGCGGGGGTTGTTCGTGAGCGAGAGCCTGAAAATATCGCGAAGATTGGCCCTGTCATGAAGGAGCGCATCCGGAAAATTTTGCGGGCAGCAGCCATTCACAACCACCGGACGATCATTTTGGGAGCGTATGGCTGCGGAGTATTCCGCAACAAAGCGGAGGACGTAGCAGATTACTTTGCGACTGTTTTGATCGAGGAGCAGTATGCACAGCTTTTTGACCACATCGTTTTTGCCGTCTATGACAATTCTGCGCGCCAGGAAAACCTGCGAGCGTTCAAGGAGAGATTCGCATGAATGCGAAAAGCACCGGCTTTTTAGCAGACTGGAATTGGTTTGAAAAAATATGGCTCATCTCGTTTACACTCGTTACCCTCTACTTGTATTTCGCGCTGGATGATACATTAATCGGCTTGATCGCGTCTTTGACAGGGATGCTGAGTGTCGTGCTCGTCGCCAAAGGAAAGACGTGGAGTTACTACCCGGGTATCATCAATGTGGTTTTGTACGCATTCGTGGCGTATGGGCAAAAGTACTATGGTGAAGTAATGCTGAATCTTCTCTATTTTTTGCCGATGCAATTCATAGGTCTCTATCTGTGGCGCAAAAACCGCGTGTCCGAAGTCAAACAAAATGACGTCAAGATTACGATTCTGTCCAACCGAGCACGCATCTGGTGGACGATCTTGAGCATCATCGCAACGATTGTCTACGGGTTTGTATTGAAGCAAATGGGCGGGGCCTTGCCTTTTGTCGATTCCTTGACGGCTGTTCTCTCCGTCATCGCGATGCTCTTTATGGTGAAGCGTTTGGTCGAGCAGTGGGTGGTCTGGATCATCATTGATTTGTTCACGATCTACATGTGGCTGGTAGCGTTTTTGAAGGACGGAAGCGATATCTCGATGCTGGTTATGTGGTCCGCTTATTTGGTAAATGCCATCTACGGCTTAATGAACTGGGTGAGACAGTACCGCAAGCAAAGGGAGGAGCAGACATGGGGGGCATAGGCTTCATTGGCGGCAAATTTTTGCCACTGCATCAGGGACATGTATACGCGATTACACAGGCGGCCTGCCGCTGCGACGAACTGTACGTCGTTCTTTCGCATAGCTCGATTCGCGACCGAAAGCTGTGTGAGGAGGCAGGAATCAAGCCAATTCCCTTTGAAGTACGGTTGAGATGGCTGTCCACGCTGGTCAAGGACATGGAAAATGTCCGTGTGCTTGCAGTCGAGGATTGTGCAGATAGCGATGAGAACTACGATTGGGAGGCAGGAGCAGCGGACATCAAGCGCAAGATCGGGAAAAAAATCGATCTGGTCTTCAGCTCCGAGTCCGCCTACGATCCGATATTTTGCCGTTTATACCCGGAGGCAGCGCACATCATTCTCGATGAATCACGCAGCCAAGTGCCGATCTCCGCTACCCAAATTCGCAATGAAGGGGTCTACACTCATTGGCAGCACATTCCTGCTGTTGTTCAGCCCTATTTCGTCAAAAAGGTAGTGGTAGTAGGAACAGAGAGCTGCGGGAAATCGACCTTGACCCGTTATCTAGCGAAAATCTACAACACCGTGTTTGTCGAGGAGTATGGACGCACAATCTGCGAAGAGGTCGGGGGCTGCGATACGATTTTGACACCGGAGTATTTTCCGCATATCGCGTACGGTCACAAAATGAAAGAGTACGAAGCGCTCCAGAAAGCCAACAAGCTCTTGTTCATCGATACCGAAGCGATTGTCACCCAGTTTTACTCCGAACTGTACACCGGGCAAACCTTCCCTGTTCTCGACCAGATTGCCAAAGAGCAAGCGTACGATTTGTGGCTGTTCATGGAGCCAGATGTCGCGTGGGTGGATGATGGACTGCGTGTACACGGAGAGGAGCAAGTGCGCCTGCACAATCATGAAAAGCTGCGCCAGATGCTGGATGAGCGGGGAATTACGTACGTGACACTGCGAGGAAATTATGCCGAGAGACTGCAAGGAGCTATGCAGCATGTCGATCAACTGTTGAAGACGACTTCTCAACGAGCTGGAATTGGGCTAGACTAAAGTCATCAAACGATTCTGACAGTAGAAGGGAGCCGTGCTGCATGCAGTCGTTCGTACAGCCGCTATCCCCCCTTAGCTTGAAGGAATGGGCAGTCGCCGTCAAAGCACTTGGAGAAGGTGAGCAGATCATCACGATCCGCAAGGGTGGATTATACGAAGAAACACGAGAATTCCGCTTGGAAAACAATCAATTTTATTTGTATCCGACCTATGAGCACCAGAAGCGCGACATGGTAAAGGCAGACTACCAACACCTTTTGGACGCGACCCTTGAAGGCTGGACAATGGATAAGAAGACGGTGACTATCGAATATTTTGCCGAAGTAACCGACGATGTAGAGCTGATGGACGAAGCCAAGCTGCGTGCGCTTTCGTCCTTCCACATCTGGACGGATAATTTTGCAGATGTGCGTTTGTATTGGAAGAAAAAACAGCCGCTGCACATTTTGTTCGTGCGGATGTATCGATTAGAGCAGCCGGTAGAAATCCCGATTGACGCTGCTTATCAAGGCTGCAAATCTTGGCATGATCTATTGGTGGACATTCCGCGAGCTGCGTTTACCCCTGTGCTTTCCGACGAGGAGTTCGCAGCGAAAAAAGCTGCGATCATGACCATTCTGCAAAACTAACATTCCATTATTATCTTGCCTGGAGGGTTCTTATGAAAGCGATCTTGGTAACGGAATTAGGCGGGCCGGAAACGATGAAGTATACGGAAGTCGAGATGCCGACCATGTCACCTACACAGGTCCTGATCCGCGTCGAGATGACCAGTGTCAATTTTGCCGATATCAAATCCAGATATGGAAAAAAGGGCGCAGCCAAGCTGCCGTTTATTCCCGGACTCGATGCGACTGGCGTGATCGAACAGGTAGGGGCAGAGGTGCAAAGTCTAAAGGTGGGACAACGAGTCATCGCATTTCCGGCCAACGGATCTTACGCTGAGTATATCGTGGCGGATGAGAGCTTGACCTTTGCCCTGCCAGATCACATCAGAACGGAAACAGCAGCCGCTTGCCCAGTCGTGTCATTTACTTCGTATCAGCTACTGGCGAAGGTTGCACGCATTGCCAAAGGGGAAACCGTACTGATTCACGCTGCGGCAGGCGGAATCGGGACGACGGCGATTCAATTAGCGAAGCTGCTTGGAGCAGGACGTGTCATCGGCACAGTTGGTAATGAAGCAAAGGCGGAACTTGCCTTGTCAGCCGGTGCCGACCATGTGATTTGCAATGATCGTGAAGATTTTGTGGAAAAGGTACGTGAGCTGACAGATGGTGCGGGAGCCGATGTCATTTTGGACTCAATTTCCGGAACGGTGAGCGAGCGTAGTCTCGAGTGTCTCGCATGGTACGGTCGACTCGTCCATTTCGGCAATGCCAGCGGCGAAATCGGTCAGATCAAGACCATCGACCTGCATGCCAGCTGCCGCTCTGTATTAGGCTTCAGCTTTGGTACGACACGTAAGCTGCGTCCAAACTTGTTGCAGGATACAGCGAAGCAAGTCTTGGAGTATTTGGCGAATGGCCAGCTCGACATCAAGATCGGTAAGCATTTTGCATTGGAAGACGCAGCGAGCGCCCATGCGTGGGTCGAGAGCAGGGCGAGCACGGGAAAAGTACTGCTGGATGTGCGTTCGTAATGATGTGGAGCCCTTGCTGACTCACAAGCAGGGGCTTTCTTTTTATCATTTTTGAGAGGTGAATGCTATGCAGATGATTTCAACAAGCGAACTGGACAAAAACGTCATCACTGAATTTTTCATCCACCACTGGGGAAGTCCGCAAATGGTCATCTCCAGTGGCGTCTTCCAATGCGATGCGCTGGACGGCTATGCAGTGAAGGGTGAAGATGGTGCAATCAACGGATTTATTTCCTATGTACTCGAAGATCAGGAATGTGAAATCATTTCCTTGGACAGCGTGATCGAAAACATAGGAATCGGGACCGCCCTTCTCAATCAAGTAGAACAGACCGCCAAAGAAAAAGGCTGCCACCTCATAAAGCTCGTCACCACCAACGATAACCTGCACGCCATGGGCTTTTACCAAAAAAGAGGCTATCAGCTTCACGAGCTGTACATCAATGCAGTGGACAAGGCCCGCCAAATCAAACCAGAAATCCCCCTTATCGCAGACAACGGCATCCCCATCCGCGATGAAATCCTTTTTATAAAAAAACTTATTTAAAAAAGCAACGAAGAAGTAATAGCTGTCCGAAAAGCGTAGGTACATGTTTGGAAGGAGACCGCCCGAACGAAGTGAGGAAAAAGGCGACTGGAAAACATGTGCCTGCGCTTCCCCCCGACCACCGAAGAATGAAAGCCTCCGGCTTTTTAAAAAGTTTGCCCCCACACAATTGTTGACATTCGTAACTGTACGAATTATTATTACAGTACTCTTTGCAAGGAGGCCGTCTGTGACGTGAATAGTGAATTTACCATAGCTGTTCACAGCTTGGCTTTGTTGGCTCATATCCCAGAGCATATGGCAAGCAGTGAGCTCATCGCAAAAAATGTATGTACGAATCCTGCCAGAATTCGCAAAATCATGAGCATTCTGCGTAAGAACGGGTTTGTGAAGACCAAAGAGGGAATTGGCGGAGGTTATATACTCGCGTGCGACCCGAATGAGGTCACCTTGGCCGAGATTTATTGCTCGATCTCGAACGGTACGCTTAAGCCGCACTGGTGTTCGGGAGATCCGCAAGAAGCGTGTCAGGTTTCTGCGAATATGCACGGAGTCATGGATCAGATTTTTACAGAAGCAGAGATGTACTTTACGAAGTATTTGGAACAAATCACGATCCAGACCGTATTAGATAAAGTCCGTCAAGGATGTCAGGAGAACTCGCAACAGTAACCATACAAATTTTTAACATGGAAACTGTAATAATTTCCGTTACAATTAGGAGGTGCACGAGAATGAATCGAGATGAGTTATTGGAAGTCGGAGAATGGGTGTTGGGCAAAACCAAATTCGGCGAGTTAGTTCAAGGCTTCGTCGAAACAGATGATTCATTGCGAGGTACCGCGAAAGTTTATGTGGTTCAATGCGACAACGAAGAGACGATCGGCAAGCAGGTGGTGATTCCAAGACAGTGGATGGAACGCATTCCGGTAGGTTCTTTTGATGATGAAGAGCACATGCATGATTTGATCGACCTCGCCCTCGCAACCAAAGATAGAGAGTGGTTTATAGACCTGACTGCCAAGGCAAGCAACATGAAACAGACGTCAGGGAAAGAAGCCCGCCAAACAAGAAGCTCTTCCATTCGCAATCGCTTGGGAACTTCTGCTATTTGGGAGCAATAATTTTTCACTATACAGGAGGAGTACGGAGTATGTCTAACGTGAATCAGAACAATTGGTTTGAAAAAGGAATGAGCTTTGCTGCGTACAAAGAAAGCATGAACGTCAACAAAGAAGAGCTGTCCCGCGTATACGATCAGCTCACATTTACAGACGAGGATCTGGCGTTCTTTGGTGATCTCTCCCAACGCAATTGGAAAGGGATCGTGCTGACCGCAGACTGGTGTGGGGATGCTTCCTTGTGCGTTCCTGTCATTCAGCGAATTGCCGAGGAAAGCAACATCGAATTGCGCTTTCTCATCCGCGACGAAAATCTGGAGTTGATGGATCAATACCTGACCAATGGCACAGCACGTGCGATCCCGATCTTTATCTTCCTCGACCAGGATGGCTACGAGGCAAGAGTTTGGGGCCCACGCTCTCCAGAAGTGCAGGAAATGATTACGACTGCCCGTGCAGGATTGCCGGCTGCAGACGCTCCAGATTTTGAGGAAAAGCAAAAGGAGTTGTACCGCAACTTCAAGCAAAAGATATCTACAGACCCTGCCATTTGGCGCACGGTGATTGAGAGTGTGAAAGCGAAACTGCAAGGCTAAAGAGAAAAATCTATAGGATAGGAATGGATAAATGAATATGAGTAAACAAGAGAATAGTCAGCGACCGATTCTCTTCCTAATGATCAACATGTTTATCGCCATGTTGGGAATTGGCTTGATTATTCCAATTTTGCCCGAATTTCTTAAAGAGTTCGGCGCGGGTGGGGAGACAGCCGGATACTTGGTGGCGGCCTTTGGTGTGACCCAATTTCTGTTTTCTCCGATTGCGGGGGAATGGTCAGATAAGTACGGTCGAAAAATCATGATTGTCTCGGGACTCGTCCTGTTTACGATCTCCAATCTGGTCTTTGCCTTAGCTGAACAGACTTGGGTGCTCTACCTTTCTCGTCTGATCGGCGGAATCGGGGCAGCAGCGATGATTCCGTCCATGCTGGCGTATGTAGCAGACATCACGACAGAGGATAAACGTGGAAAAGGACTGGGGATGCTCGGAGCTGCCATGTCGCTCGGATTTGTTATCGGACCTGGTATTGGCGGGTTTTTGGCGGAGCTTGGCTTGCGTATGCCGTTCTACATTTCTGCGGCAGTTGGTGCGGTAGCCACACTTGGTTCCATCTTTTTCTTGTCAGAATCACTTCCGAAGGAAAAGCAGCTCGCGGCACGAAAAGGCAAAGAGAAGCAGGAAAACATCTTCGTACAACTCGGCAAATCGTTTCAATCGTCGTACTTCATCATGCTGGTGCTGATCTTTACGATGACATTTGGCTTGGCGAACTTCGAAGTTATCTTCCCGCTGTTCGTCGATGCGAAGTTCGCTTATACTCCGCGTGATATTTCCATCATTATCACAGTGGGAGCACTTGCTGGTACGATTGTGCAGGGAGCGCTAATCGGCAAGCTCATTACTCGTTTTGGCGAGAAGAAGCTCATTAACGTGACGTTCTTCTTGTCTGCTGTATCGATGGTGCTGATGCTGTTGTCCGGTAACTTCTGGTATATGCTGATTATGACAGTTATCTTCTTTACCCTGACGTCGATTATGCGTCCGGCAATCAACACGCTGATTTCCAAGCGAGCAGGGGATGAACAGGGCTTCGTAGCAGGGATGAACAATGCTTATATGAGTCTGGGGAATATTTTCGGCCCAGCAGTGGCAGGTACGCTGTACGGGGTTCATTTGAACGCACCGTATTTGTTCGGCGCGATTATCCTGATTCTCAGCTTGTTCTTGTCGCAGGTGGAAAGCCGTCGCAGCGTGAAGCGCGTCGTGGCCTAACCCTTGACATTTTTTTGAAACCAGTGTAAAAAGTAAGGTAATAAACAAAACACCAACAAATTCATTGACGAGAAAGAGTAAGCTAATCCCCTTGTTCCCCAGAGAGTTGGCCCTAGCGCTGAAAGCCAACGTTCAAGACTTAGCCGAAAATCCTCTCCGAGAAGGAAAGCTGAAGCATTTGGAGTAAGCTGACCCGGAATCCCACCGTTACAAGGGACGCGTATGATGGTACGTAGTAGAGGTGCCGGAAAATCATGATTACATGAGCTTTTCGGAACAAGGGTGGTATCGCGAGATCGAATCTCGTCCCTTAGGGGGCGGGATTTTTTTGCGTTCTATGAACCTACACTTCTACGCAAACTACAGAAGAAGGAGTGTACATGATGAGGAAAGTAGACGTAAAAGAAAAAGCAAGGACACGAGAGTTACGTGTTCTGGATCAGTGGAGGAAAGACGATACATTCCGCAAGTCGATGGACAATCGGCTAGGTAAGCCTAATTTCGTTTTTTATGAAGGGCCTCCAACCGCTAATGGACAGCCGCATATCGGTCATGTGCTCGGACGGGTCATCAAGGATTTTATCGGACGCTACAAAACGATGTCTGGCTACCGCGTCGTCCGCAAAGCAGGCTGGGATACACACGGTCTTCCGGTAGAGCTCGGGGTGGAGAAGCGACTCGGCATTTCCGGCAAGCAGGAGATCGAAAACTACGGAGTGGCCAAGTTCATCGAGGAGTGCAAAAATAGCGTATTCGAGTACGAAAAACAATGGCGCGAGTTGACGGAAGGGATCGCTTATTGGACAGATATGGAGCATCCATATGTGACGTTGACCAACGACTACATCGAAAGCGTCTGGCACATCCTTTCAGAAATTCATAAAAAAGAACTGCTGTACAAAGGACATCGTGTCAGTCCGTATTGCCCGGATTGCCAGACGACGCTCAGCTCCCATGAAGTGGCGCAAGGCTATGAAGACGTGAAGGACTTGAGTGCGACGGTCAAATTCAAAAGCAAGACAAGCGATGACATCTTTCTCGCGTGGACGACGACACCATGGACACTTCCAGCAAACGTGGCTTTGGCTGTTAACAAAGAGCTCGATTACGTGCGGGTCAAGTACAAGGATGAAGTGTACGTCGTAGCAAAAAATCTTGCGGAGAAAGTGTTCAAGGAAGGCTACGAGGTTTTGTCCACGCACAAAGGTGCAGAATTCGTAGGGACCCAGTATGAGCCGCCTTTTGGCTATCTAAAGGTAAACCATGGGCATATTGTCGTCGATGCGGACTATGTCAGTGATACGAGCGGAACTGGGATCGTGCATACTGCACCAGCGCACGGGGAGGATGATTATCGCACGACCCGTCAGCATGGACTTGATTTCGTGAACGTCGTGAATTTGGCTGGCCGCTATACCGATCAAATCTCGGATTTCGCGGGTCGCTTCGTTAAGGACTGCGACGTCGATATCGTAAAAGACTTGTCGCATCGTGGTCTACTGTTTTCCAAGGAGCGCTATGAGCATAGCTATCCGTTTTGCTGGCGCTGCAAATCACCGCTGCTCTACTACGCGATGGAGAGCTGGTTCATCAAAACGACAGCGATTAAGGATCAGCTGATCGAAAACAATAGCAAGATCGAGTGGTATCCGGGCCACTTGCGCGAAGGGCGCTTTGGGAAATTCCTCGAAGAGCTTGTAGACTGGAATATCAGCCGCAATCGGTATTGGGGGACGCCGCTCAATCTATGGCTTTGTCAGGATTGTGGCTGCGAATATGCACCAGGCAGTGTAAAAGAGTTGCGTGAGAAATCTGTGGCACCACTCGAAGAGAATCTGGAGCTGCACAAGCCGTTTGTGGATGAGGTGAAGCTGCGCTGCTCCTGCGGCGGTACGATGGAGCGAACTCCTGAGGTCATTGATGTGTGGTTTGACAGTGGTTCGATGCCGTTTGCTCAGTACCATCATCCATTCGGCGACGAAAAGGTATTTCAGGAGCAATACCCTGCCGACATCATTTCGGAAGGAATCGATCAGACGCGGGGCTGGTTCTTCAGCTTGCTGGCGGTCTCCACACTCTATAACGGAAAAGCGCCTTACAAGGCGGTCATCTCTACCGGCCACGTTTTGGATGAACACGGCCAGAAGATGTCCAAAAGCAAAGGGAACGGGATCGATCCGTGGGAGGTTATCGAAGAATTCGGAGCGGATGCGTTCCGCTGGGCGCTTTTGTCTGACAGTGCGCCGTGGAGCAGCAAGCGGTTCTCTAAGCGGATTGTCGCCGAGGCGAAGTACAAAGTGATCGATACGATCCATAACACGCATGCTTTTTATTCGTT
The DNA here is from genome assembly GCF_003013475.1 of Brevibacillus porteri. Classification (GTDB taxonomy): domain Bacteria; phylum Bacillota; class Bacilli; order Brevibacillales; family Brevibacillaceae; genus Brevibacillus; species Brevibacillus porteri. Next base: position 266,581 of record NZ_PXZO01000001.1, read on the forward strand.
ATACGCCTTGATCGATTCGTTCAAACCAGAAGAGCATCTGCCGCAAGCGCCTGTAAACGAATTGGATCGTTGGATACTTTCCCGCTTGAATACCACCGTGCAGCACGTAGTCAAAGGTCTGGAAACCTACGATTTCATGAATCCGGCGGGGCATATCGAAGCATTCGTCGACGAGCTGAGCAACTGGTACATCCGTCGTTCGCGGGATCGTTTCTGGAGTAGCGGGGTGACGCCTGACAAAGTGTCTGCTTACCAGACGCTGCGGGAAGTGTTGCTGACGCTGGCGAAGATGATCGCACCATACGCGCCGCTGATCGCTGAAGATATGTATGGCAATCTGGGGGGAGAAGGCAGTGTTCATTTGACTGACTATCCGGTGGTGAACACAGAAGCAATCGACGAAACCCTTGAGCGGGACATGGAAACGGCTCGACACATCGTGGAGCTGGCGCGGAATGTCCGCAACGAAACTGGACTCAAGACCAGACAGCCTCTGTCCGAGCTGATTGTATCGATGGAGCAGCCATTTAATCTCGAGCGTTTTGCTGGTATTATCCAAGACGAAATCAATGTCAAAAACATTCGAGTGGAGCAAAGCGACAGCAGCTTCGTGATGTATCATTTCAAGCTCAACCTGAAGGTAGCTGGGAAAAAATACGGCAAGCTCGTTGGGCCAATCCAAGGGTATTTAAAGGAATTGAACGATGCCGATGCAGAGAAAGCAGTGGACAATGGCTACTTGGATGTGGAGGTCGCAGGGGAGAGCGTGCGGCTTACGCTAGATGAGCTGCTCGTGGAAAAGCAAGGGAAGCAAGGCTTTACTTCTGCATCCGGCTATCAGCTCCACGTGGCCTTGAATACGACACTCACAGAAGAGCTTGAGCAGGAAGGCTTGGTTCGTGAAGTCATCCGTGTCATTCAGGATGCACGCAAAAAGCTGGATTTGCCTATCGATAAACGAGTCCAGCTCACACTGGAAGTGGACGATGAGCTACGAGCCGCATTGGAGCGTTTTGATCATGTTTTGCGTGAGAGTGTACTCGTTTCGGGCGTGTCTTTTGCGAAAATAGCAGATAGGGAGATCGTTTCGTTCGGAGACAAAACATTTGGTTTGCACATCGGGTAACAAAGCGGTTAGATAAACAACAGCTAGGGAGCATGGTTGGTACACCGGTTCCCTAGCTGTTTTCTTCAGTCATGTAAGATCTCTGGGTCAAACCAAACGTCTTCATAATCGTCCGCAACTAAAATTCTCCAGCCCAAATATACCAACCAGTAGTGTCATGCTCCGGATGGATGCGAAGACCATTAAGAGGTAAAACACCCTCTCTTACATTCCTTAGCTTTCTATAGACACATCTTTTTCCAATGTTAATTCATGAAATGATTTCACACGTAGTTGTAAAAATGGGGTGAACAATAATGTACAAGCCGAAGCTAACAATCCAATGCCACCCGCAAATAAAGCGAACCGTAACCCCATTGCCCCCGCTAGCATCCCTCCAATTAACGAACCAAGCGGTAAAGAACCCCACGAGATAAATCGAAATGTAGCATTCACGCGACCTTGCAGGGCATCGGGTACAATTACTTGACGTAAACTGATGGTACTAATGCTAAACATTGAGACACCCATTCCGAAAAGAAGCTGTCCGAGCATCATAATCAACGCAATACTTAATTCTGATCCTACTGCTAATGGAGCAAGCAAACCGCCACTTGCTGCGATCGTAGCGGAACCCACAATTGTTGGACCTACTCCAAAACGACGTACAGCCCTTTGGGCAAGCAGAGAGCCAAATAGGTACCCTACTCCTAGCGTTCCATAAATGATGCCAAGAATGATCGCACTGATTTTGAGTTCTTGCGATGCATATAGAACATAAATACTAAAAATAACATTCCAGGAAAGGTTAAAGACTGTTGAGCAGCGCACCACTCCCCACAGCAACGGTTTTGTGTAAACCGTATGCAGCCCTTCTTTAATTTCCAGCCACATGTTTTTTTGTTTTTTCGCATCTGTCACGACTGTCTCCAACTTGCGAATCCGGGCTATGTACACAGCGGATATAAAAAAGGATACCGACGTGAACAATATTGCAAAAGGAGCAGTGATTAACTGTTCCAATCCACCTGATAAACCCGGCCCAGCAATTTGTGCAGTAGATTTACTTGTCTCTAGTTTGCTATTCCCATCAACAAGCTGCTCCTTGTTCACAATGGAAGGCAAAAAGGATGTATAGGCAACATCAAAAAAGACAGTACAGATACCCACTATGAAGGCTACCAAATATAGAACTGTCATATTCAGGAATCCAGTTAAGGCTGTCAGCGGCACAATGAGCAGTAATACACCCCTGAAAAAGTTAGCGGCGACAAGAATTGGTCGCCGGGGAAATCTGTCTATCCATACACCAGCGAGCAAACCGAAAATGATAAATGGCGCATACTCGGCAAAACCAAGCAACCCCATTTGCATGGGACTGGCCCCTAAATAGAGAGCTGCCACTAATGGCATTCCTAATAAGGCAACCTGAGTCCCAAACTGTGATGCAGTTTGCCCAATCCAGAGCCTGCGAAAATCTGTGTTAGTTAACAATCCTTCCACCTTGTTACTCATGTTCGTTCCCCCATTTTTCGTCACAACTAATTACCATTTTTAGTATAGGGGAACTTACGTTTCAAGATCTTGCGTTTTCATTATCGCAAATGTTGAATGATTGATGATTCATTTCGTTATTTCTCCCAAAGCTCGACCAGTCGGCCTTCAGGATCTTCAATCCAAATAAACTTTCCAAATTCACTACTCTCTTTTTTCTTTGCAAGAGGTACACCAATTTGCTCAAGATGCTTAATAGTCTCGTCTAGATTATGTACTTGGAAATTTAACATCACTTGTTGTTCTGTTGGAAAATAACTGTCATTCTCGGTAAAGAAAGAAAAGATAGTCTCATTTCCTAATTCGGGTTTTATCACAGTCCCATTCCAATTTTCTATTTCCATCTTCAACACTTCACTGTACCATTTTTTTATGACTTCAATCTGCACACGGGCCATTTGACACTCCAGTAAACCATATACTATAATTTCGTACAGAATGAAAATTCATTCCGAACGAAAGGAGTCAAGACCTTGTCTGAAACCAAGCGCGAAATAATCTTGGAAGCAGCGCTCGTTCTGTTTGTAGAGCGCGGTTTTGATGGAACGACCGTTCCGATGATTTCCGAAAAAGCAGGAGTCGGTGCCGGTACCATCTATCGTTATTTTGAAAACAAAGAAGCGCTCGTTAATACGTTGTTCCAAGAAAGTGTAGGGGAGTTTCTTGAGACACTCCAAGATGGCTATCCTCGTACAAGTGAAGACTTACGTGAGCAATTTCGGCATATTGCAAAGCAGACGATTCGTTACTCCAAAAAGAATTTGAACGCCTTGTTGTTTCTGGATTCCCACACAAATGGTCACTACCTGGACGAAGCCAGCCGAGCTGCATACATGAAGCTGCGCACATTTTTATTCGAGTTCATTGAACAGGGGCAAAAAAAGAAGGTCATTCGTCCGTTACCAGCGGATGCATTGATTGCAATTGTCGACGGTGCATACATCGCATTGAACAAGTGCATTATGGCTGGCGAAATCGAAGAAACCCCCGAATTGCTTGCAGGCGTAGAGGAAGCTTGTTGGGATGCGATCAGAATTCATTAATTCTGATCCTTCTTTTGAACAAAACGGAATGAACATTCATTCCGAAACATCTTTTCCACAGAAAAAGAGAAGAAACGTATAGGAGTGAGTCGCTTATGGATAAGTCGATCAGAAAAAGTATGGGGCTTCTGGTGCTGGTCTCCCTTGCAGTAATGACGACGGCTTGCACGAATAATCACGATATGACCTCGTCTGCTGGGAGTATAGCCCAAGCTGAGGCCAAATTCGTAGAAGCGCATCCGATCCAGCTGAAAAGCTTTCAATCGACTAGTGAACTGTCGGGGACACTTGCGCCCATGGAAGAAACGACGGTTTCGTTTGAAGTAGCCGGTGAAATCAAGTCGTTGCCGTACAAGGAAGGAGACACAGTCAAAAAAGGAGATGTGCTGGCCCGTCTCCATTCTACTGACTACTCCCTCCAGCTCGCATTGGCAAACGCCAATGTGCATGGCGCAAACGCACAGCTTTCAAAGGTGAAAAATGGTGCGCGCGAACAAGAGGTCCAGCAAGCAAAAGTAGCGGTCGAAGCGAAGAAAATCTCACGAGATCAAGCACAGAAAGACTATCAGCGCATGGAACAGCTCTATAAAAGCGGGGCGATTTCCGAAACCGAATTTGAAAGTGCCAAGCATGCGTTTGAACTAGCTGAAAAAGATTACGCCCAGGCGCAAGAGACCTATTCATTGGTGAAAGCAGGCGCTCGTACGGAGGATATCAGCGCCACAAGCGCCAGCTACCAGGGAGCCATGGTGACCCGAGATCAGGCAGCAGCTACTTTGGCAAAAACCGAGGTGAAAGCACCTATTCAGGGAACTGTGCTGGCAAAATTGGCTGATGTAGGGCAGTTGGCAAGTCCAGGTGCTCCTGTCTACCGAATCGGCAACATCCATCAGCTGAAAACAATCTTGCCTGTACCTGACAAGGACATCTCATCGTGGAAGGTGGGAGATGAAGTCGAGATTCGCTTGTACGAGGAAAAACGAACAGGAAAGGTAACCAATATATATCCGGCCACGAACGAACAGACGGGCACGATTAGCGTAGAAGTAGTCATCGATAACACCAAGAAAGACTGGTTTGCGGGGCAAGTTGTCACTGCAAAACGAACCCTGTCGCAAAAGAAAGGGATTTTTGTCCCTGCGGAGGCAGTTTTTAGCCGAGGCTCGGAACCCTATGTCTTTTTGCTAACAGATGGAAAAGCAACCAAGACGACTGTCACGATTGGTCAGTATGTGGACAATCATTTTGAAGTTACTTCTGGCTTGCAGGCAGGAAGTATGTTGATTACGAAAGGTGCTGATCGCTTGCTTAACGGGGACTCTGTTACCGTAAAAGGAGGCAATCAGCCATGATTGAGTTTTTCATCCAGAAGCGCAAAATCACCCTCGTTTTCTTTACAATGCTCGTGCTGATCGGTTTGTCCATTACGGTTTCACTGCCGCAACAGGAGCAGCCAGACATCATTGTCAGCATGGCGACCATCACCACTGTGTATCCGGGAGCGACTCCGGAGAAGGTGGAGCAGACGGTCACGAAGAAGCTGGAAGAAAAAATCAACGAAGTACATGGCATTAAATCGATTAGCTCCGAGTCCCGTTCCGGCGTCTCGATTATCCATGTGAAAACCGAGAATGACGTTGTACCGAAAAAGGTGTTTGAGGATGTACGGAAAAAAGTGAAAGATGCAGAAGCCGACTTACCGGATGAAGCAGAACAGCCTATCATCAATGATGACTTGAGTCGTACGTTCATCCAAACATTTCAAGTCACAGCCGATTCTTTTGAAGAGGTTCTCCAATTACGCGATACACTGGATCTGTGGAAGGATCAGCTACGAACCGTTCCGGGCGTTTCCGATGTTACGATTCAAGGATTGCCAGAGCAAGAGGTGAAAATCGCTGTCGATGCCAAAAAGCTGCAACAATACGGCATTTCCTGGGCGCAAGTAATGAATGCTGTGCAAACAAAAAATGAAACAACGCCGCTCGGTGATGTCAACATGGATACGCGGAAATACCAGCTCACATTACCTGTCAGCACCGATGTGGGGACCTTTGAAAAGGTAGTCGTAACACGTACGCAGGAGGGCATGCCCGTCTATTTGAAGGATATTGCCACCATTTCCGACAGTACCAAACGGGTGGAGTACCGGACGTACTATAACGGGAAGCCTGCTGCGACGATTAGCATCAATGCCGAGCTGGGAAGCGACGTTCCAAAGGTACATAAAGCAGTCAATGAGAAGCTCGCGGCGTTGGAAAAGAGTCTACCGTCATGGGCGAACAGAGAACCCGTGTTTGCGCAGGTGGATCAAATTGACAGTGTTTTTACTGAATTGTACGTGGAGATGATCATTGCCATCGTAGCGGTTCTTTTCATTTGTATGCTTGGATTGAATTTGACGACATCCTTGATGGTCGCATTGGCAATTCCAATCTCGCTGGCCGCAGGGATGGTGATCCTGCCGTTCTTTGGCATTACGCTCAATCAGATGACCGTATTCGGGCTCATCATTGTTCTTGGTATTTTGGTGGACGACGCAGTCGTAGTGAATGACAACATTGAGCGAAGGCTATCTGTGTTGGGAGAGGACCCGTATACGGCTGCTGTAGCAGGGACGAAGGAGGTTGCGGTCTCCATCATTACGGCTACCCTGGCTACTATCTCAGCGTTTGGACCGATCATGTTTCTCCCAGGTGATGCAGGCCAGTTTATTTTTCCGGTACCACTCATTATCATCTTTACGATGGGGGCCTCGATGTTCATGTCCCTCACCATTATTCCGATTTACCGGGAATGGAACGAGCGAAGGAACAAGAAGCGGAGCAAAACAGAGACAGACTATCGGAAGCCTGCTGGCTTGCTGGGCAAACAAATCGATACACTGACGAATTGGTACGGCGATCGTGTTCTGAAAGTGATGTTAAAAAAGCCGCTGAAAACAGGATTGAGCGGGGTACTGATTGCTACTGCGGCCTATGGACTCGTTATGTTCGTCCCAGTACAGCTCTTCCCGGATGCTGACAGGCCACAGATGGTTGTGAATATAACAACGCCAGTTGGCGGTAATTTACAGGAAACGGATCGGATTGTTCTTGGTGTTTCCGAATGGATTTCGCAGCAGGCGCATATTCAAAAAGTCTCGTCTTTTGTAGGGGGCAACGCACCACAGATGCTGCCCTCTGCGCCGCCAGTTGGAACCGGAGAACATGTCGCGCAATTGATCGTCACATTTGACCATAACAAAATGGATGCGCGAAAAGTGCTTGCGCCGTGGTCCGAGCAGTTTAAGATGATGTATCCAGAAGCGAATATCATTCCTTACAGTGCGAAGGATGGTATGTATACGGGAAGTCCGGTAGGAATTCGGGTGTACGGGGATGATTTGCAGGAGCTATACACGATTTCTGAGCAAATCAAGAAGCTCATCATGGAGATCGAGGGAACTTACAACACCAACGACACGCTGGGAAATGAACAGTATTCCCTCCAGTTCCAAGTGAATCAGGGAAAGATGGATAAGGAGCTAATCAATGAAGCGGATTTGACCAGAACATTGCGATTGATCAGCCAAGGCATTCCAATGGGGCAATTTGACAATGGGAAAAACTTGGTCGATATTACGCTGATAGCCGATCAGTCGGGAATGACGACAGAGCAAGTCTTCGCTCAACTCACGGTTCCAAATGCGCGTGGGCAGCTCATTCCGGTTTCACAAATAGCCGAAATGAAGCCAGACTTATCGATTCAGAGTATTCCTCGTTACAATATGTCCCGCAGTGTCACCATCACGAGTGATGTCCGAGATCGGACGGCCGCTGATGTGATGAGCGAAGTGACCGCGAAAATGAAGCAGCTGGAACTGCCGGACGGGTATGCTTGGAATGTGACAGGTGAAACAGAAGAGGAATCGGAAGTATTGCTCGATTTAGGAGTGCTTGCGGTTATTGCGGTCTTCCTTATCTTTTTGCTGATCGTCGTGCAGTTTAATTCCTTGTCTATTCCTGTTTTGGTGATGAGTACGGTATACCTCGCGATCGCGGGCAGCTTGATCGGACTATTCATCACGTCGACACCGATTGGTTTCATGACGGTGGCGGGCTTTATCGCATTGGCAGGCATCGTCGTCCGAAACGGGATTGTCTTAATCGAATTCATCGAGGAGGCGAGGCATGAAGGCGTCGCTCTGCACGATGCGGTGATTGGAGCAGGGAAAGCCCGTTTGCGGCCGATTTTACTTACGACCTTCGCCGCAGTAGCAGGTTTATCACCGATGGCGATGAAGGGGAGTGTGTTGTTTCAGCCGCTCGCCATTACAATCATTTCTGGCTTGCTGTTCTCGATGCTGCTCACGCTGATCGTCGTTCCTTCTCTCTATACAGTTGTAGCCATCCAAAAAGAGAAGAAGCGGGTAAAAAAGGAAGCGCAGAATCAGCTGTCAATCTGAGCTATTCAGGAGGAATGTTCAGACAAATGGAGAAAGGGGTAGAGGCACGAAGACGAACATTCACCAGGAAGCGAGGAAATGCAGATGGACCAAGTGAAATGGAACGTTGGGGTTATTGGCGCAGGCGTCATGGGCGAGCGCATGATGAACGCGATCCGTACCCACGAAAAATTTCGAGTAGCCGCAGTGAGTGATGTATCTGCGGAAAGAGCACAGGAAGCCGCGCAAAAGTCCGGCGATGTGCCTTGGTACACAGATTATAAGGAATTATTGAAAAAAGTAGAGCTGGACGTCATCTATTTGGCTGTCCCTCCCAAATTCCATCACGCCATTGCGCTTGATGTACTGGCGCACAAAAAGCATTTGCTCTGCGAAAAGCCGTTGGCCAATTCGTTGACAGAAGCGCAAGAAATGCTGGAAGCAGCAAATGACGCAGGGGTTGTCCATGCGATGAACTTTCCGCTCTACTATCAAGGCGTTTTTCCTGAGCTCTCCCGCAGACTCGAAGAAATCGGAGATATCCGCCGCATCGATATCCTGACGCATTTTCACCAGTGGCCGCGTCCATGGCAGCAAACTCCTTGGCTGGCTGGTCGTGAGCAAGGCGGTTTCATCCGTGAAGTACTACCTCATTTCACTCACCTGACTTACGAGCTCTTTGGAGACCTGCATGTAGTCCGCTCAGAGGTAGACTATCCAGCTGATCCGGCGCTATGCGAGACAGGAGTATCCGCCTTCCTGCGTCTGACAGATGGTACTCCGGTTACGATCAATGGCTTAGCCGGTATCGCACATGAGGAGCATTTGGATTATCGCGTGTACGGGTCAAATGGGACATTGAGTGTCGTGAACTGGAGCAATCTGTTTGTGGGTGGACACGGCGAAACGCTCGTTCCGGCTGAAGTTCCACAGCAAGACCGTCTCTCCCTGCTGTTGGATGAGCTGTCTATTGCGATTAACGGTGGAGATGCCCGATTGGTTACGTTTGAGACAGGCGTGAAAGTACAGCAAGTGCTGGAAGCATTGCTCGGACATGAAAAAGTACACTACATCAAATAGAAATTAGCAGGAAAAGTCCACGAAAAAAAAGAGCAGGTAGGCAGGGGTATCACATCCTGCGCGACTGCTCTTTTTTGTTTGTTATGGCTTGTATGTCTGTAAAAGCTGCTCAATATGCTTGATGGCAAAATGGACATGCTTGTTATCGTGTGTGAGTCTGCTTGCCATTATGGCCCCTTCAATCGAAGAGAAGATAACCGAAGCGACGGCTTCTGCGTCCATTGCGGAACGAAATTCTCCCTCGGCGATTCCTTCTTCCAGCAAGCCCTGCATGAACGATATGGTTTCTTGGTAAGCGGCGAGGGCATACTCGCGAAGTACAGGGAACGAGTGGTCACTTTCAACGGCTGTGTTGAGAAGCGGGCAGCCACCTTGGAGCGGGGGATTGTTTACCGCATCAGAATATACCTTTGCCATGGCTACGAGTTTTGCAGTGGCCGTGTCCTGTTTTTCCAGTGCAGCTGCAAAATGCGCATGTAACACTTCACCCGCATATTTGAAGGCCTCTATAGCGATTTCATCTTTACTGGCAAAACCCCGGTAGAGTGCGCCTTTGGTAAGTCCCGTTGCATCCATGATGTCTTGCATGGAGGTTCCTGTATAACCGTTTTGATTAAACAGCTCTGCTGACTTCTGGATAATATGCAGCTTTGTTTTTTCGCCTTTGCGCATCGCGATAGTCCTTTCATTCGGCCAACACGGTCTATATTCGTCCAAGTTATTGTAACATTTCTCGCATGTACGAAAGAAGGCAATCATGTAAAATCAAAAAAGAGACCGAACCGTTCGGTATCAAAAATCGAACAAAGGGTTGTGTGGCAGGATGAACCGAATCAAACCATATTCGATTGTCATTTTCGTCGCTTGTATGGCGATCACGTATGCACTCGTGCAAAACTTTATCATCGATCCAGAAGCGAAAGGCTTCCTCAGTCACAAATCTGATTACAACAAAGAGCGAATGAACACATCGATCTGGCTTACGGTCATGTATGTCCATTTGTTTTTCGCCCTGATTGCTCTGGTCTGTGGAGTGGCTAACTTTTCGGACAAGCTGCTCGCAGAGAACCGCAAGCTACATAAAGTAACAGGCTATGTCTATCTTTTTAGTGTGTTGGTTGTGGTAGTCACATCCGGATATATGGCCCCTTATGTAACGGGCGGAAAAGTGGCGAGTTGGCCCTTCCATTTATTGAACATTATCTGGCCGGCTATCACCATTACGGCGCTCGTCAAAATTAAAAAGCGTCAAGTCATGAAGCATAAGGAATGGATGGTCAGGAGCTTCGTCTTCTTGTTCACCAACATGCTGATTCATCTATTAAAGCTGATCTTTGAAAAGGTGGTAGGTTTGCCGTATGAGATCAGCTACACAATCGGCGTCTATGTCGCCATGATTGGGCTTGTCTTGACGGCAGAGATGATCATTCGTACGAAACTGCGTGCACCGAAAAAAGCATGAGAGAGACTCAGCGTTTCCTAAAAAGCTTCGCATCAACCAGTTTCATTGGTTCAGATGTGAAGCTTTTTTAGGAGGTAAGCCCATGGTCCTTTCCTACTGCTGCAAAGCCTTGCTCTGCATCAAAAAATCAATAAACGTACGCATAATCCCGTGAACAGGTGTATCCTTGAGGTAAATCAGCTCGAAGTTCCGGTTGATTTGCGGCAGATTCAGGACGTCTACTTCCTGCAACTCGCCTTCGCTTAAATCTTTGGAGATGGCAAAGCGAGGCAAAAAGGCGATGCCCAGCCGTTGTTTGACCATCCGCTTCACGACCTCGATGTTGTCAGCCTCCATGACGACATTGTTTTGTAGCTGAAAATGGCTGAACGCATTGTTGATCAGTTTCCAGTCGAGCGAACCCCGATTGAACAAGATCAATCGTTCACGTGCGACTTCTTCAATGGAAACCTGATGGCGGAATCCAAACGGATGATCGGGATAAATGGCTAAGACCATGTCATCCGGCATCAGCTGAATCCGGTTAATCTGTGGATGGGTAACGGCACGAGCAATTCCGAATGACACCTCGTGGTTCAGAACCATATCGAGCACCTGATGGGAATGCCCGGTAAGGATCGTCAGTTTGATTTTGGGGTACAACTGCTGGAATTGCTGGACGAGGTCAGGCAAAATGTAAAAGGCGGAGACAAAAACGGTGGAGATGGTCAATTCTCCCTCTACATCGCCTTGCGATCGCTGAATCGCTTGCTGTCCCTCTTGCAGCATATGCATGATGTTTTTCGCATAAGGAAGGAACAGATCGCCTTCTTTTGTAAGAGAAATCGTATGACCCGTACGCTGAAACAGCTTGCAGCCCATAGTCGTCTCAAGTGCTTTGATCCGCATGCTGACCGTGGGCTGTGACAAATAGAGCAAATCAGCTGTTTTGCTGAAGCTCCCGGTCAGGGCGACAAAGATGAATGCTTCAATTTGCTCCATATTCATGAGTAGTGGCTCCATTGTGTGAATTTTTAAACTTTACGTAAAAAGGAGGTCGCTCCTCCTCGAATAAGCCTCGATAATGTTTTCTTAAGTGACTTATAGCAATAATTTATTGGATTCGCTCTCCAAAATACATTACCTTAACATTAACAGAATAGGTAGTGTTCTCAAAGGAAATTAGCACAAGGGATGGATACAAATGGCCAAAATGCCGATTATCGATTTGCACTGTGATGCACTGCTGAAAATTTGGGAGAAAAATGGGGCTTTGTCCTTTGCGGATGCGGACGAGCTGGATGTCAACAGGAAACGGCTACACGATGGCGGGGTAAAGCTACAATGCTATGCCATCTGGACATCCCCTGAATTGTCCACGGAGCAACGTTTTCAAAAAGCTTTGGATCAAATTCATTACTTTTATACAGAAGTTCTGGGTAAACATCCAGAAATGAAACAAATCCGTGATTGGAGCGATCTCGACCATTTGCAAGAGGGAGAGATCGGGGCGTTGCTGACATTGGAGGGTGTTGAGCCAATCGGCAACGATTTGAAGAAGCTGCACATATTGTATCAGCTAGGGGTTCGCTCTGTGGGCCTCACCTGGAACTTCGCGAATCTCGCTGCGGATGGTGCGCTGGAACCGAGGAATGCCGGATTGACGACCTTTGGCAAGGAAATCATTCAGTTCCACAATGAGCATAAAATCTTGACGGACGTCTCGCATCTAGGGGAGGGCAGCTTCTGGGATACGATTCAACTCGCCACATACCCGATTGCGAGTCATTCAAATGCACGAGCGATTTGCGACCATCCACGCAATTTGACGGATGAACAGGCAAAAGCGTTATTTGCCAAAGGCGCGAATGTACATGTCGTCTACTGCACCCAGTTTATCAATGAAACGACACCAACTACGATAGATGATCTGATCAAGCATATCGATCATTTTTGTTCACTCGGTGGCGTGCGACATATTGGGCTCGGCTCTGACTTCGACGGCATTACCGCGAAGGTCGTGGGCTTGGAGCATGCGGGGCAGAGCCAAAACCTGATCAACGAGCTGCTCAAGCATTATAAGGAAGAAGAAGTGCGCGGGTTTGCCTATGAGAACTTTCTGCGCAATCGTCCCGTGTAAGCGTTCGGCATAGCCTTACGAAAGGAATGGAATGCATGACGAAAAAAAATCGGCAGCTCGGTGCGACAATCGGGAGACTGCCGGTCGGTGAGAAAAATGACATAACGGATGTAGCCGGAGTCCGAGTAGGACATGTAACGATTCAGCATGAGCTGGACAACGAGGATTATGCATGCACGGGTGTGACAGCCATTTTGCCACATGGCGGTAGCTTGTTTCGTGAAAAGGTAACCGCAGCCAGCTATGTGATCAATGGCTTCGGCAAAACAACGGGACTCGTGCAAGTAAATGAGCTGGGTGTATTGGAATCGCCGATCATGCTCACCAATACGTTTTCCGTTCCAGCGGTTACACAAGGGACTCTGCAATACATGCTGGATACGAACGAAGAGATCGGGGACACGACCGGGACGATCAATATTGTTGTGGGCGAATGCAACGATGGTCATCTCAATTCCATTCGCCGCTGTGTCGTGCGCCCGGAGGATGCGAGAGTAGCGATTCAGAACGCAACGGACCAGGCCGTAGAAGAAGGCGCTGTCGGGGCAGGGACGGGGATGATTGCGTTTGGCTATAAAGGTGGGATCGGTTCGTCTTCTCGTATCGTAGTGGCTGAGGAGCAATCGTATACATTGGGGGCTTTGGTACTCAGTAACTTTGGCAACAAGAATGATTTCTTGGGAGCGAATCTGTTCACAAGCTGCAAAAACAATGAAAACGCAGTAGAGAAGTCCGAGGATGGCTCCATCATCATCGTACTGGCGACAGATGCTCCATTGAGTGATCGCCAACTGCTCCGGGTAGCGAAGCGCGCAGGAATCGGCTTGGGACGCACGGGGAGCCATTTTGGGCATGGGAGCGGCGACATCGTCATCGCTTTTTCCACCGCGCAAACGATTCCACACCAGACAACAGCCGTTACAGAAACACGCGTGCAACTACGTGAGGATCACCCGATCATGAACGAACTGTTTGCTGCTGCGGCAGAAGCGACTGAGGAAGCTATCTACCATTCTCTTGCGCAAGCAGTCACGACTATGGGAAGAAAAGGACGCATCGTTCATGCGTATCCGAGTCAGGACATAGGTGAGTAGTAACATAACCCTACAACTGTTGACATACCTTGAGTGTAAAGAGGTGCACGGTGTGAAATAGGAGGTAGGGTTATGTACATTGAAGTCGAAAAGGGTGTCACGGTTTTTGTTGAAGACCTCAATCCTGGCCCGAATAGCAAAACGATTTTTTTCGTTCACGGCTGGCCGCTCAACCATAACATGTTTTCCTACCAATTCAACGTACTTCCCCAGCAGGGGTTCCGCTGTGTTGCCATGGACATACGCGGCAACGGCCAATCGGACAAACCGTGGAACGGCTATACGTATGATCGCTTAGCAGATGACATCTATGTCGTTTTGGAAGCACTGAAGATACGGGATGCTGTCTTGCTTGGTTTTTCGGTGGGTGGAGCCCTTTCGATTCGGTATATGTCTCGTTATGAGGGGCGTCATATTTCCAAATTAGCGTTAGTGGATGCGGTTTCTCCTTCCTTTGTGAAAATGCCGGGTTCTCCATACGGCGTCCCGAAGGAGCAAGCAGATGGGCTGATCAGTCAGATGTACGCCAATTTGCCTGAGTTATTAAACACGGTTTCTTTGCAGTTTTTTAATCGAAATTTAGGGACTGCTACGCTCCAGTGGTTTGTCAAAATGGGGCTGGACTCCGCTTCCTATGCGCTCATCAAAATCATGCAAGCAGCAGCGAGAGAGAATGTAATCAATGACTTAGGTCAAATCCGTGTGCCAACCGGAATCTTTCATGGGATTCACGATCAATTGATTCCATTCAAAAGCGCCGAGCTCACTCAGCAGCAAATCAAAGGGTCGAAGCTGTTTCCGTTTGAAAACAGTGGGCACGGCATGCCGATTTGTCAGGCGGATGATTTTAATAAGAGGCTGGTGGAGTTTATTAACTCTTGAATGAGTGGGGTTAGAAGGCCAATATTTCTGCCTTGGTGCAGGATATTGGCTATTTCTTATTGAATTTAACAATATATGGTTTTTAATATACATGAAAAAATAACGATTAAGGATGGGGAAATTGAAGAAGAAACTGTGGATCTTTGTACTACTTATACCAATATTTATAGGAGGTTTTTATTTCCTTGTGAAAGGTAATCCGCCATTGGATATTGGTACCCTTGCTTCAAGCAATGATCATAAATCTGTTGTTGTGGGAATTGGTAATAAGGGTTTTGGTGAAGTGAAAATATTGGGTGTTTCAGTTAATAACGATGAAAAACCATCAAAAACAAAAGTACAAGTTAGTAATGCTTTACAAGGATTCATCGTAACTGACGATTATGATAATAAGGAATCAATACCCTATGGATTTCAGAATATAGAGGATATAGCGATGAAAGCTGGCACATCTACGAAAAACGATGAAATTTATGGACTGAGTGTTATTTATCATGAATCAATAAACAGAGTGAACATAAAGTACAGCTATCTTGGGATTACATTTGATGAAATGGTGTTCTTTAAAGTGGAGGTAAATTGATGAGCCAAATGAAAGTTGTACCTGTCGGAGTTCCTTGGATGATCAGTCCCTCACATGATTTTGCGAGTTTTACTGGTTATGAGGATCGGGAAGTAAGCGTGGAAGTGATGTGTGGATATAATAAAAAGCGCTACGACGAGGTTATGACTAAGCTACACGAGCAATACGGGGATGACATTCCAGACGACGAATACAATAAAGCAGGTAATGCTATGATCAAAATTACATTCAAGGCGATCGGTCTTTTTACGAAATACGGTAAAATGGACGGTTACGAACGATATGATTTCAGCATGCTTGATCCGTACTATGACGGAAGCTTATCTATCAGTGATGAAGCCCGTTCTTGCAAACAAGAGGGCGATGCCTTTGTTTTTCGTCCTGAAATTGAACAATTTGTTCAACATAAGCTAAACAATTTGTGCAAATCGTTCAAAGGCAATCGAACAATGTACATGTAGAAAAAGTACGGATAGAATGCGGATCTAGTTTATTTTCAGTTGAAAAATATAATTGACATGAAAATTCCCACATGATCCCGATGTTCATTGGCATGGCGCCGTTGTATACGATGATGTCCAAGATGCACATCTGAAACAGCCTGTTTTCGTTGATGCTCATCTACACGGTCATGCTGATTCCATTTTGTACGATCATCATGTCTGGCTTTTTCCAACGGATACCCAACGCTTTGGAGGAAGCAGCAATGATGGACGGCTGTTCCCGGTTGAGCGCCCTGTTTCGCGTCATCGTGCCGATCATGCTCCCCGGAATTGCAGCCACGTTTATTTTCGCGTTCGTCCAATGCTGGAACGAGCTGATTATGGCAGTTCTGTTCATTGATGAAGAGTCAGTCAAAACGATTCCCGTCGCTATGAATGCCTTCATAAAAAAATACGATATTGAATGGGGAGCGATGTCGGCAGCTACGGTGCTGTCAGTCATCCCGACGATGCTGTTGTTTGCCTTTTGTCAAAAGTACTTGGTGGAAGGGCTCACACAGGGTGCTGTAAAAGGCTAGAGGTAGTCCCGCATGCCGGCTTGATACGCTGTCTCATCGTTGTTTTCCAGACCGAATAGCGCTTCCTCCAAGGCGAATGTACTACGGTAAAATCGCATCCTTGTCATCACCTGCTCAAGCTGGGGGTACACCGGAGTGAAGTGCTGCAAAAACGGTTCCCCGTAGCTCGCGCAGAGTCCTGCGAGGTCGTATGCCGGATCGCCCACACCCGAGCCGCCAAAGTCAATGATGACTGTGATGCGCTGTTTTATCGGGGAGTACAAGATATTCCCTGTGCCAAAATCTCCGTGAGTCAAGCAAGGCTGAAAATCAAAGTGGGCAGGGTTTGCCAGATACGATTCGAACCGCTTTGCTACATCCTTTTTTGCTTGCTCACGCATAGCTGGGAACAAGTGCGAAACAATCTGTTCATATAGCTCAGTCAACTGCTTGGCCATGTCAAAATCGCCAGGGATGAGCTCCGGGAGCAAGGAGGAGACGGGAAGCTGGTGCAGTTCATGAAGAAATTGTGCCAGTTGGGCAGCGACAGTCGGTACCGAATTTTGACGAGAGGCTACTTGAAAAGCTTCTCGGGTAAAAGGCTCACCTTCGAGTAGCGGATATCCGGCAAACACCCGCCCAGGTATTTCCTCGGCAAAGGACAAATAGATCGGAGCCGGAATCGGCAGGGAGAGGTATGGTTTTACCATGCATAAAATGTGCGTTTCGATCTTCAGTTGCTCGATTCCGGGGGTATATTTCGGGAAGCGAAACACGTACGCGTCATTGACGATGAGCACATCATTGTTTTGGCCCATCTCGTTAAAGTAGGCGGAAGTGATGGCCAATTCCGGATACGTTGCTTGAATGTGTTGGATATACGCTTGCGTTGTCATCATGATTCTCCTTCCAATACTCCGCATTTCGAAAAAAGAGCACTCTCCCCAAAGGAAAGTGCTCTTTCGTATTTACGATGCTGCCAGTTCAAATCTGACGAGCGTTTCTTTGGTGTCTGCGAGCTTTTCTAGTTCAACAATTCGCCAGTTATGGGAGATTGTCCTGCGCATCCACGTCAATGCATCGTCTGGTAAGCGTACGTGGTGCAGCGCTGTGTCCTCAACGTGATAATCGTGCTCTGCTTGGATGTTGTAGCGTTTGTTCAGCAAAAACTTGATCCCGTTAAAAGTGGTGAACTTGATTTGGTAGCCTTCGCGAATCGCAGCTTCCAGCGTAGAGGGATCATTTTTGGACAGTTCAAAGAGATGGGTGTAATCGTACTTGCCGCCCTCCACGTCCGAAAAAGGCGCAGGGTCACCTGTTCTCAGCTTGTGGATGATTTCCTCATCGACGAATCCATGGGCACGGGCTGCCTCTAAGAGCATCGTTTCCCACTGGGATAGTTTTACGGTAGACATGGACTGTCCCCTCCTCTTATCACGATGTAACGGTACAGACTCGCCCGCTTTCTTCTAGTATAAAGCAACGAAATTGTACTTCTCAACTACAATTCCGACTGTTTTAGTATGAAAAGTGCGGCGAACTGCTTTGATTAGGATGAAAGCGAGGAGAGCTTCTTCTTTTCACGCGGCTCCTTTGAGGTTGTGGTCAAGGTCACGCCTGCAATGATGAGAAACGCTCCGAAAAACTGTACAGCCGTTACAGGCTTTGCCAGCAATAGTAAGCCAAACAGCATGGCAATAAACGGTTCCAGATTGGCAAACATCGCGGCTTTGGCAGCGCCCACCTTCTGTAGTTGACTGTTCCAGATTAAGGTCACAATGCCGTGCATGATGACAGCGGTGACAAACAAGAGAATCCAGGATGAGAGGCTGGTGCTTACCGTGGCCGTAGGGATGCTGATCAGGACAAAAGGCAGCATCGATCCGAAGCCGATCAAATTGGATACGAGCGTCGTCACGAGTGGAGGGAGTCGATGTCCCAACAACCTGACGAGTATGATCGAGGTCGCGAATGTCAGCATCGTCAATATAATCCAAAGGATACCTACATCAAAATGCAGCTCTGCCCCTGTATAAATGACGAATAAAACGCCTGATGTACCGATTACCGAACCGATTGCCATGCGGCCAGTCAGTGATTCTTTCAAGAACAAGGCAGCCAAGAGAGCGGTTGTAATCGGCGTCAGCGCCAGGATCAGAGCAGAGGTGGTCGGATCAGCTGTTACGAGCCCTTTGTAAAAGGACCACTGGTTGATGAATACGCCGACAACTCCCAGTACCGCGAGCAAGAACCAGTCCGTACGAGTGAGCTTTGGCATTTTCAGACGCCCTCTGGACCAAATGAGCAGAAACAGCACGATAAACAAGAGACGCATAGCCGACAAAAAGAGCGGAGAAAACTCTGCAACGAGCATTTTCCCGAAGACGAAATTGCTGCCCCAAGCGGTTACGCAAAAAATGAGCAGCAAGTAGGAGCGTAGCATAGGATTCGTTCCTTCCTGTGGGTCAGCGAGTGTGATCCGGCTTTCGGATGTACCGTTTCCATAGCCAGGTCATGCACAAGTAGGCCGTTAAGACCAGAGCTGTACATAAGGAGGCAATCCAGATTGCCATCATCGGATCGACGTACATCCGGCTGCTATAGCCTGCGACGAATCCCATTACTGCGCTGATCAAAATGAAAGTAGGTGCCTTCCCCTTCGTCAACACGATGACGATGACAGGCAAAAACAGCGAGGCATACATAATGCCAAAGAAGAACAGCAAATCCAGCAAGGTCGGCTGGAAGTAGATCGTCAAACCATACGAAAGCGCACCGATAGCAATGGCAAGGATGTAGCCCAAACGGATTTTTTGCCGTTCTGAAGCGTCTGGGCGGAACAGCTGATAGACGTTGTTGACCATCAGACTGATCATGGAATGAAGACCTGCACCAAAAGCGGACATGATCGCACCGAAGGCACAGAGGACAAATAATACAAGCAATATCATCGTGTCAATCTTGCGTACGAGATCAAACAACAGCGAGTAAATATCATCAAAGCCGCCCGTAAAAAGAACGATGATGATCAGCGAGGAAAACGCCAGTGGTACGGTGGCAAAAATGAGTCCGGACACCAGAAAGGTAGGGACGATCTTTTTTTCTTCCATCATATAGAGCCGCTGCCACGATGCCTGATCGACAAACACTTGACCAAACCCAATCAACAGCCCGGTAATGATAAAAAAAAGACCCTCGTTGTTGTTGAGCACCAGAAGGTAAGGATGGTAAAGACGCAGTCCGTTATAGACATGCTCGACACCTTTACCGACGAAAAAGTAGACGGGAATCAGGATGATGGCCGCAAACGTAATGACAATTTGCACGATGGCAAAACGATGGATCGAGCGAATACCTCCGATGCCTGCAAACAGCACACAAAATCCAAAAAAGCAGAGCAAGCCGAGCGGGATCGGTAAGCCAAACAAGATGTTCAGCAATACGCCACCAGCCATTCCCTGGACGAACATCGCTTCAATCGTGGTAATCAAAAGGATGATGATCATTAGCCAGTAACCAAACGGATGTAGCTTGTCCCGCATGTAATCCCCGATAGTCATCCCTTCTGATAACTCACGGCGGACCTTACGCCCAAGCAGTCCAAACATACTAAGGGCAAATGCTCCCATCAAAGCGAAGCCGATCCCGCCAAATATCCCGTATTTGACGAGTGCTTCTGGTGAACCGAATATTGTGTTTCCAGTCACCCAGCGGGCGAGGATAGAGACGACCCCAAGCCCAATGCCGATCTTTGCTGCACCTACCACGTATTCGCGAAACGATAAGTAGGTCAAGATGCATTCCCCTTGTCCCGGTATTCTTTCGGGGTTTTCCCCACTACCTTGCGAAAAATGGTGCTGAAATAGTGTTGGCTGTTGAAGCCAGTCCGCTCGGCAACCGTCGATATGCTCCAATCAGGATGAGCAATCAGGAACTTCTTCGACATTTGAATGCGGTACTGCATTAAATACTCGGAAAATGAGACACCTACTTCTTCATGAAAACGGCGACTCAAATAGGTAGGATTGATATGGACCTCTGCGGCAAGATCAGCCAGATTCAGCTTCTCCGCGAATTTTTGATGAATGATGTTCATCGCATCGGAAATAATTCGGGTGTAAGCGGAGAGGGCAGGGCTCTTCTGATATTTTTGCAGAATGTCGACCAGCTCGCTCTCAATGACGGGCTTCGTGATGTAATCCACGACACCGAGGCGGATCGATTGCTTGGCATAATGAAAATCTTGATAAGCCGTGACAATGATGAGCTCGATGTCTTTGTGCTGGGCTCTCAGCTCTTCGCCAAGCACCAGCCCGGATTTCCCCGGAAGATTAATGTCCAGAAAGGCGAGATGAAGAGGAACCTTCTGGCTGATCGCCATGGCCCTGCTGCCATCTGCGGCCTTGTAGAATTTCCACAAGGGGAACATGGGCTGAATCAAATACTCGAGCTGGTCCAGCTCCAATGGTTCGTCATCCACGAGTAGTACGTTCATCTTCTCACCTCAGATCGATTTGTTCATAAGTACAGGGCCACCTGACAGACACAAGAGTTCCTCCCTCAGATATCGGAGCAAGCTCCAGATGTGCATGATCACCAAAACAAAGGTGGAGCCGCCTGCGGATGTTGTCCAACCCGTGACCGCTCTTCTCATGTGGCTGTTCCGTTTCGATCTCACTTTCATTCTGGAAGGCTGTGAGTCTGGAAGAACCGTTGTCGATGACCGTAAGCAGGACATCGTCATCTTTTCGGCTTATGCGGATGTCTAAGATAGCTTCGCCCATTTTTCTTTCTAATCCATGCTTAAATGCGTTTTCCACAATCGTCTGCAAGACGAAAGGGGGAATGGATGCTTGCAAGATATCATCTGCACAATCTAGTTGAATCCGGAGCCGATCGCCGAAACGCAGCTTTTGAATCTCCAAATATTGCTCCGTGTACGTAATCTCCCGCGCCAATGAAATCAATGGCTCTGTGGATTTATATTTAAATTTGAGAAACTGGGAGAGGACTTCGAGCGCTCTCACCAGTTCCTTCGTTCGGTTCAATCGCGCCAGACTCAGAATGACATTTAGCGTATTAAACAAGAAGTGAGGCTGGATTTGTTGATTCAACTGATTGTAAAGCGCTTGCTGCAACTCTTTTTCCAGCTCGATCTTCAGATTTTTGTTTTCTAACAGATCAATCCGCTTCTCGAAAATGAACAGAAACAATAAAGCAATAGCTCCTATGATAGGAGCCAAAATAAACAGCAGAATGAGCAATGTGAAACCTTCGAAGCTTATCATGAGATCCCTTCTGTATGGATAGATTTTGCAGTTACCATCATATCATGCTGCTTCGTGATCTCTTGCGTTTTTAGAAAATTTTAATCTCTCTATTACTAGACTTGGACGATGTGGCACGCAACTTGGTGTGTGTTGTGCAGGCTGGTCAAGCCAGGCACTTCTGTTTTGCAGCGATCAATCGCATACGGGCAACGCGTATGGAAGCGGCAGCCCTGCGGAGGATTGATCGGAGAAGGTACATCGCCGCGCAGAATGATCCGCTCTTGCTTTTTGCTTACGTCCGGTACCGGGATCGCAGACAGGAGTGCCTGCGTGTAAGGATGCTGCGGGTTGTCGAACAGCGACTTTTTATCCGCGATCTCTACCACTTTACCGAGGTACATCACCATGACGCGATCCGAGATGTGACGAACGACGCCGAGGTCATGAGAGATAAACAAATACGTCAACTTGAACTGCCTTTGCAATGATTTCAGGAGATTCAGCACTTGAGCCTGAATGGATACGTCGAGTGCCGATACGGCTTCGTCACAAATGATCAGCTTCGGTTGCATCGCGAGTGCACGGGCAATCCCGATCCGTTGGCGTTGTCCGCCGCTGAATTCATGCGGGAAGCGGTCAATTTGATCCGGACGCAAACCTACATAGCCGAGCAGCTCGATAATACGCTCGCGGCGTTGATGCGCAGGTACGATATTTTGGATCGCCAACGCTTCCCCGAGAATAGCGGATACCGATTGGCGCGGGTTGAGTGAAGCAAATGGGTCCTGGAAAATGACCTGCAAATGCTTGCGCATGTCGCGCATTTGCTTCTTGGACATCGCCAGCAGATCTTGTCCTTCGAATAGTACCGTTCCGCTCGTCGGTTCATCCAGACGGAGGATGGCACGACCGGTAGTGGATTTTCCACAACCGGATTCGCCTACAATACTCAGTGTTTCACCTTCATGGATCGTGAAGCTAATGTCATCCACGGCTTTTACGTGGTTGACGGTACGGCCTAAAATGCCGCCTTTGATCGGGAAGTGCTGCTTGAGATTTTTTACTTCCAGCAGTGGTTTTTTCGTTGGATTCGCTTGTGTCGTCATCATGGTCATACCCCCACTTCCGTAGCAGTCTTGGTGTCGCCGTCCCACTCAGACGTATACATCCAGCACCGTACTTTGCTTCCGTCTGCATACGCCAAGAGCTCAGGAAGCTTCGTATTGCACAGCTCTGTTGCATGCGGGCAACGTGGAGCGAATCGGCATCCAACTGGCATGTTGAACGGACTTGGTACATTCCCTTTAATCGCTTGCAACTCTTCCACGTCCTCATCCAGACGGGGGAGGGAGTTCATCAGCCCCACTGTATAGGGATGGCGTGGATTCGCAAACAAGTTTTGTGCAGTCGTGTACTCCACGACTTTTCCTGCGTACATGACCGCAACGCGATCGCATGTTTCGGCAACAACGCCCAGATCGTGGGTAATCATGATAATGCTCATGCCCATTTCGACTTGCAGCTTTTTCATCAGCTCGAGAATCTGGGCCTGAATCGTAACGTCCAAAGCGGTTGTCGGTTCATCCGCGATCAAAATTTCCGGGCGGCAGGCGAGAGCCATCGCAATCATGACGCGTTGGCGCATACCCCCAGACAATTCATGCGGCTCTTGAGTCGCGCGTTTTTCCGGGGAAGGAATACCGACCAGACGCAGCATGTCTACTGCTTTGTCCCATGCTTCCTTCCGTCCCATGTTTTGGTGCAGGCGCAATACCTCTGCGATTTGTTCCCCAACCGAATAAACCGGATTAAGCGAGGTCATTGGCTCTTGGAAAATCATCGAAATCTCGTTGCCGCGGATCGTGCGCATGTCTGCTTCTGATTTTTTCGTCAGGTCTTGCCCTTTGAAAAGGATTTCTCCTCCTACAATTTTTCCCGGAGGACTGGCAATCAAACGCAGGATCGAGAGGGAAGTGATACTTTTTCCACAGCCCGATTCTCCTACCAGACCTAGTGTCTCTCCTCTATTTAGAGAGAAATCAACGCCGTCCACTGCTTTACTGACGCCATCGTCTGTGAAAAAATGCGTTTGCAGATTGCGAACGTCCAGGATGATATCTTGTTGTTCCGGCATGGTGATCCCTCCTTAGTTCAGATCAATTCGTTTATTAAAGTAGCGATACAATACATCGACGAGTAGGTTCACGAATACGAAGATAATGGAAGCGATCAGTACGCCGCCTTGTACGACAGGCAAATCACGCATGCGGATCGCATCGACAATCAGACGACCCAAGCCGTTGATGGCAAATACAGATTCTACGAGAACCGTACCACCCAAAAGAAATCCGAACTGCAAGCCAACGACCGTAATAATCGGGATCAACGCGTTTTTCAAAGCATGCTTGTAAATGATGACTG
The DNA here is from genome assembly GCF_003013475.1 of Brevibacillus porteri. GTDB lineage: Bacteria > Bacillota > Bacilli > Brevibacillales > Brevibacillaceae > Brevibacillus > Brevibacillus porteri. The sequence continues at coordinate 290,620 of NZ_PXZO01000001.1, forward strand.
TTTCACGCAGGCCTTTTGCTTTCGCTGTGCGGATGTAGTCTTGACGCACGACGTCGAGCATACTGGAGCGAGTCATACGAGCAACGATGGCAGCCCCAGCGGTACCGAGTGTGATCGCTGGCAAAATCATGTGCTTCCAGGTGCCCCAGCCTGCAACAGGGAAGAGCTGCAGCTTGACGGAGAACGTGTAGATCAAGCTCAAGCCGAGCCAAAAGCTTGGCAAGGATACACCGAGCAAGGCAATAACCATGATCGTAATATCAGCAGCAGAGTATTGCTTGGTAGCAGAGACGATACCTGCGATCATACCGAGTACAACGGTTACAAAAATACTGGCGAGTGCGAGTTCGATGGTAGCAGGCAATCGCGCCATAATCTCATCCCACACGGGAAGATTAGAGCGAAGTGACGTACCTAGATCACCTTGGAACACGTTAAAGACATATTGCGCGTACTGAACCATGATGGGTTGATCCAAGCCGAGTTGTGTACGCATTTTTGCAATCGTTTCTGCAGAAGCGCCTTCACCGGCGAGCAATACAGCCGGGTCGCCAGGAACCATTTGCATGATCAAAAACACGACCAGAATGACACCGAGCAGGACGGGAATCATCTGCAGCAGGCGACGGATAATGTAAACAAACATGAAGATTTCCCTCCTATTGTTTCATTCGTGGATCGAGAGCGTCCCTGAGGCCGTCCCCAAAGATGTTGAAGCCGAGAACAAGAGTTGCAATAGCGAAACCTGGGAACATGGCCAGATGCGGAGCGGTAAACAAGAAGTCGCGTCCGTTACTAAGCATGGCGCCCCACTCCGGCAGAGGAGGCTGTGCTCCCAGTCCGAGGAACGACAGGCCAGCGGCGGATAGAATCGCGGTAGCAAGGCGCATCGTTGCCTGTACGATAATAGGAGACAAAATGTTTGGAAAAATGTGTCTAAAGATAATCGTGAAGTCATTGGCACCGAGTGAGCGGATCGCATCGATGTACTCCAGTTTTTTTACGGTCAAAGTAGAGCCGCGGACGATCCGTGCAAATACAGGAATCGAGAAGATACCAACGGCGATCATAACGTTAAAGAGACTTGGCCCTAAGGCACTGACAATGGCCAGAGATAGCAGGATTCCCGGGAAGGCGAGCAAAACATCGATGATACGGGAGATGACCGTATCTACCCAGCCTCCGTAGTAACCGGATAATAAGCCAAGAATAATTCCGAAAAATGCACCAATAAAGACGGCGACGAATCCGACGGACATCGAGAGCTGCGTTCCGTATAAAAGACGGCTCATTACATCCCGACCTTTGTCATCGGTACCCATCCAGTGCTCAGCAGATGGTGGCTTCAATTTGTTAACCAAATCAATCTCATAGGGATCGTAAGGAGCGATGAATGGTGCCAACAGGGCAATCGCGATGTAAAAAATCACGATACAGCCGCCTACCATGGCGAGTTTGTTTTTTCGTAGTTTCCTGTAAAAAGTCCGCCATCTGCTAGGGCGTGCAGCCGCTGCTTTCGGCGGAAGAGCTTGATTAGTTGGTGCAATCTCAACCTTCATGGTGTAACCCCTCCTTTGCTTACGTCAAAGTTATCAGAAAAATGTACGAAGTAAAGGCAATTTGAACAAGTCGTAAAAATAGTGAAAATAGACGTAAAGATTGTGCAAATCAAGTCTTCCGGCTTCCTAGATAATGGGGGAGAAAGGAATGGAGAGAGACAAAGAGAGGGTGGATAATGGATGGGCGTTACCTATTGGTTGACCAATGTTCGTTTGGAGACGGGCTACCGTCGGGAAAACGGTGTCGTCACGGGGACAGAGGCATCCTTGTTTCACATTTTGGTAAAAGACGGAAAATTCGCGCGTATTGTACCAGCGACAGAGAAGCTTACAGACGGTATTTTGCAAAAGGATGCAAAAGGCTTATTGGCACTCCCATCTTTCGTAGAGAAGCATGTTCATTTGGACAAAACGCTTCTGGGAGAACCATGGCGGGCCGTCATTCCTGTGTCCAATATTATTGAGCGTTGCGAGATTGAGAAGCGCACACTGCCAGGACTGCCGACAACTACACAAGAGCGTGCGGAGAATCTGTTGGAGATCCTCTCGTCTTATGGCTCGACACACGTACGTACACATGTGGACATTTACCCAGAAGTGGGAATTTCCAATTTGGAATCAGTAAAAGCAGCATTAGCAACCTACGCGGATCGAGTCACCCACGAGATCGTGGCATTCCCGCAGCATGGCTTGTTGCGTACAGATGCAAAAGCACTCTTGCATGAGGCATTGCGCCAAGGTGCGACTCATGTCGGGGGCGTAGACCCAGCTAATGTGGATGGCGATATAGAAGAATCTTTGCACCAGATGATGGAGCTGGCGGTAGAAGCAAACGCAGGTGTGGACTTGCATTTGCATGACCCGGGACATTTGGGAACCTACACAATGAAGCGACTAGCAGCAATGACCGTAGACGCTGGCTGGCAAGGCCGGGTAGCAATTAGCCATGCGTTTGCGCTCGGAGACATCCCTGTGCAGGAAGCAGAAGAGATGGCGACGATCCTACGGGAAGCGGGCATTACGATCATCACCAGTGTGCCATTTAGCCGCGTTATTCCACCTGTGCAGCTGTTGCACCAAAATGGCGTCGACGTTGCGGTCGGCTGCGACAACATTTTTGACACGTGGCAGCCATACGGAAATGGCGATGTGCTGGAGCGCCTCTGGCGACTTGCTGAACGCAATCGTTGGCTGGACGAGTTGTCTCTGTCACAATCGCTGCGTTTTATCACAGGTGGCAAAACGACGCTGGATGCCAACGGAACACAGCTGTGGCCTGCACAAGGTGAAGACGCTAGCCTGATCCTCGTGGACGCGACCTGCTCGGCAGAAGCGATCGCGCGCCGTGCAGATCGACACGCTGTATTCTTCAAAGGCACTCTCGCTTCTGGTCAAGTGGAAGAAGTGAACGTTTAAGAGGGGGAAAAGCCGGTGAAATCTTCTCCTTATTGGATCGTCAACGCTCGATTGGAAAACGGGTATGAGTGGGAAGAAGGCGTGATCAGTGGAACGCGGACAGAGCTGTGCGATTTGCTCATTGAGCATGGGAAAATTACGCGGATTGTCCCTTCCAGTGAGATTTTGGAGGATGGGCTACCTAAAAAGGACGCGAAAGGCTTACTGATTTTGCCGTCTATGGCCGAGAAACACATTCATCTGGAAAAAACGTATTACGGCGGCCCGTGGAAGGCAACAACTCCCGTAAAAAACTTGTTCGAACGCCACGCTGAGGACAGAGGGCTGTTGCCAATGTACCTCAAACAGGCTCAGACAGGAGCAGAAAATATTCTCTCGCTGCTGGTGGAAACAGGAGTTACACATGTAAGAACACATTGTCATGTAGACCCACAGGTTGGTCTTGGCTTTTTGAAAGGAATGAAGAAGGCGTTCGAGACGTATGCAGACCGTGTCTCCCACGAAATCGTTGCTTTCCCGCATTATGGCATGCTGCGTACACAAGCGCGAGACATGGTACGTGAGGCACTGCGTCAGGGCGCCACTCATGTAGGCGGCGTCGATCCGGGTGGAGTAGACGGCGACATTGAGCGTTCTCTGCAAACGATGCTAGAGCTGGCAGTCGAAGCGGATGCCGACATTGACATGCATTTGCATGATCCGGGGCATCTTGGCGTATTTACGATGAAGCGCCTCGCTGTTCTGACGGAAGAGGCAGGCTGGCAAGGACGTGTCACGATTAGTCACGCGATGGGATTAGGCGATGTTTCGCAGGAAGAAGCCAGAGAGATGGCACAACGACTCGCCTCCCTTGGTATCTCCATTGCATCGACCGTGCCCATCAATCGCCCGACCATTCCGATTCCGTTGCTGCATCAAGAAGGGGTTGCCGTCATGCTTGGAAACGACAGCTTGACCGACAACTGGACACCCTTTGGCAGTGGAGACTTGTTAGAAAAAGCAGGACGACTGGCTGAACGCTTTCGCTTGACGGATGAAAGATCGTTAGGCGTAGCACTCGGCTTCGTGACAGAAGGGCGGATCACTCTCGATGAAACCGGGAATTGCGTGTGGCCATTGGTTGGAGATGAGGCGAGCCTGATGGCGGTCGAAGCGACATGTTCAGCAGAAGCTGTTGCGAGACGTGCCAAGCGCAAGGTCGTTCTTTTCCAAGGCAACCGGGTAGCGGGTGAGTGGTAGTACTACTTTTAAATAGAAAGGATGTCATGGATAGATGTCTACAGCCTATTGGATTACCAACCTCCGCTTGGAGAGCGGATACCGCAAAGAAAACGACAAGGTGGTTGCTACAGATACTGAAGTGGCGCATCTATTAATCGAAGACGGACGAATTGCACAGATCGTGAGTGGAGCTGCTCCACAAACGGAGCTGCCAACGAAGGATGCCAGCGGTCTGTTGGCACTGCCGTCATTTAGGGATATGCACATCCACATCGATAAAACGTACTATGGCGGTCCTTGGAAAGCCGTGACACCAGTGAAAAACATCTTGGGTCGACTAGAAGAAGAGAGCCAGCTCATGCCGAAGCTGTTGCCAACAGCACAAGAGCGCGCAGAAAAAATGCTGGAATTGCTGCTGTCCGCAGGCTCCACCCATATTCGTTCCCATTGTAATATTGATCCGTACATCGGACTTAAAAACCTGGAAGCGACTATGGCAGCCCTGGAGACCTTCAGCGGCAGATTGCAGTGCGAGGTCGTTGCCTTCCCGCAGCAAGGTCTTCTGCGAAGCAATCAAGTGGAGAACATCCGCCAAGCCTTGAAAATGGGCGCGACCTACGTTGGGGGTGTAGACCCGGCGACAGTGGATCAAAACATCGAGAAATCGCTCGCTACCATTTTTGAGCTGGCAGTCGAAGCGAATGCTCCAATCGACGTTCACTTGCATGACCCGGATCATCTCGGGGTGTTTACATTCAAGCGTCTGGCTAAAATGACCGAAGAAGCAGGATGGCAAGGTCGCGTTACGATCAGCCATGCCAACTCCCTTGCTGACATCAGTCTGGAAGAAGCAGGCGACGTAGCTGAAATGCTCGCTGGATTGGGCATTTCGATCACTTCCACCGTACCGGTGAACAGAGGGACGATTCCCATTCCATTGCTGCATGAAAAAGGTGTCTCCGTCTCTCTCGGAGACGACAGTATTACCGATCACTGGTCGCCATTTGGACAAGGCGATAGCTTGGAAAAAGCAGGTCGCTTGGCAGAGCGCTTCCGCATGCAGGATGAGCGTTCACTGTCCCAAGCACTGGGCTTTATTACAGGCGGGAAGACGCCGCTGGATAAAGAGGGCAACCGCATGTGGCCGAATGTTGGCGACGAGGCGGATATCGTATTCGTTCACGCATCCTCGGCAGCAGAAGCAGTTGCACGCCGTGCGAAGCGTCAAGCGGTCATGTACCGTGGTAATGTTGTTTCCGGGGTTTTGTAAAATCGAAAAGGAAAGAATAAAAAGGCAGAACCACAGGGTTTTGCCTTTTTTTTTTGGTAAGTGTCTATAGTGGCCATAATGTGGAATTTATTTTCGTTTATATTGGTTTATTCCAATTTTATTAAACAATGGATTTTATTTGAGTTACTATTAGTAAAACTCATATTTTTCAGACATGTTTTTGGGGGTGTCATTTTGTCGTTCATTGCAGAGACAAAAAACGTAGAACGTACGTTTGGTAGAGGGGCAACTGCCGTCAGAGCGCTTGCGGGGGTAAAAATGCGTGTAGAATCAGGACGATTGCTCGTACTAAAAGGCAGATCAGGATCAGGAAAAACGACTCTATTAAACCTTTTGGGTGGTCTCGATCGTCCGACGGCAGGAAGCGTGTACTTTCAGGGAAGAGAAATCGGCCAGCTATCGGATCATGAGCGAACGAAGATCAGGCAAAAGAACATGGCATTTATCTTCCAGTCGTTTGGTTTGCTTCCGCTGATGTCAGCCGCTGAAAACGTCGAGTTTGGACTCCGCCTGTCAGGGGTGCCTGCTGCCGAATGGAGGGAGCGTGTTCGCGAATCGCTGGATATCGTTGGGTTGTCCAAACGGGCGCATCATCGGCCGTTTGAGATGTCCGGTGGCGAACAGCAACGCTGTGCGATTGCCAGAGCTGTTGCGAACAGGCCGACACTACTATTGGCGGATGAGCCAACAGCTGAGCTGGATAGTAAAACGGGTCTGCAAATTAGCCGTTTGTTTCGCCAACTGGTCGATGAAGGTGCTATGAGCATTGTCATGACGACACATGATCCTGGTGTAATGGAGGTGGCGGACGATGTCTATGAATTGGAGGACGGTCGTATCAAGGAATAGCAAAATAAAATGGGCGTACTTGAGCGTTTTCCTTTTATTGACGGGCTGTTCCCTATTCCCTAAGGAAGAGGAGGTTCTGGCTCCGCCATTAGTGGAGCCGTCGCCTATCAAATACGAGGTGGCAGAAGTTTTACAAGGGCCGATCGTAAAAAGTGTGAAAGGAAACGCCTCCTTCACGACCGTGAAAACGGCGGAGCTCTCTTTCCCAGAGACGAAGGGACTGCGGCTGAAGTCGTTCTCTGTCCAAGGCGGCGATCAGGTGAAAAAAGGACAGGTACTTGCTGAATTGGATGCGGCTGAAATGGAGAGGTCGATCGAGTCGGCCCGGTATGAACTGGAGAAGGCAAAGCTGGAGCTGCTTGAAGCCCAGCAGGATAATCACTACGAAGTCGAATCCGCCAAGCTGGACGTTTTGAAGGCAGAGATGAACGCCAAGGTAGACGAGACCAAGCTAGCCAAGATCGAATTGAAAAAGGTTAAGCTAGACTTGGCGAAATTGCAGGATCCCAAGAAGCAGCAGTACGTGGTGGAGCGTGCCAGGCTGAACGTGAAGCAAAAAGAGATGGACTTGAAGAATCTGCAACAGCGTTGGGCTGAGACCAAGCTGATCTCGCCTTTTGACGGAATCGTGCTTTTCGTAAGCAATCAACAGGTAGGGGATGAGGTGGAGGCGCATCAAAAGTTGGTAACGATAGGCGATCCGAACAAGCTGTTCGTGGTGTATACCGCTCCCGAGAAAGAGGCGCTGCAAGATGTTAGGGAAGGGATGAAAGTGATTCTCTCGGGCAAAGACGGCGAAAAAGGCGAGGGGACAGTTGTTCAGACGCCCCTGCATGTCCCTTCCAATTTACCAGAGGATTTGACGAAGCTGTATCAGAGAAGTCTACTCATTACACCGAAAATCCCTCCAAAGGGCTTGGAGATCGGGACAGGAGTCAGTATTGAAGTGATTGTGGACAAGGAGGATCAGACGCTTTTTATACCGAGAAAAGCACTTCATGAATTATCAGGCAGGAAGTACGTTCGGGTGCTCGACGGAAATAGCAAGAAGGAAGTGGACGTGGAGACCGGTATCATGACCCAGACGGAGGTTGAGATTCGCAAAGGTCTTTCGGCAGGCCAACTGGTTATTTTGGAATAGGGGGACAATGTCGTGGCGATGCTGCAAATGATCTTGCGGAAAATGATGAATAACCGCTGGCTGGTCGGCAGTCTGTTGATTGGTCTGATCGTCGCTGTCGGATTGGTATCGAGTATACCCGCATTCACGTCAGGGGTACTCCAACGCATGTTGACCAAGGATATGGAGGAATACCAGAAGAATGTGAACCGCTTCCCCGGTGGCTTGCTGATCGCGGTCAATCAAAACAAACTGGGAAAGAATGGGGCGGTACTTGTAGAAGAAATGACCGCTCATCTGCAAAACGAAGTAATCGCTGAACTGGATGTTCCGGTGTATGCAGGAGTGACAGTTTTGCGGACCATTCCGTTTCAAGCCATTCAGGAAAACATACAGCCGAAGAGCTTGCTCAGTTCCGACAGTTCGCGGATCTATTCGCTGAGCGGACTTGCGCAGCATATGACGCTTGTCGACGGTCGCCTGCCTGCTGCAACACCCGTTGATGGCGTGTACGAAGCACTGGTAACGGAAAAAGCGTTAAAGGACCGCCGGATGGTGCTAGGCAGTTTGTATGAGCTGACCACGAACCAGGTAGAAGGACTCAAGGTGCGAATCAAGCCGGTCGGTGTTTTCAAGGAAAAAGAGGGGAACGATCCGTATTGGTTTGCTTCGACCAGTGAATACTCCGGTGGCTTCGTATTGGATGAACGGCTTTTTCGGAGTGTGTTTTTGGAAGAGAAAAATCTGGTCATTTCAACCGAGATGTATACGGCCTTTCACTACCAATCTTTTCGGATCAGCGATACAGAGAAGCTGAATTCATTGGTGGCCGGAATCGAAGGGAAGCTGCAACAGCATGGATTGAAAAAAGCGGAGATCAACGTTCAGTTTCCGGCGGCTAGTCTCGTGGGCAAGTACAATGAGCAAGAGAAGCAATTCAAAACCATTCTCTGGTCACTCTACATCCCCATTTTCATTATGCTGGGCCTTTATCTCGTGATGGTTTCGGGATTAATTGTGGAAAGGCAACGAACGGAAATCGCAGTGCTGGGCAGCAGGGGGGCCAGCAGAATGCAGATTTTTTCTATTTATTTCATGGAGATCGCCATTCTTGGGGTATGTGCTTTTCTGATCGGTCCCTTAGTGGGGATTCAGCTCAGTAAGATCCTTGGCGTCTCGAATGGATTTCTCGAATTTGTCGATCGCAAAGGTTTGGATGTCACGATCACTCCGGAAGTATTCGTGTATGCTGCGTGGATGGTGCTTGCCTGTATCACACTTGTTTTGATTTCTGTGTTTCTGGCAACCAGGCAAAATATCGTCACGCACAAGCAAAACATGGCGAGAATGAGTGGATCCGCCATTTGGCACCGGCTGTTTTTCGACGTATTGCTGCTTGCGATATCGTGGTATGGATGGTATTCCTATCAAAACGCCGCTGAAACCGCAGCAAAAACGAGCGAAGGGGCTACGGCGATCTCGATCGATTTCCTTCTCTTTTTTGTGCCCGTTCTGTTTTCGCTCGGTTTTGGCCTGCTGCTTCTCCGGTTGTACCCGTGGCTCCTGCGTCTGATGTCTTGGGCAGGACGCTCCTTCTTCCCGCTTTCTCTGCATACGACGCTGGTTCAGGTAGGGAGAGCTCCACGTCAGTATCATTTTCTCATGCTGTTTGTGACGATTACGGTCGCAGTAGGAATGTTCAGTGCAAGCATGGCACGGACGATCAATCAAAATGCAGAAGAGAGAATCCGTTACCAAATCGGCGCGGATATTCGTTTGAAGGCAGAGTGGCAGAGCGACAAACCGGAAGTAACGGTCTATCGGGGAGGAAGAAATGCGGAAGAAGGCGAGGAAGCAGAAGTGGAACAAGCGCCTGCAGCTCCTCCCGTTCAGTATGTAGAGCCGGACTTCGAAGTGTACAGTCGATTACCTGAGGTTGAGCATGCAACAAAAGTCTTTGTGAACGGCCTGGCGGAGGCTTCTTTTCGGGGCGATCCTGTGAAGGACGTCACCTTGATGGGGATCGAGCCCAAAGAGTTTGCTAAGACCGCTTGGATGAAGTCTGACTTGCTGCCGCATCACTTCCACGAGTATTTGAATTTGATAGCAAAAGAACCGCGTGCCCTATTGCTGTCTCGCAGCCTCGCTGACAAGCTGCACGTGGTGGAGGGACAAACCATCCTGCTCGGTTGGGGGGATTCTCGCAGGGTTGAAATGATTGTGTATGCTATCGTGGATTACTGGCCGGGATGGAATCCTGCGCCTGTAAAAAGTACATATGGAAGCAGTATGGAAGAACAGTATTTGGCAGTCGCCAATCTCCCGTTTGTGCAAGACAAGATGCGCATGGAGCCTTATGAGGTTTGGATTAAAATGAAAGAGGGATCCTCTTCTGAATCGCTGTACAAAGGTCTGTCACAAGAGGGAGTCAAGCTCGCCATGCTGAATAATGCCAAACAGCAAGTGATCCAGATGAAAAACAGCGCATTTTATTTGGGGCTGAACGGATCGCTGACGCTTGGGTTCCTGCTTTCCATGCTAGTCACCTTTATCGGCTACGTGATGTACTGGGTGCTTACTCTTGGAGCCAGAAAATTGCAATACGGCGTGTTCCGGGCGATGGGAATGCCATTCAGACAGCTTCTTGCCATTCTTGCGTGGGAGCAGCTCTTGACGTTTGGCGTCGCTTTTGCGATGGGAATGATAGCGGGCAAGCTGGCAAATAGCCTGTTTTTGCCTGCACTTAGTCTCTATTTACATGCCGATAAGCAAGTTCCTCCCTTTACTGCCATTTCGATGCTGCAAGATGAACAAATCATTTATACGTTCATTGCCGTGACACTGGTTATCGGAATCGGGATCGTTGGTATTCTGCTGTCACGGATGCAGATCCATCAAGCCGTAAAGCTGGGGGAGGACTAATCAGATGATCGTATGCGAAAATTTGGTGAAAATCTACAAGGCAAATGACCTGGAAGTGGTCGCGCTGCAAGGGTTGGATTTGCGTGTAGAGACCGGAGAGCTGATGGGGATCATTGGGAATAGCGGCAGCGGCAAATCAACGCTTTTGAACATGCTGGGAGGGCTGGACCGTCCCTCGGCAGGAAAACTTTCCGTCGCGGGAGCTGATTTATTTCGATTGACGACTTCCGAGCTGGTTCAGTATCGCTTGCAGACCGTAGGCTTTGTCTGGCAGAACAACGCCCGCAATCTGATCCCGTATCTATCCGCACTGCAAAATGTGGAGATGCCAATGCTTTTGCGGGGCAAGCGAAAAAGGGAGCGCGCCCACGAGTTGTTGGAACTGGTGGGGCTGGGCCACCGAAAAAAGAACAAGCTGAGCGAACTTTCCGGCGGGGAGCAACAACGGGTAGCCATCGCGATCGCGTTGGCGAACGAGCCCAAGCTGCTTTTGGCAGATGAGCCGACTGGCAGTGTAGATACTCGAACGGCAGCTATCATTCTCGATTTGTTTCAAGAACTGAACCGTTCGTTTGGGCTAACCGTCGTCATCGTGACTCATGATTTGGAGCTGGCGCGCAAAGTCGATCGTGTCGTAGCCATTAGGGATGGGAAAACGTCCAGCGAGTTGTTGCGGCGAAAAGGAACAGAAGAAAACACTTCCGAGTCTTCGGATGAGTCAGCTAACGCGGACACTCATGAGGAATTGGCGGTGCTTGATCAGGTGGGGAGGCTGCAGATCCCAATGGAGTACCTCCAGGCGATCCAGGCGGACGGCAAGCTCCGAATTGAGCTGGAAGAAGATCGAATTATCCTAAAGGCGCCTGTAGCCTCCACAAAAACAGACACGTGAATGTGACGTGTCTGTTTTTTGTTCAGCTAGTGGGATATGCCTGTACCTAAAATGCATGGCACCAGCATAAAGGATCATCTCCCCCACAATGAGGGCAACAACCTCCTGTATATCGAAGGCGAATTTGATCTGAATGGAGCACACCATAGTCGGTAATCGGTTCTACGCCCGGGATTGGTTCATCTGGTATCTCGCGCACTTTCATGTCCGACCACTTTCCGCTCCAGGAACATATCCTGCACGTTAATCTCTCAGCTGTAGGGTGCAGCGCATTCTCGATGACGATCATACATTCTTGACTGTTGGTATGACAAGTAGGACAATCGTGAAGCTTCATGATTCATCACCTCTCAAGTTTGCATACATCCCCAAAATAATCGACAACGACATCACGGAAGTCTTGGGCAGCTCGCGAAATGTATCGACTCTTGTGCCATAATAAAGCGATTTCCCGTACCAATTCGTGATTCTCTACTCGAAGATACTTGATTTGTTCACGAGAATCTCTTGCCGTGCTTGGTATGAAGGCTATGCCAATTTCTGCTTCCACTAGCTGGATTAGCCTTGCAGGTTCATCTCCCTCATATACATATTTAGGTGTGAATCCAACCGACTTGCATATAGAGTCTACGAAATCGCGTGTCCCGTACCCTTTCTTTACACCGACGAACCATTCATCTTTTAGATCTGTCAAAGATACGATGCTTCGGTCTGCTAGTCGATGTCCTCTTGGAACAGCTACGAGAATAGGGTCAATGAAGACGATTTGACATTCAATGCCATCCACTTGGATAGGAGGAGAGGACAAGCAAAAATCGATCTCTCCTCTATGAAGAAGCGTAACCATTTCCTGCGTGGTGAGCATTTGTACATGAAACTGGATATCGGGTCGCTTTTTCCGAAACTTTCGAAGGATATTGGGCAGCGTGCTTGCCGTAGTCACCGCCAATTCAAGCGTGCCATGTTCCGGGTTGGACAAATCGTGAAGCTCCAGCTCCCCCTGTTCCAATTCAAACAAAGCTCTTTCCACCCGGCAGAGGAATTTGCTTCCGAACTCATTCAGACGCAGCTTTCTCCCTTTTCGATCAAATAGCGGGATTCCCAGATCCTCCTCCAATCGTTGAATCGTTTTGCTTAGGGACGATTGGGTCACATGCAGACTTCGTGCAGCTTCGGTCACGTGTTCCATCCGAGCTACCGTGAGAAAGTATTGCAGTTGAAGAAGCTCCATTCAGCACCCTCCGTTCATTCCTTCCAATCAATGAAATTATAACGTGAAATGCGTTGGAGTAAATGTTTGATTTCCAGTACGATATCATCAAAACGCTTAAGGGGGCTAAAAAATGGGGGCTCACAGCAGGTGGTTGATGATTTCCGTTGGACTGGGGATATTATTGAACCCATTAAATTCTTCGATGATTTCGGTTGCGATTCCAAGGCTGCAAGATGTGTATCGTCTTGACTTCACGGTTGTCTCGTGGATCATTTTCTCTTTCTACATTGCGAGTGCGATCGCTCAACCTGTTATGGGAAAAGCAAGCGATTTGTTCGGCCGCAAGAAGATATTTCTTACCGGGCTTGTCGTATCCTTCGTAGCCTCAATATTGGCTCCATTATCACCAAACTTTGGATGGCTCATTGTGTTCCGAATTGTGCAATCGATCGGAACCAGCATGATGGTTGCGGTTGGAATGGCTATCGTACGAATTCATATTACGGAGAAACAAGCGACTGCGCTTTCCGTACTGTCCATATTCCTATCCGGAGCAGCAGCGATTGGACCTTTTGTTGGCGGGGTCTTGCTTCATTATTGGGACTGGTCTGCGATCTTTCTCATTAATATTCCGTTCGTGGTGGCGAGCTTGCTAGTAGCCTGGAGGATGATTCCAAAGGATGAATCGGCAGCATCTGCTGCACATAACATGTCCTTTCGAAAATGGTTGGATTTGATAGATGCAACAGGGATCGTGCTCTTCGCAGTGGGTCTGGTTGCATCGCTCGTTGGATTACTGTCAGCAAAATCATCGGGGCATGTCTCATGGTGGCATATCATGGTTGGAGGGAGCGGCCTCGTTACACTGGGGGCTTTCGTACGACATGAGTTAAAAACGACTTCTCCGTTTATTCCTCTACGGACATTCGCCAAGTATCCTGCAATGACGTGGGTCAATATCGAATTCATGCTCGTGAACGTCCTTTTTTATTCGCTTTTTTTCGGGCTTCCGTCCTACTTGCAAATGGTTCGTCATGTCAGCGAGTTTCATACAGGAATTCTCATGCTCAGCTTAGGTTTATGCTCACTTGTGGTGTCTCCACTAGCAGGAAGATGGATTGATCAATCAGGACCTCGGCCTGCATTGCTCGCATCCGCCATTCTTATGACATTTGGGTCATTGTGGCTCGTGACGTTAAATCAAGATTCACATGTGATTCGTGTATGTGTGGCGTTAGCAGCATTCGGTATTAGCAACGGGTTAAACAATGTAGGAATGCAAGCAGCCTTGTTCAAAAGTTCTCCAAAAGAAATCATCGGAGTAGCATCCGGATTATTTCAAACATCCAGATACTTGGGAACCATACTCTCCTCGTTGTTGATCGGCATTGTAATGGGAGATAAGTTTAGCGCCGAGGGGTTGCAAGTGCTTGGCATTATCCTCACGACAATCGCATTGTCTTTGGTACTGATGAGTTGGCGACGGGAATCAAGGCAAAGGGGGGAGTCGTAGGTTCACCCATCCCTATTCAAAATCGCAGGCATGATTCATCACAAATTGTTTAAATTTTTCAGTGGCAGGTGATAAATATCGCCCTTCTACCCAAGCAATGCCAATGGTACGTTGACACTTCGGGCTTTTGACAGGGATTTGTGTGATCTTACTCTGGTCCGTTCCCTTTAAATTGGGCAAAAGGGAGATTCCCAGTCCAGCAGCGACTAGTCCTGCAACGGTATCTGCTTCCTCTCCTTCAAATGTAATCGGAGGTGTAATGCCCGCCTCTTGAAACAATTGCTCGACGGTAATACGAAGGGAGTACCCTGCTTTTAAATGGATAAATGATTCATCTGCAATCTCTTCCAACGTAATCGAGGTACGATTTGCATATTTGTGGTCTTTCGGGACAATCACAAAAAGTTCTTCATTCCAAAGCGGCTTCCATACAAAGGGAGATTTCATATCCATAGGAGCTAGTAGACAAAGATCAAATTCTCCTCCTTGCAACTGATTCATAAGCGTATGGGAGGGACCTTGTCCGAGTCGAAAATGAATGTTTGGGTAGTGGGAGCGAAAAGAAGCCAGTAAATCAGGGATACGACTGGTACTTAGCGTGTGCAGAAATCCAAGAGACACTTCACCCTTATCCGGATCAAGTAAATCCATGATTTCTTGTTTTCCTTCATGGAATTCCTTCATCATATTTTCGACTCGCTTTAAAAAGAGATGACCATATTTATTGAGCCGAATCGAACGTCCCTGACGGTCAAATAAGGGCACGCCTACTTCATCCTCAAATCGGGCAATCGAACGACTAAGGGCAGACTGGGAAATCGAGAGAGCTTCGGCAGCATGTGTCACGTGTTGGATTTTTGCCAGTGTCTGAAAATATTCAAACTGTTGCCATTCCATTCGAAAGCACCACTTTCCGTTCGGATTTTTCATTACATAAATGCATGAAAAACATGATTATAATGAATTATACATCATAGATAAATGGTGATACCATGAAACCATAATCATCCTGAAATGATATGGTGATCACATGATACAACAAGGCACGCCACTCTTCCGCAAAACCAGCTTTGCTTTCTTTGCCGCTGGTTTCAATACGTTTGCCATTCTTTACTGCGTACAGCCTTTATTACCGGAATTTTCAAAAGAATTTGCGATTAGTCCAACGACAGCAAGCCTTTCCCTCTCCATTACAACAATGGTTCTTGCCGTCAGTATGCTCATTTTTGGTTCGTTGTCTGAAGTATGGGGACGCAAGCCAATCATGATCGTTTCCATGCTCGCTTCATCTGTGTTTTGTATTCTCACAGCATTCAGTTCGAATTTCCATGTTCTCCTAGTATTTCGAACGATTGAAGGAATTTCATTGGCCGGTTTACCCTCCATAGCGATGGCGTATCTTGGAGAAGAAATCGAATCCAAAAGTCTGGGAGCGGCTATGGGTCTCTATATATGCGGCAATTCAATTGGGGCTGTGTTTGGCAGGGTTTTCTCAGGAATGATGAGTGACTACTTCGGCTGGCAGATCGCAATAGGGGGAATTGGTCTCATAAGTTTAGCTGCCACACTGATTTTTTGGAACACCTTACCACCTTCCCAACATTTCAAGGCGCGCCCATTCGTCATTAGAAAGTTAGGTCTGTCTTTAATAGACCATCTAAAGGCTCCACGTCTCATTTGTTTATTTGTCATCGGCTTTTTACTTTTAGGTAGTAATGTAGCGTTGTTCAATTACATCGGTTATGTATTGCTCGAAAAACCCTATTCACTCAGCCAAACCTTTATAAGCTGGACGTTTTTAATTATGATCATCGGAATGTTCAGCTCTGTCTGGACAGGAAAATTAATCGATCGTCACGGTAAGCAAAGGCTGTTATTCATTAGCTTATTCCTTGCATTAATCGGCGTCTGTTTGACCTGGGAAGCGAATCTCCTTATGAAGATAGTAGGGCTTGGATTTTTTACTTTTGGATTTTTTGGAGCTCATGCCGTTGCAAGCAGCTGGGTGGGACAGCTTGCTTTACAGAACAAAGCACAGGCCTCTTCCTTGTACTTGTTTTTCTACTATACGGGTTCAAGTGTAGGAGGAACACTCGGAGGATTGTTTTGGTCCGCATACGGATGGGGAGGCGTCATCAGCATGAATGTCGGCTTTCTCCTAGTTGGCTTCATACTTTGGGCGTGCGTCTCAAAAATGGTACAGAATGCGAAGAAAGTGACGAAAATAGCCAACACTTGTGCCCCAAAATAAAGAAACGGAAAAACTCAGTATCGTTTTTGTGATACGAAGTCTTTCCGTTTCTTTATAGGTCAAAAGATAAGCCGATTGCCAGCGCCAATAAGACGGCGAAAGCACCACCTGCAAGCGATCCAGCGACATTGACGGCATCGTTGTTCCAACCAGCGCGACCGCGGATTCGCACGGCTGGTTTGCCGCAGTGAAGAGCCTGCTCGATTTCACGACCGCAAGCGCCGCAACGGTACATTTGCTGCCAAGTCGCACCGATCCATGAATCAACCAGTGACCCTATCATGCCCGCCAGTCCTGCTATGCCGATCCAAGCTACCAGTCTAAGGGGAGGGGTGATCACATCCGGCGCGGTTTGGCTGGGTAGCGTAAGCAGCAACCACGCTGCACCGCCGATAAATAGGCCACCAGCCAGCGAAGCACCCATGCCCAGGCCAGAAATACCGCCAGAAGTGCCGGGCGGAACACGCTGACCCGTTTTGATCGATCGCGGAGGCTTGCGGCTTAAACCGCCGATTTCTGTTGCCCATGTATCGGCTGTGACCGCCGCCATCACGCCGAGGAACGCGTACCACCAAAGCGGATGCGGCCACGCCCAATTTGCTACACATATCAGGAGCCCGAGCCCGCCGTTTGCTAGCACCTGGCCGGCATCGCGTCTCCCTGTTTTCTCATAACCGCTCTCGGCCTCTTGCTTTTTATGCTTTTTCCACTTGGACAATAAGGTGGACGAGATAAAAAAAGCGATGAGGGAGCCGAACCAGATAGGGCTACCGAGTGCGTACATCACGGTGCCCAGTATCACTGCCGCCAAAAAGCCGGAGCCGGACAGCGACCTTTTTACATAAGCCGCCCCCGCAATCCCAGCGCTACAGGCCAGACCGATTAACCACTCCACAGGTTCCCGCCCCCTTTGCTTTGAACTATTATACCTCAACGCAGCAGGCAAGATGAGGGAGTTTATTGCTAGAACGTTACAACATGCAAAAAGTTGGGCATAGATAGACGTGTGGTACGATCGGGTATCTTATTTAGAGAAAGGATGATTTGTTATGAAGACTTCTCTCAAAGAGAATGCGGTGTCGTTTTTGCAACTGGTAGCGTCGGGGAATGTGCGAGAAGCATACCAAAGATACACAGGTCCGAATTTCCACCACCATAATCCCTTTTTCCGTGGCGATGCTCATTCTCTTATGCTCGCAATGGAAGAGAACGCCGCAAAGAATCCTCATAAGATTCTCGAAGTGAAACGATCCATCGAAGAGGGGGATATCGTTGCGGTCCATTCCCATGTGAAGCAAAACCAAGAGGATCTTGGGGGAGCTGTGGTCCATATCTTCCGTTTTCATAACGACCAGATCGTCGAATTCTGGGATGTAGGCCAGGCCATACCGGATGATTCCCCCAATGAGAATGGAATGTTTTAAGAACGGCAGCCAATGCATTTGGCTACCGTTTGACCTTACTCAAAGATGGTCATTTCCTTCTGACTGATATCTAACACTTCCCTCTTCACCATACCACCAAGATGATGTGGCACTAAATCAGACAATTCTTTTAGCGCCATATGGAATTCATCACTTCTTGATTCATCTATTAATTCCATACAGAGGAATGCATTTTTCGTGTTTTCTGTTAGCATTGTCCTCTGAGCTTCACGCCAATTCCAGCATCTGCATATGGCACCGTCATCATCTTTATAAACAATTTCCCCTTCATAGGGCGGAGCATTTTCATCCTGTCCCAATGGGAGAAACGGTTCGTTGCCATTTGCCTGCGTCAGGCGAATATCGCCTACAAAAGTGTCGATATCTTCTCCACCACACGGAAGTCCATAACGCAATGAAATGGAATTATACATGTCAACAAGCGGGTTTATTGTTCCGATGGGGTTGCCATTTTTGACTCTTTTTAATAAAGCTTCAATCGAACACCTTGCGCCTTTCTTTGTCTTGAATTTCTGAAAAGCTTCTCGCCAAACGGAAATGACAGGATTACTACTGAATTCCTCTAGACTTAAGAATTTATGCGCGTCTTTCTCGGCTTCCTTTAGCAGCTTCTCGTAGATTTCAACGTCCCTTATTGAATTATCAATTCCCTGGCAAATCACGATACCTATTTTCGCATGCGGAAATAACGACCAAAAATCATCTTCAATGATAAATCTAGGCATATCCTATCTCTCCATTCTTATGTTTTGGAGGGGCTCGCAAAGGCGGAGAAAATCCCTAGCGCAATATAAAAATAACCAGTTATCCGATTCACTACCTTTGAAGTCGCCGTACTACCCACAATCCGCTTTCTCATACTTGCTGCGAGAACGGCATACAGACCATCGCTAACAAAAGCTAGGATAATAAATATCGTTCCTAAAAGCAAAAATTGAACGGTGACTGACCCAGCAGTAGGTGATATGAATTGCGGAAAGAAGGCTAAAAAGAAGAGGGCTGTCATTACCTCTACAAGCGCTGATTCGTAAAAAATCTTTCGTAATTTTTTGCGAGGGGCTTTTGGAATTTCGGAATCTGTTCTATCAGCTTTAGAAAATAAAGTCTTACACCCCAGATAGATAAGATAAGCAGCACCCAAGTATTTCACGATATGAAAGGCTGTTGCTGATGTCATAAGGATCGCAGAAACTCCAATTGCTCCAGCTAAAACGTGAACAGAACCACCAAGAGACACTCCTAGAACTGATACCAGACCCGCTTTCTTCCCTTGATCGATACTTCTAGCCATAATATAGAACACGGCTGGTCCAGGTATGATTAACAATGTAGAAGCGGCAATGACAAATAGCCAAATAGTTGAAAACTCCATAAGAAGCAACTCCTTGTTGTATCTATAGGCTGATCATTTAAATAACTCTTTCCGTTGCTCACGCATCCACTGAGCAACCTGAATTTCCCCTTGTTCATTTGATTTTTCAAGCTCTGCCACAATCGATTGATAATCGGTGTTGTTGCGATTTTGGCTCATTTTGGCTGCCCCTTGAATAGAGGTGATTTCAATCTCAAAACCAACGATTCCTTTCATTTCTCTCTCAAGCAGCTCAGGATCAAACGTCTCCCAGAGCCGACCATTTTCCCTGTGAGATTCATAGTGGGTAAGCATCGAATCCAAAGCAGATTTCAGTTCATCCTTCGTAGGGATACGCGCTGTCCCATACGCATGTACAGCGAGATAGTCCCATGTGGGAACCTGTTCACTCTCATACCAGCTTGACGAAATATAAGCGTGCGGTCCTTGAAAAATAAGCAAAACATCCCTATTGTTATCCAAGGTTTTCTTCTGCATGTTTCCGTATGCGATGTGCCCAGTCGCATAGATTTTCCCTTCCTCTTCACGAATTTCCAACGGAATGTGCGTAGCCAACGGGCGGTGTTGATCAACCGTAATCAATAAAGCAAACGGGTTAGACTTCATCATTTGAACTGCCTCATCATGTTTCATCTGATATTGCTTAGGAATGTACACAGTAACCACCCTTTCAACGTGTATTTGAACCAAGCGTATGATACAAACTGACATAAAAAAAGATACAATAACAAACAAATATACATGTCAGGAGGGGTGGTAATGAAAAATACCATTTTTACATTCAAAGATCATTCTCCTAAATACAAACAAATCTATGAGAAATTTAAATCATTTATTGAACAAGGCGATATAAAGGCGGATGAGCTATTGCCCTCCATTCGTCAACTTGCAGATTCCTTACATGTAAGCCGTAATACAACATTAATGGCGTATGAACAACTTGTTGCTGAAGGATATATTCGTGGAGAGGGCCGAAAAGGTTATTTTGTAAATGAGTTAGAGCCTGTTTTATTTCAAGAGGCTCGCAGTTCTTTTACTCACAAACAAACAGAGCAGGTATCACCTGTTCGTATAGATTTTCGAGCAGACGTCGTCGATCAATCGCATTTCCCTTTAAAAACGTGGCGGAGGATTTCGAATCAAGTATTAACGGCAAAGGACAGCTTTCGGTACGGGGAACCTTTTGGTGAATGGAGCTTACGTGAGCAAATCGCAGCATATTTACTCCAGTCTCGTGGAGTGAAAACAGAACCAGATGCAATCATTATCGGAAGTAGTACCCAACAAATGCTTGTGTATCTCGGTCTTGTCCTGAAACATGATTTTTCTAGCGTGATTGTGGAGGATCCTGGTTATGATGGCGCTAGGGAAGCTTTTCAATTAAATAGTTTTGCACTGGAAACAGTACCCGTTTATGAGACAGGTGCTGATTTCTCACACTTGGAACAAATGAAATCACGATTGATTTATGTGGCGCCGTCCCATCACAGTCCATATGGGGTAAGCATGTCCATTCAACAAAGGCATACCCTTATTCATTGGGCAAAAAATAGGCAAGGATATATTATCGAAGACGATTATGATAGTGAATATCGCTATACTCAACAACCATTTCCGGCTCTCGCTTCCATCGATTCAACAAGGGTTATTTATCTCGGGAATTTCTCGAAGTGCTTTCTGCCAGGAATTCGTTTAAGTTATATGGTGTTGCCACAGCCGCTTATCAACCTTTATAAAAATCAATTCGCACATTTCGAGAGCACCACTTCACTACTTAGCCAATTCGCAATGGCGAAATTTATGGAAGAAGGGGAATGGAATCGCCATATTAAACGCATGCGCCTTGTTTATAAACGAAAAATGCAGCACTTCGTTTGTGAATTAAGGAAGCATTTCAAACAACATATTTCTATCATTGGCGAGCAGTCTGGATTGTACTTATTAGTCAAAGTACACGTGGAGCGTTCAGAAGAATGGCTCATTCAGCAAGCTTCCCTTCAGGGAGTGAAAGTCTATCCTACTTCACTTTTCTTCATTAAAAACAAAACCGATCATCCAATGATTAAGCTTGGTTTCAGTAATTTATCAAGTGATGAAATCCAACGTGGCGTGAAGCTCTTAAAAAAGGCTTGGTTATAAAATATTTCCCTTTTTCAGAAGGCCCTCATCTTTTAAGCACGGAAAACCACCCAAACTGGTAAGAGAAAAAAGAAGGAATAAGCGAAAGTCTTTGGGATACCAACCGAAGCGCAATGGAAAAAAAGAAACCTGCCTTTAGCGTCCACCTCTGAGATACATCGCAGAGGCGCGACTTTGGACGCGGGTTTCTTTTTTTTCATGGAGCTGGGCAGGGATGCCCCCTTAGCAGGTAGCCCAAGAACTTGAGCGTTTTCTTCTTTTTTCTCTCCACCACCAAAGGCTCGATTTAGACCAAAAAAAAGGCTTCACTGAAAAATCAGCGAAGCCTACATGTCCACATGACTACTTTGTTTCTTCCATTCTCTCCAAAGCACCATGCACAATGTTCCCTTTAAACATAACAGCAGCCCGACGAGATTTTCTCGCAATCGCTTCCGCAGAGCAGGAGCTTTCTGCAAACACGATGCTTGCCTCGTCGCCAACCATTGGCCATGCAGGGTTGCCATCTTTATCGAGCGTTGTTTTTCCTCCGGTGATGAAGTACAACGATTGCACCAATGATTTCTCATCGACCCAACGGTAGCGCTCGACCAGACGGTTTAGCTTATCCAGCATATCGCCTGTTCCATATGGCGACCACGAATCGTAGAATCCATCGTAACCAAGTGCGACATGTACGCCTTTGGCATGAAGCATCGGAACAGGTGGCATGGCACGATTAATCGGAACTGTTGTCATAATCATCGTTCCCAGCTGGGACAATCGGTCTGCCATGTCCGAGCTTTCCTCCATCGACACGTCTCCGAGTGCAAAGGCATGACTGATCGCCATACGGTTCTGCCAGCCAGCTTCCTCGGTCAGATCGAGAAGTCTTTTGATCGTATAAAAGCCGAGTGTCCCCGGATCATGCAGGTGAATATCGACATCCGCATCTGCTTCCACCGCAATGTCCATCATTTCACGCAAGGAGCCTTCCAATTCATTGTCAATCCCAGCCGGGTCTAAGCCCCCAACCAGTGTAGCGCCTTCCTTCATCGCTTGTCTCATCAAGGAGCTTGCTTGTGTGCGCAGGAGCCCCTGCTGTGGGAAAGCGACGATTTCATATGTCAGGCGATCGCTGTATTCTTCCAGGGCTGCACGCACACCCTCCAGGTTTTTCAGCCCGATGTATGGATCGATGTTGACGTGTGTGCGCACATGTGTGGCACCGCCTTTGATATGCCACTGGAGCATTGCTTGTGCGCGTTCTTTGGTCGTCCCAATCATCAGCGGCATTTCTTTTGCTTCGAACTCCAAGCGATCGATCAATTTTTTCGGAGGGAGGCAAGATTTCCAGGTTGCGCCCGCATACGTTTTATCCAGATGGTTATGCTTCTCGACAAAAGAGGGGAGGGCTAATAAACCTTTTGCATCTTCTTGCGGTAAAGTGGTGTCGAGTGGTTCGCTCGCCGATACGATCTCTGCGATTTTGCCGTCTTCGATCTTCAAATGACAGATTTCTGAGATTGTGTGAAAGACGCCGTCGTCTCCTGTTTCAAATCCTTTATCGAGACGAACGTTGGTTAACCAAAAAGCTTGCATCACTAGAAATCAGCCCTTTCTCTATATTGCATTTAGTGGATGAGAGTCCAGTCTAGCTATCTACGTTAATTGTAGTGAATATTTCGAACAAGGATGTTCATCTTTTTTACTAGTTTTTGCATGATTTTTACGTATTGCTAGGAATCTTGCCTGTTTTCGAAAAGGAGTAAAGATTGTGCAAATACACGTAAAAGTTTTGAAACAAACTTTACAGAATATTTCCTATAATAACGAAGGATACAATGGAGTGAAGAGGCCGGAACGAGAAAGAGTAGGGAGGATCATCATGAAAAAGAAAATAACCGCAAAATATGCCATCGGTTTTGACGGCGAAGATCATGTGATTATCACAGATGGGGAAGTCGTTTACGAGAATGACACCATTGTGTATGTGGGGCACCATTTTGATGGCGAGGTAGATGAAGTGATCGATGCTGGCAATGCAGTAGTCAGTCCGGGCTTCATTGACCTGAATGCGTTGGGGGACATTGATCACGACATCGTACATCTGGAGCAAGCTTCTGCTAGAAACAAAAACATGCTTTGGTCGGAAGACTACTACCGCAAAGGCTACCATGAGGTAATGACCCCTGAGGAAGAGGCGTTCAAATCCCTTTACGCTTACAGCCAATTGATTCTAAACGGGGTAACGACAGCGATGCCGATTACATCGGTCTTCTACAAGCGCTGGGCGGAAACGTATGAGGAGCTGGCAGCCGCAGCCGATCATGCAGGACGCTTGGGATTGCGTATGTACATGGGGCCGAGCTATCAATCCGGCATGCGTGTCGTGAAGGCAAATGGAGAGATCGAAGTACTGTGGAACGAAGCAGAAGGACAAGCAGGTCTGGAGCGAGCTGTACAATTTGTCAAAGATTTCGATGGGGCTCACAACGGACTCATCCGTGGAATGCTGGCGCCAGAGCGAATCGAGTCACAGTCTGTAGAGAACTTGATCAACACAAAGCGCTACAGCGAGGAGCTCGGATGTCCTATCCGTCTGCATGCTGCACAAGGTCTCTATGAATATACGGAAATCCATCGTCGTCACAACCAATCACCGATTCAGTTCCTGAATGAGATCGGCTTCCTTGGAAAGAAAACGGCAATTCCGCACGCACATTTCATTCCAGACTTTAGTAAAGCGAAATTCGGAGAGGGAGACGATTTGGCGATCCTGCAAGAGACAGGTACGACCGTGATTCACTGCCCGCTTGTAGTTGGTCGTCATGGCGAGGCACTCGAATCGTTTGCCCGTTACAAGCGTCGTGGCGTCAACATCGCGATTGGAACCGATACGTTCCCGCCTGACTTCATCCAAAACATTCGCACAGCCAGCATGCTTTCCCGCTTGGTGGAAGGCGATGTCGCAGATTCCAGCTACGCGGATATTTACCGTGCAGCGACATTGGGCGGAGCACGTTTCCTTGGCAGAGATGATCTGGGCCGATTAGCGCCGGGGGCAAAAGCAGATATCATTGCCATTGATCTGGACGGTTTCCACATGGGTGCGGTTGATGATCCAATCCGTACGATTATCACGTGTGGCTCAGGTCGTGATGTGAAGCTCTCCATCATCGCTGGACGCACCGTAATGAAAGACCGCCTCTTGCCAGGAGTTGATCTGGAAGAGATCAAAGAAAAGGGACAGCGCTACTTTGACAAAATGCGTCTGGGCTACGTCGAGCGCGACTATCAACAGCTGGGCGAAAAAGAGCTGTTCAAGCCTTCTTTCCCAATCGTGAGCAAACGATAGCCTGAACAAATAAGAAGAAGCACAATCTGCTAGAAACGGCGGATTGTGCTTTTTTCACTTACCGGATGAACCCGCCTTCGGAATGCATAATCTGTCCGGTAATCCACTCCGCTTCGTCACTTGCCAGAAAAGCGACAAGACGCGCTGCATCCTCGGGCTGTCCAATCCGTCCCAAAGGAAATCGTTGCAAAATGTTTTGCTTGATTTCGTCGTTCATCCAGCCTGAGTCGGTAGGCCCGGGATTTACAGCGTTGACCGTAATCCCTCGCGTAGCTACTTCGGCAGCAAGTGTCGTCGTCAGGGCATCCACGGCTCCTTTTGTTGCGGCATACGCGATCTCACCGACCATCGCGCCTTTGGACTGACCAGATGTCATGTTGATGATTCGGCCTCCGCGTTGTTGAGAGAAGCGACGTGCAAATTCCACACTGAGCATTGTGGTTGCCCGCACATTGATGGCATAATGTGCGTCCAAACTGGCGATATCCAGTGCCTCGTAGCCGTCATTTGTGGAGTAGCAAGCGTTGTTGATGAGGATGCTTGGTTCGCCCAGTTGTGCTGTAGCTGCGTCGAGCACCTTCTTGTGGGCATCAGGCAGTGACAGGTCGATCTCGATTCCCGCACATCTGACTCCGTAGCGTCTGATCTCTTCCTGCAAGATGGCGGGTTCATCCTTTTGAATCCCATGCGCCATGGATTGGTCATAGGCGGTCCAATACGTATGGAAAATATCGGCGCCGTGTGAGGCCAGCATTTTACAGATAGCAGCCCCAATCCCTTGGAGGCGGCTGGCTCCTGTTACGATGGCAATTTTTCCGTGCAAGCGAAGGTGTGTGCTCATACATATCCCTCCTCATTCTGTCCCTATACATTCTTTTCGGGGTACCTATTCCTTTTATCCTGCCTACGAAGAAAAAAATCGATCACGAAAATTTTGCGAAGTTTTCGCTAAATAACCATAAATTGTAGGGGTAGCAGAAACTTACGCTGGAAATCATGCAAAATTGTTGCTATTTTGTATATATAGGAAGTTGTTCAAATAGTGGATTTAATACTAAGGGAGATGTAGAAGATGGAGTGTCAGTTAACAATTACCCGGACAGAACAGAAAAAAGAGAAACCAGCTTCTGACAAGCTGGGGTTCGGTGTTCATTTTACCGATCATATGTTCACCATGGATTATACAGAAGGTAAAGGATGGCATGATCCACAAATCGTCCCATACTCTCCGCTGACATTGGACCCGGCAGCAATGGTTTTCCATTACGGGCAAGCTGTATTTGAGGGCTTGAAAGCTTATCGCAATGAAGAGGGCAAGGTTAGCTTGTTCCGACCTGATCAAAATTTCAAGCGTATGAACCGTTCACTGGAGCGTATGAGCATGCCGTTGATCGACGAGGATTTCATGGTCGAGGCATTGAAACAGCTGGTAGCGGTAGATAAAGAATGGATTCCAACAGAAAGCGGACAGTCTCTCTACATTCGTCCCTTCGTAATTGCGACAGAGCCATGCTTTGGTGTGCGCGCTTCGCATACGTACAAATTGGTGATCGTGTTGTCGCCAGTTGGAGCGTACTACGCGGGTGGCATGAAGCCTGTGAAAATTTACGTAGAAAACAACTACGTTCGTGCGGTAAGAGGCGGAACAGGAAACGCAAAAGTGGCAGGTAACTACGCAGGCGGTCTGAAAGCACAAGTAGAAGCAAAAGAAAAAGGCTATGAGCAAGTGCTGTGGCTCGATGGTGTAGAGAATAAATATATTGAAGAAGTAGGCAGCATGAACGTGTTCTTCAAGGTAAAAGGGGAAGTGTGGACCCCAGCATTGAACGGCAGCATTCTCGAGGGTATCACGAGAGATTCGACCATCCAATTGCTCAAGGACTGGGGAATTCCAGTCGTAGAGAAGCGGATTTCCATGGAAGACCTGCATACCGCTTACGTCAACGGTGAGTTGGAAGAAGCATTCGGTACCGGAACAGCGGCTGTTATTTCCCCAGTCGGTGATCTGAACTGGAATGGACATCAGATGATCATTAACGGTGAAAAAACCGGGGAATTGACAACGAGACTGTACGATGAGATGACAGGAATCCAGTACGGTGAGCGTGAAGACAAGTTTGGCTGGTCTGTAGAAGTGACAGAATAATCACGCCAGTAACACAAGAGGCATAGCCTTCTCTTTATCGGAAGAGGGCTATGCTTTTTTTGATCGTGTAGGAAAGTTCAATCACTTCATCTCTTGACAGGGGGTTGTGTAAAATACTACCATTTGTGGTAATACCACAAAAAATGGTTGTAGGACCATTATTGCGGGGAGGCGACAATGACAGCGGAGAAAAAAGGGGGAAAGAAAGAACGCTCGTCGGATCAAATTGAGATGAAATTAATCAAGGCAATTTTGACCCGAGAGTATTCTACAGGAGGTACGCTACGGCCGGAACGGGAGTTGGCAGAATACTACGGGGTAGGTCGGCCAACCGTTAGAGAAGCACTGCAACGCTTGGAAAGAGATGGCTGGATCACTGTGAGGAAAGGACATCCGGCAATTGTCAACGATTATTGGCATCAAGGCAATATAATGACCCTTGTCCATATCATTCAAAACCAAGACGATGTTACGGATGAGTTTATTTCGCACTTGCTGGAACTGCGGATATCGTTGGCGCCTGTTTACATTCGTAACGCAGTTGCTGCTCATCAGCCGAAGGTAGTCGCATTGCTTGCTAATCTCGATCAACTGAAACCTGATGCTGATTCTTATGCAGCGTTTGACTGGGAGCTGCAGAAAAATCTGACGAGACTTTCCCCAAATCCTATCTATTTACTGATTGTAAACAGTTTTGATTCCTTTTACCTAAATATGGCACGAAAGTATTTTTCTATCCGGGAACACCGCGAGGCATCTTGGCACTATTACCATGAACTGTTGAACGTCACTTTACAGGGGGATTTCATCGAAGCAGAGCGTGTAGCCAGAAAGGCAATGGAAAAAAGTTTGGAGCTGTGGAGAAACCCAACCGTGATGGAACAAGGTAAGTGAAGGAACACAAGAGGAGGGCGTTCTGTTGAAGGCAAAGTTTCTGAAAGAATTCTTTACGTTTCCAGATATCCTCATCATGAGCATCCTATTCCTGATTAGCTTGTCTTTCACTATTTCTGAATGGTACGTGTTGAAAACATGGGTGGCACTTGTGGCGGGGATGATTGGATATGCGGCAAGCGAATACTTGATTCATCGATTTCTCTTTCACCTCAAACCGCCTCGAAATCCATTTTTTCTCCAAATGTTAAAGCGCTTACATTATGATCATCATGCCGATCCGAACAACTTGCACCTGTTGTTCTTGCCCGTGTGGTATAGCTTGCCGCTCATTGCAGGAACCGGAGCCATTTGTTTTCTGCTTACTTCCGACTTGATTGTGACCAATACCTTTGTTACAGGCGTGATAGGATTTCTGCTATTTTATGAATGGAAGCACTATATCGCCCATCGCCCGGTTCAACCCATATCTCCATGGGGGCGCTGGATGAAAAAGCTCCATCTATGGCATCACTTCAAAAATGAACATTATTGGTACGGTGTTACCAGCCCTGTTTTTGACGTCATGCTGGGAACTTACAAGAAAGAACAGGATGTCGAGAAAAGCTCGACGGTGAGGGATCTGGAAAGACAGTGGGACAAAGATGTTGATCTGTAAATGGCATATTTCTACCTCTTTTGCACGACCATCCCTTTTTTGAGGGATGTTTTTTTCTTTCTAAGTTTTAGAAGGTATCGATAAACCGCCAAAGCACTATGATATGTAGCTAGCTTCAATAGAGTTATTTTGAACATTCAAAAACGACATGGTAAAGAAAGTGAAAAGAAAGGTAAAGATAATGAAAAGATTAATAGTGAGAAAATTAGTAATATTTAGTCATGCCATATTCTTTTCATTCTATCATCCAGAATAAGGGGGCATTCACAGTGAAGAAGAAGTACATGCTAGGATCTATTCTTGCCCTGTCTGTCTTGCTTTCCACAGTTTTGGCAGGCTGTGGTGGCAGTCAGACATCCAGTGGGACGAATTCCGCGTCCAACTCCAATCAAGCTTCGACTAGCCCCGCGTCTTCATCGGCCGCAGCGGGTGGAGGCGGTACTTTGATTATTGCGCGCTTGTCCGATGCGAATAATCTGGACCCGCATTTCAGTACCCAGATTAATTCCATGGCAGTGACGCAGCACAAGCTCTATGAAGGTCTGGTCATGATGGATCGGAATAGTGAGTACAAACCTCTTTTGGCAAAGGAATGGAAGCAAAAAGACGATTTTACCTGGGAATTTACACTGCGTGACGGTGTTACCTTCCATGACGGGGAACCCTTCAATGCGGAAGCTGTGAAAAAGACAATCGACCGTATTTTGGACAAAGACAATCCGACTCCGAAAGCAAACATGTTTGGCATGATTAAAGAAGTGAAGGTCATCGATCCATTGAAGGTAGATATTATTTTACATTATCCGTTCGCAGGGCTCTTGTCCGTACTGGCGAGTGCCGAGGGTGGCATCATCAGTCCGAAGCCGATGAAGGAATTTGGCAAAGAGTTGTCCAAGAAACCAGTAGGAACGGGGCCGTTCATCTTTGAATCATGGACGCCTGGACAAGAAATCGTCATGGTGAAAAACGAGAAGTATTGGGGCAACCAACCGAAGCTAGAAAAAGTCGTTTTCAAGACCATTCCTGAGGATGCGACACGTGTAGCCATGGTGGAGACAGGTGAAGCTCATGTCGCAGAACAACTACCGGTCACTGAACTGGAAAGGGTACAGAACTCGCAGAGCATGTCTTTAGGCCGGTTCGAATCATTCGCAGTTGACCACATCGGGATGAACGTCAAGCAGAAGCCTTTTGACGATGTTCGCGTCCGTCAGGCCATCGCCCATGCGATCGATAAGGAAGCGATTATTAAAGGGGTTTATAACAATGTCGGAAAAGTAGCCATCTCGTCATTAGGGCCAAAAGTCATCGGCTACAGCCCAAATATTAAAACGCCGGAATACGATTTGAACAAAGCGAAGCAATTGCTCACCGAAGCAGGCTACGCCAACGGATTCAAGGCAACTATCTATCTCAATGACAACAAGGCACGGATTAATGTGGCAGAAGTGCTGCAATCCCAGCTGAAGGGAATCGGCATCGACTTGCAGATTCAAGTGATGGAGTTCGGTGCGTACCTGGAATTGGCGGCAAAAGGTGAAGCGCAAATGTTCATTAGTGGCTGGGGCAATGCGACCGGGGATGCAGATTACAACCAGTACAACCTCTTCCACAGCACGTCAGCAGGTGTGCCAGGCAACCATTCCTTCTATAATAATCCGAAAGTCGATGCGTTGATTGAAGCGGGTCGTAAGGAGAAAGATCCAGAGAAGCGCAAGGAAATCTACGCAGAAGCACAGCGAATCGAGATGGAGGAGGTGCCATTGCTGCCATTCCGCAGCAGTGAAAACCTCGCGGCCATTGCGAAAAATGTACAGGGAGTGTATATCAGTCCGTCCGGGTACATTGACGTGAGCCAAGTGACGATTCAATAGCAGGAG
Organism: Brevibacillus porteri; assembly: GCF_003013475.1. Classification (GTDB taxonomy): domain Bacteria; phylum Bacillota; class Bacilli; order Brevibacillales; family Brevibacillaceae; genus Brevibacillus; species Brevibacillus porteri. The sequence goes on from NZ_PXZO01000001.1 coordinate 320,738, forward strand.
CTTGAGACCTTCTCAAAAGAGTGGGTCTTTTTTAGTGGTTGTTCAAAAGGTCGACTTTTTGAATACGCACTGTTCGCATAAAAGTAGAAAAAGTGAAAAAAAGAGTAAAGAAAGTGAAAATACAAGTAAAGAGAGTGAAAATACAATGACAGAATAGTGGGTAAAATGAAATATGCGCGAATGGTCAAAATATTCAAGTGCATCTGGCGCAAAAAACGGTCACGACCGTTTTTTTGACCGCAAGCGGTCACATCAACATTTATGAAAAACGTCGAGACGTTTTTCACAAAAGAGGGGGATCACTACATGAAAAAGACGCGCTTTTTCCAGACGCTGCTTGCCATGACCGTTGCGGTTTCTACAGCGTTGGCAGGCTGCTCACAAGCACCTGAAGCAGGAGGGAGTACCAATTCTTCAGGGCAAACCAATGCTTCTGCACCAGTTGGCAAAGAAGGCGGGACACTCGTCATCGCCCGTTTGTCTGATGCGAACAACCTTGACCCGCATTTTCTAACGCAAATCAACTCTGCTGCCATCATTCATCACAAGGTATACGAGGGTCTTGTTCGGATGGACAAAGAAAGCAAATATGTAGGTTCACTCGCTTCCGAATGGAAGCAGCTCGATGATGTGACATGGGAATTCAAGCTTCGCTCTGGTGTGACGTTCCACGATGGCACGCCATTCAATGCGGAAGCTGTGAAAAAGACGATTGCTCGTGTCCAAGACCCGGCCGTAGGCTCTAACCGCGCCAATTTGTTTGAAGCCATCAAAGAAGTAAAGGTCGTGGATGATACAACGGTTCAATTCATCCTGCACTATCCATACGCACCACTCCTGTCCGTGCTCGCCAGTGCAGAGGGTGGCATTTTGTCACCAAAAGCGATCGAACAGTATGGGAAAGAGTTGACCAAGCATCCAACGGGAACAGGGCCTTACAAATTCGAATCATGGACACCTGGTCAAGAAGTCGTCCTGGTGAAAAATGATAGCTATTGGGGCGATAAACCGAATCTGGACAAAGTCGTCTTCAAGACTGTTCCAGAGGATACGACCAGACTCGCGATGGTCGAGACAGGAGAAGCGCATATAGCTGAGCAATTGCCAGTGACAGAAGTCGATCGGGTGAAAAATTCTCCAAGTATGGCACTTGGTCGCTACCCTGCATTCGCTAGCGATCATATCGGGATTAACAACTCGAAGAAGCCATTCGATGATGTACGCGTTCGTCAAGCGATTGCACATGCGGTCGATAAGAAAACCATCATTCAAGGGGTCTACAACGATGTCGGGACGGTTGCTCATTCTTCCATTACCCCGTCCATGGTTGGTTACAGCCCGAATGTAAAAGACTTGCCTTACGATCTGGAAAAATCCAAAAAGCTGTTGGCGGAAGCTGGATACGCGAACGGTTTCAAAGCAACCATTTACTTAAATGATAACAAGGCACGGATTAGCTTGGCAGAAGTGCTGCAGCAACAGCTGAAACAAATCAATATCGATTTGGAAGTGAAAGTGCTAGAGTTCGGTGCTTATATTGAAGCAGCTAACAAAGGCGAAACAGAATTGTTCCTCAGTGGTTGGGGCAATGCCACAGGAGATGCAGACTACAACCAATACAATCTGTTCCACACGAAGTCGCAAGGGGCAGCCGGTAACCACGCTTTCTACAGCAATCCGGAAGTGGACAAGCTGATCGATGAGGGCCGCAAAGAGAAAGACGAAGAAAAACGGAAGCAAATCTACGAAAAAGCACAGCAAATCGAAATGGACGAAGTGGCAATGGTACCGTACCGCTTCTCAGAAAACCTCGCAGCGATTCAAAAAGGTGTAGAAGGAGTTTGGATCAGTCCAGCAGGACACATTGAGATCGACAATATATCATTGCCATAATTTTCAGCAAAAAATTCTTTATGATCAGCATAGCTTCGCCCACTGGGAACGAGCTATGCTGATTGATTATACAAAGAAGAAGTAAATGGGGGCGAGTCTATGAAAAAACAGAAGATGCTAGGTTCAATGCTGGCAAGTATCCTGAGCGTTGGCCTCATGCTTACAGGCTGTTCATCGGGTACAGAGCAAGGTGCGGCAGGAACTCCGACTGCGAAGGAAGCTCCGGCAACAGATCAGACGCTGGTGATTGCACACCAGTCAGACGCAAACAATCTAGACCCGCACTTTATTTCAGCGATCAATGCAGCGAGTGTGGTCCATCATAAAGTGTACGAAGGCCTCGTCCAGCGAGATGATAACATGGCATTCAAACCGATGCTAGCCACGGAATGGAAGCAGTTGGACGATGTCACCTGGGAGTTCAAGCTGCGTCAGGGAGTTCATTTCCACGATGGTACGCCGTTTAACGCCGAGGCGGTGAAAGAAACATTCGCACGGGTCCTCGATGAAAAGGTCGCCTCTCCACGCGCGTCTCAGTTCAAGATGGTATCGGAAGTCAAGGTAGTGGATGATTACACCGTACATTTCAAGCTAGCCTACCCGTATTCCCCATTACTGTCGATCCTCGCCAACCACGAAGGCAGTATCATTAGTCCAAAAGCAATTGAGAAATACGGCAAGGACCTGAGCAAACATCCCATCGGTACAGGGCCGTTCGTATTCGAATCGTGGACACCTGGCCAAGAGATCGTACTCGTGAAAAATGACAACTACTGGGGAGAAAAGGTAAAATTCAAGAAGGCCGTCTTCAAAGTCGTACCAGAGGACACGACACGCGTAGCCATGGTCGAGACGGGAGAGGCGCATATCGCTGAACCATTGCCGGTGACAGAGATTGACCGTGTCAGTAATTCCCCTCATATGAGCTTGTACCGGACAGAGGGCTTGGGGACAGACTTCATCGGGTTCAATACCAAGAAAAAACCGTTTGACGACGTCCGTGTTCGCCAGGCGATCAACTATGCGATTGAGACCGATGCGATCATCAAAGGTGTGTACAACGATGTCGGAACGAAAGCGAATTCTGCAATGAGTCCGAAGGTTCTGGGATACGATGAGGGGTTAAAGGGATACGAGTTTGATCCGAACAAGGCGAAGGCCCTGTTGAAAGAAGCAGGTTATCCGGACGGCTTCAAGACAACCTTGTGGACAGGCGATCGCAAGGAACGAATTAATGCCGCGGAAGTGATCCAGTCCCAGTTAAAGGGGATCGGCATCGAAGTAGAGGTAAAAGTGCTTGAGTACGGAGCTTATTTAGATGCAGAAGACAACGGTGAAACAGAGCTGTTCATCAGTGGCTGGGGCAATGCCACTGGCGACGCTGACTACAACCAGTACAATCTGTTCCACTCTAGCTCTTTGGGCAAAGGCGGAAACACAACATTTTACGTGAATAAAGAAGTGGACAAGCTGATCGAAGAGGGGCGCCGCCAGCAGGAGACGGAAAAGCGCAAGCAAATCTATGCAAAGGCGTTGGAGATTGAAAAGCAAGAAGCACCAATCGTCCCAATCCGCAATCTTGAGCATGTCGCTGCAATCAGCAAAACCATCAAAGGCTTCTGGATCAGCCCTTCTGGGTACATGATGATAAACGGCATTACGATTGAATAACGCAAACATTTAGATAGAAAAGGATGGAGACGGAGCATGAACGAAAGCTTGTGGATCAAAAATGCGAGTCTGGAATGTGGTTATACAGAGGCGAATGGCATTGTCACGGGAACAAAGACGGGGCGTTTTCATGTCTTGCTCACAGACGGTCGCGTGGAGAAAATCGTACCTGCTTCGTTGGATATACCTGGTGGGGTATCTGTATGGGATGCACAAGGTCTACTGATGCTTCCTTCTTTCCGGGAAATGCACATTCATTTGGACAAAACATTTTATGGAGGTCCGTGGCAAGCTGTTCTTCCTGCTCCTAATCGTTTTTTTCGAATCGAACAAGAGCAGGAACTGTTGCCTCGGCAGCTTCCCGTCGCCCGTGAGCGTGCAGAAAAGCTGCTGGAGTTAGTGCAATCGCACGGTGCTACTCACGTGCGAACCCATTGCAACATTGACCCGGTCATTGGGCTGAAAAACCTGGAAGCCACATTGGATGCATTGGCAACTTATCGTGAAAAACTTTCCTGGGAAATTGTCGCGTTTCCCCAACATGGTTTGCTGCGCAGTGATTCTGTTTCCCTCGTTCGCGAGGCGATGAAGCATGGAGCTGGTCTCCTCGGTGGTGTCGATCCTGCCACGTTTGACGATGATATCGAGAAATCTCTTGATACGATGATGGACATAGCGGTAGAAGCGAATGCGGATGTTGACTTGCACTTGCACGAGCCTGGACATTTGGGTGTTTATATTATGAAAAAACTGGCTGCTATGACGAAGGATGCGGGATGGCAAGGTCGAGTCACTGTCAGTCATGCTTACGGGCTAGGAGAGGTTCCGACTGCTGTGGGAGAAGAGGTTGCGGAGCTTTTTGCCGAGCAGCAAATCGCTGTCATGTCAGCTGTGCCCATTGATATGCCGACTATCCCGATTCCATTGCTTCATGCCAAAGGCGTCCATGTTGGATTGGGCAATGACAACATCACCGATCACTGGGACCCATTTGGAACCGGAGATATGCTGCAAAAAGCAAACCGTTTGGCTGAACGGTTCCGTTGGATTGATGAGCGATCTCTATCGCGAGCACTGGGATTCGTTACAGGTGGCGTGACTCCACTGGACCAAGTTGGGAATCAGGTTTGGCCGAAAGTCGGAGATGAGGCAAATGCGGTTTTCGTCCGTGCCAAATGCTCCGCCGAGGCTGTGGCTAGACTATCTCCGAAGGAAGCGGTGGTTTTCTCGGGCAAGATGGTTTGGCAGAAAGATTCATAAGAATAGTAAGCGCAATCCGATCTTCTCCAGAAGGTCGGATTTTTCATGTTATAAAAGTGGCTGTAGTGAAGGAAGAAGCGCATTTCCAGTCTACGCTTCGGCGTCCGCCTCGCAAGGGGGATTGACTGCTCGCTTCGGAATAAAAGCTGAAAACCCCCACCATTCATTCCTGCGCTGGGACGGGCTCCAGAGGCGCTTGGACTGGAAATACACTTCTTCCGGCGTAGCTTTTTAACATCTTGAAAGGCAATACAAGATGATAAAAGATTGCTTAACTAACCATAAATAATTTTAATATTAAATCCATTCATTAGAATGCTAAAAAAGGACAATCATGAATAACCTTCAATCATTTTCTTGTTGCCCTTCATATACAGATCGGAAAATCAGTAAAAGCAACGCCAAAGAAGCGTGTTTCCAGTCACAGCGCCTCTGGAGCCCGACCGAGCGGAGGGATGAATGAAGGGAGCGATTTTAGCTTCAACGTGCGAATACATCATTGAGGCTACCACTTTTGAAGCGGCTCCCGTCATTCATGCCGGAGCGGACAGTCATTACCACTTGTGGGGCGTAGGCCGAAGCGAAGACTGGAAATACGCTTCTACACCGAAGCAACGAAATAGAGTATCTTTTCATATTTTTCCATCTGCGTGAAATTAAATAAAAGTAAAAATATTATAAATTGATGTAAAGATGCTGAAAGGTTCGATTGAAACTCTACCGTATAATGCAAATAAGAAATACATTCAGAATTTTCGACAGTATTCTACAGGGGGTAGACACAAATGAAGAAAACGCGCATGGTCGGTTCCTTGTTGGCTCTGACATTGACGGTTAGTGTTGCGCTGACTGGATGTGGTGGTGCAAGCTCGGAGCAATCCAGTTCGACAAATACAACTGCTGCAGAAGCTCCGAAAGAAGGGGGAACCCTGATTGTAGCCCGCAAAGCAGACGCCAACAATCTGGACCCGCATTTCATCTCCAATATTCCTTCGGCAAACTATGTGTATGGAAAAGTATATGAGAGCTTGGTTTCTCGCGATAAAAACGGCGAGTACAAGCCTACACTCGCTACTGAATGGAAACAGCTCGACGACCTGACATGGGAGTTTAAGCTTCGTGAGGGCGTTACGTTCCACGATGGTACACCGTTTACAGCAGACGCTGTGAAAAAGACGTTCGAACGTGTACTCGATCCAAAGGTTGCATCACCGCGTGCATCCAACTTCTCCATGATCAAAGAAATCAAGATTGTGGATGACAAGACTGTACATTTCGTGCTGGAGTATCCTTTTGCACCGCTGCTCTCCATCTTGGCTAGCTCAGAAGGAAGTATCATCAGCCCGAAAGCAATCGCAGAGCATTCCGATACATTGGCGAAGCAGCCAGTGGGAACCGGGCCTTTCAAATTCGCATCGTGGGCACCGGGCCAAGATATGAAACTTGCAAAAAATGATACCTACTGGGGTGAAAAGCCAAAGGTAGATGAAGTATTGTACAAGGTCGTTCCAGAAGATACGACCCGTGTAGCGATGATCGAAGCAGGCGAAGCGCACATCGGCGACCAGCTTCCTGTGACAGAAGTAGAGCGCGCACAGGCATCTCCTGGCATGAACATGGTACGTGCAGAAGGCTTGGGTGTGGATTATATCGGCTTTAACGTGCAGAAGAAGCCATTTGATGATGTACGCGTACGTCAAGCTGTCGCGCATGCTATCGAAAAGCAAGCCATTGTACAAGGGGTATACAACAATGTAGGGACACAAGCGGTTTCCTCGATGTCGCCAAAAGTAATTGGCTATAACCCGAATCTCCAGGATTACTCGTATGACGTCAATGCAGCAAAAGCACTGCTCGCAGAAGCAGGTTACCCGAATGGCTTCAAAACGTCCATCGTGACAGATGACCGTAAAGAGCGCATGAACGTAGCAGAAGTCATCCAGTCACAGTTGAAAGGTATTGGCATTGATTTGGAGATCAAAGTCATGGAATACGGTGCGTATCTGGAGCACACAGACAATGGTGAGCATGCGATGTTCATCGGGGGCTGGGGCAATGCAACAGGGGATGGCGACTACAACCAGTACAACGTCTTCCACAGCACTTCGAAAGGCAGCGCAGGTAACATGGCGTTCTACAACAACCCAGAGGTAGACAAGCTGATTGAAGAAGGACGTCGCGAAAAAGATGCGCAAAAACGTAATGAAATTTACGCAAAGCTGCAAGAAATCGAGCTGAAGGAAGTACCGATCCTTCCCATCCGCACGATTGACCATGTGGCGGTTACATCCAAGAATGTAAATGGCTTCTGGCTGAGCCCTGTTGGCTACTTGATGCTGGATGAAGTATCGATCAACTAATGGTGATAGAAGGGATGGCGTTTGTCGCTGTCCCTTCTTTCGTCCATAGAGAGGAATTCACGATCTGGACCGGGAATGTAACTTGGGGAAAAGAAAAGCGCAAGAGACAAGTCATGGGGTGGAAAACATGCAGGAAGAGCAGCTAGACATATTTGACGAAGCAGGACAGCACATCGGGGTAGAAGCGCGTAGCGAAGTACACCGCTTGGGGCTGTGGCACCAAACCTTTCACTGCTGGATTTACCGTGTAGTAGATGAGCAGATCGAATTGTTGTTCCAAAAAAGACATCCACAAAAGGATACTTGTCCGAACTTGCTCGACATTACCTCTGCCGGTCATCTTCTCGCTTCGGAACAGCCATGTGACGGCGTGCGGGAATTGGAGGAGGAGCTGGGCTTGTCCGTGGGCTTTGAGGAATTGGACAAGCTAGGCGTGATTCGTGATGTAACGGTTGCACCCTCCATCATTGATAAGGAAATGTGCCATACCTTTTTGTATGAATGCGATCAACCCTTACGTGCGTACCGTGTACAGGAAGAAGAAGTCACGGGGCTGTTTTGGGTCAATCTGCAAGAGCTCGAGCGGTTGTTTGCGGACGAAATCGGGCAGATATCGGTGATTGGATTTTTGCTATTGGAAAATGGTGAGCAAAAAGATACAGCGATGATCGCGTCAAAACCTGACTTTGTTCCACATGAAGTGCATTATTACCAGCAGGTGTTTGCAGCAGTGAAACTACGCGCAGCCAATCGATAACCCTGATCGGAAAAACAATGCCTCGCTTGTCATCGACAAGACGAGGTTTTTCGTTGGGCGAGAAAGATTGGCGAAGACACGTTCTCTAATGTGATATACTAGACAATGCTTTTTCACTGCTCGCAATCATGCGTAGAGAGAGGAGATCGAGATGAGACTACAGATTATGATTGCCCTAATGCTCTCGACATTCCTTGCTGCGATGGAAGGAACGATTGTGAGTACAGCCGTACCACGCATTACGAGTGATTTGGCAGGCTTTGAACAGGTGAGCTGGGTATACGCCATCTACATGCTTGCCACTGCCGTATCTGCTCCCATTTACGGCAAGCTGGCTGATTTATTTGGCCGAAAAAACGTATTGTTAATCGGTATCGGTATCTTTTTGTTAGGTTCCACGCTCTGTGGAGTGGCGACGTCGATGTGGCAGCTCATTGTTTTCCGTGCCATTCAAGGCTTGGGTGCAGGTTCAGTCATGCCGATTACGATGACTATCATCGGAGATTTGTACACCGAGCAGACTGCCAGAGCAAAAGCGCAGGGCTGGATTAGTGCTGTATGGGGACTTTCCGGTGTGGCAGGTCCGTTGGTCGGAGGATTTTTGGTCGATACTCTGACGTGGCGTTATATCTTTTTTCTTAACTTGCCTTTTGGCCTCGTATCGTTTTTCATGCTCGTCTTCATGTATAAGGAAAAGCTTGCCGTCAAAGAAAAGCGTCATATCGATTATCCGGGCGCGCTTATTTTTTCGGTCGGGACCATCGCTTTGTTGTATGCCTTGTTAACAGGTAGCCAAAATCAATCATGGACCAGTCCGGTGACGATTTCCTTGATCGTATTTGCATTGGTGAGCTATCTAATCTTTGTATCAGTGGAAAAGAAATCGCCTGAGCCGCTGATTCCGCTTTCGCTTTTTACCAATCGAAACGTGACCATGATCAATTTGCTGACACTCTTGACCAATGGAATTGTCATCAGCATGGTGGTTTACTTGCCGATCTGGAGCCAGGGAGTCTTGGGAGAAAGTGCGACAATGGCTGGCTTTGTCCTGACACCGATGCCGGTTTGCTGGACGATCGGCTCTATCCTTGCAGGGAACTTGTTAGGCAAGCTGCGAGCTGAACAGTTGTTTGTCGCAGGAACTGCCGTTCTGACGGTAGCGACAACATTGTTGAGCTTCCTGTCCGCTCAGTCAGCGGGATACCTCATTTATGTGGCTGTAGGCTTAATTGGTTTGGGAATGGGACTCATTTCTCCGATCATCATGGTAAAAATTCAATCGTCCGTTGCAGTCGACAAGAGGGGCACAGCGGTTGCCCTCAATACGTTCACGGGTACATTTAGCCAAACCTTCGGGGCAGCTGTATTCGGAATGTTGTTCAACATGGTGACTGTAGCAAGTGGTCATGCGAATTTAGGGGCCTCGTTTGAACAGGGATCGATTCCAGTGGCACAGCTGGCACAGATCCGAGACTTGTTGGCTAGTGGTGTTCATGTAGTCTTCACAGGCACCTTAGTGCTTGCGATAGCCAGCTTTGTTCTGACGCTTGTGATCGCAAAAGGAAACCGAGTCAAACAGACACACTAAATTCAAAGACGTCCGCCGAGTGCGGGCGTTTTTCAAATAATTGGTTACAGTTTTCCAAAAAATACAAACTACATATTGCCAGTTGGTACATTCATCGATACTATTTTCCTAGATGCCCAAATTCTTGCGGACAGGAGTGCATGGGACGATGGAGGAGATTCGACCAGTTTCCATTGACGATATCGATGAGGTCGTTAGGATTGCAGCGATGAGCTACCCTGGAAGCAATCTACTGGGTGCAGAGAGCAGACAGCGATTTGCCGAACGCGTAAGGGAGACGATCGAAAACGACCCACATGTCAGCTACCACGGATGCTACCGTGATGGACGAATAGTGGGGATTATGAAATGGTACGATTTTCCTATGAATGTTCACGGCACACCGCTTTTGACTGGCGGGATTGGGCTGGTCGCCGTAGACCTTTTGCATAAAAAGGAAAAAGTGGCCATGTCGATGCTGCGAGGTTTTCTTTCCAGCTATCGGGAGCGGGGAATCTCGCTGGTCTCTCTCTATCCGTTTCGTGTTGATTTTTACAAGCAAATGGGTTTTGGAGTAGGGACCAAGGTTCACCAATACAAGTTCAAGCCGTCCAGCCTGCCGTTTGTAGGCAAGGACAAAATCGTCTATATAGGAAAAGAGGACATAGAAGAACTGTCTGCTTGTTATCATCGAATCGCCCGTCAAACACATGGCATGATTAAGCGAACAGAGCGGGACTGGGACAGACTCCTCGATGTTCCAGAAATGATTGTCGTCGGCTACAAAAAGGACGGAAGGTTAGAAGGCTATCTTGCTTTCCAGTTCCAGGGCGCCCATGAAAAAAACAAACTCTTCAACAACATAGAAGTAAGAGAGCTTCAGTATGAGAACCGCGAAGCACTCGCGCAATTGCTCTCTTTCCTTCGTAGTCAAGCCGATCAGATTCAACGGATTGAGTTCACGACGCCGGATGAAGACTTTCACATGTTGTTATCTGATCCGGGTAATGGAACGGATACAATGTTGTGGAGCATATATCATGAGAGTCATGCATCTGGAGTCGGTCTGATGTATCGGATCATTGATGTGCCGGGATTTTTCCGTCAGCTGTCCCACCACCATTTTGGTTCGGAAACGGTAAATGTGAAGCTGACGATCCGCGATTCGTTTCTGCCTGAGAATGAAGGAACATGGCTCATCAAGTTTATCGATGGTCGTCCGGAACTAGGGGAGGCAGTGGAGCCTGACGTTGCGGTGCAGCTAGATATTTCGGATTTTTCTTCACTCGTGATGGGGGTAGTAACTGCCCACAAGCTGTATCAATACGGCCAATTGGAGCTGGATGCTCCAGAAAAGCTTCCCATTTTGGATAGGCTGTTTGCTGTTCCCGAGAAGCCGCGATGTGTGACTACCTTCTAAACAAGAAGGTTTGTCACGTTTTTGACACATTTGGTTATCTTATTTTGCTTCCTCCCATATGTTGTTAGTAAATGGGAGGAGGCAGGTTATATGATCTTTCTTACACTGGTTATCTTTTTTGCGTTTCTTTTGATTGTTTGGGTGGTCGTTAGACTCCTCTTCCGGCTGGAAAAGCATGATTCCATCACACATGATGAGAGAGAATTATGGAATCGCTTTCAGGTGAAAGAGCAGGAGATCAAATACCGAAAGCCCAAAAAATAAAAAGAAAGGCGCCAAGGTGACAGGCGCTCTTTCTTTTGCGTATTACCCACTATGAGAAGAGAAAGAAGGAGAAGACAATGCCAGGTAGATCAGAGGGGCATCAACGTGAATTTTTTCGCTTACGTCTAGAATACGCCCTCTGTGCAGACATGACTATTGTGCTGATCAAAGGGAAAACCATGGAGATTGGGAGCACACAGGTATTGATCGAGGATATCGGAGCAGGTGGACTTCGATTTCTCTCTCATCTCAAAATGCCAGCCAATGACCAGCTCGTTCTGCAGTTTGCGACGGAATTGTGCGGACAGGCTCTGAAAATGTACGGCCACGTCGTTCGCACGATTCCGTGGGAAACGGACTATTACGAATACGCCGTACGTTTTACAATGGAAGAGGAACAGCATCTGGAGATCAATCGTATGATAAACCGCTTGGCGATCCGCTATCGGCAAAACCGGACATCAACAGAGGGGCGTTTCTATAAAGGCGATCGCCTGGCATTTTTAAAAGAGCTAGCCCAAGCAAGTCTTGCGATGCGAGCAAGTGAAGCATAGACAAAAAGGCTTTCTGTTGTGCAAATACACAACAGGGAGCTTTTTTGTTTGACACAAAACAAACGCAGTGATAAGTTATCTATAATAAATCAAACGATTAAAGGTTGTGTTTATATATGAGTCTTCATGAAGCATTTTGGAGCGCTTCCCTTCAAGAATGGAAGCAAGGTTACATCGAACAAGACGAACATTATATGTGTTTGCTCTGTGGGGAACAGGTGGAGAAAGGAATTATTTATCCAGTGGAGGGTGCCCTGTACGAAGCGTCCCGCTTTATGCGCCATCACATCGAGGCTGTGCACGGTTCTGTCTTTACTCACTTGAGCCAGTTGGATAAACGATTGACGGGCTTGTCTGATCATCAGGTTAATTTGCTTCGCCTCTTTTACCAGGGCAAGACAGACGCCGAGGTTCAAAATGAAATGGGGATCGGCAGTGCATCAACGATCCGTAATCACCGCTTTGCACTCAAGGAAAAAGAACGTCAGGCCAAGGTATTTCTGGTCATGATGGAGTTATTGCATGAAGCGGATAAACATCAAACGACCAACGATGCCAGATCAAGCAAGCAAAAGAATACCTCGAAAGATGGCGATGCCGCAGAGTATGCCGCGATCGTAAAGAAACTCTTGCCGAATGGACTATCAGGTCGATTAGAACGATTCCCGCGCAAGCAAAAGCATAAACTCATCTTACTCGAAGAGATTTCCAAAAAATTTGAGCTCGATCGTTTCTACACGGAGCGGGAAGTGAATGAGATTTTGGAAGGTCTCTACGACGATTATGTGACCTTGCGGAGATATTTAGTCGATGTTGGTTTGATGGATAGACAGGCTGACGGCAGTCAATATTGGCGGATCGCAGTGGAAAATGAAGGAGAGGAGCGAGGGGCGCAACAGATGAATCGCAAGCAAGAGCTCAAGCAGATGTACAAGGAAGTAGAAACCGATGCAGGCGTTTATCAAATTAAGAACAAGCAAAATGACAAAGTGTTCATCGCCAGCACGAATAACTTAAAAACGATCAACGGTAGAAAGTTCATGCTTCAGCATGGTTCGCATCCTAATCGTGAGCTGCAAAAAGACTGGGATAAATACGGTTCGGACGCTTTTGAAATCGAAGTATTAGAGAAGGTTGAGAAGAAAGACCATCCGTATTTTGATGGGAAGGATGCACTGGAAAAACTCGAAGATAAATGGATGAAAAAGCTGGCGCCATATGGTGATCGAGGCTATCACGTGCAAAAAGATCCGTCCTAGTCTCGTCCATCATCCAGCATATGGAAGCGCTCCAAGTGATCCCACAAACCTTCCTTATGCAAAATCTGAATTTGTTTTTCACCAAGTAAATCAAAATGTGGGAAGGGTGCTCGGTTATGAATGTAGACAGGATCGAGTCCGTTGGCAAGGCACCAGTCTGTCAGTAACGAATAATTGGCACAGCCTACTTTTGTAACGGTTTTGATTCCAGGAAACCGTGGGTCCAGCCAATAGTGGGTGAGAAATGCCAATTCGCCTCGACTAACGGCTTGCTTCCAACGGTTCAGTTCGTCTCGTGTAATCCCAAATGCCACTCTTCCTCATCCTTTGCAAAGCGGTCGTGTTTCTCACTCATTAATAGCATGGAATGGTGTAAACGTCAAAAAGACAGGTCTCCCCCGGGGATAGCCGACGGAAACTGTCTTTTTGTGCTTGGTTGCTTACCGAACTCCAGTAGGAAGCTGAGGTGGGATGTAATTCAACTCTTCATCCGCAGTGATGTAATCGGTGTTGACCATGAGGAGCAAATAGCGTTTGCCGGTTTGCGGATCGCTGATAATGATGTGGTCGCGGCCAGCTGTTTCGAGGACACCACGGAAAATTTTGGCGTTCCATTGGCTGTTGTTTTCAAACGTTTGGTACACCGTAATGACTTTGCCTCGATTCAGGCGAAGGATGTTTTCGATGTACGATTCTTCCATCACTTGCCCAGGAGTAATGGGCATTCCAGGAATCAAGGCTCCGCTTGGCTGCATCGGAACCAGTTGAGGTTGCTGCTGCTGAATCATCTGCTGCTGTTGCTGAGGCATACCGTATGGATACTGGGCGGATGGGTACATGTCGTAGCCGTATTGTTGTTGAGGGAAACCAGTGTAAGGCATTTGTTGACTCATGATGAACTCGCTCCTTTATCTATCTAATCCTTTTAATAGACGCGTGGACAATCTGCTGGTGTTGGAACGAAGAAGCAGTGTGCCTTATAGCGACCGGAGTTTTGTTGATCCCACCAGGTAGGAGGACAGTTTCCGGCAGGACGGTAGAACCACAATGCGTTGCTCGCGGGGCGGGTTTTCTCTCCATTGACTGCGCGCTGTGCCAGTCGTTTGTCTCTTTCCCTGGCACGTTGATAGAAATACGGCTTCTGGATCGCTTCGAATCCTCCCGGAGATTGATAGACCATGTCACGCATGCTGCGAATGTTTTTGAAGTCAAGGCAGTTACCTAAAATCCGATTTACCCCAACGTTGCCAACCATCAACATGCCCAACTCACCTTCACCCTCAGCCTCAGCCCGAATCAGTCTGGCAAGCATATCGACATCGCTGGAGTTCGCTTTAATGACGGCCATTGCTTCACCTCCTTCCACAAAAATCACAATAACAATATATGGGCGAATAATAGATTGGTGATTGGCCCAATAAATTTTTCATCAAGTTGACGTTTACGTAAACGGCAGTTACAATCATTTTGTTCGGTAAATTTAGAATTTTATAAATGCAAGTGAGGGGCGCTGGACATGAGCAGAGAAGGAATACAGAAGGATGAATCGTGGACCATCTCTGATCTCGCTCAACAAGTAGACGTAAGCACCCGAACGATTCGGTACTACGAAGAGCTCGGCTTGATTTTCCCCAGTCGGACAGAGAAGGGAAGCAGGTACTACAACCGAAAGGATCGTGCCAGGCTGCGACTCATTCTGCGAGGAAAGCGATTCGGATTTTCGTTAGATCAGATTCGCGAGATGATTGAGCTGTTCGACGAGGACCGTACAGGTCGTGCGCAGCTTTTGCGAACGATTGAGTACGGCAACCAAAAGCTGGCTGAGATCGACGAGAAAATCATGGAACTCCGACAACTGAGAGAAGACATTCTCGTCTACAAGCAAAACTTTGAACAAAAATTGCTTGAAGAAAACGAGGAGGAGAAACGATGAATGTATCAGCTCTGCTCGCAGAAAACGGAAGGAAATACCCTGACAAGTCCGCGCTGATTGCAGGAGATGTAGAGGTCAGCTTTTCCCAGTGGGACACACGTTCTACTCAGTGGGCTTGCCATTTGCAAGAGCTTGGCATCGAGCAAGGGGATCGGGTTGTCATGTTGATGCCCAATTGCCCGGAGTTTGCCATTTTTTACGTCGCCGTCATTCGCAGTGGTGCCCTCGTCGTACCGATCAATGCGCGCTCAACCCAAGAAGAAGTACGACATATATGTGAACATGCCGGAGCAAAGGCACTTCTTGTTCACGATGCCCTCGTGCCTATCGTGAATGAGTGGGTCCTGCAAACGTCACAGCTTGTGGCAATCAAAACAGGTGCGAGCCAAGGGAATTGGCATGGAATCGCTGACTGGGATGCCAGTGACGTGTCTTTCGAAAAAATGAATACGCTTTCTTCACAGTCGTATTTGGCGAACATGAACGAAGATAGCGAGGTTAGCATCCTGTATACATCTGGCACGACTGGACGCCCTAAAGGGGTGCTCTATACACATAGAAGCTTGATGACTGTCGCGAAAATGATGTCGATTGAGCTGACGATGACACATCGTTCGCGAATTTTGCATTTGATGCCGCTGAGTCATTCGGCTCCCCTCCATCTCTTTTTCATTGCAGGGCTCATGCTTGGCGCCACCCAGGTAATGGCCCTGACCTTCTCGCCGCAGCTTCTCTTGGATTTGGTGCAGCAGCATCGAATTACGCATTTCTTCGGAGCGCCAGTGGCGTATTTGCTGACGATGAAGCACCCAGAGTTTACGGCGTACGATTTGTCTTCCATCGAATATTGGATGTATGGCGGGGCTCCGCTGTCCAAAGAGATGGCTTCGCTTATGGAAGAAGCATATGGACGCGATAAACTGGCGTGCGTCTACGGCTTGACGGAGGCAGGGCCGACCGGAATGTGCCTCTTACACAGAGAGCATCCGGACAAAATCGGCAGTTTAGGCAATCGTGGTGTATTGTTCGTCGAAATGGAGGTTGTTGACGAGCGGGGAGAGCAATGCGCCAGTGGCGAAGCGGGCGAAATTCGCTTGCGCGGAGAAGGGACAATGAAAGGATACTACAACAATCCAGAGGCTACAGCAGAAACCATAAGGGATGGTTGGGTGTACACAGGCGATATTGCACGCGTAGATGAGGATGGATTTCTGTGGATGATTGATCGCAAAAAAGACGTGATGATTACGGGCGGGGTAAACGTCTACCCCAAGGAAATCGAGCAATTGTTAGAGCGTCATCCGTCGATTGGTGAGGTAGCTGTTGTAGGTTTGCCGCATCCTGAGTGGGGTGAGACGGTTACGGCCTATGTGGTACTGAAACCAGGAGTCGATACCAATCGAGAGTGGCTAAAAGAAATCCAAGGCTCTTTGCGTGGTCATCTAGCCGATTACAAGCTCCCGCGACAGGTGAATATCGTTCCTTCATTGCCGCGGAACACGAGCGGAAAAGTCCTGAAGCATGTACTACGTGATGTTAGTTCCCAAAAGGAAGTGGAACTGCGATGAGTGATTTGCAAACGAGCATTGATCAGCGAACATACAGCGATAACATCCCGCACCCGCGTACGCCACAGGCACAAAACTTTTTCAAAGAAGATCCCAACCTCGATTACTTGCTGCAACGCTATCTCCCTGCTTCCATGCATGAATGGGCCAGACAGCAGTTGAGCTGGCTAGGGGCGCAAGTGGGAGGCCCCATCGATGAGCGTGCCGCCTATACAGACAGAGAAGGCAAGCCGAGATTGCGCAAGTACAATCGGCTGGGTGAGGATATTTCTGAGATCATTACCAATGAAGGCTACAAGGAAACAGTAGCAGAAGTTTACGGAGCAGGCATCGTCAGCTACTTGTATCAAGACATTCCTGAGTTGGGGAGAAAAGCGCCGTACAGCTATTCCTTTTTCATGGGCTATCTCGTGAGTCAGTCTGAGCCGGGTTTCTATTGCCCTGTCACCTTGTCGATGTCAGCCGCTTATTTGATTGATCGTTACGGCAGCGAAGAACAGAAGGAGCAGTACCTGACAGGACTGACCTCTCGCGATCGTACTCGCTTGTATGAAGGAGCTACTTGGCTCACAGAGAGACAGGGCGGTTCGGATGTCGGTGCGAATTTGACTGTAGCAGAGCCAGTAGCAGATCGACCGGGTGTGTACCGATTGACAGGAGAAAAGTTTTTTGCGAGCAATGCTGGCGCATTTGTTGCCACTGTTTTGGCGAGAATCGATGAGGAGAAGCCGGGGACAAAAGGGCTCGGACTGTTTTTGGTGCCTTGGATAAAGCCTGACAACGAACGCAATCACATTCAGGTCCGCCGCCTAAAAGATAAGCTGGGTGTTAACGCCGTACCATCTGCGGAGATACTGTTGAACGGGGCAGAGGGCTATTTGATCGGGGAGCCGGAGAACGGCTTCAAGTACATGGCAGAAGCCCTGAACCTCTCTCGCATTTGCAACGCGATTGCTTCGATTGGGATCATGCGTCGAGCTTTTTATGAAGCGAGGTATTATGCCGAGCAACGTCGTGCATTCGGGAAGCCAATCGATCAGTACCCGATGGTAAAAGAAATGCTGGTGAGCCTCTTATTGGATACGGAGGTGAGCACGGGTGCGGTGTTTGATATGATTGCTGTTTATGATCGCTTGCAGTCTAATTCCGCTAACAAAGAGGATAACGCGCTTGCTCGCCTGCTGATTCCTTTGCTGAAATACCGCACAGGGGAAGAGGCTGTCGAATCGACCCATACCGCAATTGAAATTCATGGCGGTAACGGTTATATCGAGGAGTACGTGACGCCGCGTCTATTGCGTGATGCGCAAGTTTTGACCGTATGGGAAGGCACCTCGAATATACTCGCACTCGATATTTTGCGTGTGATGCAAAAAGAAAACAGCCACGAAGTGTTTTGCAGATTGCTTCGGGAGCGCATAGCTGGCTGGAAGCATGTCTTTTCGCAGCCGTACGCCGAGTTGATTCGGACAGAACTGGCCATCCTGGAGGACAATATCGCCTATCTCATGCAACAGACCCACGATTATTTGACGTACAAATTAAAAACGCTCGCGGACCATATGGTAGATTTGTACACCTTATCATGCATCGTCAGTGAAGCAGAGGATCAGGTGACAGGGGAGGGAAATGCACGAAAATACATTTTGGCAAAGCTGTATGCCGAAAAGTATTTCCAATCACAAGAAAAACGGGGGATTCAAGCCGATTCTTTGCTGGATGTACAGTTCTTTACCCAACTGATGGAGTATCAGTCTGTCAGCGTAGAAGAGTGGACCCAACAGTCCGCCATTGTTCCGACCCGATAATCAAAAAGCGCCTTTAGACCACTTGTTGAGGTGGCGAAGGCGCTTTTGATTTTTACGCATACCGCTTGCGGCGCATACTCCAAATGAACCAGATCGCAGCAACCCCTGTTGCGACCGCCAGCAGAGTGATCTCAAAGTATTCATCGATCAGAACCTTGGCGTGTTTTCCATATAAATAAAACAAGGTGCCAATCAAATAAAACTTCAATCCCCGCCCGATGATCGCATAAAACATGAGCTTGGTCAGCGAGTAATTGAATACACCGGAGAGCACAGTGAAAACCTTGAAAGGAATGGGGGTAAAAGCTCCGATCAGTACAGCAGCATCCCCGTTTTTTGCGAATTTTTCCGTCGCTACGATCACCCATTTTTCAGGGAGAAGCTTGTGCAAAAGTGGTTTTCCTAGCCATCTCCCCAACAAAAATCCGATGGGAGCGCCGAGGACGGAAGCAGTAAAGGCTACTGTTGCAAACTGAATCGCTGAGCCTGGATCGAGCAGACTCATCGCAATTTGCATAAAAAACGGAGGAATCGGACTAATAAATGAGTCCAAAAATGCCATGGCAACAAGTCCCCACATCCCATATTGCATGAATAGCTGTGTGATATGTTCGAGCATGAGCATCTCCTTAGAAGGTTTTTTCTATTGTAGCTATCCTATGCCAGTTTGTCCAAAGAAAGACCACAACTGAAGGTAGATGTCGAGAGGGAAATTAAGGAAATGGGACAATTGGCCCATCAATGGGTTTCCAAAATATCCCGAAGATAAGTTGGTATGGAATGTCATTACGAAAGGGATATCTTTTACATGAAAATGCCATTATCAATCAAAGTTATTCAAGGGTTTATGCTGTTGCAAGTCATCGTATTGGGGGGACTTTATTTTGTGGTTTCACAGGTAGATCCGATGAACTTGAATCACTGGGCCAGTAAAATGGTTTTCAGCGTTGTGACTATGCCAGAAGATATGTTAGATCAAAGCTATGTGTTAGGAAGAATGCAAGGAAGATTAATGCTTCCGCTAATCATCACGACTTTATTGTTCATCTTCATACAGATGAGGTTTTTCAAGTCGGCGATTGTCTGCATAAGTCTGGCGATTTTACTGGATATAAGCAACGGAGCTTTCTTGATTGCAATCGTGTATGTAACTCTTCTTTTGGTTGTGACCCACAACAAACAATCGAAGGCATATTTTAATCGGAATCATCATCAAGTTACCCAGGCGGTTTCAAAATGAGTGGTCCAATGAGCTTATCCTAGGTCGAATATTGATATTGAAGTCCTTGTTTTTTCATTGACGCTAGGAAAGATTATCCACTAAAATGTAGGGAAACAGGACAAACATCATGGGAGGAACCAATGAAAACATTGGGTTCGGGAAAAGCCGTTTTCTATGCGCCAAACGGGACTAACTTGCAATTGTCAGGGGAAATTGACGTACGTGGTGATCGGGTATCCATAACAGAAATCATTTATTTTAATGGCCAACCAAACGGAGCGCGCGAAACGAATTTGCCACTCGCGCAAACGGTGATTTACTGGGAGCCAGAAGTATACGAACAGATCGGATATGAAGAACAATAAGAATAATGGCGATTCCAAGCCCTGTCTCTAGCAGGGTTTTTTCGCGTATGGCAGCGAATCTGCCAGCACCTCAGGCTATAGCCGATGTCCCGGTATTGTGATATGATGTGGGATGGAATTTACGTATGGTACAAGGAGTGATCCTTATGATCGATTCTATATTGGAACGTGCTCTCGCAGGTGAACGACTGGGTCTTGAAGATGGTCTGGCTTTGTTTGCGAGCAATGAAATCGAAAAGATCGGACATTACGCCAATCTGGTCATGCAAAAGCATCATCCAGAACCGATTGCGACTTTTGTTATTAGCCGCAACGTCAATTACACGAACGTATGTGACACCTATTGCCGTTTTTGTGCTTTTTATCGAGCGCCAGGCTCTTCGGAAGGATACGTTCTACCCAGAGAGACTATTTTCCAAAAAATTCAAGAGACCGTAGACGTAGGCGGTACGGAAATCTTGATGCAAGGCGGTACTAATCCGGATCTGAAGCTGGATTATTACACCGACCTGTTGCGCGCGATCAAGCAGCGCTTCCCGCAGATTACGATGCACTCTCTGTCTGTAGCGGAAGTGATGAAAATCGCGGAAGTTTCCAACATGTCTGTCGAGGAAGTGCTGAAAGAGCTGAAGGCAGCGGGTCTCGATTCCTTGCCGGGAGCGGGTGGCGAAATCCTCGACGATCGTACACGTCGAAAGATTTCCCGATTGAAAGGCTCTTGGACTGAATGGATTGACACCCAAAAAGCCGCACACCGTGCAGGGTTGCCTGGTACTGCTACCATGGTAATCGGTTTTGGGGAAGAGATGGAGGAGCGCGTACTGTCCCTTTTGCGCATTCGTGATGCCCAAGATGAGACAGGCGGATTCAAAGCGTTCATCGTCTGGACATTCCAACCGGACAACACCAATATGAAGGCAGTCAACAACACGCCAGAGGAATACTTGAAAACACTGGCAATTAGCCGCCTCATGCTGGATAATATCGAAAACTTCCAATCTTCCTGGGTGACGATGGGCCCGCATTACGGCCAGCTTTCTCTCTCTTACGGAGCGAACGATTTCGGCCAAACAATGATGGAAGAAAACGTTGTTTCCGCAGCGGCATGTACGTACAAGGTCAACACGAACCAAATTTTGGAGCTCATTCGCGGAGCAGGCAAAATCCCTGCACAGCGCAACACACAGTATGACATTCTGCGCGTTTTCAAAGACGGCGAGATGTCAGAACGTGATTTTGTCATGCAAAACTAATAACCTCCAAACGCTTCTCTGCCCCTCCCAACAAAGGGAAACCGGCAGGGGAGCGTTTTTTGGTTTTTTATTCAGGAATTTTTTACCTGCAACCTTCCCTGAGTTTCCAATCGTTTAAAAGTATATCGCTCCTGACGGGACATATACTGTAACTACAATGGCGGTTGGGGGGATGGTTATGCAGACGTTTCGCGTATTGCTGGAGAATGTCCCTGAGCATTGTGACACGTATCGGGCTATCGTAAATGAGATGAAGGAGCGGGTCAACACTGCACCGGTGCGCATTACATACAGGGAGCAAGAAGAGAATGGATACCTCTTGTTCTACTTTCAAAGCTGGTGTGAGACTGAGTATGACGCGCAGACCATCGAGTGGGCGAGAGCCTTCGTTGCTCTTACATTAGCCGAATGGGTCATTCAGGTGAAGGAACCGAAAATTATGGAAGAAATGGCCGCTGACTTACTCGCTGCCGAACAGATGGAGACCGAGTGGGCAGAGATTTTTCCTTATATTCAACGCATGTGCCAAGAAGTCGAGCTTGATGGAAGGGAACTGTTAACAGCTACGACACGCAAGGCAAACGTCTATCGCAAAGTTTTCACCTATCTGGAGTGGGAGAGAACGATCAACGTCTTGGGCTTCGTCCGATTTCGACTGCAGGAGCATTGGAATGAGCTATTCGAGCTCGTGGAAACTGGCATTGATGAATATCTGGAAGACAAGCAATACCAAGAGTTTGTCGAGTTGTTGCGCTATTTCATCGCAGTACAGGAAACGAAGCAGGAAATCGTTCATGTCGTTCCTAGTGTGGACAAACCTTTCCATCTTTATGACAAAAAAGGGGATCGTCTTTGGCTTGAACAGTTGGATACCGTTCTGAACATGGATGAACAAAAATGCAGGGACGAGGATTATTTGGTCAGTGCTTTGGTTACACTGGCTCCTGAGAGTATCGTGCTTCATATGGCTTCGGAAAAGCCTGGGCTTGCACAGACGATCCGCAGTATTTTTGACAGTCGGCTCGTTACTTGCCACTCTTGTTCGCTTTGCCTATCCGAGCGACGTGTACTTGACGGGAATAATCCCTCTAAACTATAATAGCAACAACAACTTTACATCGCTTATAAATACGATGAGAAGGACACGGACAATAGTAAGGACGCTCTAGAGAGGCGGGCCACAGGCTGGAAGCTCGCTGCGAACTGTTATTGATCTACCACCTTCGAGTAGCTGCCGGGAACGAAGCGTAGGCTTTTACTATCGGTATGCCGGTTAAATACCGTTACATGGAATGAGGAGTCTGTTTTTGTGAACAGACTTGAAGTAGGGTGGTACCGCGAGAACACACTCGTCCCTTTTTGGGATGAGTGTTTTTTTATTTTCTCAACCAAACAAGATACAGGAAGGAAGAATCCGCAGTGGCACAAATTCATGTTACTTTCCCAGATGGAGCCGTTCGTCAATACGACGCTGGGATTACTATCGAAGACATCGCAGGCTCCATTAGCTCTAGTCTGAAGAAAAAGGCAGTAGCTGGTAAAAAAGACGGCAAGGTTGTCGATTTGTACACAGAACTCACAGATGACGCAGCGATTGAAATCGTTACCCTCGATTCTGCTGACGGGTTGGAAGTATACCGCCACAGTACAGCTCACTTGCTCGCTCAAGCGGTAAAACGCATTTACGGCGCTGAAGTGAAATTCGGAATCGGTCCTGTAATCGAAGATGGCTTTTACTACGACATGGATATTCCGGTTTCCCTTTCCCCAGAGGATTTGGGCAAAATCGAAGCGGAAATGGAAAAAATCGTGAAGGAAGACCTGCCGATTCGCCGCAAAGTCGTAAGCCGCGAAGAAGCAACTACGATTTTCCAAGAACTGAACGATCACCTGAAGCTGGAGCTGATTCGCGACCTGCCAGAGGATGCGATTATCACGCTGTATGAGCAAGGCGAATTTTTCGACCTCTGTCGTGGTCCGCACTTGCCGTCCACTGGCTTCATCAAAGCATTCAAGCTGATGAGCGTAGCAGGTGCATACTGGCGCGGTAAAGCAGAAAACCAAGTTCTGCAACGCGTATACGGTACAGCTTGGCCGAAAAAAGCAGACATGGATGAATATCTGCACTTCATCGAAGAAGCGAAAAAGCGCGATCACCGCAAATTGGGTAAAGAACTGGGACTGTTCATGTTCTCCGAGGAAGCACCAGGCATGCCGTTCTACCTGCCAAAAGGCTTCACTGTTCGCAACGAGCTGGAGCAATTCTCCCGCCGTCTGCAACAATTGGCACAATACACAGAAGTTCGCTCTCCGTTCCTCATGAACGAGCGTCTCTGGAAAGAATCTGGTCACTGGGATCACTACAAAGAGAACATGTACTTCTCTGAAGTAGACAACGCGACTTACGCCTTGAAGCCAATGAACTGCCCAGGTCACATGCTGATCTATAAAAACGAGATGCATTCCTACCGCGACCTGCCGATCCGTTACTCCGAGTTCGGGCAAGTTCACCGCCATGAGTACTCCGGTGCATTGAACGGAATGCTGCGGGTACGCACCTTCTGCCAGGATGACGCGCACGTATTTGTCCGTCCTGATCAGATCGCGAGCGAAATCAAAGGCATGATCACTTTGATTGACAGCATCTACAAGGTATTTGGCTTCGAATACAGTGTGGCTCTGTCCACTCGTCCGGAAGATTCCATGGGCTCTGATGAGCTGTGGGAAGCAGCAGAAAGCTCTCTGAAAACAGTGTTGGATGAGCTCGGTATGGCATATGAAATCAAAGACGGAGACGGTGCGTTCTACGGACCGAAGATCGATTTCCAAATTACCGACGCGCTGAAACGTCGTCACCAATGCGGAACGATCCAGTTGGACTTCCAAATGCCTGAGAAATTCGACCTGACTTATGTTGGTCAAGACAACGAGAAGCATCGTCCAGTTGTCTTGCACCGTGCGATGTACGGCTCCATGGAGCGCTTCATTGGTATCCTGATCGAGCACTACGCAGGCGCATTCCCGATTTGGCTGACTCCCATTCAAGCACGCATCATGAACATCAGCGAAGTGCACATGCCATACGCGGAACAAGTAAGAGAAAAGCTGCAACAAGCTGGCATTCGCGTAGAGCTGGATGGCCGCAATGAGAAAATCGGCTACAAAATCCGTGAAGCACAAGTTGAAAAAATCCCGTACATGCTGGTCATCGGTGAAAAAGAGGTGGCTGACGGTACATTGTCCGTCCGCAAACGCGGAGTGGGCGATGAAGGCGCGATGACAGTGGATGCGTTTGTAGAGAAAATCCGCGCTGAAATCAATGAAATGAAGTAAAAGCGTATAGAAGTAGAGCCGCCCAGAAGTTTCGGGCGGCTTTTTTCATTATACGTTTACTTGGAAAAAAGAACGGGAAAAGGATGTAGGGTAATTATAGATATGGACATCAAGAAGAACTGCGGGGGATACGTATGCGGATAAGCATCAAGCAAAGACTGATAGCAGCATTTCTTGCCATTATTTTAATCCCGATTGGAGTGATTAGCTCATTTGTCTATGTCAAAATGGAGGAGCGAATCCAGACTTATTTTATTGAATCCACGACAAAAGAAGTGGCTCAAGTAGACAATGCGATTAACTTGCATTTCGACTCGATTCGTGAAAACGTAAACCTGATAGCAGGCAGTCCCTTATTAAAAAGTGCAGATAACACTATTACGACGTATATGGACAAACCAACCAAAACCAAGCATACGCCACTGCAAAATGGCGGAGTAGAGGCGGCCATTTTTCAAGATTTCCTGCGATTTGTCGATTCTCATCCGAATACTGCATTTATTTATTTAGCGACTAAATACGGAGGATACATACAGTGGCCGACAGATGATGTCATTCCGAATTACGATCCGCGTACAAGGGATTGGTACAAAAACCCAATGGGGAATCCCGGAAAAGTGATCACGACAGATCCGTATCTCTATTTGGGCGATAACAGTATCGTGATCAGTAACGTGACGATGCTTGTGGATGACAAGGGTGAACCACTGGGCGTTGTTGGACTGGATGTGAATTTAAAAGGGCTAACCGACATTTTGAAAGACATTAAGATCGGCAAAACGGGTTATCTCATGCTGGTTGGCAAAGACGGAACGATTTTGGCTAATCCCAAGAACCCCGAGCTCAATTCGAAGAACCTGAAAGATACGCAAATTCCTGAATTGGCTGCTATCGCAGAGAATACCGCAAGCAGCTTTGCGGTCACGATGAACGATACCGAGTATTTGGCTAACGTCTTTACTTCAGACAAAACTGGCTGGAAATATATTTCGTTTATTGAAAAAGCTGAGCTCTCTGCTGAAGCCAATCAAATCGGTTTCATCATCGGGGCATTGAGCCTTCTGTTTGCCTTATTAGCGGTTATCGCTTCCGTTCTTTTCTCGCACAAATTCACCAAGCCATTGCTTGCTATCGTTGACCAGATTGCGCAGATCGGACGTGGTGACTTTACCGGTGAATTGCCCAAAAACCTTTTGGAAAGAAAAGACGAAATCGGCATGCTTGGTCAGAGCATTCAGGTGATGCAAGTATCCATCCAAGGACTCATTCGGGAAGTCCAAAAAGCGGTTAACACCCTCTCTACTTCGTCAGACAACATATCGGTTCGCTTGGAAGACAATGTAGACACTACGAACAAGATTTCTACCACGATACAGGAAGTAGCGAGCGGGGCGCAAAATCAGCTCAGAGGTGCGGAAGAATCCGCAAGAGCGATGGAAGAAATGTCGATCGGCATCCAACGCGTGGCGGAAACAACCTCCATCATCTCAGAATCATCTACATGTACGGCGGATGAAGCGCAGCTAGGAAACCAGTCCATCCAAAAAGCTATCCAGCAAATGGACTCCATCCGTGGCTCTGTGGAACATTCCGTATCCGTCGTCAAGCAATTGGGTGAGCGATCCAAAGAAATTGTGCAAATCATTGACGTGATTACAGGAATTGCTTCCCAAACGAATCTGCTTGCTCTCAATGCAGCCATCGAAGCTGCCCGTGCGGGAGAGCATGGACGAGGTTTTGCTGTCGTAGCAGATGAAGTGAGAAAACTCGCTGAACAATCTGATGAGTCTGCTCGGCAAATCGCCAACCTCATTCAGGAGATCCAAACAGATACGACCATGGCGGTCAACTCGATGGATTCTGTCAATCAAGATGTTCAGGATGGATTGTCTACTGTACTGGAGTCAGGGGAAGCCTTCCAACGCATCTTACAAGAAATTCGACAGATAACGGATCAAATTCAGGAGGTATCTGCTGTCTCTGAGCAAATGTCTGCCGGATCGGAACAAGTAGCAGCATCTGTGGACGAAACTGCCCAAATTGCAAGGATTTCAGCCCACAATGCTGAAAATCTGGCTGCTTCCTCCAATGGTCAATTGGCCACTATGGAAGAGTTTTCCGTTTCATTTGAATCCTTGAATCAGATGGCTCGTGAACTGGAAAGAATGATCAGTAAGTTTAAAATATAAGAATGCATAACGGAAAGAGTACGAATGTCGGGAGGTATTCGTACTCTTTTTTTGCAAAAGTAGCCCCATTTATGGCACAATGTGCTGTTTGCGTTTGAAAATTTGGCTATTTCGATTTATGATAATAGACTGGTACTAAGTCGAAATGCGATATGATAGTAATGATGAAGGGGAAAAGTCGTCCTATATAGATAAAAGGAGAGTGAACATCTATGCCAGAAAAAGTGCTTGATTTACGGAACCGTCCTCTCCGAGATTTACGAATATCTGTCACCGATAAATGTAATTTTCGTTGTCGTTATTGCATGCCTGCCGAAATTTTTGGACCGGATTTTGAGTTTTTGCCGCAAAGCAAGTTGCTGACCTTTGAGGAAATTACCCGTTTGACCCAGATCTTTACTTCACTTGGGGTTGGGAAAATCCGCATTACCGGCGGAGAGCCATTAATGCGCAGAAATCTGCCTGAGTTGATTCGAATGATACGTGAAGTAGAAGGCGTTCAAGATATTGCGATGACGACAAACGGTTCTCTCTTGTCCCGCCATGCGCAAGCACTAAAAGAAGCAGGTCTGGATCGGGTCACGGTCAGCCTGGACAGCTTGGATAATGAGCGCTTTGGGGTGTTGAACGGAAGAGGCTATCAGGTAGATGCCGTGCTGGAAGGGATTCGCGTAGCGGCAGATGCCGGGCTTTCGATTAAGATCAACATGGTGGTACAACGCGGAGTCAATGATCAAGATATTTTGCCGATGGCACGATACTTCCGTGAGCAAGGGCACACCCTTCGATTTATTGAATTCATGGATGTGGGAAACAGTAATGGCTGGCGGCTGGATCAAGTCGTTCCTTCCCGTGAAATTGTGCGCATGATCCATACAGAGATGCCGTTGGTAGCGACTGAAGCGAACTACTATGGAGAGGTGGCTTCTCGCTATCGCTATGAGGGATCGGACCAGGAGATCGGGTTGATCTCATCGGTGACCCAAGCTTTTTGCTCCACTTGTACGCGAGCTCGCTTGTCGGCAGAAGGGAAATTGTACAACTGTCTCTTTGCTTCATCTGGAGATGATTTGCGCGAACCAGTCCGCGATGGACGCACGGATGAAGAGATTCGCGAGCTGATACGTGCAATCTGGGAGCGGCGTGACGTGCGCTACTCGGAGGAACGACTAAGTGAAACGCCTGGTCTCGCCCAGCGTGAAAAGGTCGAAATGTCCCATATCGGTGGATAATTAGGTATGAGCCTTGACAAAACCCAAGCTACCTTGTAATATAAATTGCGTGTATAAACACTTCATACTTCGAGAACAAGCAGAGGCGCACAGCTTCTCACCTGGGTCGACGTCGTATACGACTGTTGACAGGTAACTCTTACGCAAAGATCCTCGGATCTGATGAAATTGCTTAGGTGAGATATGTGCGGGCGCAGATTGCGTTCGCACATTTTTGTTCCTTCTCGAAATTGACGGGGGTGGCAAGTATTAGCAAGGATCAAATGTTAATTAACGAAGCGATCCGTGCCCGTGAAGTCCGTTTAATCGGTGCTGACGGGAGCCAATTGGGAGTCGTACCCTTTAGGGAAGCATTGCGCATTGCCCAGGAAGCTGAATTGGATCTGGTAAACGTTGCTCCTACAGCCAAGCCGCCTGTATGCCGTATCATGGACTATGGAAAGTTCAAATACGAGCAGGCGAAAAAGGAAAAAGAAGCGCGTAAAAACCAGAAGATCATCGAGCTGAAAGAAGTGCGTTTTTCTTCTAACATCGAGGAACACGATTTTCAAACAAAGCTTCGCAACGTCCGCAAGTTCTTGGAGGATCAACACAAGGTGAAGTGTACGATCCGTTTCCGTGGACGTGAAATCACCCACTCCGAAATTGGACTAGGCGTTATGGAACGTGTTGCTGCACAGTGTGAAGATCTCGCTACGCCTGAGCGCAAGCCGAAGATCGAGGGCCGCAGCATGATCATGATTCTGGCTCCGAAAGCGGAAAAGTAAGATAGTAGTTTAGACAGGAGGATTTTTCAGATGCCTAAAATGAAAACCAACAAGGCTGCTGCGAAACGTTTCAAAAAGACTGGAAGCGGCCAATTGAAGCGCGACCGCGCATTTGGTAGCCACTTGTTCGCTAACAAAACGACAAAAGCAAAACGCCACCTGCGTAAAGCTGCACTCGTTTCCAAAGGCGATCAAAAACGCATTGAGCAAATGCTCACTTACATGTAAGTTATTTTTTATTTCACACCATTACGCAGCATGAGCTCCCTAAGCGCCTAGCAGTAGGCCGCCATGCTGGAAAGACCAGGAGGAGTTTAGTATGCCAAGAGTAAAAGGTGGCATTGTTACACGCCGTCGTCATAAGAAAATCCTGAAGCTGGCGAAAGGATACTTCGGTTCCAAACATCGCCTGTTTAAATCCGCTAATGCGCAGGTAATGAAATCCCTGCTGTATGCATACCGTGACCGTCGTCAAAAGAAACGTGATTTCCGCAAACTGTGGATCACTCGTATCAACGCGCAAGCTCGCATGAACGGTCTGTCCTACAGCCGTTTGATGCACGGCCTGAAAGTTGCTGGCATCGAAGTTAACCGCAAAATGCTGGCTGACTTGGCTGTTAACGACAAAGCTGCGTTCAACGAACTGGCAACAGTTGCAAAAAGCAAACTGAACGCTTAATTTTTGAATAGAAGAGCCGATCTTTCCGATTGAGGGAAGGGCGGCTTTTTTGTTGTGGTCTAGATGGTAGAAATCAGAACGTAGATAGGGAAATTTGAGTCAAAGAAAAAACAACCGAAAACACATTCGGTTGTTTTTTTCTACTTTTATTCAACAAATGATTCGCTGTCGAATGGCGTCCGCCACACCTTGTGCGCGATTTTGCACACCGAGCTTTTTTAAGGCGGACTTGATGTAATCCTGTACGGTAAACTCACTAATTCCCATCCAGTCCGCCATCTCCTTAACGCTTTCGCCCCATGAAATCCGCTGCATGACTTCGACTTCTCGGCGTGAGAGCTTGACGGTTTTAGGGCGAAGGGAGTCGGTTGCCAATACTTTGCCCAGCATCAGGCAGTATGCGCTCAAAGATTGTACCAATTGTTGGTTGATGCCAGAACAGCCATCCTGATGCCAGGAAATACCGGCGTAGCCGAGTACGTTAGGCCCGTAGCTGATGGGGAGAATGAGCGCATAAGGGGCGCCGTACACTAAATTGGGCGGGAATTGACGGATCGCCTCAGAATCAAGCAGTACGGCTCTCTGTTCACGGATCGCATGCTGGATAAGAGGCATGTTGCGCATGTCCACCCGTATATCGCGGATGGAGCATAACTCTTGGTCAAGAATCGACCATAGTCCCTCACCCATTTGACTGAGCGTCGAGTAATTGCACAGAATGGCTCCCATGAAAGGAAAGAGATCCACGAAGCCACGTACAGCAAGCACCAGTTTCTCCTCGTAATATGCCGTTTCTTCGATTCGATCGATGTACATGTTCAGCTCTGGACTGACCATGGAGTGATTGCCACCTCCATTTGAGTGATGAACACCCCCTGATTTTTGGGGATATGAACGACCGTTCAGCCTGACCTATAATCAACCTATAGCGCCTTCATTTTATCAAACGGCTGATCTGAGCGTAAAGAATGGAGTTGGTATAAATTAACAATTTCATGACTTCTTTTATTCATTCGAAATAGAAGGCGTATGAGAAAAAAGAAAGGTTGGATGGGGATGAGGAATGGTTTTGTTTCGACCAGCCAAAAAGGATTGAATCAGGAGCTGCTACCGTACCAATTGTATCAAAAAGCGAAGAGATACGGCATTTGGAACCCGCAGGACATTGATTTTACGCAAGACCGCGAAGATTACGCGAATATGAATCTGGAGCAGAAGGAAGAAACTTTGGGACGGATTGCTGGTTTTCTGGGTGGGGAAGAGGCAGTCACCCTTGACCTTTTGCCTTTGATCATGGTTATTGCCGAGGAAGGGCGATTGGAGGAAGAAATGTATTTGACGACCTTCCTCTTTGAAGAGGCCAAGCACACAGAGTTTTTCAGGTTGGTTCTCGACAACATCGGCGAGTCAGGAGACTTGCATCATTTTCACGATGATGTGTACAAGCGAATTTTCCATGGGATCTTGCCAAATGCCCTCAATCGTCTGCTGACAGATAAATCCCCGGAAGCCATCGCAGAGGCTTCTACTGTCTACAACATGTTTGTGGAAGGCGTGCTCGCAGAGACAGGCTACTATGCGTTTTACGAAGCACTCAGCAAAACGGGGCTCATGCCGGGTTTAATGCAAGGAATTGGGTATTTGAAGACAGACGAATCGCGGCACATTAGCTACGGAACATTTCTGCTGCAGCGATTGATCTGTGAGCATCCCCATATTTACGATGTCATTGCCAAAAAGATGGATGAGCTGGCTCCAATGGCAAGTCATCTGTACGACTGGATGGATAACTCACAAGGGGTGAGTGCATTCGGAGTGAAGGTCGCTGATTTGCAGCAGTTTGCGAAAAAGCAATTGAGTGTGCGCATGGAGGTACTTGCCCGAGCAAAAGGGCAGACGATGGAAGAACTGTATAAGCATACAAGAACAATGATCGATGTGTAAGAAAAAAGCGATCGAAAGTATTCGACCGTGAAAGCATCCACAACGGGTGCTTTTTTTCATGCCTATAGATCCACTTTGACTTGGATTGGGGCATCGATAAATGGTTGACCAACAACTTCGAAAGTGGTTGTCTGTATTGACGGCTGGTTCTGGGGCTGCTCGGACTCGGCTTATTCGTTTTGAGGCGAGTCGTTGCTTACAGAACTGGGCCCTGGTCCTAAAGCAGAATCCGCCCGAGGTCTGAGCAAAAAACAACCTCCCGTCCGTGTTATACAGCTTGGCTGATCCCTTAAAATAAGGCCATAAGAGGAAAACATTGGATAGGGAGAGAGATCAAAATGAGAAAACAAAAGTGGATGATGATGGGAATTACAGCAGTTGTTTGTTCAGCGATGTTCGTGCCAGGGGCGTTTGCCAAAGACAAAGATGACTCATATTCCGTGACGTCTTCTATCTTCGCGCCTGGTCCGTACTCGGCTCCAGTAGTTCAGAAAACAGATGCGGTGACAGGCACGCAAACAGCAGGAAGTGCGTTTACTTTCGCTCCAATTGTAAACGAAAAAGAAGAAAACTAATGGGCTTCAAGCATCCGTACAGGATGCTTTTTATTTGGAAAAAGTGAATGTAATCCTCAAGTCTGAGAAAAAAACAATCTTTCGTCCGTGTCGAGCAGACTCCCCAATGCCATACAATAAAAAGCGTTACAGGAAAACATTGGATAGGGAGAGAGACATAGATGAGAAAACAAAAATGGATGATGATGGGTGTAACAGCGATAGTCTGTTCAGCGATGTTCGTGCCAGGAGCGTTTGCGAAAGACAAGGATGATTCTTACTCGGTGCAGCCTTCCTTCGTAAGCCCAGGTTCATATGCGATACCAACCGTTCAAACGGTTCAAGTAACCGATGCCAAAAAGACGCAACAAATCGGCCCTTCGTTTATTTTCGCCCCGGCTGTAAACGAAAAAGATGAAAAATAAAGCAGCAGAAAGCTGTCAGACCCTGTCTGGCGGCTTTTTTCTGTGAAAAACGCCTCGACGTTTTTCATAAAAGTGGATGTGACCGTTTGGTTTGGGCGAGTTGGATATAGGTGGACGATGCGCCACTTCCAGTCACTAGGCATATGATGGTGGGTGAATCCTAGCAAGAGAGGAGCTTCGCTGATGAGCAATCGCCAGAAAATGGTGGATGAGGAAATACAGGAATGGGCAAGCCGACTGGAAGGTCAAGCGCCGCAGGACGTGCTTGTGAACGCCGTGGAAAACTATGCAGCCAGTCTGATCCTAGCTGCTAGCTTTGGCGCTGAAGATGTCATTTTAATCGACATGCTGCACAAATTGGCTCCCACTATTCCTGTATTTTACCTCGATACCAACATTCATTTTGCTGAAACGTATGATACGCGTGACAAGCTGCAAGCCAGATACAGCACGACATTCATTCAAGTGCAGCCACAGTTGACGTTAGCCGAGCAGGCAGAAAAACACGGAGACAAACTGTGGGAGAGGGAACCGAATCTTTGCTGCGAGATTCGGAAGGTAGAGCCGTTAAAGCGCGTCCTGTCCAACTATCAGGCGTGGATTACGGGCATTCGCCGCGAGCAATCACCTACCCGAGCAAATACCAAAAAAGTGGAGTGGGACGAAAAATTCAACCTGGTTAAATTCAATCCGCTAGCAGATTGGACGGAGGCCCAGGTGTGGGAATATATCCATGCGCATGATGTCCCTTACAATCCATTGCACGACCGGAACTATCCAAGCATCGGCTGCCGAGTATGCACGCGCGCTGTCATGCCTGGCCAAGACTCTCGGTCGGGACGTTGGGCTGGCTTCGAAAAGACCGAATGCGGTCTGCACAAATGAACAGTGCAGGAGGGAAAGATGTGAAGCAAACCATCTTGCCGCACGGGATCAAAAAGGCCATTATCGTGGACAAATGGACCCTGTCGGACATCGAATGTCTTGCTATCGGAGCATTTTCGCCGCTGGCTGGATTCATGGAAGAGGCGGATTACCACACGGTCGTGGAAACGATGCGTCTAGCCAATGGAACGGTTTGGCCGTTGCCAGTGACATTGGCTGTCGATGTAGATGAGCACGACGATCTTGTACCCGGCGACAGGATTCTGTTACGTGGGGAAGATGGAGTGGACTATGCGATTTTGCAGGTGAAAAGCTGTTTTGTGCCAGATAAAATGCGTGAGGCAGAGCTCGTTTTTCGCACGGTCGATCTCGCTCACCCTGGTGTGAAAAAGCTGTTTGAAAAGCCAAACCTATACGTGGGTGGGCCTGTAGAAATACTGCAAAAGCCTAAGCCTGAGCGCTTCTCTGATTTGTATTTGACGCCGGCAGAAACGAGAGAAAGATTTCGAGAAAATGGCTGGCAAACGGTGGTTGGTTTCCAAACGCGCAATCCCGTTCACCGGGCGCATGAATATATTCAAAAGGCGGCATTAGAGATTGTCGATGGTCTTTTTCTCAACCCATTGATGGGGGAAACGAAATCAGACGATGTTCCTGCACAAGTACGAATGAAAAGCTATCTCGCCCTTCTCGAAAATTACTATCCGCACAACCGTGTACTGCTCGGCGCTTTTCCGGCTGCTATGCGATATGCGGGTCCACGTGAGGCGGTTTTCCATGCATTGGTACGAAAAAATTACGGTTGTACACACTTTATCGTCGGCCGCGATCACGCAGGGGTAGGTGATTACTACGGCACGTATGATGCGCAACACATCTTTTCCGAGTTTGTCCCAGGTGAGCTCGGTATCCAGCTGCTCTTTTTTGAGCACAGCTTTTACTGCAAGGCATGCCAAGGGATGGCAACGACCAAAACGTGCCCGCATGACAAAGAATCTCATATGACCTTATCGGGAACAAAAGTGAGGGAAATGTTGAGAAACGGGATCACGCCACCTCTGGAATTTACACGTCCGGAAGTCGCAACGATTTTGATAGAGGGATTGAAATCCCCGCAATAAAACGGAACTGAAAAAGCAGGAGAGGGACGGCGAAGCCGTTCTTTTTCCGATGCAAAAACGGGACGAGTTTTCCTTTTCTTGTATCCGCTTTCACGCAAAAACCGCGCTGTAAAGCCATTTCCAACTGAGCATTCGTTCGGACGAAAGTCCAGTAAAATCTTTTTGTTTTCGTTGACACCCCCTAGGTGCCTAGCTATAATCAGACGTAACACTTTATTCTGACAACAACAATATTGAAAATATTGTTTTAATAGTAGGCCATGACGAGGATGGTGCGCGTTACCCCTTTTACAGAGAGCCCTGATGCTGAGAAACGGGTATAGGGTATGTCGCATTGCTCACCTCTGAGCCGTTTTGCTGAAACTTGCCTTGCAGGTAGTAGGCCAAACCGCTTAACACCCGTTAACGTGTTACAGTCCACATTTGCTGTGACTGGCTGAGATCGGCTGACCGTGAGGCGCCGATAAAGTTGGGTGGTACCGCGAACCCTTTCGCCCCAAAAGACATGGAAATAAAACCGTGTCGGGGCGAAAGGGTTTTTCTATGTGTCTATAGTTATTTTCAATACCTGTTGAGAATTGGGAGGAGGAGAGGTCAATGAGTGTTGAAATGGCCGAATTGCAGAAAAAGAACGGCATTCCACCGATTCAGTTCGGGGAAGAAGTGACAGGAGCAGAAACGCTGCTGCGCTGTTTGATCCTGGAGCAGGTCGAATACATTTTCGGCTATCCAGGCGGGGCGGTTCTCCCCATTTATGACTCCTTGTACGGGAGCTACTTCAAGCACATTTTGACTCGCCACGAGCAAGGTGCTATCCACGCTGCTGATGGATATGCCCGAGCGACAGGCAAACCGGGTGTATGTATCGCTACGTCCGGTCCGGGAGCAACGAACCTCGTAACGGGGATTGCAACCGCTCAGATGGACTCGGTTCCGCTGGTCTGCATCACAGGTAACGTGGCACAGTCGCTGATTGGTACCGACGCGTTCCAAGAAGCGAACATTACGGGAATTACCATCCCGATTACGAAGCAC
Source organism: Brevibacillus porteri (assembly GCF_003013475.1). Lineage (GTDB taxonomy): Bacteria > Bacillota > Bacilli > Brevibacillales > Brevibacillaceae > Brevibacillus > Brevibacillus porteri. Next base: position 356,056 of record NZ_PXZO01000001.1, read on the forward strand.
AGCTACTTTGTCCGCGACATTCGCGATCTTCCACGGATGGTGAAGGAAGCTTTCCACATCGCGACAACCGGTCGTCCGGGCCCAGTATTGATCGACATTCCCAAAGACGTCGCCAATGCGAAGGCACCATTTACCTACCCGGATCAAGTGGAGATTCGCGGCTACCGCGCTTCACTCGTACCAAGCGACGAAGAAGTACAAGAGTTTGTCGAAGCCGTTAGCGAAGCGAAGCGTCCAGTCATTTTGGCGGGCGGGGGAATCATTGCAGCTCAAGCAGAGAAAGAATTGCGCGACTTTGCAGAAAAAACACGCATCCCGGTGATCAACACCTTCATGGGATTGGGCGGTTTCCCTGGAACACACGAGTTGTCGCTGGCAATGCCAGGGATGCACGGAAATTACACAGCGAACCAAGCGCTCTTGAATGCGGATTGTGTGATTGGTCTGGGAGCACGCTTTGATGATCGGATCACGATGGGACGCACGAAGGAGTTCGCACCAAAAGCACGCATCGTACATGTCGACATCGATCCAGCAGAGCTGGGGAAAAACGTTGAGACAGCCGTCACAGTAGCGGGCGACGTGAAGAGCACGCTGGCAAAAGCAATTCCGCTCGCAAAAGCTTGTGATTCGGAAGCGTGGATCAGCCAGTTGAAAGAGTGGCGAGAACAATATCCGTACAAGTACAAAAAAGATGGCGACGTATTGAAGCCACAAGCAGTCATTGAACTCTTGTACAACTCCACAGATGGGGAAGCGATCGTCACAACAGACGTTGGACAACACCAGATGTGGACAGCTCAATACTATAAGTTCAAGCACCCGCGCTCCTTTATTTCTTCCGGTGGTCTCGGCACGATGGGCTTTGGCTTTCCGGCAGCAATTGGCGCACAGATCGCTCACCCGGATCGCACGGTAATCTCCGTCGTTGGGGATGGCGGATTCCAGATGACCAACCAGGAGCTGGCAATCGTCTCCCAATACAACATTCCGGTCAAAGTAGCGATTGTAAACAACCAGTGCTTGGGAATGGTTCGTCAATGGCAGGAGCTCTTCTACGATAATCGCTACAGCCAAATCGATCTGACCTGCAGCCCAGATTTTGTCAAGCTGGCGGAAGCATATGGCGTAAAAGGCTTGCGAGCAAGCACGCCGGAAGAAGCCGAAGCAGTTTGGGCAGAAGCGCTTGCGCATGATGGACCAGTCGTGGTGGACTTCCGCGTTGCACAGGAAGAAAACGTATATCCGATGGTTGCATCAGGCAACACACTAGATCAGATGGAATTGGGGGACGATTAGGATGCAGCGACATACCATTTCCGTACTCGTCAACGACCAACCAGGCGTTTTGACCAGAGTGGCGACACTGTTCGGCCAGCGTGGCTTCAACATCGACAGCATTACGGTGGGAGGCACGGAAGAACAGGGGCTGTCCCGGATGATCATTACAACCGGGGGAGATGACCGCCAAATCAATCAGCTCATGAAGCAATTGCACAAGCTGATCGATGTCATCTCCGTCACGAATCTCAGTGAGAACCCTTTTGTATCACGGGAACTGGCGCTGATTAAAGTGACGGCATCGCCTAGCCAGCTGGCAGAGTTAAACGGAATTGTCGAGCCGTTCCGTGCCGCGATCGTTGATGTGGGTCCTAGCTCACTGATCGTGCAAGTAACGGGTGACACCGAAAAGATTGATGCGCTACTCGTACTATTACAAAGCTACGGCGTTATTGAACTGACAAGAACGGGTTCAGTAGCGATGGCGCGCAGTATTGTTCCAGCAACAGCCGCAGCAACGGTTTAAATTGCCAAATTTCAGAATAAAAATTCAAACTAAACATTTTTAGGGAGGCTATACAAATGGTAAAAATGTATTATGAAGCAGACGTAAAACAAGAGGTACTGCGTGGAAAAACAATTGCAATCATCGGCTACGGTAGCCAAGGTCATGCACAAGCACAAAACCTGCGCGACAGCGGTTATAAAGTAGTTGTTGGTCTTCGTCCAGGTAAATCTTGGGATGTAGCAGCAAAAGACGGTTTTGAAGTTTTGACTGTAGCAGAAGCAACCAAACGCGCTGACGTGGTTCAAATCCTGATGCCAGATGAGCGTCAAGCACAAGTATACCGCGACGAGATCGCGCCAAACCTGAAATCCGGCGCTGCCCTGTGCTTCTCTCACGGATTCAACATCCACTACGCGCAAATCGTGCCACCAGCTGATGTAGACGTAATCATGGCTGCTCCAAAAAGCCCGGGTCACCTCGTTCGCCGCGTATACCAAGAAGGCTTTGGTGTACCTGGTCTGATCGCGATCTACCAAGATGCGACTGGCAATGCGAAAGACCTTGCACTCGCCTATTCCAGCGGTATCGGTTGCACAAAAGCAGGCGTAATCGAAACATCTTTCCGTGAAGAGACAGAAACAGACCTGTTCGGTGAGCAAGCAGTATTGTGCGGTGGAGCAAGTGAGCTGGTAAAAGCAGGCTTCGATACATTGGTGGAAGCAGGTTATGCTCCTGAGATCGCCTACTTCGAGTGCTTGCATGAGCTGAAGCTGATCGTTGACCTGATGTACGAGGGTGGTTTGGCTCGTATGCGCTACTCCATCAGTGACACTGCTGAGTACGGTGACTACAGCACAGGTCGTCGCATCATCACAGATGAAACTCGCAAAGAAATGAAAAAAGTACTGGCTGAAATCCAAGACGGTACATTCGCTCGCAATTGGATCTTGGAAAACCAAGCAAACCGTCCTGGCTTCACTTCCCGTCGTCGTCTGGAATCCGAGCATGGCATCGAGGTAGTAGGAGAGCAGCTGCGTGGCATGATGTCTTGGATCAACAAAGACACGAAAAAAGAAGAAGCGAAAATCGGCCAATAATTGCCGTATACAAAATCTATATATAATGTAGGGGAAAATGTGGAGGTGAAAAGTTCATGCGGACCATTGAGATTTTTGATACGACACTGCGTGATGGGGAGCAGTCTCCGGGCGTCAATATTAGCACGAACGAAAAGGTGGAGATCGCCCTTCAACTCGAGAAGCTGGGCGTAAACAGAATTGAGGCGGGCTTCGCTGCTGCCTCCCCTGGTGACCAAAAGTCTGTGGCCGAAGTTGCAAAACGGGTGAAGAATGCAACCGTCGTCAGTCTGGCTCGCGCCGTAAAAGACGACATGGATAAGGCATACGAAGCGCTTCGCAACGCACAAAACGCTTCCCTCCACGTCTTTCTCGCAACATCTCCGATTCACCGTCAGTTCAAGCTGAACATGAGCAAGGAAGAAGTCCTTGCTCGGGCGGTGGAAGCAGTTACTTATGCGAAAAAGTACTTTACGGAAGTTCAGTTTTCCGCAGAGGATGCGGCGCGTACCGAGATCGACTTTTTGGCAGAGGTTGTAGAGGCGGTCATCAAGGCAGGGGCTACTACGGTAAATATTCCAGATACGGTTGGCTACATGACGCCGTATCAGTACGGAAACATTTTCCGTGAGCTGAAAAAACGCGTGCCTTCTACCGATCTGATTCGTCTGAGCTGCCATTGTCACGATGACCTCGGGATGGCAGTCGCCAACAGTCTCGCTGCAGTCGAGGGTGGAGCTACCCAAGTTGAGGGCACCATCAATGGAATCGGAGAGCGCGCTGGAAATGCTGCTCTGGAAGAAGTAGCGCTTGCATTGGAGACGCGCAAGGATTACTACCAGGCGACGACCAAGCTGAATTTGAAAGAAATCGCACGGACCAGCCAGCTAGTGAGCCGTTTGACAGGGATGATCGTGCCAGGGAATAAAGCAGTCGTGGGGGCAAATGCTTTTGCGCACGAGTCCGGTATTCACCAGGATGGTGTGTTAAAAGAAGTCACCACGTACGAAATTATCCGTCCGGAATCGGTCGGCTTCAAGTCAAACAAACTGGTTCTTGGCAAGCACTCTGGGCGCCATGCTTTCAAGGAAAAGCTGGTTGATCTGGGCTATCACTTGGAGCAAGAAGAGGTAAATGTAGCGTTTGCAGCGTTCAAAGTATTGTGCGACAAGAAGAAAGAAATCACGGATGACGACATTCTCGCGCTGGTAGACTCCAAGATGGTTCGCGGACCAGAAGCATTCCAGCTAGAATCCGTACAGCTCGCTTACGGCAACATTTCCGTTCCGACAGCGAGTGTGCGACTGGTTCGTGCCGACGGATCAGTATGCGAAGAAGCCGCATGTGGAAATGGATCGGTTGATTCCATCTACAAAGCGATTGACCGCGCTACTGGAGAAGAAGTCTCCCTCGTCGATTACAAAATCCTTTCCGTTACTCACGGACAAGATGCGCTGGGTGAAGTGTTCGTTCGTCTACAACAAGGCGATCTGATCGTTACCGGCCGCGGCGTGAGCACAGATGTGCTAGAAGCGAGCGCGATCGCCTACGTACGGGCAGTGAACAAGATCATGGAGCGTCGTGGCGAACCTACGCCCGTCAGTGCAACGATATAAAGATAGGTCAAATGTGGATAGGATCATAGGAACCAGCAGCGTTCGGAAACCATTACGTATAGAAAAGGGATAAACGATGAAGAAAAACTATCGCATCGCCGTTCTTCCTGGAGACGGTATTGGACCAGAAATCATGCAGGAAGCGGTCAAAGTCCTTACACTCGTAGGGGAACTTGAAGGAGTCACTTTTACATGTGAAGAAGGCCGGATCGGTGGTATCGCAATCGATACGGATGGAACACCGTTGCCAGAAGAAACGGTAACGCTGGCAAAGCAAGCGGATGCTGTGCTCTTAGGAGCTGTTGGCGGACCGAAGTGGGACCAGAATCCTGGGAATCTTCGCCCAGAAACAGGGCTGCTCGGCATTCGCAAAGCACTCGGGTTGTTTGCGAACATTCGCCCAGCTACCATGCACAGCTCCCTGGTCGATGCTTCCTCCCTCAAGCCAGAAGTCGTTTCTGGCGTTGACTTGATCGTTGTACGTGAACTGACCGGGGGGATCTATTTCGGTGAGAAAAAACGCTATGACGGTCCAAACGGTGAAGTCGCAGAAGATCAGTGCATCTATCATGAAGCAGAAGTCGAGCGAATCATTCGAGTCGGTTTCGACATTGCGCGCAAACGCCAAAAGCGTCTCGTATCTGTAGATAAGGCGAACGTCCTCGAAAGCTCCCGCCTCTGGCGCAAGGTAGCCGAGCGAGTAGCGGCGGACTATCCAGATGTAGAGCTGTCTCACCAGTTGGTGGACTCCTGCGCGATGCAACTCGTACGTGAACCAAAGCAGTTTGACGTCATCGTGACGGAAAACATGTTCGGCGACATCTTGAGCGATCAGGCAGCGATGCTGACGGGTTCGATTGGGATGCTCTCCTCGGCGAGTTTGGCAGCAGGCAGTTTTGGCCTGTATGAACCGGTTCATGGCTCTGCCCCTGACATTGCTGGAAAAGGCATTGCCAATCCGCTGGCAACCATTTTGTCCGTAGCGATGATGCTTCGTCTCTCGCTCGGTATGGATGAAGCGGCAGCAGCAGTGGAAAACGCAGTTTGGTCCGTACTGGAAGCAGGACATCGCACTGGCGATATCGCGGCAGATAGAAGCAAAGCGATTGGTACAATCGAGATGGGCCAACTGGTTCGCGACGAGCTGTCCAAACAGTGGCAAAAACAATAAATCATACACAAAAACGAAACCCTGCCAAAGTCCCTCGGGTGCTTTGGCAGGGTTTTTTCCATTTTCATATGGTTTATCCGATCGTGATCTTCCCTTTTGGATAGCGGAAGTATTCCTTTTGCTTGCGTTGTGCAAGGGCAAAGGCAATTGTGAGAGGTCCTACCCGCCCTGTAAACATCGTGATGACGATCAGAATTTTACCGATTGGAGTAAGACTAGGGGTCAGCCCCATGGATAGTCCGGTTGTAGCAAAAGCAGAAGTGACTTCGAACAGGATCATCTCAAATCGGGCTCCTGTTTCTGTAACCGAGAGAATCATGGTCATGACAAGCACAATGAACTGGGCGATCATGATCAGCGTCAGCGATTTGTAGACCATGTGTGGCATAATGCGTTGACGGAAAAAGATCACATCTTCTTTTCCTTTAATTTGTGCAAGAACAGCACCAACCAGCGTAGCAAATGTTGTCGTCTTGAGCCCGCCTCCCGTTGAGCCGGGAGAAGCACCGATGAACATCAGGATGATAATCAGGAAAAGGGATGATTGATACATATCACCAATATTTAAGGTGTTTGAACCTGCGGTACGTGCAGTGACTGACTGAAAAAATGAGCTGAGCACTTTGCCCATCGTCGACAGAGGCTGCAAGGTCTTCGGATTCGTATACTCCAAAATGAAGATCAGAGCAGTCCCTGCCACAATTAATATCCCGGTAGTAGACAAGACAACCTTCGTATGTAGGGAGAGTCGACGGGTGTTACGATAATCGTACAGCTCGCTCACCACAATGAATCCAATCCCGCCGGTAATGATCAATAGACAAACCACCAGATTAACGAGGGGGTCTTCCACATAGGCTGTCAGACTAGAAAATTCACCCATCAGATCAAACCCAGCGTTATTGAAGTTTGAAATCGCATGAAAAAAGCCAAAGTAGATTGCTGTTGACAGCGGAAAATCAAAGGCAAATCGAATGGAAAGAAGTGTACCACCGATAAACTCAGCTAGAGCAGTAAAAATCAAAATCATTTTGGCTAAACGTACAACGCCTTCCATTGATATCTGATTCAAAGACTCTTGCAGAATAAGGCGCTCACGCAAGGAAATCTTTTTGCGCATAATCAGAGCAAAAAAGGTAGCAAAGGTCATAAAGCCGAGTCCGCCAATCTGAATCAGGGACAAAATGACCATTTGCCCAAAAACAGTAAAGGTCGTCCCAGTATCGACGACTACCAGGCCTGTCACACATGTAGCAGAGGTAGCGGTAAACAGAGCATCCAGCCAATTCAGACCAAGTCCATCAACTGTAGCGATCGGGAGTGTCAAAAGCAGCGCTCCCAGGAAGATAATCAAGGCAAACCCAAGTACAAGCGTTTTTGGTGGATCAAGGTGAAGCTTTTCTACGATTTTTTTAATCATAGCAGGTTATACCTCGGCTTTTTTCGAGTCTAGTTTATGGGAAGGAGGGAAATCCATCTCTTAGTATGGCATTTCCCTTGGAAAACTTACCGAAGAAGAGCAGCACCCAATCGGTGGAGCCAATGTTTTAACTCTCGTTCTTCCAATGGAGCAAGCGGGAAACGGACTGCCGGGCAGCGCAGAATATCGGTAGGCTCATCCGCTACGCGAAAGGCATGGCCGCCTGTCAGCTCGAGGCCTTCCTCCCGAAGAATAGCGACGACTCTCTCTTCCTGTTCGGTTGCTTTTGCGGTTGGCGTGCCCCATTTGATCCATGTATTTAAGCCGCCTGTGATGGGGAACATCCGCGCGTGATCGGGGAGTGCTTGCCGTTTTTCCTGCCAGAGTCGCAGGAAGCGGGCCTGAAATAGGGCACGTCGATCTGCCAGAAACTCTTCGTAAAACCAAGGATCATCGAGAAGTTGAACAGCTGCCTCTACGACGAGCAGAGAAGGTTCTGCTCCGGTCATGGAAACAAGCTGACTGTAGCGCTCCAATTCATCATCCGATAAATCAGAAGGAAGCATCAACACGCCCAATTGCAGGTCGCGAGCCAGTGTTTTGGACAAAGAATGCAAATAGTAGACCTCAATAGAGTTTTTTGCCTGCGCAGCCATGTGGTACAGTGGAACGCTCGGCTCTTCAAACCAGAGGTCGCCATAATGGTCGTTTTCAATCAGACGTACGTTATGATTCTGTGCCCATTCGAGCAGCTCTTCCTTTCGTTTCAATGAATAGCTGATGCCCGTTGGGAATTGGTAATGCGGGTTAATCAACAGCCAATTGGCGGGGTAATGCTCCTGCTCTTCATTGAGGGCTTGAATACAGACGCCTTCTTCATCCATGCGAATCGGGCGAACCGTAATACCACACTGGCTCAGTAAGCGCAGGAATACGGGATAGCTATACTCCTCCACATAGACGACATCGCGCGCATTCATGATGCGCTGTGCTAAAAAGGCGAAGCCGCTCGTGCTTCTGTTAAAAAGCAGAAGTCGTTCAGGTGAGGGTGGCAGTCCTCTGCGGCTGAGATGATCAGCGAAAACTTTGGCAGCCTGCGTTCGCATGATTTTCTTCTTCGCGGACGGTTCATCCAATACGGTCAGGCTCTCATAAAAAGCACCACGCAAACGCTTCACCAGCTCTTCGCTTGGACGAGGAGAGGAATCAGCCAGGGAAGCAATCGGAATATCTGTGAGCGGGAGGCGATTTTCCAAACGAGCTTCTTTGGCAAGCTGCGTCAAGTAATAGCCTTTACCGTGCACAGCTTCCAGCCAGCCTTCCAGCGCAAGATGATCGTACGCTTTTTTGACCGTCTCCAACGAGCAGCCGCTAATTGTCTTCATATCTCGCAGCGATATCAATTGTTGTCCATCTACAAGAAAGGCACCACGCAGAATTGCTGTTTTTAATTGTTCAGCGAGTTGTACATAGATTGGTGTGTGCGATTGTTTGTGGAAATGAAAAGAAAAATAAGGTCGCTCTGGCATTCGCGCACGCCTCCTTGTCTGTCGAAAAAATAGCAGTCATCAGCATTATATAGGAAAGCGAAGCATCTCGGGTATAGGGAGTGAAGAAATTGTTGCCCCAACGACGAGGGTATTGGAAACCCGAACATGGTATCATGAGAAAAAGATATATATTGAAGAAATGAGGAAATGACGGATGAGTACGCAGGAACACAAGGCGCTAGCGCCCAAGCAAGTCACATGCATGGTCATTACCGTTTCCGATACTCGGACAGAGGATACAGATAAAAGCGGCCAGTTAATGAAGCAGCTTCTGACTGAAGCCGGTCACAGCGTTGCTCTTTATCAAATTGTAAAGGACGAGCCTGAACAGGTCATTGCGGCGATTGAAGCGGGAATCGCACATGGCGACGTTCAAGTCATTCTTCTCAATGGCGGTACTGGCATTTCGCCAAGAGACAATACCTTTGAGGCTGTTTCTGGCTTGCTTGATAAGGAAATGCCGGGATTTGGCGAGCTGTTTCGGATGTTGAGCTTTACAGAAGACATCGGTTCCGCAGCGATGCTCAGTCGTGCGATTGCAGGGACACGGAAAGGGAAGATGATTTTTTCCACACCAGGCTCGACAGGTGCGGTGCGACTGGCGATGAATCGGTTGATCGTGCCAGAGCTGGGGCATGTGGTGCGTGAATTAAATCGGTAACCATTCGGGTTCAGCAACCTTGTAACCGGATGGATTTGCCGTTAGTAGTCTCGTATGGTACTGTTACGAAAGGATAAAGATCGGTCAGACCATGAACCATCGATTGCAGATGGTTTTTTGGTGCCGAATTTTGCAAGGAGAGTAGGCCCATCCATGAAGATTTTACTATCGACCTTAAACGCCAAGTTTATTCACTCCTCACTTGCTTTGCGCTATTTGCGAAGCTATGCCCAAGAAGCATTTCCTTCGATTGAGGTGGTGGAGTATACCATCAACGATGTAACGTTAAATATAGTAGCAGATATACACAAGCGCAAGCCGGATGTCGTTGCATTTTCCTGTTATATCTGGAACATTCGCGAGACCCTCAGTGTCATGCGCACGCTGAAAAAGATTTGCCCGGATGTTCCGATTATCCTCGGGGGACCAGAAGTGACCTACGATGCGGATGAATGGATGAAGAAGCATCCTGAAATCGATGTCATCTGCATTGGTGAAGGGGAGCAGACCTTCTTGGAGCTTTTGCAGGTGTATCAGGAATCCTTGCAAACCAAGCAGCCTCCACGCCTGCGTGATGTAGCCGGAATCGCTTATCGCGAAGAGGAGTACGTGCGTTTTTCCATGCCGCGTGCGCAAGTGGAAGAGATGGACAGCATTCCTTCCCCATACGCGGACCATCTGGACGAGCTGAACAACCGCGTCGTCTATTTTGAGGCGTCCCGTGGGTGTCCGTTCAAATGCCAATACTGTCTGTCTTCGATTGAAGACGGCGTACGCTATTTCAGTCTGGAACGAGTGAAAGAAGATCTCATGCGTTTGATCAATCACGGGGTCAAAACGATCAAGTTTGTGGATCGCACGTTTAACATCAATAAAAAATATGCGTTGGAAATCTTTCAGTTTTTGATCGACAACCACAATGGCACGGTCTTTCAATTCGAGATCACGGCAGACATTTTGCGCGCGGACGTACTCGACTTCTTGACCGAGAATGCACCTCCAGGCATTTTCCGCTTCGAGATTGGGGTTCAGTCCACAAATGATGAAACGAACCGCCTTGTTCAGCGGATTCAGCGTTTCGATCGTCTTGCGCGGACAGTGACACAGATCAAGGATTCGAAAAAAATCGATCAGCATCTGGACTTGATCGCTGGTTTGCCTGAGGAAGATTATGCATCCTTCCGCAAAACCTTTAATGACGTGTTTGGTTTACGCCCGGAAGAGCTTCAGCTCGGCTTTTTGAAAATGCTGCGCGGGACAGGTGTTCGTGCGCGTGCGGCTAATCACGGCTATGTTTTTATGGATGAGGCTCCTTACGAAATTTTGGGGAACAATGTCCTTTCCTTTGATGACATGCAAAAAATCAAGCGTGTAGAAGACATTCTAGAAAAGTACTGGAATGCGCACCGGATGGACTATACAGTGGAGTGGCTGTTGGCGAATCAATTTGAAACAGCTTTTGACTTCTTCCAGACATTTGGCGACTATTGGGAAAATCAAGGCTGGAGCCGTATCGGTCATCAATTAGAGGATTTGTTCGTGCGTTTGCAGAAGTTTTTGCAAATCCAGCAAGTGGACGGTATGGGGCATGTGCTCAGCATGATGAAATTCGATTTCCTGCGAAATCAGAAGCATCGCCCGCGCAAGCTGTGGTGGGAGGATGTCATGGACAAGGAAGAGATGCAACAGACGTTCGCTGTCCTAACCGAGCAGCGTGAGCGACTCCGCGATGATTTTGCGGCACATGCTGCGTTGGAAAAAGATTACTTCAAGCACACGCTGACTGCCAAAGTGACCTTTGATATTGAAAGATGGATGGAGACCGGTGAGTTTGTCGAGGGAGATTTTACACTCGTCGTGTATTATCCGTACAAAGATGAAGAGCAAAATGCTTTTGCTGTCGTCAAGCAGGACGTCCAAGCAGCAGGCTAAACCACCGGATGATTAGATGAGTGGAAGGGGGGAGACGCAGATGAACGCAAGCGAGTATACGGAGGCTGTCGAGGAACTGTTGCGTGCACATGGTGATTCGATTGTGGCTGGCCCAATGGAGCAGTACATGAAAAATCATTTTCCTTTTCTGGGGATAAAATCACCACAGCGCAAAGAACTGACTAAACAAATCTTTCGAGATTATGGCGTACCCGAAAATTGGGAGCAGGTCGTTAGTTCCTTGTGGGCTTTGTCAGCGCGAGAGTACCAGTATGTAGCGCTTGACGTACTCGAGAAGTCCAAAAAGCGTCTCACCCCTGACCATCTCCCGTTCGTAGTCGAACTGATCACAACAAAATCGTGGTGGGATACCGTGGATTATTTGGCTTCCCATACAACCGGCAGATTGTTTGCCTTGCATCCCGAACTGATCGAACCGAATACGACAGCCTGGATGAATGGAACCAACATGTGGCTGCAACGAACGGCGATTTTATTTCAGTTGTCATACAAAGACAAGACAGATCAGCGGCTGCTCTTTTCCTTGGTGGAGAGATGCGCGGATTCCAAAGAGTTTTTTATTCAGAAGGCAATCGGCTGGGCGTTGAGAGAGTATGCGAAAACAAATCCCGACGCCGTACGTGAATTTGTAGAAGCGACGCCACTCGCGAGTTTGTCGAGACGTGAAGCGCTCAAACATCTGTCATGATAGAGTCGTCTGGCGTATCTGTGCTTGATAAAATACGTAAATCTATTGCAAAATAAACAAGTACCTTTTTTGGGGTTCATACGTAATACATAGAGTCAGATATCGTGCGATGCCATAGCTGCTAGTATGTCAAGAAATGACCGCACTGTGGCAAGGATAGGGGATTTTGCCTCATGGAAGTCGACCTGCTGATGTCAATCATAGAGCAATACGGTTACGTAGCGATTTTTTTCCTGCTCTGGCTGGGGATTGTCGGTTTGCCGATTCCCGATGAGCTGGTTGTCGCTACAGGAGGATTTCTTGCCTCCATCGGCGTGCTAAACCCATGGTATTCTTTTTTGGCGGGATATTTAGGGGTTGCCTCCGGATTGACGATTGGCTTTTTACTTGGAAAGTATTTTGGGAAACCGATATTGCAATGGCTATGCAAAACCGAGAAAATGAGGAACGCCGTGAATCGATCAACGGGCTTGCTGGAGAAGTATGGTACTACTGCTCTTTGCATCAGCTACTTATTTCCGGTTGTCCGTCATGTTGTCCCTTATTTGGTCGGACTGGGCGGTATGACGTTCCGGCGTTATGCGATGCTGTCTTATCCGATTGGGTTGGTTTGGACCGTTGCTTTCTACTTTCTCGGCCATGTATTTGGTAATAATGTAGAAGCGATTATCGAAGTCATCCGTAAATACGGTTTTTATGCTTTGCTGGTGATCGTGGTTGTTTTGGGTGTGGTATTCTTCGTACGCAAGCAGTTTATGGGAAATCGGGCATATCGGGCAAAAGGAGAATAAGAAATGTACCATCAACAATTAGCTGCCCATCGCCGCAATTTCGTGCTGATGCTCGTCATAAGCTGGGTCCTCCTGTTGGCAGGATACTTCAATTCGAATGTCTGGGTGCTGGCTGCGGGAGCTTTACTGCTAAATGGTTATGCTTATTACCTGATGCAGACAGACAAGCGTCTGGCGAAAGAAAAAGGTTTTCGGGTTCCAGAACTGAGCCTTTTGTTAGTCGCATTTTTAGGAGGAGGGATCGGTGCGCTTGAGGGCATGCTTATTCAACGGCATAAGACCAAGCATATGTCTTTTCTCATCCTGCTCCCGCTCTTTTGCATCGCGCAAATCTTGCTAGTCATTTGGTTGACGCAGCTATACTTGGATAAAAGTCTCGTGTCGTAGGTGGCACGGGATTTTCTTTTTACGAACGGGATTCCACTGTTTGAAAATTCAGCCTATAATAGAGGGGAACGATAGAACAAGCTGAGGAGGTAGCTATGTCTCAATCAAGCCCCCTAACGAAAGCGGACGCACAGCAATTGGATGCACAGGACGAACTCGCGAGCTATCGCGAAGAGTTTTATCTGCTTCCGAGCCTGTATTTGGATGGCAACTCGCTTGGCCTCATGTCAAAAAGAGCGGAAAAGAGTGTCATGGATATGATGCAGTCTTGGAAGGAGCTGGGTGTGGAAGGCTGGACAACGGGTAACCATCCGTGGTTTTTCTTCTCGGAGAAATTGGGAGAGATGAGCGCAGCACTTGTAGGGGCAAGCCCCGAGGAAGTGATCGTAACGGGTTCTACGACGATTAACCTCCATCAGCTGGCAGCTACCTTCTATCATCCGGTTGGGAAAAGGACGAAGGTCGTTGCCACCGAGCTGGATTTCCCTACCGATATATACGCACTCCAGAGTCAAATGAAGCTTCATGGGCTGGACCCGGAAGAGCATTTGGTTCGGGTAGCGTCAAGAGATGGCCGCCTGATCGAGGAAGAGGACATTATCGATGCGATGACTGATGAAGTAGCACTGGTAGTCCTTCCGACGGTCCTGTATCGCAGCGGCCAGCTGCTCGATATCGAACGGTTGACAGCAGCTGCACATGAGAGAGGTATTCTGATTGGTTTTGACGGATGTCATTCTGTAGGCGCGATCCCGCATTCCTTCAGCAAATGGGGAGTGGACTTTGCATATTGGTGCAACTACAAATACGTAAATGCAGGGCCCGGAAGCGTGGGCAGCCTATATGTCAACCGCAAGCATTTTGGTAGGGCTCCGGGATTGGCCGGGTGGTTCAGTTCGAAAAAGGATAAGCAATTTGACATGGAACATACGCTGGATGCAAGCGAAAATGCGGGTGCTTACCAGATTGGTACCCCCCATATGCTGAGCCTCGCCCCACTGTTTGGTTCCTTGGAAATGTTCCAGGAGGCGTCCGTGGAAAAGCTTCGTACCAAGTCGCTCGGCTTAACGCGGTTCATGATGGATTTGATCGAGGTGGAGCTGGCAGACATGGGTTTTACGATTGCGAACCCACAGCAGGATGATCGCCGAGGTGGGCATGTCAGCCTTGAACACGATGAGGCCATACGTATATGCAAGGCTTTGAAGGAAGCGGGCATTATTCCTGATTTCCGTGCACCGAACATCATTCGATTGGCCCCTGTTGCTTTCTATACGACTTATACAGAGGTTTGGGAAAGTGTCCAGATCTTAAAGACGATTATGCAAGAGAAGAGCTACGAGAAATTTGAGAACAAGCGCGAGGTAGTTGCTTAACAGGTCCGACTTAGTTGGACCTGTTTTTCTTTTTGATATACGTCTTTTACGGGATTTCCTTTCCAGTATTGGGCACACTATCCTTACCTGTAGGCAGGATATATTCCATGGATAAGGGTGAGCAGCTTGAACCAGTTTTTTCAAGCATGGCAAAAAAGAAAAGAAGCCCTCCAGTCAAAAGGGTTGGATCAGCACTCCAACAAGAGCATGGAAAGCGTATCGGATGTTACGCTCACGACAAATGTGGAAGAAAACATCCAATTGATTCAAGCGCAGTTTGGAAAGTGTGACGATCTCGTTGTTCGTCGTTTTCAAACAAAGTCGAAGGCTCAAGCCGCTATCGTTTTTATAGATGGTATGGTGGATCGCAATGTCATTAGTGATTTTATTATTCGCTATATGACGACTCCCGATATCACCTATCAAGATCCAGCGACAAATGAGCTGGATTTGACAGACAAACTGAGGCAGATCGTCCGAAATATTTTGTCTGGATGTGCGGTGCTGATCATTGATGGGTGTCAAAATGCTTACTTGAATAACACAAGAGGTTGGGATAGGCGTTCAGTGGAAGAGCCCCAGACGGAGTCAGTCGTACGAGGGCCACGCGATGGTTTTTGTGAGACGTTGTGCGTGAATGCAGCGCTGATTCGCTTCCGCTTGAAGGACCCCAATCTCAGAGTACGTCATATGGTTGTCGGGGAACGAACACAGACTGACATTTACGTGATGTACATCGATGGGATTGCGTATCCTCCGATGGTGGAGGAAGTGATTGCGCGAATAGAGAGCGTTCATCTGGATTCTGTGCTGGAGAGTGGTTACATCGAACAAATGATTCAGGATCGGAGATGGTCCCCATTCCCGCAGATTCAAAATACGGAGCGCCCCGATAAAGTAGTGGCCAATCTATTAGAAGGGAAGATAGGCATTCTGGTGGACGGGACGCCATTCGGTTTGATTGCCCCGGCTGTATTTTCGCAGTTTTATCAGAGTCCCGAGGATTATTACGAGCGATTTTACATCGCGACCTTGATCCGTTTTATTCGGATTATCAGTATCAGCATCGCCCTGTTGCTCCCATCTCTCTATATCGCTTTTAGCTCGTTCCATCCAGAGATGATCCCTTCACGACTGGTCATTGCGATGGCGGCAGGACGATCTACCGTTCCATTTCCTTCTTTAATCGAAGCCCTGTTTATGGAGTTGGCCATTGAGATATTGAGGGAAGCGAGCGTGAGGCTGCCGGGGCCAATAGGTCCTACGATTGGGATTGTTGGAGCACTCGTGGTCGGAGAAGCGGCGGTAACGGCAGGGCTTGTCAGTCCTGTCATGGTGATCATTGTAGCTGTGACGACAATCGGCTCGTTCGCATCCCCGAGTTACAGTGCAGCGATTGCCATTCGCATGCTCCGTTTCCCAGTTATGATCTTGGCAGGGATGTTTGGTCTTTACGGTATTATGCTGTTTTTGATCGTTATCCTCATTCACTTGTCTTCACTGAAATCGTTTGGAGTACCCTATATGAGCCCGCTTAGTCCGCTCAACCTGAATGGAATGAAGGACTTGTTCTTACGGGCTCCCCATCATCTGATGAAAAGAAGACCGATGATGTTTCATGTTCAAGATAAAATCCGGATCAGAGAGGAGGATAACCCGAAATGAGCAGGAGGGAGGGGCACGGCTGGCACCAGACTCTATCGATGTGGCAGCAAATTTGTCTCATAACAAGTACCTTAATTGGTGTCGGTGTTTTGACCCTTCCTCGCACCACCAGTTCGAAATTATTTGAGGCAGGTTGGATCGCTCCTCTGATTGGCTCAGCAGGTGCGTATGTCTCCTTATGGTTAATTGTCAAATTGAGCAGGCGTTACCCGGGGGAAACCTTTATTGAATACAGTCACAAGGTATGGGGATCTGTCAGAAGGCCTTGGGTGGGCAAAGTATTCAGCCTCCCTTGGATTTGTATCTACTTGGTATACCTATATTTTTCCACGGCAGTCGTATCGCGTGTATTTGGTGAAGTGGTTGTGACTTCCGTTCTTTTGCAGACTCCGTTGGAAGTTGTGCTTATCACGATGTTTTTGCTGGTACTATTTTTGTGCATGCATGAGGTGGAAGTAGTAGCGCGAGTGAACGAGCTGCTGTTTCCTTTTATTATCTTGCCACTTCTTTTTATCGCGATTGCGTCGTTCCAAAAAGCGGAATTTGGGAATCTCTTGCCAATTAATCATGTGTCATTCCATTCAATGCTAGAGGGGGTATACGAAGGAATTTATTCCTATTCCGGTTTTGAAATTATGTTTGTCTTTTTCGCCTATGCGCAACAAAACACAAACAGGGAATTGGCAGGGTTTTACAGTCTGTTAATTGCAGCATTGCTCTACATGTTAATTGTGGTGGCTGGCATTTCGGTGTTTGGTTACGAAGAGCTGCAAAGGGTGACGTGGCCGACACTTGAATTGGTCAAGACGACGCAGGTGCCTGGATTGATCTTGGAACGACTGGAGTCCGCTTTTTTGGCCGTGTGGGTTTCGGCTGTTTTTACTACGGTAGCCAATGCGTATTACGTTGTTGTTTATTCACTGAGACAGTTGTTTCGCAAGGGAATCAGGTTTCAAAGAATCGTGGCTGCTGCCCTTCTCGTCCCATTATTCTTTTTTGCCCTTATTCCACAAAACATTACAGAAGTATTTAAGTGGGCATCGTTGCTAGGGTTGTCTAGCCTGGTTATTAATTTGCTGTTCCCCGTCGTTTACTGGGTAGCAATCCTCATCCGTGACATGGTAACGCGACGAGAGGGGCGGAATATCGATGGGTAAGTCATTTAGATACTTCGCTTTGTTGATCATCTGTACAATCTTGCTGACGGGGTGCTGGGATAGACGTGAATTGGAGGAACGTGCATCGGTATTGGCCATTGCGATTGATCAGGATGAAAAGAATGAAAATCTGTACAAAATGACCGTCCAAATCCCGATTCCCATCAAAATTGCGGGGAGCAGTGGGAAAGGTGGAGGAAATAATGCGGATGCCGTGAAAATCATGAGCGTGACAGGAAGAACGGTGACAGATGCTTCCAACAACCTGCAAATGCGGCTGAACCAGCGATTGTTTCTGGGACATACGCGAATTCTTGCTGTAAGTGAGGAGGTCGCTAGAAAGGGGATCCAAGACATCATGGACAGCTTTCGTCGCGAACCGCAAATACGGCGACTCCTGTGGCCGATCGTCGTGAGGGGCAAAGCGTCAACCTTGCTGGAAATCAAGCCGAGGATCGAGCCGATTCCAGTCGTCTTTTTGATGGGGCTGATCGAAAATGGCATGAAATTAGGAAGAATTCCGGACCAAACGTTGGGCGACTATTTCAATCAGACCTCTAATCTAACTATGGAGCCATTTTTGAATTATGTAGAGGCCAGTAAGAATGAGGTGAGCTGGAAAGGAGTTGCTGTTTTTCGCGGACACAAGATGGTGGGGAAATTGGATGACATGCAAACATGGATATTGCTCCAACTGCGTAATGAAAAACCGGGTGGAGACATTGTGATTACGTTGCCGAAAACCAAGAATGGATATGTGAGCTTTCGTCCGCATTTTGCAAAAAAAAAGGTGATCATTCACAATTCCTCTTCTGCTACCTTTCATTGCGAGCTCCAAGGAGATATTGTCGAACTCACAGAAGACCTGAAAATTCCAGCAGAGCAATTCGTCCTACAAATGCAAGCGCTTATAAAAAAAGAAATGGAAAATCGCGCCAAGAAACTATTGCAGCAAGTACAAAAGCAGTATAATAGCGACATTTTGAAGCTGGGCCTTACACTGCGTGCGAAGCATTACCAAGACTACTGGAAAACCCACAACTGGAAGGAAGATTTCAGGGATTTTCCGGTTCGTGTTACATACACAATCAAGCTGCGCCGTCTCGGTATGGAAATGCAATAGGAGAGCGATCACTGTGGAGAATCAGCAACGTAATTTTGGTACCTGGCAACTGACAAGCATTATGATCAGTTCGATGATCGGGGTAGGTATTCTCATCATCCCGCGAACGGCAACCAAACTCCTTCATCAAATGGGATGGTTGGGACCAATAGCAGGTGTTTTGATAGCATCCGTGGCTGTGGCGGCAATCGTTTATTTAGGCAACCAGTTTCCTGGCAGTACCTTTGTCGAATTTATGCCGAGGATATTTGGTGGTGCTATCGGAACCCTGTGTGTATTTCTTTTCATTCTCTATCAGTTCCTCAATGCGGGAATCACAGCCAGATTGTTCGGGGAAGTCGTCGTGACCTCTGTATTGCCGCAAACGCCACTGGAAGTAATTATCATCACGTTGCTATTGTTGGTCATGTTTCTGTGTTGTCATGAGATTGAAGTTGTGGCAAGGATAAATGAGCTGTTGATTCCTTTCCTCCTGTTTCCGTCTCTCTTGATTCCGCTCGTCTCCTTCATGAACGCAGATTGGTACAATTTATTGCCATTCCAAGTAGAGTCATGGAAACAGGTCATGAAAACAGGTCTGAATACGTATACGCTCTATACCGGGTATGAGCTGTTAATGGTTTACTTTGCCTTCGCTATTCCCGGGGCAAGACTAGGGATGGCCAGCGTAACAGGAATGAGCTTTGCTCTTGTCGTTTATTTGATCACGGTTGTCGCAGGCATTACTGTATTTGGCTATGAAGAATTGCAGAGGCTGGTTTGGCCTACGCTTGAACTGGTCAAGGTAACGCAGAGAACCGGTTGGTTTTTGGAGCGTTTTGAGTCCGCCTTTCTTGCCATTTGGGTTGCATCTGTATTTACAACGATCGGGAATATGCTTTACGCGACGATTTTTTCATTGCGGCGCTGGTTTCGCAAAGGCATTCGTTTTCAGCGAATCACTGCGATTGTAATTATGGTGCCACTTTTTTTCCTCACATTAGTACCGCAAAATATAGTGGAGTTGTTTTCCTATACACAGCATTTGACTGCCGTGGGATTTTTGATCACCATCATCATTCCCATTTTGCTGGCAATCACCCAATTCATGCGCAATCAGTTCAACAAAGGTCGGGAAGTGAACAATGAAAAGGGAGGGACATAAGAGCCCCTCCCTTTGTAGCATGCTTTTTTCGAAGAAGATGTGGCTAGATCGGTTTTTCGGCTTGCTCAGGCAAGTGTTCCGCGATCGTCGTAATCATGGATTGACGTGAGGAAGCATCGCTGTTTTGCCACAGCACTTCAAACAAAACGCCTAAACCGGGGAGCGTCTTCTCCTGACCGCTCGAGATGGCATCACTGATGGTTTCTTCGACTGCGCTTGGATCTGAGCCCTGCATTTTGTACATGATCGCTTGACGTAAGTTGAGTGAGGCAATATTCATGACCGTGCTTACACCTCTCTTGTGAGAATGAATTCAAGAAATAGTATTTGTAAACGCTGATTTGTGCATACCATGCTTTTCGAACAAAACGTTCATGACCGTTTTGTGGCGGATGTTTTGGATGTGCTATAATGCTTGATATTGGTAAGTTCCGTAAAGGAGAAGATTAACATGTCCAAGCAATTTGCCATTATCGGGATGGGACGTTTTGGTTCTAGCGTGGCGAGAACGCTGTACGAGATGGATTATGAAGTTATGGGAATAGATGAGAACGAGGAGCGTATTAACGAAAATATTCAGTACGTAACGCACGCGGTAGCGGCTGATTCTACGGATGAACGGGCCTTGAAGGAAATCGGCATCCGCAATTTTGACGTAGTCGTCGTGGCCATTGGGGTCGATATTCAGGCGAGCATCCTGACAGTATTAACACTGAAAGACTTGGGTGTCAAAAAGATCGTGGCAAAAGCACAGAATGAGCGTCATGGACAAGTATTGTACAAGGTAGGAGCTGACCGTGTCGTATTCCCTGAGCGCGACATGGGGGTGCGGGTTGCCCACAATCTGATCTCCTCTAACGTTCTTGACTTTATTGAGCTGGCAGAGGACTACAGCGTGGCGGAGGTAGTCGTGTCGTCCAAGCTGGTCGGTCAAAACTTGCGGCAACTGGATATTCGGAAAAAATACGAGGTCAACGTTATTGCCATCAAAAGCGGAGATAAATTCAACATCGCTCCTAGCCCGGATGAAGTCATTCAATACGGCGACGTGCTTGTGGTGATCGGGAACAACAAAGACTTACGCGAATTTGAGGAGCGGGCATAGGTTTATGACAAATGAAATCATTACTTCGGTACAAAACCCTCTGGTAAAGCGATTGCACCAGTTGCTGTCACGGAAAGGACGGGAAGAGCAGCAGCGTTTTCTCGTGGAAGGGGCGCATCTGGTAGAGGAGGCGTTAAAAAGCGGGGCGGAGGTAGTCACGGTTATTTATGATCAGCAGCGTGACATGGACCCTGCCTGCCAACGTGCTCTGGCTAATCATCCGGAAGCTGTTCAGGTCATTGCGGCATCAGAGACAGTGCTGGCGAAGCTGTCCGAAACCAAGTCACCACAAGGAATTGTGGCCGAAGTGAAAAAAACAGCAGCAGATTGGGCAAAATGGGTAGATCAGAAGAGAGAGGAACAAGACAGCTTGCTACTCCTCTTTTTGGACGAAATACAAGACCCGGGCAACCTCGGCACGATTTTACGTACAGCAGAGGCGGCAGCAGTCGATGGTGTCGTACTTGGGAGTGGCAGTGTCGATATTTACAATGGAAAAGTGGTACGTGCCACAATGGGGGCACTGTTCCGCATCCCAGTCTTTACACAGTCGTTAGTCGAGACAGCAGATGAATGGAAGGCAAAGGGAGGGCGAGTTCTGATCTCTTCCTTGGAGCAAAACAGTGTTTCCTATGACGAGGCTGATTATGCTGGTTTGACGGCAATGGTCATCGGAAATGAAGGAAGAGGCGTCTCTAAAGAGATGTTTGCCAGGGCAGACCAATTCGTTCACATCCCGCTTTATGGCGGCGCAGAGTCATTGAATGCAGCTGTCGCAGCAGGAATTTTTGTATACGAGGCACAACGCAAAAGAAAAGATCGGCATGCTTAGCCGATCTTTTGCTCACTTTTTTTCTCTTTATACTCTTCGCGCGCGAGTTGCCATTGATCTTGCGCCATCCGGATAATGCCGCTCTCAATGGTGTGGTTGCGAAAAGCCAGTGCCTTGCCGAAATACTTGATGGCTAAGTCAAACTTTTCGAGTCTGCGGTAGAGCTCACCAATCAAGTACAGCAAGCGAACTTCGGTCATTTCTTTGTCGCCACGTGTATAGTCGGAATGAATATACGATTGCTCATATTCTTCCACGGCCATATCGATAAAGCGCATTTCTTCCGCGACATTTTTCTGGAATCGATAAAGCCATGCGAGACGCAAATACAGACCCGCTTTTACGGAATGGGGCTGATCCGTTAGTTCAGCTGCGTAAATGGCCAGCTTGTAGCAGACAATGGATTCTGGTATATGACGAACCTTGCCAAAATCTTTTGGCTTCCATTTCGAGGAGATTTGTTCATCCACAATCTGCTTTTGCCAGGGGGCGAGCTTGTCCCGGAATTGATCCGTAAAGGCGAAGCCGCATTCAGGGCAGACATTGACGGTATATATAATGGGATTTAAAGATTGCTCTTTAAAAGTGGTATAAAAATCGCTGTCGCGATTGACCATCGTCAACGTACCGCTTCTGATCCTTTTGGTCGAAAAGGTCGCTTGGCAATGGCGGCAGTTGATTGTCTTATCGTAAAGGGCGGAAACATTATCAATCATGTCAAAATCCCCTTTCGAATGGTAACATACACATGAAAACACTCTCTTGATATGTAACATTTGTAGAATTGAAAGTTCTCTCTTGTTGCGCTATAATTTTCCTTACATCACAATTATAACGTAAAGCGATGACGGAGACTAGTACGCAGGACCTATCTGTTTTTTCAGGGAGAAGATGTCACAGACTGCGAGCATCTTTAACATGATAGCTGCCGAATTCACTCCAAAGCCGCACTCTGAACCGCTTTTCGCGCAGTAGGAGCAGCCGGGTCATACCCGTTACCAATGATCTGAAGTGAGACAAATGTCTCTTTCTACTAGTGATATTGTCATGGATTTGTCACAGGGTGGAAGTGAATTGTCTAACAAGGGTGGTACCGCGAGAAAAAAGTAACTCGTCCCTTTTCTGGGGCGGGTTTTTCTTTTTTTTTTACGTTAGCCTCGATAGAGGTTATTTTATCAAACGAAAAAGGAGCGATTCGAAGTGCAAACTCGGTTGCAAGAAATGAAAGAGTCCGCACTGGGCCAAATCAGCCAAGTGACAGAAGCCGCACAACTTCAGGATTTGCGCGTCAAATACCTGGGGAAAAAGGGCGAGTTGACAGAACTGCTGCGCGGAATGGGTGGCCTGTCCCCAGAAGAGCGTCCAGTTGTCGGTCAGCTGGTGAATGAGGTAAGGGAAGCGCTGGAAGCGGCGTTCTCCGGTAAACAAAAAGCTTTTGAAGAAGCGGCTCTCTTTGCCAAGCTTTCTTCTCAAACGATCGATGTGACACTGCCGGGACGTCCAGTACCAGCAGGCACCATGCACCCGCTCTCTCGGATTATTGAAGAGATCGAAGACATTTTCATCGGCCTGGGCTTTGAGGTGGCAGAAGGTCCTGAGGTTGAAATGGACCACTTCAACTTTGAGATGCTGAACCTGCCGAAAGATCACCCGGCACGCGATATGCAAGATACGTTCTACGTCACAGAAGAGCTGTTGCTCCGTACGCAGACATCTCCTGTGCAAGCACGTACGATGCTGAAAAAAGAAGGCAAGACCCCACTCAAAATGATCTGCCCGGGTAAAGTGTACCGCCGCGATGATGACGATGCGACACACTCCCACCAATTCACGCAGATCGAGGGTCTCGTGATTGATAAAAAAATCGGGATGAGTGATTTGAAAGGTACCCTCTTGACGTTTGCCCGTCAAATGTTCGGGGAAAACCAACAAATTCGTCTGCGCCCGAGCTTCTTCCCGTTCACGGAGCCTTCCGTAGAAGTAGACCTGCAATGCTTCAACTGCGGCGGTCATGGCTGCCGTGTATGTAAGCAAACAGGTTGGATCGAGATTTTGGGTGCTGGTATGGTTCACCCGCGTGTACTGGAAATGGCCGGCTACAACCCTGAGGAAGTCAGCGGCTTTGCATTCGGTATGGGTGTAGAACGAATTGCGATGCTCAAATACGCGGTGGAGGACATCCGCCATTTTTATACCAACGACGTTCGTTTCCTGCGTCAATTCAATCGAGGTTAGAGAGGAGAGGCAAAGATGAAGGTATCGTACCAATGGTTATCTGAATATGTCGATCTGAGTGGAACGACGCCCCAGGAGCTGGCTGAAAAGCTGACTCGCAGCGGAATTGAAGTAGACGCAGTTGAATCGCGCAACGCAGGTGTATCCGGTGTTGTGATCGGTTATGTAAAAGAACGCAGCAAGCACCCGGATGCAGACCGTCTCAACGTATGCGTCGTTGATGCAGGACAAGGGGAAGACCTGCAAATCGTTTGTGGAGCAGCGAACGTAGACAAGGGACAAAAAGTTCTCGTTGCCCTGATCGGTGCGAAGCTCCCAGATGGTTTGAATATCAAACGTTCCAAGCTGCGCGGTGTAGAATCCCAAGGGATGATTTGCTCGGCAAAAGAATTGGGCTTAAACGACAAGCTTCTGGCAAAAGATCAGCAAGAAGGCATTATGGTCTTGCCAGCGGATGCGGAAATCGGAATGGATGCTATTTCGTACCTCGGCTTGGATGACTATGTGCTGGAATTGGGACTGACGCCGAACCGTTCGGATTGCTTGAGCATGCTGGGGGTTGCTTACGAGGTAGCCGCTATTTTGGGCAAAGAAGTGGTATTCCCACAAATCGAGCTGATCGAAAACGGTGGCGACAACCCGATCCAAGTCAAGATCGAAGCGACGAATGAAAGTTATCAATACCACGGTCGTCACTTCACCAACGCCAAAATCGCGACATCTCCGCAATGGATGAAAAATCGCCTGATGGCAGCGGGAATTCGTCCGATCAACAACGTGGTAGACGTGACCAACTACGTCCTGCTCGAGTACGGTCAGCCGCTACATGCTTTTGATGCGACACAGGTAGTTGATCGCTCTATTGTCGTTCGACTGGCAAACGAAGGCGAAAAGCTCGTGACATTGGACGATCAAGAGCGCACGCTGGATGAGCAAACCTTGCTGATTGCCGACCAGACCAAAGGCTTGGCGATCGCAGGTGTAATGGGCGGAGCTAACTCAGAAATCACAGGCGAGACGAGCGAAATCATTCTCGAAGCAGCTTGGTTCACGCCAAAAACAGTACGCCGTACAGCTCGAATGCTCGGCATGCGTACAGAAGGCTGCGTACGTTGGGAAAAAGGCGTTGACCAAGCACGTGTGCAGGAAGCGGGAGAGCGCGCTGCTGCTCTGATTCAGCAATTGTCAGGGGCAACGGTATCCAAAGGAATCAGCTCTGCTGTTGTAAGCGAAGCTACGCCTGCTGTTGTTTCTGTTACGCTTGCAAAAATCAATCAGCATCTCGGAACCGACATGGCGGCTTCTGAGGTATCGCCGATTTTCGAGCGTCTGCAATTCCCATATGAAGTAGCCGGCGAAAAATGGACAGTCACGGTTCCAACAAGACGTGGCGACATTACGCTGCCAGAGGATTTGGTGGAAGAGGTTGCACGTCTGTACGGCTACGACAACATTCCGACCAGCTTGCCTTCCGGTTCGACCACACAGGGACAATTGACAAAAGAACAGCAATTGCGCCGTATCATCCGTCATCACCTGATCGGTACTGGCATGAATGAAGCGATTTCCTATGCATTGGTTCATCCAGATCGTGTCGAGGCAGTAGCGGGTCTGCATCAGGAGAAGGTAAACCCTGTTGCGCTCATGATGCCAATGAGTGAAGACCATAGCGTTCTGCGCACGAGCTTGATTCCTAGCCTCTTGGAAACAGTCGCTTACAATAAAAACCGCCAAAACCACGATGTCGCGATTTTTGAATTGGGCCGTGTGTTCTTGACGAAAGAAGAAACACTCACGCAGCTTCCAGAAGAGCGTCTGTATGTAGCGGGTGCATTGACTGGACAACTGCTCACACAAAACTGGATGGGCGCTAAGCAGCCTGTTGATTTCTTCCAAACCAAAGGGATTGTGGAATCACTCTTCGCTCGTTTGGGTATCCAAGCTGCTGAATACAAAGCTGTACAGGAGATCGCGGGTATGCACCCAGGACGTACTGCTGAAGTATGGGTAGGAGAAAAACGACTGGGCTATTTGGGGCAAGTTCATCCGGGTACAGAAAAAGCGTATGATCTGTCCGAAACGTACGTATTCCAGTTAAATGTAGCTACTTTGATTGATGTAGCTGCAGAGGTAGGACATTACAATCAGTTGCCGAAGTCCCCAGCGGTAACGCGTGACTTGGCTCTCGTTGTGGATCGCAGTGTAGCTGCTGGTGCATTGGAAGCAACGATTCGTAAAGCGGCAGGCGAGCTGCTCGAGTCCGTAACCCTGTTCGATGTATACATGGGTGAGCGTATTGCCCAAGATAAGAAGAGCATGGCATTTGCCCTTGTATTCCGTCACGCAGAACGTACCTTGCAGGACGAAGAGATTCAACAAGTGACCACTGCTGTCGTCGAAGCCTTGAAAAACAACACAGGCGCTGAACTGCGCATGTAAGATTGCTTGACGAAATCTGACATTTTCAGTAACCTAAAAAAGGATAAAGTAGAGCAAAGGTCGCAGTAGGGAGGTACCTCTCGTGCAAGGTGATGGGAAAAATCGTTTGACGGTGGACATCTTTGGCCAACAATACCGGCTCAGTGGCAAGGCAAGTGTCAATCACATACGCATGGTGGCCGGTTTCGTTGATGACAAGATGAACGAAATCGCAAACGGCAACCATCGACTGGATACTGCCAAAATTGCCGTACTTTCTGCAGTCAATATTGCGGATGAATACTTCCGCTTGCGTCAGGAGTACGAAGAACTGCTGAAAATCATTCAGGAAGAGGCAAAGGCTAAACCGATAGATTAAGGAAAAGAGGGGCGGAATGCCTCTCTTTTCACGTTGTGGGTAAAAGGAGAAGAGCCACCCCGTCTTTGATGGGATGGCTCTTTGTCGCATTTTTCCTATGTCTCCTGCTTGTTCCCGGCATCTCCATTGCGCATATCCATATGGGTTTTGATCGGGATAAACAAGTCGATGATCCCGATCACCAAGGAAGCGAGAAGCGCCCCAAGAATCGTGACGCGGAAGCCAGAGACGATGAACTGAGTGAGATAAATCACGACGGCACTGACCAAGAAGCCGATAATACCACGATTGTACGGCGAAATTCGATCTCCGAAAATGGCTTCTACGGCCCAGCCAATCAGTGCGATGACAACGGCCGCGAACAGAGCTGTCCAAAAACTGCTAACCGAAAAGCCGGGGACCAGAAAGCCGACAAACATCAGGACTACGGCAGCGACGATAAAGCGGACGATATGGCGCATGATCGTCAAGTGTACTCCTCCTTTAGGGTTGTTTCACCTTTCATTCTCTCACGCAAAGAGTAGAACTATGCCAAACGAAAACGTGTAAAATTATCCTTCGCCGGTGGTGCTTTGTCCGCTGCTATCCGTAGCCCAAGTTTTCTAAGCTCCGCTGCCATGTTATAATGGGGAGATCGTAATGATTGCCGGTATAGACCGTCGCTCCCGCCCGCACGGTACAACGGTCGCCGCTGGATAAAGAAGGAGGAGCACAGTGGAACAACGGGTTTTAAGGACGTTAGAATACGATAAAATAGTCGCCCTGTTGATTGACAAGGCATCTTGCACATATGGAAAAGAAAAAGCATCAGAGCTGATTCCTTTTTTACGCTTGGATGAAGTCATAACCGCTCAGCAAGGGACAGAACAAGCAGCAACCGTGTTACGCCTAAAAGGCAGCGTGCCTCTCGGTGGCATTCGCGATATCCGCGGTCCCGTACAGCGCGCCAGATTGAACGCCATGCTCGCCCCGATGGAATTGCTGGATATCGCCAGCACCGTTATGGCCGGACGCAGGCTCAAAACGTTTTTACTCGATATGTGTGAGGATCACGAGCTGCCATTATTGCAACAGCAGGCAGAGCGGATTGAGGGCCTGCGCGAGTTGGAAACCGAAATTCGCCGCTGTGTTGATGAAAATGGCGATATTTTGGATAGCGCGAGTCTTGAATTGCGTCAGGTACGTCAAGAGATCAGACAACTCGAGTCGCGCATTCGCGAAAAGCTCGATCAAATGACACGCTCGTCTACTTACCAAAAAATGCTGATGGAAAACATCGTTACGATTCGTGGCGATCGTTTCGTCATTCCGGTGAAGCAGGAGTATCGTTCTGTATTTGGCGGAATTGTTCACGATCAGTCGGCATCTGGGGCGACGCTCTTTATCGAGCCGGAAGTGATCGTCGAGATGAACAACAAGCTTCGCGAGCTTCGCCTGCGCGAGGAACGTGAAGTGGAGCGCATTCTGTATGTGTTGACGGAGCAGGTGTCCTTTGCGGTAGAAGCTTTGATCGAGAACACAGAAGCGCTGACAGAGCTCGATTTCATGTTTGCCAAGGCTCAGCTTGCCTGGAGCATGAAGGCGATCTGTCCACGCATCAATGATCGCGGATACGTAAACATGCGAAAAGCGCGTCATCCACTCATTCCACGAGAAGTTGTCGTTCCTGTAGATGTGGAGCTAGGTGGAGAGTATCAGGCGATTGTTGTGACAGGCCCGAATACAGGCGGAAAAACCGTTTCCCTCAAAACAATCGGACTGCTGTCCTTGATGACCATGGCAGGCTTGCATATTCCGGCAGAGGAAGAGAGCGAGATGACCGTATTCTCCTCCGTTTTTGCCGATATCGGGGATGAGCAATCCATCGAGCAGAGCCTGTCTACATTCTCAAGCCATATGACCAATATTATTCAAATCTTGGCGAAAATGGATGACAAGAGCTTGGTACTGTTTGACGAACTAGGGGCAGGAACAGACCCGACAGAGGGTGCTGCTCTGGCCATGTCCATTATCGACCATGTGATTGATTCCGGTGCGAGATTGGTCGCAACGACACACTACAGTGAATTGAAGGCGTATGCCTACGATAGACCCGAGGTCATCAACGCCAGCGTAGAATTTGACGTACAGACGCTACGTCCTACTTATCGCTTGCTCATCGGGGTGCCTGGTCGATCTAACGCGTTTGCCATCGCAAGACGTCTGGGATTGCCGGAACACATCATTGATGTAGCGCGCGGCTCGATCAGTGAGGAAGACAATCAGGTCGAGAGCATGATCGCTTCGTTGGAGCGTAATCGCAAGTCGGCGGAAGCAGACAGGTTGGCGGCAAAAGCGGCACGCGAGGAATCGGAAGAGCTGCGTAGACAGCTGGAAGAAGAGCGCGCCCAATTTGCTGAAGAGAAAAACAAGCGAATGGAGCGAGCAGAAGACGAAGCGCGAATTGCGGTCCAACTCGCAAAAGAAGAAGCGGAAACAATCATTCGCGAGCTGCGCGAGATGATGGCAGAAGGCATGGAAATCAAGGAGCATCGTCTCATCAATGCGAAGAAGCGCTTGGGCAATGCCGTCCTTGAGTTGGAGAAGGAAAAGGTGAAGAAGCCTGCGAAAGCCGTTCGTGCCACACAGATCAAGGTGGGCGACGAGGTAATGGTGACGAGCTTCGGACAAAAAGGAACCGTGCTGGAAAAAGTAAACAATGAAGAATTCCTCGTGCAGATCGGGATCATGAAAATGAAGGTGAAGCGCGATGATATGCATGTACAAAACTCCATCCAGCAAAAACCGCAAGCGGCTCCGTACACCTCTGTGAAGCGTCGCAGTGACAATATCAAGATGGATCTTGACCTGCGCGGCTACAACGTTGAGGACAGCATTCGGGAAATCGATCAGTTCTTAGATGATGCGCTGTTGGCAGGCTTGCACTCGGTCTCCATTATTCACGGACACGGGACAGGGGTACTGCGCAAAGGCGTGCACGAGTATTTGAGAAGTCATCGTAATGTAAAATCCTTCCGCTTAGGTGGTCAAGGAGAAGGCGGCGTAGGTGCTACCATTGCCGAATTGAAATAAGAGGTCGGGAGGGACATATGGAAAGCCTTCTACACAATCCATATTTTGCAACTGCAGCTTATTTTACTGTGTCTGGACTGGCGATGGTGTTATTCTTAGCCATTTTTGAACTGGTAACGCGATATCGTGTTTGGGAAGAATTGAAGCGCGGGAACATGGCAGTAGCAATGGCAACAGGCGGGAAAATTTTTGGGATCGCGAACATTTTCCGTTATTCCATTCAGGCGCATTTTTCTTTGGGAGAAGCGTTGATTTGGGCGACATTCGGATTTTTCCTGTTGTTGTCTGCGTACTTCATTTTTGAATTCATGACCCCTACCTTTAATGTCGATCAGGAAATTGCAAAAGATAACAGGGCTATTGGTTTTATTGCGATGGTCCTGTCCATCGGATTTTCGTATATCATAGGGGCATCCTTGCCTCGTTAGACGGGTTGAACGATATTTCAAACGAGAGTATAATTTGATTTGGCGAAAGAGTACCAAACTATTCAGCCCAATCAAAGTCCTTTTTACGAAAAAGAGGACAAGCCAAGATTGTATGGGGGAGGAACAGCCTTGGAAACGTTGTACAAGGTCCTCATCGGATTGTGTGTGCTTTTTATCGCTGCAGGTGTTTACTACCTGTCCTAAAAATATGCGCAAGTTGGCCGCCTGACTTCTTCTACAGTCATACGGACCTTACTTGGAGAATGTGAAAGAGGAGATACGCAATGACTCAACCTGTACGCGTAGCTGTTGTGGGATTGGGGTTTGTAGGCTTGCCGTTGGCGCTTACCTATGCCATGAAAGGAGCAAACGTCATCGGTATTGACGCCTTACCGCATGTCGTCGATGAGATCAATGCGGCACATTCCCATCACCTGGAGTCCTATCAGGGAAAAACGTTGCCAGAGATCCTTAAAGAGCAGATTGAAGCAAAACGTTTCCGTGCAACGACCTCCTACGAGGAAGCTGCTGCGGAAGTCCATAACTATATTGTAACAGTCGGATTGCCTGTTCATAACGGTGATCCTGATCTCGGACCGCTGAAAAGCTGTGCACAATCGCTCGGTCGCGTACTGAAAAAAGGCGATACCATCATGATCCGCAGCACCGTCGTACCAGGAACGACAGAAGACGTGATTCTGCCGATTTTGGAGGAAACAAGTGGTCTTGTTGCTGGTGTTGATTTCTTCCTGACATACTGCTCGGAGCGAATTGCAGAGGGTCGTGCTTTTGAAGAGTTCATCCATATGCCGCTCGTTCTGGGTGGCATCAATGAACAAAGCGCTGAAAAAGGAAAAGAGTTGCTGTCCTTCATCAGCGAGACGGACATCACGATCTCGGATATCCGCGTAGTCGAGACAGCAAAAGTCATCGAGAACATCCAGCGTGATGTGAACATTGCGATGGTACAGGAATTTGCTCGTTTCTCTGAGGCATTCGGCATCGATACGTTCGAGCTGATCAAGGTTGCCAATACACACACGCGTGTAAACATGTTATCGCCAGGACCGGGTGTAGGTGGCTTCTGCTTGCCGAATGCGCTGTACTACTTGCAGCCTAAGGCACGTGAATTGGAAGTAAACCTCCCGATTCTGCAACTGGCCCGCAACACGAATGATGCAGTACCTGAAGTGTTGATCAGCATGCTTGAGCAAGCCCTGAAGAATAACGGCAAGACATTGGCAGGAAGCCGCGTAGCTGTATTGGGGATGGCGATGAAAGACTTTTCCAATGACGACCGCGTAAGTCCTGTCCACGACCTGATCAAGCAGCTCATAGTAAAAGGAGTAGACGTTCGTTCCTACGATCCAGCTGTTCCTACTGTGTATGATCACAAGGTTGACAGTTTTGAGAAAGCAGTGAATGGAGCAGATGCGTTGTTCCTGACTGCTGTGCAAAAGGAATTTGCTGAGGCGGATTGGGCCAATGTGGCTGAAAAGATGGCTGACGCGCCGATCCTCTTCGATACGAAGAACCGCATCCCGCGTGACCTTGTCAGCAAGGCGACTGTGGTGCGCATTTAATTCTTGAACAAGTACCATTGATTCATATGAGAAAACCTCTCTAAACGCACGTAGAAGCGTTTGGAGAGGTTTTTTTTCATAAAGTAGTGAACCATATTGAACGAGAGAGCCAATACAAGGTGTATACAATTTCAGGGGGCCCTCCGATGAATGATCAAATGTTAGAACTGTGGCTGGACCGTTTGCTTGATGGAGATCAAGAAGCTTTTGAGGTGGTCTACAGCATGACACGGACAAAAGTTTACGGGACCGTATCAGCCATGGTCACGAATAAAGAAGATGTTCACGATATTGTGAGCGAAGTTTACTATCAGCTATGGAGATCACTGCCTGGCTATGATCGCAAGCGTCCGTTTCTTTTCTGGGTGAATGGGATTGTCGTTAGACAGGTGAAGAACTGGCGTAGACAGATTTGGAGAAGATTCCGTCTGTTAGAACGAAAACAGAACTTGGAAGAAAAGCAACATGTCGAAACGCCAGATGAGCCAATGCTTGCGATGGAGTCTGCCACAGAGATGCAGCAAGCAATCCAAAAGCTGCCTTTCAAGCTGCGGATCGTGGTTATTTATCGGTATTACTACGATTACACATACGATCAGATTGCCGAACTGCTGCAAATACCAGTGGGGACAGCAAAATCGAGAAATCATCTGGCATTAAAGCGAATCCGAGAGTCGTTTGACGTCGAGTGGAATGAGGAGGAGCTCCAAACATGTCTATCGAGAAAATCATAAAACAGTCACTCACCAAACAAATTGACGAGACCATGATTCCTGGTGAAGTAGACCATCGAGTCAGGCAGTCCTTTCAACGCTATCACGAAAAAAAGGAGACTATAACGATGAAGAAAAGATTAGTTATGATGGGATTGGTTGCTGCTATTGTACTGCCGACTGGCGTATATGCGGCTTTAAATGGAACTTCATATTTTGCAGACAAACCAAAAAACTTGAACAGTTTGGTGGATGAAGGGGTTAAGCGAGCAGCGGCAGAAGGGCTGTCTATTCCGATCGATCAAAAAATAACCGATCAAGGAATTACCATTCATTTTACGGAAGTGTATGCGGAAGAATCCAAAGTTCTGCTGCACTATCGAATCGAACAACAAAACGGAGAATTGGTGCCTTTCGAGTTCGATACGACAGAATTAGATGTGGTAGGCGAACAAAATGGCAATCCCGTGTACCAGGATAAAGGCGTGGAAGGTACGAGTGTCCTAAACTTTATCGGGACCAGCAAAGAGGATCATTTGCCTTTCTACTTAACGGACGAGTCCGGTAAGGAAGTAGAGGTGGGAATAGCGGATCACGATAAGCCAGAGGGCGTTCTGGCCTTCCTCGCGAGTGGGTTCGAGCTACCACAGCCACTCACCTTGAATGTCGATGTGAACCGGATCGGCAAAACAAAAGGCAATTGGAAGGGACAAATTGTTGTTGACCAGAGCAAAGCAAAAGAAGCCACAAAGGCTGCGAAATAGGAGAAAAAAGCTCGATCACGTATAATAAGCCTTGTAAATGGCAATAGTAACCGAGGTAAGACAATATTTCAAATGTCATGTAAGGGTTACATGCTAGGAGGCAAAAAATGGAACGTGGAAGAGTAAAGTGGTTTAACAGTGAAAAAGGTTTCGGTTTTATCGAGCGTGATGGTGGAGATGACGTATTCGTTCATTTCTCTGCTATTCAGGGCGAAGGGTACAAATCCTTGGACGAAGGGCAAGAGGTTGAGTTTGACGTAGAAAACGGTCAACGCGGTCCTCAAGCGACGAACGTTCGGAGACTATAAAAGCTGAAACGACAAGCAGACTCAGGTGATGGGTCTGCTTTTTTATTTGGATTAGGAGTAGGAAATGTACTTCTTTCTCAGTGGCTTTGGCTTTGTAAAAACAAATAAAAAATGAAAAAAGATGCGAAAAAACAGAAAGAGAGAACGGAAGAACTGTTTTTTAGTCTTCCGTTCTCTCCTCACCTGTTTAGAAAAACTCTGCACCTGACGCCAGGTTCAGCATAGCCCGCATCGTTTTGTACATATCCTGCGGATTGGCTGCATTGTAATAAACCATGTTTGTAGCTGTTTCATAGCGCGTGCCCGGGACAATTGCGGCCATCTCGGCTTGTCCTGCATGGGAGAATTCCATCGCCAGCTCTACAGGTACAGCTGTACGGAATGGCTGGATGTTGTTCCGATTGCGCAAGGCATTGGCCGTCTTGCGCTTCAGTTCAGCGGTCGCTTCTTCACGCGAGAGACAGATAGCAGCTGTGCGGGATACAGCTTCCTTCACGATCGCTGTCTGAATACCTGGAATCAGTTCCTGGGCTTCGACGGCGATGAGATTATCACCAGACACCATGACAACAGGAACGTTGTGCATGCCTGCAATCGCGGCGTTAAAGCCGAACTCACCCACGACTTGTCCGTTGATATACATATTGTGAACCACACCGGACATCGTATGGCTGAGCACGCCAGGAATCCCTTGGCGGGTATGATAGCCGATAAACATCGCTGCATCAAAGCTCTCATCGAGTCCCTGCATCATGGATGAATCGCGTGGAGAACCTGCCAACAGTCTCGCTTTAGGATGGAGCTTTTCCCAGAGAATGTTGTTCATCGTGTTGTGACTGTCTGCTACAACAATTTCTGTTACGCCAGACTCAAGTGCAGCTTCAATAACCGCATTGGCATCGTCCGTCATAAACTGGCGGCCACGCTGATAGTTAACCCCCGAATCCGGGTTAATATAGCTCGTATCCACAATGCCTGAAATACCTTCCATGTCTACCGAAAGAAATAGTTTCATCTCATTTTCACCCTTTCTGTCTGGTACAGCTTGCTATACAAAATAGTTCCAATTCATATGTAACCAGATTGATCATGAGTAGGCAACCACAAAAACAGATTCTTCAAACAAATCATATGAAAAAAGCACGATGCCCGCTGTTCGCGTTTCACCGTGCTTTTCGTCATTTCAGTAACGTGCGATAAAGAGCAACAATTTGTTCGGTCATGAGTTGAATGGTAAAAGTGGATTCTACTTTATTCAGAGCGTGTTGCACCATGGTCTCACGCAACTGTGGTGAAGTCCATAACCGTTCCATTGCTTGCGCCAACAAAGCGGGATTTCCCGGTTCGACGATCAGCCCCGTCTCGCCATCGAAAACAAACTCTTTCACGCCGCCGACATTGCTTGCTATGACAGGAACCTCCGAAGCCATTGCCTCGATGATCGTATAGCCTAGCCCTTCGTACAGAGAAGAGTGGACAAAGCCATCTAAGGCATGCAAGCACGCAGGAATATCTTGCCGAAATCCTGCAAAGCGAACACGCGATTCTAGGCCCAATTCTTTCACCTTGGCTTCGAGCGCAGCACGTTCAGAGCCGTCTCCGATCAACACGAGATAAGGGACCTCATTCTTGTCCGCCACAAGCGTATGAAAAGCATCGAGCAGAATCGGGAGACCTTTTACGGGAACAAAGCGAGCTGCTGTCCCGAATAAAAAGGCGTCCTCTGGTATGTTCCATTCCGCACGCAGTCGATTGCGGTCATTCTCCCGTAAATGGTTTTGCCGATAAGGCTTCATGTCCATTCCGTTATAAATCACGCTAATGTCAGACGAGCGAACACCCTGCCCCCGCAAAATATCGGCAATCGCACCACTGATCGCGATATAATGACGGTTCCAATGTCTCGTGCTCATTTCCATCATGCTGACAATGGCATAGGCCAAGGAGCTTGTATAATCATAACGGAGTGAGCTGTGAACAGTGGTCAGTAAAGGCACCTTCATACCGCGAGCTGCCAGTCGGGAAAAGAAATTGGCTTTAATCCCATGCGTATGGATAATCGCTGGTTGGAATGTGGAAAAGGCATTCCGCAGAGCCTGCAGCAATCGTAAGTCAAAACGTCCGAATTGATTCAGTGTAATGACTTGGATGCCTGATTCCCGCAATTTACTCGCGAAGAGAGAATCATAGAAGCATACGACTGCGACATCTACTTCGTCGACTGGAAAAGTAGTGACCAAATTGAGAATATGTTGTTCAGCACCGCCAAATTCCCCCCCGCCAATCACGTGGAGGACTCGTAATTTGCTCATCTGAATTCACCCGAATCGTAATTAAAAAACAACCTCTACCGAGGTATGTACATGGAGGCACGACCCAATACAGGTGGTGTGCCGAAAATGAAGGATAATTTGTAAACAAAGCCATTCTCACTATAGCAGATGCCTGCTAGATTCGCAATAAGACAGCACTTATGGTATCGTTGATGATGGAAAATTGAAATGGAGAAGGACGGTTACGTAAATGAATACGCACAATGTGTTGATCATATGCTACATATTTCCTCCAATTGGTGGAGGCGGCGTGCCAAGACCGTTGAAAATGGCCAAATATTTAGGGGAGTTTGGCTGGAATGTCCATGTGCTGACAGTAGATCCTGCTTATCATGCGACGCTCGATCCATCCCTTTTGGCACAGCTACCGAGTGATGTCACCATTCACCGTGCGAAGGAATGGCAGCTGCTGCCGAATCGAGGGGGACAAGCCGCATCAGCAAGTGCCAATACAACGTCCACACCATCACAGCCTTCGTTCAAAGCGAAGGTAAAAAAACAGATCGTCCATGTGCTGAAAAAAGTAAAGCCATACTTATTGATTCCAGACGACCAAATCCTGTGGATGCCGAATGCGCTCAAGCTGGGGCGGGAAATTATGCGCCGTGAAAAGATCGACGTGATTTTTTCTACATCGGGACCGGTTACGAACCATTTGATTGCGAAAAAGCTTTCCCGTGAGTTTGGCTGCAAATGGGTAGCGGATTTCCGAGATCCGTGGACGCAAAATATGCACACCTCTGGCATCGAATGGCGAGAGCGTATGGAAGAGCGAATGGAGGAGGCCGTGATGTCCCAAGCGGATGCGATCACGACCGTTACCGCGACCTTCGCCTATAATTTTCGCGAGAAGCACCAGGATCGTATCAAGCGGATGGAACTGATCTACAATGGGTTTGATCAGGCTGATTTTCAAGGGTTGGCGCCTAGCCATGCTGCTCCGGACAAATTTCATGCGGTGTACGCAGGTATTTTGTATCAAAAGCGCAACCCACGCCTACTCCTGCAAGCCATCCGGGAACTCATCGATGAAAAAGCAGTAGACCGAAATGATCTCTTACTCAGCTTTGCAGGGGTGTTCGATTATCCAAGTTATTCCGAAAATCGCGACTGTGTAGAAGCATTGGGGCTGGGGGACATCGTTCGCGTGTTGGGGAACCTGCCGCATAAAGAAGCACTCGGACTAATGAAAGGTGCGAATGCCCTGTTGCTGATCGGGGATGTGTCCGCTGACGCCGGAGCGTATATTCCGGGCAAGCTCTACGAATACATGGGGATTGGCAACCCGATTCTTGCTCTGAACAAAAGAGGCGAAGCGACAGAGATTATTGAAGATTTCCGTCTCGGACAAGTAGCCGATCCAGAGCAAAAAGACGAGATCAAGCAAGCGTACCTGAAGCTGTACCAGGAGTGGAAAGGGCAAGGACAAACGGGTAGCGAGAAACGCGGAGCGGATTTTGCAGAACGTGTGAAACCGTACGAACGTCGTGAACAGGCGAAGCAACTGGCGAACGTGATGGATGAACTGGTAAAAAAATAGGACAGCATAGCCCCGGAGCCAATGAAGGCTGCGGGGTTTTCTTCAAGACAGACATACTTCTTCTGCTTCAAAATAAAAGGACCTGACGATAATCGCCAGGCCCTGATTCGTACCGATTAGTCTGCTACCACGCAAATGTAGCAGGCTTTTTTAGTACAGCAAATATTTTTCTACTTCTTCCGGTTCTTTGATGTGAATGCCACCCGTATCGTCGTATTTAAACAGGTTGAACATCACTTGCTGGTCCATCGTTCCGGCTTCAGGCAGCGGCAGAATGATCCACGTCTCGTACTGGTGGATCAGACGGTCTTCCTTGCCGAACCAAATCGTTGTTTTGATCGTGGATTCCTTCAAGATGTAATCCAGATCAGGGCGTTCTACCAATTGCTTTTTCAATGGTTCAAACAGTGGGCTTTGGCTATTTTTCAGCCATTCCGCTCCTGTCATTTTCAATTGGAACGGAACGCTGACTACACCGATTACTTTTTCCTCAGGCAATTGGACAGCCTTGTCCATGAAAGGCAGCCAGTCCTCGAAGCCTTTTAATACATCGAAAGCAAGCGGCTCATCAGGGGCTGTTACAAACTGATCCTTGGCTTTGATATAGCGCTTGTCGTTAACTCGATAGTACGAATATGGCTGGGCAGCAATACGGGCATCCACATTATAGCCTTTGCCGTTGATGACGGCTCCCTCAAACATACTTGTTGTGGTACGAGAGAGAATCGTGTTTTTAACATAACCTCTGTACCAGTAGGTCTGTGCCTCTTTATCCGTCTTGCCTTTTTCCAGGGCTGTTTTCAGCCACTCCGCACCTGACTCGGTTTGGACCGTGGTCGTCTGCTCCGGCTTTTGGTCAAAATTGGTGGTGGCAAAAGCCTTCGTCCCTGATTCATAGGTGCAGCCACCGAGCAGGGAGGCTGTGCAGATGGCAGCGAGTAATGCCCATGCTTTCGTCGCTTTACGCATGGCGAAACCTCCTTACGACTCCGTATCCCAAGAGTCCCACGAATATCGCGATCGTGAGTCCAAATACCGGAATGTTGTGCTGCTTAAACACGAGAATACGATGCGTATTGTGCATGTTGGCTACGATTTCGTTTTCTTTGTCGCCGTCGATGTCGCCGATTTGAACATTAATCAGCGGCATGTAGATACGCCAGTTTTGTTTCAAACCTTCAGGCGTGTAGTCAAAGCCTGACAAGTAGCGTAAATCGTGGTTACTCACCCAGCTTTTTGCCTTAGCTACGATTTCAGGCTTTTCATTGCTACCAATTGTAGCAAAGTTGGAGAAGCGGAAGCTCTTGTCGCGGTCACCGCTTGCCCACAAAATTTCCCACGTGCCATCTTGTTTTGGCTTCAAGATGTACGAAGGCTTGCCAGCTACAAGCAGCTCATCCACCTTGTCGTTGTCGATATCGGCAGGAATGAACTCGCCAGTTGCCAATTCAGCTTGCTTGCGCGTTAGCGTGTAGGATTCTGTCAGTGTGCCATCAGGATCGATGGTCAGTACACTCAGGTGTTCACCCATGACAACGAGTCCTTCTCGTCCATCAGGGAGCATCATGGTGGTCAACAGTTTGGTAGATTTGGTCATCCCGCCAAAAGGCTTGCCGTCGTAGTTTCCTGTCAGCATACCATCCTTGATGTGCAGATCCGAGTACTTGGAGCCCAACGTTTGGCGTACATCCATACTGCCTTCGTTTTCTGCCAGTTGATTTGCGATGTTTTCCATATCAAGCATAAACGCACGATATGGTGCCGTTCCGATTTGCATCATGCCTTCCGCATATGGTTGGCGTTGTACATTCGGTACCAATTGACCGTCTTTCATCGTGTAATACGGGAAGCCCGGGTAATCGGTTGGCAATTTTTCCTTGATGATCTCCATGGTATCTGCCGGAATTTGATCATTCGGCATCCGCACCATTTGGCCGTCTTTCCAGGTCAGGACGTAAAGAGAAACAGGTTCCGCCTGCAAATGGCGCAGTTTCTCCGCCATTGCTTTTTTCTCTTCTT
Source organism: Brevibacillus porteri (assembly GCF_003013475.1). Lineage (GTDB taxonomy): Bacteria > Bacillota > Bacilli > Brevibacillales > Brevibacillaceae > Brevibacillus > Brevibacillus porteri. Next base: position 395,352 of record NZ_PXZO01000001.1, read on the forward strand.
CCGTCTCTGGCTTTTCAATTTCTTCAGGCAGTGGAAGCTCCTCGGCATTGCCGTACGTGATGATCTCCATGCTGCCATCGCCATTGACGTCGTGCAGAGTGAGCGGGAAGTAATCCACCCAATCGCCGTTGTACAGACGGTCAGATTCGTATTTCACAGTAAAGTGACTGAGTGCAGTCAATGTATCTCTGTTGAATGTCACATTCGCCAAAAGGGCGATCAGAACCAACGAGCCTACTGCACGCCAGTTGAGGCGCCCGTACCATTTCACGAGAAGGGCAATCACGATGATGGCGATCGCTCCTCCGATCAACAGAGCAGCGGTCGTTTTCACATCGACACGTGTCAGTGCCCGATCCAAGAGCAAGAAGCCGATGGTAAACACAAGCACTTGACGACGTTCCGACGGATGGACCACGAAGTAGCAAAATGCTAGCAGTGGCAGGAAAATGAGTACAGCAATCCACGTTAAATCAAGGAAAGCTGGTTTCACGAGCAAATGGTAAATCAGAAACAGGGCAATGGCGTACAGCGCCCAGCTTATCGTTTCGAGAATAGGATTCCGGCGCATGCCCTCACCACCTTTTATTTTGTGTCTGGTCGACGAATAATGCGCACAGGAAGCCGCCAAACAGCCAGAAATAGAGGGCCATGAACGGCACCTCGAAAATGTTTTCCACGAGGTTATGAGTAGCTACCGCGATTAATCCGCCAAGCAGTCCGAGAATCGCAAAAAAGTGTGGCGAACCCTGGATGTTGCGGATGAGCCCAGCTCCGTATTTGAACATCGTGATCACGGTTCCGATCAACAGGATGATCCCGATCAGACCGTATTCCGCCAAACTTTTAAAGAAGTAGCTGTCTGAATAAATGGTACCGAAATGGCGAGCGGCAACTGCTCCACCGTGATGACCGAGTCCGACACCGAACAATGGCTCGATACGCATATTGTCGTATGCTTTTCCCCAGCGTCCGATGCGTCCACCTTCACTGCTAGATTCGAAGTATTCAGGTGTAAACAGCGTGAAAATGCGATCTTTAACTTTTCCGACGAGCGGAACAGAATCAGGAACGAAGAACAGGGCTACAAGCCCGATAATCCCTGCGATCACCAAGTATCCTGCGACTCGTTTGTTCCATATGTAGAAGCAAACAAATGCAGCAAAGGCAAGGGCAAACCAAGAACCGCGGGAACTTGTTAACAGCATGGCGAGCAAAGTCGTCAGCGCAACGATGGCCCAAATCCATTTTTGCTTGCGATCCTTCGCTGTCATGAATAGACCAGCGGCAATCGGTGTAATCAACGCCATATAGCTGCCCAATACGTTCGGGCTCGTTACGAAGGAGAATGCGCGCGTGGTAACGGCTTCCCCTTCCTGCACCCATGACTCAGGTGTTTTGACGCCTACGATGACTTGCAAGACACCATACAGTGCCGCTATGAAACCAACCAACACAAGTCCCTTCATGAACTTGTCTAGGTCTTCCATCGACTTCAATAAATAGAAGCCCATGAAAAAGGCGAGGATGTACTGGTAGACGGAACGGAATCCTTCTACGCTCGCTTCCCAGTTCGCCATGTCTGTCACCATGATGGCAACTCCGAGGACGAAAAGGGCTCCAAGCCAATGTTTGATTCCAGGCATCGTCCGATTTGACTGTAAAAACGCAACGAATGTAAACAGCATCAAGACGATGAGCAGTCCTTCATCCCACAAAGAAGATATGACTGGAATCGGTAGAATCTGTCGCAAGACGTAATCGATTACTGGATAGGCCAACAGCAAATACAACCACGTAGATGATTGGCTTCCCCACTTCAACACGGTTTCTCTCATTTTTATTGTAGTCCTCCTACAGGTAGGGATTAACTTACCTATTATAATGAATCTGACAACCCAGTAGCAAGCCGGGGGGAAAGAGGTTGGTAGGAAAGGTAGAAATAAGATATGATAACTAGGTAGTTTGAGCGTTAGAACCAAGCCTGGAACGTAGGGTTTCGAATAGGGATAGGAGAAAAGTGGACATGAGTTTGTTAAAAATCGCTTCCATGATTGTCGTGCTGACTCTCGTAGGAAGGCTTCTAGGTTTATTTCGCAGTGTGTATGTATCCAGCTTGTACGGTACTGGGATGGAGGCAGATGCGTTTAATATCGCGGCAACGATCCCGCTGACGCTGTTCTTGGTCATACCGGGAGCGGTCAATGCTGTACTGATTCCGACGATGCGCGGCATGATGGAAAAAGGAGAGCGGACGACTGACTTGTATCAGAAGATGCTCACGATCATTTTGGGCGTATTCGTTGCTCTCTCTGTCTTAGGGATTGTCTTTTCCTACCAGCTTGCTGGGATGTTTGGACTGACAGGCGAGAAGCTGGAACTCACGGCTACCATGCTGCAATGGATGTGGCCATCAGCTATTTTCATCGGGTTAACCGGACTGTGGTCGAGTATTTGCAATGCTCACCAGCATTTCTTTACACCGACGCTGGGTACGGTATTCAATGGAGCTTTGGTGATTGTCAGCATGTATGTGCTCGTTCCGATGTATGGTCCCATTGGATTAGCGATGGCTACGACAATCGGTTACTTGGCGGCACTGTTGCCGATTCTCCCGACTTTGCGCGGGTTCGGCTACCAGCACCGCTTCTCATTTGCTTGGCGTGAGGACGTTTCTCTCAAGGGCATGGGCGAGCGCGTCATTCCGATTTTGATTGGTGCGGTTGTAGCCCAGGCCACTACCTTTTTGGAACGAGGCTTCGCAGAAGGACTCGGAACGGGTGTCGTCTCTGCTCTCGCCAATGCGAACCAGATCATGCAATTACCTCTGGCTATTTTTGTCGGGGCGTTTACGTTGCCGTTATTCCCACTGTTGGCTAGTCATGTCAAGCGGGGGGAAATGGCGGAGATGAAGCAAATCCTGCAAAAGGGACTTGCCTATCTCCTTATTTTGCTATTGCCCGTGACGGTTGGACTTGCGTTATACGCAGAGCCTATCATCCGACTTGCTTTTGAGCGCGGTGCGTTCGATGAGCGTTCTGTCGCCTTGACAGCGTGGGCGCTGCCGTTTTACGGCGTGGGACTTTTCTTTTTAGCATCGAGAGATTTGCTGACTCGGGCCTTTTATGCACTAGAAAACACGAAGACACCCGTTATGATCGGGGCGATCGGGATCGTTGTGTATGCCCTTGCCAACTGGTTGCTCATTCCACTGCTTGGTCATGGCGGAATTGCCCTAGCTAATGCAGTTTCGGCTATCAGTCAAGCACTCCTGCTGTTTGTTTTGCTATGGAGGGCGGTAGGCAGCCCTGTACGGGCGAATTTCCTTATGACTGCCGGGAAAACCATTTTGGGCTGCGCAGTCATGGCCGCTGCCATTTTACTCATCGATCCATGGTTATCCGCATGGCCTGTCTGGCTGTACTTGCCGTTAGGAATTATCGGTGCAGCGCTTTTATATCTCGTGGTGCTCATTTTGGTTCGCGAGCCACTCGTATCAGAGCTACTGCAAAAAGTACGCAAGCGGTCTACTCCAGCGGGAGGGCGCTCGTAAGCGGGAATTCCCGAATTGCATAACGAGACTTACCCGAGCTTGCGGGGGGAATGGTCTCCACGTAAGAAACTTGGATGCTTACTTGACCTAACGCCGAGCGAATTCCTGCCAAAAGCTTTGCTTCATCGGCAGGTAAAAAATGTTCGGGCTCCTTCACCAGTCTCAGGCTTAGTCGCTCTGGCTCATGCTGGACGATCTGGAAGGTGCGGAAGCTGTCCATATTGCGCACGATGTGATTAAAATAATGTCCGTGCACGTACCGTCCATTTAGCGCTAGGAACATGTCGTCTTCTCTGCCGTCGATCGAAGCAAGAAGTGGAAAAGGGAGATTGCATGAACAGGCTGAATCAGAAAGCGCGACGACATCTCCTATTTGGTAGCGCAGGCGAGGCATGACGGTATTGTGCAGGTCTGTGACAAGCAGTGCTCCTGGGTGCCCTTTGTAGACGGGAATATGCGTAATGGGATCGACTATCTCCAAATAACAGTTCCCAGAAAAGGCATGCATGCTTCCAGACTTGCATTGGTAGGCGATGATTCCGCCGTCACGGGCGCCGTATTCATTCACAACAGGCGCATCAAAAGCCTGGGCAATCGTTTGTCGCTGGTGTTCGTGCAGGCTTTCTGCTGTAGAGACCACGGCTTTGAGCGGGATTCCGAGTGCCATGCCGCGTCGTAGCATCATCGTGGCGAGCGCATGAAGTGCGGAAGTGTACCCGTATAAATAGGCTGGCTGGAAATCCCGGATGAGGCGCAGGTTTGCTTCCAAATGTCTTTCGTCTAGTTCATAGGCAGAAATCATCATGCGGTTTTTCAACCAGCGCTCCTTCCAGCGGTAGCGGCGAGCTTGCTGGGCGTTTAATTCGAGAGGAGAGCCCCAGATCATCACACATGGGTCACCTATGCGAATGTCGTACCAGGATAACCCCAACCAGCGCGCAGCTTCATATCGCTCGACAGTTGGACGATCGAGATAAAAATGGGTAGGTTCACCTGTGGAGCCTCCCGTACGATTTGCAATGAGGCTTTTGGTTTGTAGTCCTTGGCTCATATATTGATCAGCGTTTTGCCGAAAGTGTGCTTTGGTCAGAACAGGAATACGCTGCAAAAAACGTTCAGGCATCTCGCGCATTTTGCTCCAGTCTGGGGCGAGGGCAGTGTAGGCTGGTACGTTTTGTATCGCATGATCGAGTAGCTTCACCAGCTTTTCACGCTGCTGCACGTTAAGCGCTTCGGCAGATAGATGCTCGGCTGCTTGCAATTCTTTCATGTAAGGACGGATGCGATTTCCTTTCAAAGCCTCCATTAACGGCCACTGTACATGGCGGATCAAAAATCCGGTTGTGGGCATAATATCCCCTCCTACTCACAGATCACACAGGCAGACCGCAAGCGGTCACATTCTGTCTAATGAAAAACGTCGAGACGTTTTTCACAAAAATCAATGGAATCTGTTTTTTACCAGTATTGCTGCGAAATTCCATCGATATACCTGTTTGCTGGAAGAGGGAAATGATAGTAGGATAGAGAGTGGGTTCATGTCGATTGGTACTGCCCCACGGGTATCCAGTCAAAGAGACGAATAAAGGAGTTACCCATGTTGAAAAAAAGTCATTTTCTCGCGGGAGCATTGATCTTAGCCATAGCGGGGATTTTGTCAAAAGTTATCGGGATGTTTTATCGGATTCCGCTTCAGGAGATAGTGGGCGACAGAGGTCTCGGACTCTATCAGGAAGTATATCCTCTCTACCTGACCTTCCTCATATTGGCGACAGCAGGTGTGCCAGTAGCGTTGTCGAGGGTGATTGCAGAGGCATTGGCTGAAGGGAAACGAGGCTCTATTGGACAAATTTTGGCCCGTAGCATGGTCATGATGGGCGGGATCGGACTTGTCTTGTTTGCGCTCCTGTACGCCAGCTCTCCACTGATCGCAAAGCTCATGGGGAATCCGCATTTGATTGAGCCGATTCGGGCGATTTCCATGTCGCTGCTGTTCGTTCCCTTGATTGCGGTTATTCGCGGCTTTTTCTACGGCCATCAAAAAATGTTGTTTGTCGGGCTCTCACAAATCGTAGAGCAGACGTTGCGTGTCGTATTTATTTTGGTAGCTTCCTTGTATCTCGTGTCACTCGGTGAAGATACGGACACCGTGATTACCGGAGTCAACTTCGGTACGATGATCAGTACATTTTTAAGTCTCGGGTTTCTAGCGTTGCTCATGTGGCTCCACAATCGGAAAAATTCCGTATTTAGCGGGGCAGAGTGGGGGCGTCTTACTTGGTGGTATGATCGTGCCTTCTTCGCCTCGATGTGGCGAATTGCCTGGCCGATTTGTATCAGCGCCTTGGTTATCCCAATTTTCAGCCTGACGGATTCCTTCCTGGCGATTAACATCTTCCGCTACATTTGGAACGTGGATGGATTGACGGCGGATACGTGGTTTGGCATTTACAGCAGGGGAGGACCACTTCTGCAAATGGCGAGCTTGTTCGGATCGTCGATTGCCCTCTCGATCGTGCCTGCCATTGCCGAAGCGATCAGACAAAAGGATCAGGAACGGATTACGACCTTGACCAAACTCTCGCTGCGCTTTGCTTGGCTAATCGGTCTACCTGCCGGTCTTGGACTGACAGCTGTAGCTGAAGGGGCGAATCTGGCGTTGTATGGTGATATGGAAGGCACGCGTGCAATGGCGATTTTAGGAATCACAGCGATTCCGCTTTCCTTGTTGCTTGCTACAAATGGTATTTTGCAAGGAATCGGTAAAGAAAAAATCCCTGCGCGTCATCTGCTGTATGGTGTCATTGTAAAAGTACTGGCGACACTCGTGTTTACCTCGATGTTCGGTATGGACGGCTTGTCCCTGTCATGGCTGGTTGCGACTGCATTTGTCTGCGTACTGAATATGCGCGTCATCAACCGCTATGTATCGATTCCGATTAACTGGCGCTTTGATACCGTTTATCCGTTACTGGTGGCTAACCTCATGCTGATTCTGGCTTGGGGAGCGACAGAGGCAGTTGATTTCCTGTTCAGGGGAAGAGAACCAGTGCGCATTTTGGGAGCGATAGAGACCGTCGCTGGAGTCGGTGTAGGACTCGTTGTTTACCTGGGACTGCTGATCCTCATTCCACTCATTGAGGATAAGGAGCTGGACTGGCTGCCCGGAGGAAACAAGCTGCGCGCCTTTATCCAATTCATTCGGAAGAAGCAGGCTTCCTCGTTAAAGTCCAATACAAATAACGACTAATAGAATCGAAAAACCCCTTTCTCCAAAAACGGAGGAAGGGGTTTTATGTGATCTTACTTATTTTGCTTTTTGATAAACACATACAACCATTTTTACGAAAAATTCACGGGTAGCAGATAATTTCGCCAAGGACTGCAACTGATTGCGCAACGGAATCTCTCGCTGGTAAACCGCAGGCTGCACCACGCCTTGTTGAATTTTTCGAAACCGTTTGATCGTCATGCGATTAATGTACGAGATCGTATCTCTGCCATCAGGAAGCTTGTCGAATCGAAAAGCAATCCGGTCAGAACCGTCTGGCAAGTCACGGACTAGCTTTTTATAGGCATCAATCAAGGCTTGCTCCGAGAAGAGAGCATGCACCCAAGGAATGCCGATCGCATCTGACAAATGGGCACCGAATGGATGATAATACGGCGGAAAATTGATGTAGAGATGCCCGCCAGGCTTCAATACCCGAAAGCATTCCTCCAGCGTCTTTTCCGGTTCGCCTACGTGCTCCATCGCGTCATTCATGATGATCGTATCGAACGTGTTGTCCGGGAAGTCCATTCTCGCGGCATCACCAGTCATGAAGGAGACAAGATGATCCAGCCCTTTTTTCTTCGCGAATTCATTTCCTTCCTCCGCATAGTGGGGGACGATATCGATGCCGATCATTTTTTTCGGGCCAAACGTGGCGTAATAGCAGGTTTTTCCCCCGCCGCCACAGCCGATGTCCAAAACGGTTTTGTCATGGAACATTTGCTCCTGTGAATGGAAGGGGAGGAAAAACTGAATGGTTTGATCCCCTTTTTGAAATTGCCATTCGGTATAGCTCATTTCCCCGTTGTTTGCCAGATTGAAAGGGTGAACGGGGAGAGGAAATAATCGATTTAAACCTAGTAACACTTGTGAAGAAAAGGACATGATGTCCTCCTTTCCAGGTCGGCCTTATTTACGCAGCGCTTGCAGAACAAGTTCACTGCTTTTGGAAGCTTCGATTGCTAACAGATGGGAATGCTTCGTTACCACATCAATTTCGTGATCGAGGTTGTCCAGTTTTTCAGCGAGCAAGGTCAAAAGTGTAGTTTCATCGAGTTCAGTAATGTGACCAGCATTGGGCATTCCAGCGCGTTCGACGAATCGATCGATTTTCGGATCGTAGGAGATACCGATAAAAGGGATTCGCAGCATGCACGCAAGAATAAGCGAGTGAAGCCGCATTCCAACGACGTAGTTGCATTGCTTCAATACCGACATAATGTCATGAAAAGTTACAGGCGCATCAAGAAGACGTGCTCCTGGTTGGCTCATCTGGTCCATGATTTCCTGGGACGGTGCCAAATCGCTAGGGACATGCATCGGCAGGAAGAGAACATTCCATCCGCGCATGATAAACCAATCGGCTGCTCGGGCTATCTTCTGTTTGAATGGTTGTTCCTGCTTCCAGTCCCGTACAGAGATGGCGACCAAAGGCTTGGAAGGATCATCAAACATACCATGGAGCAGCTCTTTTCCCCGTTGATCTGCAATATCGTCTGGGGATATCGTCAGAGCAGGGTCAGCTGTTATATAGATAGGGGCTTTTTTTACGCCGCAGGCTTTAAAGTCCTCTCCTGATTCGTAGTCGCGAACCGTGATAATGTTGACGTGATTGACCACGCGTTTGATCATCGTGCGACTGAGCGATTTGAGGATGGGGCCAAATCCTTGTGCGTAAAAGACCACGGGTTTACCTAAAAGCTTGGCAATGGTGACGATGCCCAAATAGTAGAGGACACTGCGCGGACTGGTTACATCCTGCATCAGTGTACCGCCGCCCATCACCAGCATGTCACTTCGCGAAAGCTCGCGGACGATGGTTCCAAAGCTCCAGCGGTTATAGGCTTCAATCCCGAACAGTTCCGCAGTCCGATCAGGCTGATTGGACAGAACGGCGAGAGAGATATTTGGTTGTTCCCGCTTAAGAGAGCTGATGATGCCGTACAGGACCACATCGTCTCCGGCATTATTAAAGCCGTAGTACCCGGAGATGAGAATTCGCGACATGGAGTGAACCTTCTTTCTATATCAAACGTACAGGAAAAATACATTCTCAAGTATAATCGAGTAAACAAGCGGAAGTAAAGCAACCACAGTAGAAAACTTCACGCCCCCAATTGTTTGGACAGATACAGTGGGTGCAGCGCCGTTCGTAGGGTATAATGATGTTGTTCCGACTTACGAGAACATATAGAGGAAACCCATACCGAACATGCCGATGCCAAGAACGATGAGGGCAATCATGACGATGAACAGCCCCTTATTTTTGCGGCGACGGTAAAAAAATTCGTCAAACATGGTAAGCCTCCCTGCGGTTGTGATAGTCCATTCTACTATCATACCATGTTCTCTATCATCCTTGCCATCCACATATGAGTGAATAGATGTCCGCAAGAATAGGGGCGAATGACAGCAGAAGGGAAGGAGCATTTTTCATCATGGAAAGCATGTGGCTCAAATACACATTACTAGTGGAACCAGAGATTGAGGATTTGTTTGTGGCAGAGGTTTTGACCAGCTCCTACACGCTTGGCTGGATCGAACCGCAAATCGAAGTGCTGACAACCGAAAATGGATATGATTACGCAGAAAATACGGAAGGTCCACTTGTTGGCTATTTGTTTGAACCCCAGCATGATCGTGAAGAGGAGCATGTAGACCGCCTAAAGACCTACATTCAACGCTGGAATGGACAAGTCACGATAAAAGAAATAGAACTCGTAGCTGAAGAAAATGAATCGTGGAAAGAGGAGTTCCGGGAAGTCAAGATAGGCGACTGGTGGGTAGCACCAACGTGGACGGACCCCGCAGTGTTGGAGTCGGCTCAGCATATCCTATGGATTGATCCAGGTGCAGCTTTCGGAACCGGCTATCATGGAACGACGCAGGACATTCTTTTGTTTTTGCAAGAAATGGATCTGGAGGGTAAGCAAGTCATTGATGTAGGAGCTGGCTCAGGAATTCTCTCTTTGTACTGTGCTTTGAATGGAGCGAAGCATCCTGTATGGGCTGTGGATATTAATCCGCAAAGCGAGTATCAGGTTCTCGTCAATGCGACGAATAACCACCTTCCTGACCACGCTGTACAAGTCGTGATTGGGGATGCGTGTGAGGACGCAGTTAAGTCCCAATTGCCTGACCAAGCTGATGTCATTCTGGTCAACATCGGAGGCGATGAAAATGTCGCGATGCTTCCGATGATTACGGAGCGAATGGCTCCTGAAGGAATTTTGATTCTCTCGGGAATTGTTGAATGGAATCGGGAAGCTGTTATTGCCACATTTGAACAGGCAGGCTTCCAAGTAGAGAAAGAAAGTCAACAAGACGAATGGGTCACCGTTGTATTGAAAAACATTGCTGGGAACCGCCCTGTAACTTCCGTGTGAGACAATAAAGAAAATAGGGTACTCAATGGAGGGGAAAATCAATGGAGCAGGTTGTCATTGCTGCTGCCGGACGTACGCCAATCGGTACGTTTGGTGGCGTCCTGAAAGATGTAAGCGCTCGCAAGCTGGGAGAAACCGTCATTCGTGGTGTCATGGCTAGATCTGGTCTGGAAGCTTCTCTGATCGATGAAGTTATTTTAGGGAATTGCATTCAGCGTACAGACGAACCAAACATAGCGCGGGTGGCAGCATTGGATGCGGGCTTGGGAAAAGAAGTGACGGGCTACACGATTCAACGTCAATGTGCATCCGGCATGCAAGCGATTGTGAGCGGCGCTTCCCAAATTCTTTTAGGCGACAGTGAAATCGTCTTGGCAGGCGGCGTAGAGAGCATGAGCAACGCCCCGTATGTCCTGAAAAATGCGCGCTGGGGCAAACGATTGACACATGGGGAAATGACCGACGCGATGTGGGATTTGTTAACAGACCCTCACCATCAAATCCTGATGGGCGAGACGGCAGAACGTCTGGTCGATCGTTATGGGATCACGCGCGAGGAGTCGGATGAGATTGCCTTGCGCAGTCAGCAAAATGCGATCCGAGCCATAGACAGCGGCTTGTTTGCCGAGGAAATCATCGGGGTCCCCATTAAAAAGCGCACCGAAGAAATCGTCGTAACGGAAGACGAATTCCCTCGCAGGGGAGTGACCTTGGAAAGTCTCGCGAAGCTAAGACCCAGTTTTCGTGACAATGGTACAGTGACGCCAGGCAATTCCTCCGGTCTCAACGATGGAGCGTCCGCAGCTGTTTTGATGAAAGAAGGCAAAGCGAGAGAGCTCGGGATCGAACCACTCGGCAGAATTGTCTCGTGGGCAGTAGCGGGGGTAGAGCCTGATTTGATGGGATATGGACCCGTTCCAGCAGTAAAGCGTGCATTGGCAAAAGCCGGTTTGACGCTCGCGGATATCGAACTGATCGAAGTAAATGAAGCCTTTGCCGCGCAATACCTCGCCGTGGAAAAACTTCTGGAGCTGCCACGGGAAATAACGAATGTGAACGGAAGCGGCATCGCGTTGGGTCACCCTGTCGGTTCTACTGGCTGCCGAATTGTCGTATCCTTGCTGCACGAAATGAAGCGACGACAGCTGAAACGAGGCATGGCTGCCCTTTGTGTTGGCGGAGGTATGGGTATGGCGATGGTTGTCGAACGCCCATAGGTTTAAACGAAGTCTCCCCTGTTAAAAATGGAAGCAAAGGGGGAGGCTTTGTCATGTTTATATGGTCATTTTTCAAGCGACATGGAAAACAGATTGCGTTTCATACCTTATCCTGTTTGGCGATCGGGGCGTTGCTGCTGGTTGCCTACAGTGCCTATCAATATAAGCAAATGACAAATCAGTGGTATGCTCCGATTGATGGAGCCAAAGGGAGCGCAAAACAGGCAGCTGTTTCCCTTCCACCACGTGATCTTTTGACAGGAACAGAACCGTTGAAGCCTTTCGTCGCCCTGCTTCTTGGTGTGGATAGTCGAGACGGAGAAAGTGCACGTTCAGATACAATGATGCTTGCGGCGATTCATCCCGGGAAGCAATCCGTCTACCTTTTGGCGATTCCGCGTGACAGCTACATGGAGCTCCCGGGAAAAGGATACGACAAAGTGAACCATGCAATGGCATTTGGTGGTCCAAAAATGGTGAAAGAGTCGCTGGAAAAATATTTACAAATAAAAATTGATCGGTATATCTCCGTAGATTTCGATGGCTTCCGTCAAATTGTAGACGAGCTGGGAGGCGTCACTGTCGATGTGAAGAAACGAATGAAGTACAGCGATCCGAGCGACGACACGTACATCGACATTCAACCAGGGCTACAGACTTTATCAGGTGAGCAGGCATTGGATTACGCCCGTTATCGAAAAAGTGATTTAGGCAAGGAAGACAGTGATTACATGCGGATTGACCGACAGCAGGAGATTCTCAAAGCATTAGCTTCAAAAGGCACCTCGCTTCAAGTGTATACGAAGGCATTTTCACTCATGGAAATACTGGGTCAGCATGTGAAAACGGACCTCACTGAGCAGGAAATCGCCTCTCTGTTATTGTCCTATGGCGATGGCACTCCGAATTCCATTCAAGCTGATACATTGGTTGGGCAGGATGAGCGCATTTGGCATAATGGAATCGTTGGCTGGTATCATCTCGTCCCTACATCTGAACGGGAAAGGGCACGACAGCAAATTGTCAAGGAAGTTACACCGTAAAACACGAAGAGCATAAGGGCAAAGGACACGGCTTTCATCATGGGCTTTGTCCTTTTTTCGTCGAATAGTCTTGTCCCAAAAAAAGGAAAATATATGATTTTAGTTGGAAAATTGAATATGTTTCGAATACAATAGTCATTAGGAAGAGATTATGAATGTAGATCATAGGGAGAGGCAAGGCCATTTAAGGGATGGAGGGAATGACCATGTCAAATGCCAAGCCTTGGATTGCCAATTACCCGCCCGAAACTGCGCCGTCATTGGATTACCCCCGTGTTCCTTTGACGCATTTTCTGGAGCAGTCTGCAACTATGTATCCAGACAGTAACGCGATCTATTTCATGGGAAAAAGCATTACGTATCGAGAGCTTTTGCAGTTGTCATACCAATTTGCCAATGCATTGATCAAGCGCGGTGTAAAGAAAGGTGACCGCGTGGCGATTATGCTGCCAAATACTCCTCAAGCCGTCATCAGCTACTACGGGGCGCTTTTTGCAGGCGCGATCGTGGTCATGACCAACCCGCTGTATACCGAGCGAGAATTGATTCACCAAATGAACGATTCAGGCGCCGAGACCATCATCACACTGGATTTGTTGTACAAACGTGTTACCCAAGTCCGTGCATCTACCTCACTTCAACGAATCATCATCACAAGCATTGGCGATTTCCTTCCCTTATTGAAAAAATGGCTATATCCGTTCGTGCAGAAGAAACAAGGACAAAATCCGCAGGTTACATACAGCGCAGATATTGAACCTTTTCTTTCCGTCTTAAAAGAAAGCGCTACCAAGCCTGTGGAAGTATCAGTCGATCCGACCCAGGATATCGCACTCCTCCAATATACAGGGGGGACAACAGGTGTTGCCAAAGGCGTCATGCTGACGCACGCCAATCTCATTGCGAATGCAGTCCAGTGCCAAGCGGTCCTTTACAAGCTGAAAATGGGAAAGGAACGGATTCTGTGTGTGCTCCCACTGTTCCACGTGTATGGGATGACTACCGTGATGAACAAAGGCATTTGTATCGCAGCAGAAATTATTCTCGTTCCCAAATTCGACGTGAAACAAATATTTGAAATGATCGACAAGCGAAAGCCTACTCTTTTCCCAGGGGCACCAACCATGTATATCGGTTTAATCAACCACCCGGACTTGAAGAAGCATGATCTTTCTTCCATCGACGCATGTGTCAGTGGATCAGCTCCGTTGCCGATCGAAGTCAAGCTCAAATTTGAAGAGTTGACGGGCGGCAAGCTGGTCGAAGGTTATGGGATGACGGAGGCTTCTCCCGTCACACATTCCAATCCCATTTGGGAAAAAGGCATTACCGGAAGCATCGGAATGCCGTGGCCAGATACGGATTGCCGAATTGTGGATACGGCAACGGGAGATGAGATGCCCCAAGGCGAGGTCGGGGAGTTGGCTGTTAAAGGGCCTCAAGTCATGCTCGGCTATTGGAATCGCCCAGAGGATACCGCTGCCGTATTGAAGGATGGCTGGTTTTTGACGGGAGATATGGGCTATATGGACGAAAACGGCTATTTTTATATCGTCGATCGTAAAAAAGACATGATTATAGCTGGTGGCTTCAATATTTATCCGCGCGAAGTAGAAGAAGTGCTGTTTGAGCATCCCGCCATCCAGGAAGCAGCAGTCATAGGTGTCCCAGATCCGTACCGGGGCGAAACAGTCAAAGCATTCGTCGTTTTCAAGGATGGACAGCTCGCGAATGAAGCGGATCTGGAAGCGCATTGCAGACAGAGACTCGCCGCCTATAAGATTCCGAGACAATACGAGATTCGTACAGATTTGCCCAAAACCATGGTCGGAAAAGTATTGCGACGCCAATTACAAGAAGAAGACAAGAAGAAAAGAGAAGCCCAGGAAGAAATCAAAACGAGCTAGTAGCTGATGTTTTGAGGCTTGCGATCCCAGGCGGAAAGCGGCCTTTTTTGCTGACCTCTTGCGATTGACAGAGGAGTGGCCCTGTATTACACTAATTATGAATGAGTGATCATTCATTTCGTCATCAATGTTAGTAAACATGGAGGTAGTTATGGCAAAGAAAACGGGGGAAAAGTATCAAGCCATTATTGATGCTGCTGTTCGAGTAATCGCCAGACAGGGCTATTACAGTGCCCAGGTATCGAAAATTGCGAAAGAGGCGAAGGTAGCAGACGGCACCATATACCTCTATTTTGAAAACAAGGATGATATTTTGATTTCACTGTTTAACGAAAAGATGGGCCTGTTTGTGGAGACAAACCGCAAACGCATTTCGGAAGCGACGACCATTGAGCAAAAGCTGTATGTACTCATTCATGCACACTTGAGCCAGCTATCCAAGGACCATGATCTGGCAAAAGTGACTCAAATCGAGCTGCGCCAATCCAGTCCGATCATTAGTGAAGGAATCGGCAACGTGATGAAGCAGTATTTTAATCTCATTGACGAAGTGATCGTAGCGGGTATGGAACAGGGTGTATTCCGATCCGATCTCGAGGTGCGGATTACGCGCAAAATGATTTTTGGAACGCTGGACGAAGTGACGACATCTTGGGTGATGAAACAGTGCAAGTACGACCTTGTCTCTTATGTTGATTCCATTCATAACCTCTTCCTGCTTGGTATGAAGGGAAAAGAATGAAAAGAAAAGCTTTTTTTGCATGAAAACGTTTGTTACAATGGAAACAGTAAGACTGAGCGATCGCTCGGAATGAAATAGTAGCTGTTTTTATATATGGGGAGAGTTTGGGGGGAGAGGAATGGCGTCGCATTGGAATGTAGAAATCGTTGATCGCGTTGCTACGGTAACGATTAGCAACCCGCCTGCTAACGCACTCAGTCAAGCAGTGCTCGGTCAATTGAGTGAACTTTTGGACCAGTGGGAAAATAACGATGAGATCAAAGCAATCGTTTTGACTGGCGAAGGTCGGTTTTTCATTGCAGGAGCGGACATCAAAGAATTTACCCAACTGAATCGGGATAATGCGGAAGAACTGGCGAAGAAGGGTCAAGCATTGTTCAATCGCTTGGAAACGTTCCCGAAGCCAATCATTGCAGCAATTAACGGTGCTTGCCTTGGCGGAGGATTGGAGCTTGCTTTGGCATGCCATATCCGCTTCGCAGCACCTGAAGCCAAGCTTGGGCTGCCTGAGTTGAATCTCGGACTCATTCCTGGCTACGGTGGTACGCAACGTCTACCGCGTCTGGTTGGCCGTGGCAAAGCGACACAAATGATTCTTACATCAGAGATGATCGGTGGCGAGGAAGCTTTGCGCATCGGTCTTGTGGAAGCGGTTTATCCCGTAGAGCAGTTGCTTGCAGAAGCACAAAAGCTGGCAGCTGTTTTCGCAAGTAAGAGTGCGATTACCCTGAAGTTTGCGCTAGCGTCCATCCATAACACAACGGAGCTTTCGTTATCACAAGGCTTGGAGCAGGAAGCAAAGCTATTTGGCGATGCATTCGCGACGGAGGACGTAAAAGAAGGCGTGACTGCTTTTCTGGAAAAGCGCAAGCCGCAATTCGCAGATCGGTAGTTAAGCATATAGCTTCACAAGTATGAGGTACCACTAAGGAGGAGGCATCCTGATGAATATCGTGGTTGTGTTGAAACAGACGTTTGACACAGAAGAAAAAATCGTCATCCAAAACGGACAAATTTCCGAAGATGGCGTTGAATTCATCATTAATCCCTACGATGAGTACGCTGTAGAAGAGGCAATCAAGCTCAAGGAAGATCATGGCGGGGAAGTAACCGTAATCAGCGTCGGCCCAGACCGTGCTGAAAGTGCACTGCGCACGGCTTTGGCAATGGGCGCAGATAAGGCTGTTTTGGTGGATGACGAGTCTCTGTTCGGAGACGAATTCACGATCGCCAAAGTACTGGCTGCCGTAGCGAAAAAGGTTGGCTACGATATCATCATTGGTGGACAAATGGCTGTAGACTCCGGGGCTGGCCAAGGCGGTCCTCGTCTGGCAGAAGAACTGGGGATTAACCATGTATCGACTGCTGTGAAGCTAGAGGTGGACGGGACGAACGTACGCGTAGAGCGCGATGTAGAAGGTGACTTGGAAGTCGTGGAGACGAGCCTTCCTGTTTTGATTACGGCTCAGCAAGGACTCAATGAGCCGCGCTATCCTTCTCTCCCAGGTATCATGAAAGCGAAGAAAAAACCATTGGATAGACTCGGCGCAGACGATTTGGGCATTACTGCGGATGAGGTAAAAGCAAAGACAGAAATCGTCGATCAGACATTGCCTCCGAAAAAACAGGCTGGTCGCATTCTCTCTGGCGAATTGGCAGCTCAAACGTCGGAATTGGTGCAACTGTTGCGCAATGAAGCGAAAGTGATCTAAGCGAGAGGGAGAGGATATCCATGAAAAAAGTACTTGTATTGGCAGAAGTACGTGACGGACAACTTCGCAACGTGTCGCTGGAAGCATTGACTGCAGCACAAGCATTGGCTGAGGGCGGCGAAATTGTAGCAGGTGTATTCGGAGCAAATGCAGCAACGCATGCTGTGACATTGGGTCAGCATGGTGCGAGCACGGTGTATACGGCTGATCATACAGCGTTGGCACAGTACACGCCAGATGCGTATGTGCAGGCACTCACGCAGTTGATTGAGCTAGCTTCTCCAGATGCAGTTGTTTTGGGTCACACCGCGATCGGTCGTGACATCGCACCTCGCGTAGCAGCGCGACTCGGTTACGGTCTGGTTTCGGACGTAACAAGTGTAGAAGCGGGCCCTGTCTTCGTTCGCCCGATCTATGCAGGAAAAGCGACACAAACGCGCAAATTCGTTGATGGAACAACATTTATTACGATTCGTCCAAACAACATTGCTATCGGCGCTGCTGACCCTTCGAAAACGGCAGTGGTGGTACCAGTTGAATTGGAAATTAAAGATTTGCGCACGATTGTAAAAGAAGTTGTAAGAAAAACAAGCGGCAAAGTAGACCTTTCCGAAGCAAAAGTCGTGATTTCCGGTGGACGCGGAGTGAAGAGTGCAGAAGGCTTCCAGCCATTGAACGATCTGGCAGAAGTACTCGGTGCGGCTGTTGGTGCATCTCGTGGCGCTTGCGACGCAGACTATTGCGATTACTCCATGCAGATCGGACAGACAGGTAAGGTTGTTACACCTGATCTGTATATCGCCTGCGGGATTTCGGGAGCGATTCAGCACTTGGCTGGTATGTCCAGCTCGAAAATCATTGTTGCCATCAACAAAGATCCGGAAGCGCCAATTTTCCAAGTGGCTGATTACGGTATCATAGGTGACTTGTTTGAAGTGCTGCCATTGCTGACGGCTGAGTTTAAAAAAGTGTTGGTGTAACAGAAAGACAGTAACAAGGCGCTCCTTTTGGGGCGCTTTTTTTGTCCGCAAGGCTTACTTTATGCTTTCCTTGCTTGGTATAATAGGCAGTAAGGAGAGGTGATCGGGATGAGCGAACAGCTTTTGCAACAACTGATACACATGGTGGCGGAGAATAACCGATTGGTTAAAGAAACGCAGGAGGAGCTACGCGAGTTTAAGAAAGAAATGTATGATTTTCGGAATGAGATGTATGCGTTTCGCGATGAAATGTACGAATTCCGTGATGATGCTACGCGCCGATTAGACAGACTGGAACGCCAAAACAAACACACCGATGCAGACCTCAATCTGTTGCATCGGAAAGTCAGTGATCACGAACGGGAGATTAATCGGCTAAAACAAGTCGGGCAATAAGGTGCAGACAGACTGGACAAACTAAAACGAGAAGTGCAGGGCAAAGTGTGGAGCGGCGTAGTCAATTTGGTGTTTGAATGATATACTGATAACCGTTAGGAACCTTTATTTAGCAATTGAAATTCAAGGAGGTAACTTCTCATGGCAATTGTAAATGCTACTGACCAAAACTTTTCCCAGGAAGTAGAGCAAGGCGGTACAGTCCTGGTTGACTTCTGGGCTCCATGGTGCGGCCCTTGCAAAATGATCGCTCCTGTACTGGAGCAAATCGACGGTGAAGTGGGCTCCCAGCTCAAAATCGTCAAAGTAAACGTGGATGACAACCCAGATTCTGCTGGTCGTTTTGGCGTAATGTCCATCCCAACCTTGATCGTATTCAAAGACGGTCAACCAGTTGACAAAGTGATCGGCTTCCAACCAAAAGAAGCGCTCATGGCAACTGTAGGCAAACATCTGTAATCGCAAAGCAACGAGTGAAGCGGCATAGCAATATGCCGCTTTTTTATGTTTGGATACGGAATTCTGAACGATCGTTTGTCAAAAAAATTAAGTTTACTTGAGCGAAAATAATTGCGTTTTTAGAATACTTTGATTAAACTTCATATATTCAATTTATTTCGATAATAGAGGGGGCTTTTCTAATGAAGGGATTTCATTTGATGCGCTCGCTGGCGGCGATCTCGCTAGGGGCGGTATTGATGGTCGGATGTTCGAGCGGAGGAAATACAAGTGCTCCTGCAGCAGGAGAAGGTGGCTCCGGGCAAGCCGCTAGCACTGACGGACAAGAGATTCAGGCAAAAATCGGTGTGGTAGGTTTCCTCTCTGGTTCTGGGGCAGCTTATGGAGAAGCGCAAAAAGCAGGATTGGAGCTGGCGTTGGGCGAGCTGAATGAAGCGAACAAAGGCAAGCTCAAGATCGAACTGAAGTTTGAAGACTCCGCCGGAGAAAAAGAAGGCGCGATTAATGCGGTAAATAAACTGATTAATCAGGATAATGTCGTGGCGATCATCGGACCGACACTTTCCGGTGAAATGTTTGCTGCAGGACCAGTTGCAAACGAGGCCGAAACTCCGATTTTTGGTATCTCCAACACATCAGAAGGAATCAATGATATCGGGGAGTATGTGTTCCGAAATTCTTTGCCTGAATCCATTGCGATCCCGACAGCTATGAAAGCAGCTGTGGAGAAAAATGGCTTGAAAAAAGTAGCACTTATCCACGCTTCTAACGATGACTTCTCCGTGAATGGTTACAAAGTCATGAAAGCAACCGCTGAAAAGCTGGGCTTGGAGATTACCAGTGAAGCGACTTTCGCAAATGGTGATGTGGACTTCTCGGCACAATTGACCAAGCTGAAACAAACAAACCCAGACGCTTTGCTTGTGTCCGCTTTGTACAAAGAAGGCTCTATGGTTGTGAAAAAGGCACGTGAGTTGGGCTTTACAGGGACAATTCTTGGTGGGAATGGTTTCAATAATCCGAAAGTTTTTGAAATTGCAGGTCCAGCTGCTGAGGGCTTGATCGTTGCGACTCCATTCAGCCCTGAAAAGAAAGATGATAAAGTACAAGCCTTCGTAAAAGCATTCGAAGCCAAATACAACAAAAAGCCTGACCAGTTCGCAGCCCAAGCATACGACTCGCTGTACATCATGTCGCAGTCACTGCTTGCCGCAGGAAAAGCAGATCGCGAAGAGTTGCGCGGACAATTGGCTCAGCTGAAAGATTTCACAGGTGTATCCGGCAAACTGTCTTTTGACGAGAAACGTAATCCGATTGGCGATGCAGTTGTCGTTGTCGCAAAAGAAGGCAAATTCGTCCCGTTTGAATAGGATTGTGCCCGGGGTCGCTCCGGGCTTCTTTTTCTATCCGTTATCTCGCTGGATCAGTAAGTACCAGATCATGTTCTTCGCTTGCTGATCCAGCGAGAATAACTCAATCATCGTTGGATAGTAACCACTTAACAGTGAGGTGAGGCATTTGTTTTGGCAGCAATTAGTCAACGGATTGACAGTTGGTAGCACTTATTCATTGATTGCATTGGGCTATACGCTCATTTTTGGTGTCTTGGGAATCATTAATATGGCACACGGCCAAATTTTTATTTTTGGATCACTGGTTGGCTTGGTATTGATGACCAGCCTGAATATGCCTTTAGGGGTAGCGCTGATTGTGGCGATCGTGATATCGGCCATTTTGGGTCTTGTGCTGGAGTATACAGCACTTCGCCCACTTCGTAAAAAAAATGTACCCCACCTGGCATCCTTGATCAGTACGATCGGATTTGCCATTTTGATGGAGGAAGCCATGCATAAGTTTTTCGGTGCTGACTCCCGTGCGTTCCCACAATCCTTTGGGGATACCACTTTTGACTTGGGGCTCATTCAAATTCGCAGCGTCGATCTCGTTATTTTGGGGATTTCTGTGTTGCTGATGTTCGTCCTGCATTTTTGGATTCAAAAAACGAAAATGGGAAAAGCCATTCGCGCGACGGCTGAAAATACGGATACAGCAAATATTTTGGGGATTAACACGAATATGGTCATTGTCGTGACCGTCATGCTTGCGTCGGCACTGGGAGGTGTCGCCGGCTTATTGATCGGGATGGCGTACTCTGCTCTCATTCCGACGATGGGGATGACGCTTGGCTTCAAAGGTTTGGCTGTTTTGATTTTAGGCGGGGTAGGCAGCATTCCTGGAGCCATGGTGTGCGGCGTATTGCTCGGGATTATCGAGGTGTTTACCGTCGCGTACGGAGACTCGTCGTATCGAGATGCGGTTGCTTTTGGCTTGATCATTCTCATTTTGCTCTTGAAGCCGGAAGGACTATTTGGACGCAAAGCGTAAGGGAGGTGCAGACATTGGACATTCTCAATCCATATAACTTACAGGTACTGACTTTTATCTTGTTAAACAGTATTTTGGCGATCAGTATTTACATTACACTCTCGACGGGCCAGCTTTCTTTGGGACATGCGGGCTTTATGAGCATTGGTGCTTTTACGGCGAGTATTTTGACAAAGCAAGCGGACATGCCTCTGTTTATCGCCATCATAATCGGGGGACTGGCGGCAGGGTTAATTGCACTGTTGATCGGTGCTCCGACATTGAAGCTCCACGGCTTGTACCTGGCCATTGCTACGCTTGGCTTTGGTGAAGTGATCCGCGTTATTTTTCTCAATATGGAAATTACAAATGGCGCCCTCGGACTGACCGGACTTCAATCGATTGGCAATTACTTATACGATTTTGAAAAAGCAATGGGGTTAAAAGCGCAAAGCTTTGGTATTTCGGTCATGCAAATGAAGTCATTATCGACCTTTGTGTTTATGCTGCTCCTGTTTGCCTTCGTTCTTTTCCTGACGCTGCGTCTGAACCGTTCTCGTCTCGGGCGAGCTTTTGAAGCGATCAAAGCAGACGAAACGGCAGCACGTGCGATGGGATTGCAAGTCAACTATTATAAGATGCTTGCTTTTGTGATCGGTTCCATTTTGGCTGGTGTATGTGGAGGATTGTTCGCCCACATTACGACGACCATTACGCCAGACGATTTTAACTATCATAAAGTCGTAGAGATTCTGTCTTATGCCGTGATCGGCGGCAGCGAAGTGGTATGGGGACCGCTGTTTGGTGCCCTGGTTTTGACAGCACTGCCGGAGGTACTACGTGGTTTGGCCGAGTACAAAATGCTCATGTACGGTTTGATCATGGTTGGTGTAATGGCGTTCCGTCCGCATGGCTTGATTGGCGCCGATACGTTCCAAAAGCTGTTCAAGCGTCGTCGGGGCAAGTCATCGGACAAGGAAGCGAAGGGGGGAGTATAAGATGTTGCTGGAACTTGCGAACGTAGGAAAAAGCTTTGGCGGCATCACCGCTCTTCGTGACGTTTCTTTTACGGTCGGAGAGGGCGAAATTGTCGGCTTGATTGGTCCGAATGGTGCGGGCAAAACGACCATTTTCAATATGGCAACGGGCATATTCGAACCAACCACGGGCACCTTTTCTTTTGCTGGACAAAAACTAAATGGGGTGGCGCCTAACAAAATTACCGAAATGGGAATTGCGAGGACGTTCCAAAATATTCGCCTCTTCGGTCACATGAGTGCGCTGGACAATGTGAAGGTAGGATGTCATTCGCGCATGAAGGCGGGCTTCTGGGCTTCCCTTTTGAAAACCCCCGGACAACGTGCGGAAGAAAAGGCTGTTACCAAAAAAGCAGAGGAGCTCCTCGAATTCGTAGGCTTGTCTGACATTGCTGATGTTCGCTCGGATACATTGGCTTACGGTCAACAACGGCGTCTGGAGATTGCGCGGGCACTGGCTACTGAGCCAAAGCTTTTGCTTTTGGACGAGCCTGCTGCGGGAATGATCGAGACCGAGACAAAAGCGCTCATGGAGCTGGTCAAAAAAATTCGCGATGACGGGACGACTGTCCTGTTGGTCGAACACGATATGGGATTGGTCATGAACCTGTGTGAAAAGGTCGTATGTATCAACTTTGGGGTCAAAATTGCTGACGGCACCCCGGCAGAGGTACAAAACAATCCAGATGTGATTGAAGCCTACCTCGGCAAGGAGGACGAATAAGATGCTGAATATACAAAACTTGACGACCTCCTACGGTCAAATCAAGGCAATTCGTGGGATAACGCTGGAAGTGCCTGAGGGAAAAATCGTCTCGCTGATCGGGGCGAACGGAGCGGGAAAAACCACAACCATGCGTACGATTGCAGGTCAACTGAAGCCTGAAGCAGGGACGATTACGTTTTGTGGTCAACGCATAGAGGGTTCGAGACCCCATCAGATCGTAAAAGCCGGATTGGCGTTGGTACCAGAAGGGCGTGCGATCCTCGGGAAGATGACCGTGCTGGAAAACCTGGAAATGGGCGCATTCCAGCGCAACGATGCACAAGGCATCAAGGACGACATGGAGAAGATGATGACCTGGTTCCCCATCCTGAAGGAACGGCTTTCCCAATTGGGAGGGACGATGTCTGGCGGTCAACAGCAAATGCTAGCCATTGCTCGCGCATTGATGTCGCGACCGAAGCTGCTGCTTTTGGACGAGCCGTCGATGGGCTTGGCTCCCATCGTGGTATCGGACATTTTCAAGGTGATCAAAGAAATCAATGCGGAAGGTACAACCGTCCTCATCGTGGAGCAAAATGTCAAACAAGCCCTCAAAATCGCTGATTACGGGTATGTACTGGAGGCAGGGCAAATCGTGTTGGACGGCACAGGAGAAGCGTTGTTAAACGACGAGCGTGTAAAAGAAGCATATTTGGGTGGTCGCAAGCACTAGTCTGCCTGTAAAAAACTGTCGCCATGGAATGAGGCGGCAGTTTTTTTCGTCATCATTCCATGGTACTATAAAGGATAGAACGTATATTCTCTTATGATGCGAAAAAGGGAAGGAAGCCGGATACGATGCCAGCCAAATTGACGAGAGAGCAAATGGAATATCTTGTTCATCAAGTACAACGCTATTTTAAAGAAGAACGGTCGGAGACACTCGGCAATTTGGAGACGGAAGAGTTGATTGCCTTTTTCTCAAAAGAGCTCGGCCCCTTCTATTACAATCAAGGGGTGCAAGACAGCCGTAAGCTGCTGATGGAACGGATGAGTTCCTTAGAAGATGAACTGTATGTATTGGAAAAACCAATTCACAAGAACAAATAGATGCATGGCAGATATAGAGCAAAGAGGAGGGAGCAGCCATGAACAGCTCCTTAAAAGATAAGCTGGCTGTCCTGCCAGATAAGCCAGGCTGCTACCTGATGAAAAATGCGAGCGGGGAAATCATTTACGTAGGAAAAGCCAAGGTACTGAAAAACCGCGTCCGCTCTTATTTTACAGGCAGTCATAACGGGAAGACGCAGCTGTTGGTCAGTGAAATCGTGGACTTTGAGTACATTGTGGTATCCTCCGCGATTGAGGCGCTCATCCTCGAGTGCAACCTGATCAAGGAGCACGACCCGCGTTACAATGTCATGCTCCGCGACGACAAGACCTATCCGTACATCAAAATTACGAATGAGGCGCAGCCACGCCTGGAGATTACCCGTAAGGTATTAAAAGATAAAGCCAAGTATTTCGGTCCTTATCCGAATGCCGGAGATGCCTCCGAGGTGAAGAAGCTGCTGGATCGCCTCTATCCGTTGCGCAAATGCCGCAATATGCCCAAGCAGGTTTGTCTTTACTACCATTTGGGACAATGTTTAGCGCCCTGTGTGTACGAGGTATCGGCAGAGGAAAATCAGCGTTTGGTGGACGAAATCAGCCGGTTCCTCGATGGTGGCCACGAGGAAATGAAGCAAACTCTCACGGAAAAAATGCTACAAGCCGCAGAAAACATGGAGTTTGAACGAGCCAAGGAATATCGCGATCAGATCAAGAGCATCGAAGCGGTGATGGAGAAGCAGAAGATCACGTTCACGGATACGGTAGACCGCGACATTATCGGATTTGCTGTGGAAAAAGGCTGGATGTGCATTCAGGTGTTCTACATGCGAAAAGGGAAGATGATCGAGCGTCAGACGACTTCTTTTCCATACTATGGAAGCGAAACCGAGGACTTTATGTCTTATGTGAGCCAGTTCTACTACGATAAACAAAATGCGCTACCAAAAGAAATTTTGCTCCCGCAAGAGAGTGAACCGGAGCTTTTGGGTGAGTGGCTGGGTATCAAAGTCCATGCTCCGAAAAGAGGCAAAAAGCATGAGCTCGTGAAGATGGCTTCCGAGAACGCCCGTATTGCTTTGCAGGAGAAGTTCGCGCTGATGTCCAAGGACGATGCTCGTACAGTCCAAGCGGTACACAATCTTGGTCACATTTTAGGGATTCCGGTTCCTCATCGAATTGAAGCGTTTGACAACTCCAACATTCAGGGAACAGAGCCTGTGTCTGCGATGATTGTGTTTACAGACGGTCGCCCTGACAAAAAGGAATACCGCAAATTCAAGATCAAAACCGTCGAGGGGCCAGATGATTACGGCTCCATGCGCGAAGTGGTTCGCCGTCGTTACTCACGCCTGCTGAAAGAAAACCAGCCGATGCCCGACCTGATTGTGATCGATGGTGGAAAAGGCCAAATCAGTGCGGCTATGGACGTGCTGGAAAACGAGCTGGGTCTCTATATTCCCGTCTGTGGACTTGCGAAGGACGAGAAGCACCGCACCGCTCAGCTCATGTACGGAGATCCGCCAGAGCCTGTGAATCTTAGACGTGATAGCTATGAGTTTTATTTGTTGCAGCGCATCCAAGATGAAGTCCACCGTTTTGTTATTACATTCCACAGACAATCCCGGACAAAAACGATGCTCTCCTCGCAGTTAGATGAGATCCCGGGTATCGGTGAGAAGCGACGCAAGCTGTTGTTCTCTCATTTTGGCTCGTTGAAAAAAATGCGAGAGGCGACCGTTGAAGACTTCCGCCAATTAGGGATCGGTGACAAGCTGGCAAAAGAAATCATCGGGCATCTGCGCAAGCTGGACACATAGCACATGTAACTTTTTGAACAACCTCTAAAAAGGAATTGATCCATTTTTAGACTCATGATATAATCCGATTCAAACAGAATAGTTAGCCTCACTTCCATTATGGAGTGAGGTAGAGGCGCGAAAACCAAGAGTACCACCCTGAGATCGGGAATCTGTGAAGGGGACGGGAAAGGGGAATTCGCCGAAGTGTGGAGGGAAACCCGCTTTTCTCCATGCTGGGTCTGCGTTGAACAAATGCAGGACTGTCATCTGCACAATGACCAATTGTCAGATGGAGAGCTATCTCACGGTGTGTCAATGTGAGTTTTGATGGTGATGACTGTCAATCTTCGTTGTCCGCGTGTATTGGGAGGGAGGAACCGGTATGTCGAAACAGTAGGCAGCGGCAGGTCTTATTCCTTGTCGGTGCCTTTTTTGTAAAATAAAATGCAAGACTTTTCCTTATAGAGAGAATAGTGAAAAACCATACGATACGAGATAAATACCAACATTGGATATGAGAAAAAGGGAGAGAAGCCGCATGGGGTTGATCGTGCAGAAATACGGAGGCACCTCTGTAGGTACCATTGAGCGAATTTTACGAGTTGCGGATCGAATTGTCAGCTACAAAGAGGAAGGGCATGATGTGGTAGTCGTTGTTTCTGCAATGGGCAAATCTACTGACGTGTTGGTAGATATGGCCAAGCAGATTAGCGCATACCCATCCGAGCGTGAAATGGATATGCTTCTGACCACGGGGGAGCAGGTATCGATCGCGCTTTTGTCGATGGCCTTGCATACAAAAGGCTACGACGCCATTTCTCTTACGGGCTGGCAGGCTGGAATCACCACGGAGGCGATTCACGGAAGAGCACGGATCAAGCAGATTGATCCAGAGCGGATTCAATCCGAGCTCGGCCGTGGTCGTGTGGTGATCGTGGCAGGATTCCAAGGGATCAGTGACGAAGGTGAAATTACGACGCTCGGCCGCGGTGGATCGGATACATCTGCGGTTACACTCGCAGCGAGCTTGAACGCTGAGAAATGCGAAATCTTTACAGACGTGTCCGGGGTGTATACAGCTGATCCGCGAGTGGTTCCAGCTGCGAGCAAGCTGGATACGATCTCGTATGATGAGATGCTGGAGTTGGCGAACCTCGGTGCAGGGGTTCTTCATCCAAGGTCAGTAGAGGCTGCGAAAAAATACAAGGTAAGGCTGGTCGTCCGCTCCAGCTTTACTGCCGAAGATGGTACGTACGTTGAGGAGGTTGCCAACATGGAAACAGGAAGAGTAGTAAGTGGAGTTGCACACGATGAAGATGTAGCCAAAATCACGGTTGTCGGCATGCCTGCCAAGGTCGGGACGCTCTCCCGTCTGTTCAATACGCTGGCGGACAATCAGGTGAACGTCGATATCATTATCCAAAGCTCTTATGATGCGTCTGTTACGAATATTTCTTTTACAGTTGCAGCGGATGACCTGAAAAAAGCACTGGATACGCTGGACAGAAACAAAAACGAGCTTGGCTTTGAAAAAGTCGATTTCGAGGAAGGCTTGACCAAGGTATCGATTGTTGGCTCAGGCATGATCAATAATCCAGGGGTAGCTGCCGAAATGTTCCGTGTTCTGGCAGAAAAAGAAATTTCTATTAAAATGGTATCTACGTCTGATATCAAGGTTTCTTGCGTCATTCCAGCAGCCTTGACGGAGCTGGCTGTTCGCAGTCTTCATTCGGCATATGGTCTGGATGTCGAGGAAACCGCGGTCGTGCACGGAGTATAAAACATGGATGCTCCCTCTCCCTTTGTTAAAGGTAGAGGGGGCATTTTCTTCATGACGCCACTTGTACAGATATACGTATGTCAGAGGAGCTTTCCATTTCGATTTTGCTGAACGCTTCTCTTTCTTTCCATTGCTCAATCATACCAGCAATGATCCCAGCCTCAAAAGAAAGACTGCATCCTAGTCTTTCGATAGACTGGTAGCTAAAAATGGAATGAGTAAGCGAATAGACGATAGTTTGCCCGGACTCCTCCACGACGTCGAGCTGGCCTAATCCGAGTCGAATAAAAGGCATAATCGGGCCTGTTGCAGATTGAATGGGGATTTGGCGGCCCATATTTTTTCCAATCCAATAGAGAATATGGTTTTCACTATCGCCTAGCAGGGTGCTAGTCAGCGTTTCGCGTAGAAGATGATAGCCAAGATAGGGCATATTCATTCTTTCCGCATAGGGAATGGTCTCTGGCGGCAACAGTGCTGCAAGCTGATCCTTCTCTTTCATATGTGCTTCCCTCCTGTCTGTACTAGATTATGAGGAGGGACTCGCATTCATGACATCTTAATAGAAAAAATAGCTGGACTAAACAAAGTTATTCTATCAATGTATTTAGTACATTGATTGTCTTGACGCTATGTGTCGACAAGAGTACAATTGGATTTGGTCAAAGTTTTGCCCAACTTTTTCTCGAATTTTGACACATTCCGACAAATTCATGTGATCTAGCGAACGCAGTCATTTTGTGAACAGCGTCAAGACGCTCTTCATAAAATGATCGTGGCGGTTTTGCTATGTCTAATGGGTGAGGCAATGGGTTAGGATATTGGGGAAAGGTCTATCAAAACGGCCGAAAACCGTTTTGGACTGCTTGCGGTGACGCTTGACGTTTTTCACAGAATTGAGAGTTACATACATTGAAAGGGGGACCATTGTATGGCGAAAGGCCATAGCTTTCTCAGTCACAAGCTACACTCACTTCTTGGTTTGTTTCCGATCGGGCTCTTCCTCGTGTTCCACTTGACAGCCAACTATCAAGCGACTCGTGGGCCTGAAGCTTTCAACCAGGCCGTAGGCTTCATTGAAAGCCTTCCATTTCTGTTAGTACTTGAATTTGCCTTGATCTACCTCCCGATCCTGTTTCACGCTGTTTACGGTCTCTACATCGCGTTCCAAGCGAAGCATAACGTAGGGAACTTCGGTTACTTCCGAAACCAAATGTTCTTGTGGCAACGCGTTACAGGAGTCATTACCCTCATTTTTATTGTTTGGCACGTTTGGGAAACTCGTATCCAAAAAGCACTGGGTGCACACGTGGATTATGACATGATGGCAAACATTTTGAGCAGTCCTGCAATGATCGTATTCTACACAATCGGGATTATTAGCACGACTTTCCACTTCTCCAACGGACTGTGGTCGTTCCTGGTTCACTGGGGAATTACAGTTGGGCCGCGTTCCCAACGCATTGCAACATTCCTGACTTTGGGCGTATTCGTAATTGTAACCTTCATCGGCTTGCGTGCGATGTCGGCTTTCATTTTGTAGGGATAGGGGGACTAAACTCATGGCAAAAGGTAAACTGATCATTGTCGGTGGAGGTTTGGCCGGCTTGATGGCTACCATCAAAGCAGCAGAAAAAGGCGTTCCTGTTCAGCTGTTCTCCCTGGTTCCGGTAAAACGTTCCCACTCTGTCTGTGCGCAGGGCGGTATTAACGGTGCGGTAAATACCAAAGGGGAAGGCGACTCCACATGGGAGCACTTCGACGATACAGTATATGGCGGAGACTTCTTGGCAAACCAACCGCCAGTTAAAGCAATGTGCGATGCAGCACCTGGCATTATCTATATGTTGGACCGTATGGGCGTTATGTTTAACCGTACGCCAGAAGGTTTGTTGGACTTCCGTCGTTTCGGGGGAACCAAACATCACCGTACCGCTTTTGCGGGTGCGACAACTGGACAACAGCTCTTGTACGCATTGGACGAACAAGTACGCCGTTATGAAGCTGAAGGTCTGGTAACCAAGTACGAATATTGGGATTTCCTCGGAGCCGTTTTGGACGATACAGGAACCTGTCGCGGGATTACTGCGCAAAACATGCGTTCCGGTGAAATTCAATCCTTCCGTGCGGATGCC
This sequence comes from Brevibacillus porteri, assembly GCF_003013475.1. Taxonomy (GTDB): domain Bacteria; phylum Bacillota; class Bacilli; order Brevibacillales; family Brevibacillaceae; genus Brevibacillus; species Brevibacillus porteri. The sequence goes on from NZ_PXZO01000001.1 coordinate 424,955, forward strand.
GTTATTTTGGCAACAGGCGGACCTGGTATCATCTTCGGTAAATCGACGAACTCGATTATCAATACAGGTACTGCAGCTTCTGCGGCGTATCAACAAGGGGTTATCTACTCCAATGGTGAGATGATCCAAATTCACCCAACTGCAATCCCTGGCGACGACAAGCTGCGTCTGATGTCCGAGTCTGCTCGTGGTGAGGGTGGCCGTGTATGGACGTACAGAGACGGTAAGCCTTGGTACTTCCTGGAAGATAAATACCCTGCATACGGAAACCTGGTTCCGCGTGACATCGCGACTCGCGAAATCTTCTCCGTTTGCGTAGATATGAAGCTGGGTATCAACGGCGAAAACATGGTATACCTAGACCTGTCCCACAAAGATCCAAAAGAACTGGATGTAAAATTGGGCGGTATTATCGAGATTTACGAAAAATTCGTTGGGGATGACCCACGTAAAGTTCCAATGAAGATTTTCCCTGCGGTTCACTACTCCATGGGCGGTATGTGGGTAGACTACAATCAAATGACCAATATCCCTGGTCTGTTTGCAGCAGGTGAGTGCGATTACTCTCAGCACGGTGCAAACCGTTTGGGTGCGAACTCCCTCCTGTCCGCTATCTATGGCGGTATGGTAGCAGGTCCAAAAGCAATCGAGTACATCAAAGGCTTGAACAAATCCTCTGATGATCTGTCTTCCACGCTCTTCGACGGTTTTGCTAGCCAAGAGCAAGCGAAATACGACAGCATCCTGAAAATGGACGGAACAGAAAATGCTTACCTGATCCACAAGGAACTGGGTGAGTGGATGACTGACAACGTAACGGTAGTACGTTACAACGACCGTCTGCAAAAAACGGATGATAAGATCGTTGAACTGATGGAACGCTACAAGAAAATCAACATCAACGATACGAATAAATGGAGCAACTCCGGTGCGGCGTTTACCCGTCATCTGTGGAACATGCTCGCACTGTCCCGTGCGATCACGATCGGTGCGCTCAAGCGCGACGAGAGCCGTGGTGCTCACTACAAGCCTGATTTCCCAGAGCGTGATGACGAGAACTTCATGAAGACGACAATGGCGAAGTACAATGCTGAAACGACTGCGCCTGAAATCTACTATGAAGACATCGACGTATCCCTGATCGCACCACGTAAGCGTGACTATACGTCTGACAAGAAATAAGAGAGGAGGAAACTGATCATGGCAGAAAAATTGATTCATTTGATTATCACTCGTCAAGATAGCCCTGACAGCACTCCGTACAAGGAAGAGTTCAAGATTCCTTACCGTCCTGGTATGAACGTGATCAGTGCTTTGATGGAGATTCAACGTAATCCACTCAACGCACAAGGTCAAAAAACGTCTCCAGTAAACTGGGAATCGAACTGCTTGGAAGAAGTATGCGGTGCGTGCTCGATGGTTATTAACGGAAGACCGCGCCAAGCTTGCTCGGCACTGGTAGATAAGCTGGAACAGCCGATTCGTCTTGAGCCAATGAGCACCTTCCCTGTACAACGTGACTTGTCGATTGACCGCAGCCGCATGTTCGATGCGCTGAAACGCGTAAAAGCGTGGGTTCCAATCGATGGTACGCATGATCTGGGACCAGGTCCTCGCATGCCGGAAGTTGAGCGTCAATGGGCGTACGAGCTTTCGAAGTGCATGACGTGCGGTGTTTGCTTGGAAGCTTGCCCGAACGTGAATGCGAAGGCTGAGTTCATCGGTCCGTTCGCGATTTCGCAGGTTCGTCTGTTCAACCAGCATCCAACGGGTATGATGAACAAGCATGAGCGTCTGGAAGCCCTGATGGAAGATGGCGGTATCGGTGATTGCGGTAACTCGCAAAACTGCGTACAAGCATGTCCAAAAGGTATTCCGCTCACAACTTCGATCGCTCATATGAACAAAGAAACAACCAAACATGCAGTGAAGAAGTTCTTCTTCTCCTAATTGTTTGCAATAGAAAAGGCGTGCACCGGTGATCCGGAATGCACGCCTTTTTTCAATGTCGCTGTAGTGGAGAGAAGAATATTTCCAGTCTAGGCTCCAGGCTCCGTCCTGCTGGGGGTTGAGACTGTCCGCTCCGAAGGGATTTGCGGGGAAACGCAAAAGTGGTAGCCGCTTCGTCGCGTGGGCACGTTGCGTTTCTGTTGCCCGCAAATCCCTTCTCCGCTGGGTAGGACTCCACAAGTCGCTACGTCTGGAAATATTCTTCTCTATCGTGACTGATTACGTTCTTCATTCTTTAAAGGATTTTAAAACCCGTTTAACACGGAAAGATCGTAGAGGAAACAGGAGAAAAAGCGAAGATCTTTGGTACACCGACCGAGACTCCATACAAAAAGCGAAACACGTTCTTAAGCGTCCACCTCTGAGAAGCATCCTGAAAGGACTACTTTGGACGCGGTTTCGCTTTTTGCATGGAGTCGGGCAGTGAATCCCCCAGCGGGTGGGACAAGAAGCTGAGCGTTTTCTCCTGTTTTCTCCCCACCACAATAGCAACGTACAATGAGTTTATTCAATCCGTCTCGATAACCGCTGCCATCGCCAGCTTTTCAAAGATGCTGACGAACTGCTGAAGTTCATCCTCGCTGAGGTGAGAGAACATTTTATTTAGTTTTTCTCTTCGATTCTGCTTGGCTACTTGCAGAATTTTTTTGCCAGAATCGCGCAAGCTGATGTATACCACTCGGCGATCTTCCTCATCACGATCACGGGCGACGAAACCGTGTTTATCCAAACGGTCGATCATTGCTGTGATGGCGCTTGGTTTGACCCCCATTGATTCAGCCAATTCTCCAACGGTGCATTTTTCCTTCTGTTCCAACTGATGAAGAATGTAGAATTGCGGGCCAGTTAAACCAGAGACAGGTTCGGCTAATTGCGTTCCCATGGTGCGCATAATGGTACGAAACGCCTCCTGCAGGCGCTCAAGCGTATCTGTTAAGGGGGAGGGCATGCTCGTATCGTCTCCTTATTTGATCTATTTCTTCGTTATCGGGAATATTTGATATGTAATATTTAACGCACTTAAATATAGGCTGAAAATACTTCGTTTGTCAACCTTCGCGAAAAGAAGGGAATACCCAAGCGATTCCTAGTGAAAACTGAAAACATAATGGAATGACTTCCAGCAAGGGGGCAAACGATGAAGAAAAAGGTATGCAGCATTGGATTGATATTGGCTTTGCTTCCCGCAACGACTGTCAGCACAACAGCGTTTGAAGGAACAGCGACCATTCGTACACAGATTTTGCAGGATCTCGCGGAAATGCACAAGCCATTACATACAGGCAACGAGGACAAGGAATATAAAACGAAGGCAGATGAATGGCAACGACAAGAACTGCTACTGCGAGGTGAGCAATTAAAATCTGCGCCTGTCGATTCGCTGGAAATGATTGAGGCAACGAAGGCTTGGGAGGAAGCGGGGGTAAAAGGGGAAGGGATGCTCGTTTCCGTGATCGATACGGGAGTCAATCCGCGCCATCCCGATTTCCCTGTCCCACATGATAAGCGTTCAGCCATGCAAAAGTCAGGCTCTTCCCAGAAGGTGATCCCTGGCTTTAACTGGGCTGACCGTACGCAAACAACGGAAGACGTATCGGAATCTCAGCATGGTATCCATGTGGCGGGAATTATTGGGGCGAACGGAAAAGTAAAAGGAGTTGCTCCTGAAGCCCAGCTCATCAGCCAAAAAGTATTTTCCAATTATCAAAGCGAGGTTCCTGGGCTAGGTGAATCGATTTTATTTGCGATCAATGATTCCATTACGAAAAAAGCAGATGTCATCAACCTGAGTCTCGGTTCCTCAGCGGGCTATGTGGATGAAACAAATGTGGAGCAAATGGCTGTGAAGCGAGCAGTCGATAATGGGATCGTAGTTGTGGCAGCCGCCGGCAATGATGCGTATTTCGGCAGTGATAAGGTACGAGCACAGAATCCAGATATCGCCATGATCGGTTCTCCAGGCTTGAGTCCTGATGCGTTTTCGGTTGCTTCTGTTAACGCTACAGCACTGGCTGGCTATAGCTTTACGGTGCAAGGGGTACCCGGTATGGAGAAAGTCGTGTATTTATCGGGCTATGTGGAAGGCGGGGGTGCGATAAACCCGGTCATGACACTGATGAAGCCGTATCCGCTTGTCTATATGGGGAAAGGGAAGAAGGAAGACTACAATGTTTCCGTAAAAGATAAGGTGGTATTGCTCGAGCGAGGCGACATTTCATTCGACGATAAGCTACGCCTCGCCAAAGAAGCAGGAGCAGTTGGTGCTGTTATCTACAACAATGAAATGGGACCACTCATTATCAGTGCGGAGCATGCCAAGCAAATCCCGGCTGTTTCTGTCTTGAAGCACATGGGCGAGCAAATGGCGCAAGCGATTAAAAAAGGCAAGAAAGTGACGATCTCATTTAACGGTGAATATGGCCAAAATCCAATGCCTTATCCAGATGGAGGAACGATCTCGGCTTTTTCATCATGGGGACCAACACCCGATTTGCAGTTCAAACCGGAGATTGCTGCTCCAGGTGGAGGCATCTTGTCACTCACGCGAGAGTCAGAATATGCCGTGAAAAGTGGTACGTCAATGGCAACGCCCCATGTGGCGGGCGGGATGGCTTTGCTGAAACAAGGTTATCTCAAGCAAGGGCGGAACCTGCAAGGCAAATCGCTTGTCGATACGTTGAAGGCCGCGGCGATGAATACAGCAGAACCGATTATCGATCCGCAAATCAGCATACCCGCAGCGGATAAAGAGAAAGCAAAAAAAGTTCCTTACAGCCCACGGGTTCAAGGGGCAGGCCTGATGCAAATCGCAAAAGCGATCAAGACGCCAGCCATTGTTGTGAATGCAAAAGGAAAAGCAGGTGTCTCGTTAGGAGAGATTGGGAATTCAACGACCTTTTCTCTATTTATTAATAACAAGTTTGGTAAAAAGCCAATTACGTATCAGCTACAAAATGAGTTTGGTGTCATGACTGACTTACGCAAAAACGGGATCAATATGCTGACAGATACCCTTTTGGAGGGGGCAGACCTGCAATTTTCCGCTCCTAAGATTACCGTTGCGCCGGGGAAGTTAGAGGAAGTGAAGGTAACGCTCACGATTCCGACAGGCTCCGCACGCAATCAATTTGCAGAAGGATTTATTTCCTTTCAACCAGATGATAAAGAGCTGCCTACTTTGCGCACGCCGTTTTATGGCTTCTACGGGGACTGGGATGAACCAAAGATAATGGATCAGCCCGTATGGGAGGCAGAAAGTCAGGAAAAACGAACAGGTGTCAAGACGAGCTGGTATCACGATAAACGCAATGACAAATGGCGCTATCGGGATTATCTAGGTGTTACAGGTGTCAAAGCCGATGGCGGTGCGAAAATCGATCCCAATCATATTGCCTTTTCGCCAAACGGGGATGGGCATTACGATGTCGCTGCTCCTTCGATTACTTTTTTGCGCAATGCCCGTCATATTATCGTCGAAGTAACAGATCAGTCAGGCAAGCCGATTCGCACTCTTGTGCGTGATGAAAAGGTGAGCAAGTACGACCAATCCAAGCTGGGGACGCCATACTATTATACAGAAAAGGAAGCGTGGAGCTGGGACGGAAAGATCTTTTCACCACAAAAAGGCGCCTATATACAGGCACCTGATGGACAGTACCAATTCTCCATTAAGGCCAAAATAGACGACCGCAATGCCAATTGGCAAACGATGACACTCCCCATCCGCGTGGATACAAAAGCTCCTGTGATTACAGCTTCTGTGTCAGGAAACCGGGTTCAGTGGAGCAGCCGCGATAAAGATATCCAAGCCTATTTCCTTTATGTAAACGGCAAGAGGGTAGGAGGCCCCTATTCTCCAAAAGTGTCCAGCACACTCATTAATCAGCCAGATAAAAAAATGAGTGTAGTCGCGTATGATTATGCAGGGAATATCAGCGTGGCGCATATTAACGGGAAAAGTGACAGTACTCCGCCATTTGTGGAGTTTCCGGATGATTTGTTTCCTTATCTGAAAATATCCAAGCAGCCGGATGTAGCCTTCAGGGGCAAAGTAACAGGCGAGGATATGATGGACAGAGTCCGCTTGTCGATTAACAAAACGCCTGTAAAGCTGGCGACGGATGGATCATTTGAAACCATCCTGCGATTAACGGAAGGACTCAATTATGTGATGTACAGTGCAATGGATATGTATGGAAACAAGCGCCAATTCACGCAACGGGTCATCGTCGATACGAGTCCTCCGACACTGCAATTGATCAACGATGGCAGTGAAGACGTACAATTCGATGCAGCAACCAAGAACATGCTGGTTCCAGTCCGCTTCATGTACAGAGATCAAACCTATAAAGGTCAGGTAAGCATCAATGGGCAAATCGTGTCCTACTTTGAAGAAGAGCAATTGGAAATCCCTGCGCAAAAATACGTGACGCAAATTTTGAGTATGAAGCAGGGAGAGAATCGCATTTTGCTTGAAGGCAAAGACGGTGCAGGCAATCAAAGCATGTTGCTGGTGTATGCGTATGTCGATGCCAATGCAGGGTCGGTCGTCATAAGTAATGGGGAGCAGCGTATATCCTACAAGGCGCGAACAGTGCCAGCTCCGACGATCCAGCTGCCGAACAAACAGCTAGAAGGGCAGGAAGGTGAAGCGCTGCCCATCGAAGGGAAGGTGACAGGTGCTGGTGCTGTTAACCTCCAAATCAACTATGGATCAAAAAGCTTTCAGACCAACGCGAATGATCGTGGGCTATTTCGCCTGGTGCTTCATGAGGTAGAGGAAGGCAAGCAAAAACTGACGGTTGTTGCGACTGATGCACTGGGTAGGGAAGCCCGAGCGGAGATGAACGTCGTCGGAAAGAAAAAATAGGATAGCGGGCCCGTCAGTAGCAGATAGAAGGCTATTGCCGGGCCAAATTTTTGTGGGAGGATTCTATTCGATGTTTTACCACGGGATCATGTGGGAATATGTTACGAGAGAGTACCCTGTGCTATCACCGAGAAGGACCGCCAGAAGGAAGCGTGTGGCAGAGCAATTGTGGGATCGCATTCATCTGATCGAACAATTCGGTTTGGAGCCCGTTCATTTGCTTGAGGCCGACGAACATTACGATGCTGTCCGCTGTATACAAGAGTGCTTGGCATTTGGAGATACTGTTTTTGCCTTTGATCGCCTCCAGCTTCCGATGTGGCAATTGAGTAAGCATGAGATCGGTGTAGAAATATTAGACTTGCGAACGTGCACGGCCATCTATACCATTCGTCACGAGACAAAAGTAGAGGATTATTTTCCCAGCACACCCTGTTTTCGTGACCTTATGCCTATGAAGTTTTCGTAATCCTATTGCATCTGCCAAAAGTCGACATTATGATAGTCCTATACGAGTACGTCAAAAAGTCGTCTTTTCAGCACCTTTTTCGATGTCCAATAGGCTTCCAGTACTACTACGTACTTTTTGAACAACCTCTAAGAGTGAATTGCCCGGGAAAGGAAGAGAATGCAGATGATAGTCCAGTACCTTGATCCATTTCTTGAATCAGCTTCGTCCGTGATTCAACAAGTATGCAATGTCGACATTTCGCGTGGAGAGTTAGCTGAAAGAGAATGGAGCCATGTAGAAGGCCATACATGGATTCGAATCGGAATGACAGGTCAATTACAAGGTGAGGTCTTTTTCGGTCTGCAAGAGGAATTGGCTTTGCGCATTGTCTCGGCCATGATGGGCGGCTATCCCGTGCAAGAGATGGATGAGCTCGGAAAAAGCGCCATTTCCGAGTTGGGGAACATGATTTCCGGGAATGCGAGTACGCTTTTGTCCAATCGAGGTGTTCTTGTAGACATTACCCCGCCCTTATTTTTACACCAGCATGACTTGAAAGGCATGGCAGGGACAGCATTGACTGCACCGCTCGATCTCCATGATATGGGCAGACTGGATATTCAAATTATTGTGATAAGATAGAGGCGGCTAATGGCCGTCTTTTTTGTGAAGGATACGTAGCTACACATCATCATTCAAAGGAGGGATGGAAAGAGATGGATCATTACTTCTCGATTTGTTCAGCTGAGATGTATTATGAGAAATACATGGCCTTTTTATTGGAAAACTACGACCAGCTCCGCATGCCATATTCCTTTCCTGTGGCGCTCAGTTTTCTGGCGAGTCCCGTTTTAATGGAGGGGAAAGCATTTCTTTGCTTCAACGATGACGATGAAGTGATCGGTGCTTTTTCGTACATTTACGGGACAGGTGAAAATCAGTACGAAGACAAGCATATCGTTCAAATTCAGGTGGTCTATTTTTTAGAACAGTATCGCAGCAGTCGCCTTTTTTTGCACGCTCTTCAGTATGTAACCGAATATATTGCCTATATGGAGGAGGACGTGAAGGAGTTTCGATTCTGGACTTCCTCGGAAGACTCTTTACGGAAATTGTTTACCAAGATTGCAGAACGAGTAGCTTCTGTGGAAACGGCAAACGGTCCATTGGATGAATATCGCGCATCGTTTTTTGCTTGGCAATCCTATGCAGCCAGGTTTCAACATGAACCATTTTTCTAATCCAAGAAGGAGACGTTACGATGCTGTTCGTCATCAAAAAACTGTTTGGCTACATACGCCCCTATAAGCTCCTGAGTTTCCTTTTTTTCCTCACGCTTGCACTTGATCTGCTTTTTTTATCCTTGGCACCTCTTAGTTTCCAGATGATCATTGACAAAGCGATTGTTCCCAAAAATATGCACATTTTCACAGTCATCATGATCGTATTGGCGATTAGCGGGTTTATCTGTGTCAGTGCTGGAATGATCAGTGATTATGTGCTGGCAAAGCTAAATGCACGTGTTCAAAATGATTTGCGGCAAAAACTGTTTGCGCATATGCAGCATTTGCCGGTCAGCTATTTCCACAAAACGCGTTCGGGTGAACTGGTCTCTTCCTTTTCAGTGGATTTGCCTGTCATTGACAGATCATTGGCCATTCTCTTCACGACGGGTATTCAGTCATTGGTGGTCGTGACGATTAGTACGATAGTTTTGTTTTACTTAGAATGGGTGATGGCGCTGTGTATTTTGGTGGGAGCAATCTTGATCTTTACAGGTCCTTATTTGCTTGGCCGACGTGCCCATGCCGTCAATGCCGCATACAAAGAACAGCTCGCAGCTATGACGAATGATGTTCAGGAAAATACGAAAGCGCAAATGGTCATCAAGGGATTCAACCTGCAAGATGTCATGATCGATAAATTTAATGGAAGACTCAAATTGCTGATGGTCAGCAACTATCGCAAAAATCTGATGGCAGCGAAGCTGGAGCGAATTCCTGCGCTATGCTTACTACTCATCAACTTTACGATCATTGGCTTTGGTTCCTATCTGGCACTCACCGGGCGAATCTCTGTCGGTTCGCTTGTCGCCTTTTTCACCATGTATACGTCGATGGGGAATGCAGTGTTTAATCTGACCTTTATGCTCCCTCTGATTACAGATGCACAAGTCAGTATGGAACGAATCCACAAGGTACTGGATGAACCTAGTGAAAAAGTCGACCATTCTACAGCAGATCCGCTCGATTTGCGTATGACTGAAGTGTCCGTAAAAAATGTTACGTTTGGCTATCAGGAAAATCAGTTGTCTATCAATCAGGTCAGCATGCAGATTCCGGCTCGGACAAAAGTTGCCATTGTTGGCTCCAGCGGGTCTGGAAAAAGCACGATCGTTCAGCTGATAGTAGGCTTTTATGAACCTATTTCTGGTCATATCGAGATAAACGGCACAAAACTCGATGAATATAATCGGGGAGCCTTCCGCAACCATGTAGGGGTCGTTTTTCAAGATAACTTTCTTTTTCACGGAACATTAGCCGAAAACATCCGGCTCGGCAAACTCGATGCGACCAACGATGAGCTGAGGATGGCTGCACAGCAAGCGGAGATCCATGACTATATCATGAGTCTACCAGACAAGTACGAAACACTTGTTTTGGATGGGGGAAGCAACCTGTCTGGGGGACAAAGGCAGCGACTTGCCATTGCTCGAGCGATTCTGCGTAATCCTTCTCTACTCATTCTAGATGAAGCAACTTCTGCTCTCGATCCCATTTCAGAGGCTTCTATTAACAAGACCTTTGCGAAGCTTTCCAGCGATCGGACTGTCATTACGGTGACACATCGTTTGTCAATGATAACGGACATGGATCAAATATTTGTGTTGGAGCACGGGGAACTAGTGGAGCAAGGGACACACTCTCAACTGTTGCAAAAGCGGGGTTATTACAAAAGGCTATGGGAGAAACAAAGTGTGGTGGCCAGCCCAGAAGGTGTTATGGATGTTCTAGGTGTCGACGTGTCTGATATTTTGCATCTTTTCCATACCGAGACGTTTACTGCTGGACAGACGATCATTCGGGAAGGAGAAGCAGCAGAAAAGTTTCATATCCTTGCACGCGGAAAGGTAGAAGTTTCCCAAACATCTGCTGAATTTGAGGAGCAGATTCGACTTGCGATTCTGGAGGACGGCGATCACTTTGGAGAAACAGACCTAGCGGGTGCTTTACAGACAACAACGGTGACGGCTCTCACTTCTTGTGTTGTTTTGACCTTACCTTTGAAGGTATACCAGTACATCACGTCCCAATACTCGACGATTGGCAAAAACGCCCAACAGCTAATACGCTAACGAACAGAAAAAGAAAGGCAGTGTGCAAAGGATGCATGTCCAATTTAGAAGTTGTACCAGTGACAATGATTTTGCCCAGTTCACGCTATTCTTTATGCGCAATCGATTGGAATTTAGTCGTATGTTTTCCCTTAGTGACACGCTCATTCATATTTTGACGTTCCTCCCGGATTCTCATTTGATCCTGATAGAGGACGAGCGCGGTAAAGTGGTCGGATGGGGCCACTATCAATACATGACAGCAGAAAGGCAACCAGACCCAGAGGGCGAAATTTGCTATATCCATTCAGTCATCGTTGCAGAAAAATATCGAAGGAGCAGGGTATTTCTGAAAGGCTTTCGCCATCTGATCAGACAGGTCCAAGAAGAAAATGAACACGTGAAACAAGTGACCTTTCGTGCAGATGCTAGTCATGCCTATCTGAACCGGCTCTATTCGAAATTTGCACAGGTTGCAGGGGAGCAGGAGGGCTATTACGGACAAGAAAACATCTACATGGCCGAAATCAATCAACTCGCTTCCTATCTGGGAGCCGTAATTGACGATAAATAAGGAAAAATGCTATTCTTAAGAAGATATTGTCAGAAAGGAGGTGTATCAGATGATTCCAATGGTGCCACGGTTGAAAGACGGAGTAAGAAAACCTTTCACTGCTTCGATTCAAAATCTTCTCACGAAAAATGAGCAGCTGCGTGTAGCTACTTCTTCTACGAAGTAGTCGATCAGCTATCATCTTTTTCGAATCAACTGTCCCAAGAATGGAGAAGTGGTTGACAGGCTATCCTGCTCAGCCACTTTTTTATTTCTTTTTGAATAGAATAAAAAAATAAAATATTTTCTATTGTCTGGATGATTTTTAATAGATAGTGTATTGTTGGAAATAGTAAGGGGGTATGAGAGCTTGACCTATGTAAAACAATTAATTGGGATGTTTTTCCTAGTTATCGTCGTTTGCGGTGGGCCGTTCATGCTATATACGCAAGAGGAAGAAATCGTGTTCGAACCGGGAAATATCGTAGTTCATACGGTATATCTGATTCAGCAGATTGCAGAGGGCTCCCTCGGAACCTATTATTCGGGGCAAACGGAAAGGAGCATCGCTGAGGATATCCTCCCATTTGCAATTAGCTCCTTTGAACTACTGTTTGCAAGTGTTGGTGTCGCAGTCCTTGCTAGTATTATTTTTGGATTGCTATTGCAGCGCTTTCGGATTGTACGTCAATTTCAAAAGGTTTTGAATCTGCTTGCCACGATTCCTGACTTTATCCTAATTGTTGTTTCGATTGTGGGTGCTGTCGGATTTTACAAGCTGACGAACATTCGAATTATCACCCTGTCACCTATAAGTGACTCTGAGAGTACATGGTTTCCGATCACGTTACTGTCAATTGGACCAACGATTTTCCTCATGAAGGTTGTCAGCCTGAAGTATGTACAAATCGGCGGCGAAGACTACATTAAAACAGCACTTGCCAAGGGGATGGGGATTTGGCATGTTCTCATTCACCACGTCTATAAAAATATCAAGCCGTTTCTCATTGCTGATTTAAAGAAGACGATTGCCATTACGGTAGCCAACTTGTTTATTGTTGAGTACTTATTAAACGTCGTAGGATTGACTCGCTTTATTTTTAGTAAAGATGGCGGTTACGAATTCAATGCTGCTGTCATGGGACTTTTAGGTATTATTTTGCTATCCATTTTGGTCTATGTATTGATTCGTCTCATTCTGTATGTGATTGAACGCGCGGTTGTGTATAAATAGCCCAGACTTCTTTTGGAATGAGTGAGGGTATGGTATGAGGAAACGGTTCAATTGGGCTTTATGGCTAGGTTGTATCTTGGTATTTTTTCTAATGATTATCGGTGTAGCCGGACCTTATTTGGCCCCCTATGACATCGATTACCAGGTGAAAGTTCGCAATGAGATGGTAAACGGGAAGCAAGTGATCATTTCGCCTCCTTTGGCACCTTCAGGCGAGCATTTGTTGGGTACGGATAAATGGGGCTATGATTTGCTTACAAAACTGCTCCACGGGGCACCTTACACCATTTTTATTACGCTCTTGATTGCGTTATTGCGATTATTGATTGGAGCATGGATCGGTCTGTATATTGGGATATTGGACAAGCAGCAGCGTTGGTGGATTGCGATAGAGAACGCCTGGGGGTACATGCCCATATTTATTCCTGTCTATTTTTTATTGAAAGGAATCAATATCAATCCCGAATTGCCAACGTTTACGCTCGTGTTGTTTTTCGTAGTGGTAGTGGCAGTGCTTGGGACGCCTTCGGTAGCTGCGTCCATCCGTCAAAAAACGGAGCAAATCAAGGAATCCCAGTACGTTTTGGCTGCGACTTCGCTGGGGGCTGGGCGGGATCAGATCATCTTTCGCCACATCCTGCCGCATTTGAAGGAGCATCTGGTCATTGTCCTGGTGACAGAGATGATCGCCACCATGACGTTGATGGGGCTTCTCGGGATTTTTGGTCTATTTGTAGGCGGCACGACTATGTACTATGACCCTGTTGAGTATCACTCGACCACACATGAATGGGCAGGACTGCTCGGGACTTACCGAAGCTTTGTCTACACGAATTACACGTGGATTTTCCTGATTCCACTTGCTGCTTATATGCTTGCAATCGGTTCCTTTAGTCTATTGGCCAAAGGATTGCGTGATAAATTCGAACAGACGTATAGTCGTACCCCATTTATTTAAGCAGCTGGTCACTTTTCAGCATGAGGGATAAGTGAGGTTTTTTGATGAAAAAACGATTCCATTTTTCTTTATGGCTAGGCAGTATTTTCGTGTTCCTTCTGATCGTGATCGCTGTGGCGGGGCCTTACTTGGCTCCCTATGATCTGGAATATCAAGCGAAGATGCGTCACGAGGTTGTGAACGGTAAAAAAGTCATGGTCTCACCGCCCTTTCCGCCGTCAGAGGAACATTTACTCGGCACGGACAAATGGGGGTATGATTTACTGACCCTCTTGCTCCATGGAGCGCCATACACCGTTTTTATTACCCTTGCGATCGCATTTATTCGCGTGTTACTTGGTACATGGATTGGACTTTATATCGGCATCCAAGATAAAGAACAGCGTTGGTGGATGGCGATTGAAAATGCATGGAGCTATATGCCTGTGTTTATTCCCGTGTATTTTCTTTTGCGAGGAATCAATGTGAATTCCGAGCTGCCGACGTTCACGCTCGTGCTGATTTTCATTGGGCTTGTCTCTGTTCTTGGAACCCCTTCTGTAGCCTCTTCTGTGCGTCAAATGACCGAACAAATTAAAGAATCACAATACGTTTTGGCTGCCATTGCACTGGGAGCAGGCCGGAATCAAATCGTCTTTCGCCACATCTTGCCACATTTGAAGGAACAGCTCATTATCATCTTGGTGACAGAAATGATCGCCGTCATGACCTTGATGGGGCTTCTTGGTATATTTGACCTGTTTGTCGGTGGTACGAAAATGACCTTTGACCCGCTTCTGTATCATTCTATTACACACGAATGGGCAGGACTGCTTGGGTCTTATCGAGGCTTTATTTACAGTAACTATACGTGGATTTTTCTCGTACCATTGGGGGCATTCATGATCGCCATTGGATCGTTTAGCTTGTTGGCCAAAGGTTTGCGTGACAAGTTCGAGCAAACGTATAATCGTACACCATTTATTTAAGTTGTGGTGCCCTTGATTTTTACGAATCAAGGGCATTTTTGGTTGATCCGATTAAAAATAATGGAATGGAAGTCGATTTGTAGGGAGCAGTATATGTGTCGGGTGAATAGACTGGAGTGTCGGGGGCGGTGTTGGCCTTGGGTTCCGATGGCAATCTCATCAGGCGAGGCGAACTCGTCGCGATCTGAACGGGGGACAACTGGCGGCCATCGTCGTCTCGAACGGAAAAATTCACGGCGGATGTCGAAGAGGTTTCTCAGCGGTGTTCGGAACCCATTGCCCATTTTCTGAATAGGATGTAAGGCAAAAGCCTAAAATCCTTGAAATTCCGGCACCATCACCCACCCCCCATCATAGGATAAGGTGACTCTGTAATCCCTCAACCTTGTTCCTGTAGAGCCCACAAGGAGGGGTGGCACGATTGAAGGGTAGCGACCAAACCAAGCCGTTGTTAACGAATCGCGAAAGAGAAGTGTTTGAACTCTTGGTCCAAGATAAGACAACCAAAGAGATTGCCGGACAACTCTTCATCAGCGAAAAGACTGTGCGCAATCACATTAGTAATGTCATGCAAAAATTAGGTGTCAAAGGTCGATCTCAGGCAGTAGTCGAACTCGTTCGACTTGGTGAACTAGAGATTTGAACCCAGTCCACCCAGCCTCCCTTTTCTTCCCTTGGTCGGAAGGGAGGGTTTTTTTATGTTCATTTGCGTTTAAATGCCCTTTTATTTACTTTTGTATAAATAGCAAACAAGAAAGAAGTAGAGAAGGCGATGGTCGAAGGGGATAGGATCTGAACGGAGCTTGAATCTCTTCGGCTGTTGGGATGTAATCGGTAATGACGGGCTGCCTCAAGTATATGGACTTTCTTAAAGAGCAATTTATCAAAAAGTGTATGAAGAGAATGGGGGAAAAGGTAGATGTAGCACTTAGAAGGGGCATTGTTAATCGCTATCGATTGTTATTAGAATGAGAGCGACATCCAGGCATTCTGCGAACGGACGATCATAAATTTCGTCATCGAAATATTCGATGAAAATGGTTTCTACATGTTTGGCCAACTCTTCAGGGGTGCTGTAGCTAGATTGAAGCAGTTTAATAATCTTATTTATTTCAAATCGGTAATGATCGTGTTCGGGATCTATACTAACTAACCCAATCGGGTCCCATCTATCAATAATGTTTTTTACTTTAGCATAAATCAATTGTTTCACCTCGAATTTGGTCAGTCCAAGTATATTACCATAAAAAAGCGGACGTTAACTGATTAGTTAGGGAGGGGAGGGTATGTTGGATTGCACAAAGATTAAGACGTTTACATCATATTCCTGCTGGTATGGGATCGACGGAACGAACACGATTTTCGAGGACTACCAGATCGTAGTAGAGACCATGCAGCAGTGGTAGCTCGATCAAATGCCTGAGTTCAATGGTTATTAACAAAACGGTAATTATGAAAATTTAAAAAACACTTCTCACCGAGAAGTGTAAGAAGAGACATTGATTCTTACTCTTTTACATCAATTTCCCAATCTTCTGAGCCTATAATATTTCCTTTTTCTACAGTAAATCGAAGGGTATATTTTCCTGATTCTTGGAAGAAAATTATCCCTTCATATCCATCCTCATAAGGTTGCATTACAATGCTCACATTTTGGTTATTGTCAAAGTAAGTTACTTTTACTAATGCATTCCGTAACGGCCTACCATTGTAAAACAAACCGCTCGCTACATCAATTGGAGTTTTGGATACAATTCCATTGGCAGAACCGGCTTGTAATTTCCAGTCAAATTCATTTCTTTGGGCTGGTAATGGGTCAAGAAAGAAACTTGCAGGAATTAAAAGTGCAAATAAGAGAGGCAGAACAACTAGTAAGTTTCCAGATTTAAAAAGTTTTTTGTTCAAAATGAATTACCTCCGATTCTAATACTGATCTTGCTTACATTTTAAGGACGAAGCTAATGGTAATTTGTTACAACTTATTTCAATTTTTTAAAAACCACACGATTTGTTAAATGGGGAGGTTCTGAATGCTCTTGAACTTCCAAAGAGACCTTTCGCGAGTTTGTCCAGAAACAATGAAAACGGTGTGCCCTTTGAAAACTAAGACACACCGGATGCTGTTTGGCGAATAAAGATATACGGTTTCACTTATTACTGATTGGAATGATCTTATGTGTTTTGAAATCCCATTTGTATAAATCGGTATGAGGCAGAGGCGGCAGGGGGAGGGGAACAAAAAAGTCCTTCTATATTACTGAAGGACTCTGGTTTCATTTCTTATCGAACACTAAAATAGATTGTCTTTTCTACGCCACCGTACTCAACAGTAAACCATCCAACATCCGATCCTGTAGAATGTGTCGCTTTAACCATAGCATATACAGTTCTAGGCTGTTTAATGTACTCGCATGCTGCTTCCTCAAGTATGTTAACTTCATTTGACACAACCTTAGATGTGCCGTCTGAAAAAAATGCAGTTACCCAAATCGGAGCATAGTCACCAGGATAGAAGTAACGAGGGATATCTTCTTCAATAACAAGCTTCGTGACAGTGACTGGAGCTGTAACATTTGATTGTACGGGATGAGGTGATACGGCACTCGCTGATGAAACAATGGCAAAGAGTGAAAAAATTGATAAAGCTACAGATGCTAATCTTTTCATTTTCTATCATCTCCTAATATTTCGGTTTATTTAGAGGTTACCTTTATATGACAAAAAATACAATATTTTAAAACTCGAAATATTCTTTCCTTCTTTAGTTTAACTTGTATTCTTCTAAATATGCCTTTCCTTGCTATATATCCAACTAACCCGCCGATTAAGAATGGTGAATGATTAGGATAGCAATGATAATGAAAGACCATCGATAGGGATGATCTATCCAATAGGTCTCAGGATGATCCGCCAATATCTCATGATCAGTGACGATCACATTAATTCCTCTTCGCTTGGCCGTTACCATAGCTGAGTGCGCACTTGAGCCATTATCGACCGTGATCACAAGCGAGACGCTTTCGGCCATCTTATTATTATCACATTGATTGGACTGTCTGGGGAATCAAAGTTACCGTTGACGCCTAATTCACTTTTCCAAATTCCATCTTGTTGATTTGTCTTCACTAAGGAATATTATTTTTTCCTGTTTATTACTTGGTTACATGGGGTGATAGAGCACACAAAACAACGGTGTTAAACGAACTTGATATACCGTGTGCGATCGAACATCATGAACGGAATCAGAATCACGTTGTTTTTCCTAACGTTCAAGTTCGGGCGTATGGACAGATTCGTAAGCTATTTGGCGGGGATGATAGAGCCTATGGCATATAAAAAACCAAGAGCCTTACCGTACTGGTAGGCTCTTGGTTTTTAAGCAAGAAGTTCTGTGATGGGTTCCATGTAACAATCCAAAAACTCGTCCGTGATTCCCCGAATTTTCCTCTTTTTGCACAAGGAGTATAGTTCTTCGACTGCCGAGTAAGGGAAGTACCTCGTTTTTAAAGACTGGAATTGAGGGCGATTTGCTTCTCGAATCACTTTGTCTCGATCTTCGTCAGGTGCTACGATGACATAACGAGTATCGTTGTAAAAAGGGAGGGCATCTTGCAACCCTTTCATGCGTGTAAGACCACTCGTTACCCCTGTACTGTGTTCTACCTCGATGACAGCAGGCATCAGTTTGCCATTCTTGAACCAGATACAGTCAATGAGCAGTGCAGCGCGATAGGCATCCTCGAATGCAGCCATCAGTTTCTCGTCTCGGAGGGAAGCGACAACACTCTGCATTTCACCGATCTTTTGATTCTTGTAAGTAATCCCCTTATCATTCTGGGCGATCCACGTACGGAAATTGAGCTGTTGTCCAATTTCAATCAGCGCAATTTGCATCTGGGTATGTCTTCTCTTAACTTGAATGTCATTTGCATTTCCCACCAAAACGTCAGCAGGAAATCCAAGGGCATCATACACTACTTCGTTTGGGATTTCGGATATTACCATGTCTGTTTCAATTTGTTTCATGACACTCATTTCGTGCGGATTGTCAGGGCACCACATCAAATGTTTATGACCCTGTCGTATTTTTGACGAAGAATTAATGACCTGAATTCTTCCTGGGTAACAAAAATAAAACTGAGGTGTATGCGCCATCAATGCCTCTAAGACCGAACGAGTATTGTAGCTTGCTCCCAAGACACGGTCAAAGTTGATGGCACTATTAGGCAGAAAGGCATTTGCGATGCGCCATATCATCTGGGATGACATTGGTTCATCCTTTACATTGCTGAAACTTTCACCCTGTGAGGGGTCGCATCTACGAATAAAAATGGGGCCTTCGGGATATACGACATCCATGATTTTGATTTGACCTTTGGTTCTTGGATTGATGTAATGGTAGGCTCGATCCCGCGGAAGCAAGCCAATTGCTTTGACAATATCAGCAGCAGTCAATCTCATGCTTTCACCTTTTCTCTATCTATTGTAGAAAGTCTAAAATCGTTTCTGCAATGCCTCTAGATGCAAGGTATGGTACACCGTTTCCAACAGTCTTAAAGGCGTTGGAGAGGGTAATGTCTGGCGGCAGTGTATAGGCTTTTGGCAGGGATTGGATAGCCAACGCTTCAGATACAGATAATCTTCTTGCCTTGTATGGATGCAAATGAACTTCGTTATTGCCGTATGCCGCTGTTGGCGAATACCGCCAGCGATGAAGCCGTTTGTACGATTTTTTGGAGTCGTCCCCTTCAGGAATAACCAAAAATTTTGCCAGCCCCGCACGAGGCTGGAAATAAAGATTCGCATTCGGATGTTGGTACACATCATTTTTTTCGAACCAATATTCCACCGTCAGTTCATCTGGAACACCAACAGGTTTTCCTAATGTGCCATCTTCCTGAAACGGGTCTTGGGTCGGGAAGGGAATGCTTTGTAACTGCTCTTTGGTGTATTTGATTCTGTTCAACCAAGGAAATACATCATCGAGCGATGTCCCGTTTTCGACTGGAATGTTCATGTTTTTTAACGTCTCGTTTTTAAAGCCGATCAAGATAATACGCTCTCTTTGCTGAGGCACCCCGTATTCCATGGCGTCAATGAGTCTTTCGGTAGTAGAGTATCCATGTTCGCGAAGCATCGCTTTCATCTCTTCGAAAAACTCGCGATGTTTTTTGGTTCGCCATAAGCCTTTGACGTTCTCAAAAACAAAGAAATCGGGTTGTTGTTGACAAATCAATGTGACGTATGTTGCCGTCAGCTTTCCGTTTTCCCCTTCGCTACCTCGGTTCTTCCCGCCTACTGAAAAATCAGGACATGGAGGTCCACCAATAAAACCGATCAGCTCATTTCTAGCCCTGCACGCACGAACCATTTTGCTAAGCTCGTCTTTATTGGGTTCTTCTGTGAAGACGGATATGTCCTCTAGATGGTATCCAAATTCGGGTTCGGGATGTTGAAGCGCCCGCCTGGAGTGAATATACGTATCCATAAACGGCTTGTGATATTCATTTACAAAAGAAACCTTGTAGCCGCTATCTTCAAATCCGAGGTCGAGAAATCCAGCACCCGAAAAAAAGGTAAATAAAGTTGGAGCGTTAGACATAAGGTGTAAACCTGCCTTACTTATTTTTTAATCATCAAGATTTCGACATGAATCGATCATTTTCCTTCAAAAAGATTGCTGGATGATGTTTCTTGAACAATGAAGTCTATCGGATATGTAAGCAAATGACAGTCTGATCACCTCGTATGATGTATCGAGGTGACAACTATGAATGGCAACAGAAGAACTCGGCAGATCTTGCGTATTACCTTCCGACGAGCGGAAAACGGCAAAACAGAGCAGGGTCATCGAAGAGCAGGTCAACCAAATAGTTGTGGAAATATTGGCAAGATATCAAATAGCGTAGCTTATTGGCTACGCTATTTGGCTTTTGTACAATAATGTAGGTAAGGCAGGTGATTGTATGACATGAATAGAAGTACGGCAATTTACGTTCGGGTATCCATAACCAAAGAATCGCAAATTAAAACCATGCTCAATTTGAATAATAAAGGATTGAAAAAAAGAAAGAGAATATGTATAAGCCCCGTTGGACTGGGGCCTAGAACCTAGCAATTGCAAGGGAAAGGAAAGAGGTTTATAACGAAATTTAATGGAATGGTGATGATGGTGAACGTCTCATTGCTACCAGTGTAGACCCGAACGCGGAAACCATTTGGTCCGACACTGAGCAGACAGCCTGTAAATGTATCAAATATTGTTCTTACTACAACAATTCTGTTGATTAATCGGACTGCTTTTCTACGATTCTTTCTTTGTACTTCTAAGGACACTTTTCTCGACGAAGTTGTAACACCTTTTTGTGGCGCCAATTCTGGCACCTCCTTTTAAACGATCGTTAATACTAAATTTGATGTTTTTGTGAGAGAGATTTGCGTATAATTGGCCTCCGTACGCCAGCCGCTCTGATACGCTTGAATGGAATGACCACCACGCCAGTTCTCGACATATTAATCAGCTCGTTTCTCTCACATGGTATAGAGAATGCAAATGAGGGAAGCTTGGCAACTGATACGAACCTATGGTAAACGCAAATGTGCTAATTGATTCGCAAATTCATTTAATAAAGGCTTATCCAAATTAACGACAATGTTTAAAGGGCAATTATGTAAAAAGGGCAGCTAATAAAGCCGCCCATAAACATTGAAAATTACTCGAAACTGCAAGCAACAATTACACTCATTAATGTCACTCCTTAATTGTGATTGAGGACAATCCCAAAATTAAGGTATGTCATATAACGAACTATATAATGGTGCAACTTAATTTCAAATTTTTGTAAAATATTGATCTATCAACCATTGGAATTCTTGCATATGGGAACTTAGCACACGATTTGATAAATGTAAGGGGGGATATGTCATGAAATACGGAATGAAAGTTGGCGAAATATGTGCTTATGAAGAAACAGAAGTATTTCATGAAGGGCAAAGACGCAAGAAACGTCAACACACCTCTTAACCAAATGTAAGAGGTGTGTCTATTATCAAACTTTGTTAAAATGTAAATTTAGTTGTCTACTAGGGAACCATCGGGAAATGCATTCTTTAGAGAGTCAGCAAGTACAATAATTTTATTCCAATCAAAATTGTACTTGTTAAAAACAGATGCGCTTGTGATGCCGCGCTTAACGACTCTTCCATTTTCTTCATCCAAAAGGTAGACAGTTGCACTATTTTGGAACTTTATCAGTTGAGCATTTTCACCAATGACTGGCCCATCGGGAATACTGCTTAGAGACGAATATTCCCGAATACCATCCCAATTATTAAATAATTTAAAATAAACCTCGGCACTAACAATGCCTCTTTTTTTACCATCCATGACCAAATATACAGTTGCGCTGTTAGTTTCTTTCACCCGAAAACCATTCAATAGATGTGGATCTATTGCTTTTGCTTGAATGGACTGATTTGATTTTGAAGAATGAGAGGTGGCAGTCGTCTTATTTGATTCAGCATACGATGGTGTAGCCAACATACTAGCTAAAAGTAATGTAGCAGATAGGCAAGACAAAGTTCGCTTCATAAAAAACAACTCCTCAATTGTATTTTTTTTCCAATTCAATATGAATTTCTTGACTATCAATTGTTTTCCTTTTGATGTATGGAAGTATTTGTTACAAAAATGTGAATATTAAAATTTTGAGGAGCTTTTTCAATACATGGCTGGCGGTAATCTCTAGTGACCCAGCCGCCCTTTTCTTCCCTTGGCCGGAAGGGAGGGTTTTTTTATGTTCAATTGCGCCTGATAACCCTTTTATTACCATTTATGTAAATGTATTAGCATATCGTGATATAAGTCGTAATAAGATGGATTTGTAACATAATCCATGAAGATCGAGAGGGATACTATGAAATTCAAGAAATGTGTTAGGAATGTACTAATGGTAGGTGCCCTGCTTGTCACTTCCGTTTTGCCCATGGCGGCACAGGCGGCGCAAGCAGAGGAAAATCAAGCGGAGGCGACAGCGGTATCCAATTCCAAAATTATTGGCTACTATCCCTCATGGGGAGCTTATGGACGAAACTACAATGTAACGGATATCGATCCCAATAAAGTAACGCATATTAACTACGCATTTGCGGATATTTGCTGGAATGGCAGACACGGCAACCCAGATCCAACG
Source organism: Brevibacillus porteri (assembly GCF_003013475.1). Classification (GTDB taxonomy): domain Bacteria; phylum Bacillota; class Bacilli; order Brevibacillales; family Brevibacillaceae; genus Brevibacillus; species Brevibacillus porteri. Next base: position 447,525 of record NZ_PXZO01000001.1, read on the forward strand.
GGGCCCAATCCACAAACATGGGCTTGCCAGGATGAAGTAGGCAATATTAATGCCCCGAATGGTACAGTTGTTCTCGGAGATCCATGGATTGATGTGCAAAAGTCCTTTCCAGGAGATACGTGGGATCAGCCGATCCGCGGAAATTTGAATCAATTGGCAAAATTAAAGCAAAAAAACCCTCAATTAAAGACATTAATATCGATCGGGGGCTGGACGTGGTCCAATCGCTTCTCTGATGTAGCAGCAGATCCGGCTGCACGCCAAGTATTTGCACAGTCCTCGGTAGATTTTATCCGGAAATATCAGATGGATGGGGTCGATCTCGATTGGGAGTACCCGGTTAGTGGAGGGTTGCCTGGAAACAGCACACGTCCTGAAGATAAACAAAATTACACGCTATTGCTACAGGCTGTCAGAGACAAACTCGATGCGGCTGAGGTAACGGATGGCAAACAGTACTATTTGACGATTGCCTCTGGTGCCAGCCCTAGTTATGCCGCAAATACAGAGCTTGGAAACATTGCCCGGGTTGTGGATTGGATCAATATTATGACCTACGACTTCTATGGAGCCTTCCAAAAGCAGAGCGGACATAATGCGCCGTTGGCCTATGATCCGGCAGCAGGAGCAGCTGGTTTGCCAAATGCTCAAACCTATAATATCCAAACAGCTGTAGAGGGTCATCTCCGTGACGGTGTTCCTGCCAGCAAGCTCGTTCTCGGACTTCCGTTTTACGGAAGGGGCTGGTCGGGTTGCGCAACGGCTAACAATGGAGAATATCAAAATTGCACGGGGCCGTCAGTCGGAACATGGGAACCTGGCATGCTTGACTTCACGGATATCCAAAATAATTATGTGAACAAAAATGGCTTCACACGCCACTGGAATGACGCGGCAAAAGTGCCCTATCTCTTCAACCCAGCTTCGAAAACATATATTAGCTATGACGATGTGACTTCAATCGGACACAAAACTTCTTATATTACATCCAAAGGTTTGGCAGGCGCGATGTTCTGGGAGTTTAGCGGAGACCGTAACAAAGCACTGCTAGATAAAGTGTATGGCGATCTTCTGGGCGGGCCAGCTCCAGTCGACAACGTACCGCCGACAGCACCAGCCACTCTCCAATCGACTGCAAAAACAGCTACAAGTGTTAGCCTGAGTTGGGGAGCTGCTACCGACAATGTAGGGGTTACTGGCTATGAGGTATACAATGGCATTCAGCTTGCAAAAACGGTAACCGGTACAACTACGACAATTAGCGGGCTTACTGCTGGAACCGCTTACCAATTCACTGTGAAGGCGAAAGATGCAGCAGGTAATTCCTCCGTAGCAAGCAATGAGGTAACGGTTACGACGGATACAATTCAGCCAGATAATCAACCTCCCAGCACACCAAGCAATCTGGTTATTACAGGGAAAACAGGCACGAGTATCAGTCTGAGCTGGGCTGCTTCTACGGACAATATCGCGGTGACGAATTACGAGGTTTACAACGGAACAGCATTAGCAGCGGATGTAACAAGTACGACTGCAACTGTCACAGGACTCACACCTAACACTTCTTATACCTTCTCTGTGGTAGCGAAGGATGCAGCAGGTAATTCTTCACAGAAGAGCGTCGAGGTAGTAGGTGTAACAGATGCTGCAAATCCGGGAACCCCAGCTTGGGCACCAAATGTAAGCTACGTGCCTGGTGATCTGGTCAGCTATCAAGGCAAGGTATACAAATGTTTGCAACCACACACTTCACTCGTGGGATGGGAGCCACCAAATGTAGCAGCTCTCTGGCAAGTTCAACAACAAGCGGCAGTTGAAGGCGTCGAGGGTTATGTAGATGAGCCAATTGTGGAGGAAACAGACGGTACTGAAGGAACAGAAGGTACTGAAGAAACAGAACAAACAGAACAAACACCAGAAACAGAAGGAAATGTAGATACCCAATAAGTAGGGAAGGGGCTGTCCTTCCAGTCATGAAAATGACGGAAGAACAGCCCCTATTTGTTCGTTTGGAAATTAAGCAAAGGCTTTTAACAGTTGGAGGACTAATGGAATAAGATCTCCAATAAAAGTAAGAATCGCAATTGCAGTATTCATAGAAGCCCCTCCTTAAAATTCCAAATTCACTATTATTATATTAATGTTCATAATAGTAATCAAGAAATATTTTCCACTCATGTTGAATTAACTAAGTGGCTTATGTAAAAAAGCGATAGAATGCCTTGATAAAAATAGCGATTTGTAGTGCAACTAGACCAAAAATAATAACAGCCCAGTCTCTGTTCTTTTTCCATTCCAATACACCTTTCGAGGCACAGATAACGACAAGGCCTACCAATGCTAATAGCTGAAAGAAAGCGACACTTGTCAGTAGTGCTAAAATTCCAATGACAATAACAACAGTTGCAGTCGCTTTAAACCAAAAGGGCTGCTCACTCATACTAACGCCCCATTTCCCTTTTTTGTAAATTTTAACATACACAAGAAAAAAGCCAAGCTTACCAGAATCGGAAGTAGCAGCGAATACGTCCATCGTTTCTTCGATTCATCGAAGGAATGTTTTTTTGTGTGAATTTTTTAGAAAAATTGAAACAAAACAGATTGAGGTTCGAATAATGAATGCGCGAAAGCAAATAGGAACTGACGAGAGGAAGAGAAATGATGAAAAAAGTTACGCACGCTGTGTTCCTCCTGATGGCTGCAAGTATTGTGATGTCATCTACTAGTGGTGCATTGGCAGGGGAGAACAGGCTAGCTTCTACTGCGGAAAAAATAAAAGGAGAGCAAATGACACCCGAAATAAACAAGCTGGTCGAAAAAGGGGTGAAGAAAGCAGCTAGCTTCATCCCTTATTTGAAAGATTATCCTGTTACGGAAGTGGTATTGAAAGACACTCCTTATCTACTAGTGAATAACTATAAGTCTAAAGAAAATAATGCCGAATTCGTTGCCTTGGTGCTCGACAAAAATACGGGCGACCTGCTTGAGTTTGGCAAACACGAGCTAAATAGCCAAAAGAGCCGAACGCTTTACCCGATCGACAAATCGAAAGAAGCAGCTGTTTCCTTTATGAAAAAGTGGTACGGAGAAGACATGGCAGGATACCAACTGGATGGGGACGGGGTTGCGAAAGTTTTCGATGGCCAAACAAATAGAATTCAGTTTGTACGTATGGTCAATGGGGTTCCTTTCACAGACGACATCGTTCAGATACAAGTTGATCACGAAGGGCAAATCACAGGAAAATCCCTTGGCAAACCAATCGAAAAAATCTCCTTCGCCAACTTGGATCAGATCCTATCCAAAGAAAAAGCCGAGAAACAGCTATCCACCTATATGAAATTACGGTATTTCCTCGATCAAGACGGAAAAATATACAAGCTCCTCTACGTCCCAGCTTTTTCTGGTAAGTTGGATGCTGTGTCCGGCAAAGACAGCGTGAATATGCCTTATCATAGTAAAGTGAATGTGAAACCAAAGGGTGCCAGCCAGCCCGTAGCAAAATCCCGTGAAGAAGCACAAGCGTATCTGACTCAGCGTACCGGTTATGATTTTTCGAAAGGAAATGTCTTTTTTGAAGATGTAACTGGTGAAAAACCTGTGATTATCGATGATTTCTGGAAAACAGACAAATGGGAGGGGCGTACGAATTATTCGTGGAGGACTGAAGACGGATGGATTGGGAGCATGTTAATCGAGCCGAAAACAGGTTCAATCGTGTACGATCGTGTCGTAGATACAAGTGTGTCAAAGGCATCTGCCAAAAAATTGACGCAAGAGCAGGCTTTGCAATTAGCCATGAATGAATTAGCAGAGAACGTTCCTGCTGATACAGGCGAGCTGCTATTACTTGAGCCTGGAGAGTATCATGAAAGTACAAATCAATACTCCTTCCATTTTGTGAAGCAAGAGCAAGGGATTCCTGTAGAGGATTGGCGGACGCGTATCTTCATCAGCGGAAGCAATGGGAAAGTCATGGGGATCGATCTCAATGAAAAGGTCGATGGAATGATGTCTGATCCGAAGAAGGCAATCTCCCAGGAAGAAGCAGCGGCCGCTTTACTCAAGAAATATCCATTGCAGTTACAGTATATCTTGCAAGAGGAAGGCAAAGCGTCACTCGTTTATACCCTGCCGAGTTTATTCGATGCAAAAATAGATGCGTTGACGGGTGAGTTTTATACCTACGAGTCCACAGAATAAGAACAAAGAAAGAAGAACCTCCTTTTCTAACGGTAAGGGAGGTTCTTTTCGTTATAAGTATTGGCAAATTAAGTATATCAGTTTGAGTGTTGGCGAAAGGTATATGAAACATTCAATCAGAAAAAATTGATCGAAATATAAGAAAAAACGAAATTGACACAAAATACAAATTTCAGTATGATCACTTTATAAAGTCATTGGAAAAATAAAGGATGAACGAATACGATGCGCAGAACTGGAGATCTGAAACTAATCCAAGAGCTCAATCGCTTTATTATACTCGACACCATTCGCCAGTTTGGGCCCATCTCGCGAAGTGATATCGCCAAAAAGCAGGGCATCAGTCCAACTACAGTCACCTCGGCAGTCAATGAGCTGATCCGTGACGGAATGGTTGCAGAAGATGGAACAGGTGAGTCAAAGGGTGGCCGTAAGCCGATTATGGTTCGCTTCTGTCCAGACGGGAAGTTTTTGATTGGCGTCTCTATTACGAATACAGCGATTACGATTGCCGAAATGAATTTGGAAGCGGCTACAAAGCAAAAGAAAATCTATCCGGTAAAAGCTGGTCTAGTGAGTGACCTGATCATCCAGTATGTGCTGGATTCGATCGAGGACTTTCTCCAGTCGGTGGATGATGTCAGCCGTTGTCTTGGCATTTCCATCATCGCACCAGGGATTGTCGATGCAGCGAGTGGGGTCATCCGATTCAACTCCAAGCTGCGCTTGCATGATGTTCCGTTAATAGACATGGCAGAAAAGCGTTTTGGGCTAAAAACTTGGCTCGACAATGATGCCAATGCAATCGCCCTGGCAGAAAAAAACTTCGGTGGTGGACTGAATGCTAATAATCTCCTGTTTGTCACCGTAGGAGAAGGGGTTGGTTCGGGTCTCGTTGTAAACGGTTCCATCTTCCGTGGAAGTCGTGGTGGAGCAGGTGAATTCGGACATACGACAGTCGATCGAAGCGGGATGCGCTGTGACTGCGGCAACGTTGGCTGTTTGGAAAACTACGTGGCGTGGCCAGCCATTTACTCAGGTATACTGTCCGCCGTTACACGCGGAAAAGAAACGCTCGTCATGGATTTGGCAGACGGAGATATGACAAAAATCACATTTGATGTTTTTCGCCAAGCACTGCATCAGGGGGATCAAGTATGCCAAGACATCGTCGACGAAATCGCTTCGTACATGTCGATCGGTATTGTGAATCTGGTGAATTTGTTCAACCCGAGTCTGATCATACTGGGTGGAGAAATGATTCGGGACAATCAAGTGTTGTTTGAGCGCATCCAAAAACAAGTAATGGCTCAAGCAATGGGGACGATGGTCGAAGGGCTGGAATTCCGTCCAACGGTACTGGGAGCTGATTTCGAGGTCAAGGCTGCTGCTGCTGTTTTGTTACAAGATGTTTTTCACTTCAGCTTGTAACATCTTTTTTGCAAACTTTATTTGGTCATTGGAAAAAGAAAGTCAACCCATCAAAAATCGTTGAAAGGGGGCGAGTCGAAAAGGGAGCGTGTCGTGCTTGGCAATATTTTGGGGGTATAAAGAGGAGAACGTAAATCGAGGAGGGATTTCTGATGAAGAAGTTGGTTTCGATTGCAATGGCTGCTCTCTTGGTAGCAGTGGCAGGATGTTCGGGCGGCGGACAGAGCTCCGCACCAGCTGGAACGACTGGCAGTGCTGCTTCAGGTGAAAAGGTAACGCTCACATATGCGCTGTGGGACAAAAACCAATTGCCTGCGATGGAGGAAATGGCGAAAAAGTTTAACGAAAAGAACCCGAACGTGGACATCAAAATAGAGCTAACGCCTAACAAGCAATACTGGACAAAGATGGAGGCAGCCGCAACGGGTGGCACCTTGCCGGACATTTTTTGGATTAATGGTCCACGTATCATAAAATACGCAGCGAATGACATGCTCTTGCCGCTTACAGATCAAATAAAGGCAGATGGCATCGATCTGAACAATTATCCGAAAGCTCTCGTTGATCTTTACACCTACGATGGACAAAACTACGCGCTACCGAAAGATTTCGACACCATTGGCCTTTGGTACAACAAGAAGCTGTTTGACGACGCAAAAGTACCGTATCCAGACGAAACTTGGGATTGGAACAAGCTGAAGGAAGTAGCAAAGCAACTGACTGATGAGAAAAAAGGCGTTTGGGGAATTGCAGCACCTCCTTATGGACAGGACGGCTTCTATAACACGATTTATCAAAACGGTGGCTACATCATTTCGGAAGACAAGAAAACGTCCGGCTATGACAAACCGGAAACGATCGATGGCCTCAAGTTTTGGACAGACCTGATCAACGAAAAAGCATCGCCAACAGCAGCGCAATTGTCGGAAACAGAGGCAACACAGCTGTTTGAATCAGGCAAGATCGCGATGATGTACAACGGATCATGGATGGCATCCGCTTTTAATAAGAATGAGTATACAAAAGACAAAGTGGACGTGACGTATCTTCCAAAAGGGAAAGAGAACACAAGCGTCATTCACGGCCTGGGCAACGTGATTTCGGCTAATACCAAACATCCGAAGGAAGCATGGGAATTCGTGAAATTCTTGGGTTCGAAAGAAGGGGCAGAAATCCTGGCAAAATCGGGTGCTGCGATTCCGGCATTTAACGGAACACAGGATACATGGATACAATCCATGCCGAACTTTAATCTGAAAATTTTTATTGATCAGGCAGCTGTAGCGAAACCGTATCCGATCTCGAAGGACACGGCAAAATGGGCCAAGCTGGAAACAGAACTCATGACCAAGGCTTGGGCTGGACAAATGAGCGTAGAGGATGCATCCAAAGAGCTCGCGCAAAAAATGAACGAAATGCTTAGCCAAGAATAAAAGGTCCATGATGGATGGCTTCGTATCATGGACGAGGCCATCCTTTTTTGAAAAGCTTATGTAAGGAGGGAATGAATGCGATGAGCAGCCAGTTGCAGCCTGAAATGCACGCCGCCGTCCAGCAAAAAACGAAAAGATCGTTGAATCGCATGAAGAGAAGTGATTGGTTCTGGGCGTATCTCATGATTGCTCCGACATTGATCGGGTTGAGTGTCTTCTACTTATGGCCGATTGTACAAACCATTTATTTGAGCTTTACCAAATGGGGAGGATTCGGCAAGTACAAGTGGGCTGGCTTACATAATTACGAGTTGTTGTTCAAGGACCCTTACTTGTGGATCGCGCTGAAAAACACGCTGATTTATACAGTGATCGCAGTTCCTGTCGGTATCGCTATCTCCATTTTTATCGCTGTGCTGCTTAATCAGAAAATTAAGGGGATTACGATTTATCGCACCCTGTACTTCCTGCCCGTTGTGACGATGGCGGCAGCGGTGGCGATGGTGTGGAGATGGTTGTACAACGCTGATTACGGTCTCATCAATTATTTGCTGGGCTTGGTAGGCATTGAGGGCCCACGCTGGATATCTGATCCCGCTATTGCTTTGTATGCGGTGATTATCGTTGCCGTTTGGAGCTCCATCGGATACAACATGGTGATTTTTCTGGCCGGCCTGCAAGGCATCCCGAGAAGTTATTACGAAGCAGCAGAAATTGACGGCGCAGGACCGGTTCACATGTTTTTCAAGATTACGTTGCCGCTGTTGACTCCTTCCATCTTTTTCGTCAGTATCACTTCCTTGATTGGGGCTTTTCAGGTATTTGACCTGATTTATCTGATGCTTGGAAGCAAAATGGGCAATCCTGCGACTGAGCAAACGCAAACGATGGCGTACTTGTTCTTTACCAATGGATTTGAATCAGGGAACGGTGGCTATGCGGCCGCGGTTGCCGTCGTGCTTCTGGTGATGATCCTGATAGTCACGGCTATTCAAATGAAATTGCAGAAAAAATGGGTTCACTATGATTAATCAAAGCTGAACAGACGGGAGGGATATGGAATGAGTGTTTATACGAGTCGGAACAAAATGGGCAAGAAGTTGTTCATTCATCTGCTGTTGATTGCAGGTGCTCTCGTGATGGTTGCGCCATTCATCTGGATGGTTCTCACTTCGCTCAAGTCACTGGGCGAATCAACACAGGTGCCTCCGGTCATTTTGCCGACCAAGTATCAATGGGAGAACTACACCCATATTTTTGAGATGCTGCCGTTCTTGGATTTTTATTGGAATACCGTGATCACAACCTTGGCGAAGGTAGTCGGGCAAGTATTCCTTTGCTCACTTGCAGCGTACGCATTCGCGCGAATTGAATTTCCAGGGCGAAACGCCTTGTTCATCCTGTTCTTGACCGTTTTGATGGTGCCAGGTCAGGTGTTTCTGCTCCCTCAATTTATGATTATGAAAGAGCTCGGCTGGCTGAATACGTTGACAGCATTGATTGTACCGGGCTTGTTCAGTGCATTCGGCACGTTTCTACTGCGTCAGTTTTTCATGTCGCTGCCAAAAGAACTGGAAGAAGCGGCGAAGCTCGATGGCTGCAACCATTTTCAGATTTACTGGAGAATTATGCTACCGCTGGCGAAGCCTGGCTTGATCGCACTCGCCATTTTCGTAGCGCTGTGGTCTTGGAACGACCTGATGTGGCCGCTGATCGTCAACAGCACGCCTGATAAAATGCCGCTCTCTGCTGGCTTGGCGTACTTGACAGGCGAGCACACCAATTTGACGAACTACCCGATATTGATGGCGGGCTCCGTTCTTGCCATTTGGCCGATGATTATCGTCTTTATTTTCTTGCAGAAGCATTTTGTCGAGGGAATTACCCTAACTGGGTCCAAATAGTCATTTTCGAAAAAAGGAGTGAAACCATTATGCATCATGTTCTGGTAATCGGAGCAGGCACCATGGGGACTGTTCACGCAAAATCGTATGCTGCCATGGAAAACGTCAAGCTGGTCGGGATCGTCGATATCCGCAGCGAGAGAGGAAAAGAGCTGGCAGCCGAGACAAAAACGGAATGGTTTGAGAGCTATGAAGAAGCTATGGAAAAACTGGCGCAGGTCGACATCATAGATGTGTGTTTGCCTACGTACCTGCATAAAACTTATGTAAAAAGGGCAGCGGATGCAGGCAAGCATGTCATTTGCGAAAAGCCGTTAGCTCGTGATAAGGAAGAAGCTCGTTTTATCGTTGATTATTGCCGGGAGCAGAACGTCAAGCTGTTCGTCGGACACGTCCTGCGCTTTTTCCCAGAGTACGAGAAGTCCCGTCAGCTGGTTAATGACGGCGCGATTGGCAACGTTGGTGTGGCACGTACGTTCCGCGGTGGTATCTTCCCGACAGCGTGGAACGACTGGTACGCCGACTACAAAAACAGTGGCAGCCTTGTTTTAGATATGATCATTCACGATTTTGACTTTTTGCGTTGGTGCTTCGGGGATGTGGAGCGTGTGTACGCGAAAGGCTTGCTTGGCCGAGGTTTTGCCCGGATGGATTACGCACTGGTTACACTTCGCTTCAAGAACGGCATGATTGCACATGTGGAAGGCTCGTGGGCACATGAAGGCTTCGCGATGAAAATGGAGCTGGCAGGAAAGGAAGGCATCATTGCCTACGACAGCTCGAAGGAAAAACCGTTAGTGGCGGTTAATCGCTCGAAGCAAGCGGGCATGAGCGGAGTCGCAGTTCCGGAGAGTCCGTTGCGTGAAAACCCGTATTTCAGAGAACTGAAGCATTTCATCGAATGCATCGACCGTGATCTGGAACCACTCGTGACGGCAGAAGACGCCGTGAAAGCGGTAGAAATCGCTCGTGCTGCGCTTGTGTCAATCGAAACGGGTAAACCCGTAACTTTGGTGTAGGAGGGGACTGGACATGAAACTCGGAATCATCAGTGTTGCACATATGCATGCATACAGCTACGCAAATGCGGTTGCGAAATTAGATGGGGTTCAATTGGTCGGGGTAGCAGACGAGGATGAAGTGCGCGGAAAGGCGGCGGCTGAAACGTTTGGCGTTCCGTTCTTCTCCGATTATCATGAGCTGCTCGCAACGGATATCGATGCGGTCATCGTCACCTCGGAAAATGCCAAGCACCAAGAGCATACGTTAGCTTCAGCGAAGGCTGGCAAGCACATCTTGTGCGAAAAACCGCTGGCGACAACAGCAGAGGCTGCTCAAGAGATGATCGACTTTTGCCGCGAACAGGGCGTCATTTTGCAGACGGCATTCCCAGTGCGATTCCATCCGGCTGTCGTGCGAGCAAAGCAATTGGTGGAGCAAGGCAAAGTCGGACGTATCATGGCGATCCGCGGTACGAACCGTGGACAAAATCCTGGTGGCTGGTTCGTCGATCCGGAAAAATCCGGCGGAGGTGCAGTGATCGATCACACGGTTCATGTTGTTGATTTGATGCGCTGGTTCATGGACTCTGAAGTGCGTGAGGTTTATGCGGAGGTAGACAGCAAGTTTTCTGATACACCGATTGATGATTGCGGCATTTTGACCATGGAATTTGAGAACGGAGTTTTTGCCACACTCGATTGCAGCTGGTCTCGCAACAAGGCCTTCCCGACATGGGGTGACGTGACGATGGAAATTATCGGGACAGAAGGCACGATCTCGCTCGACGCTTTTTCTCAAAAGCTGGATGTCTATTCCAATGAAAAAGGCTTGAAGTGGGTCAACTGGGGCGATGACATGGACAGTCAATTGGTCAAAGATTTCGTCACCAGCGTGCGTGAAAAGAAAGCACCGTCGATTACTGGTGAAGACGGCTTGCGAGCGGTGGAAGTAGCACTCGCAGCTTATCAATCTGCTGAACAGAAGCAACCAGTCGTATTACGCTAGGACGGTGAATAAAGCATGAGTGTACGTGTAGGCATGATCGGCGTAGGTGGAATCGGGCAGCATCATTTGAAAGGCTTGTTGACGGACGAAAGGGTAAAGGTCGTTGCAGTGTGCGACGTGAACCATGAGGCGGCTGCAGAGACTGCTGAGCGCATTGGTGCGCATGGCTACACCTCTTGGCGTGAGCTATTGGAGGTAGAAAAGCTGGATGCTTTGTTTGTGTGCGTCCCTCCTTTTGCACATGAAGAGATTGAGGAAACGGCGGCGGCGAAAGGCATTCATCTGTTTGTGGAAAAGCCAATTGGGCTGGACATACAGAAAGTGAACGAAAAGCAAGCGGCGATTGAAAAGGCAGGGATTATGACTGCAACTGGCTATTGCCTGCGCTATCTCGATACCGTGCAGGAAGCGAAAGCGTACTTGGAGGGCAAGTCGATTGCACTCGTCCGCGGCCATTATTTGACCAAGTTCGTCACGACGCCTTGGTGGAGGGAAATGGGCAAGTCAGGTGGACAGCTTGTCGAGCAGGCGACACATACGCTGGACATGATGCGGTATTTGGCAGGAGATATCGAGAAGGTCTATGCGCAGATGGCCTTACTCGTCTCGCGTGACATTCCAAACATCGATATTCCAGACGTGACTTCCATCAGTATGGTGTTTCAGTCAGGGGCGCTAGGACATCTGGATACGTGTTTCATCCAGCAGGATCACCGTACGAATGTAGAAATCTTGGGCAAAGATTTCCGCGTCATGATTGACGGAAAGAAAGTAGTGATCATGGATGATGAGGGAACACGTACGAAAGAGAGCACGGTGGATATGTACGTGGAGCAAGATCGGGCATTTATCACAGCGATTTTGACAGGGGATCGCAGCTTGATTCTGTCGCCGTATGAATCAGCAAGAAAGACGCTAGAAGTAACGTTGGCAGCGAATCAATCGGCACAAGAAGGAAAGCTTGTCGCTATTTTGAGAAAAGGGGAGTGAGCAACATGGCTTTTCAAAAGGGAATTAATGCGTGGTGCTTCCCAAAGGAAACAAGCGTGCAAGAAATGTTTCGCCAGGCGAAGGCGAATGGTTATCAAGGGGTAGAACTAAATTTGGACGAGGGAGATGCTCCCTTTCATCTAGAAATGACAGAGCAGGAATTAAAGGGCTTGGCGGACGAGGCTCGTGAACTAGGATTGGAGCTGCCAAGCGTCTCTACGGCCCTTTTATGGAAATATCCGTTGACACACAATGAGGAAGCGATCCGCGAGCAAGGCATTTGTGTTGTCGAGAAAATGATAGAGGCGGCAAGCATTTTTGGCTCACGGACCGTTCTCGTCGTCCCAGGTCTCGTGACAGCTGAGGTGTCGTACGAAACGGCCTACGAGCGGGCGCGTGAAGCATTGCAACGCTTGGCAAAGAAGGCGGAGCAGCATCAGGTATACATCGGGGTAGAAAACGTGTGGAACAAGTTTTTGCTCAGTCCACTGGAGATGGCCCGCTTGATCGATGAAGTAGACAGCCCTTGGGTAGGAGCGTATTTTGATGTAGGCAACGTGCTGCAATTCGGTTTTCCTGAGCAATGGATTCGCATTTTGGGCAAGAGAATCCGAGCTATTCACGTCAAAGATTTCAAGACGTCGACAGGCAACATCACAGGTTTCGTGCCGCTGCTTGCTGGCGATATTCCATGGAACCGTGTGGTGGAAGCATTGCGTGAGATCGGGTACGACGGCTACATCATCCCGGAAATCTCGCCTTACAGCCAGTTGCCTGAGCAATTGATCGCGCATACGTCCCAAGCGTTGGACGCCATTTTTCAATCGTGAATGGACAGCAAGGATGTGAAGCGTAAGATGAATCAAGACAAACCATATGCCATAGGGATTGATCTGGGTGGTACCAAGATCATAGTAGCGATTGTCGACCAGCATGGCAACATCCTCAGTCAGGCGAACGCAGCGACTCAAACAGAAGAGGCAGCGCAGACAGTCATCGGTCGTATCGGTGATTTGGTGCAGACTGTCTTAGACGATAGCGGCATCCATCTCTCTCGCATTCGCGGGATCGGGATTGCAACTGCGGGAATTATTGATACACAGCGCCAAATGGTCATTTTTGCGAGCAATCTAAACTGGAGCGATGTGCCGATCGGCGCGATGCTTCAGGAGCGGTTTGGCGTAGCTGTGCAATTGATCAATGATGCCAATGCAGCAGCGGTAGCAGAATGGGCGTTTGGAGGTGCAAGAGGCACGAAAGACTTGATCTATGTAACGGTCAGTACGGGTGTTGGTGCTGGCATTATTAGTGGAGGACGGCTGATTACAGGTGTTGGCGATAGTGCCGGGGAGTTCGGGCATATTTCGCTTGATCCCGAAGGACCGTTGTGCGTGTGCGGGAATAGAGGATGCCTGGAAAATTACACGTCTGGGCTGGCTTTGGCAAGTAGAGCCAGGGATCAGCTTCTACAGGGTGTTACCAGCTCGTTGCTCGTTGAAAATGGGAATGACCTGAGCAGGATAACGGCTAGAGAGGTTGGAGAGGCAGCGGTTCGGGGAGATTTACTCAGCATGACCTTGATGAAGGAAGCTGGTTATTATCTCGGAGTCGGGCTGACCAATCTGATCCATCTGTTCAATCCGCAGGTGATTGTCATTGGTGGTGGTGTGATGAAGAACGGACAGCTACTGCTTGCGGAAGCGAAGAACGTCATTCGCGAGCGCTCTATCTCCCGGATGGCAAACCAAGCGAACATCCAGTTGACTACAATTGGAGCGGAAGCAGGTGTGCTCGGTGCAGCAGGCATGTATTATCCGTCCGAGCGTGAAATGGTTGAGGTTTAATAGAATGAGAGTTGTGGGGGCCGATGCTTGAATACATCGGCTTTTTCCTATGAAAGCGGACATAGAAGCCTAGACCTAGATTCTTTTCTTTTGGTAAAATATAGATTGGAAAAATTTTCGCATGAATAGAGAGAAATATACGGAGGGGTACCATGGCAGAAGCCAAAACAGCAAAAGCAGCGAAGAAGCCAGGATTTTTCAAAGAACTCATTACTTTTTTGTTTGTAGTTGCCTTAATCCTCGGAATTGCCAGCGGTGCTATTTTCTATTTATCTGGGAAAAATCTTGATGATTTACTAGGTGCGCGACCTGTAGCGAAAAAGGAAGTGAATCAGCCTGCAACTACTCCTGCACCCAAAAGTCCGGCGTCGACAGATCAAGAAGCGGGCACAAATCAGCGTTCAAACGCTGTAGCTGTTTCCTCTGAGGGAACTGGTGCAACGGACGTGGCAATGCCAGCGGCTTATCCCGTCGAAACGCCAGGCCAACAAAGTAATGAGGGAGGACAGGTAGCACGAACCGAACTTCCTACTGAAAAGGGAGCACTCAAGGGCACGATTACGTGGCAATATAACGATTTTGTTGGGACGAAGCCGGATGTGAATGCAAGGATTTACCTCATTCCTACTGACTTTGATAAAAATACGATTACAGATCTGGAAGAGGGTATGTTTGCGTATGATACCATTGCTCCAAAAGGCTCGGGATTGTATGCTGCAAAAGCAAATGGGTATGGAAATTACGAGATCGGCAACGTGCCTGCTGGGGAATATCATATCTTAGTAGTGTCAAAACAAACCATTCGAAATGTGCAGGAACCTGTAGATGACCTTACTGCCTATACGTTAAATCCGTACGTTAGGGATTGGGAAAATTTCGAAGCCGCTACGTTTTTGTTGTATAAACATGTACTTTCAAAAATTACGATTGAAGAAAACCAAACGCTCGATTTTAGCCACGATTTTGGTAATACCTATATTTAAGCTTGTTTTGGCCTTTAGACTCATGGGGTTTTCCCCCGCGATTCATGTATCATAAAACTATGGCACGTTTTGGCAGGAAAAACAGGTCAAACGTAATAGAAATTGTGGGTAAAGGGGTCGCAGCATGAAGGGAAAAAACAAAAGCATCATGATCGTCATGGCTCTGGTCATCGTCTCATTGCTGGGATACGCAGGCTATCGATTCTTTGGTCCTGTGACACTGGCGGAAGGGTATTTGTATGAAGACGATACACGCATGCTATACACGAGTGTCACGGTGAATAACGAGAAAGTAAACGTTGAAATGAAGGATTCCATCGTCGAAGCAGAAGACAGCATCCCTGTTCTGAAAACTGAGTCGATCTTGCTGGAGGGAACGTTGGAGGGTGAGAAGCTGACTCTCAAAAATCCGGCAACTGGTCAGGATATCATCGGCACAGTGAAGGGTGATGAGCTCCAATTTGACGGCCTGCTTATGGAAGAGAATAAAGGACTGACGAGTCTTGTTGCCACAAACAAAAGCGCGTACGAAAGCAAATTGGCGACATTAACCAAGCGCATCAACGAAGAAGCGGAAGTAAAAAAGAAAGAAGTAGCAGAACAAAGAGTCAAAGAAGCATCACGTGTCGACTTCGCCAAAAAAGTAGAACAGACAGGAAAGCTAGAGGCTGATCTGATTGAAACGGCAAAGTATTTGGACGAGCTGCAATTTACGGATGAAGCGCAGTTTTCAAACGATCAAATAGCGGAGCTGCAAAGACTGTTGGAAGAGATTCGTACCTATTCGACGCAGCCAGGCTTGAGCAAGATGGAATTCGAGGTCATGCAAGGAACGCTGGGCAGTATGAAGGTGTTGGTCGATGGGATGAACACGATGGATGGCTCGATCCAGGATAAAAACAAAAACATGCAGGAAATGATCGCCATCATGGAGACCGACATGAAGGATATCCAAACGATATGGGCGGAAATCAAAGCGAGCGTGCCGGATGCCGAGAAACGGGAAAAAGCAATCCATGCGGCAGTCAAGACGGCGAATGATTCAATCGCGCAGGCGAAGCAACGCCAAGGCTCGGTAGACAAAAGCGGACAAGCTAAAGTGAAAGAAACCGCGAACAGTCTGTATCAACAAGCGGTGAATGTACTGAATCAGACAAAAGCAAAGTATGGTTTTTAGACAGGAACAAGGCTCTCATTTGAGAGCTTTTTCCCATTTGGGCACCCTTGTCGTTTTCAGGTCGAAAAAATTGTATTATTCTTATAGTATTACTAAGGGATAATCACAAGGCAAATTTTCCAGGAGGAGTACGATGAGCGTCTACCAGAACATTACCGAATTGATTGGAAATACGCCGATTGTTCGACTGAGGCGCATGGTTCCTGAAGGAGCAGCAGAAGTTTTTGTGAAGTTGGAGAAATTCAATCCGTCCGGAAGTGTGAAGGACCGCGCTGCCTACAATCTGATTTTGACGGCTGAGCAAGCGGGACTGATCCAACCGGGGGATACGATCATAGAGCCGACGAGCGGAAATACCGGAATCGGCTTGGCGATGAATGCCGCAGCAAAAGGCTATCGCGCGATTTTGGTCATGCCTGACAATATGTCGAAGGAACGGATCAATATATTGAAAGCGTATGGGGCAGAGGTGGTATTGACACCGAGCGAGCTGAGAATGCCGGGGGCGATTGCCAAAGCGCAAGAGCTGCAAAAAGAGATTCCGCGCAGCTTTATTCCTCAGCAATTCGAGAATCAGGCGAACCCGGACATTCATCGAACGACGACAGCTGAGGAAATTTTTACGCAAACGAATGGTCGACTGGATGCTTTTGTCGCCACTGCTGGGACAGGTGGAACGATTACCGGGACAGGCGAAGCGTTGCGGGAAAAGCTCCCAGAGCTGTATATCGCTGTTGTCGAACCAAAAGGCTCCCCGGTTCTGTCTGGCGGAAAGCCTGGTCCACATAAACTGGTCGGTACGAGCCCTGGTTTTGTTCCGCAAATCCTGAATACAAACATTTATAATGAAATCATTCAAATCGCAGACGAAGACGCCCTACAAAGCATGAGGCAGCTTGCAGCGTTGGAAGGGATTCTCGTCGGCCCGTCATCGGGTGCCTCGGTCTTTGCTGTCATCACGATTGCGAAAAGGCTGGGAGTGGGTAAGCGGGTCGTTTGCATTGCGCCTGACACGGGGGAGCGGTATTTGAGTATGAATCTTTTCTAATTAGGAGAAAAGGCGATGAGCAACGAAAAACACGCGCTGATCATTGGGGCAGGCTTGAGCGGGCTTGCATCAGCGCTTGCCTTGAAGCAAAAGGGGTGGCAAGTGACGCTTTATGAGCAGGCACGGGAGCATAAAGGAATCGGTGCTGGAATCGTTTTGGCTGCCAATGCGATGAAGGCATTGGATAAGCTGGGAGTTGGACAGGAAGTACGCGAGCTTGGGGCAGCTGTCCGTTCAGCAAGGATTCGCGACTGGAAGGGAAATTTGTTAGTCGAGCTACCTGTCACGGAACAAGCAGAACGGTACGGGGCTGACAGCTACTTGATTCATCGGGCTGATCTACAGCAGGCTCTTTTGGCGAAAATCTCAACACATGAATTGGTTTTAGGCAAGCAGTTCGTTTCTTTTTCTCAAAAAGAAGCAAGGGTTCAAGCCGCTTTTGCAGATGGGTCAAGTACACATGGGGCGATTCTGATCGGAGCGGACGGGATTCATTCTCATGTACGGAAGAGACTGTTCGGTGAAGAGTCGATGAGATACTCCGGGTACACGGCGATTCGCGGGATTGCTACTTACCAAGACCCTCGTTATCCACTGGAGTCAGGAGGCGGCTTTGAAGCATGGGGCAGGGGGATTCGTTTCGGGTTTTCCCATATCGGCAACAATCGAATTCATTGGTTTGCCGCCATCAATGCACCTGAGGGAGAAAAGGATGGACCGCTGGGCCGAAAGCGAGAGACTTTGCGCCGACTGGATGGCTGGTATGAGCCAGTACGTGCAGTGATTGAGGCGACAGAGGATGCAGCCATCTTGCGGCATGATATTTACGATCGTGCACCACTCAGGAGATGGAGTGAGGGTCGAGTTACATTAGTAGGCGATGCGGCCCATCCGATGCTGCCGAATCTGGGGCAAGGAGCGGGGCAGGGAATGGAAGACGCACTTGTGCTGGCCAGATGCTTGGCAGAAGCCGATGCGGACTCGGACTCGGCTTATGCTTTGCGTATGTATGAAGAGAAACGGAAGAAGCGGGCGAATGCGATTGTGAAAGGTTCGCGCTTAATGGGGGCAGTCACCCAGTGGGAAAATCCGCTGGCCATCGCGACCCGTCATTTCCTGTTAAAAACGATTCCTGCCCGTATCCAGAGCAGAAGACTGGACTGGATTGTTGGACACGAAGTGTGAATACGGCGGCAGAAAAAAGGCAAGGTGCATGAGGCCCTTGCCTTTCAACTTTGTCCGCTTATTGATGACGTGCCTGATAGGCCAGCAACGCTGCAATGAATAACTGACCGGTTTGAATCATGGAGCGCTCATCGACATCGAATTTGGGATGATGATGCGGATACGTCGCCTGAATCTCCGGGTTGCGCCCACCGACCATGAAGAAGGTAGCGGGGCGTTCTTGGGCAAAGTAAGCAAAGTCCTCTCCGCCCATGCCAGGTGGGATTTTCAATACACGCTCCTCACCAAAAATCCGCTTGGCTTCTGCTACAAAAAGCGGAGTCTCGGTTTCATCGTTCCAAGTAGCTGGGTAGCCGCGTTGGTACATGATTTCGCAAGTAGCGCCGACTGCCTGGCAACTGGCTTCCACGATACGTTTCAGAGATTGCTCAACCGCGACTCTCACTTCCTCGTCATACGTGCGGACGGTCCCCTTTAGCTTTACTTGATCAGGAATGACGTTAAACGCTTCGCCCCCGCCCACGAAGGAGCAAACTGACAGAACGACTTGTTTCAGCGGATCTACCTGACGGCTGGCAATCTGCTGCAAATTCATGACAACCTGACTGCCCAATACGATTGGATCAACGGAGGTATGAGGATAAGCACCGTGTCCGCCTTTTCCGTACAAGACGATCTCGAAGCTGTCTGCTGCTGCCGTAATGTAGCCATGACCGATCCCGACAGTGCCTACGGGAAGCTCGGAGGCGACGTGCGCGCCATACACGACATCGACTCCCTCGAGGCAACCCGCCTCCACCATGGCTTTGGCGCCACCAGGTGGCAGCTCTTCCGCGAACTGATGCAGAAATACCACATTTCCTGGGAGCTCATCGCGAAACTCGCTCAACACTTGTGCGACTCCCAAAAGTCCTGAGGTATGTATATCGTGACCGCAAGCATGCATAACGCCTGGAATGCGGGACTTATACGGTACTTCTTTTTCATCTTGAATGGGCAAGGCGTCGAAGTCAGCCCGCAACGCAACTGTTTTTCCTGGCTTTCCACCCCGCAAGAGACCGACAACACCCATGCCGCCGACACCGGTTTGTACTTCTATACCAAAAGAAGCCAGCTTGTCCGCAACTTTCTTCGCTGTGTTTTCCTCCTGAAAGGAAAGCTCGGGATACATATGCAAATCACGTCTGAATGAAACAAGCTCTGGATAAATCTCCTGCAGTCGGGCAAACCATTTTTCTTCCATCGAACCCACTCCTTTTTCCTAGGGAAAGAGATTGGTATTTCGTATTCGTCTTATTATAAAAATATTCCGAATCATAATTCAATGTATGATTTTGAGAACTATAATGAAGCGAAATTCATATTATGTAGACATTTCCAGTAGAAATCTCTAGAATATTAGAGAGACATGTTCAAAAGGTCGTGTTTTTAGTACAACTGCGTCATCCACAGACGACTTTTTGAACAGATAGATTGAGGGGATTATGACGAGTTCACATCCAAAAAATCCTAGAGTACTACTCATTATGCTCGTTTCTGGTATCCTTGTTTTGATCTTGACTTGTGTAAGCATCGCGATTTCCTATTTCAATACGATTCAATCCGTCCGACTCTCCATTGCGAATCAAAGCATGAAAGCTGCTTCGGTGGTAGCAGACAGTCTAGATGTTGACGCGTACCAGGAGTTTTTACGAAATCCGGTAAAAGAGACCCCCGCCTATAAACGAATCGAACAGCAATTGAATCAAGCACGTGAGCAGTTCGGTCTGCTGTATTTATACACGATTCAAGTCAATGAAGACAGGCAGAGTGGTCGCGCGATGATCGTTGCAAGACCTCCAAGTGCGCAGCAAAATTTTGATATCGGTATGCCTATTATTCTATCTTCTGAGCACATTCAAATGATTTACGAAGGATCATCAGCGTACTACTCAGATATTATCAGAGATCCAGATTACGGGGTTTACATGTCTGCGGGTGCGCCGCTTAGAGATAGAGAAGGAAGAATCATTGGAATCATCGGAGTAGATACAGACGTAGCCATCGTCGAGGACATTGGAAATGATGTCGTTCGTAACAGCATTCCTGTTTTTGCGATTCAAGGTTTTTTTGTCGTCGTACTGATCTTCCTGGTTCTTTGCATGGAACGCTGGTACCAACGCGCCATCAAGGCAGCAGTTGGCGAGACGGAAGAAACCTATCAGGATGAATTGCGCTCAGTCATTTGTTCGATGCGCTCCATACGCCATGATTTCGTCAATCACATGCAAGTGCTGTACGGATTGATCGAATGCGGATATTATCCAAAAGCACGAGATTACGTGCAGTCGCTGCTGAAAGAAACCAAGCTTCTGGACCTCACCGTGAGGTTTGCGAATCCTGCCTTAATGGTATTGCTTCACACGAAATGGGAGCAGGCTAAATCCAAACAAATCGTAATGCAATTTGAAGAATGTTCTGATCCAATCGATAGTATTCCTTCCATTGATCTGATCAAAATTTTATCGAATCTGATTGATAATGCGATTGAAGCGGCTGAATTAGCGGATGGGGAAAAGCGAATCAGCATTTATTTTTGCTGTAATGAAGAACATATTATTTTCCAAGTGGAAAATACAGGACCGGAAATAACGCCAGAACAACGTGCACGTATTTTCGAGAAGGGCTATACAACGAAAACAGAGAAAAAATGTGGCTCGCGTGGAACGGGTCTGACGATTGTAGATTCAGTTGTTCACAAGTACAAGGGGAAAATTGAGGTTGGGTCGGAGCGGGGAATCACGAGATTTACCGTTTGGTTGCCAGTGAAATAGGCAAGTAACGAAAACGATTCTAGGATGATAAAGAAAAAGCCGTCAATGATTTGACGGCTTTTTGCTTTTGGTGCGCCCAGCATGGGCGAT
>NZ_PXZO01000010.1 GCF_003013475.1 Brevibacillus porteri
CCATGCTGGGCGCACGGAAAAGGGGGCAACTCTGCAAGCTGCCCCCTCCGATTATTAAATCAGTTATCGCCGTAATGTCGACAAATCAAATGCTGGTACAAGCCCTTCCTCGGCTGCACGACCGAGCAAAGCCTCGACTGCTGCATAACCATCGTTACCCAAATTTCTTGTAAACTCATTCACGTACAAGTTAATATGTGCTTGCGCTACCTCCAGGGACAGCTCTTGGGCATGGGACATGACATATTGTTGTGATGCGGTCGGATTCGCCCAAGCATATTCCACAGAGGAGCGCGTCCAATTGGTCAGAGCCTCGATGTCCATTGATTTTTTCGCGATGATGGCCCCCAACGGAATCGGCAAATTCGTATCAGACTCCCACCAGTTGCCCAAGTCAGTCATAAGAGACAGCCCGTAGTTTTGATACGTGAAACGCGCCTCGTGGATCACGAGTCCCGCATCGATCTTGCCGTCACGTACAGCAGGCATAATCTCATGAAACGGCATGACGACGATCTCCCCTACACCACCCGGGACATTTTGTGCAGCCCAGAGCCGGAACAGTAAATAAGCTGTGGAGCGCTCACTCGGAACTGCTACACGTTTGTTGGACAGGCGTGCAGGAGCGTTCGCACTCTCGCCAGAATTTCCTTGGGTCAAAACAAGTGGCCCGCATCCTCTGCCCAGTGCACCGCCGCAAGAAAGCAACGAGTAGTTGTCCATCACCCAAGGCAATGCCGCATAGGAGATTTTCATTACTTCTGGGCCTTCCCCCTGTGCAGCAAGCGTATTCGTAATATCGATATCTGCGTACATAATATCGAGCTTTGGCGCTCCCGGAATTAAATCATGTGCCCAGGCATGAAAAACAAAAGTGTCATTCGGACATGGTGAAAACGCAATTTTCATGATAGTACCTCCCGTAGTACAGAGCTTCCCTTTTCCAGAGATTCCAACGCATCTTTTATCCGCCAAGCGGATTTATCCCGCGGTCCAATTGCATTCGATACCGTGCGAATTTCCAGAACAGGTCGTCTGGCAGCCTGGGCAGCAGTCGCAACCCCATACCCCTCCATCGCTTCAGCTAGCGCGTCTGGCATCCGCTGTGCCAAAGCCGCCGCTGTTTCCGCTGTTCCCGTCACGGTTGATAGTGTGAGTACAATGCCTTTTTTGGCGACCAAGCCTGCCACCTTCATTGCTTCCGTGACCCGTTCGACCATCTCTTGATCGACACTTACCCGAGCTGATCCAAATCCCAGCTCGTCCACACTGCAAAAACCCTCAGGCGTTTCTGCCCCCAAATCCGCACAAATAATCTCTGTCGCGACAACCAGCGACCCAATCTCTGCTTCTCCCACAAATCCACCGCATATTCCTGCACAAATGACCAGATCGTAGTCCGCGCAAGCAAGCGCTCTGGCTGTACTCGCTGCGGCTGCCGCTGGCCCTACTCCCCCAGCGATGACTGTGAAACGCTCATCCCCTTGAATGCCGCGCATTACTGCATCCCGTTCTGCGTCAACGGAGGTCACGATCAGAATGCTTCTATATTGTTGTGACAAAATCATTTGCCCTGGCTCCTTTCAACCGCTTTCCATCTTCCACGTTATCGCTACTTTTCGTTCGTGTAAAGCCGTTTAAAGAGTTTGTCAAAAGACAGGGAAATTATTACAATGATACCTGTTGTGCATTTTCGTTAGATGAGAGGTGACCGATCATGCTTCATCCACCGAATCCAAACACCCATCCCGACTGGCTCGCCCCCCACTCTTTGGCCTGGTACACTCAGCTGGGCGAAATGACTGGTGAACACGTATACCCGTGGCGCTCTACCATTACGGAACCGAATGGCGAGTCGCTTTTTATGGAAGAAATTAGTCGCATGGTTCCGAATCAATCCGTTCTCGACATCGGCTGCGGACATGGTGCATTCACACTGCACTGGACCCGTTCTGTCAAAGAAATTGTCGGCTTGGATGTGACAGAAAACTTTGTGCAAAAGGCCCGCACGCAAACACCCGAAAACGTCTCCTTCGTTGTCACCAATACGAAATATACTCTCCCCTTCCATGACGATACGTTCGATTGCGCCTACAATCGCAAGGGACCTACCTCCGCCTATCCAGATATAGCACGCGTCGTTAAAAGAGGAGGCTCCTTCATCGGATTACATCCGGGCGATCAGTTGTCCGCCGAATTATTCGAATGGTTTCCTCATTTATTTGGTTCACGTCCAGTGGACACTCCGATCCTGCAAAATTTGCAAGAGAGACTCAGACAAGCTGCTTTTCAGCGAGTGGATATTCAGACGGTGATCGCCACCGAGTATCTTCAGACCCCGCTCGATGTCATTCGCATGCGTTGCTTCGGACAAAGTCCCACTATTCTCTCGTCCGCCATCGAACAGCACATGGAGAGTGTTATGCCGATTTTTGACCACTATGCGACGTCTGATGGTCTACCAACTACGCACATGTATTACCTCGTTCGCACGATTGTTTGATTCGTCCTATAAAAAAACCTCCAGCCGCATTTGGCCAGAGGTCTTCACTCCGCTTATCCTTTTAGCAAATAGCTGTTGGCATCTTCATCCTGAAAAGTCGCATAGGTCCCCCACTGCATCTTGTTCAGTTCTCCTTGAAAAACAACACCGTTTGTGCGCATCGTTTCGTACGTCTTTTCAATTTCTGTACATTCAAAAACGATCGAGGCTTTTTGTTCCTGCCAGTTGCTCATCATACTTTTCGGATAGAGTACCAAAGCAGTCTGTGCACCTGCTGGTCCTACCTCCAGCCAACTGCTGTTTGGTCCCATCGGGTGCTCTTGCTTGACTTCAAATCCAACCTTTTCTGTCCAGAACACTTTTGCGCGTTGTTGATCTTCTACGTAAACAGCTACCGTTGCCATTTTGGTAATCATCATTTCCTCCTTACTAACTCGAACCTTATCATCCCATTCTAACCGAAAAAAAGTTTACTTATCGCTATCAGCACACCCAAATGTTGACATCAGTTTCATAAGAATTTATATTTAATTACGAAATGTAAGGAACCATGCATTGAATAACCTTCTCCCTTTCAATGCATCATGTTAGTGTAAAATCAAGTTGCAGGAGGAATGCAGAGTGGGTAAGGATTTTATTGCAGCCGTAAAAGACAGAAGAACGTACTATGGGATCAGCAAGGAAAATGTTGTATCTGACGAGCGTATTAAAGAAATCGTGCAGGAAGCAGTAAAGTACACACCATCCTCATTCAACTCCCAAAGCGCTCGCGTTGTTGTCCTCTTGGGTGCGGAGCACGATAAGCTGTGGAACATTACCAAAGAAACACTGCGTAAAATCGTTCCCGCTGAAAATTTCGGGGCCACGGAAGAAAAAATGAACGCTTTCGGTAGCGGCTACGGCACTGTTCTTTTCTTTGAAGACCAGAGCGTCGTCGAAAACCTCATGCAGCAATTCGCAGCGTACAAAGATAATTTCCCGATTTGGTCCGAGCAATCTTCCGGTATGCTTCAATATGTTGTGTGGACTGCGCTGGAAATCGAGGGCTTCGGTGCTTCCTTGCAGCATTACAATCCACTCATCGATGAAGAAGTCCAACAAACGTGGAACCTCCCGAGCGAATGGAAGCTGCGAGCACAAATGCCTTTTGGCAAACCAACCGCTCAACCAGGTGAAAAACAATTCCAGCCTTTGGATGAGAGAGTGAAGTTCTTTTCCTAAGTAACATTTTGTTCAATGTTCGTAATGGACGGCTCTGATTATTTCGTACTCGGGCCGTCTTTTCGTTTATTGAGCGATTGCTTTCCTCTTTCTTCTGTGATAGTATTAGCTTAAACAAAAGATTCCTATTTAAAGCGTTCACATATTGTAAAGGGTTTACACTTATGTTTGAACCTTTTACAATGTGTGAATTTTATTTTATCCATAAATAAAAGTTACATATTCATTTTATTTTGTTGGAGGTAACACCCATGCAAACAGGTACAGTTAAATGGTTCAATGCAGAAAAAGGTTATGGCTTCATCGCAGTTGAAGGCGGAAACGATGTATTCGTTCACTTCAGCGCAATCCAAGGCGACGGTTTCAAAACCCTCGAAGAAGGCCAACGCGTTGAATTCAACGTGGTTGAAGGCAACCGTGGACCACAAGCTGAGAACGTAACAAAACTGTAAATTAAACATAAAGCTGCCCTTGCGAATAACAAGGGCGGCTTTTTTTTCCAACTTTTTTTCTTCGCAAAATTCGTTCTTTGTTCCTAAAGAGCAGTTGACAATAGCCATGCCTCCCCATATAATCACTTTATAATGCAGAGTAAAGCAACGGCGCTTTCTAGCATAAGTTTCTAAAATGACACAATAAAATAAACGCCATTTGTATTTTTTGTTTATTTTTAGCGAGCTATGAAAGCGGTTCCAGCTGGTTGTTATTGCCATTACCTGTAAACAAGTTCATACAAAGTAAGCAAAGGCGCTTAGGATCTA
The DNA here is from genome assembly GCF_003013475.1 of Brevibacillus porteri. Lineage (GTDB taxonomy): Bacteria > Bacillota > Bacilli > Brevibacillales > Brevibacillaceae > Brevibacillus > Brevibacillus porteri. The sequence goes on from NZ_PXZO01000010.1 coordinate 4,486, forward strand.
TCTCATTCATTGATGAGATCCTAAGTGCTTTTATTGTTTACATCCGCAAAAAGGTGGGATATCCATGGAGCACATTGGAAGCGTCATTATTTACATCATCATGTTATGTGCAGTGATTGGTGCCATTGCCGCGATTCGCAACGCCGATGAGGGTCTCGGTAAGGAGTTCATGGAAGGGATTCACTCAACAGGTTACATCTTCGTTCCTGCTGCCGGTATTATGGCATCCCTACCGTACATCTCTTGGTTCGTAGAAAAAGCGGTATCACCCATCTTCAACAAAATTGGAGCAGATCCTGCGATTGCGGCAACTGCGATTCTCGCATCTGACATGGGTGGCTATCAGTTGGCAAACCTCCTGAAGACCTCCACAGAAGGATGGGTTATGGCGATGATCGTCGGTCTGATGGCCGGTGCTACGATCGTGTTCTCCATCCCAATGGGACTTGCTATGTTGGACAAGCGCGACCATAAATACATGGCGCTTGGCGTAATGTCCGGTATTTTGACTGTTCCGATTGGTGCTTTTATCTCTAGTGCCATTCTTGTTTTGACAAATGCAGAGGTTCGTGCTGAAATCTCGACGAACGCTGAATCGACTTATGCTTTTGCCATTGGCTTCGGACAGGTACTTCTGAACCTTTCACCGATTTTGTTCTTCGTACTAGCGATTGCTGCTGGTCTGCGTTTCCTGCCAGACTTGATGATTAAAGGCTTCATGATTTTCGGGAAGACAATGGATGCAGCTATCAAGCTCGTTCTCGTATTCTCGATCGTGCAACACTTTACTGGCATCTTTACAAAGATTTTCGGAGCTTGGGGCTTCGATCCAATCATCGCCGATCCAACCGATCAATACCGTGCGTTGGAGACCGCTGGTTACATCGGTATCATGCTCGCAGGTGCGTTCCCAATGGTTTACATGCTGCGTAAATATGCAGCGAAGCCACTCGAAGCATTGGGTAATAAGCTGGGCATGAGCCCTTCTGGTAGTGCAGGCTTGCTCGCAACTAGCGCGAACATCCTGGCTATGTTCCGTCTCATTCGTTCCATGCCGCCAAAAGACAAAGTTATCAACATTTCCTTCGGGGTTTGTTCCGCTTTCTTGCTGGGTGACCACTTGTCCTTCTCGGCAAACTTCCAACCGAACATTATCTTGCCGGTTATGATTGGTAAATTGGGTGCAGGTATCATCGGGATTGCTTTTGCTTACTGGCTCTCCGTTCCGAAAGCACTTGAACTAGAAAAACAAGATCGTGCTGCAGGAATTATCGGTCCAGATGAGTACTTGGATCATCATAATAGCGCTCAAGCTGAAGTTGCAGCAACCAAACAATAAAAGCAAAAGAGCGGTCCTTCGTGGGCCGCTCTTTTTTCCTTTACACAACCTTCTGGTTCATCTCCCAAATTTCCCATGCAGGTACTGGCTTTTTTGAGCACCCCTCCATCGTTAATTCACGAGCTTCTTTTGACCACAAAAAAGGATAGATCGCGAACATTTCATCCCCTTTTAGCTTGGAAACGTCCATCTCCCAATCCTTCCAGAAAAATGTCGCATAAAACGTGTGGATATCCCCCGTCATTGCCCAGTGCAAAAAGTCGGTATAGCCAATCTCAAGATCCTCCCACGCGAGACTGTCCGGAGCAAAATACCATATACCGCCTACCGAATCTGGAAACATTCCACCATTGATCGCAAAGAATCCCCCTATGACATCGTCTGCTACCAACAGCATCTGATTCATGGCACATTGCTGATTCCAAGAAGTGATGGAACGGGGTAAATTCGGATGACCTGACCCTAGAATCCTCAGCCAGCCTTGGTGAATCAGAATCCCGCCTGTTTCAAAAGCAACAGCCCCTAGAGTTGACCTCGTCGTTACTTGTAAATCAACAAGCTGTTTTTCCCCTTTCTCCTGTTCAGATGGAAGAAGGGTAATCTTTCGGTCTGATGCTGACTGCCATTTTTTTATCTCTTCGATCGCTGAATCCTTTTCGCAGTACAATTCCTCGAAGCTTTTCGTTTCAGCCTCCACTCCAAAGTTATTGGCGCGGCGCCCATAAGATGACGCTCACTCCGATCAGGCAGATAATAGCGCCTACCCAGTCATACAAATCAGGTGTCTTTTTATCCACCAGCCATCCCCAAAAAACAGCAAGAATGATAAAGACCCCTCCATAGGCGGCATATACCCGCCCGAAGGAAGGGAAGCTTTGAAGCGTAGGAATGATTCCGTACAACACCAGGATCAGCGCCCCGACGATACCGTACCAGTATGGCTTGGACTCCTTTAGCCAAAGCCATACCAAATATCCCCCGCCGATTTCGGCCAATCCCGCTAAAATAAACAATAGTATCGATACCGTCATCCATGTTTCCTCTTTTCCTATCAAAACGAGTAAGTGCAAAGATCACGTCTATTATCTGATTGTCCCTCATAGTCTGTATATGTAATCATCACATTGGCTCGCCATGACGGACGAATCTTCAAAATCTACCCTTGATGGGCAGCCTGTGGAGAGCAGCACAGATCTCCTTTCCCGATTCAAGTGCAGATTTCAGGCTCCCCAAAACATGAGACCAAGTCATTTCGTGCCAGCCCCGAGCCTTTTCCCACTCCTCTCCCTCTTTCCAACCGAAATGCTCGACCAATACTTGCGTTTTCCCCTCTGCTTCAGACAAGGTGACAAGCACGTAAGTCAAGGCATCCTCGTGATTCATGGTATCTGCGAATTCATCCGGTCCCTTCCATGTAAAGCCCAAACGCTCCTTCGGTTCAAAATGGGTAATGATGCACCCTTTCGTCCCCATTTGGTCGCGATTGACTGGATTGAAGTATAATTCGTACGTTCCGCCCAGATACGGCTCAATCGTTGCATCAGGCGCAAACCACTGAACAAGCCGTTCCTTTCGTGTCCATGCCCACCAAACCAGCTCTATGGATGATGATACTTCTATCTCCGCTTTGAGGAAACCCATTAAACTTCCCCCCAACTATTTTCCTAACAGTTTGAAAATAGCAATTTCTGTATATCCAGTCAATACAAACACTCGCTATCTCCAATTTCATGCCTGAACGAGATTTTAAGCGTATAAATGAGTCTGAACAAGTCTGAATGGAATATTTTTTACTAAAAAGTGTAATTGTGCAGTAATCGCATAAGAATGAATGCTATAATAACTAAGTAAGTAAAAAATTTCACAATGGGGAGAGGAACGATGGAACAACCACTTGCAAAATCGACTCATCAGAAATTACCCATTGGAAAATTGCTCAAGAGGGTCTTCGGTATCCTGATTGGTGCTTCCCTGTTCTCGGTAGCACTCGAGATTTTTCTCGTACCGAACAATATTATCGACGGTGGAATCGTAGGTATCTCGATTATTACCTCGCATCTGTCTGGATTGCCTCTTGGCGTTTTCCTTTTCGTGCTTAACTTGCCCTTCTTAATCATAGGGTACAAGCAAATCGGAAAAACGTTTGCACTCTCGACCCTCTTTGGGGTTACGATCATGTCAATTGGAACGACACTCCTTCACCCTGTCCCAGGGCTAACGGATGATCCCCTGCTTGCAGCTGTATTTGGCGGCATACTTCTCGGGATTGGTGTAGGACTTGTTCTTCGCTATGGAGGCTCTCTGGATGGTACAGAGATCGTCGCTGTACTACTTAACAAGAAATCTCCGTTCTCCGTTGGTGAGATCGTTATGTTCATGAACTTATTCATTTTGAGCAGTGCCGGATTTGTATTCGGTTGGGATCGCGCGATGTACTCGCTGATCGCCTACTACATTGCATTCAAAATGATCGATCTGACCATCGAAGGCTTCCAGGAGTCGAAAGCGGTATGGATCATTAGCGACAATCACAAGGATTTGGGAGATGCGATTGTTGCTCGTCTGGGACGTGGTGTGACCTATTTGAATGGTGAAGGCGGCTATACTGGAGACGACAAGAAAGTAATTTTCTGCATTATTACACGATTAGAAGAAGCCAAGCTGAAGCTGATCGTGGAAGAAGTTGACGAGAATGCCTTCTTGGCTGTCGGCAATATTCACGATGTGCGCGGCGGGCAGTTTAAGAAGAATGCGATTCATTAGAGGGAAAAAAGTGTACCCTATAGAGCAGACTTTTGAAAAAGTCGTTCTATAGGGTATTTTTGTAATTACGTTCTGTAAAGAAATGTCTACCATTTGTTTCCACAAGCTGATAAATAGAGTACGATATTCGTATCACTCATGGATGAAGGAGGTTTTCTCAGTGAATCACGCATTCTCGATAGAACGAGTTCCTTTTGAACAGAAGCACGCTCTCAAGCAACTGTTGGAGCTGTATACGTACGATTTCACTGAGTTTGAGCCTTTCGAAGTAGATGACAACGGCTTGTTTGGCTATGACTACTTTGAGAAGTATTGGGTAGAACCAGAACGCCATCCCTTTTTTATCAAGGTAAATGGTAAGCTGGCCGGGTTTGTCCTTGTCCGCATGCTCACAAGCTCTGGTCCAAATTTGCCATCGATCCACTCCATTGCCGAGTTTTTTATCATGAAACGCTACCGTCGGCTGGGGATCGGAAAAACGGCCTCCCATCAAATCTTCAAAATGTTCCCGGGTGCCTGGGAAGTCTTTCAATTGGAAAACAACATGCCTGCTATCGGCTTTTGGCGTGCCAGCATCCGAGATTACACAGCCAATCACTATCAAGAGCGTCAAGAGGATGGCAAAGTCATTCAAACGTTTATTTCGAAACCGTAATACTAGAAAAAGCCAAGGGACAATGCGAATCCCTTGGCTTTCCTTATAGAAACCAGCTAGCTGGTGACCGCAGGAAACGTCATTACGACAACAGTTCCGCTACCCAGCTTGCTGTCCACCGTAATCTCTCCCCCGTGAGCCAAGACCAGCTGCTTGGCTATCGCCATGCCCAGCCCCGTTCCACTAGTATTCTCTCCTGTATGCCCACCTCGATAGTATCTTTCGAACAGATTGGCCAGCGTCGTCTCATCCATACCCGGACCATCGTCCGCAATTTTGACCATAAATTGATCTGCTGCAATCGACTGCACCTCTACGAGCACGTGTGTACCTGTCGGGGTATACTTGATCGCGTTTGTCAAAATGTTGACGATGATGCGGCGAAACCAGATTGGATCGACCTCGGCTGTTATCGATTGGACATTCGCCGAAAATTCGATGTCATGCAAAGAAGAGCTCGGATCGTTCACCATATCCACCACAATCCTGCGAATGGTTTCTACGATCGCGACAGGTTGTTTGACCATCGGCAAAGCTTGGTTCTTAAGTCGATAGGTCAAATTCAAATCCTCAATCAGCCCGTTCATGTAGTCTGACTTTTCCCGTATCGTTTTCCCAAATTCGCTGACTTCTTTTCTGTCCCACTCGTACTGGTCGGACTCCAAAAAGGTAGCATAACCGTAAATCGAGCTCAGAGGTGTCTTGAGATCATGGGAGAGCCCGGTAATCCATTCCTCTCGCGTCTGCTCGATCTCTCGTTGAAGCTTTTCATTGGAACGCAAGGTTTCACTCAGATGCCGGAGAGCGTCAAACACATCCTTGAACACACGAAATGACTTCTTTTCTTTCCCACGCCAATTCCTTCCGATTGGTTTTCCTTTTTTCCCGATGGGCTCCTCATAGCGACCTTGGGCCAGTCTTTCCAGCCAATTCACCATATGCAAGAGCGGCTTACCTACCCGCCACGCATACCAGCTACCTGCGAATAAAACGACCAGGATCAAAACAATACCGATCTGAAGGAACGTTTCCTTGACCATGGCATCCTCAGACGTCTCTTGGACACCAGACTGATAGGTTGGATTCGGAATGCCCACTACGTATGTCAAATCGCTATTTTTGTCATATCTGCTAGTGATATGAACAGGAACATTTTTGGCTGTCTCACCATTCTGAAGAACTTCCGTCATATCTAACTGGGCGGAAGCGTTCGGGTGATTCCATTGATGGATGAGTTTCCCCGCACGATCGTATACCAAGTACCATGCCTTTTCTTGGGAAAAGCTTTCGTTCAACTCATCCCATGTCTCCTTGCTCTTTCCCGTTTTTGCTGCGATCAGGCGCTTCATCATTTCTTTTTCGGGAGCGGGTGTTCCATAGAGGATAATAATGTTCTCGTCAGATTGGTTAATGACCCAATTTGTAATGTGATAACGAGAAGCATCACGATTTTCTACATAAGCGATCCACTCCCCTGGCCCAAATTGACTGGGAACATCAGCAGGTGTCCGATAGTTGTACAGAATTTTGCCGTGCTTGTCGATGATCTGCAACCAGCCTTGATGTCTCGCCACGCTTTTCTCGATTTCCGGCTCGACGTGAATACGCTCCCCCTCATAATCAATCTTCAACGTCAAATCAGACGCATCCAGCCTGGACAAATCGATGGACAATTGCTCGTTCATGATCCGCCAGCCTAACCCCAGCATCGCGATAATCAGAAATAGCAGTAAAACGAGGAGAAATCCGAACAGCTGCCGGACATATTGAAAGATCAGCTTATTCCGCAAATTCATGACTGTCTTGCCGGGCTAACCAGCTTGTAGCCCAGCCCTCTCACCGTGACCAGGAGCTTTGGCTGTCCCGGATTTTCTTCTATGCGCTGGCGCAGCTTGTGAATGTGCACCATGACAGTATTTTCATCAAACATTCCGTACTCGTCTTTCCATACATGATCGTATATTTGTTCTTTCGTAAATACTCGGTTTGGATTCTGGCAGAAGAAGACGAGCAAGGAAAATACTTGCGCCGGGCAGTCTACTCGCTCTCCGTTCACGAATAGTTCGGCTGCCTCCACATTTACGTGAAAACGTCCAAAATCAAAGCGTTTTTCTTCCGTCGATGGAACAGATCCCCCCAAGGTTCTGCGCAGATGAGCCTTCATCCGGGCCACGACCTCTAACGGATGAAACGGCTTCGTAATATAATCGTCCGCTCCATAAGCGAATCCGCTTAATTTATCAAAATCTGTGCCCTTTGCTGTCAGAAAAAAGATCGGTGCCTTTGTTCTCTGGCGCACTGCTCCGCACAGCTCAAATCCATTTTTATCAGGCAGCATCACATCCAGAATCAACAAGTCGTATGTCTTCTCCTCCACAAGACGAATCGCCTCTGCTGCTGTCGTACATGTATCGATCTTGACAAAGCCTTCCTTTTTCAGCACTGTTTGGAGCATCTGCAAAATCGCTTCTTCATCATCTACCAGCAAGATTCTTGCTTCTTTCTCCATATCCGTTCCCTCCCCTGCTGTCATTCATTCTACCATGAGAAACGACGCCAACAAAAAAGATAAGGAAATGGTAAGGTAGCGTTTTAGTAGGGGAAAGGTCTGGCCATTATGATGAAGGAGAAAGGAGCGGATTCACCTATGTGGGCTATTTGCCAACACGAATTTTTTCGGTTGTTTAAAAGTATCAAATCGTTAATTACCGTTGCCTTTATCGTAGGCATCTCGTACTTGGTTTCTGACCTCGTCAATCAGGCAGCAAGCTTTCTGCCACAACAGGAGCTGGCGCAGGGACATGCGCTTGGTATCTTTGTACTTATCATGCTGTTTGGGCCGTTGTTTGTATTCAGCCTGTCCCATGATGTCATAAATCGTGAGCTAGCGGGCAGGACGATTCGCTTTCTCGTTACCCGGACTTCACGCAATCAGATCATTTTAGGGAAATTTCTCGGAGTGGCGTTCTTCTGGCTAACCTGCATGTTTATTACGTTTGGCGTAGTTTTAGCCACCGTGCAAACGTTTGACGCCAAGACCTTTTACCTCTGCGTATCCCTGCTTATCTATTGCATCTCGCTGGCACTGCTGCTCTCGCTCGTGATACCTCGCCCCAGCTACACAATGTTTTTGGGAATTGTGATCGCACTGATTATGCCAGGTCTCGGTCTGTGGAGCACCTTCTCCAGTCACCCAGCAGCACCATGGATTAAATATTTGACACCCTTTTCATTTATGGAAAAAGGTGGCGCCTGGACCAGCTTCATATGGCTCTATGCAGCAGCTTTCCTAATCGCTTCTATGTACTTATTCCGACGGAGGGATTGTTAATGGCAATAATCGAGACCATACAGTTGAACAAGCGCTTTGGCAATCGCACGGTCGTGAATGACGTCAGTCTTACTGTGCACAGCGGGGAGATTTTCGGATTCCTCGGTCGAAACGGCGCAGGAAAATCGACCTTTATCAATATGCTGACAGGTATTCTGATTCCGACAGCAGGCACCATTCGCATGTTTGGAGAAGATGCCCATACAGAGGGATGGAAAAAACGAATTGGCGTACTGCCGGATTACTCCACCTTCTACGACCATCTCTCTCCTGCGGAGCACCTGCACTATTTCGCTCAGGTAAAAGGCGTCACACTGACAAAGGAAGAATGCATGCGTATCCTGACAGCCGTTGAGCTTGAGGAGCATGCATCCCGCAAAGCCAAAACCTTTTCCTTCGGGATGAAAAAGAAGCTGGGTATTGCCCAAGCATTAGTCGGAGACCCAGAGCTCATCTTCCTTGATGAACCTACTTCTGGCGTAGACGTCGAATCAGCCCTGCATATTCAAAATTTGCTGCGCAAGCTCCATCAAAAAGGTAAAACGATCTTCATGACCTCGCACAATTTGAATGAAGTCGAGAAAATCTGTACCCGCATCGCCATCATGAAAAGCGGAAATATCAGTTCACTCGGCACTCTCGATGAGTTGCAAGCTGCCCATCAGGCATGGCGATCTGTGCATGTGCGCCACTCGGCTTTTGCTACAGAGGATTCTGGAAACCTGCGCACCTTTATTGAGTCACTCGGGCGCAATACGATTTGGGAAGACGGGCGTCTCTCGATCCAGGTCGATGATGATCAAAAAGTGGCAACCCTCGTTCGTGCTCTTGTTCAGGGACGCGTGGATATTTATGGCGTGAACGTTGAAGTACCTTCGCTCGAACGAATCTTTATGGGGGAAGAAGCTCATGATGCTTAATCTCGTTTTTGCCCTGCTTCTATCCGGGATGCTGCTTTTCAACATCTCGATAGGAAAAAGCGTGACCACCGGAAGTATGTCAATCACGATTGGCCTGATTGTCCTCAATCTCATCTTTTTCATCACAAAGTACAGGAAGAGTCAGCATGAAAAAATGAAAGATCAGGTTAGTAGAAACCATCGATAATCAGGCTCATGTAAATGGGGGAAGATTCGCATGGCCAGTAGATATCTGGAGTTTGCCGTTATCCTGACAGGGATGTTACTGTATAAAATCTTTTGGGGAAATCTTACACCGGGAGCTATTGGGATTTTAATTGGGCTGATTATTGTTACTCTCATCCTTTTCATGAGAAAGCAGTACGCAAAACGTGAGGAACAAAAGAAGCAAGAAAATACTTAGAAAAAAGCAGCTTGATTGCCACCGAAAACAGCTATGGGGCAACGGGCTGCTTTTTTCTACAAGATTGCGAGAAGTTGATCCAGTCGTTCAATGACAGCGAATGGCTGATGCTCGGAAGTAGGCTTCTTCCCACCTGGATTGATCCAAACCGCTGAGAAGCCTGCGTCCATCGCGCCTGCTACATCTGCCTCCCACGTATCTCCAACGAACAGCACCTGTTTGCTCTCAACACCGAGTTTTTCACGAACATGTTCATATATGCGTAGATCAGGCTTATGATGTCCGATGATTTCGGAGATAAACACCCGCTCCCGAGGAAAATACGCAGACAAACCCAACCGCTCCACTTTGATAAGAGCCATATCGACAGGGCCATTGGTGACAATCCCTAGCGTATGCTCTTCTGCCAACTTCGCAATGGTAGACTGAACAGTGACATCTGGCTGGACTGCATCCATACATGCCGCCTGATAGGCGCGTTGAAAATCGTCGACCTGCTCCACTTCAATCTGTCGGTTACAATCAGCCATGGCTCGCTGAAAACGTAACCTTCTGTATTGCGTAAAATCGTAGCGTTTGGCAATCACATCGACCCACAAATCATCTCCGTGGCGCCGCAGAGCCTCAAGGAATTTCTCTTGGTCTAGTTCTGCTGTAAGTGCATGGGCCGCGATCGTCTGCTGCATCCCTTTCTCCCAGCAAGCTGAAAAATCGAAGAGAGTGTCGTCGAGATCAAATAGGATTGTTGTAAATTTGGACATGGCTGAGTTGCGTCCCCTTCCCTTTTTCTTGCTGTTTCATTGTGCATATGACTCTGTCTTTTGTTATGATCATTGTAACGGAAAAAGGAGGTGGAAACATGTCTAACGAAAAACTGGATATTTTGATAGAGGGTATGAATGAGTTGCGTTTGGTTGCTCATGCTCTTATGGATCGGCAGGACGAATTGGATGCCAAGATGGAAGCTTTGACTATGGACGTTCACCAGTTAAAAAACGATGTTGCCGAACTAAAGCAGGATGTTGCTGCGTTAAAGCAGGATGTTGCTGAGTTAAAGGAAGGTCAAGATCGCCATGAGCGTATCTTGGAGACATTGGCGCTGCGCGCTCTCGAATGGAATAATTTCCGCCGAGATTTCATTCGCAAGTCATCCTGATGCCTTTAGCTTTTAGGCAATTCTACAAGCAGTGTCTCTTTTAACTCAACTGGCAAAGAAATAGACTGGCGTGTATTCGCATCGATCATGACCATTGTCACATCGGCGTCCGCCACTAATACCTCTGCAGCGTTGTACAGCTCTTGGCGGATGACGAAGCTTTTTTCACCCACCTTGATCACCGTAGTAAGCGCCGTTACCTCTTCACGCATCTTCAACTCTTTGCGGTAGTTAATATTTATATTGACCACTACCGGCATGATGGCCCGTCGCCTCAATTCATCCAGTGTAAATCCTTGCTCCCATATCCACTCAAAACGCGCCCACTCCATGTACTCTAAATACTTAGCATTGTTCACATGTCCGATTACATCAATATCAGTAGAACGCACAGTTAAATTATAGCGATGAGCCATCGTTCTCACTCCTTGTTTTTCTTCAGTATAACGAATTCAGCTACCTGAGTGAACATTCATTCAAAATATTCCGAATGATCATGCTGTTCTTTCCTGATCTTTTTCCTATAATAAAAATAAACACCAGAAAGGAAGATTGGATGTTCGAACAAGAACTATTGCCGACCTTGCAAACAGCTCGCTCCCGGTATCAGGATGCACTCGTCCATTTGAATGAAGCCGAGCTTGGCTGGAAGCTGGCCCCGGGCTCCAATTCCATCGGATTTTTGATTCATCACATCGCGGAAGTTGAATATCGATTCTGTATGATGTTTTTCGGCAGAGCAATCCCGTCCGAAATCACCCTCACTACAATTGGACCTGTAAAGGATGAAGGAAATTTTACCGACTTGTCTGCCTTGCTTGCTTTCAAAGAGGCTGCCTACCATCACTTGCTGGATTCTCTGGCTACCCTGCCAAAAGACGCGTGGGACATCCCCTGTGAAGCACCGATTGCCACGTTGACTCCCCGTCAGGCACTTGGTCGTCTGATCTATCATATGGGCTACCACGGCGGGCAGATTGGACTTATCCGCAAGTACGGAGGACCTCAATGAGTCTCATTCTGACAGGTGAGCGGCTCATCATTCGCGAATTGCTGCGCGAGGACTTACCCGACTTACTCGCCACCTACAACAGTAATCCAAAGTACAATCAGCTTCGAAACGGCATGAGTACAGTAAGTCTTGCTGAACTGGAAGCCGAATATGACGCCACCATACGCATACCTTCCGGACATTGGCTCGCCATTACTCGTGAAGGTACGATCATCGGAGTCATCCATATCGTCCTCTCCAGTGAAAACGATCCAAAAAGCTGGATTAGTCTCTTGCTACTGCATGCCGACTATCAGCAGCAGGGCTTTGGAAAAGAGGCAGTGGCGCTCATAGAAGACTACTGCATCCAACATGGCAGTCAGCATGTTCATCACGGTGTCATTGCGCATAATGAACCCGCTCTTCTTTTCTGGGGGCGGCTTGGCTATGAGCAGTATCGTCAGGTGAAGGCACCAGTCGGTCGTCTGACACAACCGGTGCTGCTGGTAGCCAAGTGGCTAACCCCTACAAAGTAAGGAGGTGAAATATATGAACCGTCGCCTTTTTGAAAATGATGTGCCCTGCCTCCTCTCCTAGTCGGTGAGGAAGCGGTTCTCTTACTGCCTCCCGGCTACGGAATAACGCTCGAATGATTGATTCATTATTCCGGGAGGGACTTGTTATGTCACAATCACAATGGAAGCAAATGTTTTTGGGTGCTGTCTGCCTAACGCTCGCGGCAGCGATCTGGGGCGGTGTTTATGTAGTCAGCAAGGTCGTGTTGGAAGTAATTCCACCGTTCACACTATTGATTTTGCGCTTTTTCATTGCTTTAGTCGTGTTGGGGACATTTACCGTTGCTCACAAGGAGCGTGTCGCGAAAAAGGATTATCCTCTACTGATGGCCATCGCATTCGTCGGGGTCACGATCTCAATCGCCGCGCAATTTCTTGGTACCAAGCTGTCTACTGCCCACATGGGTGCATTGATTACCTCCGCATCGCCTGCCTTTATTGCCATTTTTGCGGTCTGGCTACTAAAGGAGCGCATCCATCTGAAGCAGGCAGCGGGTATTTTGTTAGCGACGATTGGTGTGATCATCGTCATCGGTGTTCCAGATCAAGCTGACGCCCAGTCTTCCCTGACAGGCAACCTGATTTTGCTCGTAGCAGCGATTAGCTGGGGATTGTATACCGTTCTCAGCAAAAAGGCAACGCTGCGCTATTCGTCCCTGCTAGTCACTACCTACGTTGCATTGTTTGGCATCATCTTTACGAGTCCGCTCATGTTTTGGGAGCTGTCTGCCACGCCTGTCTCCTGGCAATTTGGTTGGGACATCTGGGCAGGCGTCCTCTATATCGGGGTGATTTCTACCGCAGGTGCTTTTTATTTGTGGAACAAAGGCTTCGAGCTGATACCCGCAGGGAGTGGGGCTGGGTTCTTTTTTGTTCAGCCCATTGTCGGTGCATGTTTAGGCTGGCTGTTGCTACATGAACATTTGGGTGTTGGCTTTTTCGCTGGCGGCGCATTTATTTTCCTTGGTGTCGCCTTGTCCACTCTGCGAACACGTGAATCGACGAAGGAACATCCTCTCCCCCATTACAACGAGAAGCAAGGCTAAAAATCATGTATGCTTACATGCTACGAGGACTTCCCATTCGTTGGGAAGCCCTCGTTTTCTTATGCTTATGGACGAAAATATTGTCGGACGCTTCCTTTTTCGAAAGATAGCTCCACTTCAGCAAATGCTCCATTAATAAACGTGATTTGTGGCGGTATATGCCCGCAATCTACATCGTAGAGGACAGGAACTTGCAGCTCAGCAGCCAACTCCTGATAGACGTCTTCCACGGTATAGCCGTCGACCGCCTGATTCGCTGGACTGCGCCCAAACATGATCCCCGCACAATGATCGAACCATCCGGCCAGCTTCATCTGTACCAAAGATCTGCGCAGATCGGTCGTAGAAAGCTCACAGTTTTCCAAATACCAGATGATCGCTTCATTCCCGATCTGTTCTTTTTGAAACGTTTGCACGTCCCCATACGGTGTGCCGATCACATGCCGAATGGTATCGATACAGCCGCCAAGTAGCCGGCCCTGCATGTTTACGTGGGGAGTAGTCTCTGTGGTTTTCCATACAGTCGGTTCTGTCAGGTGAAAGATATGCGGCGAAGGATTCGTATGCTGCCATTCCTTTTGATACATCGGGGAAGAGTACTGCAACACAGATTCGCCCTCTTTCGTTGACAGAACCGTTTCCCACATGGCGGTCGTCTCATCCATATCTGCTCCACGCAAATCCACCAGATTCGTCCCATGGGCAGTAGCCATCCCCGTTTTTAATGTAATCGCGAGCAACAGCACACTCACATCTGAATAGCCTAACACCCATTTTGGTTGCATGGACTGAAAATCAAGCTTGTCTAAAATCTCAATCAGCAGCTCGCCACCCCAGGGAGGGATGATGATATCGACGTCTTCCTCTTGCATCAGGGAGTTCCATTCGGCTGCGCGTTTTGTGGCAGGAGCTGACTTGGCTTTTTCCTGTGTCCAGACTGTATCTTTGCAAACGATGGAATACCCCCTGCTCTCCATACGACTACATGCCAGTCTGATTAGTTCATGCAAATACGCTGGTACACCAGATGATGGCGCAGTTACCCCTATAGTAGCGCCCTTTTTTAACGATGGATACGTGATCATGCTTCTCCCTCCCGCTCGCTCTGTATGATTTTGGATAATCATACCACATACCACCAAAGTATCTTCCAGGCTCTCATCACTACGACTACTTTTCTTAGACAAAAAAAAGACGACCTATGGCCGTCATCAAGTTATATAAAACGGGAGGGAAGTAGAGGAGTTCAAACGAACGTGTTTTGAGTTCGTGAATGATTACTTCTTGCTGGCGTCAGTCGTTGCAGCCTGTCCAGTGGAACCGCTGTTGTCAGTTCCCGCAGCACCAGGCGATCCAGTGCTGGTACCTGCATCAGAATTGGCATCTGTCGCAGGTGCTTCCGTAGACGAACCTTTGTCCGCAGAGGCATCCGTTGTAGACTGATCTTGCGAAACCGAGCTATCGGTCGATTGTCCGCTATCAGTAGTGGAGGAGCCCGGAGCGGTTTCGCTTGTCGTGCCCTCTGGTTGTGTCGCCGGTTCAGGTGTTCCTGTTGTGTCAGAGCAGGCAACCAAGCTGCCAGACAGGAGTAATGCGACAGTGGCAATGGAGAACCATTTTTTGTTCATGTTCATTCCCCTTTCATTCCTTGGCTTCGTGACCTTCTCGCTGTCACACCTATATCGTAACGGGCAAAGATAACCATTCTGTAAGGAAAGTGGGAAAAAACGATGTTCAAAATATGAAAAAAGTATGACCATGATCATTTGGAGTGGATCATGCTTTAGTTCTCCGGCTTAATCCTTGGAAGCCATATCGTAAAAGTACTGCCTTTCCCAGGCGTACTCTCTACTCTACATTTGCCATCATGCAGTTCTACCAGCTCTTTTACAATGGCGAGACCAAGTCCTGTCCCTTTATTGTTCTTGGAACGTCCCCGATCTACTTTGAAAAAACGTTCCCAGATGCGATCCAGGTCATCTGCGGCAATCCCCATCCCTGTATCGATCACTTGAATCTGTACGTATTCCTCTTCCAGCGAAGCACGCATGCGAATTTCACCTGTAGTCGTAAACTTGAGCGCATTCTTCACCAGATTTTTCAGAATTTGCGCGATCCGGTCCTTGTCAGCATAAATTCGCGGAAGCTCGTCCTCTACCTCTACTCCCATGCGAAGCCCTTTTTCCTCTGCTTCTTGATGGAAGGAAAAAGCAACCCGATTCATGACATCTGCCACATCGACAGGGAACTTGGCCAGATTTACTTCGTTGTTCTCCAGCTTCATCAAGTCCATCAGGTCATCCACCAAGCGATTCACTTGCATCGTTTCGGTGTACATCACAGCGTAATACTTCTGTCGCGCCTCTTCTTCTTCTACCAAGCCGTCTTGCAACGCCTCGAGAAAACCTTGGATCGCGGTGAGAGGCGTCCGCAATTCATGGGAGACATTCGCCAAAAAATCATTGCGCACTTGCTCCAGATGATGACGCTCCTGCTCTACCTTCTCCAGCTTCTGTGCCATTGTATTGATCGTCTGCGCCAAGTCGCTGATCTCGTCAGACGTATCGACCTGAACGCGCTCTGCATAATTCCCGCGACCAATTTCAGCCGCTGTTCTCTCAATGGTTCGCAATGGGCGGGAGATTGACCATGACAAATACGAAACCATGATCGTAGAAAGAAGCACCCCAAACAATGTCGCCCACAGAATCGACTCGCGCATTTGACCAAAGGTTTTCTCAATTCCTTCAATCGGCGCGTGCAAAATAATTCCGCCATAGACGTTTTCGCCCTCGCCCCACGGGACGGAGACCGACAACATCGGGTCATCCAGACCTTCGATTTGCAGCTCGGTTACCGCGCTTTTTCCGTGAAGCACGTTACTCGCGATGGAAACTGCCACGGACTTGCCCGTAAGCATCTCATCCTTCATCGAAGTCGCGACGATTTTTCCTTTCGTATCAAATAACCAGATGCGGGTATCAAATGACTCGTCCAGCATCGCCAGCTTGTCCAAGAGCTGTTTGTTTACTTCATTACTGTTATGGATAGCGGCATTCACTTTTTTCGCCATCCGCAAAAGCTCTTCTTCCTTGGCATTGTAGATGTACTCCTTCGTAAAAAAGGAGAGAACAATACCGGTAATCCCCAGCCCCACCAAAACGGTAGCCAAAAAGCTGACCAGCAGTCTGCGATAGATACTTTTCGACATGCCTAGCATCAGTTATCCACCCCAAACTTGTAGCCGATCCCCCAAACTGTTTGAATGCATTCATAAGGGAGCTTATCTAATCGCTGTCTGATCTTTTTAATATGAACATCGATCGTTCGAACATCGCCAAAATAATCGAAGCCCCACACTTGTTCCAGCAATTGCTCCCGTGACCATACACTTCCCGGAGATTTGACAAGTTGAACGAGCAGATCAAACTCCTTCGGGCGAAAGCTCACTTTTTCCCCGGCAACGATCACTTCTCGTTTATCCAGGTCAATCGTCAATTGATCAAAAGCAAATGTCCGAAGCACTGCCTCATCTTCTACTCTTGGCTTTGGCTGCAATCTGCGCATAATCGCGCGGATACGAGCAACGATCTCACGTGGACTAAACGGCTTCGTTACGTAATCATCCGCTCCGAGCTCCAAGCCGAGTACACGATCAAACTCCTCATCCTTTGCCGTCAGCATAATAATCGGCGTATCCCACTTCTTGCGGATTTCCCGACATGCTTCAAAGCCGTCCACCTGTGGCATCATGACATCGAGAATCACCACATCCGGCTGTTCCTTTTCCATCATCTCAAGAGCTTCTCTTCCATCTGTTGCTGAGATAAGCTCGATTTGTTGTTTTTCAAAATAAAGGCGAATAATTTCGCGTACGTTTGGATCGTCATCGGCAACCAAGACTTTCATCGTGGACATAGCCAATAACCTCCCTTCTTTCAAAACGACATAGAATGAAACATGTCGTTCAGACAATTTACGTTTTTCCATGGTAACATAGATCACCCGTGTTGTGGACGGATAGAAGTCCTATCCAGCTGGTAAAAGCAGGACAAGAATTGTTTGCGACATGAAAAAAGCGAGTGGACCTAAAGCCCACTCGCTCTTTATTCTTTACTTCGTTTCTCTTACAATCGGGACACTGCGTGTGAGGCTAGCCCACAACAACCCTAACAGTGCGCCTGCAAAGGCTGGCACCAGCCAACCAATTCCTACTTTGTACAGTGGCAATTGTTCCAAGATTGGCGTCAGAGAGTCGATAGACAATCCAAGCTGAGATGCTCCATCCAACAGACTGATGACAGCCGTTGCCGTGATCGCGCCTACGTATACGGCACGATGTCCATTAAACATCCGATCACAAAACGTCAGCAGCATCAGCACAATCGCCAGCGGATAAATCGCCATCAAGACAGGCACTGAGAAGGTAATCAGCTGCGTCAAGCCTACGTTTGCTACCGCAGCACTGAACACACACAGGATCACAGCCATTTTCTTGTAGGAGATGCTAGGAATACGACTCGAGAAAAATTGACTGCACGCTGTGACGAGTCCAACAGAAGTCGTGAGGCAAGCAAGCGTAACAGCTGCTCCCAGCAGGAGTGAGCCTAATGGACCGAACAGTTGCAGCACAACCCCAGTTAAGATCTGACCGCCGTTTGCTGATTTCGCAATCGAAACACTCGTCGCTCCCAGATAGCTGAGGGCAAGGTATACGAGTCCGAGACCCGTAGCGGCGAGAATTCCGGCTTTGATCGTAGACCACATCACTTTTTTGCGATCGATGATACCTCTATCCTGAACAGCCGATGTTACTACCAGACCAAATACCATCGCAGCCAACGCATCGAGTGTCAGATAGCCTTCGATAAATCCTTTGAAAAATGCTGTATCCTGATAGGCGCCTGTCGGCTGTCCTACCTCACCCAAAGGCGAAATGAGTGATTTGACAAACATCAGACCAATGATGATCAAAAGAGCAGGTGTTAAGATTTTACCGATTCGATCCACCAGCTTGCTCGGGTTCAGACTCAACCAGAAGGTGATGGTAAAATAGACGATCGTGGTCACAAAAAGCGGTACCCAACTGCCTTTCATGGATTCAGGCAAATACGGCAACACGCCCATCTCAAAGGTTACTGTACCTGTCCGCGGAATCGCCATGAATGGACCAATCGACAGATACACAATAAAGGTGAACACAGCTGCAAACATTGGATGGACTCTTGACGCCATCGTCTGCAAATTACCACCAGCCAAGCCTACCGCAATGATTCCCAGTAAAGGCAGACCTACACCGGTAATCAAAAAGCCGGCCATCGCGACCCAAACATTATCTCCTGCAGCTTGTCCTAGAGCTGGCGGAAAAATCATGTTCCCTGCTCCAAAGAATAGGGCAAACAGCATCAAACCAATTGTAATTGTTTCTTTCGTTGAAAGTTCTTTCATATGAATCCTCTCAATATTGTTTAATAAAATAAAATTTTCATTAGTATAACTTAAAATTAACTCACTATTCAACCTTTAATTTTTTAAAATTATTGAACTTTTGTTAAAAATGAAAGTTTTTACAGGTCAAATACCTCTTTTCTCTTGATCGCCCCCACTGCTTCCCATACGTAGAGACAATAGATACTACGCCATGGAGCCCACTTTTCCCCTATCTTGCGAATATCGTTTTCATTTGGCTTCGAATTCATTCCATAGAGGTGAACAATTCCATTTCGCAAACCGATGTCAGCAGCCGGCAACAAGTCTGGACGCCCCATCCCAAACATGAGAAGGCACTCTACTGTCCACCGTCCAATTCCTCGCAGCGAAGTGAGGTACGTAATGATTTCCTCGTCACCCATTGTCCATAGTCTTTCCAAATCTACCGTTTCATTCACAATGGCACGGGCGAAATCGATAATATACTCTGCTTTTCGCTGACTAAATTGCAGTGTACGCAAATCCTCTACAGTCAATCTCGCTACCGCGTCAGGAGTCGGAAAAGCGATGATGCCCTCGCCGTTTGGTTTTTCTACTGGGTCACCTGCCAGTGTCACCAGCCTCTCGGTCAAATTGGCTGCAAAGGTCAGATTGATCTGCTGCCCGACAATGGTCTTGACCATACACTGAAATAAATCTGCATCCAGCATAAGACGAAGACCGCGAAACCGCTCGGTCAGAATGGCGAGTTCCTTTTCCGCCCTCATTTGCTCGTAAATAACGGATAGATCCAAATCGGCACTAAAAGTACGGCGGATCATTTTTTCTAGCAGCTGCTGGTCTGTCGTGGACAAAATCGCCTGTGTCTCGTAGCGCAATGCGGGTTCTTCCAAGCTGCCCACAAATTGCATCTGGACCAGAACAGGCCGTATGCCGATACGAAAGACGCGCTCTAGGCTATTTTTTTCTTTATTCACACGTATCTGCGTATCTGGATGTGTCTCAAGACGCCGAAGCAACCGGTCAAAAGAATACGGGGGAGTAAGCGAAATAATCGAATAATTCACAAGACTCTCACCTTTCCAGATAAAATAAAAACCTCCGGAGAATCCTCCGAAGGTGTCAAGTATACTTCGCAAAGCTTATTTCGTAAACATCCCTTTGAGAACAAATTTTACGTTAGCCGGACTTTCTGCCAAACGGCGCATGAAATATCCATACCAGTCGTTTCCATACGGTACATAAACACGCATTTTATAGCCTTCGCGAGCCAAGTCAATTTGGGACTGCGTACGAATGCCATACAGCATTTGGAATTCAAACTGTGTGCGCGGGATGTTGTGTTCCTTTTCCAGCTTTTTCACAAAATCAATGATGTTGTCATCATGGGTTGCCACAGCAGCGTACCCACCGTTCAACAGATGCTGCTTGATGATTTTCTTGTAGTTCTCATCTACATCTGGCTTGTTCGGGTAAGCGACTTCAGGAGACTCCTTGTAAGCTCCTTTTACGAGACGGAAGTTCACTTTTTTGTCCTTCAGGCTGTCGATATCATCCGCTGCTTTGTAGAGATACGCCTGAATAACGGTTCCTACGTTGTCGTACTCTTGCAGTAATTCGTTCAGAATCTCCATGGTCACGTGATTGTGTGCATAGTCCTCCATGTCGATACGAACGAAAATGTTTCCGTTTTTCTTAGCCGAATCCAAAATGCGTCTCATGTTGTTCATGCAGAGCTCACGACTGATGTCCAGACCGAGCGAAGTCATTTTCAACGAGAGATTGCAATCGACACCGGATTGGTGGATCGCTTCCAGCGTTTTGATGCAATAGTCAGCAGACTCGTTTGCTTCCTCTACACTGAACACGAATTCGCCCAGATGATCCAGCGTGCACACGAGACCTTGCTGATTCAGCTTACGTACGGCGCTAATTGCCTCCGCAATGGTTTGACCGGATACAAAGCGACTCGCTCCAAAGCGCAGACCCCACTTTTTCGCGGCAGAATTTAAGGTTTTGTTTTTAGATAAAAATAGAAAGAAATCCTTCATAGCTTGTTCCATCGTTGACTGTCTCCTCCTCAACGTACTCTGTCCACTTCTACTAGCATGAATCGTGCCAACTTATTCTCGTAAGCGCTATCCTGAAGTCTCTACGTCACTTTCAACACATATGTACATTGCGTGTTTATTCTTGTACACTTTTGATTAGATGTACAACAGGGACGATCCCTTTTCCTGTTAGTTTGGATAAGAGGTGACAATTTGAAACCGTTATTTTCGTTGGACAGTACACTCTCTTCCTTTGCGATTCCGATTCCACCTGATATGGTCAAAATACGCGCAGGTGAAAACCTAGGTGAATGGGTTGATAAAGAACAAAAAGGCAGAGTCGTCATCGTCTCTCCTACAACTACGCTCGAACAAACCATCAGCCACATTCTCGCTAGCCCAGGCGTTTCCGATCTGCCTACACTCGTCATCGTGGATGAACAAGGGACTCCAACGGGAATGGTTGAGCCATACCAGCTCATGACTGCCTTTGCCGTGTTGACCCAAAACCAGTCTGCCCTGCTCAGTACGTTGATGGGTACGATGAGTGAGGCCGTCACTATCGTGGACTCTCGCAATGTTGTCCAACACTGGAATCGGGCAGCAGAAATAATTTATGAAATCGATCGCGAGCAAGTCGTCGGAACTTCTCTCGATGAGCACTTCGCCAGTGAATCGATCCGCCTGCTCGATGCCCTGCGTCAAGGGACATCTGTTCAACGTGTCTATCACATTCCTCGTCCTGATAGTCATGTACTCATTAATGCGGCACCGATTCGCCGCGAGGGTGAAATTATCGGCGCGATTTCCATTGAACAGGATATTACTGAGCTGGTTCGTCTCAATGAAGAATTAGCACATACGACGGCCCATCTCCACAATTTGCAGCAAGAGATGAGTCGGTTTCAGGCAGCAGACGATCCTTTTTATGCAATTAAGGGGCATTCCGCCTCGATACAATCCGCTATTGGTTCCGCAAAAAAAGTGGCGCAGACGGATGCGACTGTACTGATTTATGGAGAAAGCGGCGTCGGGAAAGAACTGTTTGCCAAAGCGATTCATCAGGCAAGTCGCCGACATGAGAAGCCTTTTATCGCGATCAACTGCGGTGCCATTCCTGCTGCGCTGTTCGAAAGTGAGCTGTTTGGCTATCAGGGCGGTGCTTTTACTGGAGCCGAGAAAAAAGGCAAGCCTGGCAAGCTGGAGCTGGCGCATGGCGGGACGCTTTTCCTCGATGAAATTGGGGAGCTGCCGCTAGAATTGCAGGTCAAGCTGCTTCGTGCCTTACAGGAACGGCAGTTTTACCGTGTAGGCGGAACAGAGCCGATCACCGTTAACACACGGATCGTAGCAGCGACAAACAGACAGCTGGAGCAAATGGTTGCAGACGGTCGTTTTCGCGAGGATTTGTATTATCGGCTGAACGTCTTTTCTCTGGAAATCCCGCCGCTGCGTGAACGACGCGAAGATTTGCCAGAGCTCGTGCAAATTTTCATTCATGAGTATTCCGTGGCCCATGACCACTCCGTACCACGCATCTCTCCCGAGGTCATGCAAGCGTTGTTCGAGTACAATTGGCCTGGGAACATCCGACAGCTTCGCAACGTCATCGAACGTCTGTCGATCCTGCAAGAAAACGGTGTTATATTGCCTGAGCATCTGCCGACTGTCATTCGCAGTCACGCAGAACCCACCCATGTTTCTGTGCACACACCGATTGGGGGAACGTATGCGCCGCCGACTCCGACGCCGCCGTCAATCCTACGTCCGTCGATTGCGTACACTGCTCCACCTGTGAACGAAAAAGAGCGCATTCTGGCAGCATTGGAGCGCACGTATGGCAACAAAAAGGCAGCAGCCGAGCTGCTCGGCGTATCTCGCGGAACCCTTTACAATAAAATGAAGAAGTTCAATATAAACGAGGAGTCTTTCAAATGGGATTGATCACATGGTCGGATGATAATACGTATCAAATCCATTATGCCGGGGAAACGATTGTCCTTTTGCCGAAGGAATACGCCTTGTTTCAATTTCTGTACACGTGGAAAAATCGGTCCTTTTCAAGGAGTGATTTGCTGGATCGCGTCTGGCCGCTGGAAGAGCCTACTGACCGTACTGTCGACGATCACATTTACCGCTTGCGGAAAAAATTACAAAAGTGGTCGCATCTGCTCACGATTGATACGGTCCGAGGAGTCGGCTATCGGCTTACGCTAAAAGAGCAGCAATCACCTAGTCCAACGATATTGAACAGCAACTTCTCAGAAACCATCAATAAAATGCTGAGCACCTATCACGGTATGGGAATGGGGGCCGCGTTGCAGACCCTTTATACTCATCAGAAGGTACTGGGCATTCAGATGGACCCATTTTACGCTACCTTTTTGCGATTTGTTGTCGGTGACTTCAACTGGTTTGTAGAGGATAAAGCTACACCCATTTCCGACAAGCTGTTTTATATGTTCCATTTGTACCATATGACGGAACTTGACTCGCAAAAAACATTAGAAATTTTACAATGGGCTCTGAAAAACGCGAAAAGTATGCCTGAAAATTATCAGGATGAGCTACAGATCACCGCAATCAGTGTCTACGCCCAAGCCAAAGAGTGGGAGCGAGCCAAAAAACAGCTAATACCTGCTAGAGAGGTTGTCGACCGAGTCAATTCACCCGGCTTTCGACTCTTTTTTCAAGCAGAAGAAGCCCTCCTGTATCTACTCATGGGTGAGAGTGACGAAGCTGAGAAAGTCATTCAACGCTCTGAGGAAATCTTGCAAGAACTCCCTATGCAGCGTGAGCTCGGCAGCTTTACCATTGCGCGCGGTCTTTGTCTGTACCATCGGCAGGAGATAACCAAGGCGCGCCGATTGGTCGATGAAGGTCTGGAAGTAGTACGTAACACCAAGTTCGTCCCCCATCTGATTTATGGCGTACAAATGATCTTGTTGTTCTTAAAGAACTTCGGCTACGATGCGGAATGGGAGCGCAAATACCAGAAAATGTGGGCGGAATTATCCGAAGAGTACAAGTTCGACTACTTGCAGAAAAAGATTCGTGCCATCATCCCATCGACTATCTGATATTCCTCTGACAAATCCCTTTTATCATCGAGTTAACAGATCGATGGAGGGATTTTTTTGTTAAAGGAAAATAGAACGTTTCGCACACTGTTCATCTCTTACGGACTGTCTACGCTTGGCGATTGGTTTGATTTTATTGCGGTATCCATCCTGTTAGGGTTTGTGTGGAAGGTTGATCCGATGACCATGGCTCTCCTGCCGGTTGCCTATGCGGCTCCAAGCATTTTGCTCGGGCAGTTTGCCGGGGTGCTTGCAGACCGCGTGAACAAGGTACGTATGATCATGACCATGAATATCATTCAGGCTGCTCTCACTCTGCTCCTACTTGCCATGCCTACTCCACTCTGGTTCCTGCTAGTCATTGCCCTGCGTTCAGGTGCCTCTGTCTTCAATGATCCAGCGCAACAGACCTTGACGCGTCAAATCGTACCTGAGAATCAATTGTTACAAGCCTCTGCTTTGAATGGAGCCGTATATCAGATGGGGAAATTGATTGGTCCACTTGCCGGAGGATTGGTAGCGGCCGTTTTTGCACCTGCCATTTGTCTGATGATTAATGCTTCGACCTTCCTTCTCTCTACTGGATTTCTGTTCACGATTCGGAAAGTGGAGAATACGTTGTCTCGTACCTCCGTAGAAGAGCAGCCTCTCCCTTACCGTCAAGCATGGCAAGAGGGCTGGCGGATCTTTTTGCAAAACCGTGTCCTGTTGTTCAGCACGATCTTCGCAACCGTTACCTCGTTGGCGATTCAATTGGCGGATACACAGTTTCCCGTGATCTTCCGCGAGAAGCTGCCCGACAATCCGGAAATGCTCGGGTTTACAGTCAGTGTCATTGGATTAGGCGCACTTGTCACCGTCACCTGGCTACATCGTTTAAAAGAGATGCGTTCCTATGGGTGGGTGCTGGGCGGTGGCGTTTTGCTCATCGGAATTAGCTTTTCGTGGATTGGATTTTTCCAGGCTGGTGCTGGCATGTATTGGCTGCTGATTCCCGCTTTATTGGCAGGAATCGGAACAGGTCTGACTTCGGTCGGCGTCAATTATCTGGTACAAAAAGAAAGCCCCCCGCAAGCACTGGGCCGTGTGAGGGGAATTATCGATTCATTGACGAGCGCCACTTTCATTATTGCTCCGTTGCTCGGTGGCGTCATTATGACCATCTGGGGTCCAAACACTGCCTTTTTATGGGTCGGAATGTTAATCGCTACGATTGGCGGAGCCGCTGTTCTCTTACAACAATGGATTTGGGGGAAACGAACAAAAGACGTGGCTGTTGCTACCGCTACGGCTGGATCGGAACGAGTCGGATAATTTTATCGTCCCCTTCTCTCGGATTTCCACGACCATCGCGGTTGTTGGTCAACAAATAGAGTGTGTCGTCTTTTCCTTCGACCACATCGCGCAATCGTCCGAACTCGTCTTGGAACAAAGTAGCAGCCTCCAATACCGTATGAGGTCGAGTAGCGTCTAAGCTAATTTTCTGAAGCTGCGTTCCCCTGAGGTTCGCTACGAGCAGTTGTCCTTTCCACGGCACTTTGGATACAAACGTCATGCCAGAAGGAGCCCATGTCGTATCACCGCTTTGCAGGAGGGGGGGTTTCATCCCCTCTTTTTGCTGTTCACCAGAAATGACCGGCCAGCCGTAATTTGCGCCTGGCTCGATCCGATTAATCTCATCATGTGCAGTCTGGCCGTGCTCCGAGCTGTAGAGTATTCCTGTATCCGGATGCCATGCGATGCCTTGCGGATTACGATGTCCATAGCTGTATACTGGTGAGCCAGAAAAAGGATTGTCGGCAGGAATGGTTCCATCCAGATTGATACGCAAAATTTTTCCGGCGAGACTTGCCCGATCTTGCGCAAGCATCGGCTCATGCGCATCGCCTGTCGTAATATAAAGACGCTGATCCGGACCGATTTTGATCCGTCCTCCGTTGTGGATCGAGCTTCCCGGGATTTTATCGAGGAGTACCTTGTCAATCTGTGCTGCATGGTTTGCTTCTCGCAGTCGCAGAACACGATTAAAAGTAGCCTCTCCCTCTTTGTATGTATGGTAAACGTAGAAGTAGTGGTTATTCGCAAAATCAGGATCGAGCACAAGGCCCAACAGCCCGCCTTCTCCCTCGCTGATGAACGGGGCAGGGAATGAGATGAGCGGCTCCGGCAACAGCTTGCCTGACTGGATCACTCGCACTCTTCCTGGTCGCTCTGTGAAAAAGATTCGACCATCCGAGGCTATATCCATCGCCCAAGGCACATCCAATTGATCAGCCAGTACCTCCATCCGATAGGGAAGAGACTGTTGAGCTGGCTGCGACTCTGGAGCAGGATTCGCCTCGCAGGCCACAACCGGCATACTCAAGATCAAGGTAAGGACACACACCATCCATTTTTTCCACATCTCACGTTTTCCTCCCTGTGCGATTTGTCCAGTAGGAACCAGGAAGCATTTAGACAAAGTTTCGCTTATGTACGCTTATGTTCCTCTTTTCGTTGTGCAAAAAATCTGTTTGGATATCCTCCAGCAGTTGTGCCGGGGCCGAAGCCCGGTGACATGTTTTCCAGTCGCCTGTATCCTCTCTCCGTTCGGGCGGTCTCCTTCCAAACATATCACCGTGCTTCCACAGCTGAGGTTGGGCGTCCAGCTTTTTAGAACATTTGTGTAGTTAATCAGAGAAGTCTTTCCGTTTTTCTTTATCTTTTTTTCCTCTTTTATGCCTTTAAAATGTTGACTGAAGCCGCGTAGGAAGAAGCGGATTTCCAGTCCAAGCGCCTCTGGAGCCCATCTCAGCTTCAGAATAATTGGCGGGGGTTTTCAGCTTCAACCTCTGAATTCCTTCGTCGAACCTCTACTTTTGAAGCGCTCCCGCCTATTATTCTGAGGCGGACAGCCGCAGATCAAAAAAGAGCAAAAAAAAAATTGGTCCCCATTGAACCAATTCACGAAAAGACCTACTCGATATTCACTTGTCTTCGTTCCTCGATTTGCCGATGCAAAATGTACTTTCGCAAATTGTGAAAATGACGTGCATTGATTCCTTTGATCGTACAGCCGTAAAAATAGTTCGGACCTTCTATTCGTTCATGAATGATAACCAGGTCAGTTTTCACTACCCCATCCGGGCGATTTCGACCATACAATTCAAAGGAAAAAACAATTTGCTGATCCGCAGGAATATGTTTGTCTGAGCGGAATGCCAAGCCTCCCAGGCTCAAATTCACCAAGTACACCATTTGACTATAAACGGAAAAAAATGAGTCTGGCTCCTGCGTCGGATACTGGATCCAGCCCTTAACCTCCATGTCGAAACGGGGATAGCGTCTGCGCTGTTCCCGAAACTCAGTAGCTGTTGGAGAGTGGAACAAAAACAAGCGATTTTTGTCTTTAGCCACGACTACGGCTTCAAACGTATTGATCGTTTCATAATCAGCCGTCAATAGACAAGGGATCTGATCCCCTACAGTGACATCCAATGGGCTGGGAAATACGGCTTCGATCAAGTCTCCTTCTTCATAGGTAACATGACCTTCTATCACTCGATTCCCTTTTCTAATTTGTATTATGCTTTCCATCTGCGTTCTCCACCACTTCGCACAAATATATTACCGGGATTTCCGAAATCTTTACCTGGATGCTTTTCGCGGAAAATAAGGTATAATGGGAACATTGACAGATAGGAGGTTACAGACCGATGAATCGTTATCAATTGGTAACACTGGCTTTGGCATTTTTGGTAACCGCCTGTCTCATCGGAGTTGGCATTGCCATTGGGGAAAAAAGCCCCCTCGGTATCCTTGGCTGTATCGTTGTTGCCTTCTCGTTGATGGGATTTGGCTTTTCGTACAAGCGCAAGCATATGCGCTAACCTCTTCTCCGTTATCGCCGTACAAGTAAACTGTTCACATAAAACAGGACAGAGGGCAAGCCCTTTGCCTGCTTCAGTAGTTGTCTAGCGATAGTATAAATGTGTGGCTGGCTCCGATTCACCTTGCGATCCGCGAGATAAAACGCGACTAGCCCGTCCACGATCATACGGTGAAATGCAGGATTTGGCAAGCGTTTAACGCTTGCCTTTGCTTGTTCTATGAAAAGCTTCAAGCGTTCAGTCGCTATCCGTTCTGAATCGTAATAGCTCACAAAGTTTAAATCTCCACCCATTTTATCTTCTTCCAGGTCAATTAAATAGTCTAATAAAATATGTAACCCGCACAGCCATGGAAAGTAAGCTTCACTTACCATTTGAATTTGCTCTTCCCCTACATCTGGATCAGTCGACAAGCAAAAAAGAGCGAATATCCCGATGGTCGAGCCTGTGACAGCCGCAAATTCTTGCCAGTACAAATCATGATAGCGTTCCTTATACTGATCCCACCACGTCAACAAGTGATCCTCACGCAAATGGGGAGCAATGTGCTTGTATACTTGCAAATCGCTATACAAACAAGAAAACTCGAGTATCTTTGCCTGGATTTTTTCATAGGCTGGCAATTGTACGACATGTTGTTGACAGTTCTGAACCAGCCCAGCCAAAAAGCCGCCGTCATCCTTATCCTCGCGGTACAAATAATAGTCGCGCAATGGCGCGCCTGGTGTCAGTGCATCCTGCATCGACACGTGAAGCTGACGGAAGTCTTGCGGGTCTAATGACGTGCTGCGATCACACAGATTATCCAAGTAGTCACTGATCGTTTGGTAGGCGACAATCAGCGGGACAATTGTCTCTACATGTGGGATGACCTGTGCAGCATAAACACATCCCCCCTGGCAGTGAAACTTTTTGGAGTTCATGCTGTCTTGTGCCTGTTTTCTCAGCTCGGGATTGGGAATCGCCTGTGCTCTTTTGTACCAGGCCGCAAACTCTCGCTCCAGAACAGGTTGCACATGACGATAGACTCGGTAAAGTAGCTGCCATGGATTACGTAGTTCGCTCACTTACTTCCCTCCCAAAACAAATGTAAAACGGAGGCATTCCCAAGCTTTTATCAGCTTACATCGAAGCCCTCGCTCATGACCAATAGAAATATCTTATCACATTTGGATGCCCACTCCAAAAGTCAGCCCTGAAATACACCAATTCGCCTTTTTGACTCCATATAGAGTACAAAAATAAATTTTTTGGCATTGATACGAGTAGAAGAGATCGTCATTTCCATCTGATTCTCCAGCTCTAGCATGCGTTTTCGCACCTCGGTAAAATCGAAGAATGTGGTCGCGTAGCTCTCGAATTTGGGATTGCTGTAATCGGTAAGCCCAAGGGAAGCCAGATGGGTTAATGCCTGATAAATGGATCTGCGAACCCGTTGTTCAGCGGCCTTCGTTTCCTTTTGGATCAAGACAGTCACTCCCTTCCCCAACTTGCGGGCAGCAATCGCCCAAAAAATATCGCGTAAAGGTGGGAGATTCACTTCCCCATCCCTTTCCTTCTCCCAGTGATACAGCCACTCCATCATGTCGAGTAAATCTTTGCTGCCTTTTTCGCTAATCATCCCCAGTTCGGTTAAGAGAAACCGTGCGGAAGACAAGATGCCCTTTTCATGATACGTTATTTCTTTTGAAAGAGCTGCCGTTACGTTCATACTGCCGGACAAAACGGAAAGCGACCGCTGAATACCCTCGATGGATTGCTGCAGCAATATGCGTTCCCGTACCTTTTGCAGAACACTGATGACCTCCAGTCGATTCACCGGTTTGGTCACGTAGTATTCGATCCCTGTCGCATACGCCTCTGCGATTATCTCCTTCGTTTCGATTTGCGAGATCATGACAATCTTGCCTGTAAAACGCCTCAGTTGGCGCACTGTTTCAATGCCATCTCGATTCGGCATCAAAAGATCAATCAACAAGATGTCTACTTGCTTCCAATTCAAAAAATCGTGGTCAATCTGTAAACCATCCTCTGCTTCCCCACTTACCTCTCCCAAATCAGCATCCTCAATGATCTGAGCGAGCATGAATCGAATCGCCGGGTCGTCGTCCACGATGAAGTAGCGCATTAGGTCACCCTTTCTGAATCAGAGTTGCGATTGGCAGGCGAATGCAAAATTGTGTGGTTTGTCCGCACGAGGCCTCGGCTATATCAATCCTTCCTTGGAGATTGTCTGTCACTTCCTTTACGTATGAAAGTCCTATCCCCGTGGAAGGCCTGCCTGATACATCGTATTTGGTCGTGAATCCAGGCATGAACAAGAGCTCCTTGTCCTCTACCACTATGCCTGGCCCATCATCGGTCACATCAAAATGAATCCACTCCTGACTCTCGTCAATCGAGGCAATGATCGAGATCATCCCCCGGTCGCGGATTGCTTCGACACTGTTGCCGACCAGATTGTTGATGAGTGAGAGTGTCGTGTAAATGTGGCAAGCGAGATAGGGCACCTCCACATTCGTTTCAAACTGAATGTCCTTCTCCAACAGTCTCGCGTACTTTCGTTGCACCTGAACTATAATAGCAATCAATTCGCCCAGTGGCATATAATCTCGTTCGTTCTCGTCAGAAATCAGCTTGGAAAGGCCTGCATATATGCGTTGATTGTCCTTTTTCACTTCATGCACTTGTCCGGCAAGGGACAGCAGCCGCTTTGCATATCGCTTGCTCGTCCCATCCTTGTGCTCCACCTCGTTCATCTCGCGATACAACTCATAGCAGCTGCGCGTGATTTCCTCAACCTGATGCAATGTCTTTTTTAGATGAACAGATTCCTCGTACAAGTTGGAAATGAGCATCAACATCTGCTCGTTTCGATTGCGCTGTTGCTTTTCCATCCATTTCGCCTGACGCAGCTGAATCATATTGAAAAAACTAAGGACAAAAAAACTGCGTATCAAAGCAATGACGGCAATCGGCCCTACGACCTCCAGCTGAAAGACTCCCTCCCAGGATACAGCACGAAAGGACAGCTCTACCAAATTGGCAGCTATTTCTGAGACTGTCCCCAACAGTCCCACCCAAAGCGGTCGATGATGTAGTGTATTAACGCGAAAAAGCGAGAATAGACAAGCAAAGGTAGCGTAATAGCAAAAGGCAGGGAAATGCATCTGAAGAGAAGGCAGAAACGAAAAGACATCTCCATACAAGAAATCTAAGATTATTCGAAATAGAACAACAATTAATCCAGTTACTATCCCTGCCAAGAAAGAAGGACGCAGCCACAATAAAAAAAAGAAAAAAGCCGTTGTACCAAAGCTAATACGGAAATCATCTTGAAACGGGTGGAATTTGAGCTCCCCGGCAATCGGGACAGCAATGAGCATAAGCAGCAGGATCGAAAGGGTCTCTCTCATAAAATGTTGCCCGCACTTCCTGTTTATTTCTTAGTTTACTATATTTTTCTATAGATTTTTGTAGTTTTTTATAGACCTCCCCTTACAATGCCGAAGAAAGCCATATAAACAGAACATTTAGACTAGGGGGAATTATCTTGAAGAAGCGTCATTTTCTTCTCTCGCTCACACTGCTTCTGTCCATGTCGCTCATCACGGCATGTGGTGGCGGCAACTCTTCACAAGGAGGTGCAGGTGGAGGCGCCGATCCCTCCCAATTAATTATTGCAACAGGCGGTACAGGCGGCACTTATTTCCCACTCGGTGGCGGCATGGCTGACCATATAACGAAAAACGCTGGCCTCACTGCTACAGCACAAGCCACAGGCGCTTCAGCAGAAAACATTCGCCTCCTTCGTGATAAAAAGGCAGACATCGCCTTCACGCAAAACGACATTGCCGAGTATGCGTCAAAGGGAACGAACATGTTCCAGCAAGACGGTAAAATTGATTCCTTCCAAGCATTGGGCGCTCTCTACGATGAGACCATCCAAATCGTCGTCTCTGCTGACAGCAATATTAAAAGCGTTGGCGATTTGAAAGATAAGCGCGTATCCGTAGGCGCTCCGGGAAGCGGCACTGAAGTGAACGCTCAGCAAATTTTAGAAGCATATGGCATGACCTTTGAAGACACCAAGCTCCAGCGCCTCTCCTTTGCTGACTCGGCCAAAGCCATTCAGGACGGCCAATTGGATGCTGCCTTCCAAACTGCTGGTACGCCTACCGCAGCAATCACGGAGCTGGCAGCGACAACTGGCGTAAAAATCATTCCCATTGACGCGGACAAAATCGATGCGATCATCGCCAAATACCCTTACTACGTGAAAACGAATGTCCCCGCCAATACGTACCAAACCGTTCCGGAAGAAGTGACCACCGTCTCCGTCAAATCAATGCTTTTGATTCGCTCCGATCTCAGTGAAGGCCTCGTGTACAAAGTAACAAAGGCGATCTTTGAGAACAGCGACAAGCTCGGTCACGCCAAAGCCAAAGAAATCAAGCTGGAGAACGTGAAGAACGGCGTCAGCATCCCTGTTCACCCGGGCGCCCAAAAGTACTTTGACGAAAAAGGCGTGAAGTAAAGCCAGATGGTTTTTATCCAGGAAGTATCAAAGCGAAGAGGGCGGACGTTGTTCCGCCTTTTCTCCTTCTTTCTTCTCGTCATTGTCATTTATGTGGGCATCGCCACTCCACTGATTCCCGCTCTGGTTATCCGGGATACACAGTCGAATCAGGTAGTTTGGCGTGCAAACATACACAATGAAGCAGCCTTTGGCATCCGCTGGACTCATTCCATTCATCGGTCGACAATCGAGGAGCAATACCGGATTGTCGATGGTCAAATTATTTTGTCAGAGATGAGCTTTCACGACTACGGTATCGGCATGGAAAATGAATTGGCTCCTGGCGAGGAGCTGATTCTGGCCGATGGACGATTCCACGTTCGCAATATGCAGCGCTCTTTTCCTGCCCTACGGCTTTTTATCGGGCAAGTACGGGCTAATCATACGTTGCTTTTCGCTGGACAGGATATTCCGTTGAGCTTGATCTACAAGCCGGGAGAAGCCATCACGATTCAGGCAGAAAAGCGATCCATTCTGAGCGAGTTAGGAGGTTACTAGATGAGTACAACAACGAATATGAACCAGCAAGAGATGGATAAGCTGATCGCGCAATACGACAAGGAATCAGCCACACGCCAGCTTGCGGGTCCCATGAAGTGGATTTCTTTTGGTTTACTTGTCCTCTTCTCCCTGTACCAGTTATCCAGCACGCTTTTCTTCACGCTGCCTCCCCAGATTCATCGTCCGATCCACTTGGCCTTCGGTCTGGCACTTGTCTATCTGTTATATGCAGGAACACCCAAAGGCAACCATAACAAAATCGGACTCGTGAACATGATTCTCGCCTTGTTGGGTGTCTTCGTATCGCTGTATTGGGTCATTGACTACGAAGGACTCGTAACCCGAACAGGTAACTATACGACGATGGATATGGTGGTCGGCGGTATTGCCATCGTGCTCGTCCTAGAGGCTGCACGACGAGTCGTCGGAATTCCAATCGCTCTCATCGCCACTATTTTTCTTTTATACACCTACTTCGGACCTTACATGCCAGGCTTTTTGGAGCATCGCGGCAGTGATGTCGAACGGATTATCGGGCACAGCTACTACACACTAGAGGGTATTCTCGGTACTCCGCTCGCCGTTTCCTCTACCTTCATCTTTTTGTTTGTGCTGTTTGGCGCGTTTCTCGAAAAAACAGGGGTCGGTGAGTATTTTAACGATTTGTCGCTGGTCATTGCAGGCAAACGAATCGGAGGCCCTGCGAAGGTGGCCGTATTTTCCAGCGCCCTGCAAGGGACGATTAGCGGCAGCTCCGTTGCCAATGTCGTTACCTCCGGCGCCTTTACCATCCCGATGATGAAACGGCTCGGCTATCGTTCCGAATTTGCCGCGGCGGTGGAAGCCTCGTCCTCTACTGGTGGACAAATCATGCCGCCTGTCATGGGGGCTGCTGCCTTTTTGATGGCGGAATTCATCGGCGTTCCTTACTTGGAAATCGCCAAATCTGCAATCCTTCCTGCGATTTTATTTTTCGTGGGCATCTGGATTATGACGCACTTCGAAGCAAAGCGCCTCGGGTTACGCGGACTCTCTAAGGAAGAACTACCGAACAAAAAAGAAGTTTTGAAAAAAATGTACTTGCTCCTCCCCATCGTGATCATTATTACCGCTCTGATGATGAACATATCAGCCGAGCGCTCCGCGATTATCGGCATCATCTCCACCATTATCGTGGGCGCCTTCCGAAAAGAAACCCGCATGTCTATTGCTGATATTTTAGAAGCACTTGCCTCAGGTGCCAGAATGGCTCTCGGTGTCGTGGCCGCAACTGCGTGTGCCGGAATTATCGTCGGTACGATTACGTTGACTG
This sequence comes from Brevibacillus porteri, assembly GCF_003013475.1. GTDB lineage: Bacteria > Bacillota > Bacilli > Brevibacillales > Brevibacillaceae > Brevibacillus > Brevibacillus porteri. The sequence continues at coordinate 38,487 of NZ_PXZO01000010.1, forward strand.
GGATCGGATTGAAGCTGGCAAATGGCTTGATTGATTTGGCTGGCGGTCAGCTTTTCCTTACGCTGTTTTTCACGATGATCGCATCGCTTATCTTGGGCATGGGAACACCTACGACGGCGAACTACATCATCACTTCTACCATCGCTGCCCCGGCACTCATTCAATTGGGTGTACCAGCTATCGCTGCTCACATGTTTACGTTCTACTTTGGAATCGTTGCAGACATTACACCGCCAGTTGCGCTTGCTGCCTTCGCTGCATCAGGCATCGCCAAGTCAAAGCCGATCAAAACAGGTGTAGAATCCACGCGGCTTTCGATTGCCGCCTTTATGGCTCCCTATATCTTCGTCGTTTCACCAGCCTTGCTGCTGATTAATACCACCTTGCTCGAATCGATTTGGGTTATGCTGACTTCAACGCTTGGGATGATCGGGGTGGGAGCAGGGTTGATCGGCTATTGGATGTCCAAGCTAAACGTCTTGGAGCGTATCCTTGCAGTTGCAGGTGGCGTGCTCGCGGTCATCCCTGGGATCGAAACGGATATCGCCGGTTTTATTTTGCTAGGGCTCGTTTTTTCCTTATCGTATTACAAAGCTCGCAAACAAAAACAATCTGTGCAAACGACAATATAAGAAAACAAGCAAAAACCCTCCCAAGCATTCGTTTCCTTTTGCCAGGAAGCTCTTTTGCTTAGGAGGGTTTTCTTCTTTTATTCTTCTTGTTCGCTTCGAATCATTTTGGTCCAGCCGTCTACTTGCTCCACGCGGCGTTCCTTCATCAGCTTGCCGAGTGCCCGCTTGAAGCTGGACTTGCTCATTTGGAATTTTTCTCGGATGACTTCTGCTTCTGTCGAATCGGTATAAGGCATGGCCCCGTCACGATTGATCATATAGCGCAGCAGCTTGTCCGCATCTTCGCCATACTGCACTTCTTTGCGCTCTTTCATAGAACCGTTCAGACGGCCATCCTCACGTACAAAGCTAATTCGGCAGCGCACAGTTTGTCCGAGGCGCAGACGCCCTACCATTTCATCACGATGAATGAAAAGGATATGCTCGTCCTCCGTCAACAGGAATGCACCTGCTTGAATCACTTTGTAGACCGTACCTTCTACAGACTGGTTTTTCATACTCTGATCTGCCATTGCTGCGATCTTGACAATTTCGTTTTCAGTGACTGGCTTTGCCAAGAGTCTGCCGAGCTTGTCCTGCTTCAGCGCTACCAGCATTTGATCCTTGGGACGCGGCCATTCATCAGTATGCTTGGGCAGGTCATCGATGAACAAGAGCAGATCCTTGTTAATGCCGTTGTCCAGGAATACGCCCATGCGCGGAGAAATGTCCACGACTTCCAGCCAGCCGTATTCACCCATGCCGACATGAGGCATGTCCATGGTCGCAGCCAGTCGGTTTTCGTGATCATGGTACAAAAACACTTCGACCTCATCATCGATATGTAAACGCTCGTGCGCTTCATTGGCATGGAGAAACACTTCATCTTTGCCATCGCGCAAAAAATAGCCGATTTCCGTTTTTCGCGCTACCGTCATGGTAAGCGTCATCCCTGCCTCCAAATTGCCGTTCTGAATGATTTGGGGCTCACGCTTTTCACGCATTTGTCTTTTGTACATATTTATTTTTTCCTCGCTCTCTACCATTGTGCACACTAACTATACCCATCCCCCGCAAGAAAATACCACAACTTTTTTCTAACAAAATAACGATGCGAAACGAAATAGGCAAGTCTTCCATTCACGGACATACATATGACAGTAAGACTGGCTTGGCCCTACTTTTCCAAGACTGGAGTGACTCTTGCCTATGCTGTTGTTGCTTGAACATATTTTTCTCGGCATTGTACAAGGCTTGACTGAATTTTTACCGATATCAAGCACGGGTCATCTCGTCCTGTTTCGCAAAATGTTTGGTATGCAGGAGGTAGGCCTTTTATTTGACACGATGCTTCATTTCGGTACGCTGATCGCTGTCGTTATCGTCTTTTGGCCACAAGTTCGTTTTATCATCATGAATCCGATGAGCAAGCTGACAAAGCTATTGGTCGTAGGCACGATCCCTACCGCAGTGATCGGACTCGCCTTTGAAGATTATTTTGAAGAAATCTCCCAGACAGGCATTACGATCGGCTGGGAATTTCTCGCGACAGGGGCGATCCTCTGGGCAGTGGAGTCCATGCGCCGTGGAAATCGGAGATTCCAGGAAATCAACTACAAGGACGCCCTCCTCATCGGAACACTGCAAGGTGCAGCGATCCTGCCTGCTATTTCCCGCTCAGGGCTGACGATTGCCGGTGCTCTCCTGCGCGGAATCGACCGTGCTGATGCTGCGCGCTTTTCTTTTTTAATATCCTTGCCCGCGATTCTGGGTGCTTGTGTCTTGCAAACAGTCAAGCTCGTAGAAACACCGCTTGAAACAGCTTTATTGATCCCGATGCTCGTGGGCACCATGTTTGCCGGACTAGCTGGCTATGTAGCCATTCGCTGGATGCTTACCATCATCAGTACAGGCTCGATGAAAGGCTTCGCTATCTACGTCTGGGTATTGGGCGGGTTAATTTTACTCATGCAGCTCGTGGGCTGGTAATGCGAAAAAAGCCGGCTGCTTGCTCGCCGGCTTTCATCTACTTTCTTCCTTGTCTGGATAACGGCTGGCAATTAATTTGCCTACCAATAAAATGATGCCATAGAACGCTGTTGCCAAAAGCGAAGTAGCCAGCCACGTCGCCGTCCCCAGCACCAGATAAAGTGCGGCATGAGCAACAAAGATACCTACCAGCCACACCATAATGTTCATTCGATTAAAAAACGTCATCAAACTACGCAATTACCTCGCACCTCCACCATTCCATTTACTACTGTTATAGCCGATGAAACGGTGTTTTATCCCCTTACCGCTCTCCAAGATCAGGATGAGGCACAATAACCGCAAAGCCTGCTTGCTCCAGAATTTCTGCCAGTACGAAAAGAGGCGTGTCGGCAACCTCTCTGTACATTTTCGGCGTATGCAGATGGATCGCATCAGGAAAGTCTTCACTTAAATGGGTTCGCAATTTTTTCCCGCTGTCATCTTCATCGGTAAATAGGTATACCTCATCTGCATCTGCTGCTTCTGTTTGAGCCAGCAACTTCTCCCCCTTTTCCAAGCTGTAGGAACCGTATGTACAAAGAATAGTGACAGGCTCAGCCAGCACCCGAAGCAAGCGTTCTTTGTCTGTCTTCCCCTCCACGATCATGACACACCCTGCCATCCGTTCCCATCCTCCTGACGCACGCACGTTTTTTTATAGTATACCTCAACTCTCACCTAGGAAAATGAGGATGACTACTCCCTTTCGAAACAAGACATCTTAAGAAAGCATCCATTAACAAACAGGGGGTAGTAACATGTCCAAATTCAAAAGTGCCAAAAACCTGAATCAAAAAGGATTAGCCGTAGCAGGGCTAACCAGTAGTACGGTTGCGGATGATACACATACCGAAGACAACCAAGGATCTTCCTATCTGCATCAACACAACAACGAAAATAGGAAGAATCAAAAATAAAAGGAATGAAATGGTTGCCTGGATAGAGTTTCCTTAGTAAGATAGTTTTATGAATATTGAACAACTTGAACTAGCCGAAAAGCGAATCAAGATTTTTAAAGCGTTGGCAGATGAGACAAGGCTAGCCATTTTAAAGACCTTGTATCATTCCGGCAACGAGCTAAATTGTACAGAAGTGGGCTTTACCTGCGACACCTCCAAGTCCAATGCCTCCTATCATTTCAAGACACTTCGAGAGGCAGGACTGATCAAAGTCAGAAAGGATGGGCAAGCACGGTACATGAGCATATATAAAGAAACCTTCGATCAAATATTGCCTGGCTTTTTAGATACCTTGTGATTGGTATCTTTTTTTGCTCATTAGTTAAAAAGTTATTTAATTATAGAATCATAAAATAGAGCTCCTATTTTTGATGATCTTTTTCTTCACCATGTTTTTGATCAACTTTATTTCCTATTGGTTGGCCTTATCCAAGAGTGTAATGTGAAAAAACTTATTTTGTTCAACTTCGTTAAGATATAATTTCATTTCTAATGTAGGCTTCTCTGACAGCATAGATTTGCTAGTATCAAAAATCTTTTTTGGGACGGAGAATGTTAGGTTTATTGTCTCTTTGGGAGTGATATTTAATTTATTTCCCCTACCTTCAACTTTAAAATTGTTCTGCTTAATCACGTCTTCTTCTTTTATGTTAAAACTAAGATAAACATTGTTTTGTTTGATTAGGTAAGGGGTGTTGTTTGTAATTTGGTAAGCATATACTACCTCATTATTTCCCTGCTCTATTTTAACGAATGATAATTTCACATTATTATCTAATTCAGTTAACACATTCGAGCCCATATCGGGGTACCTATCATTGTAATATGAGTATCCTATTATAATTACAACAATTATAAATACAATCGCTAGTATTGCTAAAATATTCTTCTTTATCATAAATATCCCATCCCCTTCTAAATGTGGCGAAAGGTGCCAACAAATACATTGGCACCTTTCGATAACATATTATTAATTAAAGAAAATATTAAAACTCAGCTTCCGACCAGGCTATATCGTCCCCAACATATAATTTAACATAATGCGTATAACCGCTTGCTTGCCATCTTAAATATGCGTAGGCTGGATCACCATAGGATTCATATTTTGTATCAATACTCAGTTCTGCATCAGAATAACTGTCATTCCCAGCAACAATTACATAATCGTATACCTTTGAGATGTAGTCATCGTCATCTTGTACAGTTGTATAGTTTGCTTTGAACTCTCCGCTTTGAGTAAAATCAGTTTCAAGTACTTTTCTACCCTTGTAGTTACAATATCCAGTGCCGCAGGTTGATGTTCCACCTGAAACCGAGGTGATCGTAATTGATCCATCTGGGTATGTAAACATCGTGCCTGCAGTTACACTTCCATCAGCTTCAGTAAATTCAAATTTTTTCTCCTCCGGTTGTACAAGAGATTTCATTTTCTTCTCATGGTTTATTGAATCCCAAACTTCTCCATTCCGTAGTTTATCTAGCAATTCATAACGCTTATTCTCATCTATTAATTTGGACCATTTTTCCATTTCCTGTTCAATCTTCTTAAGTTCATTTTCGGTGAATTTTTGAACTTTCACTTCATCTTTTTCAATATTTGATGACTGTGCTCCAACAGAATCAATACTTAATGTTAGAACTAAACATATTGACAGAATGGTTGAAACTAAACTTTTCAAAAAACTCACACTTTTCAAACACGTTATATTGTAAATTATTACATTTAAAAACAAATTTGTAAATGAGTTTGATCGGTACGAATACATTTATCATTAGCCCACTGCTGCCAACCTTGCGAGAGTTATATCACGTATCCACTAACCAGGCAGCCTGGCTGATCGGAACGTATGCTCTCGGATTTGCATTGACCGCTTTAGTCGCCGGTCCGCTATCCGATAATCGAAACAGGAAACATGTGATGGCATTCGGTATGCTCGGATTTGCACTTTCCACACTTGCATGCGCCTTTGCACCTAGTTTCGCCGCGATGCTCTTCTTTCGCTTTCTTGCCGGGACCTTCTCTGCCTTTATCGGTCCTCAAGTGTGGGCTGCCATTCCTGTTTTGTTTCCCCCTGCTCGTATCGGAAAAGCTATGGGGATTGTCATGGCAGGTCTTTCGGTTTCCCAAGTGATCGGTGTACCTATAGGCAGTTTTTTGTCCGCTTATCATTGGTCGTTTCCTTTTTTGGCTGTAGGAATTGCTTCTCTCGGAGCTTTTGTACTCATCATCCGAAAACTTCCCGATTTATTGCCTCCTACCGCCATAGCCGGACTTGGAACAAACAACGCCCGGGTGGCTATTTTTGCACGTTACATGGATCTGTTGCGACTGCCTCAAGCTTCACGAAGCTTTATCGGCTATTTCGTTTTCATGACGGGTGTCTATGCAGTCTTTTCATTCTATGGCGTATGGCTTTCCGATCAATATCAGCAATCCGTTACCCAAATTGGCTTGATCACTTTCGTTATCGGGCTTGGCAACACCGTTGGCAGCTTACTCAGCGGTTGGTTACTCGAGCGTTTGAAGACAAATACGATTTTGACCGTTGGGTTTCTGGGCAGCGCCCTGCTCTATCTTGTTTTGCCTTACATACCGGGAGTCGGCTTTTTGCAGGTTGTCCTCTTCTTCATGTACTGCTTCGGCGGTGTACTCGTGCCTGTCCTGATGGGGTACTTGCAATCATTGTCCGACACCTCGCGCGGTACTATATCGAGCTTGGCCAACGCCTGTATGTACATCGGAACTTTCATTGCCTCTTCTTTCGCAGGCAATTTGTATTCTATTTTTGGATTCGTGGGGGTCAGCACCTTCGCCACCTTCACTTTTCTTATCGCCTATCTTCTCTTTGTTTTGAGGACGGGTAAATTAAATGTAACCTCTCAAGCTTGAGTTCTTTACTTTCCCTCTTCGCCTTGCTACGCTATGGTCACATTCATTTTATCGCAGTCAGCAGGACGGAGAGGGTCAACGTGGATTCATCCCCATCTTTATGGAAAAACAGTTCGTTCCTCAAGCTTTGGCTTGCGCAAATGACAGCAAGCATCGGTGATCATTGCTACAGCTTCGCATTACTCTGGTATTTGCTCCAAGCAACCAAATCGGGTACGGTGCTCAGCCTGCTCGCAATCCCGGAAATGGTGGCGGGTCTCCTATTTTACCTCGTCGGCGGAGTCATGGCTGACCGGTACAGCCCGCGTATGCTCATGGTGGGTGCGGATGTTGCGCGAATTGTTGTCGCGATCACGGTTGGCATCCTGGTCTACATGGGTGTAGAAGAGTTTGCTTTTTTTCTGGCAGCCCAATTCTTGTTGGGGTTGTTCTCCAGTCTGTTTCAGCCAGCGCGAACCGTTGCACTCAAATCAGTGGTTCCCCAAGAGCAGCTAGGGCGAGCAAATGCCATCTTGGATACGACTTTCCGAACGATTCGGATTATTGCGCCAATGTCGATTGGACTGGTCGCTTCGATTATGCCGCTGTCTACTTTGTTTTTTGTGAACGCAGGCAGCTATTTGATTTCCGTCTTGTTCCTTTATGCCATCCGTATTTCGTTGACCGATCAACAACAAGTATCTCCTACGAAAATGACACCCAGGCAGTACGCCCGGGATATTGCCGCAGGTTTACAGGAGCTAAAACAAAATCGTGCTCTGTTCTTGATTCTTCTCTTTAGCAATATGGGCTTTCTCGTCTGGCAGGTCACTTACACGGTGGGCTTCCCATTCATGGCCGAACGCATGCAGCAAGGAAACGGAAGTACATTAGCTGTCTTGTTGGGCTTTTACGGGATCGGGAACTTGCTAGGAAGCCTGTACATGGCGCGATCGTTCTACATTCGCTATTTGTTTGTGATTATGATTGGTTGGGTGTTTCAGGCAGTCGGATTCCTGTTGCTTACGGCAGGAGGTACCGCTCACTGGATTGCCTTCCTCGGAGCAGCCGTGGCAGGGATCGGAGGGCCGCTCATTGGTATCCCGACCGTGACTGCCATTCAAATCAAAGCATCCAGCAACAGTACAGGCAAAATTTTTGCGATCAACATGCTCATGTTCACTTTCTTTTGCACATTGTCCAGCAGCCTCGGTGCAATCTGGATGGGCAAATGGCCCGTTGAGCAGCTTTTCCTCGTTAGTGGACTATTCCTCGCTGTCATGAGCTTCGCAGGCTTCCTGATTGAAAAACGAAAACCAACGGAACAACACCAATCCTCGTCTGCATAAGTAGCTTTTTTCATACCAAAAAGCCGTTTTTTCCTCCTTCAAGGAATCAACGGCTTTTTGTTTTCCTACATTTCAACTGACTGCTGTTGTGTCACACAATGAATCATCCCACCATGTTTATAAAGCTCTCTGACATCAATGCCAATCACTTCACGGTCAGGGTATAGCTTTTGGATGATCTCGTTTGCGATTTTGTCATTCGGATCATGATAATTCGGCACAAGGACAACGGTATTCCCAATATTGAAATTCACATAGGAGGCTTTGTATCCCAAGTCCTTTCCATTCTCTAAAATGACATTGTGCTTACTGATTGGTAAATTCACGTACTTATACGGCTTGCCCAAGGCATCTTCGCCTTCAGCAATGTTTGGATATCCTTATTCGGGACACCCCATTCCTCTAAATCATTTTCCTTCATCGTAATAATCGTTGACTGATCATAAAATTTGGCAAAACCATCAATATGAAAATCTGTAATATCGAGGCCTGGTACACCATCTAGCCAAATAAAATTCGTCGCCCCAAGATATTCTTTCATATACTTCTCAACATCTGCTTCTGAAAATTTGGATTTCTATTTTGGGATCATCAACTCAATATTACTGTTGTCAGGGTTGAATTCTTCATCTAAAAACAAGACAGACGGCGCACCAAGTAACTGAATATGATTTTCTTCCGCCTGCACGTATATAGAATCAATGTACTTGTCCATGTCCGCAATATGAATTTGCAAGCTTTGACTGATGATACTTACTTCATTTCTCATTCCGAGCAATATATCGAATGATATCTTCCTTTTTTTCAATCATCTCCTGCATTTCTGCAATGTTTTGTCTATAACAATTCACCTCATTGGACAATTCATTCATTTTCGAGTGGATAATTCGATAAAAAATTTCCTGTCTGATGTCTGAAGGATCGTTTTAATCTCCGGTAGAGAAAATCTATATTCTTTCAACTTATTGATAAGTAATGCCGTTTCTAATTGACTCTTTTCATAGTATCAGTATCCATTCGTTTCATCGACATGCAAGGGCTTCAAAAGTTCTTCCTTGTCATAGTGTCGCAACATGCGCGGACTCATTTTGCAAAGCTGAGAAAATCTGCTGATTGTGTACATATGTCTCCCTTCCCCTTTGTGATGATTTCAAGAAAATATTATATCATTCAGTATCGAGACTCTGGTGATACCTACCATCGTTATTTTCTCATTATTTGCAAAAAAACAATTGCAACCGGTATTTTCATGTCATATAATCTGACATAAATAAATTTGTGTCAGGTTATATGACACAGAGAAGAGGTGGATGGATGGAACCTACTGTCGCAAGTCTCTCGTCTGCCATTGACGCCACATGGGTCATGGTCTCGGCCATTCTGGTCATTCTCATGCAGGTTGGATTTGCCCTACTGGAAGCTGGTTCTACTCGCATGAAAAACGCTGGTCACGTCGCAGGCAAAACGGTCCTTACCTTCGGCATCTGCTCGATTGCCTTTTGGGCGTTTGGCTTTGGTCTGACGTTTGGAAACGGCAACTCTTTCGTCGGACTTTCCGGATTCTTTTTTGATGGCATGCAAAAAGACGCTTTCTCCGCTTTTTCCGCTGCAACTGTGCCTATCTCGATACTCTTCCTCTTTCAGCTCGCTTTTGCAGCCGTTTCACTCGCGATCGCCTGGGGTGGTTTCGCCGAACGTGCCAAGCTGTCCATTTATTTTATTTTCAGCGTACTGTTTACTGTCCTCATCTATCCTGTCGTCGGCCACTGGGTGTGGGGCGGCGGTTGGTTGGCACAGCTCGGGATGCAAGACTTCGCTGGTTCTACAGTTGTCCATCTCCAAGGTGCCATCGTCGCACTTGTCGCCACTATCCTTTTGAAGCCTCGCATTGGAAAATACAATCGCGACGGCAGCTCCAATCTGATTCCTGGTCACAACCAAGTCTACTCTGTCTTAGGTGTCCTGTTTCTTTGGATCGGCTGGTTCGGCTTTAACGCCGGCTCCACGCTCGGCAGTACATCTGGATTTTTCGGCTATATCGCCGTCACAACCAATCTCGCTACCGCAGCAGGCGCTGTCGCCGCTCTTGCTATCTCCTGGATCGTCATGGGAAAAGCAGATATTCCAAGCATGCTCAACGGCGTCCTCGCTGCTCTCGTCGCGATTACAGCATCCTGCGCCTTCGTCGATCCGTGGGCAGCTGTTGTGATCGGTGCTGTGTCAGGTATTCTTACATTTTATACATCCATTTGGTTTGATCGTATGGGGATTGATGATCCTGTCTTCGCTTTTTCCGTGCATGGGGTGGCTGGTATTTGGGGAACGTTGTCCACGGGTTTATTCGCTACTCCGGAGCTTGCCGAAAAGGTCGGCGTAGGCGGTCCTGGGCTGTTTTATGGCGGCGGCCTGCATCAGTTAGGGGTTCAGGTGTTGGGCTTGGCTGGCTCCGCGCTCTACGTTTTCGTAGTAGCCTTCATCATCTTGTATGTGTTAAAAGTAACCATTGGCCTGCGAGTCACTGAAGAGGAAGAGGTGGTTGGTCTTGACCTTAGCGAACATGGGGGATACGGCTATCCCGAACTACTCCAGCCTGAACGCGTACGACCGGCTACATCTACCCAAAGCAGCACCTCTCACTCTCTCACCTGAACAAGTGGAAAAAATACGGAATGTTGACTCCTTTGACGAGCTGGCCTTATTGCGACGAGAATTGTTGGACCCTTCTCCGTTGCGTTCATTGAATCGCGCAGGGGAATTGGCCCCTTTTTCCATCGTCGTCAATCTGATTCACGACAATCTTATCCGACAAGGGGTACTCCTCGCAGTGAACGACCTTGCCAAAAGGGGCTTGGGTACCCCTCCCGTCCCCTTTGCCTTTCTGCAATTCGGCAGTGGCGGACGGTCAGAGCAAGCACTCATCAGCGATCAGGATAACGGCCTCGTCTATCAACTGCCAGATCACCTGTGCGAACAGGAAACAGAAAAGATACATGGCTACTTTCATTTGCTGGGGGCGACGATCGTTGCTGGTCTGGAGGTAGCCGGCTATCCTCCCTGCCAAGGGAATGTCACTTGCCTCTCCCCAAAATGGCGAGGCAGCACCGAACAATGGCTGGACCAAATAGACAGATGGGTCTCTCACCCCATCTGGGAGAACGCCCGTTATTTACTGCTCGCAAGTGATGTGCGTGTCTTATGGGGCGAATCGGCCATTTTTACTCCCGTCCATGACCGCTTCCGTCAACTGCTTGCAGGGAATGTCTTCTTGCTGAATCGACTGGTAAGCAATACGTTGCATTATCGGGTGCCACTCGGAATATTCGGCAGAGTTTTACCCGAAGTCCATGGACGCTTCCGCGGCGCCATCAATGTGAAGTACGGCATTTATTTGCCACTAGTGAATTGCGTACGGCATTTCGCCTTGGCGCATGGCATCTTTGCCAGCTCTACCTTGGAACGATTGGATCTACTCGGTGAAAAAGGAGTCTGGAGCAAAGGCCTTTGTGACGAGGTGGCCGCATACTTCCGGCAAATTCAAGGTTTGCGCCTGATCGCTCCCCTCCATTGGGAAGATGGGCAATACACGAGCAATAGCTATATCAAGCTAGGAGAGCTTTCTCCTGACACCCAAGTGATGGTACGACAGTCGATGAAGCTGGCGATCCGCCTGCAAAAAATGACAGAAAAGCTCCCGTCCGTTTTTGGGGGATAGGAGGAGATCGCGTGGCAAAATGGGACTTATTCGGTCGCATTTGGCATATGAGCCGGGCTATACCAGGTATAGCAGATGACAAACAACACATCGCTTATTTGCGCTCCATTTCCAAAACGAATAAACCAATCGATTCCAGTGCCGATATTCCTCTACACGATCTGGAGGTTGTCGTCGTCGATCTGGAAACGACCGGTTTTTATCCCGATCACGGAGACGCGATTATATCGATGGGAGCCGTCGCCATGAGAGGAGAGCACCTCCTCCTCGGCGATTCTTTTTATACGCTGGTCAATCCCGGCCGGGCGATTCCTCCACACATCCGCTCTCTCACCGGGATTACCGATGATATGGTTGCCGATGCTCCCGAGCTGCTAGAAGCTTTGTCCCGTTTTTTTCAATTCGTTGGAGATCGTCCGCTCGTTGCCCATCACTCTCGCCATGAGCGTGAATTTTTACGATCTGGACTCTGGAAAACGAGCCGACGTCCGTTTACCCACCGTATGCTGGATACGATGCTACTCATCCGATTGTTGAGTAATCCGATTGGCAACGGCTCGCTGGACGCCCTCTGTGCGGCACACGACATCCCGATCTCACGCAGGCATCACGCTTACTGTGACGCTGTTGCCGCTGGTACGCTCTGGGCGAAGTATTTGGTGAAAGCACAATCCCAAGGCTTTACAAACCTGCGGCAGGTTTACGAGGCCGTACGCTAGAAGTAGATCGAACAAGTGCAACACGTCCTACCAACCAACTTGAGGAGAGAATATCATGCTACAGATCAGAGACGCAGTTCTGAGTGACCTGCCCGCTATGCTCGCTATTTACAACTACGCGGTGGAAAATCTGGTTGCGACATTTGACTTGGAGCCACAGACCTTGGCCCAGCGCGAAGTGTGGTTTCACAAGCACGGTGACAGACATCCGATCATCGTCGCCGAATACGAAGGGAACGTGATCGGCTATTGCAGTTTGTCCGTTTTCCGTGAGAAGCCCGCCTATCAAAAATCAACGGAACTGTCTATTTATATCGCCCCCGATCAAAGCGGGAAAGGTGTCGGCACGACCTTGATGAGTGCGATTTTGGAGCGTGCCAGACAACTCGAATACCATACGATCGTGAGCGGAATCGTAGGGGGCAATGACGCCAGCGTGAAGCTGCATGAGAAGTTCGGGTTTTCATTGGCAGGGAGGTTTCAAGAGGTGGGGTTTAAATTCGGAGAATGGCACGATGTTCATTTTTATCAATGGATGGTCAAGTAACAGCATACGAAAAGCCGACACCCCTTTCCACAAGGAAGTGTCGGCTTATTTGTTTTGTAAGAAGCGAATCCCTAAAAGTGGCACATCTTAAGCTAGGGTCTAATCCCTTAGCCCTTATGATATTAGTGTAACTGACGGATGATTATAAAGGAACGCTGGGAATACTCCAATTCAAGGTAATCGCTACAGCCCCTCGCCCCGAAAACACGGCCAAGCAGAAAAACGAGTACTTTAAGACAACAACTTCTTCTGTACATGAATCCATCTAAAAGCTGACCACTGAATCAGACCGCACACTGAGTACCACCTAACTGCGTGTTGTTCTGATCAGTGAAACGCTTGCCCGGAAAGCCGGAATATTTACCTTGATCAAAATCCTCTACCGCGACCCTTCCGTCGGTGATACCGTTCTTGTCGCAACCGTTAAAGGAAAAGTATCAGACTTGCTTCAACCCGATAAGTTTCAGCCAAAAAGTGAGATCAATAAGTACTTGAACAATTTGCTTCACCCTGATGCGATTCCGTATTCTTGCATTTACCACCATTCATGACCTAATGTTCAGTTTAACGGAGGATGTCGCTGATCCGATCATACCTTATCTCGAGAAAGTCGAAGATAAAATCAAGATCTCTCACGTAGCCATTTTAAAAAAGACTAAATGATTGATTTGATTTCGCCTCAAGAAGGAATCATTCTATCCACTATGCACCACAACACCAAGCAAACCAATATGAAACTGAACATCCTCGAAGAAGGGGAACAGAAACCTACGAGTATTGTCCTTAACTTCATCCGTTCCAAAAAAAGTCATATCGAATGGAGGTCTGTCTCAACCCCAATTGCACGTAAAACTGTTTGTGAAAGTCTCCGTACTTGAATACACAGGCCATAATAATAAACCTACTACTGAAGGGGAGCATACCATTATCTCAACAACCTTTGTAAAAAAAACAAACGTTCTCCTTACATCAAAATGAAGGAGAACGTCAGAAATTACAATACGAGTCTGCTATAGGTTCCTAGTAAATCATTTAAAGGCGAATTACTGGTGATTATTTTTCAGTTAAACCGCTACTTTTTAATTCGAAAAGCACTTGACACCTCATATAACTCATTAGACATCACAGATAAACTTTCTGCTGCTGCACTGATTTCCTGTATGGAATGTCGTTGCTGTTCAGTACCCTGTGACACGCCCTGGAGGCGCTGAAGTGAACTATTGGCTACAGAGACGATTTCACCCATTGATGCAGATACCTCTTGGGTGCCAGCTGAGATTTCCTCGGAAGCTGCCGAAACCTCTTGGATCTGATCATTTACATCCTGGATCGATTTTAAGATCGCATCAAAAATTCTACCCACTTGTTGTACTTGCTCTACACCGATGCCAACCTCCGCCAATCCTTTGTTCAACGTTTGAGAAGCTGACTGTGTGGCTCCCAAGATCTCTTTAATGATTTTGGTAATATTGATTGTGGCCACGCTCGTTTGATCTGCAAGCTTTTTCACTTGATCAGCTACAACAGAGAATCCCCTTCCGTGCTCACCAGCCCTAGCAGCCTCTATAGAAGCATTCAATGCAAGTAAGTTGGTTTGATTGGCAATTTCTGAAATTAACTGAGCAATATTCTGGATTTCATGAGACTTTTCTACTAAGGAATGTACGACGATCGCCGATTCTTCTACTGTATTCTTCGCATTATTCATTTGTTGAATTGATTTTTTCGTATTGTTGTTTCCCTGATTCACATCAGCTACTACAACTTGTGTAAACTCAGATACAATTGACGATGAATGTGCAATTCGTTGAACCCCGACCGCCATCTCCTCCATCGCCAGTGACGTTTGCTCTGAGCTTTCAAATGTTGCTCTGGAGCTTTGCACAACCACTCCGGTAGCTTGAGCGATATGATCGGCAGTTTCTGATGATTGTCCAGAGATCGCAGTTAATTCTTCGGCAGAAGAAGCCAAATGTTCTATAGAAGTAAATAGTCGCTGAATGATCTCCGAGACGTTCTCCATCATCTGGTTAATGCTCCGTTTCAGCATTCCGATCTCATCTTTATTTGATTCGTCTAATCGTCCAGTGAGGTCTCCTGTAGCGACCTTTTGCATAAATATACTGATCATCAAAATCGGCTTAATCATCTGATGAGCAAGTAAATAAGCAATCGCTCCGACAACAATCACAGAAATGGCTATGATCAAAATAGATGAATTTCGCATTTGATTAACTTGAGCAAATACTTCTGACGCAGGGGCGGTTACAACGAGTGACCAATTGGTTCGATCAATTTTACTGTAAGCTACCATTGTATCCTCATTTGCATGAGTGTACTCAAGCGTTCCCCGATCTGACAGTGTGCTAGGATCTTGAAAGTTAGTTCCCATTTCTGGAATGGCTTCAGACACTTTTTTACCGACCAGCTGCTCGTCTCTATGTACCAGGATTTTACCGGATGGACCTACCAGATACCCATATCCACTAGACGCAAAATTAATTTTTCCTACAATATTCAGAATTTCCTCTGGTTTGAGTAC
Organism: Brevibacillus porteri; assembly: GCF_003013475.1. Taxonomy (GTDB): domain Bacteria; phylum Bacillota; class Bacilli; order Brevibacillales; family Brevibacillaceae; genus Brevibacillus; species Brevibacillus porteri. Next base: position 53,826 of record NZ_PXZO01000010.1, read on the forward strand.
AGCTTGAACAATTCCTCGAAATTCCCCTTGTTCATTAACTAGAGGTTTATCGATAATAATAATTTTTTCTCCAGTCTGGGCACCTATTAAAATTTCTGAAACACCAAGAGTTTTTTCCTCTTTCGCACGTTTGAAATTAGTGAATTGTGAGGCATCAAAGCTCCCACCATTGGTACTAACTGCTTTTCCTTCAGAATTGATAAAAGCGAAATGCTCAACGTCTTTATCAATTTGTCCCAACAATTGTAGTGTTGGGATTATTACTTTAGGATCTTCTTGCAAAAATTCCGAATGTTGTTTTACAACGTTCTCGAGTGCATCTATTTTTTTGCCAAACCAGACATTGATGGTTTGAGCATTAAGACGCGCACTTTGTAACTGATTATCTTTTGCCTCTGTTTCAAATCCGGACAATGATTGGGAACTAAGGATGAAGGTTGCGAACAGCAAAGGGATTAAAGCTAACGCTAGGGAAAACAAAATGATTTTAGTCTTAATGGAGGTAAATCGCGTGTTAGCATTGTTAATCATTTTGTATCCTCCCAGAAAAGTAAGTAAATTTGCTTATACTTTTCCCGCTCCCTCGGTTCTCCAAACCTCTAGTTTTCAATTTATATTCAAATATTACTTCATTAGTTACATTTGTTATTTTCGTTAAAGATAGCGATAGGTAAGGATGACCCTCAGAACGACCCGTTAAATTCTACTTTTCCCTCACTTCACACCTTACGTGCCACTTTCGAGGCATACGGCGTTCCATTTAATCTTTACTCGTAAGATCGCCTCACTTTTCTCTGAACGATTGAATTGTCCCAGATTTTCTTGAGCAGTTCTTTGACATGTATCCGTTTATGACGGATTTGATGCGCGCTGGCAAATAGACTGCCGACTTAATCGATAGCCTGAGAAACTAAAGGTTTTTAACTTTTTTATAATCTGTTTTAAACAAACATATGCAATTTGGACTAGTCTATCCTAAAAATAAAGTCTTAGACTGGTAGCTATTTTTTAAGAAAACCCGGAGCGAAATTCAGGCCCTTTTCCGTTAGAGGATATCTGAGATTTTGTACTCATAGCTATGCAACCATTAATAATACTCAGGATACATAGGATTTCCACAAAATTCACAACCAAATTGAGGGGAAACAGATGGATCACCATCATCCATTCCATCAAAGTCACGAACTATTGTATTCAGAGTAAAAACATAGCATGTGGTTTAACTAACTGGCTGGAAAATGTAATTGTATACCGTTGCACAACTGTGTTCAATCGTTCAATACCGCCAGATCAAGCTGACTTATACGCTCAGGATCGGAGATCGAGTCGACTTCGCTAATCTTTTCATGACTCATAGTAAATTTATTTTCTTTATGCATTACAATTTCTGCAAGCTGTTCAGCTGTCATAATGTTCAACATGATTTGTTCCTCCTATAGATTTTAATTATCAATTTTACGAATACCGGCATGGGTATATTACTAAACAAAAAAATAATGAATACCTTACTTATCATACCCTACTAGGTATATCATTTCGGAAAGCCAGTTCTGTCAATGCCTCTTGTTTAGAGATATAGTGAAATGGTTTTTTGCAAGGAGTCCAAAGACTGAACACCAATCTGAACACCGAGTTCTTCCCCATCTTTCAAAAACTCTCATATAAATCGCCATCCAATCATAGGCTACTCATTTGATCCCACATTATCCTATCATCTTGGATAAGACTGCGGTGCGAGTCGTTGTTGATCCTTTTTTACAGGAGGTACATACGGTTCAACAGTCACTGGAATACCAAGTCTCTGTTTGTGTTCGTCCAACGTCGGAGTATCAGGATATATGTTGTCTAGAGTAATTTTGAATGGTTCTTCGACTTTTCCCGTATACGGATTATATTGGAGCGGCATATTGAACGACCCACCGCCGTAGCTGCTCGTCGTTGTATAGGTCGTCTCTTCATAATGTATCCTAGTTGGCTCAACTGTAAAGGACATCTGAACGTCTGGACCATCCGATTGTCTCGATGGTTTGGAAGGCTTTTTGACCGTTTTCTTTGGTTGTTTGTTTGAAGCCGTCTGTACGGCCTTTGTAGATGACTGCTCTTTCGCTTTTGTGCCAGGCTTGCTTCCTACCAACTCTGATGGGGTTGACTGAACTACTGGTTGTTCAACCGGATACGCTGATACATTGGTTGGCCTCGTCCCTTGAAGTCGTTTGCGTTGCTTTTGGGACGCTATTCGTGTTTTTCTGATCGGCTTTTACTTCCTTAATCAATGTTGGCCACAGGTATGCATTGAAACCTAGCAACGCTACCATAAGCGTGATTCCTGCTACTTTTTTCATAATCACATTCTCCGTTGCCTGTTAGATTTGAAGTGTAAAAAGTACGAGAACTATAGAACTATAATAAGGAAATTATACCTTTTCTATATCTTTTTGAAAATTTGCACTAAAGTAGGTGTACCTGGCCAGGGAATCAAAAAACAGGAGGTAACCCTGCTGTGCAATGGCTGTCATGGGATCTGAACCTGAAGACCAGATTGATCGGCGAGACGCTTTTCAACCTATTGTTTTGGATGTACTTTCCCTTCCTTACCCTCCACTTTAGTGATACCTTTGGCAAAAATGTTGCCGGGTTACTCATGACAGTGCCACCGATTATGAGTATGATCGGCAATCTTTTTGGCGGCTATTTGGCTGACCGATTTGGTCGTCGATATGTCATGTTGTCAGGAGCGTTTTTGCAGGCAGGCATGTTTATCCTGTTTGCCTTCTCCCTCTCTTCTTGGATCGATTATCTTGCGTTTATTGGAATCGGGCTTGGCAAAGCGGTATACAGCCCGGCGAGTTCTGCGATGGTCGCTGATCTCACCTCCGAAAAAGACAGACGCAGAATATTCGCTACCTTCGTTACAGCTATGAACATTGGCGCCGTATTGGGACCCGCGTTGGGGGCCATCTTTTTCTTTCAATACCGCAGTGAGCTGCTATGGACTTGTGCGCTTGTCACTTTTTTGTATTCGATTGCGATCTGGCTCCATGTGAGAGAGACACTGCCACAGTCCGTAAAAAGCTCTGTCGCCTCCATCCATTTCCCTTCTGTTATGAAGGAGCAATGGCAGAGCTACACCGTCATTCTACGCGACAAAGCCTTTGCTATTTATATTTTCGCAGGCATGCTGATTACGATCGCAATCGTGCAGCTCGATTTATTTTTGGCAGTCTATGTAAAAGAATTCGTCCCAGCGCAGACACTGCTATCGTGGAAAGCATGGTCGCTCTCGCTTAGCAGTACGGAAATTTTCGGATGGATGCTGGGAATAAGCGGCCTTCTGTTTGTTCTGTGCGCCCTGCCTGTTACCAAATGGTTTGAGAACTGGAGCGACCGGAATGTCTTCCTCTTGTCCTCCCTGCTGTTTGGCATGGGCATGTTTTTGGTGGGATTCACGACGAATGCATGGCTATTGTTCGGATGCGTGGTCATTTTTACAGTAGGGGAAGTGATGCGAACGCCGGTCGAGCAGAGCTTCGTCAGCAAATACGCACCAGAACATGCACGAGGACAGTACATGGGCGCCTCTAACCTGCAGTACTCGCTCGGCCGCTTCCTCGCTCCCGTAACCGTCATTCTTTCGGAGTGGATCATGCCTATTGGTGTTTTCGCGTTCATCTTGCTATGCTCTCTGTTGAGTGCCGTTTTTTATATGAAGCTATTCCAAATCGTTCAGAAACGCGAGTCAGTTCATTACGGATAAGCTATAGCCGAAAACAAGAAGTGGTTGAGCAGCGATAACCTCCTGCCAACCACTTTTTTCGTTCAAGATTATAATTTTTTCGGAGCTTCTAATTTCACGGGGTCAACCATTACTTTTATTTGTGCTGGCGTTCCTTCGATCGTTACTTTCACACCGGAAACAATCATTTCTTTTGGTGTTTTTGCAACGTTGGTATTTGCAATGAACTGATCCAACTCCGGACTCCAGATAAGTCCAGTCGCTTGAATCATCGCCTTCACTGTATGAACGTCAGGAACCCCTTCATACATGATACCGTCTATTGTTTTTTGATCACCGCTCAGCATAACGCTTACCCATATCGCTTTTTCGTTTGCCGAATTTTCTTGCTTTGGATAATAAAAGCGGTAGAAGTTTGTTTTCTTCTCTAGTTCAAGCGCAAATGGCAACGTGTGAATACCCTTTTCAGCTAATTCGTCTCTTATGCTGTTGTAATTACTCAGGTACGTTTTGGTTGTCATATTTTTAAACGCAGAATCAGAATGGTTCATTTTTTGTTCTTTCTCATGTGAAATGCTGTTTTCAATTGCAGTCGTTTGGTTAGAACCTCCGAATACGGTAAGACCCGCGACTACGACTATTGCTGCTACTGAGATAGAGACTGCATATTTTTTCATTCTGGGTTCCCTTCTGGCGAAGCCGCATCGATTTCCTTCGCCCCTGTCATTTTTAGCAAGGCCTCATAAGTGACTGGCAAAAGTGATTCTGCGATACCAGCCGCCGTATAAATCACAGAAAAGCGCTTCAAGGAGCGATCCACATAGACAGGCACTTCCTCCTGCAAAGCAAACGGACAAACTGCTCCGACACGGAAGCCCGTCATTTTTTCTACCTCTTCCGGCGTAGCCATCTTTGGCTTTCCTTGACCAAACGCCGCCTTCACTTGCTTGGGATGGACTCGTACATCTCCTGCTGCCACGAACAAGGCGAACTGCTCATCCACCCGAAACAAGATCGACTTTGCGATTTGGCCGATCTCGACACCTAATGCCTGTGCAGCCACTTCGGACGTAGGCAACGGCTGTTCAAACAATATCGGCTCGATGCTCGAGTCATAGCGTTGTACGTAGCTACGAACCTTTTCCAGAGGGCTTGCGATCATTCTCCTTCACTCCCAATCTCAACTAAAAAAACGTCATCGCCTTGCGACACACTGCCTGTCTTGACAACTGAAGCATACACGCCGAAGTGATTATTGTGACGCTTGACGCATGCCTTCAATACGGCAGGAGTCATCGTCAGCGTATCTGGGTCGATATTGACATAAACACAGCGCTCGCAGTGCTTGTTGACTTGCAAGGTCACATCATTGATTTTGATCTGTTTGCCCAACCATTTGTCTTCCGCGAACGGCTCATCATCCTCCAAGACAACGACCAAATTCCCCCGAAAGCGTCGTGGATCTACCTGCTCTGCGCCAATCTGCCGCGCGATCTCTCTAAGAGACGCATCCGTAACCAGGAGAATGTGGTCTTCCCAGTTCACACCGCCTTCTTGCGGACTACTAATCATAGGCGTAATGGAGCGCTTCGCCGTCTCTGCGACATGAGCAAATAAAGCATCATCCCACGTATGTACACTGCCATCCCGGGCTTCGATCCGAATCGGCGGATACGCTTCTTTTCCTGTCCCTTCGGTCATGCTGGCATGATACCCTATGAGAGCGGGCACGACATCCGCACTGAGATACTTACCTTGCCGGGCATTGTCCCAAAAATAATAGGCACGGTCTCCATACAAGCCAAATTCATCGACCGTACTTGATGCTAGCTCTTCCCCCCGCATTGCTTTGACAGGATGACGGAAAATGGTTTGCAGTGTTCCTACTTTTTTCATTTGGTTTCCCTCCCCAACGCTTTCTCTATCCGGAAATAAACGAATTGCGAACCCGCCCCCAAAACGTCAATCGTTTGTAGCGAGCGAATTTTACTTTGTCCTGTCCCACTCGGCACCGAATGGAACGCACATCTCTCCATACCGCCTGCTCGCGGTCCAATCCAATCATAATCTCGGGATTCATGACAATCAGCTCTACTTCATGATGCTTCGGCAAGACGAGCGAGCTGTTGATGGTCCGATACGCTTGGTTATTGATCGAAGCGATCTCGGACAATTGAATCGCCTCAATGGACGGATGAACAATCGCTCCATCCACGGCTTTGTTATAAGCTGTACTTCCTGACGGTGACGATACAATCAAGCCATCACCACGAAATGTCTCCAGCTCATCGCCGTTTATATAGACACATGTCACCAATGTAGACAAGTTCGCGTTGCGCAAAACCATTTCATTCAGCGCCCACTTTTCGTACTGCTTACCTTCCCTTGTGCTGATCCTGCATTGGACCGTTGGATATTCCGCGATCAGAGGCTCTTCGTTTAACAGTCGCTCAACGAATTCGTCCAGCTCCTCGGGACGCCAGTCCGCATAAAAGCCAAGATGTCCCGTGTGAATCCCTACATAGGACGGCTCGATTCCGTATTGATGGACGGCCTCCAAAAGCGTCCCATCTCCCCCGATGGACAACACCATATCCGGTTGTTCAGCCGGCCCCTTGACGAAGGTAAACGGGCTATTGGCTGCTTGCAGCTTTTCTTTCAAGGCATGTTCCACTTCTCGTGTGTAATCATCATTTCGCAGTACAGTCGCAATCTTCATGCTGGTCTGCCCTCACTTTTATCCTTACAAGCGGTCTTGCACGCTCTGTTGTTTGTCTTCACTATACCATAGGAAAAATCGACTTGCATAAAATCCCACTTGTCACCAGCGGTCACTCTGAAAAGACTGCTTGCGAAATTGAGATAAACGCCTCTCTGTAGCTGGTGATATTTCCCGAGGAAGCTCATCCCAAGCAAAAAAGCGCATTTCCGCTACTTCTTTGTCATCCTTACTCAATTCTTGACCGGACGTGAGGTCAAAATGATACAAGGCAATGTGGTCTCGTTTCCCTTCCCGCTCACTGTAAAAAAGATGGCAGAGGGTAAATCCGTCCGCTCGTATTCCGCACTCCTCCCACAACTCCCTGCGAGCAGCATCCCCAAACGACTCTCCTCGCTCTACTCCTCCTCCCGGCAAATACCAGCCATGGACATACGTATGCCGAATTAACAAGACTCCCTTTTCTACATCCGTTACAATGACACGGACACCTAAGGTGAGCGGCTTGCGGATTTTCCAATACCATTTCACCACTGCATGGTACCAGGCCATATTTCCACCTCGCTTTTTCCATGTGCTACCATTCTTTGGCGACCTATATTTTCCCTGCTATGGTCAAGAAAAAAACAGGCCTTTCGACGGCCTGTCTCACGCGAGGCGATTCTCCAGCTCTTTGACAATTGCCTCTGCTTTTCGAATCCATCTCGAATCCATCTCTGCGTCCTTGTCTACCGGCTCCTGAAACTGATTCATCAAACCCGAAGCAAGCGGCTCCATGTAGCCGATATCTTCCTCTACCCCAGTCTGGTACACATGCCTGATCACAAACGGCCGTCCGAGTTCCAGCCATGCATCCGGGCTGTCGAGCTCACCTTGCAATACTTTGACAGGCAAGCGCAAAAAGACCGTGTTTTTGTCATCCAACGCCCGGTCGAAGTACCCTTGCTCATAATCCCAGTTGGATAATGTAAAGTGCGGCTGAAGCGCTTCACGAAAATAGCCAAATGTCGCCCGCGTGCCTGGCAAGCTGCTGTTTATTTGTTTCATCGTCGATCCCTGCCTTTATTTATTCTGTGAGAAACGTTCACCGTTTTGTTCGTAGTGTGTGACAAAAGGCGAGGTTGTACTCTCACATCTACAAAAAGCAGCAAGCCTCCTAAGCCGTGATGGCCTTGAGAGGCTTGTAAATTCCCCACCATTAAATCAAGACAATTGTCAGGAGCGTAAAGAGCGCCAATGGAATGATTTTACGTCCGTTCCGGCATCTTTTCCGTCTTCTCCCTTGAACTTTTGGCAAAACATAGGGCGGTGGAGGTGGCGGCGGCGGACAAAAAAAGGGCGGATACGGCGGGAATGGTGGAAATGGCGAAATATTTTGCTCCCAAGGACTCACCTGTGGCTTCTGCTCGCTATACGGACTGACTTGGGGTGGACGATTGCTGGTGCTATACGGGCTGACTTGGGGGGCGGGACGATTACTGCTGCTATACGGGCTGACCCGCGAGTTGTTGGAACTGCCGAAAGGACTGACCTGACTGTATGGATTGTACTCATCGCCGTAGGGACTTGCCTGCGAAAAATATGGATTACCTCCATAAGGACTGAGATCGCCATAGGGAGGATAACCTGCATACGGATTATAGCTCACATACTGAAAGTAATAATCAGGATAGTGCCCCCATCCTCCATACGGCTGCCGATTGGCCACTTCCATTACTTGATAAGGATTGTAGTCCTCATAGTCCTCATAATCATACTCTTCGAAAACTTCTTCTTCCTCCGCATCCTGATCTACAACTTCTACGTATACGTTTTGATCATCATAATCGACAATGACGCCTTCAAACACTTGCCCGTCTATTGCTTCGATGCGCACTTTTTTCTCCACGTGCTCCTTGCAGATGTTGTGCACATTTTCTCGCATATCCTTTAACAGGCTGACAAACTGAATGTCAGCCTGATACAGGTTTTTATCAGAATCAGACTGCATGGTAACTCCTCCCCTTCTGGTGTTTCTTTATTACCATATACAAGTGCCCATGGGGAGGTTACCGGAATCTAGGCGAGACTAGCCCAATTTACAGAAAGCGGGCAGGTAAAAATGGCAAAAGGCGCTCCGTCTCCCCTTTTTCCACAAAGTCCGCCATCGATTTAGCCGTGACGGGGGAAAGCAGGATACCATTGCGAAAATGTCCACCTGCGATCGACAGACCTTCCCAGCCAGGAACGGGGCCCAAGAGCGGCTTGCCATCTTGTGTCGCAGGTCGAAGTCCGCCCCAAGCCTCCAAAAAGGTAGCAGAGTGTAACGCAGGAACATACGGCATGGTCCCTTGCAGGATACTAGCTAACCCCGCCATTGTGACGTCACGCTGGAAGCCACTCTCATCCTCAGTCGCACCAATGACAATTTTTCCATCCTTTTTCGGAGTGATGTAGCCTGTCGTTCCGAAAATCACCGTTCGCAATGGGATGCCCACGGACGAGACGGCCGCAATCTGTCCGCGTACAGGGCGAATCGGCACGGAAATACCCAGCATCGCAAGCATCATTCCAACCCATGCTCCCGAGGAAATCACCGTCTGTGCGGCACGCAGTGACCCTGCAGAAGTCTCGATTCCGATCACTTTTCCACCTTTTACCGCAATGCCGCTCACCACGCAGCCAGATAACAGCTTCACTCCTTGCAATTGGCAAGCAGTAGCCAAGGCGCGAAGAAGCATTCGATTGTTAATGTGTCCTTCGTACGGCGAATAGATGGCCGCTTGCACTTGATCGGTCAGAAGTGGCTCTACCTCTTTCACTTGCGCTGTATTCGAGAGCCAATGCACAGCATGTCCCGCTTCTTTTTGCCAACGGTACTTGTCGGCGAGCTGTTGGACTTCCTCCTCATTTAACGCGACGGTCAGCAACCCCTCCAGGCTTAGCTGTACGTTTCCACCAGTCAATTCCTCCAGCTCCGCTGCCCATTCCGGGTATAGCGCAAGTGATTCCATGCCCAAATCGAGCATCGGTCCAGGTGCCGTGAATTCCTTCAAAGGAGCAAGCATTCCGGCCGCAGCAGAAGAAGCCTGACCTCCCCATTCTCCCTGCTCGACCAAGGTAACGCTCACCCCGCGCCGTGACAGCTCGTATGCCAAGCTCAATCCGATAATTCCTCCACCCACTACCAGACAATCACTCATCTTTTTTCTCTCCTCACTAAGTTGCGATTACTTCTAATAAAAAACGTCTTGTATGTTGCTGTTGTGGTGTGGAGGAAACAGGAGAAAACGCTCAGCTTCTAGGGCCACCCCCTGCGGGATTGACGGCACGACTCCATGCAAAAAGCGAAACCGCGTCCAAAGTGGTCTCTTCAGGATGCATTTCAGAGGTGGACGCTTAAGAGCGTGTTTCGCTTTTTGCATTCCGTCTCGGTCGGTGTCCCTAAGATCTTCGCTTATTTCTCCTGTTTCCTCTACGAGCTTTTCGTGTTATCCGATTTTTTAAAGATTTTTAATTAATGAAGAACGCAATCAGTTACGCCAGAGAAGAATATTTCCAGACGTAGCGACTTGTGGAGTCCTACTGAGCGGAGAAGGGATGAGCGGGCAAAAGAAACGCAACGTGCCCGGACTACGAAGCGGCTACCACTTTTGCGTTTCCCCGCGAATCCCTTCGGAGCGGGCAGTCTTGACCCCCAGCAGGACGGAGCCTGGAGCCTAGACTGGAAATATTCTTCTCTCCACTACAGCCACGCATAACTCCATAACAAAAAGCCCACCCGTTCCTGAGCAGGAAAAGGTGGGCTACATACGCATAGGTAACAATAAGCAAAAAGCGCAGTCTGCCGGCAACCGTATCCCTGCGCCGGCATGATCCGGATCAGGTGCAATGGGTCGATGGTCGATTGCTTCCATCCTCTCAGCCCCGCATGAAGGACTCCCCAAGTTGCTTGTTTATTATGATATTCCTTTGTAAGTATAGTCCTCTTTACAACCATCTGACAAGCACGTCCGCTGGTTAATCCTCATCCTTCACATCGTAGCTCTCTGGAATCGGGTCATGACGCGCGGCATCCTCGAACTCCCGGAGCTTGCGAATTTCCTCCAGATGATGATTGAATTGCTCTTTGTTGATGATGTACTCATTGCCGTCATGGACAGCACGGATGCGACCCTGCTTGATTTTTTCCATAATAAACGTCTCGGGAAGCTCCAAATAAGCAGCTGTCTCCTCGACGGTCAAATACGTCTTATTCTCTCGCAATCTAGCCTCCAGTTCCGCTTTCTGCCGCTCGTAGCCTGGCTTGCCCAGCAAGGCAAACATATTGGCTTTGTACGCCTCCACCCCTGGCTGATCAAACGGATTGACGCCCAGCAAATAGCCGCTGATTCCGCATGCCTTTTCAAAAAAGTAAATCAGTCCACCGAGATAGTAAGCTGTCGCCTCCGGTATTTCCACAAGCAGATTCGGTACACCGCCGTCCACATGGGCCAGCACCGTTCCCTCGAAAGCTTTTTTATTGACATACCCCATTCGTTTGCCAGTCAAAAAATTCAACCCATCGACGTCAGCGGGGTCCTCCTGGACTGTCAAATCCACAGCAGGCTTCGTCACAGACACAACGGTCTCAAACAAATGCCTCATGCCGTCCTGTATGTATTGGCCCAACGAATGCAAGTCCGTTGAAAACTCGGCAGAAGCCGGAAAAATCCCTTTGCCATCCTTACCCTCCGATTCCCCGAAGAGCTGCTTCCACCACTCCGCAAAGTAGCGAAACTGCGGCTCATAGCTAACCAACAGCTCCACTGTCTTGCCTTTTCGATAGAGTGCATTGCGAATCGCCGCATACTGATAGCACGGATTATCGCGCAAATCCATGACCATGTACCGTTCGCGTGCATCCTTTGCCCCTTGCATGAGTGCATCCATGTTCGCCCCGCTTACAGCGATCGGCAACAATCCAACCGCGGTCAGGACTGAATATCGCCCTCCGATATCATCTGGAATGACAAAGCATTCATAGCCTTCGTCACCCGCCAGCTTTTTCAGGGCTCCCCGCTGTTTATCGGTCGTAATGTAAATTCGTTTTTTGGCCTCTTCACGTCCATATTTCTTTTCCAGCCATTCCCGAAAAAGTCGAAATGCGATAGCTGGCTCTGTCGTCGTGCCCGATTTTGAGATGACGTTGATAGACACATTTTTTCCTTCTAATACGTCCATCAGATGAGAGATATAAATCGGACTAATATTGTTGCCCACAAAATAAATCTCTGGAGAACGTCGCTTGGACTTCGGCAGCAAATTGTAGAAGCTGTGGCCCAAAATGTCAAGCACCGCTTTTGCGCCTAGATACGAGCCTCCGATGCCAATCACCAAAAGCACATCCGAATTCGATTGAATCCGGGCTGACGCTTGGCGAATTCGTTCATACTCGTCCCGGTCGTATTGTTCCGGCCAATCGACCCACCCAAGATAATCTTTTCCAGGTCCAGTCCTTGCATGAAGCATTTGATGCGCAATTTCGATCGCTGGAGAAAGCTGCTCCCACTCATGCTGTTTGACAAAGACTCGAGCGTTGGCGTAATCAAAACGAATCGTTTTGTTCATAGCTCCCCTCCGAGGAACGTCATCTCATCTTTATCTATGATATCACGGCAAATGGCGGCAAAGAACTTTCCGACAAAACGTATCAAAATGCGTTTAATTATGTCCAAAATGTGAACATTCGTCATTTCATGTTACCTTTTTCCAGTACTACCGTAAAAACCTTTCGAGCAATGAAATAATATGGTTCTTACCAAAGCAAGGAGAATGAACATGAAAAAACGATGGTGGATCATCGGTTCCGTCGTAGTCCTCCTGGGCATCGGGGGTGTTGCGTTTTCTATGATGGGATCGCAACAAGCTATGGGAATGCCTGTCAACATCGGCGCACCTACGAAATCAGCTTTGGAAAGCAAGGTTTTGACATCAGGGCTCGTCACCGTAGAAGACAAGCTCAAACAGTACGCCAACGTCACCGGAACCTTACGCGAGTTTGTCGTCAAAGAAGGCGACAAGGTGAAAAAGGGACAAGTGATCGCGAAAATCGACACGTCCGATGTCGATAGCCGAATCCTCGAGATGGACGCGCAAATGGAATTGGCCAAAGCCAACCTCGCCAAGGCACAAATCGGCAACGAGCCGGAAGAAGTCGCACAGGACCAAGAACGTGTCTCCCAAGCCCAGCGTGAATACGATGCGGCAAAGCGAGAATATGATCGGATGAATCAATTATTCACTTCTGGGGCTTCCACCCAGCAAGAGCTGGACAAGTTGAAATCACAAATGGATAGCGCTCTATCTACGCTGAATGTCGCCAAGCAACAGCTCGCTCTCAAGCAAAAGGGGCCACGTAAGGAAGACATTGCCGCTCAGCAAGCCCAAATCAACAAGCTGAATGTAGAAAAAGCTCAGCTGAATAAAGAACGAGTCCAAAGTGTCGTCGTGGCACCTATGGATGGAACCGTCATTGGCGTTGCAGCTGATAACGGTCAATACGTCAACAAGGGAACGGAAATCTTGACCCTTGCCAATCTAAACAATCTGTTGATTGAAGCAGACATCAACGAATCCGATGTCAACAAGCTCAAAATGGGTCAATCTGCCACGATTGAAGGCGTGACACTCGGAAAGAAAAAGCTGAATGCGGCAGTAGCTCGCATCTCTCCAACAGCGACCACTACTGCCACCAAGTCGGGGCAAGGTGAAAAAACACGCGTCAAAGTCACCCTCAAGCCAGCTGGAGATCTATCTGCTTTGAAGCCGGGCTTCCATGTTGACATCAACATCTCCGTGGAAAAAATCGATAATGCCATGCAAGTGCCAATCGAAGCTATACAGCAAGATGCTGACGGCAGTACCTTTGTCTGGGTATCTGCTAATGGTGTTGCGAAAAAGCAAAAGGTCGAAACTGGTATGGAAAATGAGTTGTTCACTCACGTCAAGTCTGGACTTAACGGTGATGAGCAAGTGATTTTAGGCCCTGTCGAATCCCTGACTGAAGGAGCTCCTATCATGCCAATGAGTGGCGGCGGCGCACCAATGGGTATGTAACACGTAAAGAAGGAGGTCAGCCGACGATGCTTCATGTAGAAGGCTTGACGAAAGCATACAAGACGGGTGATACCGTACTGCCCATCTTAAAAGGTGTCTCCCTGCTGGTGGAACAAGGCGAATTCGTTGCCATCATGGGGCCATCAGGATCAGGGAAATCGACGTTTATGAACATGCTGGGCTGCCTGGATCGTCCAGATTCGGGTTCGTACATGCTAGACGGCATTGAGGTTAGCAGTCTGAAGGATACGGAGCTCGCCGTCGTTCGCAACCAAAAGATCGGCTTTGTGTTCCAATCGTTTAATCTACTCGCCCGCTCTAGCTCCTTGCACAATGTAGAGCTGCCGATGATGTACGCGAATGTCAGCCGCTCAGAACGGCGCAAACGGGCTACAGAAGCGCTCAAACGGGTGGGGTTGGCTGAACGCATGGACCATAAACCAACCCAGCTATCCGGTGGTCAAAAACAGCGTGTAGCGATTGCCAGAGCACTAGTCAATAAACCAGCCATCCTGTTGGCAGACGAACCGACGGGAAATCTGGACAGCCGCTCCGGGGTCGAAATCATGGCCATGTTTCAGGAACTGCATGCGCAGGGCGTTACGATCATTCTCGTTACCCACGAATTGGATATCGCCCAGCACGCTGAGCGGATTGTGACTTTCAAGGATGGCGTGATCATTCGCGATGAAAAGGTTACGGAGCGGATATTCTCCAAGCCGTCTGACGAGGTGATTGTCACATGAATTTTATGGAAAGCTTTAACACCGCCGTGGAGGGTATCTGGGCGAATAAAATGCGCTCGATCTTGACCATGCTCGGGATCATCATCGGGATTACCTCCGTCATTGTCGTCACGGCACTCGGTGAAGGTGGACAGAGAGCCATCAACGAAGAGATGGAAAAGTTCGGGCAGAACACGTTTAACGTCTTCATCAATTGGGAGACAAAAGAAGAGATAGCCTCAGAAGATATGACCGTAGAAGATACCGAGGTGCTCGGCAGGATTAGTCCCGCCATCGAATACATCGTGCCTTCCAACTCCAGTACGATTGATTTGAAAGGTCCGAAAAAAGAAGAGCGCGTCAACCTCACTGCCTCCACTGCTGATTATTTTTCGATGCAATCAACATTGAAGGTGGCAAAAGGGCGACTTTTCACCGAGGTCGATGACAAAGAGCAACGCGCCGTCATCGTCCTAGAGGAGGCTCTTGCCCAAAAGCTGTTCGGTCAAATGAGCCCGATTGGTCAGCGTGTTCGCTGGGGGAATCAATCTCTCGTCGTAATTGGGACGTACACGGAAGAGAAGTTCAAGTTCGATATGGCAACGAGCTATGGAGCAATTATTCCCATCCGTTACGAAATGAGTCTGCAGGAAGAGCCTTCTGTCCAAATGATCATGGGAAAAGCGATCGACAAAGCCTCTGTCGAACCAGCCATGCAGCAGGTCAAACAGTACTTGAGCCGCAAGCATCAAAAGGAAGACCATTACAGCGTTCGCAGCATGCAAGAATCAATGGATCAGTTTAATCAAATGACGGGCACCTTGACGCTGATCTTCAGTATCATCGCAGGAATCTCCCTCGTGGTTGGCGGCGTCGGCGTTATGAACATCATGCTCGTATCCGTGACAGAGCGTACTCGCGAAATCGGGATTCGCAAAGCATTAGGGGCACGCCGTCGAGATATTTTGATTCAGTTTTTGATTGAATCGGTCATCGTCTGCTTGATCGGTGGATTAATCGGGGTGTTGTTTGGCCTTGGTATTGCTTCGATCATCGCCTATTTTGCACAGTTGCCGCCGCTTATGTCCTGGAACAGCGTGTTTATCGCATTCGGCTTCTCCAGTGCCATCGGTATATTCTTCGGCCTTTATCCGGCCAATAAGGCAGCCAAGCTCGATCCAATCGAAGCACTGCGTTACGAATAAGGAAAAAACAAGCACCTGTAAGCTCTCTAGCTACAGGTGCTTGTTTATGTTGGCAACGTATCTGTTACCAGCTTCAAAAGAAAAAAAAGCGCAATCCCCACGCTCGCGACTGTCCACCAGAGCGGCTTGCTGTCAGCCTTTTCTGCCTTGTAGATCCCGATTAACTTCCAGGTACCCACCGCCACGCACAAGAGGCTAAACAGGAGCAGGATTGTCCCCATGACCTCCCTCCCCTCACTCCTAGCTATATGGGGATGAGAGGGAAAAAATCACTTCTTCGGATCCTTTTTGCCCAATCGACCGAGGACCATTCGGCCCCGTTCCTTGATGGACTCGTCCTTGATATCTTGTTGACGCTTTTTCATCAAACCGTTTTTGGAAGTATCCGGTCGGTCCGTTTGCCGTCCATCTCGCATTAGCTGTACTTGCCTCCGCTTTTTTTCTCGTAATCGTCCAAAAGCTCAGCAAAGCCCTTGTTGCGCTCGCGTTCTTCCTGCTCCCGGCGCTTTTGTTCGGCTGCTTCCTTCTCTTTGCGCTCGCCTTCTGTCTTCATGTCTTTTTCAAGCTGCTTGAGTGCTCCGAGCGCATCTGCATTCAGCATATCCTTCAAACTGTTCAATCCACTTTTCACGTCTACCGTAGTTGTTGTCTCTGCTTGACGCTGTGGTTTTCGTTGTTTTTTCGCCATTGAAATTTGCCACCCTTTCCCTATCCTCATTCTGTCCTCATTCTCTGGCCCCATCCGGGTCATACTATCTTCATCTTTCACAAAGAGGAGGACATCACATGGTTCGCAACAAAGAAAAAGATTTTGGAAAAACTGCTGAAATCCGAGGACCCAAAGCCCAATCCGAGGCTGTCCGCTCTGACGGCTCCATTAATAGTGAACCACAAGAAAGGCTAAAAGAAAACCGCTAACAAAAAAACCGCCGGGCAGCCATTATGCTCGGCGATTTTTATTCTTTCTAAAGTTTGATGAGTCTAGGGTGAGTGTAATCTCATGAGAATGAAACTAAATCAATTTGGAAAAGCGGAAACAGTTCATTGGAGAGCTACGCGAAGAAATTATACAGCAGGAAAGAATCATCAAATTAATCGAGTCCTATAAGCCTACAAATTGAGGATTCGGGCGTTTGTTTGCATAATATTGTGACAGACGAAGATGAGGGTTTGCCACTCACTGGCTGGCTGCGTTACTGTATACAAAAAGCCGATTGCAAAAACAATCGGCTGAGAGAAACTCTGCGCGTGTCGTTAAGACTAAAAACTCATAGGTGGTGGATTGTACCATGACACAAGTGATTGTAGTTCTGATTATATTTACTTTTGTTGCCCTGATTGCCCGAATTGTATTCCGATCAATCAAGGAGAAAAGACTTCCAAATCCGCCTAACTATACCCCTTACGATGATGTAATGTCTGGAAAAGTACGCTCGGATGAAACCCGTGAAACAAATAAGGAAAACTAGACGGGTTGCCACTTTCATTTATTCAATCGATTTTAGATCGATTGAATATGACTTTGTTAATGTTTTTACAAATTCTTCCCAAGCTTCGTTTCACTTAGCCTGATCCTCAATGCCTTCTAAAACCTCACTACGGAGCTTACTGATCGTGTTTTGCTTCTTGTATCCTTTAACGACATAGTCAGTCCAATATTCCTCTTCAGAGATTCCCAGACCTTGAATCAGACCATCAGTTCAGGCTAAACAAGGTATACAGTAGCTGATGAGCTGCATCTCTCACGGGAATGATCACACTCGTTACCATCAGATCTTCCCCCTTTTTTAGCATATGCAGCTGGGTCTCATTTGGGCTGAGCGCGATCTCCCCTCCAAAACCGAATAAGGGGTTAGTGACTGATGCATGCTATGGGAAAAAAGGAGGTCCAGATGATGGATAACGATAAGCAAAAGAACGACAAGACGAAGGATATTTCCCTCGATGGGACGCTGCCGCACCAAATCAGTGCTCCTGACTTCAAAAACTCGTCCCGTACGATTCAAAAGCCATTCGTCAATGAGTTCGGAGTCGTCATCGGTGACAGCTTGTACGAGTCCCAGGAATCTCCCTTACACAACTGGAGCACGGAAACCGATCCCTCCATCATGGCAGGGGACCAGTGGGTACATCCGACCAACGACATTGGCTGGAACTCGATAGAAAATCGTGAGCTTCTTGAGGATCAAGAAGAACAAGATGGAGCGCGTTTTATGCACCCGACCTTTGATGTGAGCAAAGGCAAGGACTAATGCCAGCTTTTTCATGCAGCCCGTTCGGCAGAAGCACTTCTGGCCGGACGGGTGTTTTTGGATTGCGCTTGCACCTGGAGCTTCGGGACACTACTCTGACTTGTGTTACAATGGAAGACAAGTAGCAGAAAGGAGCTAGTCCATGAGTATCACACTTGCGATAGAGCCAGTGTTTTCCCTTGCCTATCAACGTTATGCCGGCTTTGTACCGGGGGATACACTTCGATTGTATGTACGAACAAGCGGCCCAGGGACCGGTGGTATGTTTTATGCGATTGAAAAAGATGAGGTCCTCACCGATGATGCTGTATTTGAAGTAGAGGGGTTGCGATTTGTCATTCGTCCAACGGATTTCTGGTATTTCGACGGGGGACATCTGAGCTACAATCCGCTCTATGGCGAGTACGGCTTTCACTTCACCAACACTCGTCTGGATTAGCACTAGACAGAAACTTCTTTTGGCTTGATTCGTAAGAAGGAATATCTGCCTATATCTTCTGGGAGGAAAAACGATGAAAAAAAGCCGTTCAGTCCTTTTGGCGATCGGTGCTTTCTTACTTGCCAATTTAAAATGGATACTTAGCATACTGAAGTTTTCAAAATTCGGGACCACCATTATATCCATGGGGATTACTTTGTGGGCGTATGCCGTTTTTTACGGATGGAAATTCGCCGTGGCTCTCGTCTATCTGATCTTCGTCCACGAAATGGGGCATGTGATTGCCGCCAAACGAAAAGGAATCGCGACCTCACCCGCTGTCTTTATTCCTTTTGCCGGAGCCTTCATCGCCATGAAAGACATGCCGCGTGATGCAAAGACCGAGGCATATTTAGCCTACGGCGGACCCTTGGCAGGAATGATTGCTTTCTTGCCTGCCCTTCCGTTGTATTGGTATACGCAGGACCCTTTCTGGGGGTTGGTTATCTACTTGGGTGCCATGCTTAATTTATTTAACCTACTGCCCATCTCCCCGCTAGATGGAGGCCGCATCGTTTCGGTATTGTCGACGAAAATTTGGTTTATCGGGTTAGTCGGTCTGGGCGTTATGCTGTTCGCCAACCCAGGACCGATTACCGTGTTTATTTTCATCATCGGCTTGATCACGTGGTACAACCGCCTACGTGGCGGCTATCAACAAAAGCTCCTGCAATATGAGCGCGAAAGAATTGCAGACTTCCAGCAAAGCATAGCCAAATGGCCCGCGTTGGAATCGACATGGGATATCCGCACGCAAATGAATGCCGAGGTAAATGCAATCAATCAGGAAGATTTGAAGAAATTTTATGTTCCGTTTTTGCAGGACAAACAACGCCTTCAGCGTGACTTCAAGCGACTCGATAAAGTGTATGTGAACAGAAAATGGGAACTGTTCAGACTGTGGGAACGAGAGCCTGTTTTGTTTTACGATTCGGACCCGAACCGACCGATCCCATCGGATGCGCTTCGGGATGGGGAACGTGCGGCGCAAGAGAGATTAGCCGAACTGGATGAGCAAATGCACCAGCTCACTACGTATTACGATGCACCTGCCTCTACGAAGTGGAAAGTGTTAGTTGCCTATCTCAGCCTAGCTGCTGTACTGTCAGCGTTTTTCGTCTACGCCCAACAAATTCTGCACAGGTAACCGCTTGCACTTTGCGTTGCTTGACAGAAATGGATGCCTATCTGCGGCCTTCTCCGAGCGCAAAAACGTGCGCTACGGTTATCTGAGGGTCGCTCTTCCCGACCCAAAGGGCGTAAAACGCCCCCTACGGTGGTATATCGCTTTTGTGCGTTCCACCCAATCAGAGTAAAATAGAAAATAGTACTTTCATAAAATTCCAGAGAGGATGACTTTTTACTTGGACACCGTCCCGATAGTGCTCAACCTACTGCTTGTTATATTTCTTGTTTTTCTTAACGGCTTTTTCGTAGCCGCAGAGTTCTCACTCGTGAAGGTGCGGCAAACGCGCCTGACACAGATGGTGAATGAGGGTAACAGACGTGCAGTCTATGCCCAAAAAGTAACGCATAAGCTAGACGCCTACCTATCTGCCTGCCAGGTCGGGATTACTCTCGCCTCGCTGGGACTGGGTTGGGTCGGAGAACCGGCCATTGCCCATATGATTGTGGAGCCTTTGCTTGGATCTTCAGGATTGCCTGAATATGCAATCTCCGCGATTTCTTTTGGTGTAGCCTTTGCGATTATTACATTCCTCCACATTGTCTTGGGTGAGTTGGCTCCGAAATCATTGGCCATTCAAAAAGCAGAAATGACCTCGTTGTGGGTTGCCGCGCCATTGATGTTTTTCTATAAATTGCTTTACCCGGCTATCTGGTTCTTGAACGGAACAGCCAACGCTCTCATGAGACGACTCGGACTCGAAGCCATCTCGGAACATGAAGCGGCACATACCGAAGAAGAAATTCGCCTGTTGGTCAACCAAAGTCACCAAAGTGGCCATATCGACCAAACCGAATTGGCTCTTGTGGAACAAGTTTTTGACTTCTCCGAAACCGTTGCTCGGGAAACGATGATCCCGCGCATTGATATGGTTTGCTTATATACGACGAATACCTTTGAAGAAAACCTGGAGATTATCCGCTCGCAACGCCACACGCGTTTTCCAGTTGCAGCTGAAGACAAGGACAACATCATTGGTTTTGTCCATGCGACAGACTTCTACCTTTCTGCGTTACAAGACGGAAGCGTGGAGCTGGATTCGTTGCTCCGCCCTGTCCTGACCGTACCGGAAACCATGGAAATCAGCACGGTATTGCGCCTGATGCAGAAAAACCGTTCACAGCTCGCGATTGTCATCGACGAATACGGCGGAACAGCCGGTCTCGTGACGATGGAGGATATTCTGGAAGAAATCGTTGGGGATATCCAAGACGAGTTTGACGAGGAAAGACCAGAGATTGAGAAGCTGGACAATGGCCTCTCCGTATCCGGTATGCTCGTGTTAGCTGACCTGAATGACCATCTTCCGTTCGAACTCGAATCCGAAGATGTAGACACAATCGGCGGTTGGTTGTACAGCCAGCTCGAAGAAGACATCGCTGTTGGCGCGATAGTAGAATGGGAAAACCACCTGTTCACCGTCAAACAGATGGATCATCACCGTGTCACACGCGTCCTGATTACGCGTTTGGAAAAAGATGAATCGGAGCAACAAGAACTGTTGACCGTCTCCTAATCATCACACCTCAGTACAAACCAAAGCCCCACACCTGCTTACTTGGCTGGTGCGGGGCTTTTTTATTTCGCAGGTGAGTTTCGTCGTTCTCGTTCGTCTACGTGGTCTCCTGGCCCGTGAGTGGCTTCCAGTCGTCCTCGCCGTTGTCCTCCAAAATTCCCATCGTCACATCGCTAATATCCGGGTCGGTGAGCAAGCTGTCGCGAATGCGGAATTTAATATCGTCTGCCACTGCAAGACTCAGTCCTGTCCGCAACTCTACATAGCAATCCACATGGTAAAAACGCCCTTCCTGTACAATCCGCATCCGGTTGATGTCCGTCACATCCGGGTCAGCAAAAATGACTTTGGCTACCCGTTCCTCGATTTCTTTGGGAGCGGCAATACCAATCAAACCGACCATGTTGTCGTACCCTACCTTGAATGCCACACCCACCATGAGAATCCCAATCAGAATGGTGGCAATCCCGTCCAGCAAGGCAAAGGAAGTAAATGTAGTGACGATAACGGCAATCAGCGCCAATAACGCACCGAGGGTTGCCACGATGTCTTCGTAAAAGACAAGTCGTGTCGGTGGAGCTGCACGTCCTACATTCCGAAAGGCTGCCGGGATGACAGCAAAGCCTTTCGCTTCCACCCTAGCTTCATGAACGATTTCAAACATCACTTTTACCAGCACGTATCCATCCACGATGACTGCCAGAGACAAAATGATGAAATTCAACCAAAAATGGCTGGATTCTGCTGGCTCGGAAATGAGATGGAAGCCTTTGATAATGGTTTCGTAGGCCATGATGGTTACGACGATCACCGCGACCATACAGAAAATGTTAATGACACGACCAAAGCCTGTAGGGAACCTCGGTGTCGGTTTTTTCTCTGCGAGTACGCTGCCAAAGAAAACGAAGAACTGGTTGACCGCATCGGCTACCGAATGCATCGCCGACGCAAACATGGCTCCACTCCCACTATAGACAGCCCCAAACCCTTTTGCGATAGCAAGCCCCGTGTTCCCCAAAGCCGCTGTCGCCGAGGACATATTTCCCTTTTTTAGCGTTGCCCAAAAAGAGCCCATGGTGTTGCCATTCCCTCCTTGAACGAGACGATTTCCTTTACTATTCCCTATTCGTAAGGAGTGTTTCTAATGAGAAAAAAGAAAAGACAGACATCCGAAGTGGATTATCTGCCTTTCCTTGTTACCGCTACCTTATGCTACTAATTTCAATCCTGCTACTGCTATAATCACCACAGCGATGCACAAGATCCGCAGCTTGTCTTTTGCTTCTCCATAAAACATCATCCCGACAAGAGCGCTACCTACCGTACCAATCCCTGTCCAAACCGCATAGGCCGTTCCCATAGGGATTTCTCTCATTGCAAGAGACAGAAGAAGAAAGCTGATCGAAAAACCGCCGATTAGTACCGTAAAAGAACGGAAAGAAGGCTTCGTGTTGACCTGTGTAATCCCCATCACGCCTACGACCTCAAACAACCCTGCAAAAATTAAGGCTACCCATGTCATGCCACTTCACCTTCCTTTCGCGGCTTTTCTTCATGATCCGGTGTAACCAGCTTCAAACCAAGGATTCCCCCCAGAAGAAGCCCGATCAAGCCTACTTTTGTCCAGCTGAACGGTTCTCCAAACAGGACCATTTCGCTAATAACCGTACCGGCCGTACCCAAACCGACGAAGATCGCATAAACCGTACTCGTCGGCAGCTTTTTCCCTGAATAGATCAAAACACCAAAGCTGATAATAATCGCTAAGACGGTCAATGCCCACGACCAAAAGCTATCGGCGTGCTTCAAGCCCGCTACCCACATGACTTCAAATACTGCTGCGACGACAACCATCAACCAATATTTCCCCATGCTCTGGCTCCCTCCTCTTTCTTTTACGCTCATGGTAACGGACGTATCCGTTTTTATCGTTCCCCAAAATACATACTCATCCAAGATGGCTCAGGCTTTTTCCGAATGCAAAAAAAGCCTCGGGTGAATACCATCACAGATATTCCTCCCGGGCTTTTATCCCTCCGTGTACACGACCGTGGTCGTGGGTTTTCTCTCGGTCCTGACCGGCCAGATGACTGACCGCGGAACCCTAGAAAACTCAGTACATATGCAGTTCTTTTCTTGGGGTAACTGTCCTTATCATATCAAAAAACGCCGCGTTTGGCAATGAACGTGCGACACTTCGGCAAAGGACCACCTTATGGTATTCTACAAAGAGAAGCATGATACAAGGGAAGAGAGGAACGTACGTATGACGAAAGTGTTGTTTGTTTGTTTGGGCAATATTTGTCGCTCGCCCATGGCCGAAGCCGTATTTCGACATCTCGTAGAGGCGGAGGGATTGGCAGGGGAAATCTCCATCGATTCAACGGGGATCGGTGGTTGGCACGCTGGGGAACCTCCACACAAAGGTACACAAAAGGTATTGACCGAGAATGGGATTGCGCATGATACACTGCGTGCTCGCCAAATTATCACACAGGACTTCTCGGCGTACGACTATATCGTCTGCATGGATGAGGAAAATTTGTCCGCACTCAAGCAGATGGCGCCGTCAGGGAAAAAGGTGGACCGCCTGCTCGACTTTGCCGATTCTGCCCAGGAACAAAATGTGGAGGACCCTTATTATACGGGGCGATTCACCTATGTGTATGACTTGGTGAATGCGGGTTGCCGAGGGCTGCTGAACGAAATCAAAGCCAATATCGCCAAAAAGGGATAGCCCGTCATCTGGGCCATCCCTTTTTCTTATACGGCAACCGTCTCCTTCTCCTGCAATCTTGCCAACCAGCTCTTCGTACTCGCAATCAAGCGTTTGTAGCTGTCCCCTGAGGAAAAGGTATGGTCTCCGCCGACTACTACTTCTGTTTCGCAGCTCCCCCGTCTCCGAAGGTGTAGCTCTCGCTCATAGTGGAACATGGCATCCACAGCAATGACGTCATCCCGATTACCATGCAGGATTAACACATCTCCCTCAAACTGCTTGGCTTGACGCAGCGGAAGAGCGGTGCCCAACGACTGGAAAAAGCGCTTCTCCAATCCGTAGCCCAAATGATCCGTTTTGCCATACGAAAGTGCTTCCTTGTATTCCTTCTCCCCCACGATCCGAACGATATCATCGAAGGGTCGCGCTACCGGTGCCCATAGGATGAGCGAGTGTATGCGTTTATCCTGGCTCGCTGTCAGTACACTGACTGCACCACCCAAACTATGCCCTAACAGGCACACGCGCTCCTGATCTACCTGTTCCAGCGTGAAAACATGGTCGAGGACATCACGTGTTTGCGCAAGCAGGACATCCAAACCACCTGCACCATAAACGCCGTCACTTTCCCCGCAGCCTCCGTAATCGAAGCGCAATACGCCAAAACCGTGTGAAGCCAGTTCTCTGGCAGCTTTTACAAACAAGCGGTTCACTCCAATCCGACTGCCGATAAAGCCATGGCAAATGACAACCAACGGGTATTTCACTCTGGTCTTGCCTGTGGTACATGTAGGTTCATGCAGGGTAGCCGTCAACGAAATCGTTTCGCTAGGTATTTGCAAAATCCGTTCCAAAGAACTCACCTCTTTTATTTTTAGTATTCCGAGTTGTTTACTTAGTTATTATGCTTATTATCTTCATTTTCATGAACGCTGTCAAGATGAACCAGAAAACTCAATGAAAAATCATCCCGCACCGTTTATGATGGAAGGGAACGAGGCGCAACATAAGAATGCTTGCTTTGCTGGAGCTGTTGCACCGAAGATAGAATTGTGAGGAGAAAACTATGTCCGACTTGCGAAAAGAAACCTTGGAAAAAATAAAAAACGGTGATTTCACATGTTCCAAGGAGCTGACCTTGTCTATGTTCAGCGGAAAATGGAAAGTCGTGATCCTGTGGCATTTAGGGGTAGAAGGCCCGCATCGCTTTAGCGAGCTGCAACGGCTGTTTCCAAAAATCACACATAAAATGCTGACGAATCAGTTAAAAGAGTTAATCGAAGACGGGATTGTTCACCGGGAAGTATACCCTGAGGTTCCACCGCGCGTAGAGTATTCTATGACGGAGCTGGGGATGACTTTGTTGCCCATTGTGGAAATGATGTATGAGTGGGGCGAACTGCGGATGGGGCAATTGAAGCTGGCGTTGGGGGAGGACACAGAATCAAGTTCTGTCTAGCTGTTGTGGTGGGGAGGAAACAGGAGAAAACGCTCAGCTTCTAGGAACACCTGCGGGGAAGCTGGGCTGCCCGGCTCCGTGAAAAAAAGAGAAACCGCGTCCAAAGTCGACTGTTCAGGAGGCTTCTCAGAGGTGGACGCTAAAGGCAGTTTCTCTTTTTTTCACTGCGCCTCGGTAGGTGTGTCCAAAGATCTTCGCTTATTTCTCCTGTTTCCTCTACGAACTATTGTGATTCCACCTTCTTTTTATAAAAAAGAAATAGACCACATGAATGCTGCTTTCAAGATGAATACAATAGCCATGTGGGAAGAAGCACATTTCCAGTCCTAGCACCTCTGGAGCCCGACCAAGCTCCGAAATGAATGGCGGGGGTTTTCAGCTTTTATCACATACAAAAATGATGTCACGTTTTCTGTTTTGAAGCGCTCCCGACATTCATTTCGGAGCAGACAGTCCCTACCCTCAGTAGGGCGTAGGCCGAAGCGTAGACTGGAAATGGGCTTCTTCCCCTCCACTACAGCTACTATTAACAAAGAAAAAGGATAGCACCCAAGGCGCCATCCTTTTTCTTTGTTACGGATTCACACTATTTTTCGGAGGAGAAGCCAGATCACGCAGGATCGCTACCTCTACCCGTCTGTTTTTCGCTCTGCCTTCTGCCGTTGTATTCGGCGCTACCGGATGGTATTCTCCCAAGCCTGTTGCGCTGAACTTCGTCGGGTCTAGGTTCTTGTTTTCCAGAAGCACCTTCAAGAAGTTCACCGAACGTTTGGCACTGAGATCCCAGTTGGATGGGAACTCTGCACGGCGAATCGGCACATTGTCCGTATGACCAGTTACAGTCACTTTTTTCGGGTGAGGCACCAGCATCGCTGCCATTTCAGAGGCAAGCTTTCTCGCTTCCGGTTTCAGATCAGCTTTACCAGAGTCAAACAACGCATTGTCCAAAATGGTGATCAGCAGTCCTTCTTCGGTCAGCTTGGTCTGGAGCTTGTCCTGCAGCTTGTTTTGCTGAATGTATCCGTCCAGCTTTGTCTGCAGCTTTTTCAAGTCCTCTGTTTCTTTGCGGACCGCTTCTTCCAGACGCTTCTCTTCTTCTGTCTTCTGTTTTTCTGCTTCCTGTGCGCCTTTGTGCAAGGTCTGCTGCTGAAGTTCCGGGTCTAGCGGCACCGGACTCGGGTAGTTCATGACACCCACACCGCCGTTGATTGCAACGTTGAAGGACCGAACCATTTGGTCGAACTTCTTCGCATCCATCTCGCTAGAGGCGAACAACACGATAAACAAAGCGAGCAGAAGGGTGAGCAAGTCCGCGTATGGAATTAGCCAAGACTCGTCCATATGCTCTTCATGATGAGCATGTCTCTTTGGTCGCTTAGCCATTTACCGCAGCTCCTTCCTCCCTCTTCTCTTCCTTCATTTCTTCTTTCATTTCTGCACGCTCTTGGTATGGGATGTATACCAGCAGCTTTTGTTCAATCGCAGTCGGAGATACACCCGCTTGAATGGAAAGCAATCCTTCGACCATGATTTTTTTGATTTCGATTTCTGCCTTTGATTTCCGTTTGAGCTTGGTTGCGAACGGGTGCCATAATACGTAACCCGTGAAAATACCGAGCAAGGTAGCTACGAACGCCGCCGCAATCGATATACCCAATGCATCGATGTCACTCAAGTTACCCAAGGCGGCAATCAGACCGACAACGGCACCCAATACCCCGAGAGTCGGAGCGTAGCTTCCCGCTTGGCTAAAGACGAGTGCCCCTGCCTGATGGCGCTCTTCAATGGCGTGAATTTCTTCATTCAGAACATCGCGAACAAAATCCGGTTCCCCACCATCAATGATCATCTTCATGCCGTTACGCAGAAATGGATCTTCAATCTCATCAGAAGTGTTTTCCAGTGCAAGCAATCCTTCGCGACGAGCGATGGAAGCCCAGTTCATAAACTGACCGATCAATTCTTTTTTTTCAGGGAGCTTTTCTTCTTTAAAAATTATCTTGAAAAGAGCAGGAATACGTTTGATTTCCGACATAGGAAATGCGTTACAGATAGCAGCAACCGTACCTACGATGATGATCATAAACGCTGCTGGATTCAGTAATGCCATCGGACTCGCATGCTTCAAGATCATTCCGACCACTACTGCGATAATACCTAAAACTATACCTATCAAGGTAGACTTTTCCATCGTGACACTCCCTACTTCCATAATCGAAATCTATCTATATATGGTTTCGGAATTTTTGCTCTCACTTGTGAGGCTTTTTGAAAAAAACCGCTCATCCGAACGACTGAACTAGTCCAATCATGACCAAAAGTCCTAGAATGAACGAAAAAGTCGCGGAACGAGCATGACCATCTCCATGGCTTTCGGGGATGAGCTCCTTGTAAACGATGAATAACATCGCGCCTGCGGCAAAGGAAAGTCCATATGGCACCAGCCCTTGTACCACAGAGGTCAGGTAATAGCCACAAATCCCAGAGACGATTTCGACTGCTCCGGTCATCGTAGCCAAAATAAACGCCTTGAGACGACTAACCCTTTGATTGATCAGGAAGAGAGCGACCAGGAAGCCTTCTGGTGCATTTTGCAGACCGATCGCAAAAGAAATCAGGCCACCCAAGCCCGACTGTTCACTCGAATAACTCACGCCAACGGACAAGCCCTCCGGAATATTGTGCAAGGTAATCGCGGACAAAATCAGCAGCGATTGCGAATCCATCGAAATGTTGATTCTCGTATGCTCCAGATCGATATGCGGGACGATGCTTTCCAACACCGTAAGCAACAATGTTCCAGTAAGCACTCCCAAACAGACGATAATAAATGGCGCGCTATGAAGTGCCTGTGGGATCAGACTGAAAGTCGAGGCAGCCACCATAATTCCAGCCGTAAACGCCAGCAATATATCCCGCCATCGATGGGATACCGACTTGAAAAAAAGGATAGGCAAGGCGCCCACTCCAGTAGCCATGGCAGAAAGAAAGCTACCTATCAGTAGTTGTTCCATGTGTGTTCCTCCACGTAATAATGCCGCTCTTCAGATGATACCATTTAGGTTCACGTAAAAAGATATCCGGAACAAACGGCCTTCTACTATTCATATTTCCCGAATGGAGACGGTACGCCTTTTTGTTAGGCCTTTTTTGTTAAGCGGATCACATCCAGCAAATCGATTTTTTGTCTTGTTTTTTCATGATACAGCCATTTTTCCTGAACATGATCCACAAATAAAATTCCGTCTAAATGGTCGATTTCATGCTGCATACAAACAGCAAGGAATCCGTCTGCTGCAAGGATCATTTCCTCGCCTTTTCTGTTCAACGTCTTTACCTTTACATGCTCGGCTCTCTTTACATTGCCGTAGTAACCCGGAAAAGATAAGCAAGCTTCCATTCCGATTTGTTCGCCACTCTTTTCTATGATTTCCGGATTGATTAGCTCCATTAATCCATCTCCGCAATCCATGACAATCACTCTGCGAAGAATTCCTACTTGGGGTGCGGCAAGGCCAGCACGGCCGTCCGTGGCATATAAGGTTTCAGCCATCTCATCCAGTAGCTTGAATGTTCTTGTATTCAGGTCATCCACTGGCTTGGCTACTTTGCGCAAGATCGGGTCTCCAAAAGGCAAAATCTGTTTCACTGCCATCTTCTTATGCTCCCTTCACTCTATTAGGCGGTGTATATGCCCACAAGTCATTTGGTGTACACTCCAGAGCTGTACAGAGTGCATCAAGTGTCTCGGCTTTCATTTGTTTGGGTTGACTGGTTAGTAAAGCACTGATGGAGGCTGGAGACAGACTATAATTTGCTTTCTCTTTCAACAACCTCGCTAAAGCGGCTCCCGTCCAAACTCCTCTTTCTGCCATTACTTTTCGCAACATCCAGATAAGCATCTTTTCACCCCTCGACCTTTAGGTGTTAGCTAACTTTATTAGGCAACACCTAATATACCATATTTTCCTACGGAAATAAAAAAACGCCAAATGCTTGGCGTTTTTGACGTTCTACGTTTCCGATCGATATGTTTTTCCTAACTGATCACTCAGACCAAAATAATGGCGGAAGTTGTAGATCAGCGGATTCCATGCTTGAGGGTTCACGTGATGAGCACTTTGGACAATCTGTTTGTCTGCATGGACGTGACGCACTTCTGTCTCCACAATCGCAAACATGTCGGCATATTCCGGAAAACGGATTGTGCGGACAACTGCTTCGAGTTGAAGCGGGCATTCTCCCACTCGCTTTGGACGAACGATATCAGAGTCAACAGGAGTCAGCTTGGCTGCCTGAAACTTATCTGCTTCATAGCGGAAGCCCAGTTCTTTTTTATAAGCGGGTACGGGATTGCGGCCTGTTAGCGGAGCCAGCGCTTCCACTTGCTGCCACATGGAGGCATCTGGCAAATTGATAACACACTCGGGCCGCTGACGCAAATTGTCCAATCCATGCGAACCAAACCCGAGTCCCAGAATAACATAATTCCCCAACGCCCATGACGATGAAATGGGGCTGATATTCGTTGTTCCATCTTCATTTTCAGTCGTCAACAGGACGACGGGAGTTCCGTAATACAAAATCTTCGGTTGGATGGTCGTATGGCTAGTCATGAACATAGCCTCCTTTGACTAGAATCACTCTTGCTACGACTTATTCTAGTCGAGGATTATTTCCATCGCGCTCGAAGTATGAATGTATGCTTACTTCCGCAAATTAGCGTGCTCCAGCTTTTTGCAGGATTTGTACAATCTCGTCATAGCCACGTTCTTTTGCACGATACAGTGGCGTTTTTCCTTCGCTATCCGGGATGTTCACATCAGCACCGTGGTCGATTAACAGTTGGACCATCTCTTGTTGTTTTTTTCCACCATCATTCAATACGATGGCTTCCATCAATGCTGTCCATCCCGGATTGTTCACATGGTTGACGTCTACATCCGTCCGGGTAAGAAGTTCCTTTGCTACTTCTACATACCCATGTTCTGCCGCTGGAATCAAAGGAGTTCCTCCGAAACGGTTGTAAATCTTCGTATCTGGACCTGCATCGATAACCAGCTTTAAGATTTCTAGGTATCCTTCTGCTCCCGCATACAAAAACGGATTATCTTGCCGGTCGTCCTGAATGTTGATGTCAGCTCCTGCTTCAATGAGGACTTTCACGGTTTCCACATGGTTGCCGTGTGTAGATGCCATCGCCGCTGTTCTTCCACGATCATCCTGTGCGTTTATCTCAGCCCCTGCTGCCAAGCTAGCCTTGACTTCATCGGTTTTGCCCTCAGCTGCGGCTGCGAGCATTTTATTGTTCCATGCTTTTATTTCCTCTTTAGACAGAGACGGCTTTTGCGGCGGCGGTGGTGTAGGTGTTTGTGTTGATTGCTG
Source organism: Brevibacillus porteri (assembly GCF_003013475.1). Classification (GTDB taxonomy): domain Bacteria; phylum Bacillota; class Bacilli; order Brevibacillales; family Brevibacillaceae; genus Brevibacillus; species Brevibacillus porteri. Next base: position 84,280 of record NZ_PXZO01000010.1, read on the forward strand.
CTGTTGTTGCTGTGCTGTCGTGACTGTCGGAGATGTTGTTGTCGGTTCATCCATGCAGCCAGTCAACAGCATGCCGAATGGGATCGCAGTGAGAATGAGTCGATACATATGGTACATTCCTCCTCGGTTCGTCATTGTGATAAAGGTCTAAGCCCGGTTAAACACCGAGCTTAGATTGCCTGTTAAAGGTTTTGTTCGTTGTTACTTTGTCGTGAAGGTAAGACCTGCCCATTGCCCTACAGGCGTTGATTTGGTTGGAAGCAAACAGTTCATCATGCGGATCACTGCTCAATCTTACTTCCAGTGTAGTTGGGTTTACTTCATTTACGGAGCGAATCGTCAGTGGCTTGATCGCTTTCGCTGTAAACTTGGAATCTTTGATATCAGCCCAATCCGTTGTAACGGTGTACTCTACACCTGGAATCAGTGTCTCACCTTCTGGCAAACGGAATTTTGGTTCCTGACGACCATCTGTATTTTGGGTAAACGGAACGTATGTGGCAAGGATCGGCTCACCGTTTTGTGGTGTCAAGGTTACTTGTGTACCGCGCAAGGATGAGATGATTTGGTATTCTCTCCCTCTGTAACGGTTGTCCTCATCCAATTCAAAATCAAGGCCGCCTCGTTTACCTGCATATGCTTCGATCACATTTCCGTAATCGGTTACGCGGTCACCTAGACGAGACTCGAGCTCAAACGTATCATTGGACACTTGACGCGCTTCTCGCTATCCATCTTCAGAACGTTAAAAGGAACCGCTACCCCTGTTCCAAGCATCGACGCGAGTAAAAGTAGTGAGAGGTGCTTTTTCATTTTCTTCATACGATCATCTCCTTGTCTACGATGGGGGATCAACCCTCAGAATCTATCGTAGTCGGAAGAGATAAACTCCTACTAAACCTGTTCTTAATGAACTATTTCCTAAAGATTAACTTTTTCTAAAAAAATGACAGGGGAAAGAAGAAAAAAAAACGCCAATCACTTTGGCGTTTTTGCGTTCGTTTATTCGATTATGCCTACACCTTAAATCGGCGAATCATGTGTTGCAGCTCTTCTGCCATATTGGAAAGAGCTGTCGCTGACGAAGCGATTTCCTCCATGGAAGCGAGCTGCTGCTGTGTAGCAGCGGAAACGTTTTGCGTGCCATCAGCAGTCAAATCGGAAACTTCGCTGACCAGCTCCATCGCCTGTACGACCTGTTCGGAATGGGCAGATACTTCCTGGGCGGATGCAGACACGTCGTGAATCTGGTCGGCTACTGTGCCAATCGAGTTCTGAATATGACCGAACGTTTCGCCCGCACGATGAACGACGCGAATTCCTTCTTGTACTTCCCGGGTGCCTGTTTCCATCGATTCGACGGCGACTTTTGTATCTGTCTGAATCGTACTGATCAACTGCGCGATTTTTTGGGCGGACTGTGCCGATTGCTCTGCCAGCTTCCGTACCTCATCTGCTACAACCGCAAATCCACGGCCGTGCTCTCCTGCGCGTGCTGCTTCAATCGCTGCATTGAGGGCGAGCAGATTGGTCTGATCCGCAATGCCTGTAATGACTTCGATGATTTCTCCGATTGCTTGAGAATGATTGCCCAGACCATCTACCACGGATGAGAGCTCACGCATGGAGGTATGGATCGCATTCATTTGTTGAACCGCTGCCTGAATCGACTGGTTCCCTTCTCCTGCCATATTGGCTACTTCGCTCACCAAATTGGATGTTTGCTGTGCGTTGTTTGCGATTTGACGAATTCCTCGTGACATATCATCAATGGATTTCGCCCCATTCTCTACACTCGCTACCTGACGATCAACTCCTGCTGCCACTTCTTGAACAGTAACAGCAATCTGTTCGGTTGCCCGGCTCGTCTGATCTGCGCTTGCCGTCAGTTGCTCTGCCGATGCGGCTACCAGCTCCGATGTCCCACCTACCTGACGAATGACAGAAGTTAAACTGGTCGCCATTTCATTAAACGAATTCGTCAGATCCAAAATTTCGTCACGAGTTTTGACAACCAATGGCTCTGCTCTCAAATCTCCATCAGCGACTTTCTTCATCTCTTCCATCAAACGCTGGATCGGTTGACGGATATTTACGGTCAGCCAGATAGCCAGTGATATACCTGCAATCACAGAGACAACCATGACGATGAGCATGTCCCGTTTTACGGATGCGTACATTTCTGCGCTTTCCGTGCCAACGCGTTGGGCTCCTTCGCTGTTATACGTAATCAGTGCATCCAAGTATTTTTTGCGTTCAAGAAACAGTTCACTGCTTTTTTTCTTGATGAGCTCCAGCTCAGCCATGTCTGCATCGCTAGCAGCCTTTCTGATATCCACTCTTTTGCCGATTTCGACGAACTGAGGGTTGAATTCTTCGTATTTTTTCAGAGCCTGCTTCAATCCCTCATAATTTTGGCGGTCCTCTTCACCGACAATCGTTTTTTCATAGCTGGCCAATAGCCCGTCAATATAGGCAAATTGGTCATCCACTGTTTTTACGTACTTGTTCTTGTCATCCATGTTCTCTGTTGTGAGCATGGTTTGAGTAACTCCGTAAATGGTTTCCAGCGTCATGTTGATCTTCAGAATGTCTTCTAATCCCGGGCGCCAGCTTGTATTCATTTCCACCATCTTCTGGTTCATTTCCTGCATCTTTACAATACTTGTTATTCCCGTAAAGATAATGATGACCAGGACAAATGCGAATGCACCGCCCAGTTTTTTTCCGATCGTCCATTTCATTTCGTAAACACCACTTTTCTTAACGTAATGATGATAGCGTAATCTCCTTTTCCCGCCCAACTGATGGAATAAACCTTATTGCGCACAAAAAAATTGATCTTTACACAAAAATTTAAATCCACAATTCAGAAAACTCCTGTAAGATAGATGAAAATAAAGCGGAATGGAGGACGGTTGATGCAAAACTACGATGTCATTATTGTTGGAGCAGGATCGATGGGAATGGCAGCTGGCTACTATCTGGCGAAACAGGGTGTGCATACACTCATGATCGATGCCTTTGATCCCCCACACACGCTGGGCAGTCATCATGGGGATACCCGTATCATTCGTCATGCGTATGGAGAAGGAAAACAGTACGTCCCGCTTGCGTTGCGAGCGCAACAGTTGTGGTCAGAATTGGAACTAGCATCCGGCATGCCGCTCTTCGCCAAAACAGGTGTTTTGAACGCTGGACCCTTGCATTGTCCTTTCCTGAATGAAATTCGGGAGAGCGCCGAGCAGTACTCCCTTCCCTTAGAAGTACTTAGTGCCAATGAGGTCATGCAACGCTGGCCAGGAATCAATCTGCCTGCTGATTACTACGGCTGCCTGGAGCCTACTTCAGGTGTGCTTTATTCTGAAAACGGCATTCGTGCCTATCGAGAGCTCGCCCTTGCCGCAGGAGCTACACTGTTGACCAACACGCCAGTCACGCAGTTGGAGCCAGCAGGAAATGGGTTCATCGTGCATACGGAATCTGCCAGCTACCACGGGGATAAAGTCCTTCTATCCGCCGGTGCTTGGAATGGTTCTCTCCTTGACTCGTTGGGCTTGTCCATCCCGCTCACCCCTACACGCAAAACGGTCGCCTGGTTTGGTGCAGATGAGAGCCAGTACAGCGCGGATGAATTTCCCGCTTTCATCTTTCGCCTTTATGACTCCATGTTCTACGGATTTCCCAGCTTTGATGGTAGTGGTGTAAAAATCGGACGCCATGACGGAGGACTAGCCATCGATCCTGATAAACTAGAACGTACCTTTGGCACCTATTTGTCGGACGAAGGGGATGTTCGTTCCTTTTTGGAAGCGTATATGCCTGGGGCCGCCGGACCATTGCGACAAGGCAAGGTATGCATCTACACCATGACGCCTGATGAGCATTTCGTCATTGACCGTCATCCTGAACATCCACAGCTTGTATTTGCAGCAGGCTTTTCCGGGCACGGTTTTAAATTCGCCAGTGCGATCGGAGAAGCGACCAGCCAACTGCTGGTAGAGGGAGCATCTTCCCTTGACTTGTCTATGTTTTCTTGGAAGCGATTCTCCTGAACACACACAAATGAGCGAAAAAAGCCTCTCGCCGCATTTTATGGCAGGAGGCTTTTGTTCGTTTTACCACTCCCAAGACAAAGATCCGATCTGCGCTGAAATTCGACTGCTCACTTGTATGGGAAGTCCAGAAGCTCGCATGGTGGAACGACCGTTGTCGTAGGGAAACAGGTAGGCGAAACCAGGCCGAGTCGCCTGATTGACCAGATAGGCAGACCTCATTGCTCCCGCTCTTCGTTGTTCATTCAAAAATGCTACCATCTCACTCGCTCGTTTGATCCCCGCACCATGTCCGTAATACAAGCCATTGCCGAGCACGACTGCATTTTCTCCTTGCCACTGAGGTGTCGCGCGATCGTAATCAGGATTGGCAAAATAAATCACATCACCAGGCAAGAAGGTATTTGTCCGCAATGTTTGCAAGTCTAGATCCTGATCGTACCGCCAGTCATATAGTAAGATGTCCGCAAACATTCTCTCAAAATCGGGTAAACGAATGGACTGTAGGACTGCATGATAAATAATAACGACCATCGCGGTTGCGCACTCTGTAGCGTATTTCTGGCCCTCACGAAAAATATTAATAATCCCGCTGGATGGCAACACTCCCGGTCGCAAGCGGAATCCGCCCTGGTCTGTTCGAATCCAGTAAGCTGGATTGGCACGAGATTCTTCAAAAGTAGAAAAGGCCAGGCCGCTTTCGTTCAGTGCCAAGGCAGACCTCACCAGATGATCGCGCATTTTCAGTTCAAATTGCAGGAGCTCAGGAGTCGGATATTCAAATACTTCATCACTTCGTGCCATAATCGCTACCGTTTCACGCTGTACCGGATTTAATCCCCATTCCGCTGCCAACGAGGCGGGATTAGCTGGTCTCCCCGCTATGACGATCATATACAACCTCCCCTTCACACACTGTCCTTCTTATTTGTATGCGAATGCCCATGTCCAAGTGATCGACTAAGAAAAACCATGAGTCAACATAGTGGAGGAGAAGAAAAAGCACAGTTCTCTACGACTCTGACACGCCAGCATGGGGGATTCACTGGACGTCTCCACTACAAAAAGGGGACCGTCGAGCCAAAGCCACCCTACGGGCGGAAGATTCTCAAGGGAGAAGTGTTCGACAAGCGTGGTCCCCTTTTTGTAGTTCCGACTGGGTAGGCGTTGTCAAGGTCTACGAGCCCTGTGCTTTTTCTTCCTCACTAGCCTTGTGCGTTGATTGGTACCTTCTAATAAAAAAATCCCCCACCTGTTTGACCAGACGAGGGATCCCTTTTTAGCCTTGTGCTTGCTTGATTGCATGTGCTTTCGGAGTCGTGACATGCTTTAAACGCGAGAACATATAGCAGCCGACAATGACGATTACACTGCCGAGTAATTGGATGATGGTCATACGTTCCCCGAGCAAAAGAAAGGCGAGAATGGCTGTAAAAATAGGATTGAAATTGAGGAACATACCGGCTGAGGTTGCGCCTACCTTTTGCACACCGATATTCCACAACACCATGCTGACGACAGTCGCCATTACACCAACGTAGAACAACGACAGCCAGAACGTCCAGTCTGTGTTGCTAATCGTAAATGTGGTGACATTAAAGGGCAGCATCAGCGCGACACCGAAAATCCCCGAGTACAGTGTGGACATCATCGGCGAGACCGTCTTCATCGCCCAACGCCCGCATACGGAGTAAATCCCCCACATGGCGACAGCGGCGAGCATCCACAAATCACCCGTGTTAAAGTGCAATTGGGACAAGTGTGCGAAGTCTCCTTTTGTCATCACCACAAGGATGCCTGCAAACGAGACAAGCATCGCGACAATCTGCAACGGTCGAATCTTTTCACCCACCAGCAAAAAGGAGAAAATCGCGATCGAAACCGGATTCAGCGTGGACAATAGACCGACATTGGTCGCGTCTGTCCGCTCAAGTGCCCAGAACATGAATAAATTAAAAAGTGCTACGCCTGTCACTCCCATCACTATCAAAGGAAGAAGTGCCTCTCGCGTTGGAAAAATCCGTTTTTCGCGTATCCAAACAACCGGCAACAAGCAAACAACAGCAATGAGCCAGCGCAAATTGGTCAGCGTCAAGGAAGACGCGTGCCCGACAAGGAATTTACCAACAACAAAATTTCCTCCCCAAAGGAAGCTGGTACAGAGTAATAGGACGATATATAGCGGTCTCATGTTGCCTCCTGCCAAGATGAAAGAGTTATGGAGCTTTTATTTGTCCTCTATCATACACCTTTCGCCAGCATTTGGGCGGTCATGTTGCACTTTCCATTTTTATCCTTTTGTAAATAAAAAAAGGGGCTATCTAACAGCCCCCTTCCTTCACACAGCCAGCCACGACATGATCACCGGCAGCAAGGTAAACGCCCACACCACCGTAATCATCGCTCCGGCGATCACAGCCAAAGTCGCACTGCTTCCTTCTGTTTCCCCACGTTCAAAAGCTTTGACCATCCCCAACGCATGTGCACCCATTCCGTACATCAAGCCGATGGACACAGGATGACGGAGCCTCATTCTCTTGATGATTTTAGGAGCTAAAAAAACGCCTGTAAAGCTGGTCAGCATCCCGAAAACGGCCGTCATCGTAGGCAAACCGCCAATCGCCTCCGTTACGCTCACCGCAATTGGCAAGGTAATCGAGCGAGGAATGACGCTAAGCGCCGCTTCTTTTCCCAATCCGACTAACATCGTCGTGGAGACACCTGCAATGATAGCGATGAGGGAACCCGTAGCAAGACTCGTCAAAATCATCCGGCGATGCGCCATTAACACCGACCAATTTCGGTACAGCGGAATCGCAAACGCCACTGTGACTACGCTCATCATCTCACTAATGAGCGAGGTCGCTTCACTGTACACCTGATAAGGAATACCTGCGAAAAGCAAAAACAGAATCAAACCGATCGGCGCCAATATGGCCGGAGAAAACAGCAGAGACGGTCTTTTCTTGTTGAACCGTTTTGCTGCATAGAAGAAAACGAGTGTCAGGAGCACGCTAGACGTTTTCCACAGGATCATGCTGTTTCACCTCTCCACGATTGAACATACGCTCAGCAATAACACCTGTCGAAATCATCACAAGCGCACAACCGCTTACGACTACCACAAGGACCAGTAATCCTTTTATTCCTAATAACCATGGATATTGCATCATCCCGACCAGCGATGGTACGAAAAACAGGATCATCTGCGAGAATAACAGAGTCGCCCCTGCTTCCACCCACTGTAGACGAATCAAGCCGGTATATAGACAAATGAACAAAAGCGCGAGTCCGATCAGACTGCCGGGAACAGGAAGGTGAAAAAACGAGCTCACCCATTTCCCGAGCCAGGTGAAACCGAACAATAGCAAAACTTGTGCAATGATGGAGAACCATCTTTTCATCGAGACCACCCCAGTTGCTCTACAAAGGTTGTTCAAAAAGTCACCTTTTGAACGAGTTACCTTCATTCTAAGCCGTCTCGATTCCATTCGTACAATACATAAAAATCATCATTTCTATTCCATTTGGTTATGGCTGTACATTTTCTCTACAAACGATATGAAAGCCTTTGTCGCATGCGATAAATACCCTTCTTTTCGATAAATCAAAGCATACTGCCAGTCAATCACTGGGTAGGAAATGTTGACGGTGTGCAAATTCCCGTTATTCAAGCGTCTCACGATGGAGCGTGGAATGAGTGATATCCCTAGTTGAGTAGCCACCATCTCTCCGACAAAATCCCATAAAGAGCTCATGTAAGCGACTTTCGGTTCAAAGCCGGACAGCTTGCACGCTTGGCGCACTACATCGTGCATCGCGTACTCTTCGGTAAACAAAATGAAAGCCTCGTCCTTAAGCTGTTCCAAGCTCACCTCATCGGCTCCCGCCAGCCAATGATCCCGATGAACGATCGCGACGAGGTCCTCTGCGAGCAAGGGAACCGCCACAAATTTCTCCTGATCCGTTGGTAGAACGGTTAATGCCACCTCAATGCTTCCTTGCTCCATTTGGATTTCAAGCAGCTTGGCGCTGTATTCCTTCATCTCGATATCGATGCCTGGATACTGCTTTTTAAACAAGGCAATCACATTCGGCAAGAGAAAAGAACCCACGGTCGGCATCATACCCAGCTTGACCCGACCACGCTCGACATTTCGCAATTCTGCAATCGATGACGACATACCTTCCATCAGCTGCAACACTTTGGTCGCATAGCTGTAGACCATTTCCCCTGCGTCTGTCAGATCCATTTTCCGCTCCGTCCGATCCAGCAGAACTACCTCTAGCTCTTCTTCCAATGCCTTGATCATTTTGCTGATAGAAGGCTGGGAGACGTGGAGGGATTGCGCGGCCTTCGTAAAGTTTTTATGTTTGACTACTTCCACAAAGTAATGCAGCTGTCGAATATCCATGGTGCCCTCCGTCTTCGTCCAATCAAAAGCGTTAGCTACAGATTACCACAGGCGAGAGTATGCAAAAAAGCCAGGTACGCAGTCGCGCCCTGGCTTTTCCTCCAGCTTGAGTTACTTCACGGTTACCTGTATTTTTACGACTTTTCCATTATACGTAGCGGCAATCGTTGCGCGACCTGCTTTCACAGCCGTGAGCTTGCCATCCGCTACAGTCACAACGGAGCTGTTCGTGGAGATCCAGTCTGCATCGACTGTGACATCGACCTTGGTTTTGTCGGTATAGACAGCAGATACCTTCAAGTCTTTTGATTCGCCGACTTTGAGATCTGCCTTTTTCGTGTCAAATTCTAGCTTGGAGATAATAGCAGACTCTACAGGGATCGAGATTGTCTTTCCACCGTAAGTTGCTTTGATTCTCGCTTTGCCAGAACCTACAGTTGTCACGACTCCGTTTTCAACTGTGGCGACTTTTTCATCGTCGGATGTCCACTTGGCTTTGCTTGTTACATCGACCTTTTCTTTGCTAGACAAGATAGCCAGCAGCGTAACCGACTGGGTAGTGCCTGGACGCAGATACAGCTTTTTCTTATCGCTGTCCAGCTTAGAGACGACATCCACCTCTACTGGAATGGATACGTTTTTTCCACCGTACTTCACTTTGAGTTTCGCTGTGCCCGAACTTACTGCTGTAACCAAACCATTCGTGACCGTTACGATTTCCGTATCATCGCTTTCCCACTCTGCATTGGCGGTTACATCAGAGGTAGACTTGTCTGAGAAGGTTGCTGTTGCGTTTACCTGCTTCGTGCCTCCCACGTTGAGAACCAGTTTCTTCTGGTCAGCAGTGAGCTTGGAAATCACATCGATCTCAACAGGGACACTCACACTTTTGCCCCCGAAGCTTGCTTTCACTCTTGTTTTACCGGAACTAACAGCGGTTACCAAGCCTTTTTCAACGCGTGCGATGTCACTGTCAGAGGAAGTCCACTCTGCTTGCTGTGTGACGTCTTCCGTTGTTTTATCCGTGTATTGCACGCGGACGTTCAACTGCTGCGTCCCCGCTTTTTTCAATTTTATTGTCTTTGTATCAACCACAAGCTTGGAAATCTTCTTCTGCGTACTTGTCGTCGCAGAATTTGCCAATGCCGGTACTTGGCCGACACTGGAAAAGATCAGCCCAACGGTAACAGCCGTAGCGAGCATACCTTTTTGCCAGTTTCTCATGCTCACATCCCACTCCTTTTCCTCTCTACTTTTCCACCATTTTCTATATCGGCTAAACTGCCGTACTTGTTGAATACAAAATGGCAAAGAAAGTCATGATTCTTCTGCCCATGTCCCTGCCAAAGGAGCAAAGTGCTGCATCGCCAAAGCTCCTGCCCCCATCACGATTGCCTCCCCCTTCAAATCGGAAGGAATGACGCGAAATTTCCCCTTGAATGGCTCCCAGATCACTTGATCGCTATGCTCCTCGACCAAATCAATGATTTCGCGATAATTCTCCACCAAATCACCGCTTACAATCACGGTATCTGGATTGTACATGCATACAATATTGTTAATCGTGATTCCGAGGTACAACGCGGTACGGGAGACGATTTCCTTCGCCCAGCGCTCTTCGTTTCTCGCTGCCGCGAACACCTGACGGACATCACTGACATCCTTCACCCGACGCGCTTCCATGATCAAAGAATTTTCGTCTATGTATGTTTGCAGGCATCCGCGCTTTCCACATTCACACAGATTTCCATTCGGATCGAGCGTCGTATGCCCCAGCTCTCCTGCGCTATTGGAGCCTCCGCGAAACACTTCGCCATTGATAATTAACGCAGAGCCGATACCCGTGCCAATGCCGATCAAGGCTGTCTTGTTCGAGCCTTTGGCAGATCCGTACAAGTACTCCGATAGGATTTTCACCTTCAAATCGTTGTCGATAACGGTTTTGATTTTCAGCCTTTTTTCAATCAAGCTAGCAAACGCTACGTCCTTCCAGTCCAGCGTAGTGGATAGCTGAACAATCCCTCGCTCATAATTAATCACCCCTGGCATCCCAATGCCGATCCCGACCACTTTTTCTAACGGAATGCCTGTCTGGTTGAGTATCCCTTCAATCTCGTTACAAATCAGTTCAGCCGTCTCTTCCGGTGTAGAATCCTGTGTTTTATGATCCATCCGGTGCTGTGCAATAATTGCTTCGCTAAAGTCCATGATCCCAAAGCTGATGCGCTTTTTTGCCATGTCCACGCCGATTGTATAAATGGCCCCCGGCTCGATGTCGAGCATAATTGCCTTCCTGCCTACACCTGATGAGGTTAGCTCTGTCTCTCGAATCAGTCCTTCTTCGCACAGTTCATTTACAAATCTGCCAATCGAGGTGGCGCTCATCCGCGTAATTTTGGCGATTTCTGCACGCGATATCGGTCTCTGCTTTTTGATAATGTCGAGGATCATTTGCTTGTTATGCTGCTTGGTCACGTCCTGATCTTGCTTCATGATTTTTTTCATCTTACAAAACTCCCATCTTGCTTGAATTCCCGGTAGTATTCCTGCGCGATTATTCTCACACTACCTGTCGCCATTTATTACGTCAACTGGGCCAAACAAAAACCATCCGAATCACCTCGGATGGTTTCTACGTTGCTATCACTTGTTGTTGTTCAAATCATACGGTGTCTCTTGGTAAACGTAATAGTTTAACCAGTTGGAAAACATCAAATTCGCATGTGCGCGCCAAGTGACAATAGGCTCGCGATTTGGGTCGTCCTTTGGATAGTAATTACGCGGAACAGCAATATCCAAGCCTTTGTTCACATCCCGCTGGTACTCATCTTGCAGGGTGGTCGGATCATACTCGGAATGTCCTGTCACAAAAATTTGTCGACCATCCCTCGTCGCTACGATGTAAACCCCTGATTCATCAGACTCGGACAATATCTCCAATTCAGGCACTTGCTCGATGTCTTCCCTGCGATTTTCGGTATGCCTGGAATGCGGAATGTAGAAGTAGTTATCAAATCCGCGGAACAACTTCACCTTTTGCTTATTGAGTGTATGAGGGAAGATTCCGAACATTTTTTCTGGCAAAGGATGCTTCGGAACGCCAAAGTGGTGGTAAAGGCCCGCTTGTGCTCCCCAACAAATATGCAGGGTCGAAGTGACGTTCTCCATTTTCCAATCGAGGATTTTTGTCAGCTCCTGCCAATACGTGACGTCTGTAAACTCGAGCTGTTCCACTGGTGCTCCGGTGATGATCATGCCATCAAATCGCTGGTCACAGATCTCCTCAAACGTTTTATAAAACATCGATAAATGTTCTTCCGACGTATTTTTGGACGTATGACTGGACATGTGCAAAAGCACGATTTCCACCTGTAGCGGTGTATTCCCCAGGAGGCGGAGCAACTGTGTTTCCGTTGTTTCCTTCACGGGCATGAGGTTGAGAATGACGATCCTGAGCGGTCGTATGTCCTGTGTGAAGGCACGGCTATCCTTCATCACAAAAATATTTTCTTGGGCGAGTATTTCCGTTGCAGGCAAATCGTCGGGCAATTTGATTGGCATAAAGATCCCCCTTTCCATCCTTTGAACACAGGTAGAAAAACAATAATCCGACAAATTCGACAAAAATACTAGACTTCCTGCCAATCCCACAGGGGAAAACGAAAAGATCCCCTTGCAAGCAAGTTGCAAGAGGTCTCTTTCCTTAAATCCAGCCGCGCCCTTCCATCGCCTCCGTAATTCGCAATAGCGAGATCATATAGGCTCCCGTGCGCAAGTCTACCTTGTATTGATCAGAGAGTTCTTTCACAGCACGATAAGCGTTAATCATTGTCGTTTGCAGCTTTTCGTTTACCTCAACCTCGGACCAGTAGTAATTCATCAAGTTTTGCACCCATTCAAAATAAGAAACCGTTACGCCACCTGCGTTGGCGAGAATATCTGGGATCACGGTAATCCCTTTTTCCCGCAAAATGGCATCCGCATCCGGTGTAGTAGGTCCATTTGCTGCTTCTGCAATCCACTTGGCCTGAATGCTGTGGGCATTCGCTGCTGTGATGACATTTTCCAATGCGGCCGGGATCAGAATATCCACTTCCAGCTCTAATAGCTGTTCATTGGAGATGACCGTACCACCTGCATACTCCAAAATGGTGGCGTTGTCTTTTAACTGCCCTACCTGTTCGATGTCCAAGCCAGCAGCATCATAAATACCTCCACGTGAGTCACTGACCGCCACGATTTTGAAGCCCAGCTCTGTCAAAAGTCTGGCAGCAATTCTTCCCGCGTTGCCGAATCCTTGAATCGCGACGGTTGCTTGTTCTGGCTTGCGTCCAGAATCTTTAAGCGCCTCTAGTATGGTAAAGACACATCCGCGGGCAGTCGCTTCGTTTCTTCCTTTGGAACCGCCGACACTCAGCGGTTTTCCCGTGATCACTCCCGGAGAATAGGTGCCTTTTAATCGACTGTACGTATCCATCATCCACCCCATGATTTGTGGGGTCGTATACACATCGGGTGCAGGTATGTCTGTCTCCGGTCCGACAATATCAGCGATAGCTTCCATGAAGCCGCGGCTGACTCGTTCCAGCTCGTTTTTGCTGAATTCGTGAGGATCACATATGACGCCACCTTTTCCACCGCCATAAGGAAGACCAACCACGCCACATTTGAATGACATCCACATGGAGAGCGCCTTGACTTCATCCATCGTCACATCCGGATGAAAGCGAATCCCTCCCTTGGTCGGCCCTACTGCATCATTATGCTGAGATCGGTAGCCTTCAAAGACACGCACGCTACCATCGTCCATCTTGACAGGAAAACTGACAGCCAATACTCGTTTGGGTCGCTTTAAAATTTCTACAGCATCGCTTCGCAATCCCAACAGTGCCGCTGCAGCATCAATCTGTTTCTGCACAATCTCGTATGGATTCAGGTTTTCTTTCTCTACAGTATTTAGCATCTCTCTTCCTCCCCAATACTTTTCACACGCATTTTCCACATCACCTTGGCGCAGAGCTAAAGGATGAATGGAGTAATTATATACGATGCAAGTAAATTCAGACAATTTATTTTCTTTGTTTTCACATTATTGTGTTATTTTTGGGAAACAAATAAAAAACGCCCGATGCATCCTCTCGACACATCAGACGTTTTTCTCTTATTTTTTCAAATACGTCTTCATCAGCTTTGTTTTCGTCTCCCACATCTCTTCGCTGATGTGCAGACGGTAATGCTCCGGATTCAGCATGCGCAAGTATTCAGGCCAGAACAGCTTGAGTTGCTCACGATGGTAGTTGCGAATATCTTGGAGGGTCGGCAGTTCATAGACCAGTTCCCCATCCACAAATACCGGAATTAGCAACGACTCTGCCTGGTAGTTCTCCAAATGCTTGCTCAAATACGTATGGCTCGGATGGAACAAATGGAGAGGTCCTCCATCATCGACTGTTGTTTCATGTGGGAAGCACATATAGTCAGCAATCGCTTTGCCTGTTTCCGGATCAATCAATCGGTACATATCTTTGATACCTGGCGTTGTGACTTTTTCCGGATTCCCGGAGATTTTGATGGTCGGCTGATATTCTCCGTCCGCTCCTTCACGCGCCACCAGCTTGTATACGCCTCCGAGTGTCGGCTGATCCGCTGCCGTGATGAGCTGCGTTCCTACTCCCCAGCTATTTACGCGTGCCCCTTGTACCTTCAGGTTCATAATCGTGTGCTCATCGAGATCGTTGGAAGCGACAATTTGCACATCGGTCATGCCTGCCTTATCAAGCATTTCGCGAGTCTTGCAGGACAAGTACGTCAAGTCGCCACTGTCCAAGCGCACCGCAGTCAGCTTTTTGCCTTGTTTCTCCAGGCGTTTTCCGACCTTAATTGCATTAGGCACGCCGCTTTTGAGCGTATCATACGTATCGACCAGCAAGGTTACCTGTCCTGGTAGAGCTGCTGCGAAGCGCTCAAATGCTTCTTCCTCACTCTCAAAGCTCTGTACCCATGAGTGAGCGTGCGTCCCTTTTGTCGGAATGCCAAACATTTTCCCTGCCAGCATATTCGAGGTCGCGTCGAAACCCGCCAAATACGCTGCCCGCGTCCCCCACAACGCAGCATCTGCCTCCTGCGCCCTTCTTGTTCCGAACTCCATAAGAACATCATTGCCCGCCACGTTTTTAATCCGCGAAGCTTTGGTCGCAATCAACGTCTGGTAGTTCATGTAGTTCAACAGGGCCGTCTCAACCAGCTGTGCCTCCATGACACGCCCCTCTACGCGAATCAGCGGCTCGTTCGGGAAAACCACGGTACCTTCCTTCACGGAATAGAGCGAGCCCTTAAAACGAAGCTGGCGCAGCTCTTCCAAAAACTTTGGATCGTAGTTCTCCTCCTGCTCACTCAAATACTTGAGATCGCTTTCTTCAAAGCTCAAATTTTTTATATAAGAAACAATGCGTTCCAATCCGGCAGATACGGCGTATCCGTTTCCAAAAGGTAGCTTTCGGAAAAATGCTTCGAAAACGACCTTCTGATTGTGCGTTCCGTTCACCCAATGGGCGTACATCATGTTGATCTGATATTTATCTGTGTGTAGTGCCACACCAAATGATTGCATGTCACTGAGGCCTCCTGTGTATTCCTTTCTATCATCATACCAGAAGCGTCCGCTGGTGCCCATCCGCTGTGGAGGATATGAGGGAATGTGGTATAGTATGGGGATAAAAAGAGAAGCAATCGTGCAGGCTGGGAGTGAGTATAAGTTGAACAGAAAAGTCGTTACGATTAGTAAAGGTTTGCCTAAAAGTAATATGTACAACGGTAAGGAATATCTCTCCGGCATTTGGAAGGAAGAAGCCAATGAGCTCGTTGTCCGTTCCGAGAAAATTGATGACGATGATATCGCGAATCCAAAGTACCACGGCGGCCCAGACCGCGTCGTCTGTGCGTATCCTTTTGAACATTATGCCCATTGGGAGAAGTTATTCGGCCAACCACTGACCAATGCGGCATTCGGAGAAAATCTCACGCTGGCTGGCATGACCGAGGAGCAGGTCTGCATCGGGGATGTATATCAATTCGGTGATACCATCCTGCAAGTGACCCAAGGCAGATTTCCTTGCGCGACCATCAACAAGCGCAACAACAATAACCAGCTGCTCAAAGCGGTGGTAGAAATGGGCTATACGGGCTATTTCTTCCGCGTCTTGCAGGAAGGGACGATCAAGCCAGACTCCAAGATTACCCTCATCACTGCACATCCAAAACAAGTAACGGTAGCGTCGATTCACCACTTATACTTCCACGACAAGTCACCATCCCAAGAGACGATTCAGCGTATGCTTGAGGTGGAGGAATTGGCGCAACCTTGGCGAAAAAAACTACTGGAAAAACTGGATAAGTAGCAGTAATAGCGAAAGGAACGTCTCATGCGAATTAATAAGTTCATCAGTGAAACCGGCATTTGCTCACGAAGAGAAGCCGATAAATTAATCGAGGCCAAGCGTGTGACGATCAATGGCCAAGTCGCGGAGCTGGGAAGTACGGTTGCATCAGGAGATGATGTGCGCATCGATGGACAGCCGCTCGGTTCCAAAAAGAAAGATGTCTACATCGCCTTGAACAAGCCTGTCGGAATTACGTGTACCACTGAACTGCACGTCAAAGGCAACATCATTGATTTCGTCAATCACCCGGAACGTATTTTTCCTATCGGGCGACTGGATAAGGATTCGCAAGGTCTCATCCTGTTAACTAATGACGGGGATATCGTAAACAAAGTTTTGCGTGCTGAGAACAATCATGACAAAGAGTACATCGTCACCGTAGACAAGCCCATCACGGCGAATTTCTTACACGGAATGGCAAACGGCGTACGTATTCTCGGAACAACTACAAAGCCTTGCAAAGTAACCAAAGTCAGCGACCGCGTCTTCAATATCGTGCTGACGCAAGGGCTGAATCGGCAAATCAGACGGATGTGCCAGGCTTTTGGTTATCAGGTGCGAAAGCTTGAACGGGTACGTATCATGAACATTATGCTGGGGAATTTGAAGTTGGGGCAATGGCGCAATCTGACGGCCAAGGAATTAACTGATCTGAATAAAAGCTTGTGAAATAGGGACGGGTTGGAGTCTGTATAGTGGCTCCTTCCCGTCTTTTGTATTTGTATGTGAATCTTTGGTTTTTACTGAAAACTCTCGTTTACACGCTCCCCGTCTCCGTTTACCATATAAAAAAACCATACGAGAGAAAAGAGGTGGAGAGATTCTCCCCGAACACTTTTTGGGGTGAATCTTGCGAGGATGAAACTGGTTTGTGTCGATTGCAGCAAGGAAGTGCCCGCCCATTTATTTGACTACCAATGCACGTGCGGTGGCTTGTTTGACATCATTCACGATACGTCAGCCATCGATGCCGAACAGCTGAAGCGCGTCTTTCATGAGCGGCTTTCCGAGCGCATTACCCCTTATGCGAGCGGAGTATGGCGCTATAAAGAGCTGATTTTCCCCGAGCTTCCTGAAGAGTACATCACGACTAAGTACGAAGGAAATACAGGGCTATACGCATCTGCACTCATCCAATCCTATGTAGGAAGCAACAGCAAGGTATGGCTGAAGGCACAAAGCGAGAATCCGAGTGGTTCATTCAAAGACAACGGGATGACTGTCGCCGTGTCACACGGGCGTTCACTAGGCTATCAACGCTTCACCTGCACATCGACTGGCAATACCTCTTCCTCTCTCGCCATGTATGCTGCACTCGCCCATCACGAATCGTACGTGTTTGTCCCGAACAAAAACATTTCCTTGAATAAAGTCATGCAAACACTGGCCTACGGAGCAAAGGTCATCAGCTTTGATGGTACCTACGATGATGGCATCCGTTTTTATGAGCAATACAGCAAAGAGCTCGGCCTCTACATCTGCAATTCGATCAATCCATTCCGCATTGAAGGGCAGAAGAGTATCGTGTACGAAATTGCGCAGTACCTCAACTGGAACCTTCCCGATTGGGTGGTCATCCCTGGAGGAGCATTGAGCAATGTGACGGCTCTCGGAAAGGGCTTGCAGGATTTGAAAAACCTCGGCTTTATCGAAAAAGTTCCTCGGGTGGCGCTCGTACAAGCGGAAGGTGCTAGTCCATTCCATCGCATGGTCGCAGGCGGACACACCGAGCTGACACCTGAACCGAATCCATATACACGTGCCTCTGCGCTCAACATCGGCAATCCACCCAGCTGGAAAAAGGCACTACGTACTTTAGAAGAAACAAATGGTGTTACCTGCTCCGTGACTGATCGAGAGATTCTCGACGCCAAAGCATGGGTGGATAAGAGCGGGATCGGCTGCGAGCCTGCCTCTGCTGCTACGGTCGCCGGATTGCGCAAGCTCATCGCAGGACAAGTAATCGACAAGGACGAAACAGCCGTGTGTATTTTGACAGGAAACATGCTGAAGGACACTGATGCACTGCAAGAGTATCATTTGGGGGAATCGGCACAAGCGAGCTATCCAAATAAAATTATCTCGTCACAGCTTACGTTGAAAGAGATTGGCGCCATGCTTTCGTAACAGCTCATCTGTATTTTCTTTCGTCAACATACGCGAATTATTTGCTATCCTTTCAATATCCTGTTATGCTAGTAGAGAATTATTTTTGTTCGAAGCAACGGATAGCGTAGATAACAAATTTTCGTCTAGATGATCCTGCGAGCAAGGATAGTAATACATGTGTGTTACACACTAGGAGGCAATAACAATGGAACAAGGTACAGTAAAATGGTTTAACGCAGAAAAAGGTTTTGGTTTTATTGAGCGCGAAGGTAAAGAAGACGTATTTGTACACTTCTCTGCTATCCAAGGCGACGGTTTCAAATCCCTTGACGAAGGTCAAAAAGTTACTTTTGACGTAGAACAAGGCCAACGCGGACCACAAGCTACTAACGTTCAAAAAGTTTAATATAGCCATACACAAAAAACAGACTCCTGTAAGGGGGTCTGTTTTTTGGTTGTTTGAAACACAAATAAAAAACCCTACTCACGTAAACGGAGTAGGGAATGCTACAGAACAGTAAATGGTAGACTCAGTATAACACAGTACCTATCGCTTCCTAAAATTTTTATATTTTCAAATATAGATTATTGAACCGCAGGCAGTCTAGAACGTTGAATATCTGTAATTTGCCCCCGTGCTACACGCAGCAGCCCTTCTTTTTCCATTTTCTTTAGTGTCCGGCTAATCACCTCACGAGCAGTCCCCAGCTCAATTGCCAACTGATCATGTGTAATGGCGAGCGAATCATCCTCCGCACTTGTATGCTCGATCAAATATTCGGAAATCCGAACCCGAATGGATTTAAAATGAATATCGTCAATCAAGTTCGACATGATAATCAATCGCCGCGCAAATGATTGAAAAATATACTGGCGAAAGCCTTGATGCTTCTCGATCCATTTCTTATAAATCTTCGTCGGGACGTTCAAGACCATACTCGGCTTCTCCACGCAGGCCGAAGCTTCATACACCGTTTCTCCCAATATACTAGACGCGATGAGTGGGCAGCACTCGCCAGTCGATAGCCTGTACAACGTAACCTCTCTTCCATCGCTGCTCAGTTTGAAAATGCGAACCAGCCCATCCAAGATTAATGGCGCATTCTCCAAAAACTCGCCTTCATCAATGGTAAAGTTGGCTGGAACCGTAGTGATGGAGATTCCCTCCTCTTGCCACTCTTCTAGAGTAAGTGCTGCCAGACTTGGAAAACGTGCAAGGACTTCCGCAATCTGCTCCTTTTGCATATGGACGAAGAACCTCCTTGTGAAAAAAATAACTTGGTGACAAAGTCACAGATTACCGATACAGATTTTTATTATTATTGCACTCAAGAGGCACGAACACAAGAACACCCTGTTTAATCAGAAATCGCTTCGTTAACACTACCGAACGATCATCATGAAACGAAGGAGATGTATGTAAATGAGTACTTTTGTATAGGTTCATGGAGCTTGCCAAGGTGAATGGGTATGGGAAAAAGTAAAACCTGCGCTGGAAGCATTGGGACACAAGGTCGCGACGTTGGACTTGCCTGGAAGTGGACAAGACATGACACCTCCTCAGCAGGTAACACTGGATATCTACGTCGAGAAAGTATCTGACCTGATCAAGCAACAAAACGATAAAGTAATCCTTGTCGGACACAGCATGGGTGGCGTCGTCATTACGCAAACAGCTGAAAAAGTACATGACAAAATTGATAAGCTCGTCTACCTTTGCGCATTCTTGCCGAAAAACGGGGAAAGTCTCATAAGCAAGTCTGAAGGAGAAAAAGGCCCGGAATTCGAATTGAATGAAGCCGACATGACGCTGGCTCCGAAGCTCGAGACTGTGGAAGGGACATTTTTCAACGCGGTTGAAGATGAGGCACTGAGGCTGGCGTCGATGAAGCGTTGCCGTCCGCAAGCGCTGGCTCCGTTTACACAACCAGTGCAAATTACCGAGGAGAAATTCGGAAGCGTTGATCGCGTCTATATTGAAACAACTTTAGACAACGCGATCCCAATCGATTTCCAACGCAGAATGAACACAGAAACACCTTGCAGCAAAGTCATTACACTGGAAGCCGATCATGCGCCTTTCTTGTCCAAACCAGAAGAACTGGTGAATCATCTCGATCAAGTAAGCAAATCATAAGGTAAGGAAAACAAGGCTGTCGACCATCATGTCGGCAGCCTTTCTTCATTCCTTTCTATCCAACAGGCGAACCGTACGGACGAGCCTTTGCAATCCATCCCGCAGCTGTTGTTCATTCAAATAAGAATAACTGATGCGTATCCAAGAGCTTAACTCTCGCAGCGGGTCACAGATCGCACCGGGTACAAACGTAATGGATTGCTCTATGCATTTGCCCAAAAGACTTTCTATCGGGACGGAATCAGGAAGCTTCACCCATAAATTAAAGCCCCCTGGTGGGCTGGTCCACTCCCAGTCGGTCATAGACAGTTCTTCCTCCATGATTTCCCGGCGAATGGCCAGTGCAATCCGCAGCTTCGCCAAATGCTGCTGCATCCGTTCGGAGAAGAAATAATGCAAAAAAATCTTTTGATTCAACAGAGGCGCTCCACTGTCAGACAGTGATTTCGCTTGAATCAAATACTTCATAATAGATGGCCGACATGCCACAGTTGCAATGCTTAGCCCCGGTGCGATGTACTTGCTAAAGCTGCGCAGATAGATGACATAGCCCGCCGTGTCGTAAGAAAAAAACGGCAGTGGAGGCTCATCGCCGAAGTAAATATCGCGGCACGGATCATCCTCTACGATTAGACACTGATACTTCGCAGCCAGCTCCACCAGTCTCTTCCGTTGTTCAGCCGGAACTGTATAACCCGTTGGATTATGAAAGGTCGGATTGAGATAAAACAGGCGCGGTTTTTCTTTTTGCATCAACCGTTCAACCTGCTCCAAATCATATCCATGCGGCGTAATCTCGATGGGAATCATATTGGCGCCCTGTCTTCTGAATACATCAATGGCAGGACTGTAAGTAGGTCTCTCAATCAACACGACATCACGCGGCTTTACAAGGACTCTGGCAACCAAATCAATCGCTTCCTGCGAACCAGATGTAATCATCAGCTCATCAGGTGACAGGTGAAAATGATAACGGCTGATATAATAACTGCACAGTGCTTCCCGTAGCTCCTGATCTCCCTGTGTGGTTGAGTAGGTACCCAGTACCTTTGGATACAAATCAAACACTTTCTTCACGTACTCGGAAAAATAAAGATTGGGCAATAAATTCGGATCGATTAATGCTTTGGAAAATTGATAAGTCGCCTGCACCTGATGTATTTCCGAAAGGTGACTCTTGTGTACATAAGCAGAAACGATTGGATCATCCATCGACTCTACTGGTAGCAGGCTGCTCGGTTGTACATAATACCCCGACTTATCCTTCACATACACATGGCGGTTTTGCTTTAATAATTGAAATGCTTTAAAAACCGTCAGGCGATGCACCTTCAATTCCAACGCCAACGTTCGAATAGAAGGAAGCTTTTCATGTGCCCTCCATTCTTCGCGTCTGATCCGGTCCAACAGAAATTCATACACTTGCTCGAACAGCTTATCAGAATGACTGTTTGAAAGAGCCTCCCTTTTCATGCAAGCTCCCCCCTTTCCCCCATAATAATGGATTGATCTTCGTATCTGTTCTATTCCACTTCATCTGTTCTATTCCCTACCCTTTATGATGAGGAAAAGGGAGGAATCATAATGGTACTACTCAACTATGTGGTCATGTGCTTGATATTCGGAACGACTTTTCTGGCAATCAAAGTCGGGATTGATGCCGGAGCGCCGCCGTTTTTCTCAGGAGGACTTCGGTTCTTTCTGGCAGGTGTCATTTTGTTTTCATTTATGCTCTGGAAAAAACAGGCGCAACTATCGCTGCTGCTTCATAAAGAGATGTTTCTTACCGGAATTGGTTTAACGTTTGGGACATTTGCTCCCTTGTATTGGGCGGAGCAGTATGTAAGTTCAGGAATTGCAGCGATTCTATCGGCAACAGCACCTCTCATGGTCATGCTGCTTCAGACAATTATTACTCGGCAAAAGCTCCCCGGTATTGCGTGGGCGGGTTGCTTGGTTGCCTTTGTCGGTGTCTTTTTGCTGATTTTACCGGGTGTGACCATCTCATTCAGTCTCCTTTGGCTTACAGGGTGCATGGCAGTCATATTCGGGCAAATCTTTTATTCTGCTGGTGCAGTTTACTCCCGTAGCGTCATCCAACGGTTTCAAGATACCTCACCCATCGCTTTGAATGCGGCACAGATGATGTATGGAGGAGCCATGCTACTTGTCTTATCGTTATTTACAGAGCAAGTGCATATCGAATCGATGCTCACGGCTAATGCGATCCTCTCGCTCCTGTACTTGATCGTCGTTGGTTCCATGATGGGGCACACCATTTTCTATTGGCTCGTGGCCAAGACCAACCCTGTGTTTCCATCCACGTGGCTCTATATCTCTCCGTTGATTGCCTTAAGCTTGGGCGTCATTGTGTACAATGAGCCGCTTTATCTCCTGTCGTTGGTAGGGGGAATTACGATTATTGTCGGCATTATCCTGATTAATAGGGATGGCTTGAAGCAGTTGATGGGTAAAAAGGCAAACAAGCTACGAGACGTAAGCCATTCATGAAAAAGAAGGAGTACCACAAGAAAGCTTAGCGCTTTGTGGTACTCCTCTATTTTATCTACGATTATTTGATTTCGTTGATCTGCTTGGCGATATTGATCAGCTCGTCTTTTGATACAACATCCTCGCCTGCACGCACAGAGTATTTCAGTTTGGTCCCATTTTTTACCCAGGTGATCCAATGGAAATTAGAAGTGTGCGTCGTGAGAACCGCTTCATTGTTGCCAATCATGATTTTTTCCATTGCCTCTGCGTTTGTTCCCGCTTTGCCTCCGTCAGCTATGCGTACCTCTACCCTTACTTTGCCTTTCTCAGACTTATAGGCGACACTGGTAAAATCGTACTTGTTGCTTGACGGGATTTCTGTAAAGGCGTAATCTTTGTTTTCTTTGATGGCTTTTGCCTTCAGTGCTTCAAGATCCACTTCGTACTCGTAGTTTTCCTCATAGTGTACGTCACCTTCATCGTAACGGAATCCTCCAGCAAGCTCAGTTGGAAGTGTGAACATCTTCCCTACAACCGGCTCCATCTCTTTCCAGGATTTATACGTTAACGGTGTAGACACCATCGTAATATACGGTTGTTTGTATCTTGACCAGGTAATGTTTTTTTGTCTTTCTTCCTCTTCTTTTGTCGGCTTGAAGTATATAGCAACTGAGGTTCCAGGCTTCAAGCCATCTATAATTTCATTAACCACTTCATCCTGATACTCATACCTTTTATTCAACTCCTCCCTTTTCTTTTGTTCCTCTGGAGGCATTTGCTTAAACAATTGCTGTTGTTCTTGATCCGTATGCTGCGTTATTTCATAGATCACCTCACCCTTCTCATTTTTCAATTGGATCATTTCTACTCCCGCCCATACGGACGACGCTCCGACCAGCATACCTACAGTGACGAGCAAACCTATTTTCTTTTTCACGATTTTCTCCTCCTTGTTTTCCTTGGCACGTATCGCTGCCATGACTTTATGTTTGACATCGACTTTCGGGACTGGCTTCGCTCTCAACATGTCTCGCATGCGATTAAACGGATTTTTGTCCATTAGCGGCCACCCCTTCCATCGTTGGCAAATAACGTTTGCACTTTTTCAAGACACGTTCGAATTGATTGCGCAGGGCCTCAGGTGGTTTATCCAGGAGCTCTGCAATTTCCTCGTACTCTTTTTCCTCCAGCACCCTCCAAAAAACGAGTGTCCGTTCCTCAGCCGACAGCCGATTCCAGATCCGCTCCAAAGACTCTTCTCTATTAGGGCGATCGCTGTGCTCCTTCACACTTCCACCGTGATCCTGTTTGTACAAAAAGGGCAACCATCTGCTTAGCTTTCTGCGCTTTAGCACATTCACACAATAGTTGTGAGCAATTCGATAGAGCCATGTCGAGAAAGATAGGGCGGTCGTATATTGTTCCAGATGCTCGTAGGCGTGAAGCAGAACTTCCTGTACAGCCACTTCTGCTTCTTGGTGATGGGAGAGCATATGGTAGCAGTATGTAAAGATCGGTTTCTGATAGTGATCGATGATGATTTCGAACTGTTCGAGAGAGCCGTTTTTTATTGCTTGCAGCAAAAGCTCTATCTCCTTTTTTTCCACGCTTTGCCCTCCTTTCACTGTGAATAACAATCAAAGTTTCCTTAATGTGACATTTTTTAAAAATTATTTAAAAACTATTTCCTAACAAAACCCCCATCATGGTTTAGCACCCACGATGAGGGAATTTCTCATTATTTCGCTTGATTGATTTGTTCCGCCATTTTCAGCAGCTCTTCTTTCGTGCTCACACTCATATTGGCTCTCAGGCTATAGTCCACCTTTGTCCCATTTTTCACCCATTGCAAAGAGTGCACAGTTTCCCCATTTTCAGGTGCGAAAGTGGAGTACACGGCTTCATTGTCGCCAATCATGACCTTCTCCAGATTCTCCGCAAGTGTACCTCCACTTTTATTCTTGTCATCCAGGATGGACACTTCTAAGAAAGCACTCCCTTTTTGGCCCTTGTACTCAATCTCTGCATTACGAAGCTTGTCCGATAACGGAACTGGTTGTACCACGTATTCTTTTTTCGTTCTTTCTTGTTCCTCTTTCATCGCTCTCTCATCATACTTGTCACTTGGGAGATAGATCGCTTCGCCTGCTGCAAATTTGAAGTCCGTCCCCATCTCTGCCGGGACCTTGAACAGATGGCCAACCTTTTGTTCCATGTCCTTCCACGTTGTATAGGTAAAAGGCTTGGAGCGTACATCTACAAAAGGCTTGCTGTTTGGATTTGATTCCAACTGAAGCTTTGTCAGCGGCCAATAAATGGCAACCGCTTCTCCTGGTTTTAATCCATTGACGATTTGTTCCCCCGTATCCAACTGTTTAAAAATCTCTGCACTTTCATTCTTGATCTGATCCTTGGTGTCAGGGGATAGCTGCTGCATCATTTGTTGCTGTTCTTGCATACTCATTTGTTCAAGCTCTAACACCACTTCCCCCTTCTCATTTTTCAACTGGATCATTTCCATCCCCGCCCATACGGACGACGCTCCGACCAGCATACCTACAGTGACGAGCAAACCTATTTTCTTTTTCACGACTTTCTCCTCCTTGTTTTCCTTGGCACGAATTGCGGCCATAACTTTATGTTTGACATCGACTTTCGGGACGGGCTTCGCTGCCAGCATGTCTCGCATGTGCTTAAACGGATTTTTGTCCATCATTTCGCACCCCTCCCGTCGTTGGCAAATAACGTTTGCATTTTTTCAAAACGCGTTCGAATTGTTTGCGGAGAGTCGCAGGCTTTTTGTCCATCAGTTCTGCAATTTCCTCGTACTCTCTTTCCTCTAGCACCCGCAGGAACATGAGTGTTCGTTCTTCGGCGGACAGTCGTTTCCAGATGCGTTCAAGCGGCTCCCCAAAATGGTTGCTGTCAATGCTCTCCTCGACATAATTGCGTCCGTCTTGATCCCGGTTGTACAAAAAGGGCAACACGCGGCTTAATTTCCTGCGCTTTAGCACATTCGCACAATGGTTGAAAGCGATTCGGTACAGCCATGCAGAAAATGACAGCGAGTACGTATACTGTCCCAGATGCTCGTAGGCACGAAACAGGACTTCCTGGACAGCGTCTTCTGCATCTTGGCGATGACCGAGCATGTGGTAGCAGTATGTAAAGATCGGTTGTTGATAGTGATCGATAATGATTTCGTATTGCTCAAGAGAACCTGCTTTTATTTCGTTCAACAGGCGCTCTATTTCTGTTTTTTCCACTGTTTGCCCTCCTCTCACTATGAATAACAATTGAGAACTTTCATTTGTGACACCTATTTTAGAAATTTTTGGTTGCACGAGTAAAAATTCGCTCAAAATAAAAAAGGTGCTCCACCCGTCTCGCACGAAAAATCTCGTACTTACAGAAGGAACACCCTTATTCCACGCTTGTATTCATTTGTTTATCCGTGCTCTTGTCGAATGTCTTGATTCTTTCCCGGGAAATCGACAGCACCTGTCGGCTGTGCTTTAGAAATGCTCTCCGTTGGCATAATAGCTTTCTTTTTGATAAGCGACAAATGCCATTTCTACTTCTGGGATACCGAGCGACAAGACATGCTTGGTTACGATCTGGGCAAACTGGTCACGAACTTCTTGCCCCCGCTCGAACCATGCTACTTCAATAAAAGGAAACGTCTCCACGATCTTCCCACCAAAAACGCCTGTCGTCTGCAAGCATTCGATCGTGAAATTGTCCGTACCGCATTGGCATAGTGCAGCAAGCTCGACTGCAAGTGGTTCGCTAATCGTGGCCATTTGTTCAGCTTGGATGCCTCGAACGATAAGATGTGGCATAGTAACTCCTCCTGTTTGTCCGTTCTTCTATGATCTATCTTACCGTTCTGAAGACAAAATGAGTAGACCAATCTCACGCTTAGGTCAATGCTGCGGTACTTCCTTGTTGGATTACTACCTCTTGTTTCTGCGCTTCTTTTTTCCCTTGCTGCAATTGATACATCTGATAGTACCTGCCTTGCTTCTCCATCAAGTCTTCATGCTTTCCTCGCTCTACGATTCTGCCTCGATCCAGTACGAGAATTTGATCTGCATTTTTGATCGTAGACAGGCGGTGAGCAATGATGAAGGTCGTTCTCCCTTTTTTCAACACCTCAAGAGCATTTTGAATAATGCCCTCTGTTTCCGTGTCGATGCTGGCAGTCGCTTCATCCAGAATGAGGATAGCCGGGTCAAACGCGAGAGCACGCGCAAACGAAATCAATTGACGCTGCCCGAGTGAAAGCGTGCTCCCCTTCTCGATAACAGGTTCATCGAATCCTTGCGGAAGACTGCGGAACAGTTGGTCTGCCCCTACATCACACAGAGCTTTCTCTACTTTTTCAGGCGAAATCGACGGATCATCCAGACTCACATTCGAACGAATCGTTCCTGTAAATAAAAACGGGTCCTGTAAAACAATCGCCATATGCTGACGAAGCTGCTGTTTGGAAAACGCCTGCACATTGCGCCCATCAATCATAATCGCTCCACTGTTTACATCATAGAAGCGGAGTAACAGATTGATAATCGAGCTTTTTCCCGATCCCGTGTGACCAACCAGTGCCACTGTCTCTCCGGGCCATGCTTCGAATGAGATGTTTTTCAGCACGTATTGATCGTCTTTGTAGGCAAAAGAAACATCGTCAAAGCGGACATTCCCCTGATAGCAGGGAACTTTTGCTGGATCAACGTCAATGCCCTCTTCATCGAGCAGTTCAAACACGCGCGACGCCGCGACGAGAGATTGCTCCAGGTTCGCCAGTTGGTTGACGATCTGTGTCATCGGCTGGAACAAGCGATTGAGATAATCGACGAATGCATAGAGGACACCAAGCGATAGCAGTGTACCTATCCCGAGGGAGGCACCACCGAAATACCAGATGAATAAAACAAACGCGATATTGCGGATGAACTGAACGAGGTTAAACGAAGCGGTCGCATTGAGCCGTAGCATTTTATTTTGATAGGTGAATAACTCTTCGTTCAGTTCGCCGAATTCCCGCATCGTTTCCTTTTCCCTGCGAAATGCCTGAATGATCGGCATCCCTTGGATCGACTCGTTAATCATCCCGTTGATGTCGCTGATGCGTGCCCGAATGACATGGTTAAATGCAGAAGCGTACTTGCGGTATAAGTAAATCCACACGACCATGATTGGCAGAATGACCAGACAAACGAGCGCGAGTCGTACATCAAGCAAGAACAGCGCTGCGAAAATACCAATTAAATAAATCCCGCTCGTAATGAAGTTGCCGAGGACATTCGTAAACAGCTCACGGACTGCTTCCGTATCGTTTGTAACACGAGCAACCACCTTCCCGGCAGGGAGATGATCGAAATAATGGATAGGCAATCGTTGAATATGCGCGAACACATCCATGCGCAGCCTCTCGATGACCTGATTCGCTGATTTTTGCCATAAGAACTTTTGTCCATAGTGGAAAAGCGAAGCAACTACCAATAATCCGAAATAGAGAGCAGCCAGTGTGAACAAGCCTCTTGTCTCTGGCCGGAAAAATTCGAATATCTCCTGATTGCTTAAGAGAGTGGCCTGATACTCTGCTCGATCCGCACCTTTGACAATGATGAGCTTCCCGTCCTCAATGGATCGCTGCCCATCATACGAAATCGCCTGATCCAAGAAATAATAATCGCGTCCTACCTGCAAAACACGAACTTCCCCACCAGTGCTCTCACCTGCTGCCAAATGATCCTGTCTCGTGTAATACTTCCCTTTGTATAGCACGGAATCCTCATACTGTGCCGTCTCATACCAAGCGAATTCAATGCCCAGAATGTGCGTATCGATCATTTTTTTCGCCAAAAATGGTCCTGTCAGTTCTGCCCCAACAGATATGGAGAGCATCAGAATCGCCAAGAGGATGGTCTTTTTAAAAATCGCTGCATAGTGAACTAGCCTTTTCCCCGTCGTCATTCATTCACCCGCTTTCTGTCAGCGTCGCTTCTATCTGCTGTTTCTCGAATTGTTCTTTATACCAACCGCCCAGCTCCAATAGCTGTGCATGTGTACCTTCCTCGACGATTCGGCCTTCGTCTATGACGAGAATCCAATCTGCATGCTGGACGGCCGTTAAGCGATGTGTGGTGATCAGTGTTGTTTTGCCTGCACGCTCCCGGCGAATATTCGTGATCATCTCCGCTTCGGTTTTGCCATCCACCGCCGACATGGCATCGTCAAGAATCAAGATTTCCGGATTGACCAAAAGCGCTCGGGCAATCGAGACCCGCTGTTTTTGCCCACCTGAAAGGGCTACGCCTTTTTCACCAACGAGCGTTTGCAAGCCTTCAGGCAATAGTTGCACATCCCGAGCAAATGCGGCCTGCTTCAACACTTCCTGTAATTGTTCTTCTGTTGCCTCGTTGTTCCCGAACAGGATGTTTTCGCGGACTGACTTCGAGAACAGAATCTGCTCCTGCGGTACATAACCGATCCAGCTCTTGATGTTATCCAGACTGATCTGTTCTAGCGCCTCTCCCGAAACACTGATGGCTCCCCGTCCTAACGGATATTCGCGAAGCAGCTGTCGCACCAGCGTGGATTTTCCGCTTCCCGTACGCCCGACGATTCCTAGCGTCTGACCCCGACCAAGAGTAAAGGAGACCTCGCTTAATTGGTCAACATGCGCAGATGGATAGCGGAATGTCACAGAATCAAACCGAATGACTTCTGGTACTGCAACATGAACTGGTCTGTCGTGATCCGTCACATCTGCTTCGTAAGCCAATGTTTCAGTGACGCGATCCAGCGAGGCACTTCCTCTTTGCATCACATTGATCAATTCACCAATCGCAAACATCGGCCAAATCAGCATCCCGAGATAGACGTTGAACGAGACCAGCTCTCCCAGGGTCAGTTCTCTTTGAAACACGAGGTATCCACCGTAGATCAAGCCAATCATATAACTGATTCCAACTAATATTTTGACGGTTGGCTCAATCAGCGAATCGATTCTCGCCACATCGATATTTTTTTGATACACTTCATGTATTTTTTGGCGAAAGCGCTCCTGATCCGCCATCTCCTGTACGTAAGCTCGAATCACACGAACGCCAGAGACGGATTCCAAGACGCGGTCGTTCAGCTCGCCGAACGATGTTTGCGCGGTTGAAAAACGCTCGTGAATTTTTTTCCCATATTGCTTGATGATATAGGCCATGAACGGCAATGGAAGGATCGCTGCTAAGGTCAGCTTCCAACTGATCAAAAAGCCCATCGTCAGCACAATTGCCCCTGTAAAGGATAACGAGTCCACCATCGTCAAAATTCCGAAGCCTGTCGTCATCGAGACAGCCTTGAGGTCATTTGTCGCTCGCGCCATCAGATCACCGGTACGATTGCGCTGATAAAACGTTGGCGTCATCCGCAAAAAATGCGTCATGAGCTTCGACCGTAACGTCCGCTCCGCCAGAAACGCTCCTCCAAACAGCTGGCGAATCCAGATAAAATTGACCCAATAAATCGCGACAGACAATACACCGAAAAACAGCAAAATGGATACCAGCCGCTCGCCAGTCAGTGTCCCCAGGTGAATCTCATCAATAGCCACCCCGATGATTTTTGGAGGGATAATCTCCAGTAAGCCGCCCAGAATCAATAGCAGAATAGCGACCGTATAACGTTTCCAATGCTCCTTGAAAAACCAATCAAGCTTTGCCAAAACCGAGAACATCCGTGTTTCTCCCCTCTCTTTAACTGGCTGGGTGACCTTTTTTAGAGGACAAAAAAGACACATCGCCCGTGAGCAACATGCCTTTTCATCAACAAAAATAGAAAAGGCGCAAGTTACGAAATAGGTAACCTACGCCATGTTAACGAGATCAAAAAAACGATACTACGCTCGTATCAATGGTGGGGTTACATGTATGCCCTTGTATGGATGACCCATGCGTACAATTCTTTTCATGACTAGCCCACCTTTCCATTAATATTTTGAATTTCCAATAAATACATTCTGAACTTTACCATTCTTGCGGATACATTGTCAACTGATCTTTTCCGCGCTTTTGCTTCCTTTCATTTATTTGGTATGATTATCCCCATGAAGCTCATTCAGGAGGCCATTTATTTTGTTATCTTCCAATCAAAAGCGACGATTGACATCTGTTCAAATCATCGTGTTCGCCTACGTTGGGCTCATCCTGATCTCAGCGTTTCTTCTGTCATTGCCATTTTTTCACTTGCCGGGAGTCTCTCTTTCTTTTATTGACGCTTTGTTTACCGCGGCGAGTGCCATCAGCGTTACCGGGCTTACTGTCATTACGATTCATGAAGTTTTCAACCAGTGGGGGGTTC
Organism: Brevibacillus porteri; assembly: GCF_003013475.1. Classification (GTDB taxonomy): domain Bacteria; phylum Bacillota; class Bacilli; order Brevibacillales; family Brevibacillaceae; genus Brevibacillus; species Brevibacillus porteri. The sequence continues at coordinate 115,286 of NZ_PXZO01000010.1, forward strand.
TCTTTCTTACGTTGCTCTTCCAGGTTGGTGGGGTCGGAATCATGACACTCGGAACGTTCATCTGGATACTCATGGGCCATAAAATCGGTCTGGAACAGCGCATCTGGATCGCGACGGACCACAACCGCTCCACGTTGTCCGGTTTGGTCGACCTGATGCGCAATATTCTCGTGATTGCGCTCTTGATTGAGCTGGTGGGAACCATCCTGTTAGGCTGTCATTTTATTTACGCCGGCTACTACGACGATTGGTACATCGCGTTCTACCACGGTTACTTTGCATCTGTCAGTGCTTTTACGAATGCCGGGTTTGACCTGCACGGAAATTCCATGCTCGATTTTACCCACGATTACGTGTTTCAGACCATCACGATGATCTTGATAATTTGTGGAGCGATCGGGTTTCCCGTACTCGTAGAGCTGAGAACGTACTTTTCCTATCGCCATGCAAAAGTGCGTTTTACTTTTTCACTTTTCACCAAGATTACGACACTGACGTTCTTTTCCTTGATCGTCATTGGCGCCCTGCTCATTTTCGTTTTTGAGCGAAATCAGTTTTTGGCCGATAAGACCTGGCATGAAATGCTGTTCTATTCGTTGTTCCACTCCGTCTCTTCGCGTAGTGGCGGCTTGGCTACGATGGATATCAGCCTCTTGTCGACCGCGACACTCATCATGCTCTCCGGGATGATGTTCATTGGCGCCTCCCCGAGCAGCGTGGGCGGGGGGATACGGACCACGACGTTCTTCGTCCTGATTGCCTCGGTTTTTGCCAACATGCGTGGCTACAAGGAAGTAAAGGTGTTCGGAAGAGAGCTGGTTGATGAGGACATTCAGCGCTCCTTCATCGTCTTTTTTATCGCGATTATCATGGTGTTCACAGCGGTCATGCTGCTCGTCTGGCTGGAGGATTTACCTTTCCAGCACGTCTTGTTCGAGGTCTGCTCTGCTTTCGGTACGACCGGATTGTCTACCGGGATTACAGCTCAGATGGGCGTAGGTGGCAAGCTCATTCTGATTATTACGATGATGATCGGACGTATCGGGATTATCAATTTGCTCCTCTTCTTGAAGCGCAATGACCGGATCGTACGCTATCATTATCCAAAAGAACGCATCATCATTGGTCAATAGAGGAAAGGAAATCCCCCAAAGCTATGTAGCCGTTGGGGGATTTTTTTCTAGAATCAAAAAGCTTGCAGAAGACAGGTCTGGGTATTTCTGTTCAATCTTTCGCGTAACGGAGAAATCGTTGTACTTTTACAAGTAGTGCAAGATGTCTCGGTCTTTGATCATATCGACGACTTACGACTCTGTCCCATCCGTTACCTTCGTGTAGAGAATGACATGCTTTTTGGCGCAAGAAAAGATGTCATCCAATGTTTTCTCGAAGTCTTCCTCATCGATAATGTGATACAGCACATCCAGGCAAACGACCAGATCACTTTTCAAGTATCCTTGATTGTAAAAGGATTTCGGATGGTATAAAAGAAAGCTTTTCGACGAATCCTTCCCAAACATTCTGGCACACATCTGTACCGAAGTCGGTGAAATGTCCAACCCCAAGTAATTGGCATATTTCATAAAGAGAAGTTGATTGCCGTCTCCGCAGCCAAATTCAATGACGCTTTTCACTTGCTGCTCCTTGATGTATTCATTGATGACTTCTGCTTTAAAAAGAGCTAGCACGCCATAGGAGCCAAGTCCAGAATTTCCACCCGAAGCGTAATGATCCTCCCAGTATTCCGATAATCAAAAGCGGATTGATTTTCCGTACTCAGGGTGAACTTCCCCACTTTCTGCCTTCGAAAATGATGTGTCGTTGCACAGTTTATGCGCGTGAAGAATTTTAATGAAAGGCGATGTTTTAAAACAATGTTTGAAATTAAATTATCATTAAACGTAAATATGTTTTTTCAGCCATTGTCTGAAATACTGCAACTGTTCCTCAGAATGGAAATAGTGTTCTCCATTCTCCATTACTTGCAAATTACAGTTAAAACGTTTATTAAATTCAGATACAACGTCAAACTCACATAAGTTATCTTCTGAACCATAGAGAATGGAAGTTGGATTATTCCAAGCAACAATAGGATGTTCTTTCACATAACAGTAGTAATCCCAATAGAGAGTTTGTCCAATAGGTGTAGAAATTTCTTTCTCTATTTTTAGTCTACTCTCACTTACGTTAAACCATGTCATCATATTATTTATGATACGTTCCATATTTACCACAGGAGAGAGAAACAAACACTGCTTCAACGGCTCATGGCTATATTCTAATAGGCTAAAATATGCTCCTATGCTACAAGCAAAAATGCTTATATTATTGGATAACGATTTTGCATAGGTCATAATTGTATTAAGGTCTTGAACACAGTTTTGAACTTTGCAAAGATAAGTATCATCCTTACGGTCACCATGTTGAGGTAAATCAAAACTAAGCACTTGATAACCTAGTGCTGTTGCTTCTTCTGCAAATACAATAATCGAGTCATCTGCCTTATTTGACATGTTACCATGCACCACCACAAATAACTTATCTGATTTGTCACCCCACAAAATCGCTGGAATGTTTTCTATTTTAAAATTATTTTTTATCATTACAATTTATCCTCCATAAAATATAAATAATTCGTCATTCCAAATGTAAAAAAAGCAAAATCCCAGAATGCCGTAAAATCAGCATTCTGGGGTTTTTCATTTCAGTGCAATTTACTCTAAAATGGACTTTTTGGACAGCCTCTTCCTTGTCATCGAATGTCGACTTAATACGGGCCCCAGTTAATCAATACCCCGATAACGATAAACACGATGGAGAGAGCTGTCCATACCGCTGTGAGCGGAAGCATGAACTTCAGCCACTTGCCGTAGGAAATGCCACTCATCGCCAAAATACTCATCAGAACACCTGAGGTCGGATTAATGCAGTTGACCACACCTTCTCCGAGCATCAGAGCCTCTACTGCCACTTGGCGCGTAATGCCCATCAGGTCAGACAATGGTGCCAACAACGGCATCAGCATAACGGCTTCACCTGAACCGGACGAAATCAAGAAGTGCAGCCCGGCGCTTCCGAGGAACATCCCAATTGCACCTGCCATCGGTGACAGCGGCTCCAGAATGGTAGCAAGCCCGTACACGATGGTATCAAGGAACTTCCCATCTTCCAAAATGACCGTGATCGCACGTGCCATTCCGACAATCAAAGCCCCATAAATCAGGCCCTGACAGCCTTTTAAGAATGTTTTGGCGATATCGTTGCCGCTCATCTTGTTGAGCAAGCCTACTCCGATCGCAATGAAAATAAAGATTCCGGACATCTCGTTTACGTCCCATTTGAACAAGATCGTGCAGACGATAAAACCAATCAGAACGATCCCCGTAAACGCCAAGATCAATTTGTGACGGGTTGTAAAATCAACATTTTTCGTGTCTGCTTCCATCGTGGTTGAGCCACTATCTGAAGGAAAGAGCTCGTCCCCCAAGATACTCTTGTTTTGACGAACCTTCCGCGCGTAACGCCCGATGTACAGAATGGTTACGATCACAAACGTAACATAAATGATGGTACGGTAGCCGATACCTGAAAACAGCGGCAGCTCCGCAATTTGTTGGGACAAGCCCAGCGTTCCTGGAAAGGCAATTGTCGTATTGAATCCGGCATACACACCCAAATAAATCAGAGCCACACCGAAGATCGCATCCATTTTCATCGCTCTCGCAATCATGATGCCAAGCGGAACGAAAGCAATGACGGAGTTGACGATGACACCCAACGTACCCAATACGGAAAAGACGGAGGTGATCAAAATAACCAGCAGCCACTCTCGATTTCCTAATTTTCGTACCATAGTCAGAATCGCTGCGTTGAGTGCACCTGTCTTATCCAAAACAGCTAAGGCACCGCCTGTGAACAAAACGAGGAAGATGATCGGCGCGCCTTTGACCATCCCTGTCTGGATCGCGGTAAAAAACTCGATAAAGCCCGTAGGATTCGGCTCCACCGCATGATAGCTGCCCGGGACAACCGTCGTCACATTGCCGTTTTTTACACGGTCAAATTCTCCTGTCGGGACCACATAGGTAGCCAACGCACATAGAAGTAAGATGCAAAACAAAAGGACATAGGCGTCTAGCCGAAATAAGCTTTTCTTTTTTAGTTGCTTGCTCTCTGTCATAAGGTAACCCCCTGCGTGTGTAGCGCTTCTCTAAGAATGTTGGGCAGCTTCATAAATCGCAGCTGTCATGATTTTTGCCCCATAAATCAAGGCATCCGCCTGAAAAGTCATCTGTGGATGATGCAAGACTGGCGTGAGCCCACATCCCAGACCAATCATCGTCGTAGCCAGCTCTGGGCGGTGAATCGTGTAAAAATGGAAGTCCTCTCCGCCTGGCGTCACACATGTATCGGCAATGTTGTCCTCACCCAATACTTGCCCAATTGCCTTTTTAGCTACTTGGATCATGTTCGCATTGGCGACCGCAGCCGGTGTGACTCCCGACCATTCCCACTCCACATCCATGCCCATCAAAGCCCCAGTCTGACTCATGGCATGCTCGGTTTTTCTCCGCAATTCTGCCATGCCTTCATTGGACTGTGCACGTACATCGAGGCTAAAGGTCGCTCGATCAGGAATGACGTTCACCGTTTCTCCCCCTGCTTGCAATTGGGTCATCTTCACGGAAAAAGAGCATCCGTCTTCCAGGCGAATGTTTTGCAACGCAATAACCAAAAACGAAGCGGCTTCGATGACATTTTTCCCGAGCGCCGGACGTGCTCCGTGTGCTTGCAGACCTGTAATCGTCCCTCTGATGGAGCTGGATGATCCATGCAAAATCGCCGGAGCAGCGCTCCCATACGGCACTTCCATTTCCGGACGGAGATGAACGCCGATCAGCTTTGTCACGCCTTCCAGAGCGCCATCCTTCATCATCTGCAAGGCTCCGCCCATTTTCTCTTCAGCAGGCTGGAACAGAAAGCGCATCGTTTTCGGCGGTACCACTCCGCTTGCTTGAATCGCAAGGGCGCTGTAGAGAGCCAGTGTCGAGTGAGCATCGTGTCCGCATGAGTGATTCGGTCTCACTACGCCGTCCACTTCCTGCACGAGTGCATCCATATCCGCGCGCAAAGCCACGATTTCAGCACTCTCTCCAGGAATCTCTGCATAAAAGCCGTGATGCCCTTCGAAGCATGTGACGGCAATTCCGGCCGCCTCCAAGCGTTCCCGCAAATATCTCGCCGTTTTTTCCTCGTGCCAGCTCGGCTCCGCTAATTGATGCAACTCTTTGTATGTTCGCACTATTTCGTCGCGATGCTCGTCCATATATAAGAACGGATTCATCCGATCCATCATCCTCCCTGATGTCTTCTCAAGTATCTCTCTTTGCTCTACCGGATGTATAGCAAGAATTGTGCCAAAACTATATTATTATAAAAGTTAAGCATTTCTGAACAATTTCGGATTTTTAGGTTATAATATAGGTTGGTTTTTACAGATATCTAATCCAATATTTCCACCTAAATAAAAAAGCTATTCGGCAGATAAAAAGGAGTCCCATCATGATCAAACAGAAACCATGCATCTTGTTGATGACCCGACTAGAGACGATCAGCCTGCTGTTTGCAAACACGCTCACGTCTTTTTTCGGCAACCGCTTGGACATCATTCGAAACCATATGCAAGAACGGCTTCATCCGAGTGTGTACGATGAAGTTGATCTCATCCTCGTTTCAGACATGAGTCTCTTGCACGATCAGCCAGTTCCTCCGTCAGACATCCCCGTGCTGCTAGCAAGGCGCACGATTGACATTAACAAATTGGATCAACTCATGGATTTGCCGCCAGGAACGCGCTGTCTATTTGTTTCCAACTCCATCGAAATGGTAGAAGGCGCGATTGAGCTATTGTTTCATCTCGGATTCTCTCATCTGACATTTGTGCCGTACGTACCCGATACCGAGACTCCGCTTCCTGAAAAAGATCAAATCGATGTTGCTGTCTGTCATGGACTCAGGGAGCTAATTCCTGCTCTTTTTGAAAACGTCATTGAGTTGGGGCACCGCCCTTTGGATTTGACGACGATCTTTGATATTTCACGCCTACTTGATCTTTCTCCGGATAAGGCAAACCTGTACACGGCTGACTTCATCAGCGATTTCGTCCATATCGGGCGCAAGCTGACCAACTCGGTACACAATGAGCGGAAGCTGAATGAAAAGCTGAGCTCCATTTTAAATGCCGTACATGAAGGCATCATTGGCACAGATGCCACAGGGAATATCACTGTGCTGAACAAAGAAGCCGAGAAAATTTTGCATATGTCTGAAACCACTTGCATCGGGCGAAATGTAGCGGAGGTCATTCCTGAATTCCTAATTCTGGAAGTAGTAGAATCACACATGGAAGTAACGAAGCAGGTATTGGAATTCCGCGATTTGTACCTCTTGGTGACGAAGATTCCCACGTTCTTGGATGATCAGTTTCTGGGCGCGGTCATTACCTTTCAGGACGTGACAAAGGTACAGCAGATCGAACAGGAAATACGGACGAAGAGTGCCAATCTCGGACTGATGACCAAGTATTCGTTTGACAGTATCATCGGCAAAAGCCCGTCCATTCAGGCCAACAAACGAGTGGCGACCAAGCTGGCCGAAAGCGATTTTACGATTCTCATCACAGGGGAAAACGGAACCGGGAAGGAAGTTTTTGCCCAAGCCATCCATCAACACTCGACGCGTCGTGACGGTCCGTTCGTCCCCGTCAATTTTGCAGGGCTGACCGAGAGCTTGGTAGAGAGTGAATTGTTCGGGTACGAGGAAGGTTCTTTTACAGGAGCGCGAAAAGGCGGAAAGATGGGGCTATTCGAGCTGGCTCACAACGGGACCATTTTTCTGGACGAGATTGGGGACGCCCCGCTTAGCATTCAGGCGTCACTGCTTCGAGTTCTCCAAGAAAAGCAGGTCATGCGCGTAGGGGGCTATCGCGTCATTCCAGTCAATGTCCGCGTCATCGCCGCTACCAATTGCAACCTGATGGAAATGGTCAAAAAAGGGACATTTCGCGAGGATTTGTACTACAGGCTGAACGTCCTGCCACTGCACATTCAGCCCCTGCGTGATCGTCCCGATGATATTTTGGTGCTGATCGATTATTTCTTGCAGAAAAAAAAGCAGCGTCTATCCTTCTCACGGGAAGTGACGGAACAGCTACTCCGTTACGATTGGCCAGGCAATATTCGCGAGCTGGAAAATTTCATTCACTATGCAGTCGTCATCGCTGAGGGGAATCAGGTGGAATTAGCTCATTTGCCGGAGCGTTTTTTTGCGGGGCATGTCTCTACTCCGCCCCTTCTCTCTCACCGGGATGATACGCTGGAAGATACGATCCGGTATTTGTCCAGGCAAGGCTCCTTGGGAGATTACGCAGCGATCCTGCAAGTACTGTCCGATTGCTACAAGCGTCAGGAGCGTATTGGACGCAGTGCCCTGCTCGCAAGAATGGAGAGTCCCTCCATGACTGAAGCCCAAATCAGGCACAAGCTGACCGCACTGGACCGTGCTGGATGTGTCTCCATCGGCGTTAAGAAGCAAGGGACGCAGATTACTGCTTTTGGGCAGCAGGTGTTGACGGCTTTGCTGATTATGGAAAAGGGATAATTATAGTTGTCTTCCAACAGATGTGGAGCCCGAAGCCCTACCACATGTTTTCCAGTCGCCTGTATCCTCTCTTCGTTCGGGCGGTCTCCTTCCAAACATGTGGCAGGACTTCTTTACAGCAGTGTTATCATTTATGTCTTAAATCGTTTTGTATGTCAGTGCAAAGTAGCTTACTTACTACAACTTCTCGAATCACTTTCAAGGTCTTGACCAAAGCCACTTAGGAAGAAGTGCATTTCCAGTCCAAGCGCCTCTGGAGCCCTACCCAGCGTAGAAATGAATAACGGGGAATTTCAGCTTTTATTACATACAAAAACGCATTCGATTTCTGGTTTGAAGCGCTCCCGATCTTCATTTCGGAGCGGACAGCAACAGCCCTCAGCAGGGCGTAGGCCGAAGCGTAGACTGGAAATGCACTTCTTCCTTCCACTACACCATCGATACCAGCCTATAAAAAAAAGCGGCAAGGCTTTTAGCTCCTCCGCTTTTTTCATGAATCCACCTAAGTAGTCACGATGGACGACTCTATTTTTTCTGGTTGAATGATAGGCAAAATTGGTAGCTCCATCAAATTCCGATGCTTGCCCGGCCCGTAGTAATCCTGCTCAGCATGAGCGAGACGGAAGCCATAGGCAGACAGCGCGCGAATAGAGGATGCGTTCGTTTCACTCACCGTGACCTGCACAGTGCGAAGTGTCGGGAATTGGCGAAGGGCTTGCAGTCTGGCTTCGATTAGCCGTTTGCCAATGCCTTGACCTTGAAACTCCTTGCTCACATTGCTGAACAGAAGCCAGCCAGTCGTCTGGTACATATCAATTCCGGCGCAGCTAAAACCGATGAGCTGGCCGTTATAGGTCGCCTTGAAAATCAGCTCAGGAAACAGCTCCATATATTTTTTCAGCTCATGTAAGTTCATTCGATCGGGTAATGTCATATCCGCCAACGTAATCATTTCCGCAAAATCATCTCTTACGACGCGCTCAATCTGCACTTCCACCCTACCCGCCTCCTGTACATTCGCTCTTACATTTACACTGTAGCAAACGGGTATAAAGCTGGAATGGATGTCGTGTGAAGGTAGTGTAAAATTACAATTAGCTCATCTCGTAACTTTTCTGAATAAGCTCTTTCGCCCGTGCTAGCTGCTCATCATTCGAAATCGTAATCTCTAGATCACCTGTACCGTAATGACCAATCTGACGCACATCTCTCGTAAACGAAGGCTCCAGTTCAATCGCATCTGGACTGACTTTAACATATATAGTAATACATTTCGTTTGCGGATGAATTTCCACACAAGCAAAGTTCTTAATCCGCTTGAAAGCGATATAGTATTTCAGCGTGTTCATCTGCACATCATCCCCAAGCGCCAGCATAAAGGAACGTAACGCTTCGAAACGATCCACTAACTCCTCGCTCGCTTGCTCTAGATACTCTGACACAGTCTTATATATGGATGAAGGTTTGATATTGGATGGGTTTTCATGGTCTAACTCCACGTGGGCTGTTGTCGCATTAACAAGATCCAGCAACAGCAACTCGTCTCCATATCGCTTATATGTGTACAATTCAATATTACGATTAATTTGCTGTACGGCGTGCTCATCGTACTTGGTAAACCCTCCAGCTACACATAGAAGTCTGGGTGCACTCCAATCAATCGCTTGGGCTATATCTCTACCCAGTCGATTCATGACTAGCACCATGAAATCTGCTTGATGATCCATCAACCAATCTAGATAATACAAACCTTGATTGATCACATTTTCATTAGTCGCCCTTTTATATTCAATAATGACTGGTGAATTATTCTCATCAATACCGAGCGTATCGATTCTTCCCCGGTGCTTCTTACCCGTCGAATATTCTGAAGCGAGAAACCGAATCCCCAATAACACATCCAAATTTCTCTCCATCAACGTCTGCAACGACTTTTCTACCGTGACCGTGTAACCACTCAGTTCCTCTATTCCACTACCCGTTAAACGAAATAGCTTTATGTCCCCCATCGGTTATTGCACCTTTCTCACTATAATTAGGATTGAGTATCCGTACTTACAGCGGTTGCTTTCCGTTCAAAGTACAAGTACAGTCGATATTCACATATTTCCCTCGTCCACTTATACAGCAATTGTTCATCCGTCTCTCGGATCGGGAATTTTATCTGGAATGTACCATCCGCATATTGGAGCAGCTTGTTGGCTGCTTTCGCCCAATGGGTCATAGGCATACGAGCAATAAGCTGCGCAGTGCGCTCTAAAGGAGCATCCCAGAGCTTTTGCGTCTCGTTATCTGAGAAGTCGACACTCTTGCGTATTTCGTCATTCATGTAATATTGATAGAAACACGGTGCTACTTCTTCAGCCGTGATCGACTTCATCCAGTCGTGTGCACCACGCCCTAGCATCGCCTGCAAAAGTACCATTTTGTAGCTTTTACGAATAATCGTATTCTCTACTTCTTTCAGCCAACTCGTATAACGTTTCGCAATTGCAGCTTCTTCTTTGTCCAACTGTCCTGCCTGCAATAAAAAGGTATAGTAAGAGTCAAATAACTGACGGTATTCCTGACTATCCACATTCGCATGCTGATGAAGCTCCATATATGTAGGACGACGCCCAAACTTCTTCTTGAGCTCCCTGTACGAAATGACAGCCTGTTCTTTTCGTTTCCCCGAACCGATCAGTCGTTTCTCTTCTGCAATCGCTTCTTCTAATTGCTTGACGAATCGATCGATTGTCTTTGGTCCTACTCCGTTTATTTTCTCAGTCATCGTCGTCAGATCTTCTGGCAGCTCTTGGATCGTAGTAACGTTACATTCTTCCTTCAAATACTGAACCAACGATGTACAACCACTAATCTCAATATCATCCAGTCCTAGATCGATCATAGACGCCGGAAAAATAAGCTCCTTGTTTCGAAAAGACTTACGTAGCTGTGCTCCGACTTCTTCCTCCATATCAGGACCCACTGGGGTGCTTGAGACTTTCTCCTGCGTAGCGATTGGTATGGTTGCATTGCCCAACACAAACCAAGCTGGCTTACGCTTAGTCGATTGACTGCCGTTCTTCGCGAACTTAAAGTGGATTTCGTAAGACTTCAGTGCAAACAATACATCCTTGAGCTCCCAACCACCGACAACCCACAGCGCTCCACCATTCGGACGCTTGTCAATAGTCGTCAATCCTTGCCCCGTTAAATAATCGCCAACATCCACCGCTCCCGTTATTACTGATTGAGAAACGGTAGTCCCTATCCCCGCTACTTGCGTGATCTTATCATGTAAATGCTTGAATTGTTCCTTTAACGTGGGCAAAATCTTCGCTTCTAGCTGGGCGCTCACTAGTTGTTCGAGCTGCTCACTTACATCCAGCTTTGTCACACTCTGCTCGTGGTCACCACTTGTAGGCATCGTCGGCATTGCGTACGTCGGAAGTTCAATGTCTAGCGATCCATATGACTCTACAAACCATAGTGCGAGGGTAAAGATTTGCCGATGTGCGGTTAACGCCAAGTCAGGTGGGACAGGCTTCACATCATGCGCGGCCATATTGCCGTTCCTACGCAGCCACTCGAAACTTTCCTTCAGCTCTTCTGAGATGATGTCTCTACGAGCGAGCAGCTGTATCCTTTCGTTCGACTTAATACTATACATAGGCTCGACCTTCTCCGTCTTGGATACTGTCGTCGCCATCTCTTCACTAAATAACCTGCCTTGAATAAGAGTAGCACGGGGATTGCTCCACACATCAGCTTCTGCTTGAAGCGCCAAAGTACACAATCCCTCGTTCACCTCTTGTAAGAATGTAAATACAGATGACATATGGAGATTCATTTCCCCTTTCTATATCCTCAGTTCTATGTATTTGCTCGTTTTGTACTATGTAGATAATTCTACTTTCAGTTACCTCAATTGGTATTATTATACACGATATTTCGCTGGAATTGGTCGATTCACAACTGCTATAATTCAGTGACAGGAGGAGTCATCATGCCATTTTTTCAGTTCGGTTCTCAAGCGATTCACTACGAAATAACGAGAAGCGATCGGCGTAAAACCGTAACCATATCCATCAATCAGCACGGTGTAAAGGTAGTTGCTCCTTCCAATACTGAAGATCAAGCGATTCAACAGATATTACACCATAAAGGAATTTGGATACGCACTCAACTGCTACATTTCGAGGAAATGCAACAACACAGCTTACAGAGAAAGTTCGTATCCGGTGAAAAGCTGCCCTACCTTGGTCGACAATATCGGCTAAAAGTGTGTAAGACTACTGGAACACAAGAACCTAAGTTAAGCTTCTATCAAGGACAATTTCGTGCGCGATTGCCCCAAGATATCGCTGAGCACCAGCATCGAGATATAATCATGCCCTTGTATATCGACTGGGTGAAGCATCGAGGATCTGCATTAGCCAAAGAACGAATCAATAGATTCACGATCAAGTTCTCCCATCAACCGAAGGCCATCGTCGTTAAGGATCAGGATCAACGCTGGGGAAGCTGTACACCAGCAGGAACCATTTTGCTGAACTGGCGTATCTTTCTGGCTCCTGCGTCCATTGTCGATTATGTACTCGTCCACGAATTGGTTCATCTCCAACATATGAATCATTCCAAGGACTATTGGGACACCGTTCGGATGCTATTATCCGACTATGAAGAGAAGAAAGAATGGCTTCGTCTATACGGCAATACGTTGTATATATAAGCAATGACCAGCAAGCTCGTTGCTGGTCATTTTGTTATTTTTTTCCATATTGTGTTTCTGCCAGGGCCGTGAAATAGCCTGTCAGCATCGAAGCATCGTTCATGTTCATCATTTTCTTCAACAATTTCACCTTCAGATCGGCTGTCAATTGGCGCTTAAAGTCCGTCTTGGAAGTCCAATCACTAATTGGTGTTACACGTTCTTCGATGAACTGTTGCACCTCAATCGCGATTTCCTTCAACTCATAATCTGCCCGCGATTCACAAACTTCGTACAATTTGTTGTAGTATGGCTCTTGCATGTACGATAGACCACTGTCCGTCTTACCGCTTACTTTGTCCACCATCTCTTCGCGGACAGCATCTAGTCTTTCTAACAGCTCAAAGATCGTGAGTTGACGTTCCTTGTAACGTGCCAACAATTCCTCGACCCTTTGCTTCAGAGATGTATAGAACACCTCATCTTCACCTAGACGAACGGAAATTTCTTTCTTAATCGCGTGCTCCATCTGTGCCGCTTTTGTTTCTGGTAAAGTATTCTTCTGTAATTCTTCTTGAAAGGAAACATCCAAGATGGACACCGGATCTCTGGCATCAATACCTGCTGCATGCAAATAGTCGTGTACGAGCTGTCTAACCTTTTCCCCACAATCAGAAATATCCATACCATCATCAATGGAGAAGCGGGACTTCGCTAGTTGACGAATGGTTCCGACGCGTTTGAGATCATGTAGGAACCGCTCCGCCTTCGGACTCGGCATCACTTTGTCCATACTCTCTGCAAACCGTTTGTAAGCAATATCGAAGTCTGCTCGGACATCTTCCTCCACCAATCGTAGAACACTCTCTTCCCATTGCACAGGCCCCAATCCATCGAAGAAACGCATCGTAGCACGGTGACGCTGCTCCAGCCTCGGCAATTCATCATCGATCGATTGCAATGCCCCCTGTACATCGTTCGCACTAAAAATTTCGAGCGCTTGATCCAGGAATCGGGAGACACCAAAATAATCAACAATCAGGCCATATTTCTTGTTCGCATCGTATTTCCTATTCGTTCTGGCAATCGCTTGCAATAAATTATGTTCTCGAAGCGGCTTGTCCAAGTACATGACTTGCTCAATCGGCGCATCGAACCCTGTCAACAGCTTGTCACAGACGATTAATAGCGCTAGCTTATCCTCGGCGAATGGCTTCTTAAATCGCTCAATAAGCTGCTTCTCTTCTTCCTTTGAGATGTGATACTTTCGGAGCTCTTCTGTGTCATTTTGCCCCGCTGAGAAGATGACCGCCGTCTCAAACTGCCCCATCGCATACTGGTCGATGAGCTTCTTGTATTCAGTAGCTGCTGTACGGGATATTGCTACGACTTGGCCTTTATAACCATTTACAAGAATACGAGATTCAAAATGACGAACGATGTCTAATGCCACTTCTTTCATCCGCTCTGGTGCGGTTAACAGCAGTTGGTCATTGACATATTTTTGTTGCATCTTCTCTCTAGCCTCTTCATCATATTCGAAAAAGGTACGCGCAAACAGCTCATCAAGCGTATCGCCCTTCATATGTAAGCTTGGCAAGCGAGATTCATAATGAATTGCGACAGTAGCACCGTCTTCAACCGCTTGTTCGATTGTGTATTTATCAATGTAACCACCGAACTTGCCCGTCGTCGAACGCGTCTTCTTATCGATTGGCGTTCCCGTAAATCCGATAAAGGTCGCATTTGGCAATGCTTTGCGCATGTTGAGCGCAAACCCTTTGTACTGAGAACGGTGGGATTCATCCGTCATGACTATAATATTCTCGGACTGAGAAATAATCGGGAATGCCTTTTCCTCGTCGCCTTGGAACTTCTGAATGAGCGTCATGACCGTTGTGCCCGGTCCTTTTCCTAATTGTAGCTTCAAGTCCGTTACGGACGTGGCTTGTGTCGGATTGGGGAAACCTGATTGTTGAAATGTCTTCGTTATCTGATCATCCAAATCTTGACGATCTGTGACGATGACGAGCATCGGGTTCTCCAACGCTGCTTGTCGGCGTAACTTCATCGCCAGATAGACCATCGTCAACGATTTACCGGAGCCTTGCGTGTGCCAGACGACACCGCCTCGCAGGGAAGGTTTCTTCTCCTTCGTCATACGCTCCATTGTCTTGTTGACCGCTCGATACTGCTGATAGCGTGCCAGCTTTTTCACTTTGCCATCGAATACGATGAAGTTGCGCATGAGATCCAGCACCGCTTCTTTGCGCAACATCCCCGACACCATCACATCCTGGGCCCTATCACTGCCACTCTCTTCATACGTGTACGGATACGGGTCTTTCCACAGTCCATAATGCTGTGGTTTCGCAAAGATCGTTCCCACACGTGCCCGGTCCCGACTCGTCACGATGAGCATCTGGTTATACCAGAACAGCTTCTCGTTCGTTTCCATATAGCGCTCAAATTGACGAACTCCTTCGGGTAGCTGCTTCTCTGCTTGGAGCTTCGGACTTTTGCACTCGATCAGAATGAGTGGTAGACCGTTGATGTACAGGACGAGATCGGGGATTACTTTTCCTGCCGCATTTTCGTAAGTGATTTGGCCCGCGACGACAAAGTCGTTATTTTCCACTTGCTCGTAATCGAACAGGCGGACGGTTTGATTTTTTTTACCGGCCCCAACGTCTTGCATGACGGATATGCCTTGGCCGAATAGCCAATCGAATATTGTCTTATTCGCATGCCATAGGTCTTCTGCTTGCAAGGTGATGAACTGTTTCACGACCCGGTCTATATTGGTGGAGTCAATCCATGGGTTGAGCTTTTGAATGGCGCTGGCGAAGCGTTTTTCAAGAACGAGGCTTGCTTTTGATGTACGATCGTTTTCTAGGTGGGTACCTTTTATGTATGTATAGCCGTATTGTTGTAGCTGCTCAATAAAGGGGAGTTCGACTTCCGAATATTCTAAAGGATTCATCTTCGTTTCCTCCAAGTATGGAGTGACGGTTTGGTTATACCGTCACTCGCAATTGTCCTGTCAGTAGCTGCTGCATTAATCCTTTTTTTAGTTCGAGGTATTTTTGTTTTTCTTGTTCGTAGCTTTCGATTTGTTTGTCTACGGATGAGAGGATTGAGGCGATTTTTTGTTGTTCCGATAGGGAGGGGATGAGTATTTTAAAATCTTGAACATCTGCTTTAGTAATATTGGGATCTTTTCTACTGCTTGCAGCGTATTTCTTCCACAAATTCACTTTAGCATTTAGCCATATTTGTAAATATTTCGGGTCCAGATCGTTACTTGTTAAAACCAATGATGAAATTGCTTGATTAGTAGTTGCTTTAATTTTTAATAAACCAGTTCTACCGATTTGGTTATAGCCCCCATACATCGCAACCAATACAGTATTTTCATTATGAATAGTCAAAGATGTTTCTTCTAAAGCTTTCTCTGTTATATTTTCCGATGTTTCAACAATATCATCATTATTTAAATCGGTTGTTTTCACCCATGGAATAGTCCCATTTTCAAAATACTTTGATTCAGATCTTAATGGAGTCAAACCAGACTTAATATCTGTGACCTCACCAATTTTTTTCAAATCCCACAGTGCTGGAACCCTCCCAAGCTCCGTCTGCATAAATTCGGTATGCCCAATGCCTTTTGTCAGTAATTGCTGCATTAATCCGCGTTTCAGCTCTTTTGTTTTTTCGATCCGTTGTTCGGTATTCTCGATTTGTTCATCCACTGTCGTAAGGATTTCGGCTATTTTTTGTTGTTCTTCTAATGGGGGCTGTAAAAATTTCACCTTTGAAATATTAGATTTGGAAATACCTAGAACAGTACTACCTGTCGCTAAAGTTGCCAGTTGTTTTCTTACTTCTTCAGTCTTGAAACAAAACTGCTTATAGCCCAATATCAACTTATCTGCTTTTTCTCTCGCAACGATTGTATGGAGACCAGCAACAAACTCATGGGGAGTACTAATACGAACAACTACATTTTTACCTATATCTAGGTAATCCTCTGACGCATCTGCAAAAACAACATCCCCATCTTCTAAATAAGCATCTCTTCTTAACACATTGCTAGTCTCGTCAATTAGAGGTAACCAGGATTTATCGAATTCAGTATTAATTAAAGATCTTGATAACTTGTGGATATCACCATAGTGTAGATAGTAAGTATTGCCATTTCCCGTTTTACTTCTAGGTAAAGGTACGCCACCAATAATATTGAATACATCATCAATAGATTGTACATCCCATTCAACCGGGATCTCCCCGAGTTCCGTCATCTTGTAACCTTCACGAACCTTTAGCATTACACTTCACCCAATCCCAGCTCACGAAGATAGCCGTTCAGCTTCGCCTTAATTTTCGCCTGCTTCCCTTCCAACTCCGATAGTTCCACAATGACCGACTCAATATCCACTTTCTCTTCTTCCTCAGACTTATCAATATACCGAGTAATATTCAAGTTGTAATCATTATCCTTAATCTCATCCAGCGTCACAACTCGCGCATACTTCTCCACATCTACATACGCATCGAACGTCGCCACGATTTTCGCAATATCTTCATCCCGAAGCGTATTTTGATTTTTCCCCTCTTGGTACTTATCCTCTGCTGCGATGAACAGCACCGTACCCGCTCGTTCTGCTGCCTTATTCCGATTGAAGATCAACACACAAGCCGGAATACCCGTCCCATAGAACAAATTCGAAGGCAAGCCCACTACCGCTTCCAAAAAGTCAGCCTCTAACAATCCTTGTCGAATATTCCCTTCCGCTCCACCACGGAATAGCACACCATGCGGCATCACTATCCCAGCCTTGCCCTCTGCTTTGAGCGAAGCAATCATATGCTGAATAAACGCATAGTCACCCGCATTTTTAGGCGGGATACCATATTGAAATCGACCATACGGGTCATTCTCCGCTTCTTCACGCCCCCACTCTTTCAAGGAGAATGGAGGATTCGCGATTACACGGTCGAACATCATGATTTCTCCGTCTTCTACTAGCTTTGGCTCGCGAATCGTATCGCCTTTTACAATAGTATGATCAGGCAAGTTGTGCAGTAGCAAGTTCATCTTCGCAATTGACCATGTTCCCAGATTCTTCTCCTGCCCGTACAAAGATAACGATTTCGGGTTACCGTTATGTTCCTTCACATAATCTACAGACTGAATTAACATCCCGCCAGATCCACAAGTCGGGTCATACACACGCATGCCTTCCTGTGGCTTGATGAGCTTCACAATTAGTTCCACAACCTTGGATGGTGTATAGAACTCTCCACCCTTTTTCCCGGCATCGTCGGCGAACATTTTGATCAAATACTCGTATGCACGACCTAGCATATCTGGTTCGGACAGGTTCGCATTTCTCAGATCTAATAAGGAGAAATGCTGTAACAGCCGTTGCAGTACGCTGTCTGTCAACACTTCTTTCCGGTTAAAATCGATAGGTGTGAGAACGCCTTCAAGTGTGCGGTTCTCATTTTCCAGCGCTTCAAATGCTACGTTAATTGCGGAACCAATATCATCCGCATGCTTGCGAACTTCTCCCCAGCGAGCAGACACAGGCACGAAGAATTGGTATTGATCCGGGTCATCTGCGAGCATATGCCCGATCTCTTCGCCATGCTCCGTCACAAGCTCTTGGCGGCGCTCTTCAAAAACATCACTCAATCGTTTCAAAAATAACAGTCCGAATATGTAGTTCTTATAATCGCTCGAATCCACCGAACCGCGCAAAATGTCGGCTGATTTCCATAAATGAGATTCTAATTCCTGTAAGGATAACTGACTCATCTCGTTGCTTTACCCCCAATATCATCATAAACTTCCAAATAATCGTTTATTATTCATATACTTAGTTCTATCGTATCATGCAACAGCTTCGTTATCGATAGAAACTATCAACCATCGTTTACCCATCAGATTTACACCTGCACTGGGTAGTCCCACAAAAGAAAAAACCTTGCAAGACACGAAGCCTATCAAGGTTAGAAATTACTATTCATTTAATCAAACTAAACGTCTGACTATTATGTCATGCGTTATTTAATCGGGATATAAATCGTCATCTTCATCGCATCAGGATAACGCGAGCCCCACACATCCGTCACTTCAAAATCCGGCCCCTCGCCTCTCTCGTAATTCGAATTAGGCAGCCACGTTCCGTAAATGTACCGACGTGTGTTTTGCACCTGATCGACAGGCTCGTTCACCTTGAACTCCGCATATTTCCCCGCAGGCAAGACAAGTGAAGTGAAGCCCTCAGGCAGTTCATCCGGAAAGCTGTGCACCGCTTCCCCCACCACAAAAGAAAAGCTTCCGTCATCTGCAAATTCGCAGGCAATTCCATACGACATGTCTGCTGCCGCTTTATTCGGAATCCGCAAAAAATCTTGATTGCTGCCAAACGCTTGATAAAAGCCCGGGATGTCCGCGAAATACTTTTCATCCTGCAAGCTCGTCCGGTGACTGCGCCCAATAATCCAAATTTCGTCCAAAATCGTGATCGTCGGCTTGTTCATCGTGATCTCTCCTTTGATCGTTTGGCGAAAGGCCAAGAAGTCCATCTTGGCTAGATAAGGAAGCAAATGATTTTCTTTGCGATACCTTCCAGGTGTAATCCCGAACTGCTTCTCAAAAGCGCGTGTCAGTGCCTCCTGCGACTGGTATTGATAGGCCACAGCAATTTCGAGCACATTGTCACTTGTCTGTTTTAGCGCAAGTGCAGCTTCCGATAGCCTGCGCTTGCGAATGTACGCCTGTACGCTGAAGCCTGAGATTGCCTGAAACAGCCGCTGAAAATGAAACGCAGAGAAATGCGCTTGAGAAGCAATTTCTGTGATGTTCATTTCTTCCTGAAGATGCTCTTCCACATAATCAATCGCGTCCTGAATCCGCTTGTACGTGTCCATCTTTGACTTCCTTCACCTATTTTTTCTTTAGTATGCGGGAGATCACTGACATTTTTTTGATCAACTGTGCTATCTTTCAAGCTTTACGTCGTCAATCGCTCTACCAAAACGGGTGACAGTTCCTTCTCTTCCTTTTTCCCAACCAGCTGCTGTGTCCAAATCCGCTTATGCAGCATCTCAAATGCGTATTTTCCCATCAACGTACTGGAGCTGGATACAGTGGTGATCTCTAGCAGTTCTCCGATTGGCTGATCATCACAACCGACTACGGCTAAGTCTTCTGGTACGCTAATCCCCAACCTACTCGCTTCTTTGATAATCCCTGCCGCTATATGATTGCACGATACGATCATTGCTGTCGGCCGCTCTTCTGTTTGCAGCAATTTCCCCACGACATCCTTGCCGTCTTGGATCGTTAAACACTCTTCAAACGACCACTCAGCAGAGGGTGTTACGTCAATCGAACGCAGCTTTTCGTAATAGGCACGTTTGCGATGCTGACTGTTAAAGCTGTTTTTTCTGCCGATGCAATACCCGATCCGGCGATGCCCCTTCTTCATTAGATACTCCATCCCGATCAGAAACGTTTGATAGTGGTCGATATGAACACTCGAAACAGAGGTAGTATCATTTGCTTCACACGTGATGATAGGTCCGTATCCTGCATATTCATTGAGCGTTTCGCAAGAGCTGGACCTGGAGCACATGATTAGCCCGTCGATTTTTTTATTTTTGAGCAAGTGTAAGACACTGCGTTCTTGCTCGGGGTTGTTATTTGTTTGGCACACCATCAGTTTGTAATGATGCTGGACTGCTTCTGCTGCAATGCCTTCGATAATGGAGCTGTAATATTGGTTGTTGACGAGAGGTAATGTCACACCGATGACCATCGTTTTTCCGGTAGAGAGGTGGACTGCATTACTGTTTTGAACATAATTTTGTTCTTCAATAATCTTGAGAATCTCCGCGCGTTTTTTCTCGTTCACGTACGGATGGTTGTTAAGCACACGGGAAACGGTTGAAACGGATACACCTGCCAATTTCGCGATTTCTCTTATGTTAGCCACTCAGATTACTCCTCTAAGTCGGATCAGTAATTATTACATACATCAAAACACATTCCGCTTGCTCTGAAAAGCGTTCCACATATTATGCTCTCCTTATGTAGAATGAAAGGAGTCGTGTTTTGTGATTCGCTTAAAATTTGAATATCTCTTGTTTATCGTAGGCTTATTGATATTGGCGCTCGGGATCAACATGATGACGACCATTACATCCTTTGGTCTTAGCCCGTATGATTCTCTGTTTATTGCCCTGTATCAAAACTTCGGGGTATCGATTGGCTTCTGGATGTTTGCCATTAACCTGACCTTTGTCATCATCGTCCTTTTCATGGATCGCAGTTACATTACTTTCGGTGCCATTTTGGTCATGGTGCTAATCTCCCTCTTTGTCGATATGATCGGGTCCATCGATGCGCTTATGGCTGCTATCCGTACATTGCCGCCGCTTCTGACCATGGCACTCGGAAACATTTGCATCGGTAGTGGTATCGGGTTGTATGTGTGTACGCAAGTGTGCACAGCTCCCCAAGAGGCATTTGTACTGGTGATGTCGAAAAGATTAAAGTGGACATTCAGACGGACAGAAATTTTGCTGGCGTGCATGTTTCTTAGCGCAAGCTTCCTGCTAGATGGCCCGATTTATTACGGAACAGTCGTGCTGTCGTTTACGACTGGCTACATTATTCAAGCAGCAATTAACGTCGGGAATAAGATGCTCCGTCTCGTCAATCAAACGAAGGGGGCGGAGGCATAATAGGAGGAAAGCCTTGAGAAATTTTCGACCAAAAGTTGTGTGTTCCCTTGCAGTGAGCCTGTTTCTATTGCTTGTCGGTTGCTCCTCTTCTACTGGTCTCGTAAAAGCTAGCGGAGAAGTTTTTGCCCAGAGCGAAATTCACAGACTGACCCAAGATCCTGAAAACGTGACGCATTACCGGCCGATGCGTATTCAGGAAATGACACCGCAATTGCCTTCGTCTCTCCAAAGCAGAATCAAGCTCGTGGATAAAACGAAGCTGCCTTTTCCTGTCGAAAAAGAGATGGCCTATCTCGTCTCATTCTCTTCAGGCCCCGAAAAAGAAATGCGACACCAACTACAGCTGACATACGCGCAGGATAACGAAGCTCCTATTACGGAAAACTTCTTCATCGTACGTATGACAGAGACAGATGAAAATCCCTTGGCCCATGTAAAGCCATCTGCTTCTGGACTGGATTCGTTTGGGAACGTCATGCGCGTTGAGCCACTGACCGACGATATCACTTTCTATCATCATATCATCACGACGAACAGCTCTTATGTGTATAACTTTTACAAGTACGATGATGAAAATCAGGCAGTAAATCTAATCGTCACAAACGCCCATGAGATGGAGTTCTATGATCAAGGAATCTTGTATCATCTCGCGTACCACACCGGAAGCACTCAACTGGACCCTACCCTTCATGATCAGATGGTAGCGCTGGCGAAGGATTCATTTCTGTCCGTTCCTAAATGAAAAAGAAGGATTCCCCTGTAGGTCATACGACTGCGAGGCGGAATCCTTTTTTCTATCTCTTGACCTTCACGTGGCGTGAAGCTTTACGATATTTTCCAGTACGATCAAGGAACTGGAGGGTGAACAATGCCAAACCACGAACAAATTTATAAAAATCAAGCAGAACAGTACGATCTGATGATTTCTAGACAACCACGTCTGCTCGCTGTCATCGAAGAAATCACCCCCATCAAAGGACAGGACGTGATCGATCTGGGAGCTGGCTCAGGAAGACTTACGTCTGTGCTCGCTCCTCATGCCAAGTCCATTCTGGCTCTCGATGCTTCTGCTGCCATGCTAGAAGTGAATGCGCAACAACTGACGCAAGCCGGTCTTACCAATTGGAAAACCAACGTAGCGGATCATCGAGAACTTCCCGTAGACGATAATAGTGCGGATGTCCTCGTAGCAGGGTGGACGGTTTGTTACCTCACCAGTTCTGAAGTTCCCAACAACGAGCTCCATCTTGAAAAGATCATTCAGGAGATGAAACGCGTGCTTCGTCCTGGTGGCACGATCGTCATCATGGAGACGATGGGGACTGGATATGAGACACCTCACCCACCCCACTTTCTTACGCAGTACTATTCCTTGTTGGAAACCAAATACGGCTTCTCTCACAAATGGATTCGCTTGGACTATCAGTTTAAAGACATAGCGGAAGCAGAACGGCTTTCACGGTTTTTCTTTGGAGATGAGCTTGCGGACAGAGTCGCTCGGGAAAAGCTGGTGACATTGCCGGAATGTGCGGGGGTATGGTGGCTGACTGTATGAAAATAAAAAAGGCCAATCGGATTTTTCCGGCTGGCCTTACTATATACTCTGCTCTATTCTCTCACGAATCAGCTCTACAAGAACCTCGATATAGTCAGCCGAATCATTCAGAAATTCAGTAGAGACAAATTCCAGCCCGCAAGCTTCTGCTTTCATACGACAGTGGATTCTGCAATCGAAAATCGCCTCCACATTTTCGGTCAAAGACAGCAAGTCACAGACAACGACTGCCTTGCCACCTGACTCGGCCACCTTTTCGATCATCACAAGCACATCAGGCCCTAACCATTTCTGCGGAGCCGGTCCGGCGCTTCGGTAAGCGAGCAACCACTTTTTGCAATCGGATCGCAGAGCAACCTCTTCGGCCAGTTCCGTAAAAGCTTGGATGAACTCGTTGTTCACCTCTGGCACCCCCGGTTGGCTATGTGCCGTAAACAACACAGTCGCATCGGAACGATTTTCTATAGAGAGCCATTGCAGAGCAGTCCGCAGGCGAAGGCTGATCGCTTCTGCAATCCCCGGATAGCGGTGCCAATGATTGATTTCTACAACCGGAATGTTTGCACCGTTGGCCTCAAGCGCCTTTCGAACACTCTGATAATAGGCTGCCGTTCCCGTTCTCGAATACAAGGGCGATGTCGGAAACGCGTACAACTCGGTAACGCCGTCCGCGACCATTTGTTGAACCGTCTCGTGCACAAAAGGAGACGTATGCTTTGTAGCTTGATAGATCTTGATTCGCTCGCTACCTCCCATTTGATTCAACCGCCGCTCTAAGGCCAGCGCTTGCCGAGCTGTTACCGAGCCAAGCGGATCTGCAACGCCGATTGATTGAAAGCGTGTCTTGGCAGCCATCAACGTATCCGGCGAAGGGATTTTACCGTGAAACAGATGAGTATAAAAGGGCAGTATATCATCGATTGATTTCAATGAGGCATAAGACAACATGAGCAGGGCTTTCATCGTAATGGTTGCCACTCCTTTTCCATCATTCAAAACCTGTCGGGATGAAGCCACCGAGCGATTTCCTCTAGTGTATCAATACTGTAGCCGTTAGGATTCAACAGCTTTCTCGCGGGCATGCGCTTCACTTGTTCGTTTTTCACAGCCTGCAAGGTGGACCAGCCCGGAGCCTGCATGATGTCATTCATGTCATCTACTTTTCCTTCCTGCCATTCTACCAGCAAAATGTACTCCGGGTCTGCCTTGATAATCTGTTCGATGGTCGCTTTCGTCGTCCGACTTAAACCGAGGTTGTCCGCAGCATGCTTCGCGCCTGCGAGCCTAACGAGATCATACGAGATATTAGTGGACCCCATCAAATACGGACCCGTTCCCGGACCGAGCGGAGAAACAACGAGGACAGAAGGCTGGTTGGTCCCTTCGATTGCTTTTTTTACTTTCTCTGCTCTTCCCCTCATGTCTGCGACAATCTCTTCCGCCTTGGACGTTTCGCCTGTTGCCTTGCCAATCGTGAGGATATTCGCCATGACAGCATCCAGCGTGCTCCATGATTCCAGTGAAATAATCGGAATACCTGACTGTTGAAGCAGCGTATTCGCTTCTTTTTCTTTATCATGAAGCTTCGTCATGATCAATAGGTCTGCTTCATAAGACAAAATTTGTTCGGGATCGAGCGAGGTGGCCCCGGCAATTTTGTTTTTTACCTTGCTGCCTTCTTCCGTGCGATAAGCAAGGGAGCGGTTGCTGATGCTTTTCGGAACGACTGTCATTCGCTCCGGCTCAACCAGCTCCAAGACGACTTCTGCCGCATCAAGTGAAAGGGCCGCAATCCGTTGTGGCTTTTTAAGTATGGTCACTTCCTTACCGTCCACGGAGACG
Organism: Brevibacillus porteri; assembly: GCF_003013475.1. Classification (GTDB taxonomy): domain Bacteria; phylum Bacillota; class Bacilli; order Brevibacillales; family Brevibacillaceae; genus Brevibacillus; species Brevibacillus porteri. The sequence continues at coordinate 139,795 of NZ_PXZO01000010.1, forward strand.
GTTATCGGATACTGTTGCTCCGCGCTTTGTGTGGTTGAATGGATTAGCGGTTGCTCGCTCTGGTCTTTTGGGCTTCCACATCCAGCTACCCATACGACAGTCAGCAGAATCATCCAGTTTATCGTCAAACGTTTTTTCTTGTTCATATGTAGGTACTCCTAATGAAAGTTATGGTGGGTGAAATCATTACGCTCTCCTAACGCTGTAACGGTAAGTGCGCCCAGCAACGGATCAATGCTCACGTTTGCATGCACATCGTAAGCTTTTTGGATGATGTCTGGTGTCAGCACTTCATCGGGTTTCCCCATGCTGAGTATTTCGCCTTGATGCAGCAGTACTAGCCTGTCGCAAAACCGGGCAGCAAGATTGAGGTCGTGCAAAGCAGCCATGGCTGTTATGCCTTTTCCCGTCAGCTTGCGCATCAGCTCCAGCACATACAACTGATAACGGATGTCCAAAGCAGAAATCGGCTCGTCCAGCAGGAGCAGCTGCGGATCTTGAGCCAAGGCTTTTGCGATCAATACCATTTGCCGTTGTCCACCAGACAAAGTGGTCGCCATTCGATCTGCCAAATGTAACGTCGTTGTTTGTTGCATTGCTTTCTGCGCCATGATGCGATCAAGCTGACGTTCCGAGCCAAAGCGGGACAAATGCGGATGCCTTCCCATTAGCACAATCTCTCTTACTGAAAAATCAAAATCAATAGACGTATCCTGTGGCACATAGCCGATGATGCGTGCAAGCTGCTTGCTCTTATACTCCGCGATTGGTCTTCCGAGAATTTTCAGCTGTCCAGACGAGGGGGGTGTTAATCCTGCCACCATCCGCAATAACGTCGATTTGCCACTGCCATTGGGTCCAATGAGCCCGATGAACTCTCCTGCTTGTGCAGAAAACGAAAGCTCACGCAAAATGGGACAGCCATCGATCCAGATTGATATCTTTTCTGCCGCCACAATGTTCATGTCGTCCTCCCTCCTTTGCGAGATCGCAATATCAACGCGATAAACAGCGGTGCTCCAATACAAGCACAGACAACACCGACCTGCAAAGTCACTGGCTGCAGGACCATTCTTGAGACAACATCAGCCAGAACAAGAAAAATGGCGCCTCCAAAGGCACTCGCTGGCAGCAAAAATCGATGATCGGGTCCGGTCAAAAGACGGATCATATGGGGAACAACGAGGCCGACAAACCCGATGATGCCACTAACAGCTACCGCGGAGCCAGTCATGAGGGAAGCGAGTGCGAGCAAAATGTAGCGTGTTCTGCGTACATTCACACCGGAGCTTGCTGCCTGGTCGTCGCCCAACAGCATCATGTTCAGATGACGTCCGAATAAAAGGGTGATCAGACACCCGGCAAGAATGGGCAGTATGATCAATTGCACATGCTCCCAGGTTCGCGCTTCCAAACCCCCTTGGAGCCAAAAAATGATACTGCGCAGCTCCTGATCGTTGGTTGAGCTCGCCATCATAATGTTAATCAGCGCTGACAATAGTGAATTGATGCCGATTCCAAGCAACAGCAATGTAGCAATCGATCGGCTTCGGCTTCCCCGCCAGACAGCCAGAATGACGATCACAGCAAGAACGGCACCCATGAATGCAGATAAGGGCAGTGCCCACAGGCTGAATTGACTCCACCCAAAGAATAGCGCGCATACAGCTCCGACCGCGGCTCCGCTGGAAACCCCGACATATCCTGGCTCCACCAACGGATTACGAAACACACCTTGCATAGCTGCCCCCGATATCCCAAGCGCTGCACCAATCAACGCTCCGACGAGAATACGCGGTAGCCGAACTTCTGAGATGACCAGTAGTTCCCGCTCAGTAAAGTTTGTTTCCATGTGTACTCCCAGCTTTCCCAAAATGATGGCGATTGTCTGCTCAAAGGGGATAGGTACAGGCCCGACTGAACTGGCGAATACAATCACAGCAAAGAGCGCCAAGCACAAGCCAATCATTGAAAAGAGAAAGCAATGAAACCCCTGTTTGTTCGGAAGTGGCATTTCTTCCCTGGCCAACCTTTCGGATGGTGATTGAGCTGAATACATATTCGTATCCTTTCTGCACAACGCCATGTTTTTTTACCTAAGAAAAAAGTTTTTCCTTAAGGCAAAACTTATTTGAAAATCATTCTACAGCATGCCATGCTGTTCTTGCAATCCCAACGAGAACAAAAAAAGACGGCTCCTCATCCATTCAGGAGCCATCCCGTCTATTTTCTTATTTTTTCACAGTAGGCATGACACCCTCTGGAATCGGGCACACATACGTTTGACCGCCCAGACGCTGTTTCAGCTCGGCTTTTGCCTGTTCAATCAGCTCCGGATGATTTAGCATGTCAATGGCTGTAGAAGCCATGACTTTCCCCGCATGCAGCATCCCTTTATGTGCCAAGGATGTCGCCCCGAGAGACACCCATTGCCAGGAGTGCAGCGTGGAGCCGTTCATATAGCACGCAGTCGTGCATTGTGCGGTCGGCGCAATCCAGCTCACATCTCCTACATCTGTAGAGCCGTTCAGCGGGATTTTTGATCCGTCGAATGGATGGAGCCATGTCACCATGTCTGGAGCAGGCATGTCCGGTGACTGCTTTTCCGAAGTAGCGAGCTCCTGCTTGGACAGCGTCGCACGCATTTCTTTTGCCAATTGCAGTTCTGCTTCGTCATGCACAGGGACGCCCAGCTCCTGGAAGTTTTTGTACATGACCTCTTCGAGCAGCTTGTTTTGTACGAGGTTCGAGCACGCTTTGTCGAATACGATCTCTACCTCGGTTTCGGTCATGAGCGCAGCGCCTTGCGCAATTTTGCATACGCGCTCGTAAATCTCCTGTACTTGATCAACCTTTGGCGCACGTACGAGATAGAGCACCTCTGCCTTTGGTTGAACCACATTTGGCGACAAGCCGCCGGAGTTCGTGATGGCATAGTGCACACGTGCTTCCGGGATAATGTGCTCACGCAAGTAGTTCACGCCGACGTTCATCAATTCCACTGCATCCAGTGCGCTTCGACCGAGATGTGGACTTGCTGCCGCATGGGCACTCTTCCCTTTGAACTTGAAGTAAATTTGATAGTTCGCGAGTGAATCGATGGACATGATGCTGTTATAGCCCATTGGGTGCCAGCAAAGTGCGAAGTCCACGTCGTCAAACAGTCCTGCTCGCGCCATGAACGCTTTCCCGGAACCGCCTTCTTCCCCTGGGCAGCCGTAGTAACGAACAGTCCCTGTCATGTCGTTCTCTTCCATGTACGCTTTCACTGCAACGGCTGCCGCAAGAGAAGCGGTACCGAGCAAGTTGTGTCCGCACCCATGGCCGTTTGCGCCTGCTACGAGAGGCTCTTCTGTAGTTTGGCCTTTTTTTTGGCTCATGCCCGACAGAGCATCGAACTCTCCCAGAATCGCCACGATAGGATTGCCGCTGCCAAAACTTCCGATGAAGGCCGTTTTGATTCCGCCTACTCCGCGCTCAACCGTGAACCCTTCTCCTTCGAGTGTTTGAGCCAGCAGTTCTGCAGATTGGTACTCTTCAAAACGCGTCTCCGCGAAATCCCAAATCTGGTCGCTCACCTTGATGAAGGTATCTCGTTTTTTCTCAATCATTTCTGCAATTCGTTTGGTATGCATTCGCAAACATCCTCTCTGCCCTCGTTGTCCACGTGCTTTTCCGCTCAGGTAGGAACGTTTTTCACGTCAGCAATCGTCTTGCAATTCGGTTCAAAAGCGCTACGCTGCGTGGCAAAATCTCTTCTTGTATATCGAATTTCGGATGGTGGTGAGGCGCCGGGATATCCGTACCGATTGCCATGTACGTTCCTTTTCCGCCACGATCCTGAACGCGTTTAATCATAAAGCTGGCATCTTCACTGCCCATTGAGTTGTAAGCGCCGTGCTTAAAGGAATGGAAGCCTTCTACCTGCTTGGCTTCTTCCAGTGCCAGCTCTGCCATCTCCACATCGTAATTGATCGGGATTGCTCCCCCGACGACTTCGATTTTGTAGTCGAGCTCATGCATAGCTGCACTGTGCGCGATGATGTTGCGTACGCGGTTTTCTACTTCTGCATTTACTTCTTCGGTAATGGAGCGAGTCTCCACAACCATCTTGGCATAAGCCGGAATGATATTCGCTGCTGTTCCGCCTTCTAGCACACCCACATTGATTCTCGTATCACCAGTGCTGAAGCGAGGAATCGCATGAATGTTCAACAGGGCGGTAGCCGCTCCGAGCAATGCATTTTTCCCTTGTTCTGGCGACGCACCAGCATGAGAAGAAACACCGTAGAAATGCGCCATCATTTTCGTGGTAGCCAAAAATCCATAGGAGCCGCCGTGTACCTCACCCAGCGGCACATTGACACCCAAATGGTTGCAGAAAATATAGTCAACATCGTCCAAATGGCCTTTTTCCACAATCGCGTATGCACCGCGAACACCTTCTTCGGCTGGTTGGAAGATCAGTTTGAGCGTACCGGAAAAATCTCCTGCTGCAAGCACTTCTGCCAATCCCAAGCCAATCGTGGTATGGCCGTCGTGAGCGCAGGCATGCATGTTGCCTTCATAATGGGAGCGGAAGCCATTCGCTTGTGGAAAATGGTCTTGCTCCGTACTTTCCAATACAGGCAGTGCATCCATGTCAAAACGAAAAGCAACCGTTGGTCCAGGTGCCTTCCCTTTCTTCACACCGATCACTGCTGTATAGCCACCGCGCATTTTTTCAACGATCGCCGGGTTTGCACCGTCACGCAAAGCTCTTTCATACGCTGCCTCAAGAGCCGCCTCAGAAGGCAAGCCCCGACGGGAATCTCCATCGATTGCTTCTTGTCCGTATATGACATCATAGCCGAGGGACGTCAAAATCTCTACTACCTTGGAAGCGGTACGGAACTCCGTAAAACCCACCTCTGGATGTCTATGAAAATCTCTTCGCAACGAAACCAGATCCAACATCGTTCAATTCCTCCTGTTAACTCTGGAGCATGTCTTTTTCCATGCCCAGGTCCGATAGGCAAGCTCTAGAAATATGAGAAGACCGGCAAATGTAAACCCTTACAATATACGAATATTAAAAGACATTTTCGCTTAATTGAATTATATAGTTGCCTCTCTGTTTTTTCAATAGAAGTTGTTAGACTTCTTGAAAAATAGAAACTTTTCCCGGCTGTTGTGGTGGGGAGGAAACAGGAGAAAACGCTCAGCTTCTAGGGCCACCCCCTGGGGGATTGACTGCACGACTCCATGCAAAAAGCGAAACCGCGTTCAAAGTGGTCCACTCAGGATGTATCTCAGAGGTGGACGCTTAAGAGCGTGTTTCGCTTTTTGTATGGAGTCTCGGTCGATGTCCCTAAGATCTTCGCTTATTTCTCCTGTTTCCTCTACGAGCTTTCAGTGTGAATCCGATTTTTAAAAGCCCTAAAAGATTGAAGAATGTCAGCAGTTACGACAGAGAAGAATATTTCCAGACGTAGCGACTTGTGGAGTCCTACCGAGCGGAGAAGGGATTTGCGGGCAGTCTAACCCCCAGCAGGACGAAGCCTGGAGCCTAGACTGGAAATATTCTTCTCTTCACCGCAGCCCCATAATGAAAAAACACCCGAACATCACGTCGGGTGCCCTCATTTTTTAAGCTGATAAAGCTTCTTCGGTCGTCCACGTACAGCCTGCTGCTCTTCCCCGCTGAACTCGGCCAAATTTACTTCGCACAAGCTGCCCATGATTCGCTGTGCATTCCGTACCGTCATCGACAAATGCGAAGCGATATCCGTCGTCGAAAACGAATTCCAGCCCATACGCTGAACCAACGCACGCAGCTTATGATATGATTTGACACTTACATTGGCTCGGTTCAGCTTTTCCAACAGCTCGCGATCACTGGAGCGGAACGAATAGGCGAGCTCCTCTGTTTCTCCCACCGATTCCATCATGACGCCATTATCCTGTACGACGACAATGCCCGCCCCCGGTCGTTCTTTTGCGTGCTGGATTGCTTTTCGCGCATTGTTTTCCGCAGAAAATGCTGTATCTCCAAAGCCCACACCTACTGCAACCGGAACCTCTGCCTCCAAAGAGAGCTGTTCCACTGTAAGTCGTAGCATTTCAATCTCTCGTTGAATCGCACCACGCGAGCTAAAAATCTGGTAGCGTCCGTTGCCATTTGCCAGCAGAGAGCCATCCAGCCTATCGCAGAGCGCAAGCAGAATTTGTCTGATCTTCAGCTCCAGATGCTGCAAGTAAAAGCGCGTGCTAGTCCGCTCGGGAATCTTGTCAAACTGCTCCAGCTCAATGATCTCTACCCCAATTTGTGTATCCTTGAAATAGGAGCTTTTCACCTTTTCAATGACGATTTTCATTGCCTGACGAATCTCCATTTTCGTCATCAGGACACGATAGACAGGAATGCCTTCCTCGCGCAGCGCATGTTCAACCACAGAAAATGTGGTGAACGCTCCTTGTGTCTTGCCTTCACGCCAGAGCGATACATGAAACTGCGTGATCGCATCCAAGTCAAAATTCTCGTCATACATACTGACATAAATCTCCTCATCAGGTATGTCCAGCTCCGACATCGCCTCGCTCAAATGCAATCCTTCCGAGTCAATCATATCAATGGAGACACGGTTTACCGCAGTCTTTTGATCAATCGACATCTGGATGAAGCAACGATACAGATTCGAACCGTTCGGTGGGCAATACACGAGATTGGCATCCGGGCTGAGCACGTTTTTGGCGATGGTAAACGGAATCGGACCTGAGAAAAACCATCCGTTTAATTCTGGATGATGCTCCAGAACGATTTTACTCACATCCCGTACATCTTCATAACGAAAAGGAACAAATTCGATCTCATGCTCAAACTCATTGGCAACCGCCAGTATCCGCTCCACCGAAGGAAACGGTCCTACAACACCGATTCTATACATAAGGGCGTTTTCTCCTACCTGGTCATGATCGACACCTTTTCCTCATTCATATCATGTGCCGTTCTCTTTGTCTACTGGATGCCAAGCATGCTGTACTACGCTTGCTCCATGATTTGCATAACCATTTGTTCGAGTGAAGCAGTGGGCTTGCCGATGATTCTCTCCAAATCCGTCGTCGTGCTGCTCGTATCAATTTGCATCAAGAAGCGATACAGCCAACTTTCTGCAACAGGGTCCTCCCGATGCCTGATAGATTTGTCTGTATGTGCCGTCAACACTTCAGCCAGCTCTGCGAAATTCCAAGCTCGGGAAGCCGTAAGCTCGTAAGTCTGATTTTCGTGCCCCTCTGTGCTGATGACAGTGGCAGCAGCCAATGAAAGATCCTCGCGTGTCACTGTATGAAAGCTCCACTTGCCAGGGTATGTAAGGAGCTCTCCTGTTTCGATTGCCTGCTGAATACCAAATGCCGCAATCACATCACTGTAAAGTCCATTCCGCAGAAACGTATACGGTATCCCTGTCGTGCGAATGGCGTGTTCCGTTGCCATATGGAGATGCGTGAGCGAGATATTTGCTTTTTCCAAAAAGGCAAAGCTGGTATACACCACGTGAGTGATATTTGCTTTTTTCGCCGCTTCTATGACATGACTATGCTGTCGTACACGAACGGTATCATCAGTGTGTGGGCTGGAAATAAACAAAAGCTTCGTGCCGTCCGCAAAAGAGCGCTCCAGAGACAGAGGGTCATCATAATCCGCCTGTCTTACCTCAATTCCCAACTCTCTTAGCCGTGTCGCTTTGTCCAGTCGGCGCACACAGGCAATGAGGCGTTCTCTTTCCACCCTTTTCAAAAGCTGTTCGATAATCAAGCTCCCTAGTTTGCCCGTTGCTCCTGTGATGAGAATGGCCATGCTTTTGCTTTTCCCCCCTTTTCCCCTGTGGCTCAAAGTTCATCTCACACTTTGCCTTATTTTCTCTAATAAAAATATCAGTTGATGCAGCTCCTGCTCCTCCAGTCCTCTTAGCCCCTCTGCAATTATCTGGCGATTCCCCGGAAGGTGCTCGAAAAGAAGCTGTTTACCTGCTTCCGTCAGTGAGATTACGGATTTTCTGCCGTCTTTGGGATGGGGAGCCCGGTGTATCAGACCGTCTGTTTCCAATGGTGCAAGCAAAAGACTAATGTTGGCCTTCGTCACTCCAATGCACGCTGCCAAGCGTGAAGGCAGGATACTGTCACCATGCTTCGCGATCTCTACCAATAGTCGGATTCTTGCACCGTTCATGCCTTTTGCATGCCAATATTTTTCTGAGAGTCCCACCAAATCTGCGGTGGCGTCTACCAAGGAAAAGAATGCTTTTGTCCGTAAAGGGGGCTGTTTTACATACGTTTCGAGATCATCTGCCATACTCTCCCCCCTTATTTAGTTAAGCGCTTAACAATTTGAAATGTAATCCATCTGTATTTTTTTGTCAATGGACAATACTTTTTCATTCCGCGAGTAAATATTTTTTGTCGAGAAACTAAAATCGGGTTAAATAGAATTAAAAAGAACTGATGGGTATATACACCTTATCCATCAGTTCTTTCTCTATGAAAAGTTTTCTCTTATTAAGTTGAGTTCGAAGATTTATGTTTTATACGACTAGTAACGATTCAAGTTTTTAATGTACTTACCATTAGCCACTTGTCCCTCGTAAATCCAGCCTGGTGGAACAGGTGAATATTTACTTACTAATAATCTGGTTCCATAAGGAGCTCCAACGACATTCATGATCGTTTTGCTATCATAATTTTCTCGTGATACAACCCATCCAGTTGGAATGGGAGAGAACTTCGTCACATTGAACTCCGTACGATAAGATGCTCCTATTACATATTTGATCACCCGACCAGCTACTTCATCTCGTAAAACTACCCATCCTGCTGGAACGGGAGAATATTTACTAACTCTTAATTCTGTACCATATGGAGCACCTGCTGTATTTTTAATGAGCTTGGAACCTAGGTCTTCACGAATGACGACCCACCCTGCTGGAACAGCAGCAGACTTACGAATCCATTCCTCATCCGAGCTCCATCTGGCAGAAACTAATGATTGTTCTTTCTGCCCACCAACACTAGTGGCTTGAATCGGAGACGTTAACACTGCAGAAAATACGGCTACACTTAATGCTGAAAAAACCATTTTCTTGAACATAGTGATTCCCACCTCTCCTATCATTAACATCTACCAAAATATACCATTTACTTTAAAACAAGTAAATCTTTAAGAAAAGTCAATTAATTCCATACCGCTATACGTATCTATCAATAACCTAAGTAAATATTTTTTATCGAGAAACTAAAAAAATTCCTTTGCTATCGAAAACGCAAACAAATATTCTGAATATACGTTTTCTATCATTTTAAAGGGGGGTATTTATGAAAAAGGGACTGGCAATTGCAACCTGTCTTACCTTGCTTTTCGGGGTACTAGCGGGGTGCTCGAACTCTTCCGCACCTGCTGAACCCACTGGCTCCACTACACCTGCAGAAGCGACAAAAACAGAGCCGATGGTGTTAAAATGGAGCATCAACAGCGAGCCGCCTTCGATGGACCCTGGGATCGCCGTCGACGCGGATTCGTTTGACATGATTTACGCTGCCTTTGAAGGTTTGACCAGCTATGACCTGAATGGTCAACTCGTCAATGCTACGGCTGAGAGCTTCACCAACTCGCCGGATTACATGAACTACACCTTCAAAATTCGCAAGGACGCCAAATGGAGCAACGGAGATCCTGTCACCGCCCATGATTTCGTCTATGCGATCAAGCGCAACCTCGATCCGAAAACAGCGTCCGAGTACGCCTATCAGCTTTACTACATTAAAGGAGGAGAGGAGTACAATACGGGGAAAGGCAAAGCAGAGGATGTAGGCGTCAAGGCTGTAGACGACTACACCGTCGAGTTCAACCTGAAGTCACCGACTCCCTTTTTCCGTGAGCTAACCTTCTTCCCGACCCTCTTCCCGCTGCATCAAAAAACGCTGGAAGGAAACCCGAAATGGGCGAATGAAGCGAAAACAATCGTGGGAAATGGTCCATTCATTATGGACAAGTGGGAGCACAAAAGCAGAATCGTCTTTACGAAAAATCCGAACTACTGGGATAAGAACAACGTCAAGCTCGACCAGATTGAAATCGCTATGATCGAGGACAACAATACTGCGTTCTCGATGTTCGAAAATGGCGACATCGACTGGGGCGGCTATCCTGCCTCCACACTTCCGACCGACGCAATCCCTACACTCAAAGATGCGGGCAAGCTGATGGTCGCGGATAATCCAGGCACACAATCCGTTGTTTTTAATACAAATAAACCACCATTCAACAACAAAAAAATTCGCCAAGCCTTCGCTTATGCCATCAACCGTCAGGAAATCATCGACAATATTTTGCAGACGGGTGTTCCAGCCGCCTATGGTTGGGTACCGACTTCCATGGGATTAAAAGCAGACGGCTACTTTAAAGAAGACCAGGCGAAAGCCAAAGCACTGCTGGAAGAAGGCATGAAGGAGCTCGGACTCTCGACCTTCCCGACTGTCACTTACACCTTTGACACGAATGATACCAACAAAAAGCTGGCCGAAGCCCTGCAAGATCAGTGGAAAAAAGCACTCGGCGTCGACGTGAAGCTGTACACAGCGGAGCTGAAGGTGTACCGCGACATGAGATCGCAAGCCAACTTTGACATGATCCGCTTCCAATGGGGTGCAGACTTCAACGACCCGATCAACTTCCTGGAGATGTTCCGCGACAAAACGGGCGGAAACAACCACCCGGATTGGGAAAATGCCAAGTTCAAAGAGCTGATCGACAAGAGCTACAACGAGCCTGACCTCGACAAGCGCAAGCAAATTTTGCTGGACGCAGAAACGATTTTGATGGACGAAATGCCGCTCGCTCCGATCAACTTCCGGGGAAGCCCGTATGTGAAGAACGACAAAGTGAAAGATTTCATCATCTTCCCGCTCGGTGGGGCGTACTTCAAGTACACATCCGTCAATAAATAAGAACGACGCAACATGAACAACAGGCTGTACCAGTCCTTCGCAGACGGTACAGCCTGTTGCTCTGTTTCGGTACACATTTTCTTACAAAAACTTTTTCATTTCATCAAATGCCAGATGACGAGCCCCAGCCTGACAATGCTGCTCGCCTCCCGTTTCCCTGGTAAAGACTTTCGTTGTAATCGACGCTGCATTGCACAGTTCCCGCTGAATTTGCGGCAGACGGCTGATGGGAACGTACTGATCCTCCTCCCCTGCCAGGAGCAATACATCCTGGTTGATCAATGCACCAATCCCTTCCATCGTATGCTTCTCAAAGTTTTTCAAGAGGCCAAATGGCGTTGTCTCCCCTGTGTTTTCCATGCCTTTTGTGATTTTCCACTTCACGTCAATGCTTGCCTCCATCATTTTTTCAAACATCGCATTGACCTGCTCGGCTTCATCCGTAGCCAACAGGGCAGTCAGCTTCTTCCACAGTTCATCCGGCATCCGTATTTTCAGCGCATCGAGGCCGCAATAGAAAATATTGAAGGCAATCACTTTATCGATCCGTTTTTCAAAAGCGGCCGCTCTCATTGCCAAATATCCGCCCCATGAGCCTCCCAGCACGCTGACTCTCTTTAACTGAAAGTAGTCAATGACTGCCGCAATCGGCTTCTCCCAGCTATGAATGAATTTCAGCCCATTTTTTAGTGCGGTTCCTTGTCCAGGACCATCAAACACAATAATATGGTAACCAGTCCCTCTCAAAAATCTCATCATCTTCACGAGTTCTTCCATGTAGGAATCATAGCCCCCGAATACTAGCAAGGTTTTGGTAGCACCAGGCGTGAACAATCTGATCGCTGGCAAATAAGAATTTTCATAAGGAATTTGAAAGGATTCATAGTCAAAATCATGGAATCCCTTATAAAACGTCTCGCGGTATTTCTGGTACATTATCTCTTTGTTCGGATCTGATGGCAGCAAATAAAATTCCGCTGCTTGATAATAGGCGGAAGCCAGATCGTAATCCTGCTTATCTTCCCGCATGACAGCATGTTCTCTCCAAGCCTCATACCAGCTTTCTGCATCTGTCAATCTTGGAACGATCGTTTTCAAATCGCTGCTGGTCCGTTCATCTTCCTCATAGTAGTCATGGATAAAACGATTGATTTGCAAATTGAACTGTTCGTTGTCCACGTACATTTTAAACATGGTATCCCTCCTCTGATCGGTTACAAGCCCATCGTATAGGGACTACCTTGAACGAACCATAAGCAAAAACACTTCATTCGTACGAAATCGGACGATATGCACGCTGATGGTTCGAAAAGCGACTTTTAAAAGGAGATTGACTGGATGAATGAAGATGTTCGCGTCTATAAGACCAAAAAAAGCATTGCAAGCGCGCTCGTCAGTCTGCTGAAGGAAAAAGATTTCAGTCAAATTACGATCAAGGATATTTGTACCCGCTCACTCACCAGCAAGTCCACTTTTTACAGCCACTATACGGATAAGTACGACCTGCTGGAAAAAATGGTCAAGTATCAGGCCGACTTTTTTCAAAAAGAAATGGCGCGTCGCTTCGTGTCCATCCAACGTGGCAACGTGGCAAAAGTTATTGAAATGATCATCGATCTGACCGCGGCGAATAAAACGGAAATTGCCACGCTGCTAAACGTGCATGTTCCCTCCGCTGATTTGAGCAAAGAGGTTGAGCTCATCTTATACCACGCCTGCTATTCTTACTTGGACAAGGCACTGTCTTCACCAACTGTCTCGGTTGACTATCTGGCCAAGCTCTACGTTGCAAATGCCATGGTGCTTTTAAACTGGACGCTGCAAAATGAAAAAGACATGGGCGCGATTCAATTGGCCAGCACCATGCAACAGTACATTTTTGAATGGGTACAAAACGGTCATCCGAGTATCGGAACACATTCATGAGACATTTTGCATACAGAAAAACCCGGATGCAATCTGCCACAGAGGCAGTACAACCGGGTTCCTTTTTTATACAGTCACAGACGATTGGTGCTCTGTGCCGTTGTATACTTTTGTATCCAGCTCTTTTGTCACTCGGCTCGTCAAGAGTCCGGACGTCATGCTTCCGCTTACGTTGAGCGCTGTGCGGCCCATGTCAATCAACGGCTCAACGGAAATGAGCAGACCGACAATTGCAATCGGCAAATTCATCGTGGACAAAACGAGCAGTGCTGCAAAGGTCGCTCCGCCCCCAACACCTGCAACCCCGAAGGAGCTGAGTGCCACTACTGCGATCAGCGTCAGGATGAACGATGGTGTCAGCGGATCTATTCCTGCGACTGGTGCTACCATGATGGCCAGCATGGCCGGATACGTCCCTGCGCAGCCGTTTTGTCCGATAGAGAGTCCAAAGGAGCCTGCGAAGTTGGCAATTCCCTCAGGAACACCCATGCTTTGCTGCGTTTTTACATTCAGCGGCAACGCGCCCGCGCTGGTACGCGAAGTGAAGGCAAACGTCAGGACAGGGAATGCTTTTTTCACATAGGTGATTGGATTCAATCCTGCAAACGTCAACAGCAACAGATGGATGATAAACATGATGATCATCGCCACATACGAAGCGACAACGAACTTGCCCAGCTGCCAGATGGCATTGTAATCGCTGGTAGCTGCTACTCTGATCATGATTGCCAGTACACCATATGGCGTCAGGCGCAAGATCAAAGTCACGACACGCATTGTAATCGTATGGAATGTATCCACAATTTTCGCGAACAATTCAGCTTGCTCCGGATTTTTGCGTTTTACCCCTAAATAGGCAACCCCGATAATCGCAGAGAAAATCACGACGGCAATCGTAGAAGTCGCCCGATCTCCAGTCAGATCAAGGAAAGGATTCGCAGGAAGCAGTTCCAGAATTTTGGCTGGCATGCTCAAGTTCTGGATATCACCCAAGCGCTGCTCCACCTGTTCAATCCGAGCCGCTTCCGCATCCCCTTGCTGGAATTGTGCCCCGTCGAGATTAAATGCCAAGGTAGTCGAAATCCCGATCGCTGCCGCGACAGCAGTCGTTCCTACCAAAAGTCCGATAATCAGCGTACTGATTTTTCCAATGTTATTAGTTAATTTCATTTTGGTGAAAGCCGATAAAATAGAGATGAATACCAGTGGCATTACGATCATTTGAAGCAGCTTCACATAGCCTTTACCTACAATGTTGTACCATTCGATGGTGGATTTAAGTACGTCCGATTTGGCTCCGTATACGTATTGCAAAATGAGTCCAAATAAAATCCCGAGTCCGAGACCAACAAATACCCGCTTGGAAAAAGAAATATGCTTCTTTTGCATGGCATACAATCCAGCAATGAATAAGAGCAACAAAACAATGTTTACGATGATCAGTAACGTCGACATATATTCCCCTCCCTTTCGTTTTATGTACCTCTCATTATTGTATTCGGTATAAATATAGTTATATTACCAACAATCCCTACTGGTCAAGTATGAATTGTTTTTGTATTATTCCAAACTGTCTTACATAACGTCTTAAAAACCTTGTCCAACTGTAGTGGTGGGGAGGAAACAGGAGAAAACGCTCAGCTTCTTGTCCCACCCGCTGTGGGATTGACTTCCCGACTCCATGCAAAAAGCGAAACCGCGTCCAAAGTGGTCTCTTCCTCGAAGTTATTTCAGAGGTGGACGCTTAAGACGTGTTTCGCTTTTCGCATTGCGTCTCGGTCGGTGTACCAAAGATCTTCGCTGTTTTCTCCTGTTTCCTCTACTAGCTGTTAGAGTTATTCGATTTTTAAAAGCTTTAAAAGAATGAAGAACGTACTCCGTTACGACAGAGAAGAATATTTCCAGACGTAGCGACTTGTGGAGTCCTACCGAGCGGAGAAGGGATTAGCGGGCAATAGAAACGCAACCGTGCCCCTGCGACGAAGCGGCTACCACTTTTGCGGTTCCCCGTTAATCCCTTCGGAGCGGACAGTCCAACCTTCCCGAGGGACGGAGCACGGAGCCTAGTCTGGAAATATTCTTCTCTCCACTACAGCTCAACATAAGAAAACCAGGAACCGCCCTTTGGACGACTCCTGGTTTGTTTGTCGAACAACCATATTTTCTTATTTCAGCTGCTTCACCACCAAACACCACAGCCAAGTAACGACGACCGCACCAATGACTCCGGCAATGACGTTGAAGCCGGCCCACATCCACAGCCAATCACCCAGTACCAAATCGCCCAGCCAGCTACCCAAAAGAGCAGCAATGAGCGAAGCCCACCAGCCTGATCCTGCCGCTTTTCCTGAACAGATCCTACTCATTGCCCACCAAACGACCACACCGACGACAGCCCATACGAACCAGAACATTCGTACACACTCCCTCTCTCATGATGGTGACGCTTACATAAGGTCCAAAATAATGACTAGTTATCTATTACCATCATATTGAACAAAAGAGAAAGTGTGCATAGGCATTTAATTCGTATACAGTTCCGCGCGGCGGTTGGCTACGCTTGGCAATTTGCCCCGTACTCGTTCAATCCGACTGACATCCAGTTCTGTGATCAATAATGTTTCTTCTTCCCCAGCACTGGCGATCACGACCCCCATCGGATCGACGAACATGCTCCGTCCGGCAAAAATATTTCCGACCTGATCAGCCGCACATACAAACATCGTGTTTTCAATGGCACGCGCACGAACCAGCGTCTCCCAGTGATCCTCTTTCATCGCTCCGGCTACCCAGCCTGCTGGCACAAACAAAATATCGGCACCTTGGAGCGCAAACTGTCTCGCGATTTCCGGGAAGCGCACCTCGTAGCAAACCATCAGCCCGATTTTGCCGAATTCCGTTTCCACCACTTGATACGGATTATCCCCAGGCGCGATGAAGTCCGATTCTGTGTAGGAAAAGGCATCGTACAAATGTGTCTTGCGGTACGTATGCAGCAGCTGTCCTTCACGGCCTAGAAAAACAGTCGTATTGTAAGCGCGGTTTTCATCATTCTCGATCGATTCAAACACACCGCAAACCACATAAACTCCATGCTCCCGAGCAAGCTCTGCCAAGCCAGAGACAAATGGACCATCCAGCTTTTCCGCTACCTCTGCTGGCGTTACCCCTGATTTTGGCGTGGCAGGTGCACTGTACATTTCAGGCAAGATTACAAAATCTGCCCCTGCTACTTTTGCTTTTGCGATGTAATCGGCTGCTTTTTGCAAATTTTGCGTCTTATCCATCGTCGCTGTAAGTTGGGCAATTGCTACTTTCATGAGTATCCCCCGTCCTTTCCATTCATCCAAAGCTCTCGTTTTCTTACTTGCTAGTATAACTGATTTTGACCGAGTTCCAAGTAATTATGCTTTACCAGCTGGACGTCTTGTATATAATGGACTTGTCATCTTGCCTATTTATTTTCACCCTATCGAAAGTAGGTGAGTCCATGTCCATCCGTATCAAGCTGCTGCTCTCTTACACAGGGATGCTAGTAATCAGCTTGCTGACGTTTTTCGTAGCCGCCAGCCTATTTACAATTGCGGCGACAGGCGATATTAACAGCTTTCGCGACTTTTATAAAGTGCATTATCAGCTCAATCCGCTGACTGAACAAGAAGAGAATATTTTCCTTGAATTGAAATATCTCGCCAAGAATGAGCCGGATCAGTTGCAAAACCAGGAGCTGCTTGCCGATTACGATTTCAAGCTTAAAACGGTACGAGCCGGCCTGTATGTCCGCAGGGAGAGTAATCAAGTCTTTGCCTCCCCAACCATCAATCAGCCCGAGCTGGAAAACAGCTTGCCCCCCTATGACTTGAACAACAACCAGATTCGCAACACGTTCAACATCGGAGAAAGATTTTATGCGTATGCCAAGTTTGACTTCAAGTTTTCAGATGGCGCAAAAGGCAGTGTCTTTGTAATCCGCGAACGCAGTCCATTTGGTGAGGTTATCCGCAAACTGCTGCCGATTCTCGTGTTCCTCCTCCTCGGCGTCATTGTCATTGCAAACGTCTTGTTGTACCGCTGGATTACCCGCAGCGTCGTCAAGCCGCTTGATTTACTGCGCAATTCGGCTGAGTACATCAAGGAAGGCAATCTGGACTTTGAGCTTCATCTGCACACGAAGGACGAGATTGGACAACTGAACGAAGCGTTCGAAAACATGCGCAAACGATTGCAGGAATCCGTGCAGCTGCGCCTTGCGGACGAAGAAAGTCGCAAAGAATTGATTTCCAACATCTCGCATGATTTGCGTACACCGATTACCAATATTAAAGGCTACATCGAGGGAATCCGCGATGGTGTAGCTGATACCCCAGAGAAAATGGACAAGTACGTGAACATCATTTACTCCAAAGCAGTAGACCTCGACATGCTCGTCGATGAGCTGTTTCTCTACTCCAAGCTCGATCTGAAACAAGTCCCCTTTACGTTTGAACATGTAGATATCGTGCGGTTTTTGGATGATTGTATCGACGAGCTACACTACGATCTGGAAAAGAAGGGCATTACGATTCAGTGGAATAAGCGTACAGCCGAAGGCACCCTGGTCATCGCCGATCTGGAAAAAATCAAGCGCACTGTCTTAAACATTATTGGCAACTCGCAAAAATACATGGATAAACCTGAGAAAATCATCTACGTCTCGGTTCAAGCGGACGACCAATGGGCGACCATTGAAATAAAAGACAACGGCATCGGTATCCCGCAAGAAGCCATTCCTCACCTGTTCGAACGCTTTTATCGGGTGGAGCAATCCCGTAATTCTGCCACGGGCGGTAGCGGTCTCGGACTCTCCATCGCGCGCCAGATCGTCGAGGGTCACGGTGGCACCATCTGGGTGGAGAGCAAGCAAGGGGCAGGTACCAGCCTGTTCTTTACGTTAAAACGTACCCACAAACAATAGGAGGTGCACATTCCCATGTCTTCACGCATCCTCATCATTGAAGATGAGACGACCATCGCTCAGCTGGAGCGAGATTATTTTGAACTGAACGGCTTTCAGGTCGATTTATGCCACACTGGCAACGAGGGCTTGCCGCTTGCAATCAATGGCGACTACAGTTTGATCATCGTTGATTTGCAGCTTCCGGGCATGGACGGCTTCGAATTGTGCAGCCAGATCAGACAAGTCAAGGAAGTGCCGATCCTGATCGTCTCCGCCAAAAAAGAAGAGATCGATAAAATCCGCGCCTTTAATCTCGGTGCCGATGACTATATTACAAAGCCGTTTAGCCCAAGCGAATTAGTAGCCAGAGCCAAAGCCCATCTGACAAGATACGAGCGTTTGACAGCCCGACAACCTCAACCATCGAACGCAGAGATTCACATTCGCGGTCTCGTCATCGACAAAGTATCCCGAAGAGTCTATGTACGCAATCAGGAAGTCATTTTCACGACAAGAGAATTCAATCTGCTTGAATTTCTAGCAACCCACCCGAATCGAGTTTTTAACAAAAATGAGCTGTTCGAACGAATCTGGGGCATGGATTCCAGCGGAGATATCGCGACCGTTACGGTGCACATTCGCAAGCTGCGTGAAAAGATCGAAGTCGATCCGTCCAACCCGCAGTATATCGAGACGGTCTGGGGTGCCGGTTACCGATTTACTGTCTAAGCGTGAACACCATGATCATTACAAAAACCTTCAGCGAAAACGAGGACGGATTTTCCGCTCTACGTCAAATCTGGGGGTTTTTTATCTTTTTTTAAGAACTTTTTTAGATTCTATTAATCTCTTGTTTCTTGGCAGTTTAGGTCTCTCGTCTATCCTATAGGTAATCAAGTAACAACTGACTCTAAAGGAGGACCAACCGATGAGAAAGTTTTCCAATAAAATTGCAATCATGATGCTCGCCACTGTTTTGGGCACAGCATCCCTTCCTTACGCTGTACTGAACGTACAAGCAGCTTCCACTCCCCTGAGTGCACAAGAAATTCAAAAAGCGGTTAGTGAGCTCGCCAAGCTGCAAGTGATGCAAAGCAACTCCAACGCTCACAATCAAGTTACGCGCGCTGAACTGGCAAAAATGGTCTCGCACACATTTGGTTTGCAAGGCGGCAAAACAGATAAATCCGTAACCTTCACGGATGTGAAAACAAATGATTGGTTCTACAAATACGCGGTTGACCTGGTATCTCTTGATATTATGCAAGCTAAAGATGGCAAGTTCGATCCGCGTGGAACTGTGACGGATGCTGAGCTCACTCAAGTCGTTGCAAAAGCGCTCAAGCGCGATGCGAAGTCCGTTAACTACTGGGCAGAACGCTTCTTATCAGCAGACAGCACCGCTACTCGCGGCGAAGCCGCTTATCTGTTGAATACGGCTCGTCAGGCGATGCCTTCTGACAAAGCGAGCATCACGAATGTACAAGCCTTGAACGAAATTACATTGATTGTGACCTTCGACGCTCCGTTGACCACAGAAAACGAAGCATTTGCAAAAGCAAAAGAAGACTTTGTCTTCAGCGAAGGTCTGACACTGACTAACATGCCGCGTCTGAAAACGGGTTCTACCAATACTTACATTGTGCCGACCTCGGTTCAAAAACCAGGAATCACCTACGAGCTGACTTACAAAGGGAAAAAGGCGGGCACCTTCCAAGGCAACGCAACCAAGATCGACATGACGGAAGTACGACAAGTAACAAACGACACGTTTGAAGTCGAGTCCTTGCGTGCAAATGGTGTCCTTGATTACGGATACATCATCTCTGCCTACAGCGGCGGACGTGGAGCAAATGCATTGGTGCTGGATCAAAACAACAGTGCAGACGGCAAAACGTATCAAATCATTCCTTCCATGCAAGCAAGACAAGTGACCATTACACCGGAAGGCGGACAACCAATCGTAGCGAAATACGTGCCTTTCACACAATCAACAGACGGCAAGCAAGAAATTAAATTCCGTCTCCCAGAAGGCCAAGTCCTGACTCCGGGCGTTACGTATACCATTACGTCCGACTGGGCGAATATCGGGAATCCTACCTTCGTCGCAAAAGAAATCGCTCCACTCGAAATCAGCGAAGCTAAAGCAGCTAGTGAAACTTCTATCACCATTACCCTGACAGAGGACCCGGGAGACGAGCTGTTCTCCGGACGCAGCGTAGAACTCACTAGTGCAGACGGAGAAAAACTGCTGGCGACGTACAAATATTCCAGCCGCAAAGGTACCACAGGCGTGTTTGACATCCAGCAGGATGGTAAACTGAAAGCAGGTACCACATACACGGTAACACCTGTCGGCGATTGGGCTGGCAAATCTTCTGCTGAGCTGACAGTGGGGTAGTCTTTGTGTGATGCAGGTATCCAAATCAACAGAAAGATGTGGGCTCGCTATACTGCGTATTGGTCTTATGACGATCGCCATTGCTCTGACTGGGTGTGAGATGAATTGGAATACCCTTTTAGCGAGTGGCGAGCAGCAAGCAACCCAGGCGGTGAAAGTTGAAATGGATAAGCTAAATCAAGCCTTATTGACAGCAACCAGTCAAGGAGACAAAGCAGCGATTGAGAGGCTGCTTGCAGAGGGGGCGGATATTGACGCTACCGATAGTAGGGGCCGCACCTCTGCGATGATCGCGGTCCACACTGCTCAACTCGACATTTTCAACTTGTTGGTTACACACGGCGCCAACATCAACATCCGAGACAACAACTTAGACAATCCCCTGCTCTTCGCAAGCGCAGCAGGCCAGCTCGCATTCGTAAAAGCCTCGATAGCAGCAGGTGCCGACACGACCATTACGAACCGTTTTGGCGGAACGGCTTTGATTCCAGCAGCTGATCGTGGACATGTCGAGATCGTCAAGGAACTGCTCACCACCTCTGATATCAACATTGATCACGTCAACAGATTGGGCTGGACCGCTCTCTTAGAAGCAGTGATTTTGGGCGATGGTGGCAAGAAGCATCAGGAAATCGTGAAGCTCCTGATCGAGCACAAAGCAACTGTCAATCTCGCTGATCACGATGGCGTAACGCCTCTCGGGCATGCGAAGAAGCATGGCTACAAAGAAATGATTGAAATGCTCACGCAGGCGGGCGGTAAATAAAGAATTTCTCCCATATGAAGAAGGATAGGATCGTCAGAAATCACCTGACCCCTATCCTTTTTCTTATTTTCTAGACCAAAAGACCCCGCTAAACTCAAAACTTTTTCTATATTCAGGCGTCAATTACTAGTGGACTATTCCATTATGCCTATACCATTTTGATTGGAGCCTGTTTTACATGACCGTCAGCTCGTTTACAACTATTTTGGAAACGGACAAACGCATCCGAAAAGCTTCTCCTAACCTTGAAGCCAAGGTGGAGATGTACAAGCTCTTTCTTGCTTCTACAGACGCTATTGAAATCCATATGAGTAACCTGACGCATCCTTTGACTACCCTCAGAATCTATGACATCCATCGAACCAAACTCGCAGAAGCTGAATATAGTCCGAACGCCCCCATCATCCTTCCTTTTTTTCCGGAGGAGGATGGTCTTTACTACGTGCAACTGACGATTGGGCCTGATCCAGACCCGCAGCACATCTATCAACTGCACGTGGATAAGTACAAACGCCTATCGGGGATCATCCATCAATCGGAGGAATTTACCGTAGAAAATGGTCCGTACATGATTGGACCAGAGGATGCCATCATAACTGCTGGGACTTCAATCAGCTTTGAAGCAGGTACCTCCATCAACGTACGCTGCCAAAACAAGATCTTCGTCCAAAACGGTGCCTCTATTTCTTTTCGCGGGGAATCAGACAAACCCGTCGTCGTCATCGGCGCTATTGACGATACAACCGCACATCGTTGGAATCAGCTCGTGTTATCTCCCTTGGCTGAAGCAACCTTCCAGCACATGATTGTGCAATACGACAACGACGAAGACGGAGTGGACTTCTTGACCTCAGCAGCCCCTTTCGTGGCGATCGCCTCATCCGTTGAAGAATTCGAGTCAACCGTTGCCAAAACGAGCTATGTGGAGCGGGCCGCAGTCGTGTCTCCCTCTTCTCGCTTGGACTTCATTAAAACTTGGTTCCAGCAATCCAGCCCTTATCGGTTCCATATTTTTGGCGATCTCTTGCCTGAGCTTTATTTCGGCATTGATGTCACCACCTTTGCGCGATGGGAAACGGACACGAATCGGATTAATGAAGAACGCGTAGAAGCTGGTGAAATCAATTACTGGGATTTTGTTAACGGCAACTTCACTGCCGATTTGATAGAAGCTACGTATCTGTTTGCCAATAATGAGAGCAGCCCCGAGCTGCGAATCCAACGATTGATTGATTTTCTGATCATCGCGCAAAAATGGAGGAGAAAACACGGGTGCTTCAGCCTGTTCGACATGATCGATCCATTCCATAATCACGACGAGGAATTTTACAAAACGTTTGAACAGATGTCGTCCTCCTTCTGGCTCGCGCACAATACGTCCATTATTCACTGGGATACGCTTTCACGAGAACTCGGCATTTGGCAAAAAGAAAGTTTCTTCGAACGGCAATTCATCAACTCCGTCATGATTCGTCTGCACTTCGCAGCCGATCTGCCGTTCTCCCTTCCGGGGTATGGAAACAACATTCCACCTGTCGGCTTTCTCGGTATTTCCATTCACTTTGGCCCGTTCCGCTATCCAGAGGATTATCCGGCACCCGAGCCTGAATTCGACGTCAATTACGGCGAACTCTCTACAGCTACCTATGTGAAATTTATGTTCGAATCGTTTCTCAATGGCAAAACGAATCCCGTCTACACGTGGTGGATACCTACGCAAGCGGATAAGGAGCTGTTTCGAACTTTGCAAGAAAAGGGCATCTCGCTGGATTCCCCTCCGGAAGATTGGGACCGCGAATTCGTGCAGCCTGCTAGAAAAACGCTGGAGGAGATTCGGGCATACTATCTGAACCCTACTAAAAATGAAAGATTCACCTCCAACTGTTGAGGTCGGGAGAAGCCATGCCACATGTTTTCCAGTCGCCTGTATCCTCTCTTCGTTCGGGCGGTCTCCTTCCAAACATGTGACATGACTTTCGAACAGCAGATGATTATTTCGGGGGATTAGACCTTTTTGGCAGTTATGTCTGGGAGTTTTTTGAGGGAGATGATCTTTTGTTTCAGCATCTTGTGTAATCTGCATGAAGTATTTCACTTTTAGAAAGCACAACAAGCTGCGTAGAAAGAAGCGCATTTCCAGTCCAAGCGCCTCTGGAGCCCGACAAAGCGGAGGGCTGAATGGAGGGAGTGCTTTTAGCTTCAACTCTGCGAATACCTCAACGAAACTCCTACTTTTGAAGCGGCTCCCGGAGTGGACAGTCTAACCCACAGCGGGGCGTAGGCCGAAGCGTAGACTGGAAATGCGCTTCTTTCCCCACTAGAGCTACTAATTAATTCACAAAATTTTTCCCATAGTAAATTTCGTCCATCTCTATTTGCAATTGCTTTGCAATATCCTCCTGCTCCTCCGGAGTCAGCTTATCCTTCGTGTATCCGAACAAATAATTGTTCAGATCAAATTGCCTGCGTTTGCATTTGGTATGGAAAATATTATCTTGGTATACATTCACATCAATCATGTGGAACAATTCCTTAATTTCCTTGGGAATATAATTTTGGATCGAACTGATGTCGTGATCGATAAACAGCTTGTATCCATGTATATCCCGGGTAAAACCGCGCACCTTGTAATCAATTGTCATCAAGTCTGTATCAAACGAACGAATTAAATAATTGAGTGCTTTGAGCGGAGAAATCTCGCCACAGGTCGATACGTCGATATCAGCCCGGAATGTGCTGATGCCCTCCGTTGGATGGTACTCGGGGTACGTATGCACCGTAATATGGCTCTTGTCCAATTGCAGCACCACATTTTCTGGCAAAGGTCCGGGGGATTCCTCATAAGATTCAGTAGGGACTTCTACAACTGGCCCCTCGGATACAAGAACAGTGACGCTCGCACCTTGTGGTACATAATCTTGTTGGGCGACATTCAGTACATGTGCGCCGATAATATCCGACACGTTTTTCAGGATATTCGTCAATCGCTCTGCATTGTATTGTTCATCTATGTATTCGATATACGCTTCCCGTTCCGCTTTTGTTTTTGTGTAGCAAATGTCATACATGTTGAAGCTGAGTGACTTAGTCAAATTGTTGAAGCCATGCAGCGTAACGTTTTGTTCTGTTTTTTGTTCCAAGCGCATTTCCCCCTGTGGTAGCATCCAAAACTCGTTCGCTCTTACTTTTTCCTCCACCTCGTTCATAAATACCCATTACTTTTGTCCTATACAAAAATGATTCAATAGCATTAGTAAAACTTTACAGGATATGGTTCTAATCCCCTTGGTTTAGTGATAAAATATCGAAGTGTGTCAAAATTTAGAAGAAAGGGGGAAATTATCATGCATTGGTATACAAGTGTATTGAAGAAATATGTTGCCTTTGAAGGAAGAGCTAGACGTCAAGAATATTGGATGTTTACTTTGTTCAACATCATCGTATCTATGGTAATTGCTCTCGTAGACTACTTAATTGGTACAGGATCTATTTTAGGCATGATCTATTCATTAGCTGTTTTACTGCCTAGTTTGAGTGTAACTGCACGCCGATTGCACGATACTGGAAAAAGCGGTTGGTGGATCCTTCTCTCGTTTATTCCTTTAATCGGCGCAATTGTTTTGCTCATATTCTTGTGCAAAGACAGCGAAGGAGACAACAAATACGGTGCGAATCCAAAAACTTCGCAATCCTTCTAAAGTCTCCATCACCTCTCCTGATAAAGGAGAGGTTTTTTATTTTTGGTCCAAAGAAAAAACGGCAGTTTGGGACTCCCCAAATGCCGTTTGATCTATTACCGTTTTACTCCTCGTCCCAAAAACGTCGCAGGTTGTCCATCCCAATCTTGGATCCTTCGCGGCAATCCTCCATGCCTTCGAACTCGACCGTGATATAGCCATCATAGCCGGATTGCTTCACCAGCTTGACGACCTCACGGATGTTGATGTCGCCTTGGCCGACTATTGCTCCACGCAGGAAGTTGCCATTGACGGTCTTGAACCATTTGCCTGCGCCTGGATCATGGTAGGACGGCCGGAAATAGAAATCTTTGAAATGCACGAGCGAAGCGTAAGGCAGATTTTTTTGCACACCGACCAGCGATAACTCATCTACGCACATGAAGTTTCCGATATCCAGCGTCGTTTTGAAATTCGGTCGGTTGACCTCATGCAAGACACGCTGCACGCGATCACTTGCCTGCACCAGCCAGCCGTGATTCTCGATTGTCGTCGTTATTCCGAATTGCGCGGCATAATCAGCGATTCGGCGGCTTCCCTCGACCATCTCAGCCAAATGCTTTTCGAAGTACTCGATCGTCGTCTCCTCTACGGGAACAGTAAAGGCGGACACATCGTGGCGCATATGCTTGATACCCATGCGGTGCAGCAGATCGACATGTGTTTTTACACGTGCGACTTCTGCTTCGAAGGCTTCTTCGTCTGGTTGAATAAAGTTGGTCGGCATCGAGTAGTTGGACAGCTCAATCCCAACCGCTTTTGCCTTATCCCGAACAGCGTCTGCCAATTCGTCGTTATCGACCAGCGTAAAACCGTACGGCACGATTTCCATGTGTTCGCCGCCGTTATCGGCGATCCATTGCACGACATCCAGTACATCCATTTCCCCAGCTCGGATTGCTGTCAGCAGACTGTAAGTGCTCAATCCAATTTTCATCCGTTCCACCTCATTCGGTTTATTGTATAGAAAGGCTACTGCTCATCATGATGAGAAATGCACCTTGTTGACAGTCACGACTTGCTTGAGACGATGGGATTCATAGGCTGCCTTCACCACTTCGAGTGTGCGCAGTCCATCCTCTCCTGTAATTGACGGAGGTCGGCCTTCCCTGACATTTTGCACAAAATCGGCAATAAGCCCCTCATCCATATCCACAGCCCAAGGTACATTTTGCAGTCGAATCGCGGTCATTGTAATAGAGCGCGTGTTGCTTGAACACATCGACGTCCAACGTACCTTTGGTGCCGACAATCCGCATCGTCACATCTCCCCACGTCGGGAACGTCTTCGGCCGCGACCAACTCGGATCAATTCCGACGATCACGCCAGACTCCATTTCCACGGAAACCAGGCCGCAATCCTCTACCTCAATCTCGTAAAAGCGTGTGTCCAGCTCAGCGTAGACGCTTTTTACTTCGTCTTGGAGCATCCAGCGTACGAGGTCCATCAGATGGACGATGTGATCCGTCGCTGCCCCGCCGCCAGACAGCTCTTTTTCAATGAACCAGCCACCTGGCATTTGTCCGTGGTTCGTGCCATCGATGGCGAGAATGTCTCCGAGAGCACCTGACTGAACGATCTGTTTGACGTTTTCCATCACGGGTGCAAAACGAACAGGATAGGCTACCTGAAGCATGACACCTTCCTGTTTGCAGACCTGAATCATTTCGCGTGCATCCGCAATCTCAGTAGCAATTGGTTTCTCGCACAGAATGTGCTTTTTCGCTCGTGCTGCCGCAATCACGTGCTCCTTGTGCTTGGCATTTTCCGAGCAAATAATGACCGCGTTGATACCAGATAGTAAAAAGGCTTGCAGATCTTCGTAAAAATCGAGCTGGTAGGCAGTCGCCATTTCCACTCCACGGCGCGAGTCATCATCCCAGACTGCTATCAGCTGCGCATCCGGGTGCTTTTGCAAATAAGAAGCGTAGCTATGCGCATGCATATGGGCGAAGCTGATGATTCCTACCTTCATCCCTCGTCACCTCCGTGCATGAGCTTCACAGGTTGTCCCGTCTTGACCGATTCTCTCGCCGCCAAAGCGACATCGAGAGCAGCGAGCAGATCACGAGAATGCAGACGTGGCACTTCCTGTTTCTGTACACAGCGAATGAAATGCTCCCGCTGTCGCTGCATCAGGTCCATCCCAGGGAATGTTGTCGAAAGAAACTGCTCTCCCCGACTCCAGCGAATGGGGGTGCTTTCCCGGCTATCATGCGCAATCATTCCTTGATCACCGGTAAGCTCAAAGGAAGCATGTTCGGCCCCCTCCGCCCAAGATAGCTCTACATGCGCAATTGCCCCACTTGCCATTCGGAGCATGACAAGCGCATAATGGACGATCTGTCCTGACTCATTCGTGCGCTTAACCTCTCGTGCCATCACGCGCTCAACCTCGCCGAACGTCCAGCGCAGCCAATCGAATTCACGTATTCCAAGCTCTTGAAATATGCATTTCCCTACATTTTCAGCCGATACAGGAGCACCTCTTCGCAAGCGAATGACGCCTGCTTTGCCTATGGCCCCATTCTTTATTTGTTCGTACGCTTGCTCGTATTCTGGGGCAAAACGCAGTGTATTTGCGAATTGCAGCACGATCTCATGCTGATCGCACAAACTGATTCGTTCACACCCTAGAGCAGAATCGTTTGCGTATAAAATATGCTTTCCCGCCTGGGCAGCAAGCGCCACCCATGGGTCAGCGCTGTCCGTAATCGAGCCAATATCCACGATATCCACTTCTGTTCCCTGCAAGATTTCACGCAAAGAAGACAAGCTATCTGCCACACCTACAATCTCTGCTTCTTTGATCCGAAGCCAAGCCTGTGCCTTTTTGACGCTTGTTCCCGCTTCCCCTGCAACCACAACTTTTACCATGATCCCGCTCCCCCTCTCCTCGAGCTTTGTGGACTGCTTGACACAACCCTTATAGCGAAAACTGAAACGTATCCTGCAATAAAACAGCGGCAGCTCCAGCGACCTCTACATTTTCACCCAACGAATTCGGCCGAATCTCCAATTCCTCCGTCAGGATTCCATGCGCGTATTCCCCCACGTAGTCTTTTACTTTTGCGATCAACAGCTCATTTTCGAAGGCAATCTCGCCGCCCAGAATCATGACTTCCGGATTGAACAAATGAATCAGATTGACCAGCCCCGAAGCCAAATAAGAAGCGGTTTCCTCTAAAATGCTGACCGCAAGCGGGTCCTGCTCTGCCAAAGCCTGACGAAACACCGCAGGAGTAATCCGGCCAACATCCTGCTCCACCAAATCCGAGATGCGGCTCATCTTTCCTTTCGCAAGCGAGGAGACCAGCTTGGAGTAAATCGTTGGCCAGCTCACGTAATTTTCCAGACAGCCAACATTTCCGCAGTCGCACCGCACACCTGCCCGATCAATCGTGGTATGACCGAACTCACCGGCCCCGCCTTTAAAGCCCCTGTAGATGGAACCGTTCATCAAAATACTCGCTCCCAATCCATCCCCAATCGTGACGTACAGCATGTTTTGATAATGACTGAAATCCCCGATAGTCTTCTCGGCGAGCAAATACGCATTCGTGTCGTTATCCAGCCATGTTTTCAACTGGAAACGCTGCTCGATCATTTCTTTCACAGGGGCGTTCTGCAAGCGGAGCTTCGGATTATAGCGAATCACCCCATGGACCGAGTCCACGATGCCTTGCGTGACAATCGAGATTCCCATACATGTCTCCAGACTCACGGCTCCACGCAAAAATTGCTCAATGATGTCCATCAAATAAGCGAGGACACTCTCCCCTTGGTACTGCTTGATTGAGTGAACTTCCTTTCGTTTGACCGCAGCTTCCAGATTCATCTCGGCAATCGTAATCTTCGAGCCAGAGATCGAAATGCCGATCAGAAAGCGACTATTAGGAGAAAACTGGACCAATATCGGTTTGCGTCCGCCATTTGACTCTCCTGTTCCCACCTCACATACGAACGAGTCACGAATCAACTCACTGACAGCCGAGGTCACGGTAGTAGGACTCAGTTTGTTCCGCTTCGCTATTTCACTCCGGGAAATGGGCCCGTAATGACGGATCGTATCGAATATGATGGAGCGATTCAGTTCCTGGATCAGCTTTAAATCACCCGTCCTACGCATGTAACCATCCCTTTTATTCAAATCACAAATGGCAAGCGACAAAATGATCTCGGTCTGCCGCTTCCCGCAATGCAGGCGGTGTCGTCTTGCATATGTCCATCACGAACGGACAGCGCGTATGAAACAGACAGCCTGACGGCGGATTCACCGGGCTCGGCACATCTCCCTGCAAAATGATCCGCTCCCACTTTGCCCGTGGATCAGGAATCGGAACAGAAGAGAGCAGCGCTTTTGTATACGGATGCCCGGGATTGGCAAAAATCGTTTCCTTCGGGCCGGATTCTACGAGACTCCCCAAATACATCACGCCGATCTTGTCGCTAATATGCTCGACCACACTCAAATCGTGGGAAATAAACAAATAGGTTAAATGAAATTCTTCCTGCAAATCTTTTAGCAAATTCAAGATTTGCGATTGAATCGACACATCGAGAGCGGAAACTGGCTCATCCGCGACGATCAGCTTCGGCTTCAGAATCAAGGCGCGAGCGATTCCGATACGCTGCCGTTGCCCTCCGCTGAATTCATGGGCGAATTTCTCCGCATGATAGCTGGAGAGCCCGACGACCTCGAGTATTTCGGCTACAATCCGATCCCGCTCTTGGGTAGACAGCTTCGTATGAATGAGAAGAGGCTCTGCTACCACATCGCGAATTTTCATGCGTGGATTCAGTGAGGCGTACGGGTCCTGAAAAACCATCTGTACCTGCTTGCGTACTTCCCGCAGCTTTGTCTCATTCATTTTGGAGATTTCTTCACCATTGATCCAAACCTTGCCCTCATCTGGCATCAAAAGTCTTGTGACCAAGCGCCCTGTCGTCGACTTGCCGCAGCCACTCTCTCCGACCAGACTGAACGTCTCGCCTTCCTTAATCTCGAACGAAACGTGATTCACTGCCTTTACGCTTTTTTTGCTGCTTAATAGACCACTATCAATCGGGAACGTTTTTTTGATACCGTCTACCACGACCAGTGATTTAGACATGAACATCCCTACCTTCCTCTTGATAGAGCCAGCAGCGGCAAGAACGTTCCTCTCCCACCGACGTAATGGCGGGCTCCTTTTCCCAGCAGACAGACATGACATCCTTGCAGCGCGGAGCGAATTTGCAGCCCTTGGGCATATTGTTCGGTGTCGGTACGTTGCCCGGAACCGAATCAAGCCGTGCGCGCTTTTGCCCGATTTTGGGGACAGAGCCGATCAAGCCTTTGGTATACGGATGCTTGGGTTCATCAAACAAGTCGTAAACAGATGCTTCCTCCACGACACGCCCTGCATACATGACCACGACACGGTTGCACATCTCTGCCACGACGCCGAGATCATGCGTGATCAACAGCATCGACATATGCTCGTCAGCCTGAAGCTGCTTCATTACGTCGAGGATTTGTGCTTGAATCGTGACATCGAGTGCCGTCGTTGGCTCATCGGCGATCAACAGGTTAGGATTGCAGGACATCGCCATCGCAATCATGATCCGCTGCCGCATACCGCCGGAGAGTTGATGCGGATACTCTCCCATAATCTCGCTCGGCCGCGGAATGCCCACCTTTGTCAGCATGCTCACTGCTTGTTCTCGCGCCTTTTGGTCGGAGTAGCCGAGATGCAAGCGAATGGCTTCCATCAATTGCTCTCCGATTTTCATCACCGGGTTGAGCGAGGTCATCGGTTCCTGAAAAATCATCGAGATTTCTTTCCCGCGAATACGGCGCATATCACTCTCCGAAATTGAGAGTAAATTCGTTCCGTTGTAAACAATCTCGCCATTAGTAATCTCACCAGTCGTGTCCTTGAATAGGCGCATGATCGACAAAGAGGTCACGCTCTTGCCACAGCCCGATTCGCCAACCAGCCCAAGCACCTCGCCTTTTTTTATATGGAAGCTGACATGGTCGAGGACGACTGTCTTCTGGTTGTCTCTCGTAAATTGCGTCTGCAGATGCTTTACTTCCATGATGTTCTCACTCATCTGCCCCATCTCCCTCGTTTAATTCTTCGTTTTCGGGTCCAAAATATCGCGCAAGCCATCCCCAACCAGGTTGAACGCCAGCACGGTCAAAAAGATCGCAATCCCGGGAATGATGACCACATGAGGAGAAGTGGCGAGATAATCACGCCCCATACTGAGCATCGCCCCCCAGTCAGGACTCTCGGGCTTTGCCCCCAGACCGAGAAAGCTGAGACTGGATGCTGCCAAAATCGAGGTTCCGATCCGCATGGAAAAAAAGACGATCATACTGGAGACGGTCTCTGGAAAGATGTGACGAAAAATAATCCGGCTGCTTTTTGCCCCCATGGACCGCGCTGCTTCTACAAACACCGCTTCCTTGGCAGCCAAGGTATTGCCGCGAATCAAACGCGCAAACGATGGAATACTGAACACCGCTACCGCCACGACGACATTCGTTAATCCCGGGCCGAGGATCGCAACGATGGCGATTGCGAGCAACAAATCGGGAAAAGCGAACATGACGTCACTCCACCGCATGATGAGGCGATCCAGCCACCCGCCGTAATATCCGCTAATCAAGCCCAATACCGTTCCAACTACTGCACCTACCAGCACTGAAGAAAAGCTGACACCAAGAGAGATTCCTGTTCCTACGATGATGCGGCTCAAAATATCTCGTCCGTATTCATCTGTCCCTGCCCAATGCTCCATGGATGGAGTCTGCAACGTCACATCATAGTTCGGCTCGTACGGATCATATGGCGCGATCCACGGGCCAAACAGTGCGATCACAAACAAAAACAAGATAAAAAACCCTGCCCAGAAAGCTGTCTTTTGCTTTTTCCACTTCTTCCAAAACTCGCTGGCTCGGGATTTCTTTTCAGTGGGAACTACAACGTTGTGCCCGATTTCTTTTACTACCTCCATTTACGTCACCTCCTTGCCATTAGCTGTCATAACGGATTTTCGGATTCAGTGCCTTGTACAAGATGTCTACCAGAAGATTCACGAGAATGAACTCCAGTGAAAACAACAGAATGACAGCCTGTACGACCGGATAATCGCGAAAAGCAATGGAATCGATCAACAGACGCCCCATACCCGGAATGCTAAACACCGTCTCCACGACAACCGATCCGCCTAACAGAAAGCCGAATTGCAATCCGGCGATGGTCACGACCGGAATCATTGAGTTTTTCAGGGCGTGCTTGCGAACGACTACAGATTCCTTCAACCCTTTTGCCCGACCTGTTCGGATAAAATCTTCCTTTAATGTTTCGAGCAGGGAGGACCGTGTAAAACGGGCCAGCATCGACATGATTCCTGCTCCCAAGGTTAACGAGGGAAGCACGTAGCTTTTCCAGCTCTCGACCCCACCAGTGGGAAACCAGCCCAGCGTGACAGAAAAAACTTGTATGAGAATGAGCCCCAGCCAAAATCCAGGTAAGGAAATACCAGAAATCGCCGTCAGCATCCCTACGTAATCCGGCCATTTATTGCGGAAAACAGCAGAGATCGTCCCAATCAGCAGTCCGAGCACCAATGCCCAGCCCAGGCTCATAAATGTCAACGTCATCGTTACGGAAAAACGGTTTTCAAACATATCGCTAATGGGAAGCCCCGTCTTCAAGGAGTGTCCTAGATTTCCTGTCAGCAGGTTATGCATGTAGTTGACGTACTGGGTAAGCAATGGTTTATCCAAGCCCAGCTCCTGGCGCACCCGCTCGATCTCTTCCAAGGTCGCTTCTTTTCCCGCCGCCAAACGAACAGGATCACCTGGAACCAGATGGATAAAGAAGAAAATGAGCAACGACACGACAAAAATA
Source organism: Brevibacillus porteri (assembly GCF_003013475.1). Taxonomy (GTDB): domain Bacteria; phylum Bacillota; class Bacilli; order Brevibacillales; family Brevibacillaceae; genus Brevibacillus; species Brevibacillus porteri. The sequence goes on from NZ_PXZO01000010.1 coordinate 172,449, forward strand.
ATCGGGATGATCTCGATGAGTCTCTTCACGATATAACGGAACATGGTACGGTTCCTCCTAAAAGGAAAGCAGCGCCCAGCGGCAGACAATGCCCGAACGCTGCTTCAAGTATTATTGGAACGCCGCTTCTCTTACATAGATGCCGCCACTCGGTGTGATATAAACCCCGTTCACGTTCGCGCGTTTTCCGTACAAGATTTCATCGACTGCGAGGAAAATCCATGGTGCATCTTTAAACACATTTTCTTGCACGACTCCATACAGTTGCTTTTGCTTATCTTGGTCTGACGATTGTGTCGCTTCCTTGATGCTTTGGTCGACAAGGTCATTTTTGTAGAAAGCCGTGTTCGCTCCCGCAGGCGGGAAGTTCTCGCTGCTAAACAACGAACGCATCGCATTGTCTGGATCAGCAGAGGACCAGCTTACGTACCACATGTTCATTTTTGCTTCTTCTGGCGACTTGATGCCGTAGATTTCATCGGACAGCGTCGCTTCTTCCATCGATTTCACTTCAACAGTGATGCCGACCTTTTGCAATTGCTGCTGAATGAATTGCATGCCCTTCATCGTATCCGAGTTCGTATTGCCCCAGATGTCCGTTGTGAAGCCGTTCTCGTAGCCTGCTTCTTTCAAAAGCTGCTTCGCTTTATCGATGTTGTATTCATAGGCGCCTTGCTTCGCATAGTGCGCAATCGTCGGGGACATCACGGATTCCAGCTGTGTGCCGTATCCGGATTTCACGACTTTAATGAACGCGTCCTTGTCCACTGCATGGTTGATGGCTTGGCGAACGCGTGGATCATCAAACGGCTTTTTCAGCATATTGATCGAGACATAGCGGGTGATCGTAGAAGGTGTGCGCTCTACCTTTACCCCCTCTTCACCGTTCAGTGTCTCTACTTGCTGCTCCGGCAACGGATAGATGACATCGGCTTCACCCGTCTTCAGCATGGCTACGCGGGAGCCGTTTTCAGGAACAGGCTTGTAGACGATTTTACCGACCTTGGCCGCTCCCTTGTTCCAATGATCTGGATTCAGCTCTACTGTCAGATGGTCACCCTGCACCCATTCCACGAATTTATATGGACCTGTACCGACTGGATTTTTGGTAATGTCTTTGCCGTACTTTTCCAGAGCCGCCGGGCTGATGATTCCGGTCGTGAACTTGTTGATCATCGCGGAAAACGGCTGGTTCAACGTCACTTTCACTGTGTGCTCATCGACAACCTCTGTGGACTTGATGTATTTGTAGTTCCGATAGGCTCTCAGGTTGTTGTCTTTGTTGCTCATCCGGTCGAAGTTGATTTTGACCGCTTCGGCATTGAATGGTGTGCCGTCATGGAACTTCACGTTTTGCCGGAGCTTGAAGGTATACTCTGTCGCATCTTAATTCACCGAATATTCAGTCGAAAGGCCCGACATGAGCTTCAAATCCTTGTCATAAATCAGAAGCCCTTCAAACATCGCGCTTTGGACGCCTGATGACAGTGCATCCCCTGTATTTTGCGGGTCCATTGTGATGAAGTTTTCGTTTACGGCGATGACCATCTGATCCTTTTGCGGCGCTCCCGTCGTTGCCCCTCCATTGGAAGCTGCCGGAGTTCCACTACCACTACCACTGCCACCGCCACTGGAACATCCGAAAAGTAAAGCCACTGAAAAAAGTAAGACGGATGCTGTTCGCAAATACGATGCTTTTTTCATTTCTTTTCCCCCTTGTCTTCATCTACTCTATGGGTGATATCTGGATGTCCATGGATTGGTCTTACCTGCCGATTATCGGGTAAATACGATTTCTCTTCCGGTCGCAGCTGATTCGTAAATGCCACATAGAATCTTCATCATCTCCACACCATCCTGTACAGGGCTGAGCGTTTCTTTTTCACCCAATATGCATGCGATGAAGTGATCGATCTCATTTTGGAAGCCTCGCTTGAAATCAAACGATAATTTATCCATCTGCGGGCTGACATTCAGGATCGTGTCATGCTTTTCTGCAATGATGGACAGCTCTGGCTCCACCTCTGCGCCTCCCTTGTCTCCGTACAGCTTGACGGCCAGCTCGTCTTTTTTCGCATGCAGGGTATAGCTCACATCTACCAAAAGGGACGCTCCGTTTTCAAAGCGAATGAGTGCATTGGCCATATCCTCGACGGTGTTTTGGGTAGGGTCGTAGTCAGCTGCTTTGTAAAAGGAGAGATTTTTGACGTTGGCGCGATTGCCCAGCTTGTTGTATGTATTGCCGCTGACAGTCGTTACTTTTGGGCAGCCCATCAAGTACCAGCACAGATCAATGACATGCACGCCAAGATCGATGAGTGGACCTCCGCCAGATCTGTCCTTGTCTGCGAACCAGCCTCCCGGATTGCCCAAACGGCGCAGACAGGATGCCTTCGCGTAATATATCTCACCCAGCTCGCCCGCATCGATGAACCGCTTGAGCAATTGCGCATTCGTATCGTACCTTCTCACAAAGCCCACCTGGAGCAGCTTGCCACTCTCTTTTACGGCCTTTTCGATCAGGAGAGCGCTTTCAACAGTTGTACTTAAAGGCTTTTCCAAAAGCACGTGCTTACCCGCTCTAAGGGCAGCGATGGCAATATCTGCATGCGTGTTGTTCCACGTACAAATACTCACTGCGTCTACCTGTTCATCTGTGAAAGCATCCTCAAGCTTGCTGTAGTAAGTCTCGGCCCCGTATTTCTGTGCTTTTTCCTGAGCGCGCCCCTCGTTGAAGTCGACGACGGCACGAATTTCTGTACACTCGTTTTGCTGGTACGATTGCAAGTGCATGTCTGAAATGGATCCTGCACCAATCACCGCAACTCTCACTTTTGCCATGATGTTCTCTTCCTCCTTGCTTCTCATCCGTTAATTAGTTTTTTCAATGGAGTAATTAATAAGATAATACAAAATTGTTTTAATTTTTGCAATATAGATTCCAACTAAAAATTTGGTACTTTCTCTCCTGGTTGATCTAGCGCAAAAACTCCCCCTGCCGCTCCCATCACTCCAGCTTCCACCCCGATCTGGCTAAGGACGACACGTACCTCCTGCGCCAATCCAGGGATGCATCTCTCCCTCATGCTCTTCTCAATTTCCGGCATGAGTATGGTAGATGCGTTCATAACTCCACCTCCGAAGACGATGACCTCCGGATTAAACAAATAGAGCAGATTGGCTGCTCCGACTCCTAAGTAAAACCCTGCTTGCTTGATGAGTTGCTTGGAGAAAGCTTCTCCTGCTAGTGCAGCCTCACAGATTGCTTTGGCCGTGACTGACTCATATGTGGTTGCCAGCTTATGGCGAGCGGCGTTTTCAATGGCAGTACCCGAAGCGTAGTTTTCCAGACACCCTCTATTGCCGCAGCGGCATGGCGGTCCGTTCCAATCGATCGAGATATGGCCGAACTCACCCGCACTCCCATCCCGCCCGCAAACCAATCGACCGTCACTGATCACTCCAGCCCCTACGCCTGTGCTGACGGTGACATAGATCATATTTTGTGTGCCGGCTCCTGCTCCCCACAGCCACTCCGCGATTGCCGCTGCATTCGCATCATTAAACAGCCGGACGGGCAGTCCGAACCTTTGCGCAATCAAGGCGCCAATCGGGACATTTCGCCAGCCCAGATTGCTCGCAAAGACTACTTCACCGATCGCGCTGTTAATCACTCCAGCGGAAGCAATTCCTACGCCGCGTACTTTTTCGGGATCGATGCTGCCTGTTGATAGGACATCATAAGTAGCAGAAAGCACCCTTTCGACCACTGCCTTTTCTCCCTCTTCCGCTAAGGTCGGCAGCTGCTTTTGTGCGATTATCCTGCCTGCGTGATCAACCAAACCAGCCAAGATTTTGGTCCCACCCAAGTCCAGCCCAATCGCATATTCATCTTTTGCCATGCTCGTCTCTCCTTCGTTCACCTTGCTGCTTCATGTTAGTTTCTCCAATGACTTTATAAATTCAACTTAGCTTTATTTGTAGCACACTACCTCGCCTTCGTCCAGATTATTCAGAAAAATAGTCAAGAACGATTCTCTTTCGTTCCTTTAACAAATCGTGTATGGTGCAAAATTGTCGTCTACTTTGTCTACCATTCGACAATATCTCCTAAAGTAAAAAAAGAAAATATCCTATAAAATGGTATATATAGGTAGTCTTGGGAGGAGTGATGATAGCCATCTCATTATTCTGTATAGAGTACCTCAACATCTGGCATCCACTCGATGATCGTTTCAGAGCTACATTTACTCCTGTCATGAAAGGTTGATGTTCATGTTTAAAAAAGCCCTGATCATCCTGACATTAAGCTCAGTTGTCGCAGTACCAAGTGTAGCCGCACAAGCCCAAGGGGCAGCTCTACCTCTACAGGAGAAGGCGCCATCCTCCGCAAAAACAATCATCAAAAATGCCGCATTTGGTCAGGAAGTCTGGGTAATGCTCGGCTCCCCTATTCCAAGCGGTTGGGTCGTAATCAGATCTTCTGGCAATATGAACCTGATTAAGGATGTGAACAATGCTCCTTCTGGTTACGAAGTTTGGGTGATGCTCGGCTCCCCTATGCCTGACGGATGGGTTGTGATCAGAAGTACTGGGACTATGAACCTGATTAAAAATCTTAACAGTGCCTCTTCTAATCAGGAAGTTTGGGTAATGCTTGGCTCCCCTATTCCAACTGGATGGGCTGTGATCAGAAGCTCTGGAAGTATGAACCTGATTAAAAATTTGAACAACGTTTCTTCTGGGCAGGAGGTATGGGTGATGCTTGGCTCGCCTATTCCTGATGGATGGATCATTATCAGATCATCGGGAACAATGAACCTGATCAAGCGCCTATAGGCTAATCAGAATCATTGGATAACCGCATCCTCAATAGTTAAGCACATCGCATACATCTCATCCACAAGCTGACGTCGAAACTCAATCGACATCAGCTTTTTCCCTTTCCTCTTTGACCATAGACTGAGGACTCCAACTCCTACTCTTTATGAAAAGGGTAGGTTTTTTTATTCCCCCATTCGTCCTTTTTGATCAAGCCTCCCGATCATTTTCGGTAAAAAACGACTATTGCAATGGCATGAACAAGTAGAAGGTATGGTGAAAACGCTCTAATATTGTAAAAATATTGTAATTAACTTGAAAATACTGGATCTGTATTTTACCATTAGAAAAACAATTTCAAACTACTTAAAAGAGATGGACTAGTAGAAATGGAATTGTTTTTGCATTCAAAAACATAGGTGAAGGAGGCCCACAGAGAACTGTACTGGGAAACACGAAAACTCTTGCTTGGAAAGGAGCCTCATGATGTTAGAAAGAATTTTGGGCAAACTTTTATTGCTCATCATTACTCTTGTCACTCTTGTAAATGGATATTTTGTTACGCCGACAAACGCTCAGGATCAATCCGAATATCGCGTGGATTTTAGCGGTGTATCCGCTTCGATCCCTGTCAATATCCTTACCGGACCGACTACTTCTGCTACTATCATCGACAAGCTTCAACCAAATACCCGTGTACAATTTTCAGGTTGGACCCGAGGTACCTCGCTCAATGACTTTTGGACAAATGCCCCTGATAATAGATGGTTCTTCTACGAGAAAAATGGCGTGAAGTACTATGTTGCCTCTGCTTTTATTAGCGGAAACCCACCTGCAGCCGATCAAAACAATCCCTTCGTTTCGTATCAGGTAACCATTACGACGAATATCCCTGCTCTTAGACAGGCTTATGAAAATGCCATACGAAATTGGAACAACACAGGCATCGTTTCATTAACACCAACACAAAATGCTCCCATTACCTTAGGTGAAGGCTATGCGAGGGGGTATGATGGATTTGGCTGGTGGCAATCGAATGGTTCCAGAGTTACCGGTGGCACCGTCATTCAATGGAACAGAGTGAGCAACAGAAACGCAACTTATTTAGAAGCTTTGGCTACTCATGAAATTGGACATGTACTACGACTAAATCATAGGTCGGATCACTCGATCATGAATAACTCTTGGTTAACGAGAATCACTGCTCCTACCCAAAACGACATCAATGAGCTTCGAAACATCTATAGTCGATAACTCTATTGCCCACAAAAACAGACGATGCAAGGAACTCTTTTGGCTGTCGAGAAAGTCGACGGCCTTTTTTGATGAACAGCCCCACTCTTGATGATAGACTCCTTTCCTTCTCATTCAACAGCGTATACTATTATAAATATTCCTTACAATTCCTAAAGGAGAATCCCAATGAATAATCAAATTCTCAGTACGCGCCTGACTCTCACTCAAGTGGCATTACCCGATTGGGAGCTGATCCGCTCCATCTATTCCAACCCGACACTGATGGAGCATATTGGAGCGACCATGAGCGAGGAAGATATCCGTCGTAACTTCGAGAAAGAACTCGCTCCGTGGAGCCTCGAATCCACCCACTGGCTGACCTGGATCATACGTGAAACCGACTCCGGTAACGACGTTGGCTTGATTAGCATCTGCACCCGTAACCGAGAAAATCTCACTGCGGAAGTAGGCTTCATCATACTGGACGGATTCAAAAGCAAGGGCTATGCAACGGAAGCAATCAGACGCGTATTTGATTTCGCTGTGGATACTTTTGGATTCAAAAAATTTACGGCTGTTTGTTCCGAAGAGCATGTGGCTTCCCGACGCGTTTTGGAGAAGGCTGGAATGAAGCTGGATAAAATCGTGCCCGAAAGCACTGAAATTGCGGGCAAGATGGTGAGTGACTGTTTTTATTCGTTGGAGAGATAACGGATCGTTTGCTTACATTGCTTTTGGCGGTATTGTACTCGTTGCCTTTGAACCAATATAACGATTTCTAGCTGCACCTAGACCAAATACAAAGAGCAAGGTTGACGCACAAACCAAAAGTAGAAGTGGAACAGTCCAGCTATCCGTTACATCATGCAGATATCCGAAAAAGGTCGGGCCAATTGCAGCAAGTAGGTATCCAACTGATTGAGCCATACCGGACAGCTCTGCAGCCTGTTGGGCATTCTCTGTACGTAAGCCAAAAAACATCATCGATAAACTAAATGCAAAACCTCCACCAATTCCTAGCAGGATGATCCACCAAACAATAAAATTCGAGCTTCCGTAAAGTAATCCAAGCGTTCCCATTAAAAGCAAAATGGTCGTAATCGTAACTAATGAACGTTGACTGGACATACGCCCTGCGATAATCGGAACGACAAAAGTAAATGGAAGCAAGGCTAACTGCATCATGGAAAGTAACCAACCAGATTGATCGGAACTTGTTCCTTGCTGTTTTAAGATTTCAGGTAGCCATGTGATAAGTACATAGAAAAACATAGATTGGAGTCCCATAAACAAGCTTACTTGCCACGCTAATGCGGAACGCCATAAATTCACACTGCTATCAGCCGATTGATTTTGAACGGTGGCTGTTTCCCTATTGCGTCGTTTCATTTGAGGTAACCAAAATAATACGGATGCCAAACTAAGAATGCCCCATATACCCAATGCCCCTTGCCAACCAATTCCTAATCCAACTGCAATGGGGATACTAATACCAGATGCTATTGCCCCCAATAAATTCATAGAAACGGAATATACACCAGTCATTAAACCAATTCGCCCAGGAAACTCCTGTTTAATAAGGCTAGGCAACAATACATTCGAAACGGAAATTGCCAATCCAAGAACAGCAGTACCGATATATAAAGTAGTGATTCCTGAGAAAGAACGCAAAATAACCCCAAAAGTAAGAAGGATGATGGAAATTAGAATCATGACTTCTACTCCAAACTTTCGTCCTAATTTAGGAACAATAGGAGAAAAAAGTGCAAAGGCTACTAGGGGCAACGTGGTAATCATACCTGCCAGGGTATTCGAAATATGAACATCGTCCCTAATCAGACCAACTAGAGGACCCACCGAGGTTAAAGGAGCTCGTAAATTAGCTGCAATAAATATAATGCCTACAATAACCACCCAAGCTGCTGATCTAGTGACATTTGTATTTGATTTTATATCTTGAGTGCTCATCATTTTCCCTCCTTCATTCAAAACCGAAATAAAAAGCATATTATAATATACTTTTATCCAAACAACATATACTATAGTATAACAAACAACGATTGTCCAATATCTATCCTCCAAAAAAATAACCCTCTAGCAACCATTCGGTCGATAAAGGGTCATCGTCTATGAAAATACAAGGGATCGATTTTCAGACCCCGTATTTCAATATAATATGGATCACAACAAGATCGTCGGTTTGATTTATATATGAATGCGTGCCATCTGCACAAAAACTAATTGAGTCGTATTGATTCAAGAGGTATGACTCATTATTGACATGAATGGAAAGGGTCCCTGACATGACTGTCGCAATTTCCGTTGTATTGTGGTGATGCTTCTCTGGATAGTATGAGCTATTCGGTTGTAAATAAGCTCGATACGTTTCCATTTCATTACTTACGTTTTGAAAGATTGGCTCAATGACCCAATCTTTATTATCCCCAGCAATTCTGAGTCCCTTCCCAGCTCTGGACAGATTCACACTGTTTTCAGATGAGAATAAAGCCAAGAGTGGTATCGATAAGCATTTCGAAATTTTCCACAACATCCCGATTGTTGGGTTGGTTTCTCCACGTTCAATATTTCCAAGTGTCAGCTTGCTCACACCGGATAATTCTGATAAATCTTCAAGGCTCAAATGTTTCTCTTTACGAATTTTTTTTAATACCCCTCCAACCTGTAAAACAACTTGTTTGGGATCATCGGTTTCTAGATTCACTTTAAGCCTCCCTTTGCAATATCGATGGAAACTATACCAGATCACCCATCATTCCATTCATTATGTCTATTATATTATACTTTGATCATGTCTGTTTTCTCTTAACTTCTGGATTTAGTCATTAACCCCATAAAAAAGAAACCCTTCCTGCCAAAACAGAAAGGGCCTCCTCCAGCTGGTCTGCTACTTAAACCAGCCTTTTTCCTTGGAATGCATAATCGCTTCAATTCGATTGCTCACACCGAGCTTGTCGAGAATGACGGAGATATAATTCCGCACAGTCCCTGTCGTAATGTACAGCTGGCTGGCAATCTCCTTGGTGTTCTTCCCGTCAGCGATCAAGAGCAGGACTTCCTTTTCCCGCACCGTCAGCGGATTCTCCTGGCCGTATGCCTCATCCACCAGCTCAGGCGCATAGATTCGTCTGCCTGCCATGATACTGCGAATCGAGCTAGCCAGCTCTTCGCTTGGGCTGTCTTTGAGCAAGTAGCCGTTAGCACCTGCCTTTAGCGCTCGTTCGAAGTAACCTGGGCGGGCAAAGGTCGTGAGAATCATCACCTTGCAGCCGCTACCTTTCAATTCCTCGGCAGCGTCTAATCCGCTTTTGACCGGCATTTCGATATCCATGATGCAAATGTCGGGTTGATGCTGATGCACGAGTTTGACGGCATCCTCCCCATTACTTGCTCTGCCGACGACCTTCATATCCTCTTCCAAATCGAGCAGGGAAGCAAGGGCTCCTAAAAGCATCCGCTGATCCTCTGCAATGACAATGCGAATCATCCTCCCGCCTCCTGTTCTGGTTGTTTGAAGACATTGGGTACCCGAATCACTAGCTGTGTTCCAGACTCCGAGGACTGGATTTCCATGCTTCCGTTGACAAATTCCAGCCGTTCCTTCATCCCACGCAAACCGTTGCCTCTGTAAACCAATTCCTCCGCCATTCCGATTCCATTATCCGTTACGCTTACGACGAGGTCGGTACGAGTGGGCTCGATGACAATGGAACAGTCCGTGGCATTGCTATGCTTCACAATATTGTTGACCGCTTCTTTCAGGCACATGCACAACACGTTTTCCGTCATCAGCGAAGTGTTGGTTAGATTCGTATCGCCTTCCAGCACGAATTCAATTTCCGCTGCCTTGAAAATTTGCTTGATCCGAAACATCTCATCTTCTAGCCGCGTCCCACGCATTTGCGTGACCATTTCCCGCACTTCTTTTAAAGCGATACGCGCCGTCTGCCTGATTTCCTCCAGCTCCGTTCTCGCCAGAGCAGGATTTTTGTTGATCAGCTTGTTCGCCAAATCGCTTTTCAACCCAATCAAGGAGAGCTTCTGCCCCAACGTATCGTGCAAGTCACGGGCAATGCGTTGGCGTTCCTCGAGCTTGACCAGCTCTGAAATCCGCTTGTTCGCATGCTCCAGCTCTCCCTGCAGCTTCTCTCGCTTATTCCAGTTGTACGTGGTCACGGGCAAGAGAATGACTGCAATCATGCTAACCAAAACAAACGGAAGCTGGCCAATCAGTTGAGTGTTTTTGGTGAAAAAGCCGATGTTGACTGATATGGTGGTGCTAATCAAATGTATTGTGTATAGCGTAGCAAAACCGATCTTGTTCTGGATATTCCCGATAAAAAACGCCAGGAAGAGCGAAAAATACACATAGCCGAACATCAAGGTCATAGCGACCGATATGATAATCTGCACACTCGTCCAAAAGTAAATCAGCCAGCCCTTTGACAGGAAAGAGAATACATAGCAAACGAAAAACAAAATGATCATGATGATTCCGATCACAGCTTCGTACGTCGAAGAGGACCGAAAGATGAAATAGAATGGCAGGATGTAGAAGACAACCCACACATAAGGGCTCAAGCCCGTATTTTTTTGAAGAATGTGATACCACTTCTGCTTCTGCATACTTGCCCACCTTTTCTTCGCCACTCTCTCAAGTGTATCGGAATTCAAAGGTTTATGGCAGGCTTATTTTCCTTCCAAACTTGGTTTGGAGCCTTGGAGTGCATCTATGATTGCTTCCGATTGAGCAGCAGCCAGCCGCTTGATGCCTTTGAAGCTCACAAAACGTTTGTTGCTCTCATCCCATAAATGAAAACGCAGGCACTGCAAGCTGGCCGCCAGTGTAATCGTTGTCGCCATGTGAAGCGGCGGTGTCTCGTTATGTGCTTCTTCCAGGTTGTAATTCGGTACGCGTGGGCTTAAGTGATGAACATGGTGAAAACCAATATTGCCTGTGATCCATTGCAAAACCTTCGGGAGCTTGTAGTAGGAGCTTCCTTCTACTGCTGCTTTCACGTAGCTCCACTCTTCATCGTTCTCAAAGTACGAATCCTCATACGTATGCTGCACATAAAACAGCCAAATCCCAAACAAGCCAGAGACGAAAAAGATCGGACCTTGAATCAACAGGAATGCTTGCCAGCCAACCGCCCAGATCAAAAGCGCATAAAGACCGACCAGCAGCACATTCGTCAAATACGTATTCAACCGCTCTTTGCGGCGAGCTCGCTTCACATTAAACCGATACTGAAGCAAAAAGACAAAAATAGGTCCCAAACCAAACATCACGATCGGATTGCGATACAGCCGATAAGCGATTTTATTCCAAGTAGAAGCCTCGAGATATTCATTGACAGTCATCATCCACAAATCACCTACGCCTCGTTTATCGAGGTTGCTACTCGTTGCGTGGTGAATATTGTGACTGTTTTTCCATTGTTCATAAGGGACGAGGGTCAGCACACCGGTAATCGTACCAACGATGTCATTCGCCAGACGATTTTTGAAAAAGGATTGGTGGCAGCAATCGTGACAAATGATGAAGGTACGTATGACAAAGCCGGCTGCGACAATGACGATAGGCAGCGTGAGCCAATAGGACACAGACAGACTGAGATAAGCACCGTACCAGAGTAGAATCAGTGGAACTAGCGTATTGATCAGCTGTCGGATACTCTTTTTCATATCTGATTTTTCAAAGGGGGCAACATTCTTTTTCAACTCGGCAATATTAGCTTGATGCATCAATTGTTTCCTCCTCGATCGAAGCGTACAGGGACATGTAAATTCGCCGGACGCAATATTCTATCTTTATTGTAAAAAATAGCGTCTAGCCGCTGTAGTCATAAACGTCAAGTCGAGGACATGACAAATGTCATGGTTGAACAAACGACTGGGAAATTTAGGGTGCATAAACCAAGCGGAACATCCCATATTATGCCAAGAAAAGACCCCATCCATACTTCGGATGAGGTCTTTGGCTTTGACGTCGTATTCTTCTTACTTCACATCGAGGCGCTTCATGATATCTTCGAGCAGCAGATTCGCTGCCTTGATGCCGCCTGCTTTGTTCCAAACCGTTTCGTCTACTTGGAAAACTTGATTGGTCTTCGCCACATTCAGAGATTTGAAGACTGGGCTTTCCATCCATTTTTTCGCGTTGTTCGCAATGTCTTTAGATTCTTTCGTTGGCTCCGTTACCCAGTAGAACAGGATGTCCCCGTCCATAGCGGACATACCTTCTTCGCTGATCATTTCTGCAAAGTTGTTTACGTCCTGGGAAGCTGGACGTGCGAGTCCCAGCTGATCGAGCAGCACACCGCTAAAGGTATCTTTTTGATAGATTTGTACGCCTTTTTTGGAGAATTTCGCTACGGATACTTTAGTAGAAGCTTTAGGACCCAGCTTTGCTTTCGCAGCAGCTACACGGTCGTCGAATTCTTTCAGAACTTGCTCGCCTTCCGCCTTCTTGTTCAGTGCTTCTGCATAGAGCGTGAAGTTGCTTTTCCATCTACCAGACAACTCTTCAGAGAATACGGTTGGAGCGATTTTGGACAGTTGATCGTAAATCTTTTCATGACGTACTTTGTTTCCGATGATCAAATCAGGGCTCAGGCTTACAATCGCTTCGAGATTCGGCTGGTCTTCGAAGCCCAACACTTCTACACCTGTCATCTCATCCTTGATGTGAGGATACCAAGGATCTTCATCCCAGGACTGTACAGCAGCGATTGGCTTAACGCCAAGTGCAAGCAAGGCTTCGGTACCTTCATTTGTTAAAATAACCACGCGTTCTGGTGTTCCTTTAATTGGAGTGGTGCCCATTGCGTGTTTCACTTCACGTACTTCATTAGAATCGGCTGGTGCTGTTTGCGCTGGTGCTGGAGTAGCCTCAGTCGTCGTTCCCGATGCAGCTGGCGTCTGTTGAGCTTGATTGGCATTGCCTCCGCAACCGGCAAGGACAACCAGCAAGCACAGCGCGAAGAAGCTGGTCATGATGTGGCGCATGGTACGTAAACTGGTCTTACTTTTCATATCGAGAGTGCCCCCACTTCTGCTTATCAACTTAGTGATAACAATTATCAATTGATAGTATATAGAGACTCCTCTTACTTTTCTATGGACATGATTGTCTAATTACCATGGACCAGATTACCCCTGTGTGACCTGGAGAAAATACGCTATGCTCCTTTGAATCGTATGCTCTCTGCCAAAAGGTCCCCATGGGTCCCATTCGTGATTGGCGGGATGGTACACTTTATTTTCCCGCACCGCACGCAAGTCTCTCCACAGCGGGTTGTTCCACAGCGCTGCCACATGCTCCCGCTCACTCCAGAACACGATGATTCGCTCCGGATTCAATTCGATCAGATCGTTGAGCGCATGGGGTTTATAGGCAGCGTGGGTCACATTCGGATCAGGCGCAAATCCAAGCTTGTGATAAAACAAGTCTGCGAGGGCGTGTCCCTCTACACCATATAGTCGCACCTCATCCGCAAGCACGCGAATCATCGTCCATTCACCCGTGCGTGTAACCGGCAGTAGTGCATCTCTTGCTTGTTTTTCCACTTTGTCGATGTGCTTGATAATTTTCTCTGCCTGACTCTCTTTCTTGAAGAGCGTCGCCAATTTGGTTTGGTAGTCAATCCAGTTTGGATAACCGTCAAAGGAGATTGTTCCTTTTATTTTCTCCCAATCCCCTGCCTCTCGATTGTGGAAAAAATTCATCCTGACGATCACATCAGGCGACAAAGTCAAAATCTCTTTCGGATCGATCAACTGCTCTGCATTCAGTGCTTTTGTCCCGCGCAGCTTTTGCTGCAAATAAGAAGGAAAGCCCGTCCTCGTTTCAAAGTAGTTCGGGAAGGAGGGGGCAGCAATCGGCTGAATGCCCATCGCAAGAAAATGATCCTGCAAAAACAGCTTGCTGACCACGACTACCCGCTGGTCACTTTGCTTCATATAAATTTGCGGTGACAATCCTTCTCGTTTTTTGAAGAGTCTACTAAAATACAGCTCATCGGCATACCCTACGTTACGAGCCACATCCTTCACACTTCCTCCAGAATGGGCAAGCAGCTCCTTGGCCTGTTCCATCCGCAGCCCAGTCAAATACTCCCCGGGGGTCATTCCCGTCGCACGCTTGAAAGCACGGCAATAAGAGCTGGGGGTCAACCCCGCCAGTTTTGGCAAGCTTCCCAATTCCAATGACTCGCGGTAATGTTTTTGCATGTAAGCGATGGTCTCCTCAATCGCTCCAATGCCCTTTTCCTCTTTCTTTTTCTGCTCATCATGAACAATACCAAGCAGTTCGTAGAGCAATGCTTGGCTCCGCAAAAAAGAAGAATAGTCCCGCTTCCGTATCAAATGAGAAAGCTCCTCCAATACCGTCAGAAATGAGGCAGGAGTAGAGACAGCCAAAACCTTGGCTTCTTTTCTCTCGGGAGCGCTCTCGTGCTGATCGTGTCTCGCTTCCACGTAATGCAGCCTGTATATGTGCAACGGTCCTGATTGGCACCGCAATTCTTCTATCTTCGTCGTCGGGCGCAACAACAAGAGCTTTCCGGCGTTGAGCACCTGCTTTTGACCATCAACCGTAATCTCTGCACTTCCTTCTGCCACATAGCAAAGGACATGGGTGTTTACCTCCACCTGAAGCAGGTGAAAATTTTTCAATCGCTGTTTGCGAAAGGCGGTCAGCAAAAAGCCAGGATAATCTTGATTCATCATCAACAGATTCACATCCTTCTATCACCGGAAATAGCAAGAAAAAGTAGACAAGCTGATTGCCAGAATCAGCCTGTTCTACTTTCATCATGTTGGAGATCTTTCTATTTGGCAAGTACCTGCCTATCTATTGTGAGGAACGAGTCGAACGGAACATCAGCATGAACAGATAGGGCGAGCCTAACAACGCCACTACGACCCCCGCCGGAATATCTTTCGGGATCATGACGATCCTTCCCAGCAAATCAGAAGCAGCCAGCAATACAGCTCCAAGCATGGCGGAAACGACAACTGCTCGACGATGATGAGGTCCAACCAGCATACGTGCTGCATGCGGAGCGAGGAGGCCGATAAACCCTACGGCCCCGACACTGGCAACTGCCGCTGAAGCGAGCAGCACTGCAATGACTGCCACAGACAACCTCGTCATCCGCACCTTTAACCCCAATCCAGTCGAGCTCTCGTCGTTAAATGACAAGAGGTCCACCCGACGTCCTAACCACCACGCTATCGGTGCTAAAACGAGGATCGTAGGCAACAGCCGGCCTACTTCCATCCATCCCCGCCCGTATGTACTTCCTGCCAGCCAAGTGAGTGCAGGCGCTGCCAAGATCATAGAATGTACGATCAAGATATTGATGAGGGCGGCACCTGCGGCAGAAACCGCAATACCTACTAGCGTCAAGATGATTGGATTGAGTCCCCTTCTCCAGGAGACTGCGTACACAATCGCAGCAGAGATGATTCCCCCTGCAACGGCCCCAAGCGGCATCCAAGCCGAGAGTTGAGGAAACACGAGGAGCACGACAATCGCGCCTACACCCGCACCGCTCGTGACACCGACAATCTGCGGATCAGCCAGCGGATTACGTACTGCGCTCTGCATGAGACTTCCGCTGATCGCGAGTGCCACACCTGCCAACATCGCTGTCAACAGTCGCGGCATCCGAAGCTCATACACCAATTGACTGTACATCTCGTTTCCTTGTCCCATGAAAATGGCGATGATCTCTGTCCACGGAAGGTACAAGTTTCCGCTAGATAAGCTGAGCATCCAAACGACCACAAGCAGCACAGTAAGCATACACACAATCAACGGATACGAAACTTTGCGTTGTGCTCCTCCGACGCTCATCGAGCCTCCAGTTCCAGCACTCATACTGCGCGAGACACGCAAAGCCAGCCAGATCAGCCACGGTCCACCAATAGCTGCCGTGATGGCTCCTGCTGGAAGTTCACCATAATGATTGATGAACATACGTGCAATCGTATCGGAAGCTACAAGCAGCGCCGCCCCCCAGATGGCACATAGCGGCAGCAGCCATCTATGCTGCGTGATACCTGACAATCGCACCAGATGAGGAGCCACGAGTCCGATGAAACCGATTGGCCCGACCACACTGACACTAACACACGTAACCAAGATCGCAATAAACATGGTGAAAAGCCGTGTTTTTGCCACCTTTTGCCCCAATGACTTCGCCGTTTCTTCATGAAGGGTAAGTACATCGAGCTGCCTGGCCATGAACAAGCTGACCAAAATCCCAGCTACAATCCAAGGCCAACTGAATTCTACACCCGACCAGTCATTTTGCTTCAAGGAGCCTGAGCCCCAGAGGAAAATGCCATTTGTCGTCTCTTCATTAAACAAGATGATGGCACTCGTCAAAGAGGAGTACACCAAGGTGACAATCATCCCGGACAATGCCACACGCACTGGCGTACCTTTGCGCCCGCCAGACATGAAGTATACGGTAACGGCTGCGAGTATTCCGCCCACCATCGCAAATGGAAGCGGGTGTTCATGCAAGAATGATGGCAAAAACACCATCCCGAACACCACGAAGAAATAGGCACCCGCATTTACGCCAAGTGTCGTTTCCGAAGCGAGCGGGTTTCGTGTTACCGTCTGCATCAATGCTCCGGCAGTAGCCAATGCTGAACCAGACAAAAGCCCCATGACCGTTCTCGGAAGCCTGACACCTTGTATCATATGGTGATCGGAAATGTCTTGCGGAGCAATAATGGCCTGTACAACAGAACGCAGAGAAATGTCTGCCATCCCCTGTGTCAAACTGACAAATATAAGCACTAATAGAGCGACAAGTCCACTCCCTACCATCAAGAACAATCTCCAGCCCCCTCTTTGTGAGGAAGTGGCTGGAGTGATGTCAGTTCGTGTGAACATTTTATTTTTGGCTAAACTCATTATTTTGCCAACAGATCTACAACTTTATTCGCAAGAATCTTTGCAGACATGGTACCACCATACGGCCACAAATCTCCGCCCAGGGCGTAGACGCGATTCTCTTTTACAAAAGTAAGACCGTTCCAAACCGGGTTGTTCTTCAATTGATTCTCAATCACGTTGTCATCAGCTTGAATGATATGGAGGAAATTCGCATCCTGCAACGCTGGAAGTGCCTCTACATCTGCCAGTGTCATTCCTGTCTGCTCAAATTTCTTAGGCTTATACTTATTTGTCAGACCAATGTTAATCAAGATGCTTGCTGCTGTAGAGTTATCCGTAGACAAACGGAATTCTACCGCATTTTGACTGCTGTAGCCCATCGCAAGGACAAATGGAACTTTATCTGCACCAGCTTTGGCCAGCTTATCTTTTGCTTCCGCATAAGTCTTGTCGAGGTCTTTCAAAGCAACTTCGGCTTCTGCATTTTTACCCGTGATATCTGCAATTTGCTTGAAAATCTCGATCATTCGATCATACTGTGATCCCTGACCTTCAGCAGGATTCGTATCAAAAGCAATCGTTGGAGCAATTTTGCTCATTTCGTCGTAATTGGCTTCTACATTTCGTTTAATACCGATAATCAAATCTGGCTTCAACATCATGATCGATTCCAGGTTTGGTGAAGTACGACTCCCTACATCCACTACTTCTGGAGCAATCTCCACAGGGAGCTTCACCCATTTTTTCATATTAGGAATATCTGCAATCCCTACAGGCTGAATACCTAGGGCCAACAAATGCTCTGCTGAGCTCCATTCCAATGCAACGATACGCTTAGGAGTGCCTTTGATAGTCGCCTCTCCCATCATGTGCTTCACTGTGCGCACTTGCTCTTCAGCCGGCTTCGCCGCGTCAGGTTGAGCTGTAGCAGCTTGGTTGGAACCAGATTGTGCAGTTGACCCAGCATTGCCGCAAGCAGCGAGCAGCAGCATCGCAGACAAAAATACAAGCATCACTGGTAATTTCATAAGACGCATGAAAAAATTCCCCCTTACTTTTCTAGGTGATACTTTGACTGATTAAGGATGGTACATAAAGGACATGTCTTCCAGTTAGATATGATAATGATTATCATTATCTTTGTCAACCATGGGATGTGCAGGTGTCACTTTCAAATTTTTAAATCCACAGCTTCTTCCCCCACAACAACTCCGATTAGAAAGCAAAAAATCCCCCTCAAATGAGGAGGATTAATTCTTTACGCTTCTTTTGGCAACACAATTCCACGATAAAGCTGAACCGTGATGTAATAGTAAATCGCATAGATCACAACGAAAATCAGCGTTGGAATCCAGATGTTCAGATACGGATCCAAGAGGATGAACGAGAACATCTCCATACCGATCAATACGTGCATCAGACCGATGATCGCCGGGAAAATGAATACCATGAACAGCTCTTTATAGATCGAGCCTACGAGCAACGATTGACGTACGCCGATTTTTCTCAGCATGCTGTAACGGTCTTTGTCACGAGCAGCCCCGGACAAGATTTTGAACATCAGGCAGCTCGCCATCATCGCCAGGAAGGCAATTCCGAGGAAGAAGCCCATGAACATCGTACCGCTTGTGAAAATGTACATGCCCGCATACGTGCTGTATTTGGAAGACGTATATACATCTTCTGCTTTTACATTAACGATAGACCCAATCAGTTGCTTTTGATGTTCATCCATTGCTTTTAATTCCTGCGTGTATTTCAAATAGTCGTCTACCTTAGCAAGGAGAACCTTGTGTTCACTTCCAGCAGTTTGCTCATACGTCGCCTGATCCACAACCAGAATAGATTTGCCCTCAATCATCTGGTAGTTGATAAAATTGGTGAATAACGCTTTGTCCCAATCCTCAGGAATGGCTTCGTATTTACCTTTGTCTGCTTTTGACGCACTTACGATATACGCTTCTTTCGGAAGCGGATCTGTCACAAGTTTTGGCTTGTTGTCAGCAGAGTAATTTTGAATGCTGTTCGTGGAAATCAACAGCGGATTTGCCAGCAAGTCTTCCTTCAAGTAGTAATACGCCTTGTCGTCGACTTTGTATCGATACGTATTTTGCTCCAGGACGTTCATTTTTTTCAATGCCTGATAATCCGCTTCAACCGGATCATGCAGATTCACGTCATACACATGGAACACCGTGGTAAACAAATTGACGTTTTGCTGGAACGCCAAGCCCCCTGCCATCGCCCCGACACCAAGCCCGATCAACATTGCTACTGTACCAAGGATTTTGGTCAGGTTGTTCACCCGAAAGCGCAGCTGGGCGAAAGTGAAGGCGTTCAACTTGCTATCATTCAGCTTTTTATTTTTCTTCAAAGCCTGTACAAGAACTGGCAGCAACGAGATGAAAATCAAATACGTCCCGATTGTGCAGGAAATTGCCCCTACGATAAAGCCGAGTGCTTGCAGGTACATAAGCAGGTGCAAGCATGTGTAGCCCAGAGCCAACAGGATAACTCCAAGGATGGCTACCAATACCGCTCCGATTCCTTTTGACTTGATTTTGTCATTTTGCTGCTCGGCACGGATGAGAGCGAGCTCAGTAGCACGAGCCAGACGAATGGCATTAATCGTGGAGGTGATCAGAAAGAGTACCAGGAAGAATCCCCATGTCATCAACATTGCCGGCAGATAAAAAGCATAGTAACCCTCTGTCGAGATCTCCAACAGATTCATGAGCAAGACACCGATGCCGCTCGCGAGCGCAATACCAACCAGGCTACCGATCACCAAGGAAATGATTCCCATCGTCAATGTTTCCAGGAACAAAATCTGGCTGATTTTCCCCTTCTTCGCCCCTAAGACCATGTACATTCCGAGCTCTTTGCGCCGTAGCGAGAGTAGGAATGAGTTGGCATAGAAGATATAAAAGATCGTGATAAACGCCAGCAGGAACGCCCCTACATTGAAAACAATCTGAATCGAAGAGATCATCGAGTTGTTCTTCGTGTAATCAGAATTGAGGGCAAGCGTCTGGAACATGTAAAAAATCGAAATGGAGATGACCAGACCCACGAGCAGAACCAGATAGTCCTTCATCATCTTCCGCATACTGGACAAGGATAGCTTTAACAGCATGAAACGTTACCTCCTAGCGTACATCATGTGATGCACCTAGCTCGGCCAGTACATCCAGAATTTGTTTGAAAAATTGCTGACGATCCCCCGTACGTTGAATCTCGGTATACAGCTTACCGTCTTGAATGAACAAGATACGTTTGCAATAACTCGCGGAAAAAGCATCATGCGTAACCATCATGATGGATACTTGGTGGTTCTCATTCAAATCTGTCATCGTTTCCAGCAAGCTTTTGGCATTCTTCGAGTCGAGGGCGCCCGTCGGTTCGTCTGCCAGCAAAATCGCAGGGTCATGCACAAGTGCGCGTGCTGCTGCGGCGCGTTGTTTTTGTCCCCCGGAAATTTGAACCGGATATTTTTGCAAAATCTCTTCGATCCCGAGTGTTTGTGCTACTTTACTTACTTTGTTGCTGATCTCTTTGGAAAGGACACCTTGAAGAGACAGCGGCAATGCAATGTTCTCATACACGGACAAATTCTCTAGCAGGTTGAAATCTTGAAAGATAAAGCCGAGCCTTTGCGAGCGAAAATCTGCGAGCTGGTCACGCTTCATCTGTGTAATGTTCGTTCCCGCAATTTCAATAAAGCCTTCCGTTGGACGATCCAGTGTGGAAATCACGTTGAGCAGAGTCGTTTTACCCGAACCAGATGGCCCCATGATTCCCACGAACTCTCCTTTTTCTATCGTCAGCGATACGCCTTTTAAGGCATGCGACTGGCTTTCACCTTTTGTCCCATATATTTTTTGAACGTCTTTCACTTCTAGTACAGCAGTACTCATTCTACGTTCCTCCATTCTATCTATTGGCTAGCGTTCGTTGTTTCCGTCGCCATTAACTGTAACCAAATTCCAGAGTAGGAGCTATTGATGTTCCTTACAGTTTTCTTTACATTTTGTAAGGTTTATTTCGTGAGACGAAAAAAAGCCATCCGACGAGGGATGGCTTCCATGATAAGCTATTTTTTACTTTTGTTCTCTTCATGTCTTTTGATCAGCATATCTACGAACATATCAATATGTGCTGTGATCGCGATTGGGTCATAGCGATAGAATGTATCGTAGTCGTTGTAGAAGATCTGATTGTTTTTGGCAGCAGCGGTCGCATTCCAGACAGCCGACTCCTGTAAGGTTTTCAAGGCTTCGCTATTCTTTTCCGGGTTGTAAAAAGTCACGAACATGTAATCCGCAGCGTATTCTGGCAAGGTTTCCATGGACAGCTGTACGGTTTGCTCTTTGGATTTGTCTTTATGCGGCATTTTCAGCTTCAATGCATTGTACACCGTTTGACCACCGCGTCCCGCGTTGTCACCGAAGATCCACAAATCTCCTTTGTTGGTCAGCTCGTAGAGACCGACAGTCGCATTCTCATCCACGATGCCTTTCAACTTTTCGCGGCCCTCGGCAGCCTTCTTGTCAAAGTCTGCAATGAACTTGTCTGCCTTTTCTTTATCGCCAACCACTTCTCCGAACAATTTGACCGTATCGTAAATGTTTGTCGCCGTACCGTACGGGAGATAAACAGTTGGAGCGATTTTGGACAAGGCTTCATAATTGTCATCATACATGACGACGATGAGGTCAGGAGCGAGCTCTAACGTTTTCTCCACATTGATCCGCGGGCTACCTACGTCCTGCGCATTTTTTAATTGTTCAACAGTAAACGGGCTTTTGAAAGCTTCTGTCTCTGCACCGATGACGTTTCCGCCTACTGCAATCAACTCGCCTGCGTAGTAGTCGGTCACAATACGTTGTGGCTTGTCAGGAATTTGAATCTTTCCTTTTGGTGTTTCGATGCTGCGCATTTTGTTCTCAGTAGGGGCTTCTGTTGACTTGTCAGCTGGCTTGGAAGCAGAATCCGTCGCTGGTGCTGGCGTTGCCGTATTTGCTCCACCGCATGCCGTCAAAAAAAGCGAGAACACAAAAATGACAGCAAGGACAGCTTTTATTGTTTTGTTCGGAATCATGATGAGCCTCCCTTATGTACGTTTGTAAGATAAATGTAAGTAATACTCATATCGATATTGATTATCATTATCGTCAAAACTATAACAAAGAGCATTTTTACTGTCAATCGCCCGAGCTTTGCGAAAATAGACAAAAAAAATCCCTTTCTGAGAAAGGGATTAGTTACCGGAGCGGCTTTGTTTGATCATATCGTCCATCTTTACAAAGGTGTAGCCTTTGCTTTTCAGGCTTTTCAATACAATTGGGAGTGCCTCAATCGTGTGGATGTCATCGAGCATATGCAGCAAAATGACACTGCCATTTTTCGTCTTGCTCATGACGCCATTTACAATATCTTGGGCACTGTTTTTCTTGTCCCAATCCAATGTGGTGACATCGTACAACGCAATGACCTTGTAACCCGTGGCTGCAATCACTTTGGCTGTATGATCGTCTACTACGCCAGTCGGCGGACGGAACAGCATGACAGGCTGCTGTTGAATCGCTTCGGTAATGACCTGGTGTGCTTTGACCACGTCCTTCTGCAATTCTTCCGCTGTCAGCGTCGTTATGACCGGATGGTTATAAGAATGGTTTGCCACATCATGACCACCATCCACCATCGCTCTCGCCAAATTCGGATTGTTCTCCACCCCTTTTGCTCGCAAGAAGAAGGTCGCTTTGACATCATGCTCTGCCAAAATGTCTAATAGTTTCGTTACGGTTTTGTCGCTTCCCCAGTCGTCAAAGGTTAGCGCGATCTGTTTTTTATTTGTGTCGACTTGATAGACGAGCTCATACTTGGCATTTTCGAATTGCGGATTCAATTTTACTGCGTCAAAGCATGGTATTTGTTCCAGCGGCTTGCGTTCACCGCCGTTTTTCACCATCTCACTGAGCGGGACAAACTGGTAGCCGATATCCGCTGCTGCCTTGGCGATCAATGGAATGGTAGGAATCACCTCAGGATTGATGTCTGTATTAAGTGAGATAATGCTACCTCTGGACATGTAGCGAGCTATGTAATCTCCGATGGTTTTGGCGTCTTTCTGCAAATCACGGTCCTTCGGGTTGATATTGTAGCTGACGACCGCTTCCATCCCGAGTTGGGCGGCTGCCAAACGAACGTCATCCGTCACATCGCCAGATTTGGTTCGCACATAGCGTGGCGAAATACCCGTCTCGCGTTTGATTACCTCATTACTCAACTGAATCTCCCGATAGATCTGCTCGTAGCTGAGCTTGCTCATGTCCAGTTGATTCAGTGTGTTGTTTTGGATTTCATGACCGCGGGTCAAAATTTCCTTGGCGATGTTTGGTTCCTCAGCGACACGCATGCCTGGGAGAAAAAAGGTTGCTTTGATCTTATGAGCATCTAGCTGCTCCAAAAGACTTTTCATCATCTTATCGTCGCCCATGCCGTTAAACGTCAGAGCTAGTTCCTTGCGCCCCGTGTATACATGAGACAGCACCTTACTTTTTTCACCCGTGTATCGGGTGATTTTCTGTTTCTTCTCTATCTTCTGGCGCTCAGTGGATTCATCTTTGCTCGCAAACATCGAGCATCCGGAGACGAGCACGACTGTCATGAGCAGGACAATCCCTTTGCATAGTTTGGTGGAAATATTCATTTATGACTCCTTATCAACCGCCATAACTAAAATTATACTCTGTTTGGCAATTTTGGTAGAGTAGATAATCTTTCCATTTAATAATAAAAAGAGGCGGATCTGCTCCGCCTCTTTTTTCTTCCATTTCTGCTTACTCCTGAATACTCACCTTGCCGCCATCCGCAAGCAGCGTCTGTCCTTTTACCACGACTTTATCTCCATTTGCTAGGCCAGATACTACTTCAATCAACTCGCTTGTCGAGTTGCCCGTCGACACTTCCACTTGCTTGGCTATTTCCCCTTCTAGCTTGAACACGTATTGTCTGCCTTCACGATCAAATACCGCCTTGCGAGGAATGACCAGTGACTTCGCTCCTTCTGAGCCTTGCGGGAAGGTAACATTCACGACCATATCGGACTTCAATTCATTGGAAGCATTCGGGATCGTGATTTCTACTGGATAGGCTTTGAGCTGCGAATCCATGACCGGACTAATTGCCGTTACATTTGCATCAATCGTTTTGCCTGTAGACTGCACGTATACTTTGACAACTGTTCCCATTTTTACCTTCGTCACATCTGCTTCGGACAAATTCGCTTTGACCACAAGTGGATTCGTTTTGACGATGGTCACAATGGGCTGCTGTCCTGTCATCTGTCCTACTGCTCCGGTCACGCTTGCGACAAATCCGTCGATGGGGGAGACAACCGTTGCATTCGCCAATTGCTCACGCGCATTTTGCAGTCGGACCTGTGACTCCGTTACGCTCGCTGCCGATACTTGCACACCTGTTTTTTGTTTCGCGCCTTGCAGCTTCTGCTTTGCATTGTCGTAGGAAATTTGGGCTTTTGTGAGCGTTGTATTTGCCTCTTCCATTTTCTCAGTAGCAATCGCTCCCTCTGCAAGCAGCTTCTGATTACGTTGTTGATTCAGTTTGGCGTCAGCAAGCGCTCGTTCTGCTTCCGTCAAATCATTTTGTGCTTCAACCAAACTTTGGTTAGAGGTGCTGCCTGCTTGGGTTAAGTTCGCTTTTGCCACACTAAGAGATGCTTCTTGTTCTCTTACACTGTTAGACAGCTCATTCGTATCGAGTGTAAACAATAATTGTCCTTTTGTTACGGCCTGACCCAGCTTTACTGGGAGAGATGCAATTTTCCCGCTAGTTTTTGGTGACATTTGGACTTCCTCACTCGGTGCCAATTTTGCTGTCAGTCCAGACTCAGATGTGACCACACCTTGTGCCACTGTTGCAACCTGTACAGGGGTAACCGTTTCTGCTGGTTGGGCAGCAGTCGTCATCGCATCCTCCTGGCTTGCGCAGCCTGTGATCAAGGTAAGGGAAAGTAGCGCCACAATCGCGATTCTTTTATTTATGATCATGAATGGTTCCTCCTCTTTTCTCATGCATTTGTCGATTCCAAAGTGGTAAGGCTTTTCTTTTCCTGCTTTTGCTTGCGTTTGTTGCGTCTCTTTTGTCCCATCTCATCAAACCATACGGTCACCACAGGTACGAGGATGAGCGTGATCATGGTGGAGAAAATCAAACCGTACATGACGGTAGTAGCCATTGGTGCTTGCAGTTCTAAACCAGACCCAGCAGCAACGGAGAGCGGAGCAATAGCCATTATCGTCGTGAGGGTTGTCATCAAAATCGGGCGCAGACGAGCAGGCCCCGCATGTAAAATCGCTTCATGTAACTCCCAACCCTTTGCACGCAACTGGTTGATCAAGTCGATTAACACAATCGCATTGTTCACAACCAGACCGATCAGCAAAATGTACCCGATCAAAACAGATACGGTAATAGGCGTACCTGTAAACAAAAGCCCCAATATGACCCCAGTAAGGCTCGGAGGAACCGAGAACATGATGATAAATGGACTAAAGAGTGATTCAAACTGAGCAGCCATAACCATGTACACAAGCACGACGGACAAGACAATCGCGAGACCCAGATTCACAAAAGAATTTCCCATATCCTCGCTTTGCCCGCCCATTTCGATGGTGTATCCGTCCGGAACATTCAGCTTATTGATAATACTCGTAATTTCCGTCGAGGCCGCTTGCAGGTTATCCCCGATCAAATCGCTTGTGACCGTCACTTCACGCGTCATGTTTTTGCGCTCAATCGATGGCGGTACATCGACTTTGCTGATGGTCGCTACGGATGTGAGGCTGATTTGAGCGCCCGTCGGCGTGGAAATACGCAGGTTCTTCAAGTAATTAATATCTTCCTTATAGTCTTCTGGCAGCTTGAGATTGATATCAATTTCATCTTCACCCGTACGATACTGGGTAACCGTTTGACCTTGGAAAGAAGTTCGCACAGCAGAAAGGATTTCATTTGTTGTCAATCCGTACAAACTCGCCTTCTCTGTATTGACCTTCACATCGAACTCCTGACTCATTTCCTGAACACTGGTAGATACGTTCATCGTTCCCGGTACCTTGGCTATTTCCCCTTTCACAATCTCGCTCAGTTCCGTTAAGACGTCCAGATCATCTCCGCGAATTTCAATGGAGATAGCTGGTCCGCCCCCCATACCACCGGAAAGGGATTTCACCTTAATATCTGCTCCTGCAATATGCTTGACTTGCTCTTGCAGGCTAACAGCAATTTCCTCTGTTGATCGCTTTCTTGTAGAAATCTCTCCAATTTGCAGATCGATCGTTGCGTTATGAGAAGTAGATGCACCGCTCTCTGAAATACCGTCGCCACCCCCGACCGAGGACTTGACCAATTTCTTTTCTGGCACTTGATTGACCGCTTCTTCTACCTGCTTCATTACTTTTTCAGTTTCCGTCAAGACGGTACCCTTTGGCAGCTTGATCTCTACCTGGATTAATCCTTGATCCATATCTGGGAAAAATCCTGCGCCGAGAGATGGAACTAGCATCAATGAGCCAATCAACATGGCAAAAGCAGATCCAATCACCGTTTTCCGATGACCCAATGCCCATTTGAGCACCCTTTGATAGCCTTTTTCTACTTTATGGAACCCGATATTAAACCAGATCAACGGATTGATGCCTCGATAGTTTTCGTGATTCGTATGCTCCGGTATTGTTTTTAACATACGAGCACTCATCATCGGAACCAGCAAGAACGTGAAAACGAGTGCTGCGATGTGTGAGAAAACGACCGTCAAAGCTAACGGTGCGAACAGCTCAGCAACGAGACCTTGTGTCAGCGCAATCGGTAAGAATACGCAAATTTGTGCCAATGCGGAAGCCATTACTGCCGTTCCTACTTCTTTGGAACCGACCAATGCCGCTTCCATCATACTCTTGCCCTGTTCCCGCTGACGGAAAATGTTTTCCAGCATAACGACCGCAAAGTCTACTAATGATCCCAATCCGAGTGTGAGACCTGCTAGGGAAATCAAGTTGATTGTTTGACCTGTCATGTACATCAAGAGGAAGGTCGATATGATCGATACAGGCAGGACAATGACCGCAATGAGCATAGACGACAGACTGCCCAAGAAGAAGAACAGCATGAGTACGCCAATGGCACCACCTGCCAGAGCATGTACCACCGTGTTGTCAACAGAGCTCTGGATGTATGTGGAGGTATCGAAAACGATACGTGTTTCTACATTTGCTGGAAGCGTGCTATTAATCTTCTCTAGCTCTGCCTTTACGTCTTTCGCGATTTTGATCGTATTGCCTCCGGTGCCTTTCATCACAGCAACTGCCAAGCTCGGCTTTCCATCAACGTAGCTCAGCTCGGTCACTTCTTTGATAGTGTCTGTTACTTTCGCGATATCGCTTAATCGGATGAAGCTCCCACCGACAGAGATCGGAGTGAGTGCAATCGTGTCCACATTGGTGAATTCTCCTTGCACGCGGATACTGGTCTTTCCGTCACCTTCCCGTATCGCACCAGCTGATCCAGATACATTGCTGTTTTCTAGTGCTGACTTTATTTGATCCAATGTCAATCCATAGGCAGCTAGTTTGGCGGGGTCCACGATGATGTCGACGATTCGCTCTTGCCCACCTGTGACAGTGACAGAAGCGACACCGTTAATTCGTTCCAAGCGGGATTTAATCAAATCATCTGCGACTTTTTTCAGTTTGTTGACATCTTGATCGCCAGTTACAGCCAGATCAATTATTGGCTGGCTTGTCGGATCAAATTTCAATACCCTTGGTGAACCAGCTGATTCAGGCAAGCTCCCTCGGACCAAATCTACTTTATCTCGCATATTCAGCGTCGCTTGATCCATGTTTGTTCCCCACTTGAAATGGAGGATGACCGAGGAGGAGCCATTAACAGAAGTTGATGTGATCTTGTCTAAATTCGGAACCGTGCCTAGTGCATTTTCCATCGGTTTGGTAACCAGCTTTTCTACCTCAGCTGGAGCCGCCCCCTCTACAGAGGTAACAACTACGGCGACCGGAGAAGTCAGCGATGGCATCAATTCAATAGCCAAGCGAGGAAAGGTAACTAAACCAAAAATGAAGATCGCTACGGATATCATAATCATCGTGACCGGACGTTTAATGGACAGTTCTGATAAATTCAAATTTTCTCACCTCTTCATTTGTAGAGAGCTCAGCGTATCAGCTCAGTATTTCTTTCTCCAAAATAAGCGCGCGCAAGGAATGCAGCGATGCAGGTGTGCAAGCACTTCCTTCTTGTCCCGTCCAATTCGCTGTCACACGCTCCGTCAATGCTGCCCACACAATTCTCCGATCCGATTTATCACGAAATCTGCGCACCAAGTTCATCTGTTCCAACCGACTGATTAAACCTGAGGTCGTACTATACGAAAGATCAATCGCCTTGCTGATTTCTCCCATTGTTTTCGGGCTTATCGCGATTTGCTCGAGAATGAGAACTTGTTGCCAGGTGATATCACTTGAATCCAATGCTTGCATGGAAAGCGTGGAAAACACGGTGCTCGTATCCCGTAGAATCTTCGCTAACTGAAACAGTTCGTTCATAAAAGCCTCCTACCCATTGTCTATTTTTCGGACTATCGTTCGGGGAGTTCCCCTCCACAGATCACATTGTACTTATACGATTCGTCCCCGAAGTCTATCGGGTAGTCAAATTGTGGAATTTGATTTTATCTATCCAGAGATAGAAGACCGTACACCCGGAGATAGACGACAGCGCATGCTAAAATGAAACTATAATGGGTACGTATTCCAAGAAAGGAGGTTGTCTTCTTGAACGCTTCAACTGCATCTTTACGCTCACGTTTCCTGCTTATTTGTTTTTTTGTATTGTTCTCATTTTTTCTCATTCCAACTGCTTACATGCATGAACCCACCATTCCCTTTATCATCACTCTGATCATTATCTTCTGCTTCCTGCTGATGTTTCTCAGGCCCAAAAAAAATTGGAGACCTTTTCAAAAAGACATCGCCATTATCGTTCTTGGTACCGTGTCATTTATAAAGGTTCTATATGTAGGGGTAGAGGTCGGTCTATCCTTGCCATTGGTAGCTTTTATTGGATTTCACATTCTTGAACGCCGCCGATTGTACTATGCGATTTTTTTTGGCGCATGCTCCTTTTCTCACATGTTCTTTTATAAAGACTATATTTTTGAGGAGGTAGTAGGCTATGTCGTGGCCTATATCGGATGGTATATCGGTGCACGAGGATTATCTCTTCAAAATCAAGCAAAGGAATCGAGTCAGCAGCATCTGAAACAATTGCAAGAGGCGCATGTTGAACTCCAGAAAGCTCATTCTGAACTTCAAGAGGCTTCTGTGAATACACTTCGTGCTGCTGTCCTGGAGGAGAGGACCAGAATCGCCCGTGATGTTCACGACGCCTTGGGACACAGTCTCACATCGTTAATCGTTCAATTGAATGCCTTGAAATACATGCTGCAAGGCGGACCGAGTGACGCACAGGAGGCTGTGCGAGACATGCTTTCGGTATCCAAGCAAAGCCTCGATGATATACGCTCGTCTGTACATACATTAGCCGCAGACAAGTCCTCTCTAGGAATCACACCACTGCGTATACTCTTATCACGAGCCCAACAGCATACCGACATCAAAATGCATTTGATCAGTCCCAATCCAGATATTCCGCTCTCACAGCAGATGACCATTACGCTTTACCGGATTCTCCAAGAAGCTATTACCAATTCCATTCGACATTCGAATGCAACAGAGATTTTCATCTCGATAGAAAAAAAGCAAAACTTCCTATTCCTGTCTATTTGGGACAATGGAAATATTACGAATCATCATCAAATCAAACTAGGCTTTGGTTTAACAGGTATCGCAGAACAAACCAAGCAATTAAATGGAGACCTTTCCTATTCCATTCGAGAGCCCCACGGCTTTCAAATTGACATCAGCTTTCCGCTTTGGTAAACAAATAGCGATCTATACGGAGGAATGCCAGCATGGCAAATAAAATCAAAAAAGAGACCATTCGTGTGGTCCTGGTCGATGACCAAACGATGATCCGTCAAGGATTGGGGTATGTCATAAAAATGCAGAAGGATATGGAAGTAAGCGGGGAGGCTTCCAATGGAGAAGAAGCCGTGAAGCTCGTAGGAGAAATCATTCCTGATGTAGTCTTAATGGATGTACAGATGCCAAACATGTCAGGAATCGATGCAACCCGAGAAATCACTCGCCTCCATCCTTCGATAAAAGTATTAATCCTCACAACCTTTGACACGTACGATTACATCGTAGATGGTATTCGGGCAGGTGCTGTCGGCTATATGCTAAAGGATTCCGATTCACAGGATATGTTGGACCTCATTCGCAGGGCCCATCAGGGAGAGGCACTTTTCTACACGGCTACTGCTGCCAAGGCTCTAGCGGAGGTTCTACAGTGTCAACAAAAGAATCACGAGTCTGCCTCTCATTCTGACTCTGATGCTGATTCTGTGCTTCCCCCTCTTGTCATGTTAGATCAGTTGACTGATAGAGAGCAGGACGTACTAGAGCAGCTATCCTACGGCAAACGGAACGATCAAATTGCGCAGCACTTACTCATCTCCGAGGGAACCGTCAAGACGCATATCCATCGGATTTTGCAGAAAATGGGCGTAGGAGATCGTACACAGGCAGTTGCCAAGGCGATCCGGTATAAAATCGTGAAATAATAAAGGAAACGCAAAAAAGCCCAAGCATATAAGCCATGCTTGAGCGTTGACAGCTGATTGGAATAGACTGCAGCTATTCCATACTCCGTATCTATCCGATCTCCACTTCCAACAACGGCAATACTCTTCCTGGGAACACGGTAGACACGATTTCACCTACTCGCTTTGCTCCCCTCGACAAGTAAAACGGTTCTGCGTACGGGTCACTATGGATGGTGATGACTGAGATTTCTTGCTTTTGTGCCACCTCTACCATATGCTGCCACAGAGCCTTTCCGTAACCTTTTCCTACTGCCTCCGGTTCCATGAACAAAAAGCCTAACAGCCACTGCTCTTGCTCAGCATCCTTTTCCAAACTCATGAAGCCCTTGATGCTGCCCTCATCCTCTAGCACATATACTTCGTGTTTCTTGATATAGGCAGGCGATAGCGTCAGGTCGTTACGACAGGCCTCCATGAATTCATCACTGTATCCCCAATAAGCTTTGGAGCGATAGGCTAGCTCGCTCAGTTCGCTTGCTTCTTGTCCTTTTGCTCTGCGAATGTTCATCTTGACCCCCCCCCATTTATACAATATTTGTAAACCACCTAGCGTTTACCTGATTCTTCACGTACAAAAAGAATCCTTCCCGCCCTCACGCACAAAAAAATGGTCATCACATTGGACGACCATTTTCCTCTCTTACTTTGCTTCCTTTTGACGATAGACTTCCTTCCCTTCAACCAAGGTCAGCACGACTTTCGCATCCTTGATTTGAGTGGCCGGAATTTTAAACAAGTTTTTATCGAGCACGATGAGATCTGCCTTCTTGCCGACTTCGATCGAGCCTGTGATATCATCCACGTGGTTGGCGTAAGCACCATCAATCGTGAAGCTGGCGATCATTTCAGCAAGCGTCGCACGTTCTTCTGGGTTGGCGATTTTGCTCGGATCGGTTACACCATCCTCGATCCGCGTAATGCCTTGTTGAATGCCGTGCAGTGGATTGAATTCTGGCGTTACGATGTAGTCAGACGAAGATGCTACATGCACCCCTTTATTCAGGAAGCTCTTCATCGGATATTCTTTTTCTGCGCGTTCGCGGCCCAAGTACGGTACTTCGATCTCATCATAGTAGCCCTCTTCCTGCATAAACCAGAACGGCTGCACGATTCCGACTGCCTCCAGCTTTTTGAAGCGCTCGATGTCTGATTCATTGACCAGTTGCAAGTGAACGAGCGAGTGGCGAGCATCGTGCTTGCCATTTAGTTTTTCAGCGAGCTCCATACCGTCCAGTGCAATGCGGGTAGAAGCATCCCCGATGGAATGGACGTGCAATTGGAAGCCTACCTTGTCTACTGCGGCAGCTGTTTGATTGTAAACCTCTTGCTTCCAGATTAATTCTCCGTTTGTTTCTTTATGGACATACGGTTTTTCCAAGTAAGCGGTAGCGCCTTCTACGACACCATCCAAGAAGATTTTGACGGCGTTGACTTGGAATAGGGGGTTTTGATTGCGCTCACGGATTTTTACGAATTCTGCGACCTGTTCAGGTCCCTTTTCCGGATTCGCTGTCAATGCATTGCGGAAGCGGATGGTCAGCTTGTCCTCTTTCGCGAGCTCCTCGTATGCTTCCAATACGTTCGGATAGCGCAGCATATCCGGGTCGCGCACTGTAGTTACACCGCGTTCAACCGCTTTTTCTTGGTAAGCTTCAATTCCGGACTTGTATTGCTGTACGGTGTATCCGCCGATTTTTGACAGTACCAGATCCATGGCGCTTTCACGCAACGTTCCAGAGGGTTCTCCTGTTTTCGGATCGCGCTCGATAATGCCGCCTTCAGGATTTGGTGTGTCCTTCGTGATTCCGGCCAGCTTCAATGCCGCCGAGTTCACCCACAAAGAATGTCCATCATCCGAGGTCAGTGCGATTGGAGTCTTTGGGACAATTTTATCCAATACTTCCTTGCGTGGACCGATACCAGGCACTACCGGATTGCTCCAGCCGCGGCCTTGTAATGTTGGTTCGTTTGGATGCTCTTTTACGAATTTCTCGATGGTTGCAACATATTCCTCGACAGAGCCTCCGTCAAACAAATCAATGGAGAAAATGAGTCCCGTCGTTTTACTCGCATGCGTATGGCTGTCGATAAAGCCCGGCAACACCATTTGACCTTTCAGATCGATTACTTTTGTATCCTTGCCGATGTGTGCTTTCGCATATTCATCTGCGCCGACAAAGACGATTTCGTCCCCGCGAATGGCCACTGCCTCTGCCCAGCTGTTCTTCATGTCCACTGTGTAGACCGTGCCGTTGGTTAGCACGACATCTGCTGGCTGTTTTGTCTCTTGGGCGGCAAAAGCCGACATCGGGCTCATCAACGCTGTGGCGAGCAATGCGCTGGTTAATTTTTTCCCAAACACGTTCAAATCCCACCTATCTATTTATCTAAGATGAAAAGAATGCCAAAACTGATTGTAGCATCGCAACTCTGAAAATTCCATGAAATCCGGTCGAAAATTAGTATATTTTCCCGATTCATGGCGAAATCACTCACATATTGACTAATGGAATTGGTCAAATTGGTAAAAGGTTGATTTTGACTTCCCTGCATGATTCGATGTATACTCGTAAATGTTTTAGGGGGTAAACATTTCATCACATATATAATTAAATAACGAAAACAGGAGAGGGTACTATGCCAAGCCAAGTCAATTTTGAAGAGCTTTATATTCAACTCCAACGAAAAGTTTCGGCTGAGTCGCACAAGCGTCTGGACCCACTCGTGTCAGGATCACAAGCCATGCTTTTGCGAATTCTAGATATGAACGGTCCGCAGAAGGCATCTTCTATTGCAGAACGTATGAATATTACCCCCGGAGCCGTTACGAGTCTCGCTGATAAATTGATTGCTTGCGGCTATGCCACGAGAAATCGTGACAATACGGATCGCCGCGTCGTGCAGCTGGACATAACCGATCAAGGAAAAGAAATCCTACAGCAATACAAAGCTGTGGTGAGGAACACCATTGAACAGTTTTTTGCCGGCGTATCTGATGAAGACAAGCAACACTTAATCCGCATCTATCGCCAGGTTCTGAAAAATATAGAGCAACAAAGAGAGGAGCATCAAGATTGCAACAGCTAACAGAGAAAAAGAAAGTGACGATTATGATGGCGATTATTACGGCCATGTTTTTCGCTGCGATCAACCAGACTATTATCGGAGTTGCCATGCCGCGTATTATCTCGAAGCTGGGTGGCATGGATTACTATTCGTGGGCGATTACGATTTATTTGCTGACCTCCACTGTCGCTTCTGTGCTGGTTGGGAAGCTCTCCGATATATATGGAAGAAAACCATTTATATTGACGGGTATCGGGTTGTTTAGTATCGGGGCCTTGTTGTCCGGGTTTTCTACCGATATTTTTCAACTGATTACGTATCGTGGCATTCAAGGGGCAGGTGCCGGGATCATCATGTCTACTGCCTTTACCGCTATGGGTGATCTGTATGAACCTCGCGAGCGCGCAAAATGGGGCGGAATCATGAGTGCCGTCTTCGGCGTATCCAGTGTGCTTGGTCCTCTGATGGGTGGCTATATCGTCGACCATCTCGACTGGCACTGGGTGTTCTGGATCTTCTTACCGATTGGCGTAATTGCCTTTTTGTTGATCATGATTCATTTCCCAAAAGTACCGAAGCAAGAAGGAGAGTCAGTCGACTACTTCGGCTCGCTGTTCTTGACGCTCACCATCGTACCGATGCTGCTCGCCTTCTCATGGGCAGGAGATGGTCCGGGCAAATACGCTTGGGGCTCGTGGCAAATTATTGGTTTGTTTGCCACCACAATCGTTGCGTTGATCGTGTTTATTATAATTGAAATGAAAGTAAAAACGCCTGTACTTCCACTGGGCTTGTTCAAAAACAGTATTTTTACTGTCTCCAATCTGGTCGGATTCTTCCTCAATGCCGGGATGATGGGCGCGATCATTTATGTGCCGTTCTTTGTCCAAGGGGTCAAAGGCATCTCTCCGACGATGGCCGGTTATGTTGCGATGCCGATGTCTATCGCCATGCTCGCGACCTCCGCAATCGCCGGACAAATCATGACCAAGACGGGAAAATATAAAAAGATGGCGTTGGGTGGACTTCTCGTCATGACCTTGGGCATGGTGCTGATGTATTTCATGTCTCCAACCACACCGATTTACTTGCTCGTGATCTACATGATCATTCTCGGATTGGGGATCGGGATTGCGATGCCGGTCTTCTCCTTGACCGTGCAAAATGCTGTCGCACCACAGCAATTGGGTGTCGCTACAGCAACGTCGCAGCTTTTCCGCAACCTCGGTGGGACCATTGGAATTGCTGTCATGGGAACCGTCATGAGTGCCAGCATGTCTGCGAAAATGACACAACTGTCGGGAGCCATGGGTCAAGGGAACAATCCCGCAGCAGCCGATCCTGCTCTGGCAGAGAAGCTATCGCTCTTTACGAATCCGCAAAATTTGTTGGATCAGCCGAGAATTGAAGCCACGCTGGCTAGTCTGCCACCGGATTTGCAACCGCTGTTTACTCACATGCTGGATATGATCCGGGAAGCGATGAGCTATGGGATTACGACTACGTTTTTAACTGGAGCGATTGTAGCGGGAATCGCTGTCATCATCGCGCTGTTCCTGAAGGAAATTCCACTACGTAGTGGGAAGATGGGACAGAAGCCAGAGGGCGAAGTAGAAAAGGCTTAATAGGAAAAGGAAGAGGGCACTTGTCCTCTTCCTTTTTTCATGGTGTATGGATTTGCTGTATGAGCCACTCTCTCGCTTCCTCCTCTGCAAGAATGACTGGCTGCTCCAAGGTACCGATATTTATGCTTTTGATAAAAGCTTCTTCTATACCTGTTACCCCTTTTAGTTGTGCTCCTTGAAACAATACTTCTTGGAACCAGGAAACACTGATATCTACACCTTCCAAATTGGCATCACGAAAGTCGGCTTGAGAAAAGAGCGCGTTCACTAGCTTTGCATGCCGTAAGTCTGCTCGGGCAAACACAGTTTCGAAGCAAGAGCTTTTGACGAAGGTCGCCCGTTGCAAATTGGCACCTGTAAAATCTGCATAGTCTGCCTCGCTTTTGGTGAAAATGGCATTTTCCAAATTCGCTGATTGAAAGGTAGAGGAATACACATGTGCCGCATAAAAATCTTTATCCTTTAGATTCATTCCGTCAAAAGTACTGGCGATCAAACGAGATTGGTCCAAAGGGTACTCTGCTACGTCTATGGAGCGAAAGTCTACTTCATCAACGACTAATCTCTCACCCGTTTCCCCAATCGAATCAATCCATTGCTTGTGCAAATCTAATTGCTTCAGAACAACCCTGCAAGGTAAAAGCAAACACAATCTCCTCCCCTTCTATCTGCACATCATAATGAGCCTGATGTTTGTCCAGCACGGCTTTGACGATGGATAGTCCTAGTCCCGTTCCGCTAAGCTGTTTACTGCGAGACTGCTCGATCACATAAAATGGCTCCCAAATTTGCTTCAATTGCGCGGCGTCTATACGTCCGACCCCATTTTTGATCGAAAAAACGACGGTATCCCCCGTCTGTCTGATCGAAATATCAATGCGTCCATTTGTCGTGTACGTGACAGCATTACCAAGCAAATTACCGAGCACCATTTCCAGCTTGTCACGATCTGCCCACACACAATCATCCGCATCCGATTCCTTTTGGATCGTGAGCTCGATTGCATCCTGCTGGATAAGCAACTGGTATTTCTCCAAGGTTTGTTCCAGCACATCATGAAGAGAGAGGGCCGTAAACGAATATTGTTCTGTTTGATAACGGGACAATTCCAGCAGCTTATTGACCAACTCCGCGATACCGTCTGTCTGCTTTTCAATGACGGTCAGAAAGGTTCCGTCATCCAGCCCATCCTTGATACCCGCTGTATACGCCTTAATTAGAGCCAGTGGCGTTTTTAACTCATGAGAAATATCCGAAATAAACGTTCGCAGATTCCGGTTTCTCGCTTCCAGCTCTTCGTGAGCGCGTTGGAGCTTGTCACTCATCCGGTTAATACTCTGGGCCAATTCCTCTATCTCATCGCCCGTCCGAATGTCTGCCTTTTGAAAACGCAGATTGGAAATCTCCTCCGCCGTATCCTTCAGCTGTGCGAGTGGGTCAATCATCCGTTTGGCAAACATCCCGCCCACGACAACGGTCAAGAGCAACGCCCCCAGAAAAATATACGTATTGAACTGATTCACAATGCGAATCGTATCACTGGAATACGCAACCGATTCACTGATCGCGAAAACCACTCGCTCCTTCATCATGAACCGGACGAGTACATTCGATTTCAATTTTTCTTGCATATACAGCTTGTTTACGTATTCGCCATCCTGTAAGGAAGCAACAGTCTCCTCCGTGACCCAAAACTTGCTGAGCGGTAATCTTTTTTGGGCAAAAAGCGCGTGCAGAGCTTCGTTCAAATCATCGTTGTTTCCCGTATACGAGGCATACACAATCGTGACGCGATATTCATTTTCAAGCCGTTCGATCTCTTTTTGCAGAGCATCTGCTGTGAATTCTTCCATCTGGGAAGTAATCGCGGACAGCGTATTTTTCTTCTCATACAAAAAATACTTCGGCAAAAAGAACGTGTTAATGAGAAAAGACAAGACGTACACGACAGCAACCACAATGGCAATCTGCACAAACAGCCGCCGCCCCATCTTATTTATCCGGATTTTCAAAACTGTACCCCATCCCTCGATGTGTTTTTATCCAGTTATCGCCGATCTTTTCTCGCAAACGACGAATATGGGTATCCACGGTTCTTTCTTCACCGAAATAATCAAATCCCCACACATGGTCGAGTAAGGCTTTTCGCGTCAATACTTTCCCTTCATGCTGCACAAAGTACTTCATGAGCTGGAATTCCTTGTTGGTCACATGCAGGTCTCGTCCAGCGTGGTATATTTTTTGCGCCTCCAAATCTACCTTGATCTGTCCAAACGTGTACTGCCCATCCAGATGCAGCATCTTTTTGGCACGCACTAATAAAATTCTCGGGTCAAACGGCTTTCGCACGTAATCGTCGGCTCCCGCTTGCAAGGCGTGAAGCTCGTCATCGATTTCCCCTTTGGCTGTAAGCATCAAGACTTTTACGGTACTATTTGCCTTGATTTCCTTGCATACCTCGATGCCACTTACTTGAGGCATCATCCAGTCTAGGATCGCCAGGTCGATTTGTTCGTTGTACACCATATTGAGCGCTTCTTGCCCATCTTTGGCGGTATATGTAGTGAAGCCTTCTTTTTCGAAGTAGGCTTTCACGATTTTGACCATGTATTCTTCATCATCCGCGATCAAAATGTTCATGTGCAGCTCCTTTTAGCAATGCCCACACCTTGTCGACTGCTCTTTCATCCTTATTTTTCCTCATTTTCGCCAGATAAGTCTCGCGATTTTTGTACAGAGCAAGGATTCTCTCCACAAACCTCTGTGTCGTCATCTGTTCCTGTAAAAGTACATCTGCGTAACCCGCAGCTTGAAAGTTTTGGGCGTTCACGAGTTGACCTGTACGTGCCCCCCCGTTCGTATGCGGGAGGAGAAGCATCGGCTTTTGCAAGGCGAGCAATTCAGAAATCGCATTGGAACCAGCCCGGGATACAACCACATCGGCAGCTGCCAATAAATCAGCCAATTCCTCTCCTACGAAATCATACTGCTTATAGCCCGGGTAATGAACAGAGTAATCGACCTTTCCTTGCCCACATATATGAATGACTTGGAATTGGGACAGCAAATTCGGTAGTGCCTCGCGAACAACACCGTTGATCGTCTCGGCCCCTTGACTTCCTCCCATAATCAACAGCACGGGCTGCTTTTCATGAAACCCGCAGGCGGTCATTCCACGCAGACGCTTGCCATCCTTGAGCGACTCCTTGATGAGCGGCCCGACATGGATCGCTTTTTCGGTGTTCAGCTTTCTCTTTGTTTCCGCAAATGTCGTGCATACTGAATCTGCAAAAGGCAGGCAAAGCCGATTGGCAAGCCCCATATGCACGTCTGGCTCATGAATGATGGTTCTGATCTTGTTCATGCGGGCGCCGAGCACGACGGGAACCGAGACGAAGCCACCCAGCGAGTACACGACATCCGGCTTTATCTTCCGTATCAAGAAATAGGCTTGAAAAATGCCACGGAGCACCTGGAGAACATCCGTTACGTTTTTCCATGAGAAGTACCTCCGCAGCTTTCCAGTCGAGATACTGTGATACTGTACTGCTTTTTGTGCTTCTACGAGCTGTTTTTCTATTCCTGTCTCTGAGCCGATATAGTGAACATTCCAGCCTTCTTGCAAGCATTTAGGGATCATGACGAGATTGCCTGTTACGTGCCCTGCAGAACCGCCGCCTGTAAACAAAATGGTTTTCATGCCAGGAAACCTCCTGCCCGTAGCATTGCTCTGGTCTCTTCCTTGGTCATGACCATCGACTCGGAATGGAAGCTGGAAAAGTCGACCCTCGGA
Organism: Brevibacillus porteri; assembly: GCF_003013475.1. Classification (GTDB taxonomy): domain Bacteria; phylum Bacillota; class Bacilli; order Brevibacillales; family Brevibacillaceae; genus Brevibacillus; species Brevibacillus porteri. The sequence goes on from NZ_PXZO01000010.1 coordinate 211,757, forward strand.
TATGCAGCGTAATACGCTTGCAGCTCTTCTTGTGGAAAAGCAGGCAGGATGACAAAGTATTGGTCGTTCAAGTCAATCGCTCTGTCGCTTTCCATCTCGGATACGAGCATTTCATATCGCTTTTCACCTGGGCGCATCCCGATGGTGACAATACGGCTGCCCTGTGCTCCCGCCTCTTCTCTGAGGACCTCTGCTATATCCATGATCCGGCAAGAGGGCATTTTCAATACAAAGGTTTCCCCGCCCAGACTGTTATGCGTAGCCGTAAAGAGCAGGTGGATCGCCTCTTCTAGACTCAAGAAAAACCTCGTCATTTGCCCATCTGTCACCCCAAGATCCAATCCTTGTTGCAATTGGTTTTTGAAAAGGGGGATCACACTGCCTGTCGATCCCAAAACATTGCCGCTTCGCACACAAACAAACCGGGTACTAACATCCCGCGTGTTGGCCTGAATGATCAGTCGTTCCCCAATCGCCTTGGTCATCCCATACGTACTGGAAGGATTGGAGGCCTTGTCTGTGGAGACGTAGATGACCTTTTGTACACCGTTGGCAATGGCCGCCTCGATGACATTTTGCGTGCCGATCACGTTTGTTTTGAAGGCAATATACGGTTGGTTTTCGCAAACCGGGACATGCTTCAATGCCGCAAGATGATACACATAATCGACCTGCTGGCACGCCTGCATCAATTCCTCCTGATCCCGAATGTCCCCATTCATAAAACGCAGTCGTTTATCTTGAAAATGATGGCTCATTTCTACTTGCAGTGCTTCATTGCGCGAAAAAATACGGATTTCTTTTGGCTGCTGCGGCAGGAGTTGCTTCACGAGCTCCCAACCCCAAGAGCCTGTACCACCCGTTATTAAAATGGTTTTGTTTTTCATCTGCTGTACCTCCGAAGCATTCATGTGACTGACATGAATATCGTAGAGGTCGTGTGTTACGCCAGTATGACAAATCTTCGTAGAAACGAAAAAATAACGCCAGAAACGATCTCTAACGTCACTTTGTCCTCTTACAGCTCTGCTCTTCCCGTTCGGATCGCATAGGCATAGTCTCTGCGCCCGTTTTCCTCTGCTTTTCTGGCTGCCTGCTCGAAATCATACGGGACCAATACGTGCTCGAATAGCCAAGCGCTGCCTTGTTGTTTGACCGTGACGTACTTGGCATGGGGCGTCTTCGATTCCATCGAATGCGGGTACGGCGCTTCCTCAAAATACGCTGGAAGTCCCACGCTTCCCGGGTTTACCACGAGCTTGCCATCTGGCAGCCATACAGATTTGGGCACATGAGAGTGTCCGCAAAAAATGACCTGCTGCTGAATGCCAGTCAGCTCGATCATTAAGGCATTTGCGCTTTTGTCTTCTATCCCATATGGAGCGACATTCTCTAATAAGTACACATCATCGGCAAAAGGTGTGCCGTGGCAAAACAAGAGATCGTCAAACGTCCACTGCTTTTGGAATGACCCGATCCAGCTGAGCATTTCTTGTGAAAGCAGTGGCTTCACGTATTCGAAGGTGATGGACTCCATTTGCTCTTCCAGTAAATATCTGTCACAATTACCCATGATGTGGATGATCGTAGATCGCTCCATTAAGAGCTCTGCCGTTTTGATCGGATCAAGCGGTCCAAATAAAGTGTCGCCTAAATTCACAATGGTTTGAATCCCGCGGGAATCAATGTCGTGCAGCACAGCTTCCAATGCATAGGCATTGCTGTGTATGTCGGAGATCACTGCGATGGAATGGTTGTTTTGGCTCAAGATCATATACTCCTTTACAATTGAGGTGCTAGACAGGATGAAAGACACCGCCCCCAAAAGCGCGTTCATTACAAAGGTCGAAGAAATGCTGGACCAATACCGCAGCCTCTATGACGGAAATTGTCCGTATGTTTTAAATGAGCGTTTGACATTGGAACAAATCGAACAGTTCGAAGCTTCAGCTCACATAGTATTACCGCAAGACTACAAAGATTTCCTGCACCATATCGGAAGTGGCGGTAAAGGTGCCAAACAGTAGAGCTGTTTACACACGATATCGGTGGAAATTGCTTTCCCTTGTATGTGGAAGGACTGGAGCAAGAGATTTTAATCAAAGGTGTGAAGGATCTAGTTGTTTCCGTCGGTGATGTTTATAAAATCCGGGGACGGTTAAGTGGAGAGGTTTATCGGATTACGCGGTAAAAAGGTTCTTTAAAGAGGATGCCCTTCTATCAAACGAAGAGAGGCATCCTCTTCCTATGCCATTTTTCAAATTTCATGAAAAAAGTTTAAGAGGGGGGTACCCTCGTTTTCGTCTATAGTAGTGAACACCAAAAAGGAAAGCTGCGCAGCACCTTTTTGCAAGGAGGTAACAAGCATGCAGGACGATCGAGAGGTCATTGCGGAGGTTCTTCAAGGAAATAAAGAGGCTTATGCTCTGATCGTCAATAAATACAAGGGAAAAATCGGTTCGATTCTTAGGCGCACGCTCCACCATTCTCATGATGCCGAAGACATGGTGCAGGAGGTTTTTATCAAGGCGTACTACAGTCTGCCAGATTATAAACCCAACTACTCCTTCTCTGCCTGGCTGTATCGAATCGCGATCAATCGCGGGATTGACGAGCTGCGGAAACGAAAGCGGATGCCTTCCGTAACGGAGATGGATGTCGAGGTCAAAGACGAATGTCCGATCCCGGAGGAAGATTATCTGGAAAAAGAACAGCGTCATGCTTTGCGACAGCAGATGATGACACTGGACAAGAACTACAGGACGATTCTCGTTTTGCATTATCTCCAGCAACTAAGCTACCGAGAGATTGGCCACAAACTGTCTTTGTCCGTAGATACTGTGAGAATGCGCCTTTCCTATGCCAGGAAAAAGCTGCGAGACCAGCTAAGCAAGCCGGAGAAAAAAGGGGGAACCCCGCTTTGAATTGCCTTACGCAAAGACAGCTGATCGCCTACATGGAAGATCGTTTATCACCAGTGAACAAACGAAATATCGAAAGTCATCTCGATCATTGCACACACTGCCAGCACCAGCTGGAGCAATGGATCGATGAGCTGCACCAAACGGAAGAAACGATGTGGGAAGACTCCCTCTCAGCAAATATGGATCAAAAGATTATTCAGATGCTCTCCCCTCATCCCGTGAGAGTATTGAACCCTGTTGTCCCTTCACACCAACCACCTACGTGGAAACAAAGGAGTATCACGATCATGAAAAGAATGACACTTGCCGCCGCTGCATTAACCGTCGTCGTATCGGGAGGAATGCTGGTCTCCCCGACCTTCGCTAGTTATGTCCATGCTGCTTTTACGAACAGCCCGATTAGTAAAGCTGATCCTGTAGCTCCTGTGAGCAATCGTATTCTTCAAAAGTCCGGGGACTCTGGTATTGAGCAAGCAGCCAAAAAAGGGTTCGCTCAAACCGTGAATGTAAGTGCGACCGACCAAGGTATCACATTTGAGGTAAAGGAAGTAATGGCTGATCCTCTGCGCATTAGCATAGCTGCTATTGTAAAAGACAAGAATGGCAAACCGATGGACAGTTTTTTGACCGAAATGATCAGAAGAGATAACAAGGAGCAAGTCATTACAATCAAAGACAAACAAGGGAACGTACTGAAGCCTGTTGAGTCGTCTGCAAATGAAGACACTCGCAAACCAAATGAAGATTGGCACAATGTTATGAATGTAGATACCGGTTACATGTCCTTGGATCGTGAGCTGCGCAGCTACTTTGATGATATCAGTGAAATTCCGGACGAGCTGATTGTAGAGTTCAACATGAAACAATTGGACGACATCAAAGGTAACTGGAAGTTGTCCGTACCTGTTGACATGAAAAAGGCAAAAGCCGCGACGAAGACACATGAAATCAACAAAACATACACAACTCCGCAAGGACTCAAGCTGGACGTAAAACAGATGACGTTTGCACCGAGTGGGGTGGAAATGGTCATAGATCGCTCGACTACGGATAACCAGCGAAAAGAATACAGCTACGCGTTAGTCAATGAAAAGGGCACAGTCGTCGCCGCTTGGGATTCCAAGGCTGTCATCCGTGAAGCCAGCAAACAAAGCAATGTCATCCCATATTTGAAATGGGATCATAGCCGCTCTACTGAAAATGGAACAAGAGACTTCCACTACTTCCAACCAATCGACGCAAGCCAAAGCCTTACCTTCAAGCTGGGGTCTGTATATACAGAGGAAACCGCTAAGCTGAACGCGAAGTTGGACGCCAATCGCCTCGAAAAGAAAGAAGTCATCACAGCGGAAGACCAGGGAGATCAGTTTACTTTCAAAAAATATCAAAAGGATCCAAACGCGGTCGTTGATTTTGAAGGCTATGACGGTCATCACCGCGTGAACGACGATGGGACAACTACGAAATTGGAAGGCTACGACCTGGCATTCGAAGCAACTCTCTCTCCAGATACTGCCGCTATGGGCCCCTATCAATACTGGACCATTATGGATGAAACTGGGAAAAAGTACAAAGACATCGACTACTTAATCGATAAGACTGAGTATGAGAATAATCGGGCAATTTTTGGAGGTACGATCTTCTTAGAAAACCTCACAACCATGCCAAAGCAATTGATCATTTCTTCCGAGAAACGAATGGTTGAACACAAAAATGTAGAGTGGGAAGTGCCGATTTACGCCGGAAAATAAGAGACACCCTTCATACGCAAAAGGCTGGTGGTACCTAAACCGGGAGATAAGTTCGTGGTAATATCCCCTAATGGTAGACAACGTAAAAAAGACATCTGCTGAAGATGGATTTAGACGTTGTGATCGGAGGGGGATTTTTTCATGGGGAAAACGAAACGACCGCTCCCCAGTGGAATATGGGGAAACGGTCGCTGCGTAATTGATGTCTTTTTAAGTGTGCTCCAGCTCCTTCCTATACGTACAAATGTCCGGTTAACTTATTGGGTAAACGATAGGGCCCAACAGGTACTTGTATTAAACAGCTTCGGTTTACATTCGTGATTTTGTAGATTTTATCGCATGTTTTTGCATCATACTCGAGAAGCGGATGGCCTGCCAATCCGATCGAAGAAGCTACCAACAGTAATTTTTGTACAAGTATACCCGCTTCCATTTGTTGAATACGATATCCTCTGTATCCGAGTTTATGTCTGTAGTAATGATAGTCCCCTACCACATGCAGGCAGATCGGAACATCGAGTAAATTGAAGTCGCTCCTATTTATTGCTTGTTTTAATATGGGGCGATGGTCTCCAAGACGAATGAGCCTTAATTTATGGGAAGGATAGTCATAATAATAGGCGCCAGCAGGAATATCCTCCACAAAATAGAGACAGCAGTACAACGAAACTCGAGACCTCGGTTGTTCTTGGATTTCGGGGATATCTATTCGATCCAGATCATTTCGGTAGAAGAAAGCATTTGTCGCCTCACGCAAGAGAGTGGCTAATTGCTGTTGACTCACTTCGCGTAAAACGAAGTGCTCACCAGGTGAAAACCTCTTTCGGCTTGCCTCCATGAGATCCCAGTTTAAAGGTTTTACGTTTGGTAATGCCAAAGAAGGACCTCCAAAGGCAGGCTTTTTTTCTCCCCGTACCCGCTGAAAGCAGTCCGTTGATTCGAACTTTGATGCTTCATTCATTTTTATCAGCATGGGATATTTTCTAATCCTTCGAGAACGGTTATAGGAATGATGCTGAACAGCGGGTAACTTCCGATACAATTCTTTATCCCAGACAATTTCTATTCCTTCACGCTTATGGGCAAACCAATTGATATCTGATTTTATCGAGAGAGGAATCACCGCATATACGCTTTCTTCCCATTGGTTCAGCCCCAGCAGATGATTGACGGCTCGATCGAGAAATTGATAGTAAACACTTGTTGTAAAACCAAACCTTTTCGCTGCTTCAAGCAGCTGGCCAATCACTACCCCTGCATCCAAACCTTGGAGGCGGTACGACAGATTATGATACTTAAAGAAATTTTTCCAAAACATTGTCGATACAAATACTGCAGCAAAACACTCTGACATGTCACAATAGTAACCCAGAGCCATTGTCAGATATGAATCGCAATTTCCTTTGCGCAGCAATACCAAACGATGATGGGCAGCGTCGTAATGGTACACTCCCGCGGGCAAGTCATCCATGTTTAAATACACGTATAATTCGCTTGGATACAAAGCCCCTCCCGAAGGAACAAATCTTCGGAATAACTCCTCTGATCTTTGGTCGAAGGAATCCCAATCATTACCTGGATCAGACACTCGGGTAAGACCAAATGTGACCCAGAGAAAATGGCCAAGATCACGAATGGTTGGCTTCGATGATTGTTGATTTCTGCCGTGTTCAAGAGACAGCGGAACTTCTAACGAAAGCGGCACGACAGGCAGTTCTTGATAGATCTTATAAACCAAAGGGGAATCTCCCCAATCTACTGTCCAGTCGGCGGGGATAATTTTTTCGACGTCATACAGCAGATTGTGCAAAAATACATCCCTGCGCATACTTTTTCCTCCTACTTCAAGACCTATGGAAATGGATGCGGATGGGGATTCAGTTGTTCATATGTCAGGGGATGTTTGGTATAGCCAAGCTGCATGGGTACTTTCAAGGCACGATCCAGTCCTGTTACGCGGGTTAAGTGATAGCCAAACGTCATCGGCAGCATCCCAGGGATCAGAACTTTCACGCTGTACAGTTTGTTTCTGATCATTTCTGGTGTCGTCTGGTTAACCACTATCACTTCGAGGTTTAATTGCTTAAAAATCTGCAGAATGCCTTTCAAATCATCCGTCAGGTCATGATGACCTGCCTGCAGCTTAAACTCCTCGTCAAATGTTCGCATGGGTCGATCATCATGAAGCAAAAAGTGCAGTCGCTCTTCCGCTTCAGGCAGACTGTACAGCATACCATGGTCTTCCATGCTTTGCACCAGGAAGGGATCGTGCAGCATTTGCAGAAACTCTTCCCGATGCATTTCATATTTTTCATCCAGTGTTAACAGCATGTCGGCCAGTTCATGCACCGCGGTTTTTACAGCTCGCAACGGATCCGGATGAGACCCGGCGGCACAGACGAGATTGACTCCCTTCTGTTTCCTGTTTTTCGTAATGGCCCAAACACTTGGTATCCCATTCTCCATTGTCGCGTTATACAAATACAAATCGTAACCTGCCACTGCTTTTATTCGCTCAATCATCAAGAGCAATTCTTTGTCTTTCGCAGATTCAGGATCAAGCCGCGGTAAAGGCAGTTGTGCGTACCATGTCAAAAGAAATGCGTCTCGTTCCACCACTTCCAATATACCGTAGAAAATAGCCTCTTCTAAACAACTGCCTAACGCGCAACCATTGGAGTTTTCATAGACGAAGTCATCTTCCAGGGCGTAGTAGGCAATCGATTCTGGTACCAAGATTGGCTTCTCCTTAAAAAATGAATAACCCCATACCCAATTCATGAGCCGTTTTGGATCAAATCTTTGGAGAGGATAGTCAGGACTTGCATATTGTTCCTCCGAATGCAGCCCGATCTTCAGCGGGTTGAGCGCGTGGTCTTTCACCTTCTCATAACTGTCGCAGATGACCGTTCTTTTGCCTCGTGGATGCAGACCTGCGTATCGCTCCAATGCCTCCAGGATGGCTGTCAGTTCACTCTGCTCATAAGAAAGAGTTCGCCCGGCTGCTCCTTCATTAGACGTTATCATCGGCAGATTCACGCTCATGACGGCAAATGGGGTCAGGTGGTCTTTGGTTTTTTGGTTGATCATGCCAGTTCGAAAATCGAGATATTCCTGAATGAGGACTTCCTTAAAAACATCTAGCGAACAGATTCGATAACTGTTGGGATTTGACTTTGGTCTTGGTTGAAGAGTAATACGTGCGGCCTCAGGTGTATCCTCAGGCAATTCCCCACATACCTCACACATTGGATTTGGCAAAAAGAAGTGCGCTGAGGTCGCCAGAGTTTGCAAGTTTACCAAATGGATTCTTGTTCTTTGTACTGTATATGGGCGACTGCCCTGTAAAACTCTTTGCGCTTCCGCTGTGATCATGTTCGCCAATTGGTACATTCCCGTATTTGATGCCCATGCATCACGCTGTCGATTCTTTTGATTTTTCAGCTGGAGTTGAATTTCCCTCAGATTTCTCCGGTTATTGTGGGCCATCAGTCTTCGGAAGTCGGCACACTGCGGACATCCTTGCATACCTGGTCCCACGAGTGGCCCTACTACGCCCTCTCCAAATGAAGCAAAGCCTCTTAACCAAGGAATGCCAGCCTTCTTAAACACCTCTTCAGCCTGCAGATAAATGGAAGGATGCCAGAAATCATGCAGTACTAAAGCCAATTCCACCTCTTGGGGTATATCAGCCTTACAATCAGGCTGCTGCACGACACTGTATTGACTGGACAGGTTTCGATATACGAAATCCGCTAACAATCCCTCTCCGACAATCATCAGGACTGTGCTCATCAGGATTCATCCTTTCGCAAAAGCACACCAAATACTCCTGCCAATTCCTCTTTCAAGACTTGCTCCAATTCCAATTCACAAACAAACAGCTCTTTATTGTTTCGTCTCAAAGAGGACAAGGCGGCTTGCAACATTTCGGAGTGTGCTGCCTCTTCAACTGTGGGGATGACCAAACTGTGTGGAAGCTTTTCTTTTACTACAATGGAGGACGGATTAATCCCATATGTCGTTGTTTGGCTAAGAGATGGGTTATGGTATACCCATAACGCCTGCTGCAATGCGGTGCGCAATCCCATAGTCAGATGTAAGCATACGCTGTAATACCAGCGATCATTTGTGCCTATCCAGACTATCGGGAAGCCTAATATTTCCTCCCCCAGGCATACCGTCGGTGGGCCGTTCATGATTGTCAGAGCCTGTAAGTAAAAAAGAGAATGTTTATCTTCTATTGAGTTCAGCTCAACTGGATAAACAGCAGTTTGGTGGTTTTCGAGATGTTTACGCAGCTCTGCTGTCAAGCTCTTTTGCAATCCTCGGGTAACAGCTTCCGGAACTGTCTCACCCGCGCCTATTCCAACAAATTCCTCAGTCCCAAAAAGCGGTTTAGCCATTCTCGATGCATACGCTTCAATTCCCGCCAATCCCGCTTCACGCCTAGCTCCATCATGCGTCAAAGCTGAACAAACAATGTCAGCAAGTAACTCTACCGGACCTTCGGATAAGGGATCAACTACTACCACTCGGCATTGAGCCAATGGGAGTTGTTCCAAATCCCCCTCGTCCCAAGTATGAAAAATTCCTGTTTGATCCGATGTTAACGAACCAAAGAATGCTGGCAAATCATATGAGCCATTTTGATGAAGACGTTGTTCAAAAAGTAGATTCGTGTCCTGCACCCATTTCATACGTGCACCACCAGTCACCAGAGGGTGAGGGGTAAACGGATGCCACTCTCCTTCCATCGTCTCCAAATTCATGAGAAAGATTTTATTTTTCTGCCCAGATGTCCCTGTAATAGTCTTAAGCAATTCAAACACGACGATGTTTGCTAACATGGCAGCGCAAATGGGAGAATAAGCGCTGAAACAAGAGCCGTTGTTGAATGAAGATCGGTGGATTCGGCGCCTGGCCGATTCAAAACATCCATCTGCATCTGGACGTAAAACTGGACCCGCAATTCCCACTTGGTCCTGGCAAATAGCTGGAATAAAGATTTTGTTTTGTTCCTTGCAAATCGAATAAAGCACCCGCAATTCCTCAAGGTCGCCTTCTTGTTGTACATATAAGACAACTTGAAAAGTCTGCACAGCCTTCTGCCAACCATCCCGATCATTTTTTTGCAGGTAAATTTCCTCTAGCTTTACCTCGGAGTCCTCTTTTCGAGCATGTGCTGCCAATTCCCACAAACGTTCCCGATTGGTCCTGGTGGAATGGGTAGTGGCTATGTATATGGCAGGCAATCCTGATTCCAACAATGCTGCAACCAAAGCAGAAAGTAGGGGACCAGAGCCGACGGCCAGCACTTTGGTTTGACGGTACAACTGAAAACGATAGACAGCGGAATCAGTGAAGCTGTTCAAAAATTGTATCTGAGGAGCGTATTTCTCCATAATCTCCTTGGATAACTGGTGTGGAAGCTGACTGCTCCAATCGTGGACAAAGCCGTTTTGGTACAGCATGTCTGCAATGTGATATATGTGATCTCTACGCTGGTCAGACAGCCCATTTGTCAATTCTTCCAATGTATGATCCCCGTTAAACAAGGGCATCAGTTTTTCAATCCACTGGTGAATTCCCTTCCCTTCCATCTGAAATGATCCTAGATTGTTTTGAAAATACACACGGCCATCTGGATCAGGAACGTAATACGTATCCCCTTTTACTTTTAGTCGCATGGATGGGTTGACAGATGTCATTTTATGCCTCCTCCCGTGACCTGATTTCGGAAATATGTCTTTCACAACTATTTTGATCTTATGCTCTGCAATTTGTCCTTCTTGTCAAAAAATGATGGGGAAGAAAAAAAGCCATAACCCACGATAATCATGGGTTATGGCCCTTCTATCAGCATATCTATATCTTACCCTTTAGACGCCTGTCTCAACATTAGCCCCAACATCTGGGTCTGCATCTGTCATAACATCTGTCTCTCCAACCACATCTGTCTCTCCAACCGCATCTGTCATAACATCTGTCTCTCCAACCGCATCTGTCTCTACAACCGCATCTGTCTCTCCAACCGCACCTGTCTCCGCATCGATATTGGTACAAGTCCCCAGAATCACTACTACTAAAAAACATGCTGCTTGCATCGATCCTGCTTACTTCCATACTTTCAAAATCTCTCCTGAAATCACTGCTCACTTGTTTTCCTCCCTTTTTCATGTCCTAGGGCATTACTTAATAACCCTAATTCTCCCAACGTATGATCAACAAAACCTACTACAAGGGCATTAGAGTACTTCAATTCGTCTTGCTGCAAGATATTCTCGGAACAACTTGTTCGTCACTTCATTTCCTTAATTTAGGTATTTGCCAAGCGTACAAAAAAGTCCAAGAAGAGTGCCTCTGGAATGCTAGGCAGATCTTGAACCAAATTTAGATTTTTTACATAAGTAATAAGCAGGCAAGGAGTAAGGCAAAGGCAGTCCAGGAAGAAAAGAGTGATCAACAATGTCTAACTCTCTAACGAGGAGAAAAACCGCACATTTCTCATTAAATGTTATTGTACAGAAGGGTGCATTTGAGGATTTGGAAATAGCCAAGTCTACGGTGAAACAAAACATTGCCTATGCGCAACATTATTTTGATAGGAATGCTGAAGTGAATGGTTTTCCATGGTTGAATCTCGTGTTTCATGAAGAAAATGATGTCTTCGAAAATGACAGGCTTCAGCATAGCTTCAACTCTTCTCAGGACTTACGGGATTTTTTTATGGAAACCGCTCGTGCAGGAGGTTGGAGAAAATCAAAACAACGATTACCTTGTATTAACATCTACTACCTTATTGCAATCCCTCCTGATGGTATAGCTGCTGGCGTTCATATACCCGGTGCTGCAACATTCTGCAATCTGCGGGCAATCGAAAAACTATCTTTGTTGCTGCAAAAATGGAAGAGGGCCAGCCCTTCAGAACACCTTGCCTTGTACGGTATTATTAAGAATCGCCCTTCCGTTTTTCTTAATGCAAACGCTATTGCGCCATCTACATTGGCTCATGAGATTGGTCACATCTTGGGGTTAGGCCACAGTTCAGAACCGAGTAACCTTATGTACCCCATAGCTAATCAACGAATTCGATGTGAACTAACCTATGAACAGAGCATTTGTTTGAGAGATGGAATATGGAAGTACAGTCATGGGTATTTTCCGTTCCTATGACGATCGCAAAACAAGAAAAAAGCCCCCCGTTATACGAGAGGGCTATAGGCTGTCGCTAAGGTGAACTCCACCCCGTCAAGTAGACAGTACAAATAATTAAAATTGGTTAAGCGACCTTGGTCCTGAATTCCATGGGCCTATTATCTATACACCTACCTCAGGCGTCTTACCCGTTTATGGTTGAGCGCATAACGAAGTACCTCAGCGTGCGTTTCCGGTATTACTTCGGTGAAACTTTCCTTCCTCTAAAACGCGGTCGCTCCTCCATGAATAAGCATCGGTATAGTTTTTTCACGAGATATATTCCTGCTGCAAAATCCCCATGTGCACGAGATCATGCCATTTTCCCTCTCGAAACAAAAACTGCCGCGAAATCCCCTCTTGCTTGAATCCGAGCTTATCATACAGCTTTATGGCTTTTTCGTTAAAGGAAAAGACGCGTAGCGACACCCGATGCAGATTCATTTCCAAGAATGCATAATCCAGCAGCAGCTTCAGCGCTTCTCGTGCATACCCTTTACCCCAGAATTCCTTCTCTCCAATATCGATGATGCACTCCGCATTGCGGTTTTTCAGGTCGATTTGAATGAGGGAGGTAATCCCGATCGGTCGATTGGTATGGCTGTCTACGATCATGTAGCTCTTCGAGGAGCTTGCTTGCAGGATGACTTGATTCACAAACCCGCTCGTATCGTCCCAGGTATAGACGTCCATAGACGGACTCGTTGTCCGCATGACTTCCACGTCATTTCTCCACGTATGGTAGACATCCACATCCTCCCCCGTCATTTTTCTCAGATAGATTTTCTCTGATTGAAACAACATTCTTCCCCCTCCTTATTGAACCGGTCCCAGCATCGCTCTCAATGAAAACAACAGTGCTTCCATCTGCTCGGACACCTTCGTTTTCTCTGCGCCCAAATGCGCGGTATCCAGCATCAATCCATCGATAACCGAGATGAGATAGCGAGCAATCGCCTCCGGTGGTAGCTGTAGCTTGAACTCACCTGTCGCTGTCCCATGCGCGAAGAAAGCTGTCAGCACATCTACCATTTTTTCATAGCGAGTCGTGATGTATGGATAGCTCTGTTGCTTTTGCTGATCTCTCAGTGACAGGAAAAACTCTGAGTTGGCTTGGGACAATGTTTGTTCGATTTTCTCGATCTCGACCTGCTGTTTGGAGACCCATTTGGTGACTTGCTGCCAAGACAATTCACCAGCAATTGGTGTGAAAAACTGTACATCCTGTTGATCTTCGAATTGCAGCAGCTCCAAATATAAGTGCTCCAGGTTATCAAAGTAGGCGTACAAGGCACCCCGCGATACACCAGCCTCGTTCATGACGTCTTGCATGGTGGCCCGTGTATAGCCTTTTGTGATGAACACACGTTTTGCCGCTTGTAGCAGTTCGATTTTCTTTTTGGTTTTGTATTCGTCGCTTACTTTTGGGGCCATGGGGTTGGGGCCTACCTCCTTTGAACAAAATATACACAGATGTCGTTTTTGTTGGTGAGATTATTATAAACGACATTAATGTCGTTTTTCAACCTTTCATGGATCGGCTTTTTGAATCTGAGCATCAAAAAAGCATCCTGAATCACTCGTGAAAGTGAGGATGCTTTTGGTACTATAAATTTTCTAACGCTTCCAGCATTGCTAGTCTGGGAAATAGTTGCGGCAATTTAGTCATGATGTAATCATTCAAAAACCGATTCACCTGATTAATACCCAATTCATTGCTCTCCCTCATATTCCTATCCATATCGTCCTGTGCAATCCATATCATGTCATTCATTTGACTAAGAATGCTTCTATCACTTGTTTCAGTATAAGTCGCCTCACCGACATTTTGTAAATACTTCTCAATTAATGTTTGGGCGATTCCTTCTGCGAGAAGGTTCTCTGCGATTTTTTCTTTCACCAATTGATCAAAACGATTAAAATCTGCCCTCTTTAATCCATGCATAACGAAATTGTATCTTGTTTCGTTATTCATCACCAGCACACACTTCCGCCGTTGATATACAAACAGGTGAGCGTGCCATCTGTATAAAGGCTCCGAAACTATTTTCTCTTTATCAGACACAGTAACTTTCAGTTCTGCTATAAGCTTTTTGGTGCATTGAAAAGTAATGAAGACGATTCACCCCATTTAAGAAGTTTCGAATTTACATCCGATCTGGTATCACAAATGACACCGTCGTACCATCATTCAATTTGCTCGTGATACACAAGCCCTTCCCGTACATTTGCGTCAGTCTCCGATTCGTGTTAGACACCCCGATTCCGCCTCTCTCCTTCTTCGACAAGTCGAGAATTTGCCGCACAGTCGCTTCCTCCATCCCGATACCGTCATCCTTCACCTCAAAAAGAGTGGCGTTCTTTTGCCGGACGATGCGGATATGGAGAGCTCCCCCCTCTATTCGGGTAAGAAGACCATGGTTGATGGCATTCTCAACTAACGGCTGAATGGTCAGTGGCGGGATGAGAAGATCGATATCAGGCTCAACCTCCCACACGATCTGTAACCGCTCGCCAAATCGTTCCTTTTCAATGTAAAGATAGGCTTGGACGAGCTCTAGCTCATGGGAGAGTGTGACTTGTTTTCCCGTGTTCAAAAAGTCGAAGCTGATGTGCAAGAAGGCGGCAAACGCATCCCCGAGTTTACGCATCTTCTCCGTATCAATGTCACTCAATGCCATAATCGAGCTAAGAGTGTTGAACAAGAAGTGCGGGTGAATCTGCGCCTGCAAGTAGGCAGCCTCCAGGCGCAATCGTTCATCGACTGTTTGCTTGAGCGTCGTCAACGACCAGACGCGATATTTCAGCTCCATGCCATCGACTGGTTTGCATACATAGTCATTCGCACCAGACAAATACCCGGTATATACATCCTCAGACTGGCTGCGTGCCGTTAAGAGCAAGATCGGAAGCTCGGAAACAGAGAAATGCTCCCGGACCTTTTGCGTCAGCTCGTAGCCCGACATATGCGGCATCATGACATCGATGATAAGCAAGTCCCACTGCTCTGTAAAAAGCAGATCGAGCGCGTCTCTTGGCGATGTGCACGTAGTGATTTGGTAATGCGAGGATGAGAGCATTCGATCCAGCACCCTTAGGTTAACCGGGTCGTCATCGATCGCTAATATGTTCGCCTTTCTGTCAACAGATGCATGCGCAGCCGTTTGCTGAAAAGCCAAGATATCTGGGGCTTCACTATGCCTCATCTGGTTGCTAGCCGTCACTTGATTGTTCTTATCCATCTGCTCCACATATTGGCTCTCTGCTGCCTTCATCTCATCTGTACTAACCACGGGCAGCCAGAAGCTAAATACCGAACCTTTGCCCGGTTCAGAGTCGACTCTCAGTTCGCTATCATGCAGATCTACCAGCTGTGTACAAATAGCAAGACCGAGGCCGATTCCTCCCCCATCGTTCGTTGCTTGCGCTCCCTGCTCATACGGCAAAAATATTCGTGCCTTGGTCTGCTCATCCATCCCGATTCCTGTATCGGATACATAGATCGCCACCTGTCCGTCCACGATCTCAGCAGAAACGACGACAGATCCTTCTTCTGTGAATTTCAGTGCATTGTGAACAAGATTGAACAGAATCTGGACTAGCCGCTTCTCATCTGCCAAGATTGGCGGGATAGACTCTGGTATGTCCATTTTCAGTTGAACAGGCTTGCCTTCTACCAGGTAGGTGAGCATGCTGATGATGCCGGAAACAATCGATTGAATATGCAACGGCTTCTTCTGCAACACGATATGCTTGTCCTGCAATCGTACGACATCTAGCAAATCGTCCAGTAAATGCGACATTCTGCGGCTGATCGTGATTAAGAGCTCCATATCCTGCGTGCTGCGACCGCCCATGACATGCCTTTCATTGTTCACGACAGTCTGGGCGATATTCATGATGCCATGCAATGGCGTTCTCAGTTCGTGAGAGGTATGGGCGAGAAACTGGTCTTTGAGCTTGTCGGCTTCTTTCAATTGCTCCGTTAGCTGTGCCTTTTCCTCTGAATTGCGAAAGAATCGCTTGAACCAATAGGCAGAAAAACTGACAAGCGCAGCAATCACGTCGAGCGGATAAAACACGTACTTGATATCGATGACTTGATATTCCATGATTGCGGACCATATGACATTGGAGAAAATACTCGTTGCAGCAATGAGCAAAAACACAGCGTCATGCTTGTTTTGCATGAGCATGCGGCTGATCCTGAATATAAATAGCACCAACGGGCCGAAATAAATCATGACCAAAAATGGCGTCCCAGCTAAAACATACACCCATTGTGCCGTTCCAACTACGATGACTGCCGAGTATAGACTAAGCATGAAAAGATACGCCCTGAACGGTTTGGAGTATTCTTTCTCCCCCTGATCAGTTAAGCTTCTGACCAATAATATCATCAGCAAAGGCTGCCAGATGTAGGCAAGCACTTCCACCTTGATCGCCCATGTATAATCGAAGGGAATCCAAAGCAACAGCAGGTTGTCATAATCAGACACACTCTTTATTCCTACACAGGAAAGCAACAGCAAAAACACCAGAAACTCTTTGTGACGGGCGTTAAATATATACAAGATGCCGGCATACAAGCCATGAAGCAATAGGATGAGGAAGGTTGCCATCTGGAAGCCGATAGAATTCCAACGTTCGTTGTCAACAGTGGCCTGCGACCCGAAGTAAATCGATCTGACAAGGCCCCCTTCGATTGGATTATGGAAGTTGGCAGCTCGGACAAGCACTTCAATGACCTTCGCATCATCTGCATTGTACGTAACCGTGAAGGATTGCTTCCGCGGTGTGTACTCTTCCACTGTTGCCGCAGGCACTCCGACTCTGGCTAAAATCTCTCCGTTAACCTCTACGGTGGAAGATGCCTCCACTTGCGGAACCCATAAGGTGTATGGCTGATTTAGCGGTTGATCGACCAAGATCCGTAAACGGTATGTTCCATAGCCATACGATGACGGAGAGTCCCTGGAAAAAGCGCTGCTCCAATTGCCAGGTACTTGAACGTATTGTCGTTCGTCATTCGATGATTGCTTGAAATCTTCATGCGTGATGAAAGAATCAGGGAAAAACTCCCATTCCCCATCCAGCGAAACGGACGGGGAATTCTCAAAGTCCCACCCGCGCATATCAAGAACCCCTTGAACCACAGGCGGATGCTCTGGAAACGTATGAAACGAAAACCAGAACATCCGAAGCCCTAGTAGAAATGCTAAAAACAAGAGAAGAATCAAAAGATACTTACTTATGAGTGCTTTTGATTGACTCCGATTATGGTTGCTTCGCTTTATCATAGTATGCATCTTTCGACACGCTTCGGATTATCCCTTGTCAAATTGCAGTTCCACAGTCCTATTTTTCTCACACAAACTGTCTACTATCGTTATTTCGCCCAAACCGATAGATGGCGATCAAGGCAAAAACCGACGCGAATGCGAGCAAAATAGCTATGTGCAAATACAAACTCCCCAGACTATACCCTTGTTGAAGCTTATTCACCATATCGAGCAACCAATGCTGGGGCAAGAATGTTGAAATTTTGCGCACGGTGTCCGGCATGATTTCCATGGGAAAGAAGCAGCCAGCCAGGAGGCACGTCGGTACAATGATCAGGTTGGAAATCGCTCCGGCACCTGCTCTACTCTTCGCAAAGGCAACGATCATCAGAGAAAGTGCGATTGCCCCCAGCGCGAACACGAACAACGGCAGAATCATTTGACCATACGAGACGCCTGCATCTATGCCGAAGACGTTTTTCATGACGAGCAAGGTCACGATGATTTGCAGCAGCAAAATAAACATGCTGACGATAATATTCGAGAATACATAGGATCTGGCCGACATCGGTGAAGAAAGGAGTCGTAAAAAAGTGCGATTCCCTTTTTCTTTTAAAATGATCTCTGACATGTCCACCGCTGAAAACATCATGAACATAATAAGGAATCCAATCGATTGATTCGTCATGCGCGTCACGTTTGAGTTGTTTTGAAGCGTTACCGTACTGAGCTTGTAGCTTTGCTCGTGGTATGCCGCATACAGCTTCGTGAACTTAGCCTCATCCGCTTGTGCCGCTTTTCCAATCGCGGCAAGATTGCCGATATAACTGTGCAGCATGGCCTTCACGTAGGCAGTAACCTGTTCACCTTTTACTGATACCATATTCAAGTGTGCTGGCGCCCCTTTTCGAACACTAGCAGCATACCCTGACTCGAAAACAATTCCGCTATCCAGCTCACCAGAAACGATTTGTTCACGCATCGTTTGTTCATCGATGACTGTGACCTTGATATGATTCAAACTCTCGATAAACCGGATTGTGTCCTGCGTGATCACCTGGTCCCCATCCTGATTGATGATTCCTACATGGATCGTGCCGCTGCCTGCATTGCTGTAGATGGTAAGAGACAGCAGAACCCCTGCGATCGGCAAACCCAAATAGGTGAACCAGCTTTTTTTGCTGCGAAACGTCTCCATCAGCGTTTTCCGAATTAGCCATAGCATTTCACTCATACAAAAGCACCCTCCCTTCTACGCATCGTGATAACAGAAAAGATGATAAACGCCATGGCAATGCTCACATTCATCGCAATCGCGAACCATGCGCCTGTCGGATTGTCTGTGTAGATCATTTGCAGCAGACCTGTATTTACCCAGTGAAGGGGAGAAAGATTAGACAGGAGGCTGAAGAAGCCATCGGATTGTTCAATCGGAAAATAGGCACCGCCTGCAAAGGAGGCGACTTGCGTAAAAATATTATTGATTGCCCTTACCCCTTCGCCTTTGAAAAGAAAACTAATACCGAGGCCCAAGCTGACCGCAAGCAGTACCTCTGTCAAAAGCACCAGGATAACCATCCCGTAATGGCTGCCCCAATCCGCTTTGAACACGAACTTGCTGAATAAGAACACGGCTAGTACGAAAAACAGGTTGATCACCGTACAACCGATCACTTTTCCGGTAAAAATAGCACCTTTGCTTACAGGTGCTGCCATTAAACGAATGGCCGTTTTGTTCGTTCGCTCTCCGCTGAATAAATAACTGGCATTGAACATCGCGTAGAGCCCGATCATCGTGGTCATTGCCATCGCGTAATAGTCGATGGAGCCTGGTTTTTTATTCGAATTCAAGGTCGTGTCACGAATAAATTCATTGTTTTGTCCGGTAGCTGAAAGAGTAGCCGCAGCAGTCTCTGGGTCTACCTGAAAGGCTGCGGATGCGAGCGAGTAACGATCTGCAAAAACAGTTAGCATCCCGGCAAGGATATTGCTTCCGATCGCATTCTCACCGCTTCCATAAAACTCAATCCCTTCATCACTGACAACTGCGTACCCCGTAAAGCGATTCGCTCTTACTTCCTCATGCCCGTCTGTGCCTGATTCCGCTTCAACGACCTCGACTCCATTTTTTCCGATAGCTTCTATAAAAACGTTCCACCCCGTCGATACTTGCGCGTTCGTCCAGTTGCTTTTAAACAACAGGCGCATGTCATCCACAGTCCTCGTGTCATTGAATACATTGGATAGAGCCGTACCCAATATCAGCATCAGGATGATGGGAAGTGCCAACATAAACATAAACGTTCTCTTTTCGCGAAGGCTGGACTTGATTTCTTTTACAGCGATACTCCATATATTCATGGCAAAGTCCCTCCTCTAGTCTCGCAAGTTTCGACCGGTTAAGGTCAAGAACACAGTCTCCAGATTCGGCGCTTGCTCTTCAATGGAGCGGATTTCTACCTGGTCCTTGATTAATTGTTGAATGATCCGGTTCAGGTTGTTGATCTCCGTTTTCGATACGATTTTGATCGTATTCTCTTCTTGAAGCACTGCATTCACACCAGGAATCGCCTTAATACCTTCGAGGTTTAACGGTTCATCTGCTCGGACGCCAATCCAAATTTCCTTCGCGTCGGTAATAATCGCTTTTAGCTCCTCCTTCGATCCTTCCGCGATGACTTTTCCATGGTCGACGATGGCAATACGGGTGCAGATTTCTTCAACTTCCTCCATGTAATGGCTCGTATAAATGATCGTGCAGCCCATGTCGTTGAGCTTGCGTACCGAATTCAAGATATAATTGCGCGAATGAGGGTCAATCCCGACAGTAGGTTCGTCCATGATGATCAGCTTCGGCCGATGAGCAATGGCGCAAGCGATGTTTAACCGACGTTTCATCCCGCCAGAGAAGTTTTTGGGAAAGCTAGTAGATTTGTCACCGAGACCTACGAATTCAAGCGCCTCTTCCGTCCGTTCGCGAAGCAGTGATCCACGCAGTCCGTACAAGCCAGCAAAAAACCTCACGTTTTCATAGGCCGTCATATCCTCGTAGATGGCGATATCTTGTGGTACGATACCGATGTTCATTTTGGCGAATTTGCTATGTTTCTCAATGTTTTTTCCCAGCAGGGTAATCTCACCCTTTGTTACGCGCAACAGGGAGGCGATCATGTTGATGGTCGTGCTCTTTCCCGCTCCGTTGGCCCCTAAGAAACCAAAGATTTCTCCTTCACGCACATTCAGAGACATATTGTCGACGGCGACGAAATCACCGAATTTTTTCGTTAACTGACGAATTTCCAATACATGACTCACATCACTCACTCCCTTCGTGGCTATGTCTGCATTGTAATAAAAAAGGATGCCCCTATGTCAGTGCATAAGTTCATCCCTTGGCACATGAGAATTCTCATGTTGTTTCTCATGATCTTTTTCATTCGTTGCGATAAGGCAAGAGAGTGGTCACGCTAAAGCCGCGCGTACCGTCTACAATCACCGTTCCACCAGCGGAAGCAGCTCTCTCCTCCATCCCGAGAATGCCAAGCCCTTTTACAATCTTTTCTGCGCCGGCGCCATTGTCTGTGACCACTGCTTTTATGAATGTATTCAGCACCCGTACCTCTAGGGAAATCACTGTCGCCTTCGCATATTTGAGTGAGTTCGTAACCGCTTCCGTTGCATTTTGCTGGATGATTTTCCACTGAAGCGGTGTAATGACGTCGATGTCCCCGGCAAAAGTAAGCGTGGCTGTCACTGTCTCTCTGGCAGACAGCTCATCGACAAATGACCGGAGTCGATTGATTCCCAGTTCCTCCGGCCGTGGCTTTACTTCCTTGAGTGTCACTCTGATTCGCTCCAGCCCTTCCTTCGATATCGTGATCGCATTGCGGAGCAGCTCGGATGCCTTGTCCTGATCAGTCGCCATCAGCAGTCGCGACGCTTCCATTTGTATCAGCGCACCTGCAACTGCATGTCCCACATCGTCGTGAATTTGTTGAGAAAGGCGATTGCGCTCCTCCAGTTGAATCGTGTAAGTCGACTGGCGGAAGTATTCGCTACTTTCGTTCAAGGAGCGGGTCAAGCTTTGTAAATCCTCTCTCATCTTCTCCCGTTCAGCTTCTAACCTGCCGAGCTTGTCAGTTAGCCTGCTGCCACACCTATACAGCAAAAAGCTAAGAAAGGCCGTTAATAAATACAAGGGCACCCATTCAGATGGCACCATGAACAAAGGCAACAACATACAGAGAAATACGACCATCCGCTGCTTACCTGCCAAAAAAGCTAGCTCTAAAACGTTGATTGGCAAGAGCAGCATAAACAACGGATCCAGCACGAGTCCACTCGCTATCACAAACATGAGGGATAGACAAACAAACCATTGCTTATGATTCATCTGTTTCAAAATGAGAATAGTAAGATTGATAGCCAGATACAACAAGTACACGAGAATTTGCCACGGGTCAACTTCAGAAGTGGGATGAGCAAGAAAAGAAGTCACGATGATAAAACCAAGCACCGCTGTCTTATTCGCCATTGTCCATAACGCCATCGGTTGTGACCTCCTTTCAATCAGACATGTTCGTTTCGCCCGTCAAATAATAGATGGCGATCTGCGTGCGGTGTTCAAGCGCTGTTTTATTGAAGATGGAAGTTATGTAATTCGCAACTGTCCCCTCGGAAATATACAGCTTCTTCGCGATTTCTTTGTTCGATAGTCCCTTGGCGATCTGCTTCATGACATCGAGCTCCCGTTCCGTAAATAAGCTTTGGTCGATTTTGCTTTCGGTAGGGTTGGCTGCTTTCGTTTTGGAAGGAGCAGTAGCGGACACGGTATCCGTAGCGTTCTTCCCTGTATTCAGGTTCATTTTGATCTTATCCAGGACGACATCCTGCAGCACATGATGGTTGTTATAGACACTCTTGATGGCATCTCGAATGCGGTTGGGATCATTGTTTTTCAATAAATAACCGCGTGCCCCCGCTTGAATGGCTTCGAGGACAAATTCGTCATCGTCAAATGTGGTCAAAATGAGCGGTTTGACCGTAGTCTCGGCAGTCAGCACACGAGTCGCTTCCACTCCATTCATGTTCGGCATCCGAACGTCCAAGAGTGCTATGTCTACCTCGTTCTGTTTACAAAACGTCACCGCCTCGACCCCATCCTCCACACTCCCGACTACTTCAAACTCCTCGAAGCTCGTCAGGATGATTTTCATGCCTTCGCGTATAAACGAATTGTCGTCTGCGATCAACACTTTGATTTTCAAAGCAGCTTGCCTCCCGTCGAACAAACCCTCGACCGCATAAAGAGCGGACGTATCTATTTTTCCCAATATTACCACTGTCCCGCTTTGCTTCACAATTGTAGAATCTCGCCACCAATTGTTCTCACTTTCACGTCACACATGGAAAAATTAACACTTCGAAAATATATAGACACGAATGAGCTGTGTCAGTATCATAAATTACCTGAGCCCTCGTAACCAACATACCTGGGCCAATTTTTTGAATGGAATACTCTATGGAGGGGAATTTGTGGAAACAGCACAACTAAATAAAACGGCTTGGAACACTGGGGCATATCAAGCGTGGCTGAAACGCTTTGGAACACCTGTTGAGGCAGCGGTCAA
The DNA here is from genome assembly GCF_003013475.1 of Brevibacillus porteri. Classification (GTDB taxonomy): domain Bacteria; phylum Bacillota; class Bacilli; order Brevibacillales; family Brevibacillaceae; genus Brevibacillus; species Brevibacillus porteri. The sequence continues at coordinate 234,541 of NZ_PXZO01000010.1, forward strand.
AATTAAAGAAGACCCCCAAAAGCGAATCGGTAAAGTATATGAGCACATGGGGGATATTCGCGGCAAAAAGATTATCAATTTACTCGGTTCAAATGGAAATAAAGCCGTTGCGCTTGCCTTGCTAGGTGCCGATGTGACCATCGCCGATTTCTCTTATGAGAATGAGCAGTACGCCAAAGAACTGGCTGCAGCTGCCGACGTTGACCTGACTTACATCGTTTCGGATGTATTGCAGCTACCTCCAGATGCATTGTCTGGTGAGTATGATCTCGTTTTTATGGAATTCGGTATTCTTCATTACTTTTTGGACTTAACCGAATTATTCCAGGTGGTCAACTCGCTCCTGCGAAAAGGCGGCGTGCTCGTCCTCCAAGATTTCCATCCGGTATCCACAAAGCTCATCTCCTCACGCGGAACGACTGCTACTATCCGCAAACATAAAGTAACAGGCGATTATTTCGACACCTCGCTTGAGGAAAAGGACATTGCTTTCTCCAAATTCCTTTCAAACGGGATGAATGACACTGAATCAAAAGTATTGTTACGCAATTGGACATTAGGGGAAATTGTAACGGCCATTGCAAGCAAAGGGCTGTGCCTAAAAATGCTGGAAGAGCTCCCGAACCTTTCCTCGGAAGTTTTTGACAAAGGAATCCCGAAAACCTTCACGATTATCGCCGAGAAATTATAACGAACGTTTGCCATCATCTTACTAAATTCCTAATACCGAACAGAGGAGACTTACCCTCCTCTTTACTTTCAAGCACTTATAGACTGACGGTCAGTCATATGGTAATCTGTATCCAACCACTTACTGACAATCGAAGGAGGCGCCGATGAAAAGAATCGTAAAAGACCCCACAACACGGCGAGCAGAAATATTGGAAGCCGCCGGGGAGCTATTTCGAAATCAGGGTTATGTCCATACAACCGTGGATGCGATCATTCAAAAGGTGGGCGTAGCGAAAGGAACCTTTTATTACTACTTCAAATCGAAGGAAGAAATCCTCGAAGCATTTGTCCAGTCCATGGTCGATACACTTTGCGAAGAATATAAAAAAATCGCAGATGACTCTACCTTAAGTATCATGGAGAAGGTTCGCCAGATGCTGCGCAGTCAAAGCCAACCCATCGACAAGCTAGACGAATGGATGGAAAGCTTGCATCGCCCTGAAAACAGAGAGCTTCACGAGCGTCTGAACATCGCCATTATCTTGAAAGTTGCCCCTGTCCTTGCACAAGTCATTGAACAAGGAAATCAAGAAGATGTCTTTCAAGTGGAAAATGCCTTGGAGACCGTTCAGTTTCTCCTCGCTGGCTCACAATTTTTGTTGGAATCAGGCATTTTTCATTGGGAGCATGAGGAGCAGACAAAACGATTACAAGCCATGCAGGTGATTATTGAAAGGTCACTAGGAGCTGCGCCGGGGTCCTTCTCGTTTCTGTGATGGATGAAAAGGAGGAAAGACAATGATCGCTCATGATAAAGCCTTTCGTAGATTCCTGATCATTTGGTCAGGGCAGCTTTTATCAGCTATCGGAAGTGGACTTACCGCTTTTGCCTTGGGTGTCTTTGTTTTTCAACAGACCCAATCTACCACGAGCTATTCGTTCATCATTCTCTGCTCTTTTCTCCCCTCCTTCCTTTTACTTCCCTTTAGCGGGGTGCTGGCAGACAGATTTGACCGCAAAAAAATGATGATCATTGGCGATATTGGTTCCATAGCTGGTATCTTGTTCATCTTGCTTGTCACGCTGTCCGGGCGTATGGAATTATGGCACATCTATTTGGGGGTCGGCATCAGCTCGCTCTCTGCCGCTATTCTAAACCCAGCCTTTAAAGCAGCCGTATCTGATCTGGTTTCGGAAGAGATGTACTCACAGGCAAGCGGGCTCATCCAACTGGCAAGTTCCGCTCAATATCTTATTTCTCCACTGGTTGCTGGGTTTCTTCTCAGTGCTTTTGATATCCAGCTCGTCTTACTCATCGATATGATGACCTTCCTTCTAGCTGTCGGCGCCGTGCTGATGATTATGAAACACGATGCCACTCCCCAAAAACAGGAAAGACAAAGCTTTTTTCGCGAAATGTCTGAAGCCTTCCGCTATCTCCTTTCAAAGAAAGGGGTTTTCTCGTTAGTTTTGTTAATGTCCGTCGTGTGCTTTTACATCGGACTGCTGCAATCGCTTTTTGGGCCTATGATGCTGACATTAACTGATTCCAAGACGCTCGGTATTGCTCTCTCTGCATCTGCATCGGGCATGCTCGTCAGTAGCCTTTTGATCGGACTCTTCGGTATGGGTAAGAGCAAGGTGATCATGCTGTCCTTCTCTCTCGTACTTGCTGGGTTGTTTTATGCCCTGATGGGTGTGTTCACCTCCGTTTGGCTGATTATGGTTTTTGGCTTCCTCTTTTTCATCACGCTTCCCTTTGTAAACACGAGCCTCGAGGTTCTCATCCGGACGAATGTCGAGAATGAACGACAAGGCAGAGTATGGTCGATGATCACGGCTATTTCGCAAATCGGGTTCGTACTGGCATTTGGATCGGCAGGATTTTTGGCGGATCATGTATTCAATCCGTTGTTTGATCCAGATCGATTGCTTGGGCAAACGGTCGGGCACATCATCGGAACGGGTGCCGGCAGGGGGATTGGTTTTCTGTTTATCGTCTCGGGGATACTTGTTGCGATTCTTGGAATGATGATCGGGCGCGCGAGGAAAATTCATGAGCTGGAGCAACAAGCATTGGAAGTGATAAGAACATAGACAAAAATAGATAGCATTTCTCATTCGCTCACGAAGCTATGGGATCTGCTATCTTTTTTGTGTTTTACCAACACTTTTGCCCATGACTTTGTGGGAGGACAGCGGCATTCGCCACTTTTCTGCGTCTGAAAACAAGCTTATTTCCCCTATAGTTCGTCCAGTCATGTCCAAGCGGCATTCATAAAATATGGTAACAAGCAACAAGGAGGTGGATGTATGTCTTGTGGTTGTAATGATCGAGAAAAAAAACACGAGATTGAAAAAGATTGTGACACAGACATAGAAAGGGATTTCGATAGAGACGTGGACGAAGATTTTGACAGTGACCATGATCGTTGTGGTTGTGGTCGCCGCCGTCGTCGTCGTCGTCGCTGCCGTTTTTGTTCCTTCTTCCGTCGCCGTCGTCGCCGCTGTCGTTTCTGTTTCCTCCGCTGTCGACGTCACCGACGTTGATAGTAGTGTCCTTCTAATAATGAGGAAACGTCCGAATCATTTGACTCGGACGTTTTGCTTTTGCTACGCTCCAAACCTCTGGCGGTACCCGCATCTTCTGCATAATTCCTCGACAGCTTCTCTGCGAGAAAATCCTTCTACCAGATGATTGGCCCGCTCGCCATCCACAATATCAGTGAAAGAGGTCTGATTGATATTCCCTAGATTAATAACCCCTTCCCCATCGAGACAGCAAGGCACAACCGTTCCATTTTCCAGAATCGCCGCCTGCGTGCGCAGACCATGGCAAAAACCTTTTCCATCATCCTCAGGCGCTGTCAGACTCGGCCACTGGAATTCGTAATCTTGATTCAAATAAACGCGGTCATCGATTTTTACCCCGCTGCCCGGCATTACTTTTTCTTCAATTCGATAGTCCAGCCCAAATTCTTTTTCAATCATTTCAAGCGTCTGGCGGTTTCTACTCTTTTGAATGTTCGTGGCGTTATCCTGCGTCAAGTTCCACAGACGGAAAGAAAAAATCACTTGATGCTCCTGAGCTTCCCGAACAAAGGAAAGAATCTCGCGCAAATACCCTTCGCGGTCGGTTGAGCCGATATGTCCGTCAAAGCTGTGAAGCGAGAAGTTCATTTGCCGGAGCGCAGGCTTGCCCAGCAATTTATGCCGATTTTTCGCGATCAGCGTACCATTTGTGGTGATATTGACCTTGAAGCCTTTCTCATGACTGATATCGAGCAGCTCATCAATTTTGGGATGGAGAAGCGGTTCCCCTTTGACGTGCAAATAAATGTAATCGGTGTGCGGTTTGATCTCATCCAGCCTTTTCGCAAAGTCTTCTACTTTAATAAAACTTTTACTGCGCTCTGTTGGCGGACAAAAGGTACAGGCGAGATTGCAAACGCTGGTGATTTCTATATAGACTTTCTTAAATGTTTTCAAGATGTTTTCCCCATTCCAGATGCCTATGATTGATCATACCCATCATAGTAACATAGGAGGGCTTTTACGGGTAACGGTGTATTCTGGTGAAGGGGCAACATTCACCCCTTTCCTTTTTCATAGTCCTCTTTTAGCATTCCGTAAATCTCTACATCCACGATTCCTTTTCCCGACCATAGCGTTGCTTGTCTGAGTGTTCCTTCTTTCATAAAGCCATTCTTCATCAATACTTTCTTGGAGTTCTCATTCGGAGGCATCACTTCCGCCTGTATTCGGTTGACGTTGACATCCATGAACAAAAAGTGAAGCAATATGTTTACCGCTTCCGTCGCAATCCCTTTTCCCCAATGCGCTTCGGACAAGAAGTAGCCAATCGTCACCATGTTTACCTTTTGATGAAAGTCGAAAGCTTCCATAATGCCAAGCAAGTGATCGGGGTTATCATTGGCGAATATCCCCCATTTGATCCTCGTTTTTTTCAAATAGTCTCTCTCAAAATGCCCGATCATGCTTTTCACTGTCGCTTTATTATGCTTGGGGATAATGCCGCAATAGGCAAATACATGATCATTGCTGTAGATTTCAAATACTTCGTCCAAATGCTGCTCTTCGATTTTCTTCAAGGTGAGACGATCTGATTTTAAAATGGGAAACTGGTTAAAAAGCACGTCAACGTTCATGATTTCAGCTCCATCTTTTGAGATTACCTCACTTCTTAATTTTTCCAACATGACTCTTTTTCCTCCTTATCCACCCCATAGAAAAAAGGTATGGAAGCTTGCCTCCATACCTGCATCAAAAAGCGAGTAGTACTAACTTCAAGTAGTACCAAAAAAATGAGGGCATGGATTACTCCAGCCCTCGTACTTCTTTCTACTGATTCATCTAAATGAGCATCCCCGCAATCGCTGCGCTCAACAGATTCGCCAAGGTTGCCGCAACTACTGCACGCAAGCCCATCTCCGCAAGGTCTGATCTTCTTGACGGAGCAAAGCCGCCCAAGCCGCCAATGACCATAGCCAGCGCAGCCAGATTGGCAAAGCCGCAAAGGGCGAAGCTGATGATCACAACGCTTTTTTGCGACAAATTCGCGATCTCAGGTGCAAAAGCCGTGTACGCGACAAATTCGTTGAGGACAATCTTTTGCCCGATGAAAGAACCAGCTTTTAGCGCTTCCTCCCATGGAACCCCGATCATAAAGGCAATCGGCGCGAACAGGTAGCCTAAAATATGCTCGAGCGTCAACGCTTCTACTCCCACTAACCCGCCAAGCCAACCAATAATCGAGTTCAGCAAGAAAATCAACGAAATAAATGCGAGCAACAACGCACCGACACCAGCAGCTACTTTTAGCCCGTCCGAAGCTCCACGAGCTGCCGCGTCAATAACGTTTCTGGACTCCGTATCTTTCATTACTTCCACATGTTCCACTCTGTGTGGCTGTTCTGTCTCCGGCATCATCATTTTCGCAAGCAACAGACCACCCGGCGCTCCCATGAATGCTGCGGCTAGCAAATATTCAATCGGAACACCAAGCATCGCATACCCACCGATAACCGAACCCGAAACGCACGCCAGTCCGCCTGTCATGACAGCAAACAGCTCGGACTTGGTCATTTTCTCAATATAAGGCCTTACGACAAGTGGCGCCTCAATAGGACCCAAGAAAATATTTGCAGAGGCTGACATGGATTCGGTCTCGCTCGTTTTGAGCACCCGAGACAAAAATCCACCGATGATTTTCGTCGCCCACTGCATGATTCCGAGATAATACAGGACCGAAATCAAGGAAGAGAAGAAGATAATGATCGGCAACACTTGCAGGGCAAACGTAAAGCCTGCGTTCTGTGCACCCAGTATCCCGCCAAACAAGAACTGAATTCCGGCATTCGTCGAATCAATCATGCTTTGAACAATCGACGCCAAGTACTCCAGAAGCTTTTTCCCAAAATCCCATTTCAGTACGATCAAAGCAAAAATAAACTGAATCGCAAACGCACCAATGACCGTTCTCGGATTGATCGCTCTCCGATTTTTCGAAAACGCAAAGGCTATTAAAAAAATTCCCAGGATGCCGAGAACTCCCCAAATGTATTGCATGAACGTATCCTTTCCTTATCGCCAGCTATGTCGATATCTAAGATGACTTGCTTTGTTCTAGTTCGCTTTTTTCGCTAATTCTGTTATGTAATCAAAAAATGCATCACGATCTACGTCATAAACCACATGTACAGGGCGTCCACCAGCCGTTTCAACCGTGCGGCCTTGGCTAGCTCCTTCTGTAATCACGATACTATTAACCATTTGTACCTTTACAAGATCACTATTGCCAACAAATGCTGTGGTTAATACATCCCACAGGTAGTAAGTCGAGTTGGTCGAGAAATGTACAAGCGGCGGTACCATTGCATAGCATTGACCCAAGAAATCCACACCGATATACTTGCGTGCTTTTGCCCAGCGCTCACGAACATCCAGTGTCAGTGGGACTTGGTTCGTGCTCTCCAGTGCGACCAATTCAATCTCCATTCCGCTTTCCCATACGCGAGCCGCCGCTTCCGGGTCCCAGAATACGTTCCACTCTGCGGTTCCATCGTGCTCAGGCTCATGCACGTTTCCTTCTTCACGGAATGTTCCGCCCATCCACACCAGACGCTCTACTTTTTCTTCGATGGTCGGATCGATATCCAATGCACGCGCAAGGTCAGTCAAAGGCCCAGTAAACAACAAGGTCGTTTTTCCTTCCGTAGCACGCAGCGTTTCAATAATGTGCAGATGCGCAGGCTTGTCCGCTACTGGCGTAATCACTTCTCCTGATTCATTGAGCAAGGGCAGTGCGTCTACATAAAAGGCATGCATGCGCCAGTCCTTTGGAAAAGGATTTTTCCCGCGGGAATTGGACTCTGCTACATCCAGACCGCCTTTACCGAAACGATCAATGATTTTCCGGCTGGCAAACATCGCTGGTTCCAAGTAGCAATCCGCTGGAATGACAGATACCCCTGTCAGATTCACATTGTCCATTTGGAGCAGCAAAAATAAAGAAATTAAATCATCAACGCCGCCATCATGGTTAAAGTAAATGTTTTTCTTCATCATTATTATCTCCAATCTCATACATGAACTTGTAAGAAGTACAATGAAACCACTATTATTTGGAACCCTTCAAAAAATAATACTAAAGTTTCACTAAAAAATATATAACCATTATGAACAACACAACTGAAGAACGAAAAAGAGACTATCCTCCAGTAAAAAATCTACTTTCGCGATAGCCTCTATGTCACTTTATTTGTTTAACAGATGGAAAACTTGCTCTACGTCTTTGTCACCTCGTCCTGAAAGGTTAACAATCAGGATCTGCTCTGGTGAAAGAGTGGGGGCCAACTGCAAGGCATAGGCAATAGCATGTGCGCTTTCCAAGGCGGGAATGATCCCTTCTGTTCTCGATAGCTCTTGAAATGCCGCCAACACTTCTTCATTCGTCACCGTGTAATATTCCGCTCGTCCACTGACTTTTAGCTGGCTGTGCTCTGGGCCAATACCAGGGTAATCCAACCCGGCCGCAATCGAATACGTTTTTTGAGGCTCTCCGTTTTCATCCAGCAATACGAGGCATTTAAAACCGTGAATGACGGCTGGAACCCCTTTGGTCAAGGTAGGTGCCTGATCAGGCTCAACACCAATCAGACGTACGGATGGTTCCTCAATATAATGGGCAAAAGCCCCAATCGCATTGCTGCCACCGCCAACAGCAGCGATGACCGCATCAGGTAACCGACCTTCTTTTTCTAAGATTTGTCGCTTGGATTCTTCACTGATAATCGCTTGAAAATACTTTACCATCGTGGGGAACGGATGCGGACCAACCGCAGATCCCAATAGATAGAACGTGTTCTGATAGTTTTCAACCAAATCATTCAGCGCTTCATCAACCGCATCCTTCAATCTTCCTTGCCCTTTGGACACCGCTACCACTTTTGCCCCTAAAAGCTCCATCCGAAACACATTTAAGGCTTGTCTTTTCGTATCCTCCGCTCCCATATAGATCACGCAATCCATGCCAAACATCGCGCAAACAGTCGCGGTAGCAACTCCATGCTGTCCTGCACCTGTCTCGGCAATAATACGCTGTGCACCCATTCGTTTTGCCAGAAGGATTTGACCGATGACATTATTGATCTTGTGGGCACCCGTATGGTTTAAATCTTCCCGCTTTAGATAAATTTTGGCACCGCCGAGTTTTGCAGTTAAATGGCGAGCAAACGTCAACGGATTTTCCCGACCGATATATTCTTTCAGATAATACTTGTACTCTTCGATAAATTCCTCGTCATCTTTATACCTTTCAAATTGTTCAGCCAAATAGTCCAATACTTCCTGTAATTGTGGAGGTACAAAGCTTCCTCCGAACTCACCGAAATATCCCTTCTTTGTCTGTTCTGTCAATGACATGCTCATCTCTCCTCAGCTATAACTAGTCCTCAATCCTTCCTTGCATTTTATAAGATCAAAAGAGCGTGTGTCAATTTAGTTTTATGATTATTCAGAATTTATTGGTTCGTTGGCATTTTTTACAAAACCATCATTTTAGCTTCATATTTTCCCAATATAGATCGGGTAGTCTAACAAAAGTGATTCATTACGTCGTTTTTTCATTCGGAGGGATATGATGAAGATTCTTTTTCAACAGAAAAGCTTGCTGGTCGCAACAATTGCGACTCTTTCCTTGATCGGCACACAAGGAGCAGGTGCAACTCAAAATGTAACGGGAGCACCAGTAGTAGCAGAAATACATGAATGGAAAAATCCTCCTGCGCTCACTGAAGGTATTAAGGAAGGCGGCTTCTCTGGTCTGGTGCATCTTCCTAACGATCCTCCTTCTATTTTTTATACACTGGCTGACCGTGGACCAAATGGGCAATACGGCAAGGACGAGCTGCGTACGTTCCCTGACCAAAACTACACACCACGCATGTACAAAATAAAAGTAGAAAACGGGAACATTCACGTTTTGGAAACCATCAAGCTGCGTTTGCCACAGGGCAAGATCAACCCTTTTACGAAGACTACTTATATTAGTGGATTGCCGAACCTCGCTGGCCCTGATGAAGTTCCTTACGATGTAACGGGAACTAAAAAGCTTAGTTACGATCCAGACGGTTTGGATTTGGAAGGCATCGCTTACAACCCGATCGACGATACTTTTTGGTTATCCGACGAATATCGCCCATCCATCATTCAAGTAAAGCGTGACGGCACAATCCTGGGCCGCTATGTACCAAAGGGCGCCAAAGAAGCCTTGCTTGCAGCAGGCGCACAGATGGAGATATTTGATACGCTGCCAGCCGTCTATTCCAAGCGCATTGCAAACCGTGGCTTCGAAGGTGTCACCATCTCGCCAGACGGCAAGTTCTTGTATACTTCGATCCAAAGTCCGATGGCACTCCCTGATAAAAAGACAGGCGAAGCTTCCCGTAATTTGCGCATTTTAAAGATGGATCTCGCCACCAAAAAAGTAGTAGGCGAGTACATGTACATCGCAGAAAACGCGAAAGACTTCGTGAAAGTGAAACAAAAAGACGTCGTCATCAGCGACTTGGCTGCACTCAGTCAGGATGTTTTACTCATTGACGAGCGAGACAAAAATGCCGGTGCAAACGCACAGCTTAAGCGTATTTACAAGGCTGATTTTTCAAAAGCAACCAATTTACTCGGTACGTCAACAAGTGAGCAGGACTTCGAAAAGCTCACCGTTGCCCAAGTGAAAGAGAAAGGAATTGTGCCGGTTTCCAAGGAATTGCTGGTGGATGTAGCCAAGCTGAACTACCCGCATGAAAAGCTGGAAGGCTTGGCGATTGTGGATAAAAACACGATTGCCATTGTGAATGATAATGATTTCGGTGTGGATGGCTATGACGAGAAGGGCAAAATTAAAATTAATAGCAATCCGACACAGATGTATGTGATTAAAGTAGGTAAGGATTTGAAATAAAATGTAGAGAAAAGCCTCGTGGGTGATACTGGTCAAGACCCCATTTAGT
>NZ_PXZO01000011.1 GCF_003013475.1 Brevibacillus porteri
ACTCCCTCCTACTCGATTTTTGATAAAGGCGGTTACCGACATGTCATTGATCAAGGTAACGAATCTGACAGCCTCTGAGAGCGGGTTCATTTGCATTTGTGGAACTGAAAGAAAATCATTTCTAGGAGGATGAAAGCGATGGAGATTGAGGTTGTAGATGATTGTGTGAACCGGTTCCTGTTAGGTGAAGCGGTTCACAAAAAAACAAATCGGTTGCCGGAGGTTTACCAATCTATCGACAGGTGCACGTAGCGATCCGCCTGCAAACGTATGCGCTTTTTCTGTATAGTTGGTTAATGACGTGTCAAAGTGCCAACTGATGGTTGCTTTTTTACGTTTTCTCCGGCGGTAAGGAGAAGACATGAGACTATCCTCGAAATATGAAACGATTCGGCGAATATTGTCCGACTTCAAGCAGCCCGAGTATCGGTATGCTCAGATTATGGACGCAATTTTCAAGCAAAACATCGGCGAATACGGACGGATGACTATACTGCCCAAATTTTTGCGCGACGAGTTGACCCGGATACTTGGTCCGAACGTCTGCAGCATCGTTCCGGTAAAGGAACTCACGTCGAACCAGGTCAGCAAGGTGCTGTTTACCATTGCGGGCGATGAACGCGTGGAGGCCGTACGACTTACATATGAGCGGGGGTGGAAATCGTATTGTATTTCCACGCAGTGCGGCTGCGGATTCGGGTGTAGGTTTTGCGCCACCGGTACCATCGGCCTGAAACGAAATCTGACTGCCGACGAAATTACCGACCAATTGCTACACTTTCGCTTGAACGGCCACGCCTTGGACAGCGTCTCATTCATGGGTATGGGGGAGGCGCTTGCCAACCCGCATATTTTTGATGCAATGACGATTTTGACCGACCCGCATCTCTTTGGTTTAGGACATCGACGAATTACGATTTCCACCATCGGCCTGTTGCCGGGGATCGACAAGCTGACACGGGAGTTTCCGCAGGTCAATCTAACCTTCTCGCTGCATTCGCCGTTTGACGATCAGAGAAGCGAGCTGATGCCGATCAACGACCGATTCCCAGTCCATGACGTGCTGAAGGCATTGGATCGTCATATCCAGCATACCGGGAGAAAGGTGTATATTGCGTATATTCTTCTTCGAGGAGTCAACGACTCGACGGCGCATGCGGAAGCAGTTGCTGAGTTGTTAAGGGGAAGGGGACCTGGGGAACATCTCTACCACGTTAACCTGATTCCATTCAATTCGACCGATGTTACGCTTGACAGCTATCGGCAATCTGATCCTAATCGGATGAAAGCGTTTGTTCGGATCTTGAAGTCAAAGGGTATCAGCATCACGGTCCGAACTCAATTCGGATCGGACATTAACGCAGCATGCGGTCAGTTATACCGCTCTAAATAATCGATGTCGGAAACTAAATTTATTAAGCCGGACGAAGCCGTCGAGGCTCCCAAACATCCTGGAGGCGCGGGCTCTTCCGGGACTTAGTGAGAATTGCCTAGCTTAAACAAAAAGAAGCGCCTCTGCCACGGCTGTAGCCGGAAGAGGGCGCTTCTTTTCATGATTCTTACAGTTTTTCACGTGCATGTTTAAGAGTTATCGAATTGGCAATGGCTGTCCACATATCAGTTGATTCAGAACCAATGTACCAGTACGCCAATCCACCAATTTGCCATTGCAGACTAGCTTGAGCTTTCAGCCCAATCGAACGGCTTTCTTCCAGCCAAATCGTGTGCGTGACGCCTTGCTTTTGATACGTCGAACGGTATTGTCCAACTTTATCGTCCCACACAGTTTTTGCTCTGTATTGCGAGAGCAACTGGTAAGACTCGGGGATGCTGATATCTGTCGATTTCAAAGACCCATTCGATTGGTACCAGTCGCGTGTGTAAAGAGGCATTCCGACGATCAGCTTTTGGGTCGGAACCTCGTCAAGCAGGTCGGTAATGACTTTCGTAAACCAAGGCAAGGATGCCACGGAGCCTGCTTTTGACCCGCCTACCCAATGCTCTTCATAGGCCATTACTACCAAATAATCCGCATACTTTGCTAATTTAGCAAAATCAAAAGGATCGCTCCAGTCTGAATCACCATCTGGCGGAATATCTACAGATAGGACAGCACCTTTTGCGTGAAGAGCAGTCGCGAGCTCCTGGATAAACAAGGTGAAGTTGTTGCGATCCGCAGGGGAGAACCCTTCAAAATCGATGTTAATCCCATCTAGCTGGTACTTATCAATGAATGAAGAAAGCTTTTGCACGGCTGCTTTTCGTTTAGTGGGATTGGACAGCATGTTGTGGGTAGCTTCGGGATCGAATTTATTCCCGAATAGCGGCCACACTTGCTTGCCATTCGCATGAGTCCACTGGACGAGTGAAGCATCCGTGATGTCACTGATCGTTCCATCTTTTTGCAGGAAGTACCAACGCGGTGACAGCGTGTTGACTCCGCTTTTCTTGACTTGTGCAATGAACTCCTCTGTCGTGGATTCATATTGCCATCCGAGAGAGACAAGCGGTTTTGCTGTAACGTTTTGCTTCTTCAGATTCTCCTGAATTCGATATAAAATAACAGCCGTTTCTTCTCTCGAAAGTGCTTGAGTCGGGCGGAAGTAGCCATTGTAGCCTACCAGCCATTTTTTCTGCATGGCGTGGCTGACGGAGGCGCGTGCCCAGCTCGAAATCGCATTGGCATCCTTCACGGGCAACTGGTAAGAAGACGAAATGCTCTGTTCCAGTGCACGTACAAGAAACGCAGCGGCCTCTTCGCGAGAGATCGTCCGCTTCGGAGCAAAAGCAGTAGGACTAATGCCATTCGCGATGTTAAGCCCAGAAGCAGCTTGTACATACCCGTATGCCCAAGAGTTTTTCGGGACATCCGAATAGGCTGCGACGTTGCTGACCACCGGTTTAATACCGAGCGTTCGTGTGAGCATCGCGACAAACTCAGCACGCGTCACCGGGCGAGTTGGGTGAAAATACCCGTTTTCATCCCCTGCGATGACACCTGCCGCATGTAGCGAACGTATTTGCTCTTTCGCATAGCTGTTTGCGATATCTTTTAAATTATTCGTCGATGCTGTGGATGCAGGGACTCCTATGGCAAAAGAGAGACCGTACACCAAAAAAGCTAAGGAGACTAACCAGATATGTAGGTTTTGTTTTTTCATCATACATCCAGTATAAGGAGAGAGAACCATTCTTTCATTGGTCAGATTTTGGTAGAAACCTTGCCGGGGTGCCCGAACTCTTTTGTTGGAAATGCGATATGATATGATGAAGGAATAAGAATAGAGAGAGTGAAGCGAGGCGGAGAGAAATGGAAGACGTACTGATTGTAGGCGGTGGGCCTTGTGGACTGGCAGCGGCAATTGCCTGCAAGCGAGCTGGACTTGATCCTATCATTATTGAAAAAGGGTCGCTTGTCCATTCGATTTATCGCTACCCGACCTATATGATTTTTCATAGCACACCTGATTTACTGGAGATTGGGGGCGTCCCTTTTGCAACGGCGAACGACAAGCCGACCAGACAGGAGGCACTCAATTACTATCGACTGGTAGCCGCGCGAGAAAAATTGCGTGTGAACGTATATGAGACGGTGACGGAAGCGAAGAAGACGCCAGCTGGCTTTCATGTCACGACAACGGACCGATTCGCCAACACACATACGTACGAAGCGAAAAGCTTGGTGATCGCCACAGGTTACTTTGACAATCCAAATCGGCTGGATGTACCAGGCGAGGAGCTGCCGAAGGTTTCGTCTTTCTACAAGGAAGCACATCCGTATACAGGGCTGAAAGTAGCGGTAGTAGGGGGTAACAACTCTGCCGTAGATGCGGCGATGGAGCTGGAGCGGGCAGGAGCAGAAGTAACGGTGATTTGCCGCCGAACGGAGCTCTCCGGCAAGGTCAAGGCATGGACAAGGCCTGTTTTTGAGAGTCTGATCAAAAAAGGACGCATCCACATGCTGTTCGGTGCAACAGTCGAGAGCATTGAGGAGCGTTCTATCAAGGTGAAAACAGGGGAGGAAGTCATTACCCTTGCCAATGATCATGTGTTTTCATTGATTGGATACCGTCCGGATCGTACCTTCCTTCATTCGTTAGGGGTTATGATTGACGAGGAAACGGGAATTCCGGCACATCATCCAGAGACGATGGTGACGAACATCCCAGGTCTCTATATAGCGGGAGTCATTGCGGCGGGCCAACACGCAAACGCCATTTTTATCGAAAATGGAAGGTTTCACGGTGAAGGTATCGCCCGCCACATTGCCTCTCAAAGGGAGCAGTAGCTGATAGTGATTAGAACTGCCACTCCAATTGTCTGCCTCCGATGAGGTGGTAGTGCAGATGGAAGACGGTTTGTTGACCGTGTTTGCCAATGTTGGTGACGATACGGAAGCCATCCTCGTTCACGCCCATTGTCTCTGCTACTTTTTGCAGCGACAGATGAAGGTGACCGATCAGCTCCTTGTCCTCAGGCTCGATAGCCAGAACGGATTGAATATGCTTTTTCGGAATCATCAGGACATGTACAGGGGCAACAGGATTAATGTCGTGAAAAGCCAGTACATGCTCGTCCTCATACACTTTTTTAGACGGAATGTCTCCGTTTACAATCTTGCAAAATAGGCAGTCCATAGGGCAATACATCCTTTCTAAAATGATAGATCGTAAAGCCTACTTCGTCATGCGAGTAGGCTTTCCCTGTTTTTTACCCTGGAAAAGTCCGCTCCAAAAACTGCAGAACCTCACGCCAAGAGTGCTCGGATGCGTAGGCGTTGTTTTTGGGCGTACCACCATTGAGCTGTATGCGGGTAGTTGGTATGTAAGGAAAGCGGATTCCGTGTCCTGTATCCGCATAACGCAAATGCACCACTGAATGAGCAAACTGATGATCCTTCAGCCGTTGCACCATATGCTCGCATTGCTCTGCTGCTGGCCACCAGTGATCGTCATCCGAGGAGAGGAAGAGGATCGGGCCATTAATTTTTTCCACCGGGATTTCGGCATCTTCTAACCAATCACAGGCAGCCCAGGCTTCGGCATGGATATGATCGATACGTAGACGTGCGTCGAGTCGCTCCTGCGAGACTTTTGTTTGATCCTCTGTCCATGGCACGAAAGGAAGTGGCTCACCTTGAAACGACCAAGAGGATTGTGGGGAGAACGTGTCTGATCCAGCGAATGCCTTATCCGTCCCGATATTGACAGTAGAGCTGGGACTCGAAGCAATAACAGCATGTACGTCTTGATCAATCGATGCTGTGACTAATGCCAATTCTGCTCCTTTGGAACGTCCGAATAACGTAATTTTATCAGGATGTACGGAGGGCTGCTGTTGTAGCCAATGAATGGCGTGTTGAACATATTCGATCGGGATCTGGCGAATATCGTCTGGAAGATCATTGCATTGGAAGTAAGCGAGTGCTAGCGCTGGATAGCCGTGAGAGGCGAACAAAGCAGCAAATTGGGAGCATGAGCCAATTCCGCCTTCACTACCACCTAGTACGACAATGGCGGGTTTTTGCTCTGTGTGGGGTTTTGAAAAATACAGACCGACTAGCCCATGGTCTGTCACTTTCTGTATCGATACGTCGCGGGAGACAAAAATACGTTTCACGACTGCTTTCGCTACGGGTTTATCGCATACCTCTGCCGTTAATTCTATCTCGGTGGAGCGTGGGGTGAACTGAAAATCGTCCAGAGAATAGGCATGATAGAAACGCATGGTCTGGACATTCATAGACCAGAACAGCCCCATCGGATCAATTCCCTCATAAGTACCAAACAAGGGGGCTTGAGAAACTAAATCGACTGAGCCATTTTCGTCCGCTTGAAAGATGGCATGTGATGATGCAGTCAAATCTCCTCCAGGCAACCCATTTTTCAGAGTGGCATGAAGGGTGATTAATTGATTCGGGACAAACCCGCTAAGTGTAATGTGGACGGGAACATCTATTAAGGCTGTAGCAGGCGTAACTTCAATTTGTGGAAGCATCATTTTAGTCAACACTCCTTCCAGATTAAGGGAACACTTGACAAAGTTATTATAGTAGAATGAATAAAAGTTCGATGAGACGAAATGTGACGGTATGGTTAACTTGACTTCTTGTATGGGGTGTAACTATAATCATTACAACGAAAGGGTGACAACGTATGAAAATCAGCAGCCGTTTCTCCATTGCGGTCCACATCTTATCACTGCTTTCCATTGATTCTAATTCGCATTGTACTTCCGAATGGATCGCGGGTAGTGTGAATACGAATCCGGTCGTGATCCGACGTGTGCTGGGCCTGTTGAAGAAGGCTGGGCTCGTGAACGTACGTGCCGGAGCTGGCGGCGCTTCTCTCGCCAAGGAACTGGATCAAATCACGCTTCTAGAGATTTACCGTGCAGTTGATGTCGTGGAAGAAGGGCAACTTTTTCACATCCATGAGCAACCGAATCCTGATTGTCCAGTGGGAGCGAATATACAGTTTGTGCTAGAGTTGATTTTGACCCGTGCGCAGCATGCCATGGAGGAGATTTTGGGCGGAGTGAAAATGTCCGAGCTCGTAGATAACCTACGTCAAAAAATAACAGAAAAAGCGCAGTAAGAAAAAAATGCCCTTGCGTATGCGAGGGCATTTTTGCGAGGAAGGAGTGCCAGCAACGTGTCGATTCCCGCCACCTGACGGGTGGGGAAGCTTGCACAACTTATCCAGACTGACGGACTATATTCTTTTCCTTCCAGCTATCTTTCTTCGATTGCGGCTTCATGAGAAAAAATCCTAATACGATTGCGATAGCGAAGAATATGGCGAAGAATCGGAAACCGTTGTTCGTTGCATAGATCAAGGCACTCTTTGATTGAGCGATTTCTCCCGTTCCCGTTTCGGAAAATAGCGGCAAGACGGATGAAGACTTGACGCTTAGCTGTACAACTACCAATGAAAGAGCTTGACTTATTGCCCGACACATTTCATAGACGGTCCAGAACATACCTGAAGCGGAGCCAGCGCGCTCTTGCGGAGCAGCAGATAGGACTGCTTTTGCGAGCGAAGGCCAGGACAGACCAGTGGCGGCGGATATGATAAGAAGCGGAATAATCACAGCCATGTTCGATAACTGAGAACCAAGTTGTCCAAGTAGCAGAAGGGCTAAGCCTATTAGGAATGATCCTAACAGAATCATACGCACGGGGCCAAAACGGTCGGCAAATTTACCGCCAAAGGGGGCCGTGAAGAGTTGGGGAATCGATAATGGGATCAATAACAATCCCGCTTCCAAAGGGCTTAAGCGATGTGCCCCTTGCAGATATAGCATCAGGAGAATGGTGACGGCGAAGTAACCAATGCAATAACTCATCGTGATTCCAAGACCAATCGAATAGTTTCGATAAGTGAAAAGGCTTAGAGGAAAAAGTGGATTTCGAACACGTAGTTCGATGAGTACGAATGCTATCCATAAAAGTAGAGCGGTTGCAAAGAGGCTAAGTGTGGGTACCGATGTCCAACCCCAAGACTGCCCCTCAGACAGTGCGACAAGCAGAGCGACTAAACCTGGTCCAAAGGTCAAAATCCCCGGCCAGTCAGTCTTGCCCTTTTCGATTGGGGTCGTGTTTTTGAGAACCAGGAGGCCAGAGATCAAACCAATGACTCCAGTGGGGACAGCTACAAAAAAGATGGATCGCCATCCGAAATCATCGATAAGCGCGCCTCCGATCACCGGACCGATGAGTGATCCAGTCACCCATGATATGTTGTTAATCCCGAGAGCGATTCCGAGCTGATTGGGTGGGAATGTCCGTATGAGGATTGGTGTTGCTGATGCCATTGCCATTGCCGCACCAGTTCCCTGAAGGAGTCGTGCACCGATCAGTGTTGCGCTTGAGTTCGCAAGTCCGCAAAGCGCAGTGGAAATCGTGAACAAGGTGAGCCCCCATAAAAAAATGTGCTTGGTTCCGAGCATATCCGACCAACGCCCAGCTGGAAGCAAAAATAATGTGCTCATGATGTAGAACGCGGTAATCGTCCACATACCGATGTTGATCGGAATACGCAAATCTTCCATGATAGCAGGAAGACCGATAACCACAATCGTTGCGTCTAAGTTAGTAATGAACGAAACAAGCGTGACCACAGATAAAACAGCCCATTTATTCGATTGTATGGGTCTCAATTTGTACACTCCTTTGCTTATTCATCCATGATCCATTTGCCGGATTTTTCACGAATCTGAGTCAAATGGGGCGGGCGTTTCTTTTTCATGATGAAGCAGCCAGCGTTTACGTGAAAGTCCTCCTCCGTACCCACCCAAATCACCATTGGAGTTGATGACACGGTGACAGGGGATGACGATTGCTAACTGATTCGCACCATTTGCTTGAGCGACAGCACGAAAGGCGCTTGGTTTCCCAATAGCTGCTGCAACCTCGGAATAGGATGAGGTTTGACCGGGGGGGATCGTTTGTAAATGCTCCCAGATCATTTTTTGAAAAGGCGATCCAACCATAAACAAAGGCGTTGCAAATTCTGTTAACTTTCCGTCAAAATACTCCATTAACTCACGTTCAATCGAACGAATTGGCGCTGTAGAACCAGGGATAATCGCTGACTTCGTTCTTTGTCTAAGACGTTCAACTTCTCGTTCCAAGCCGCGGCGATCTACGAATTCAAGTAGATATAGCGCTGCTTCATCCGCGATAGCTATCATGGGACCCAGTCGCGTATCCAGCCACGATGCCTTTAAGACATGATGATCTCCAAGAAGAGTAGGTGCTGCCCCCATAATTCGTGAAAATGCGTCTCGAAACCCACTGCTGGACTCGTATCCGGTGGATAGTTGGGCATCAATGATTGCTTTTCCTTCTCTGATTTCTTTCAGTGCAATTCCCATACGTCGCGCCCTTGCATATTCGACGAACGTCATGCCAAAACGTTTTTTGAATTGGCGTCGCGCTGTTGCAGCGTCCACGGATAATCTTTGAAAATCTTTTTCCGTCCAGCGCTGCTCGGGGTTTTCTTCTACAGCGCTAACTAGCAGACGCACAAGCTCTGAAACATGATTGGGATGTGAAAGTGGACGGCAGCGCTGGCAGGGCCGGAATGAGGCTAGAAGTGCTTGTTTGGCATGATCAAAAAACTCACAATTAATAAACTTAGGTTTTCTAGCTGGACATGTCGGGCGACAGAATACGCCAGTTGTCTTGACTCCAACAAAAAAGACACCTTCATATTCTGAGTTTTTATCCAGTAACGCCTGATAATACTCGGACTTCATCTCGGCCCTTATCATTCTTTTCCCCCTCGATTATTATGTTTTCATTTTATCGCTCACCAAAAATGACTGCAGCCGAAAATCGTACATTGATTTTTTTAGGCGAAGACAAGACTCGGCGGGAAGTTTTAGGAGAAACGGATAGTTCGTAGAAATACCATCTCTGACGCTCATGGATAGGATTTAAGCTGGAATTAGCCTGAAAATATAGATATAATAAACGTATTCAGAAATATGCGATAAACCGACAACGGCGTCGGTTGCGTATGGAAATGATGAGCAGTTGGCACGTCCGTTCAATGGTGATCGGGAGGTGGAGTATTGCGTCAGCATTATCGAGTCATCATCATAGACGACGACCCCATAACGCGTATGGACCTGGTCGAGATGTTGCAAGAGCAGGGATATAACGTCGTAGCTGAAGGAAAAAACGGCAAAGAGGCCGTTCGATTGACGCAAAAGTGGAATCCGCATCTCATTATTATGGATGTCAAAATGCCAATTATGGACGGTTTGACAGCGACTGGGATTATCCGAGAGCATTCGGACGCGGCTATCCTTCTCTTGACTGCTTACAGTCAAAAGGACATGGTCATGCAAGCCAAAGCGAAAGGGATATGTGCCTATCTGGTCAAACCCGTCATGGAGGAAGAACTGCTACCGGCAGTGGAGTTCGTGCTTACGGGCAAACAATGAACGCAAAAAAGTGAATCGTAGGAAGAGCAACGGCGCTTGGACCAAGGCGAGCATTTCGTCTTATGTTTCGAAGCGCTTTTTTACGTTCCATGAGATAGAGTTTACGGAAAGTTGAAAAGAAAGTGAGTGAAGCTAGAGATGAAATTGGCTTGCGTTGTACGTAAACAGCATTACCAGTTTACTTCGGTTCGTGATGTATTGGCTAAAGCGAGTGAAGAAAAGTCTGGCGATCACATGAGTAAACTAGCAGCCAATTCCGCACTGGAGCGGATGGCGGCCAAAGTCGTATTAAGTGAAATGCAACTTCGTGATATATATGAAAATCCAGTCATTCCGTACGAAAAAGACGAAGTGACACGGATCATTTATGATGATATCAATCTCTCCATTTACAATGAGATTAAAAATTGGACAGTAGGGGAGCTACGGGAGTACATCTTGTCGTTTTCCACAGGAATACCTGAGCTCACAAGAATTAGCCGTGGACTCACAAGCGAGATGATTTCCGCTACCGCCAAGCTGATGTCCAGCATTGACTTAGTCATGGCTTCCCAAAAAATGAAGCATCAAGCGTACTGCAACACACTGATTGGCGAGCCGGGAAGACTGGCGTTCCGTTGCCAGCCGAATCACCCAATCGATGATCCCGATGGCATTTTGGCTTCGATGAAGGAAGGCTTGTCATACGGATCTGGCGACGCTGTTATTGGAATTAACCCCAATAATGATTCCGTTGAAAGCGTTACCAAGCTCTTGAAAATGACACATGATTTCATGCAAAAGTGGGAAATTCCTACGCAAAACTGCGTTCTGGCTCACATCACGACACAGATGCAGGCTCTTCGCGGCGGAGCGCCCATTTCTCTGATGTTCCAAAGTCTGGCAGGTTCACAAAGAGCGAATGATGCGTTTGGCGTGAACAAGGAGATTTTGGATGAGGCAATGGATTTGATGCTTCGAAAAGGCACGGCGTCGGGACCAAACGTCATGTATTTTGAGACAGGGCAAGGCTCCGAAGTGTCACTGGACTCCCATGAAGGCGTCGATATGCAGACGCTAGAAGCCCGTACGTACGGTTTTTGCCGTCACTGGAAGCCGTTTATGGTCAATAACGTCTCTGGCTTTATCGGACCAGAAACACTTTATGATGGCAGACAGATGATTCGTGCTGATCTGGAGGACTTGTTTATGGGCAAGCTGCATGGTTTGCCGATGGGAATCGCTCCGACTTATACGAATCACATGTATGCGGATCAGAATGACCAGGAAATTGCAGGGATGCTGACGACCTTGGCAGGGGCGAATTTTTATATGGGCGTACCAGGTGGGGACGACGTCATGCTCAGTTACCAAGACACGAGCTACCACGATGACGCCAGCTACCGCGAGCTCTTGGGACTGCGACCTCTCCGGGAATTCGAGAAATGGTTGGAAAAAATGGGCATTATGGAAAATGGTCGTTTGACAGAGCGTGCAGGCGATTTAACCATTTTTGACTAACGAGCGGGGAGGTAAGCCAGATGAAACAGATCAATATGGACGACTTGGTTCAGCGCGTAATCGATGAGCTGTCCAAAATAGGGCAGGGCGTAATTGATTTTCCTGAGCAAAAGCAATGCGGGGTAAAGAACCCCAACAATCCAGAAGCATTGGAGCAAGCGATGAAGCGAACGCCGGCTCGTATCGGAATCGGTAGAGCGGGTACCCGAATGAAGACGGGTAGCTATCTGCAATTTCGCATAGATCAGGCAGCGGCTCGCGATGCGGTCATGAAAACAATCAGTCCGGAACTGATCGAGAGCTTGCAGCTTCCTGTTCTCCATTCAAGAGCGACGAGCATGGAGGAGTATTTAATGAACCTCGACTCGGGCCGGATGTTATCGGATGAATCCGCTCGTTGGCTGGAGCAGAATGGGGATAAAGGAAAAGATGTTCAAATCGTCATTTCGGACGGACTCAGCACCTCGGCGTGTGAGGCGACGATTCCAGACTTGCTGCCTGCGTTAATCCAAGGTCTTTCCTTGAGAAACATCAGTGTAGGAAAGCCAGTATTCATTAACAAAGGTCGCGTCTGGATTCAAGATCAGGTCGCGTCCATCGTAAATTGCAAGGTCGTCATCTCCTTGATCGGGGAAAGACCGGGACTTGCAACGGCAGAAAGTCTCAGTGCTTACATGATTTACAAACCGGATGCCAATACGGTAGAATCAGATCGTACGGTTATTTCTAATATTCATAAGGGTGGCACGCTACCGATTGAGGCAGGTGCGTACCTTGCAGAGCTTTTGGAGGAAATTTTGAAGTACCAGGCGAGCGGTGTGAAATTATCACAGCTTCGGGTGAATAACGGGTAGATTCCCACTGGCGCTTCCTCCTGTCTTGCACTAGAATACATAGAAGATAACCAATTTCTATGAGGAGTTGCTACGCATGACGGAGCCAAACCAAAACGAAAAAGAAACCACTGAGCAAAAGCCTGGGAAGATCAGCCTGCAAGAGGCGATGAAGCGCAAAATGGCGGAGAAAAAACAAGCGCAAGCACAAGCTAATAATCCGTTGAATCAAAAGGCGCAAAATCAGAGCATGAAAAGCCAGCTCACCAAAAAACCAAACAATCAACGCAGACGTATGGGCGTATAGTTTCGAATGAAGCAAGGCAAAAAGGGAATGTGCAGCAAGTTTAGGCTGCAGGTTCTCTTTTTTGTATGATCATTGATCCGGAATGCTCTTCAAATTGTTAAAAAGTATCGATGAACCAACAAAGCTAGTGAGAAGAAAAAGCACAGGGCTCGTAGACCTTGACAACGCCTACCCAGTCGGAACTTCAAAAAGGGGACCATGCTTGTCGAACACTTCTTCCTCGAGAATCTTCCGCCTGTAGGGTGGCTTTGGCTCGACGGTCCCCTTGTTGAAGTGGAGACGGACAGTCAATCCCCCTGCTGGCGTGTCAGAGTCGAAGAGAACTGTGCTTTTTCTTCTCCTCCACAATGTTGACCCAAACCAAATGGGGGCAAACCATGAAGGTAGAACGGCTACTCGCTATTGTTATCATGCTGTTGAATAAGCGCCGTGTGAGCGCTCGTGAACTATCCGATCACTTTGAAGTATCCTTGCGTACGGTCTATCGGGATTTGGAAACCATTAACGCAGCCGGAATTCCGATTGTAGCGTACCCTGGGGCAAGCGGCGGTTACGAGATCATGGAGAATTTTACGATCGATCGGCAATACTTATCCTTGGACGAGCTGGTTGCGGTTATCGCTGCGCTAAAAGGCGTTCATTCCTCCACAGACGATAAGCAAATCGGACAGCTTTTGGAAAAAATAAAAGCGTTGCTCATCACCGCACCATCCTCTCTGCAAGGAAGTGCACATCCCGTTATTTACGACTTCAATCCGTGGGGCAGTACACCGGCAATCGCCGAAAAAGTAAACAGGCTGAGGGAAGCCATCGAGAAGAGACTTCGTGTGCGGATCACCTATACGAAAATGCAAGGCGATGCGACAGAGCGCACCATTGAGCCTGTAAAACTGATTATCAAAGGGTATGTGTGGTACGTGTATGGCTATTGTTTACAGCGCCAGGAGGATCGTCTGTTTCGCTTGTCACGGATTGCAGACATGTCTGTGCTTACAGAGGAGTTTTCGCCACGCCCGTATCAACAAGCAGATAAGCTGGAATGGCTCGAAGAATGGGATACGTCAGAGCGAATTTCACTTGTCCTCCAATTTTCTTCGAGGGTACATGTAAGGGTACGGGATATGTTTGCGCCAGAAGCGATAGAGACCATGCAGGATGGCTCGATACTAGTACGAACGATGATGACAGACGATGAGTGGTTAAACGGCATGCTGCTTAGCTTTGGCGATACCTTGTTTGTACATGAGCCTGAGCATGTGAGGGAACGAATGAGGGATACAGTAAAAAGAATGACAAAACTTTATGAATGAGTGTTGAAACGTTGACAGATAGTTGTCAAGGTAAGGTCATTATACTAAGTCATGTAAGCAATCTCTTACAGGAGCGTGGTTAATGATGAACCCAACGATTGTCAAACTGGATGAAATGCGTGTAGCAGGCTTGCAAATTCGAACAACCAATGAGGCGGAATGCGGACCGAATCCGAAAATTGGGGATCTATGGCGACGCTATTATCAAGAAGAGCATCCCTTCAAAACTCCCCATCAAAAAGAGCCGGGTGTTGTTCTGGGTGTGTATTCCGATTACGACAGTGACGAGACAGGCGAGTACGCCTTGTTAGTAGGAACCGTTGTAGAAAAGAACGGTGAGCTTCCTGCTGAGCTCACGGTCAAGACTCTACCGGCTTCTACCTATGCCGTATTTACGACGCGCGTAGGCCCGATGGTAGAGGTTGTGATGGAAGCGTGGGCGAAGGTGTGGGAGTGGTCCCATCAACCGGGGAACAAGCGGACATTTACCGGAGATTTCGAACGATATGACGGAGTGCGCTGCGCTGATCCCGACAACGCGCAAGTAGATTTGTACATCGCGATCTCAGAAGAATAATGGTGCAGCAAATCATACAAACAGTTGTAGTCGATCAGGCTACGACTGTTTTGCTTTTTTCCATGATTTCTTCACAAGTTTCGATTACTCTAGAGAGAGAGTGGTAGAGGGGAGTCATACAGACGGATGGATTGGATAACGAATGTAGAAGCCCTGGCAGAGTGGATTCGCTCTTTAGGGATGCTGGGGATTATCGGTAGTATCGTATTGAACATCGTGATTAGTGTGGCAGGTGTACTGCCGTCCATTTTTTTATCGGGTGCGAATGCGGTCGTGTTTGGCTTGTACGGAGGGTTCTTGATTTCCTTAACGGGAGAGGTGGTTGGTGCTTGTATTGCCTTCTTTCTTTACCGCTACACGATCAAAAAAGCAGATCGGCGCGAAAAACTGAAATCGTTCAAATGGGTACATGCCATCAATGGAACGACGAGTTTTCGCAAATGTCTTGCCATCGTTTTGCTCCGGTTGAATCCGATGATGCCTTCCGGTGTGATCAATTTAGGTGCGGCTTTGACGAATATCACCTTCGTGCAATTTTTAGTAGCGACCTTAATTGGAAAAGTGCCGTCGATGGTTTTTGAAACATTCGTCGGTCATGATCTGATTACTTTTAGTGAAAACAAGTTTCGCTTGCTCTTTGCCTTGCTGGCAGGTGCTCTCGTCTTTTTGCTTTTCTGGAAAAAAGGAAAGGATCAAATACAAGAGGAGTAGGGGGGATTCATATGTCTACCATTTTGCTAGTCGATGATGAGCCGCAAATCTTAGAAATATTGTCCTCCTATCTGCAAAAGGAAGGCTATCATGTTCTGACCGCCCAAACAGGCAAGGAAGCAGTGGAAATGGCCACGACAATTTCATTGACCTGTATCATTTTGGACCTGATGCTACCTGATCTGAGCGGGGAAGAGGTCTGCGTCCAAATTCGCAAAGAGTCTCGTGTCCCGATCTTGATGTTAACGGCGAAAAGTGGAGAGGCGGATCGAATTCGCGGGCTTACGATTGGCGCTGATGACTATTTAATCAAGCCCTTTAGCCCGAGAGAACTCGTAGCGCGTGTTCGAGCCGTCATGCGTCGTGCGGGCGATTATTCAACACTCTCCGATTTCATCGAGGTGGGAGACTTGACCATATCGATGAATGAGAAGAGAGTCACGAAAAATGGAGTCGCTTTGGAGGTTACGCCAAATGAATACCGCTTGCTCACAACGCTTGTCCGTTATCCAGGGAGAACGTGGGGCAGGGAGGAGCTCGTGCGTGAGGTCATGGGTTTTGATTTCGAAGGATACGACCGAACCATTGATACGCATATCAAAAATCTTCGCCAAAAGATAGAGGTAGACCCGAAGCAACCTGAATATATCAAGACGGTGTATGGATTGGGATATCGCTTTGACGATCCCATGAAGAAGTGAGGCCACGATGAAGCATATTTGGGTAAAGCTCGCCTTTGTGATCATGACAGTCGGCGCATGCGCTGTTCTTTTCTCCTCGTTGTTGTCCGTAAAGGAAATGGATGTTCATTTTTCCATGTATGCCAATGAAGTGAGAAATCAGCATAACCAAGAAATATCGCGTGTCGCACTCCAGGCGTATCAGGACAGTCAAGGCTGGGGAGCGGAAGCCTATCATAAGCTTGAAGCGGTTTCTGAGGTCTTGGGATTGCATATCACTCTCCTCGATCAACAGCAACAAGTGCAAAACGAATGGGGTAAGCCGCGAGTCCATACGAGCAATTACAGTGTAGACAAGATTCCCCTTGTCAGTAAGGGAGTCAAGATCGGGCAACTGGTAATTAGCCACGATGATCGGAGTGCGTATATGACCTTGGAAAGTCATTTCCAATGGGCGCATAAAAACACGACGTTGTGGACGATGGCTGTGCTGCTCATCTTGGTCATTATCATCAGCATACCGCTCGCTCGGACCATGGTGCGTACCGTCGTCCAAGTGAGTACGGCAGCGCAACGAGTCGCGCGAGGCAATCTGTCGATACGCGTCCCGGAGCCT
Source organism: Brevibacillus porteri (assembly GCF_003013475.1). GTDB lineage: Bacteria > Bacillota > Bacilli > Brevibacillales > Brevibacillaceae > Brevibacillus > Brevibacillus porteri. Next base: position 16,489 of record NZ_PXZO01000011.1, read on the forward strand.
CGTGGCAAGGATGAAGTTACGTCATTGGTCGCTGCTTTTAACAACTTGGTCAAAAGTCTTGAGCATCAGGAGGAGCTGCGCAAGCGACTGACCTCCGATATTGCCCATGAATTGCGAACACCACTGAACACCCTGCTAGCGCAAGTAGAGGGGATGATCGACGGCATATGGGAAGCAACTCCCAAAAATCTCGAAAGCACAAGGTCAGAGGTACTGCGTTTGAGCCGTCTCGTCCGCGATTTAGATCAGGTGATTCAGGTGGAGTCGGGTTCCTTGCAAATGCGCAGTGAAGAGGTAGAACTACGAGAGGTTGTCAAAGAAGTCACTGAGTCAATGAGTGCTACGTTTGCCCGTGCACAAATGAATTTTCACTTCAAAGGAGATCACGCTGTTTGGATCAAAGGGGACAGGCAGAGACTGGCGCAAATTGTGGCCAATTTGTTGACGAATGCCTGCAAGCATACGCCAGCGGGTGGAGAAGTCGTAGTCACAGTAGACAAATCGAGTACGATGGTCCGGTTGCAAGTGAAGGACAGCGGCACAGGCATCGATCAAAAGGACCTCCCGTACGTCTTTGAGCGTTTTTATCGGGGAGATCGCTCGCGAGCAAGGGAACGCGGTGGAGCAGGATTGGGGTTGACGATTGTGAAAGGGATCGTGGAGGCACACAAGGGAATCATCTCGTTGGATAGCAGAGTGGGTGAGGGAACGACCATCACGATTGTGTTTCCACCACGAGCTCATGAAGGCGAAAAGTAAGCCTAAACCGTATCGTTCTCGCTGCACATCGTTTATGATTAGGAAGAGAATTTGAATATTCGATACAAAGAGGGAGAGCACATGTTTGATTGGACTACCATGGGAGCATTTTTGGCTGTTGTGATCGGCCTCTTTTTAATTCCGGGACCCGCTGTCCTGTTAACTGCGACGCGTACCGTGCAGGGAGGACGTAAAGCAGGGATTATGGCAGGGCTGGGCATTGCCACCGGCGACTTCATTCATACGATTTTTGCTGCGGTTGGTTTATCCGCGATTTTGATGACATCTGCATGGGCATTCAATCTCGTAAAATTTGCGGGAGCGGCTTACTTGGTCTATTTAGGAGTTCGGGCCATGCTTGAAAGACCAGTTGACCCAGAGCTGCCAAAAGTAACACCGTTGCCGCCGCTTCAATCGTATGGGCAAGCCATCCTCGCAGAAGTTCTGAATCCGAAGACGGCGTTGTTCTTTCTGGCGTTTCTGCCGCAATTCGTACATCCGGAGCGTGGAGCAGCCATTCTTCAATTCCTTGTCCTGGGACTGATTTTCGCCATCTTGGGGTTCTTTTACACTGCGTTGATTGCGATCAGTATCAGACCGTTGGGGCATCTGGTGAAACGAATTTCCTGGCTGGGTCGCTGGAGTGGCAAGATCGTAGGTTCTGTTTACATCGTATTAGGATTAAAAGTTGCGCTGCAAGAGAGATAAGGTATGAGTCGGGGAGTCAGTCTTCCCGGCTTTTTTTATTGCTTGATTACTGGTGTAAGGTACTTTTTAGTGCCTATGATACTTGAAAGTACGTACTTCCTATCAAGTGAGGCATGAGACATAATAGCATTCAGATCCAACATATTCGCCAATCATGATAAGTAAGGGCCCTGCTTTGTGAATGGCAAGAAAAATTAAGGGAGGATACAACTCAGATGAGCACGATTACATCCAACGTAAAGCAGCAAACAGCTGATGCGAAAAACTCCACTCTTGCTTTACTTGCTCTCGCAATCAGCGCATTTGGTATCGGGACTACTGAATTTGTTATCGTCGGTTTGTTGTCTACAGTCGCACAGGATTTGAAAGTAACCATCACCTTAGCTGGACTTCTTATTTCTGGATATGCATTAGGCGTAGCTATTGGAGCGCCGATTATTACAGCACTCACAAGTCGAATTCCACGCAAAGCGCTGCTCATGCTTTTGATGATTGTCTTTGCTGTCGGAAACAGTGCGGCAGCCTTGTCGAGTAGCTTTGCGATATTAATTATTGCCCGTTTCTTTACTGCGTTTTCTCATGGGGTATTTTTCTCTATCGGTTCGACGATTGCAGCCGATCTGGTGCCAGAAAACAAGCGTGCCAGCGCGATTGCGACGATGTTTACGGGTCTGACAGTTGCAACCGTTACAGGTGTACCTTTGGGAACGTTTATTGGACAAATGTTTGGATGGAGAGCGACTTTTTGGGGAGTTGCCATTCTTGGCGTGATTGCCCTTATCTCGACAGCGATTCTGGTACCAAGCAATTTGAAGAAAGCCAAGCCTGCTTCTATTAAAGACCAAGTGAAAATAATCACAAATTTGCCACTGTTGCTTGTCTTTGCGATTACGGCACTTGGCTACGGCGGTACCTTTGTAACCTTTACGTTCTTAGGTCCGATTCTGGAAGAAATCACAGGTTATCAGGCGAGTGCCGTCAGTCTGATACTTCTCGTGTATGGGATTGCGGTAGCGATTGGAAATACGGTCGGGGGAAAAGCAGCTGACAAGAATCCGATAAAAGCGCTGCGCTGGATGTTCATCATTCAGGCGATCATTCTGATCATCTTAACATTTACCGCTCCTCTTAAATGGGTGGGAACGCTCACGATAATGTTGATGGGCCTCTTGGCTTTCATGAACGTACCGGGCTTACAGGTATATGTCGTGCAGTTGGCTGAAAAATACGTGCCTAGTGCTGTTGATGTTGCTTCTGCCATTAACATTGCTGCTTTCAATCTCGGCATTGCGATTGGAGCCTTCGTGGGAGGAATCATCGTCGATACCATTGGCCTGATTCATACGCCATGGGTCGGCGGAGTGATGGTATTAGGTGCAGCATTACTCACGTTGATCAGCAGCAAGCTGGAAAAAACTCGTCGTTAATCGTTCAAAGAGGGCGGATACGGTGACGGCTTTCGGTACGAATGTGCAGGATTTTCAAATCGGGGATGATGTCTTCTTTCGCCCAGAACTGCAAATAGAAGGGAAATACCCAGATGAAATTGTTGTTCCGGCGAATATCGTAGCCCCGATGCCACGTGGTTTGTCGTATGCTGAAGCGGCATCATTTCCGTTGGTCGGACTAACGGTTTGGCAGAGGCATTGGTGGAGGTAGGGAAGGTGCAAGCGGGAGATAAAGTCCTGGTGTTGGGGGAAGCGACGGGCTATCAACCGAGCCCGTTGCTGTTTTCATAAAAAAGCCAGCATGACGGTGTAGGTACCTTCGCTGGTAAGCGCCAGCTTCATCTCTTTCGAATCACAGCCCCCTGCAGAACAAAGGTAATCCCTAAAATTCCTACGATGGCAAGCAGGCGGATAAAACCGTTGGAGACAAAAAGATTGACACAGATCAGCCCAATTATGATCAGAATAAGCAAAATCACCGTTTTCCCCGACATATACGTATGCCCCTTTCCTCAGACAAAATGAGTGGTCTCGTCAAATCGGAATAGGCGGGTAGTTCCATGGCGTATGTAATTTGACTTTGTGGTTGTCAGAATCTTCTGTTCATCATCTGAATACCTACTATTGTAACGAATACAATCGTGGAAGAAAAGGCGGGTTCACGTGAAAAAACTCCCTTCTGTCATCGCCAGGTGCTCACCTGTACGCTTGAGAGGGAGTTTTTGCTTGTGATCGTGGTACACTCGTTACTTCGTCGCTAGCTGACGCTCCGTTGTCTGCTGCTTCAACGGCTGTCCGGCCAATTGTGATCGTTTGGATCGAATCAGGATGGCAGTAATCAACAGCGCAATGCCATTGATGATAAAGACGAAGCGAATCGGGATGAGTCCCCCGAGAAATCCGCCAATGATTGGCCCCATCATCGTCGCAAGCTGCGTCGACGATTGGTTCAGGCTAAACGCTCTGCCACGAAATTCTGGTTCCGTAACTTTTACAATCATGGCGTTGATCGATGGATAAACAGCGGCAAAAAACAGTCCGTACGCGAATCGCAAAATGCCAAATCCGTACAGATTGGTGAAGAAAAATTGCAGTAAATTTCCGATGGCTCCACCCATTAAGCCGATAAACAAGATTTTGGAATAGCCGACCTTAGTCCCGAGCTTTCCCCACTGTGGAGCAGCAATGACTGTCGCGATTCCTACTGCCGCAAAAATGATGCCGGAGCTGAGGGATGCGTCTTGCTGCGAAGCGCCCAATTGCATGACATACACCGTTAATAAAGGTTCAAGAAGCATAACGGAAATCGTGACCATCAAGCTCATACCTAGTATGGACATCAACGGGCGGTTTGCCATCGCAGCGCGCAAATCTTCGCGTACACTCGAGCGGCTGCCGGAGCGGTTCAAGTTCGTTTCCTTCACGAAGAAAGTAGCGATCAGCGCTGCTACGAGCACGACAAATCCTGAAAAAATGAAAGCTTCCGCGTTTCCCCACACATGACTGACGACACCGCCAACCAACGGACCGATGATTCCTCCTGTTGCACCCGAAGTCGCCATAATCCCCAGTGCGTACCCGACGTTTTTTTCTGGTGTATTCGTCGCTACCAACGCAATGGCGGCAGGTACGTAGCCGGCAAGCAAGCCCTGGAAGATCCGTAACACAAGAAACAAATAGGGGTCCGTAATCAAGTAGGTCAAGAAGTACAACAAAGCGAGGCTAAATCCAGAGCGAATCAACATAGGCTTTCGTCCATATTTGTCCGCAAGAGAGCCCCAAAATGGCGAGATGAGTGCACTTGCTAAAAACGTAATGCCAAACGAAATGCCGGACCAGGCTTCCAGATGCTCATTGACCCCCAGTGAAGTATGGAGGAAGATGGGCAGGAAAGGGATGGAGATGGAGTAGGCGGTGCTACAGAAAAATACCCCAATCCATAACACAATCAAATTACGTTTCCATGAAAATTCCATCTTTCTGTCACAACCTTTGCAGTTAAAAAGCAGGAATATTGTTACTGATCATTCTAGCACTGCATTTTCAGGCTTACCAATTCGGAAATATGATCGGACTATTGCAAAAATGAAATAAGAGGAAATCTTGACGTTTTTGCAGGATTGAGCATTCCGGCCGATAGCGCTATCATAAAGAAACAGACTGAATTTTCTAACAACTAAGAAGAGCTGTCCAATTACGTAAGGAAAGGTGGTTGTGAACATGGCCAAAGATTGGAAGGATGAGGGACAAGTAGCCCCTGCTGTATCCAGGCGAAAGTTCCTGCAAAGAACAGCGATGCTTGGTCTCGCTGCAGCTGTACCGGGTTCGTTTTTGGCAGCAGGCTCTGCCACGGGACAGGAAGCGAGCGAAGGAAAGAAGCCAAAGCTTGCGGGTGGTACGATTGTCGATGTTCCTGGCGTCAAAGTCGGACAAGTCCAAAATGAGGAAGCCTTGACGGGCTGTACAGTGATCGTGCTGGAAAAAGGCTCATCGTGTGGGGTTGATGTACGAGGTTCTGCACCTGGGACACGAGAAACGGATTTGTTGAATCCGATCAATTCTGTCCAGGAGGTCAATGCTGTCGTTTTAACAGGGGGCAGTGCCTATGGCTTGGATGCGGCAAGCGGTGTCATGCGGTATATGGAAGAACAGGGGCAAGGCTACAATGTTGGGGTGGGCGTCGTTCCCATCATTCCAGCTGCGGTTATTTTTGATTTATCGATCGGCAGTGCCAAAATCCGTCCGGATCAACAAATGGGCTACGAGGCTGCTCGTCTTGCCAGCAAACAGCCAGTCCAGCAAGGAAATGTTGGGGCAGGGACGGGTGCGACAGTTGGAAAAATGGCTGGGATGAAGCGAGCGATGAAGGGTGGGCTTGGAACAGCTTCTCGCCGTTTGCCAAATGGTCTCGTGGTAGGTGCAATCGTAGCGGTGAACGCCGTCGGAGAAGTGAGGTTACCCTCCACAGGAGAAATTTTGGCAGGAGCGAGGGGGGAGGATGGCAATATCCGCGATAGCTTGTCCTGGATGATCGATGCTGCAACACCCCCGGTTCCGTCAGGGACGAACACTACCATCGCAGTGGTCGCGAGCAACGCGAATTTGAATAAAGTACAAGCGAATAAAGTCGCGCAAATGGCGCATAATGGACTCGCAAAAACGATTCATCCGGTTCACACGATGAGTGATGGAGATACGATTTTTGCCATCGCCACAGGGGGCGTGGATGCTTCGGTCAATCTCGTCGGGACGCTAAGTGTAGAAGTGCTGGCGGAAGCCGTCGTCAATGCGATCCTTTCTGCCAAAGGAGCGGGTGGGGTACCTGCTTATCAAGATTTACGCTGAGTGATTTCCGGTTCGAGCCTCTTATTCCTTGATGGATAAAGGGTTTCGAACCGTTTTTTATGCGAATGTGCTCCGCGAAGAAAAAAATTCCAATAAAGCATCGATATAAAAAGCAAATCCATATATAATGAAAATGATTTTCAAAATCAAATACATGATTGATGTTGTTCTTGAGAGAGAGGAGTTGCTGCTTCAATGCTTCGCAGATTTTTTTCTTACTATCGGCCTTATCGTGGATTATTCATCCTCGACTTCACGTGTGCAGTATTCGTTGCCTTGTTGGAGTTGGGATTTCCGCTTGCAGTGAACATGGTTGTCGATCAATTACTTCCTAGTAAGGATTGGAACATGATCGTGTGGGCGTGCATTGGACTTTTGGCTTTGTATGGTCTTAACTCCGGGATGAACTATGTCGTCACATACTGGGGACATATGCTTGGAATTAATATCGAGACGGATATGCGGAAGAAGCTGTACGACCATATTCAAAAGCTCTCTTTCCGCTTTTTCGATAATACTAAGACGGGGCATCTGCTATCTCGCCTAACGAATGACTTGATGGAGATCGGGGAGGTCGCTCACCACGGTCCGGAAGATTTATTTATCGCCGTGATGACGCTGATCGGTGCATTTCTATTGATGTTTAATATTAATGAAGAAATGGCGATACTTACGTTTTTGGTGATTCCGCTCTTGATATTCTTCGTTGTTTACTTCAACCGTAAAATGACGGGAGCGTTCCATCGTCTGTACGGCGACATGGCGGATTTCAACGCACGTGTGGAGGACAACGTAGGCGGAATGCGTGTCGTACAAGCTTTTGCCAACGAGCAATTTGAAAACAAAAGATTCGCAGAGAACAACCAGCGTTTCCGCATCACCAAGCTGTTGTCCTACAAAATCATGGCCCAGAATATTTCTGTCAGTTACGTGCTGATGCGTTTAGTCAATTTGTTTGTCCTGATTTGCGGCAGCTGGTTTGTTATTCAAGGTGAATTGACCTACGGTGAATTTGTCGCTTTCTTACTGTTAACGAATGTGTTTTTCCGTCCGTTGGAGAAAATTAATGCGATTATCGAGAGTTATCCAAAAGGGATTGCAGGCTTTAAGCGCTACATCGAAATCATGGACACAGCACCGGATATTGCGGATGCTCCAGATGCGATCCAGGTAGAATCATTGAAGGGCGATATCTCCTACAAGAATGTTTCGTTTAGCTACGACCAAGAGTCTTCTGTTTTGCAAAACATTGATTTGAACATCCGGGCGGGCGAGACAATTGCGTTTGTAGGCCCTTCTGGAGCAGGAAAAACCACATTGTGCAGTCTCTTGCCGAGATTTTATGAGATCGGTGGGGGCAGCATCACCATTGATGGAATGGATATTCGCCAAATCACGTTAGCATCATTGCGCAGCCAAATCGGGATCGTTCAGCAAGATGTGTTCCTCTTTTCAGGGACGATTCGCGAAAATATCATGTATGGAAAACTAAACGCCTCAGAGGAAGAGATCTGGGAGGCAGCGCGTCTGGCTAAACTAGAAGAGTTTATCCGTTCTCAGCCTGCTGGTCTGGAGACGATCATTGGTGAACGGGGAGTTAAATTGTCCGGTGGTCAAAAACAAAGGCTGGCGATTGCGCGCATGTTCTTGAAAAACCCGCCGATCCTGATTTTGGATGAAGCTACTTCTGCACTTGATACCGAAACGGAGGCGGCGATCCAGCAGTCCTTGCAGGAATTGTCCAAAGGCCGTACGACTTTAGTGATCGCCCACAGATTGGCTACCATTAAAAATGCAGATCGAATCATCGTTGTAACGGAACAAGGTATTACCGAGCAAGGAAGTCATGATCAGCTCTTGGCTCGTGAAGGCCTCTATAGCAGACTGTATCAAGCACAGTTCGGCACGTACCTCGACCAGTCAAACAGCGTCTTTTCTTGATAATGAATAGAGAGGGAGATCGTGATGCAAGAGTGGGATGACGATTTTATAGCACAACGGTTTGATCTTACTTCTAAACCGAGACCCAATGCCTTATTTTCGATGAAGGCAAGAGATTTGGTAGACCCGACACATATGAATGAGCTCGTACAAATCTATGCTCCGCTAATCAAGGCACATGAGCTGACTGCTGCTGGTACTTACATCAGCAGTTGGCTCACGAGCCCTTCTCTCGGTCTTCAGTATATGATCTCTGTCTGGAATCGTGCATCTACCATGACGCTGGATAATATGACGATTGAATTGTTTTACGAGGATGATTATCCGCAATTCGCCTTTGTGATCCCGGCGTATGAGATCGTAGAAGCGCCTTCCAGCGAAGCAGAGCGCGCAATCTGGCTGAAGGAATGCTATCGTGCGTATTTCCACGACTTCCTGCACCCTTTGCTCACGACTCTTGCAAAGGTAACGGGAAACCCCGAAGCGATGCTCTGGGGACAGTTCCCGACCAAGTTCAATTACCATACGGATGCTTTTGTGGCGTTGGTAGAACAAGATAGCATCAAGCAACAAGTGAAGGCTGATTACGATGTCCTCTGTAATCAGCTGGAAGGCGAGAGCTTTGGATTGCAAAAAAATCCATTTCGCGTGCGTGTGCGTTGGATTGAAGATATGCGTGATTCCCAAGCGAAAGTGCGCATCAAGAATCAATGCTGTTTGTACTATAAAACGGGGGAGCAAAAGTATTGCTATACCTGTCCGCGGATAAAAGAAGAAGAGCGTGCTCTGATGAGAATTCGCGCGTAGCTGACCCTCCTTTGTGGAGGGTATTTTCTATACACCGTAGACGTATGGACATGTGCTAGCCTCTTCCTATAAAGTAGAGTCAGGGGTAAAGTTGGAAAAATCAGAATGATTTCCAGGAAGGCGTGGTTCGTATACAGACAATGAACCAAAAGGAACTGGATCGCTACGTTCGAGATTTTCATCAAGCGGTTGTCAATCAACAGCTTAGCCTGTATTATCAACCACTCTACGATCTAAGAACAGGCAAAATCATCGGAGCAGAAGCTCTGGTAAGATGGAACCATCATCAAAGAGGGCTACTGCCCCCAAATTGGGTATTTTTGTTAGCAGAAAAGAGCGGGTTGATTCTTTTGGTAGAGGAATGGGTGATCAGAACGGCTTGCAAGCAGAACAAAGCTTGGCAGGACGCTGGACTACCACCTCTTGTGACATGCGTGAATCTGTCATCCTATGCCTTGGAATCGGAGCAGTTAGGTAGCACCATTCAAACGATCTTAGACGAAACAAACTTGCAGCCTCACTATTTGGAGCTGGAATTTACCGAGGACTCTACCAGGGATGGGGAGCGTACCATCGAGATTTTAGCAGAATTAAAAAGGATCGGGGTAAGAATCAGCTTGGATGATTTTGGGAAGGGCTATAGTAGCATTCAACATCTATCCCGGTTTCCCATGAACAAGCTAAAAATCGATCAATCCTGTGTAAAGGAATGCATGAGTGATGTCACGCAGGCGACTGTTATCAAAACCGTCATGGCGATGGCACGAAGTCTGGGCTTGCAAGTAACGGCAGAAGGTGTAGAGACGCAAGAGCAGCTGGATTTTCTTTGGCAGCTTGGTTGTGATTCTGCTCAAGGATTTTGGTTTAGTGAGCCTATGCCTGCCGAAGACTTGGCTCGTGTGTTGAAGCGTGAGGAAAGGTTTAGGAACAGTGCATTTCTACTACTCAATGGTGGACAACACCGAGCTATTGATACATACGAAATAGATCAGAGAGAGGGGAGAGACGTTCTTCGCAAGCAGCAACATGTGAATGAATCAACATATCGAATGATTGCAGAAAACTTGTCTGACATTATCGTGATCATCAATAGTCAGGGGATCATTACGTATATTTCACCATCCGTTCAATCCGTTCTGGAGATCGCTCCTGATGAAGTAGTGAATCGACACCTGCTAGCTGTACTGCCACTGGAAACGGGCAGGCTTGCTATGCAAACGATTCGTCAGATCACGGTGGAGAAGCAGCCTCGCCTCATTACATTTACTTGCCCGGACAGAAATGGCAAAAAGATCACGCTGGAGGCAAAAGGCACCCCGGTGATTCAGAAAGAACATGAGACGAACCAAGTCATATTTATCATTCGAAATCACACGAAGCACGTGCAAACAGAAGAGTTTTTACAAAAGATAGACAAGCTATCCGTCATTGGGCAAATGGCTGCCGGGGTTGCACACGAAATACGAAACCCGGTCACTTCCATCAAAGGCTTCGTACAATTGCTCCGTCGAGATCAATGGAAGCGGGAATATTTTGATATTATGCAGGCTGAATTTCACCAATTAGAGAGTGTGCTACGAGAATACGTCTTTTTATCAAGAGAGTGCACAGAACCGTACGAACCTAAAAATCTAGCGAATTTGCTGCGGCAGGTTACACGATTGGTGCAAATAAAGCTAGAGCGACATCATCTGGTGCTGGATGTCAAGGAAGTGGAAGGGGCCTCGATTTGGTGCGATCAGAATCAAATTCAGCAGCTTTTCATGAATCTTCTGTCAAACTCCGTTGAGTCGATGCAAGATGGCGGGACGATTCACATCGTGGCTAGGCATAAAGAAAGCGAGCAAGTGATGATTAGAATCATTGATCAAGGCTGCGGTATGGCGGAAGAACGGCTAAAACGATTAGGGGAGCCTTTTTATAGCACTAAGGAAAAAGGGACCGGGCTAGGACTTATGATTTGTTATAAAATCATGCAAGCACACGACGGGTATATCCATTTTTCGAGTACCCCGAATAAAGGGACGACAGTGGAGGTTTCCTTTCCACTAAGAAAATCAAACCCAAGGCTCGATCCTTAACGTGATCAGGCCTTGGGTTTTTCGCACTTATTCTTTCTTTGATTGGTTATCGGAAAATTGTTCTTGAACAGCTTCCAAAAAACGCAGCCATGCCTCGGGTAGCTTGGGCTCTTCTGTAGGGCGGCGCGTAGTGGAATTGCTGTCGTTTTGTTGCACTCGCTCCATTCTCCACCTATCCTTTCGTGTCTAGCCAATCATGGCGCAGGGTGAACAAGTCCCGCAGCTCCTCCGTTGACAGCTCCGTGATCCAGCTTTCGCCCGTCCCGACAATTTGCTGGCTCAACGATAGCTTTCTCTCCATCATTTCATCAATGCGTTCCTCAATCGTCCCGAGCGAGATGAATTTGTAGACGTGAACATTGCGCTGCTGTCCTATTCGATGAGCACGGTCAGTGGCCTGATTTTCTACCGCAGGATTCCACCAGCGATCTACGTGAATGACGTGGTTGGCTTCCGTTAAGTTCAAGCCGGTTCCGCCCGCACGCAAGGAAAGAATGAAGATGGCTCCGCGTTCATGGTCTGGGAGTGTCGCGTCTTGAAATCGAGTGATCATCTCATCGCGTTTTTCTTTCTTCGTGGCCCCATTAAGGAAGTAGACAGGTCCATAGCCTTCTCGTGTCAGTACTCGTTGGAGCAAATTGCCCATTTCGATGTATTGGGTAAAAATCAGGCAACGCTCTTTCTTTTGGCGAATATCCTCCACCAATTCCAGCAGCCTTTCCAATTTGTGTGAGCGACTAGCTTCATCTGTTGTTGAGATTTCCTTCAAAATGAGAGCGGGATGGTCACACAATTGTTTGAGACGTGTCAATGTCGTCAGAATCAGACCGCGCCGCTCCATAGGAGAGGCTTTTTCCATTCGATCAAACATATCTTGAATCGCTGTCTCATAAAGTGCGCCTTGCTCGGTAGTCAGCGGTACATATTCCTTGCTCTCATTCTTGTCCGGCAAATCGAGCTGAATGTTCGGATCGGTTTTCACACGACGGAGCAGGAAAGGCTGAATGAGTCGTTGCACTTGATTGATGAGCTGCTGGTCTTGGTCGCGTTCGATGGGGTGAACAAAGCGCTGAGTAAATTCCCCGAGACTTCCCAAGTAGCCGGGATTCAAGAAATCAAAAATGGACCAGAGCTCACTCAGACGATTTTCGATTGGTGTGCCTGTGAGAGCAATCCGGTGCCATGCTTTCAAATCGCGCACAGCGGACGCTTGCTTTGTATAAGCGTTTTTAATATTTTGCGCCTCGTCGAGACATATCGTATCCCATGTAACCATTCCTAGCTCCTGCTCATCCAAATGGGACAGAGCATAGGAGGTAATCACCAGATCCGCTCCTTTGATCGCTGGCAAAAACGCCTCCTTCTTTTGGCGATCATTGCCATAGTGAATCATTACTTGAAGAGAGGGGGCGAAGCGCTTCAGCTCTTTTTGCCAGTTGCCTATGACCGAGGTCGGGCAGATTAAGAGAGAAGGAGTACTGGCTGGGCCATGTTGTTTGACATGAAGCAAATACGTAATAAATTGAACCGTTTTTCCCAATCCCATGTCATCGGCCAGACAAGCTCCCAATCCAAAACGGCGTAAAAAGAACAACCACGAACTGCCCTCCAGCTGATAATTTCGCAACGTCCCGTGAAAAGTAGATGGCTGCTCCATGATCGGGACGCGCTTTGTTTCTTGCAATTGATTCAACAGCTCTTGCAAATGCTGGTTTAGCTGAACTTCAACCGTCAGGGAAGTGTCGAAATCGAACTCATCATCGGGTAGCTCCTCAACCTCCACAGTAGGGGCGAGGTGCATTCTCATGACATCACGCAGGGTCATGCCGTTTTTCGCTTGGTTTTTCTTGAGTGCTTCCTGTAGCTGCAAGAATAGATCGGGAGTCAATTGTACCCAATGCCCACGAATTTTCAGCAGGCGCTGCTTTTGTTTAATGAGTTCCTCAAATTCCTCTTCGCTGAGCTCCACAGGTCCCAAGGCGAGCTTCCATTCAAAATCCATAAGCTGGGAGACACCCAGGAAGGACTGTCTGCTAGCCCCGACAGAGGATGTAATCTTGGCTTTTAGCTTCGGTTTTACCCGGCGTACTTGTTCCCACCAAGCTGGCAGAAAGACGTGAATACCGGCTTGCACCAGCTGCAAACTGCTTGACGTCAAAAAGATCCATGCTTGCTCGTTCGTCAGTTGGGTGAGAAAACGGCTTTGATTCTTCTGGGTGTCTTTTTGCCACGGGAGAATCTCTTTGCATTTGGCTAGGTCCGTGCGAAAACGATTCCAGTGTTCACGCCAGTCCGCAGGGATGCGAGCGGTGGCTACTCCCTCAGCCGTCAACTGATGTGGCTCAATGAGAAATAACTGATCTGGCTCTTCACGATTCTGCAAATACACTTGGAGTTGCCAGTCATTGGGGTGCTCCTCGGCTTCGACGATTTGCAAGCATGTGCGAAATGGTGTCGTATCTGGCAGCCAGCCTATCGATTGCAACCATTCCTGTTCCAGAAGATGTGGAGAAAGCTCGGCGCCCATGGCGTACAGAGCTGGGTATTGCGTTAATAGCTGCTCCCACTTTCGTCCAATCTCACCAGTGCCTTGCACAGATTCCTCCACGACGAGCGAAAGCCACCTGTGTCCGTACTCCGGGAAATCGTCGGGAGTTTGCATGACTTTCCAGCCTATTTGTCCTTTTTTCCAGGAAGAAAAATCAGGGGCAATGGACCCTTGGGCGAGCGTCTCACGGATCATTCCCGCTACATGCGTAAATTGTTCAAATGGTGTGCTGGATGAATAGGTTCGATGCAAAAGCCACTGGGGAGAGACGAAAAAGGAGAGGGCCTTGGCAGGGCTGAGCAATACGCCCTGCTCGTTTTTGTCCAGGAAGGTTCCGTAATAGGATGACTCATCCCACGCAAACAGTGTTCCTGCCAATTCTTCTGGATCGACCACTGCTCCTTGCGTGTCTTTGCCAGTAATCAAGAATTGTCCGTCTGCCAAAAGCTCTCCGTCTAGAACAAATGTAGTGACGGTATTCATAAGTTGAAATTTCCTCTCCTTAGCTCTTCTTGAAAAGCACGTAACCGATTATGTTTGGCAGATAATTGTTCAACGTATCGTTCCCAGCGCGCATCTTGGTTTGCTCTGTTGTAAATCGTCCTTACCTTTTTCATGAGCTTGATCGCTTCTTTGTAGGCCGTTCGGTTACGTTCGGCAATGAGTCTGTTCACCTCACGCAAGTAAAAAGGGAAGAGCAGAGTCGGATCGGCTTCCTCGATTTCTTTCACCTGCACGACCGAGATATCTGCCATGGGCACTTGAAACGACATTTGCAAATCAATCCATTGCTGAAACTGTCGTTCTTCATATAAATAGGCGGCATATTCGTGATAACTGCTCGGTAAGAACTGCTTCAGCTTGGCGCCGCACTCGGCTGATCGTCCCACTTGCTGCATCGCTTCCTGCCAAATGGCGATAACGAGTCGGTATTGCTGTGTCTCGGCTTGCCCGATTAAGGATGTCAAAGAAGCAGTCCAATCGAGAAATCGCTGCCATTCCCCATTGCGAGCGAATGATTTCATATAGGACAAATAGAAGGAGAGGTTCAAACGGCTCATTCTTTTCCAGATTTGTAGAGCAGCTTCGTCCTCCTTTTCCATCACATGAAAGTGGGCACGGAGCAGCAGCCCTTTTTCCTTTTCGGCAGCAGCCCTGTCTTCATTGTTGATAAGCTGATCCAGCACAAGGATCTCCTCTTGCATCCACTCTGGCTTCTTCAATAGCATCCACCATAACATTTGATAAGCGAATATCCAGTAGAGGGAAGTGGCTTCGTTTTCTTTCAATTGTTTTGTCAGTTGAAGAGTATCTACGATGGCATCCTGATGGTGAGTCAAGAGAGCTGGGATATCTGCGAAGTACAATGTCCCTTCTAATTGATCCAATAGCCGCTCGGCTGTCTGAACCAAATCCAGAAACCAGTAGGATTGACGGTACGTTTTGACGTATTGTGTAAGCTTCATGAGATGAAACAGATTGGCATGAATGACAAAGAGTTGTGCCCGATCCTTCGGCCACGAGGCAGCAACACTCAGCACATTTTGATAGCTCGATAATAACTCAGAGGAAGCTCGATACGATTCCATGGCCGCAAACAGGTTACGTGTCCAGCTCTCAAAAAATGCCCACCATTCTTTGACGGAGCTGTTCGCAGTAAGCGGAGAGGAAACAGACGCTGTATCCTGCTGAGCAGGAGCGGTATGGCTGTATTTATATGCAGGAATCAGCAGATGAGGAGAAAAAGTAGCTCGTCTTGGTTGTTGGGAGCGGGTCAAAAATGTACGAGGATTCTCGAACACACTGTACATCTGAAAAAAAGTAGCAGCAATATGCTTGCAAATACGTGAATAAGGGCAGGTACAGGTACTGTTTTGAACCGTTTCCATATCGAGGCGCGCATGATACACCTCGGAGCCTTGAACATCACTGGTCAAATATTGGCCTTGTTCTACGCGTGTATTGAAGACGACGCCATCTGAAAAGTACGTATAGCCCCGTTCAATGATGTGTCCTTCGACGGCAATTAGGATTTGCTCGCCTACCTGTATCGCTTGTTCCCGAGTCAACTCTCTTTGCAACATGTAGTCAGATCCTCCGAACGAAGTGTCATCCCTTCATTATAACCCAAAATGCGGAGAATGGAAAAAGATGCGTGTGTTCGAGAGCATCAATAAAATGGTTTGGACGATAAGCAGAAACAATACTTAATTTTTGCGGGGACTGGGTGTATACTGTACACGTCGAGTGAAAAGCAACTAAACGCAATGTGTTTTATTGTCTTTAGTTGTGTTTGTACAACAAGAGAGAGAAGGGGCACACATGCTATCGATTTCGATTTTGCTCGTACTATCATCTGGCCTTGCGCACGCAGTTTGGAACCTGTTCACGAAAAAAAGTGAGAACAAAATGGCGTTTCTTTGGTTGATTACATTACCAACAACCGTGATCCTCTTGCCTGTGCTCATTTGGGAATTGATGCGCGTACAACTGACATGGTCTTTGGTTCTTTTTCTGTTTATGTCCTTTTTCTTTCAAGGATGCTATACCTTATTGATTTCAAAGGCGTATACATACGGGGATATCTCAGAGGTATACCCCATCATGAGGGGGACGGGGACGCTTCTCATTCCGTTTTTTAGCGCGATTTTCTTTCAAGAGTATTTATCTGTACCGGGATGGCTGGGTGTCATTTGCATCGTAATCGGAGTCTTCGCCATTAGTGGAATGATTGGCACAGATCGTCAGGCTCAACCAGTGAATCCGCTCGCCCTACGATACGCATTTGCTGTTGGACTATGCATTACAGGGTACACGTTAACCGACAAGCAAATCGTACAACAATTATCTCCATTCGCTTTATTGGAAATAACGAACTTTGCCTGTTTGATTGTCGCAGGGGGTTTCGTTTGGAAAAAGGGACTCATCCGCCGTGAGTGGCAAAAAAACTGGCGAACGATTGTACTCGGTGCCGTCTTGTCACCAGGTTCGTATTTGTTGTTTTTATTTGCCATGACATTGGCACCACTGGCAGCTATTGCGCCCATTCGTGAGGTCAGTACGGTTTTTGGTACGCTGCTCGGGGTCTTCTTGCTAAAGGAGCGACAACGCGCATGGCGTCTGTCCATGTCTTTGATGATCACGATTGGTATTATTTCCATTGCTGTTTGGGGCTAACGGATGAGAAAGAGTCGGCTGGGAGAAATCCTGGCTGGCTATTTTTTTTGCTACCAGGGAAAGATGAAGTGGTAAGAAAAAAACGGCTAAGGATGATCAAAATGGAAGCAAAAGCAGTTGCTCCGGTCACTCATAAGCGGACGAAAAAAAGAAGGATCGTACTGAGAGCTCTCGGAATCATCATTGGAGCTTTGTTGGTGGCAGTCGGACTGGAAATATTCCTGGTTCCAAACAACATCATTGACGGTGGTGTAACTGGTGTATCCATTATGGCCTCAAAGCTGACAGGAGGCCCACTTGGATTATTTTTATTCCTGCTGAACCTGCCCTTTTTACTTATCGGCTACAAGCAAATTGGCAAGACATTTGCCATTTCTACGCTGTTCGGTGTCGTCGTGATGTCATTGGGTACGAGCTACCTCCATCATGTTCCTAGCTTGACGGACGATTTGCTTCTCTCTGCCGTTTTTGGGGGGATCATCATCGGAATCGGTGTGGGACTTGTCATTCGCGCGGGAGGCTCCTTGGATGGAACGGAAATTGTTGCGATCCTGATGACGAGGAAAAGTCCGTTCTCGGTCGGCGAAATGGTCATGTTTTTTAACATTTTTATTTTAGGCAGTGCTGGCTTCATTTTTGGGTGGGACCGGGCCATGTACTCGTTAATTGCATACTACATTGCTTACAAAATGATCGATATCACCATGGTCGGGCTCGAACAATCGAGATCAGTATGGATCATCAGTGATTACCCAACCGAAATTGGCGATGCGCTAACGGCGAGACTAGGGCGGGGAATCACCTATTTGAATGGAGAAGGTGGCTACTCCGGAGATATCAAAAAAGTCATCTTCTGTGTCATCACCCGTTTGGAAGAAGCGAAGCTGAAATCCATCGTGGAGGAAATTGATTTCTCTGCATTTTTGGCAATCGGTCATATTCATGATGTTTCTGGTGGACGGTTTAAGAAAAAGAATATTCACTAAAACCTTAACTACAAATTACCCCTGAGCCAGTAGGTAGAAACGACCTGATTGCTAAGGGGTAAAAATGTATTGACGGAAATAACTGAATTCATTTAATATTGTGACATGCCAAAATACAAAATAACGTTCCGTATTTTGGGACAATAAGATGGTGATGAAAATGGACAAAACAGAAAAAACGGCAAACCGAAGTGTATTAAAAACGCTAGAGTTTCTAGAATATTTTATCCAAAACAGTGAATTAAGCCTGGCTGAGCTTGTCGAGTTGTCAGATATGCCGAAGAGTACGGTGTTTCGAATTCTTCAGACGCTCGAAATGCGCGGCTTTATCTCCAAAACGACCACTCATAATCCGCCTAAATACCAATTGGGATTGAAGCTGCTGGAGTTTGGGAACATTGTTGCCCAACGGCTGGAGATCAGGAAAATCGCGCTACCGTATATGCAGCAGCTGCGGGATACGGTGGATGAGGCAGTCAACTTGATTATTCGTGATCAAGACGAAGGGGTTTACATCGAAAAAGTCGATACCCGCCAGTATGTTCGTGTATATACGCAGGTAGGTAGAAAATCACCGTTGTACGCAGGGGCATGCCCGCGCATTTTACTCTCATTTCTGCCGGATGATGAGATCGAAGAATTGTTGAACCGGGTAGACATGAAGAAAATCTCACCAGACACCAATACAGACAAAGATCTGCTATGGCAATGGATTCACGATGCACGTGAAAACGGCTATACAGTCAGCTACGGTGAATTGGAGCCGGATTCCGCAGCCATTGCTGTACCTATTCGAGATTTTACGGGACAAGTCATAGCTGGCTTGAGCCTGGCTGGAGCTACATCACGCTTTCAGCCAGATCGATTGGGGTATTTGGTACAGGAGACAAAAGCAGTAGCGAATCAAATCATGAGCAAGCTGGGATATTCAGATGCAAAGGCGGGACTTTGATGCTGGAAATCAAAAATCTTCAGACGAGATTCCGAACCGATAATGGAGAAATTACCGTTTTGGATGGAGTTAGTTTTCAAATCAACAAAGGTGAGACGATTGGAGTAGTAGGGGAGTCGGGTTGTGGGAAAAGTGTCACCTCTCTATCCATCATGGGGCTTCTGCCGAGGACCGCGCGAATCACCGGAGGAGAGATCCTGTACAACGGTGAAAATCTGGTTGCCTTTTCCAAGGATCAGATGAGGAAGGTGCGAGGCAAAGAGATCGCGATGATTTTTCAAGAACCGATGACCTCGCTCAATCCGGTTTATACAATCGGGGCACAGATCATGGAGCTCGTCTTGAATCATACAAGTATGAACAAAAAACAAGCCAAAGAGCATGCGATCCAAATGCTGAAGCTGGTCGGAATTCCGAGAGCCGAAGAAATCGTTGATGAGTATCCGCATCAGCTATCTGGCGGGATGAGGCAGCGTGTGATGATCGCGATGGCGATGTCCTGTAGTCCATCTCTATTGGTTGCAGATGAGCCTACGACCGCACTAGACGTGACCATTCAGGCGCAGATTCTTGACCTGATGAGAGAGCTACAGCAGAAGAGCGAGATGACCATCATGCTGATCACGCACGATCTTGGTGTAGTAGCAGAGATGTGTGATCGGGTGGTCGTCATGTATGCAGGGCAAGTCGTCGAGGAAGCCGAGGTAGAAAAGCTATTTGCTACTCCAAAGCATCCGTACACGGTTGGTTTGTTGGGCTCGATCCCGGATATGGACACAGAGCAGGAGTACTTGTTTACGATTGGCGGGACCGTTCCGAGTCCAGGTCAGATGCCCGCAGGATGCCGTTTTGCTGAACGATGCCAGAAGGCTTTTGACAAATGCTACGAACAAGCTCCACCGTTATTCGATCTGAATGATGGTACAAAAAGCAGATGCTGGCTGTATGAGTAAGCGGAGGGGACGTGAATCTTTTGGAACAATCAGAATGTAAGCCCTTACTTGAGGTGCGAGGGTTAAAAAAATACTTTCCGATTCGCAGTGGATTATTGAAGAAGGTAACGAATCACGTCAAAGCGGTTGACGATCTCTCTTTTACCGTTGCAACGGGGGAGACGCTCGGAATTGTAGGTGAATCTGGTTGCGGGAAGTCAACCACAGGCAGAGCCATTCTGCGATTGCTCGAGCCTACGGGTGGCGAAGTGATTTTTCAAGGAGAGAATTTAGCCGCACTTTCCCCAAATGAGATGAGGATGAAGCGAAAGGATTTGCAAATCATTTTCCAAGACCCGTTCGCATCCCTCAATCCGCGAATGACAGTCGGGGAGATCATTGAAGAGCCGATGATCATATTCGAACTGTATGAAACGTCAAAAGAACGCAAGGAAAAAGTAGCGGAATTGATGCAGGTTGTTGGTCTGAAATCGGAAAATTCGGAACGCTTTCCTCATGAGTTTAGTGGTGGTCAGCGACAGCGGATCGGCATTGCACGTGCGCTAGCGCTTAATCCCAAGCTGATTGTGGCAGATGAGCCAGTATCTGCGCTCGATGTATCGATTCAATCCCAGGTATTGAACCTGATGAGAGATTTGCAAAAGCAATACGGACTCACTTACATATTCATCTCTCACAACTTGAGCGTCGTGAAGCATTTTTGCGACAGGATCGGCGTGATGTATTTGGGACGGATGGTTGAGCTGGCACCCAAAAATGCGCTATATGAAGAGCCTCTGCATCCTTATACCCGCTCATTACTGTCCGCAGTTCCGATTGCCAAGCCGAAAATGAAGCGTGAGCGCATCATCTTGACTGGAGATGTACCGAGTCCTGCGAATCCGCCGAGTGGCTGCACGTTTCATACGCGTTGTCCGGATTGTATGGAAATTTGCAAAACGGACAAGCCCGAATTTCAATCGATGGGCGATGGTCGATATGTTGCTTGTCATTTGTATAACCAATAGGAACAAATGACGGCTATCATATTTTTTTCAACATGAATTCCAGAACGAAAAGAAAAGGGGGACTTGTTTTGAAAAAGAAGGTAGGTATCACCGCTTGCTCCGCATTACTCGTGCTAGCTGCTGCTTTGGGCGGATGTTCGAGTAAGCCGGCTGACACTAGCACACAGGCAAATCCGCAACCTAAAACAGAAGCGCAAGCTCCGGCAAAAAATGAACTCACACTTGGTGTAAATGGAGATCCGCACTCTTGGGATCCGATTGATACGTTTTTGCTTGATTGGAGTACTGTAGCAACATCTGTATTTGAAGGCTTAGTCGAGCGTACCACCGACTTGAAAATCCAGCCAGGACTCGCTGAATCGTGGGAGTTCAAGGATGACAAGACACTTCAATTTAAACTTCGTAAAGGAGTTACCTTCCACAACGGCGAGCCATTCAATGCGGAAGCAGTGAAATTTACATTTGATCGCCTGCTTGGTGAAGAAGGGAAAAAAGGACCACAGCAAGCGAACTATGCTTCGATTGACCGTGTAGAAGTGGTAGACGAGTTTACAGTCAACATGATTCTCAAGGAAAAAGATCCTGTACTCATTACAAAGCTGGCAGGTTATGGCGCCGTGATCGTTCCGCCTAAGTATTACAAGGAAAAAGGGGACGAGTACTTTAACACGCATCCAGTAGGTACGGGTCCTTTCAAAATGGATAGCTATGAAAAAGATAGCAAGGTTGTACTGGTGAAAAATGAAACCTATTGGAAGCAAGGTCAACCGAAGCTGGAAAAAGTAACGTTCCGTTTTATTCCAGAAGCGACTACACGTCTCGCTGAAATGCAAACAGGTGCCATCGACATTATGAAAAAAGTCGAGATTAGCCAAACAGAATCCATCAAGGGCATGTCTGATCTTGAACTGATGCAAGTCGGGTCGCCAACCGTTTATTCGATTCGTTTCAATACATCGATGAAGCCAGTTGACAATGTAAAAGTCCGTGAAGCGATTGCTTACGCGATTGATGCAGACTTGATTATCGAAACGCTGCTCGGCGGATATGGTAAGCGCGTCAATTCATTCCAAAGCGATATGTCTTTCGGCTATGATCCTAACCTGCCATTACGCAATTATGATCCAGAAAAAGCAAAACAACTGCTCGCAGAAGCAGGTGTGAAGGAAGGAACTGAGCTTGATCTCTTCCTCCCAGGTACAGATGCTACATTTAAAGAGGTAGCACAAGCGATCGAAATGCAATTAGGCCAAGTCGGTCTCAAGGTGAAGCTGAATCTGGTGGACAGCTCCACATTTACTTCTGACCTCATTCCGAAGGGAAAAGCAGGACATATGTACCGGAATGGCTGGGGTGGATGGACGCTCGACTTTGATAATACTGCCTATCTGATGTATCACAAAGGCGAGTTCTGGAACCCTGATTTCCATGACGAAAAAGTAGAGGAGCTCTTGAAAGCAGAACGCTCCACGTTTGACCAAGAAAAGCGTCTGGCAGCATTTAAAGAGCTGAATCAACGTCTGTATGAGCTAGTCCCAGATGTACCGCTCTATCAAACGATCAACCTGTGGGCTGCGAACAAACGAGTAAAAGGCTTCCAACCTCCGGCAGATGAACGTATCGATTTGCGCGAAGTATCGGTTGAATAAGGAATGTTTTGAACAGGGGAGTAGAAGATGTCTCTTCTATTCCCTTCACTTTTGATAAAGGAGGAGCGGGATGGCAGCCTTTTTAATTAGACGTCTACTACATAGTGTTTTTGTCGTTCTTGCTATTACTCTTGTCATTTTTGTCCTGGTGCGAATGACTGGTGACCCAGTATCGATCATGTTTCAAGCAGGTGAGCCTACCAAAGAGGCGATTACTGAGCTTCGGAAAAATCTCGGTCTGGACGAGCCCGTTTATGTACAGTTCGGGCTTTATTTAAAAGATATGTTTACCGGTAACTTTGGCACCTCTTTCCGAACAGGTGAGAGCGTGATCGACATGATGAAGGAGAAGATGGGAGCAACTTTGCTGCTTGCCTTCGGGGGAATGTTTGTCGCCCTGTTGATTGCGATTCCAGTAGGTATCATTTCCGCTGTTTACAGAGGCAGCGTAGCTGACTTTTTCGGACGCATTTTTTCATTGCTAGGAATCTCTTTTCCTAACTTTTGGTTAGGGATTATGTTAATCATCATATTTGCCGTTAAGCTGGGCTGGTTTCCTGCTTCTGGTTATGAAGGTCTGGAGTATTTGGTTCTGCCTTCTGTTGCACTCGGACTCATCTTGTCAGGAATTTTGGCTCGATTAGTTCGCTCTTCCATGCTGGAGGTAATGAATCAGCAATATATCAATACGGCTCGTTCCAAAGGGATCAAGGAATGGCTTGTCATCATCAAGCATGGCTTACGAAACGCATTAATCCCAACGGTAACCTTTATTGGATTGCAATTTGGAACGTTGTTGGGCGGTACCGTGATTATTGAGCAAGTTTTTTCATGGCCAGGTATCGGGCGTATGCTGATTGATGCGATATCGCAACGTGACTTTCCAGTGATTCAAGGCTCTGTGATTATCTTGTCTTTTTTGATGATCTTCGTGAACCTGTTGGTTGATATCAGTTATGGCTTTATTGATCCACGTATTAGGCAGGAAGGAGGAAAAAGCGAATGACGACAGCGACAGTTACAAACAATCAGACCAATCCACCAATCAAAAAACGTGGAAAATGGAGCAAGATGGGCAGAAGATTCGTTCGAAATCGGTGGGCAATGACGGGGATGTTCTTGCTTATGCTTGCCGTCGTATCCGCACTTTTTGCACCGGTAATAGCGCCATCTACTCCTGATAAAGCTGATTTGCGTGCACGGTTGGTTGCTCCCTCGTGGATGGACGATACGGGGAAATCCGAGTATTTGCTAGGTACGGATCAGGTAGGACGTGACTTACTGAGCCGAATCATTTACGGAGCGCGAATATCGTTATTGGTTGGTGTCGTATCCGTACTGATTTCCTTGGTTATCGGGGTGATTCTGGGCCTCATCGCAGGCTTTTACGGGCGCTGGGTAGATGATCTGTTAATGCGCTTGGCAGATGTACAGCTGGCATTCCCTTTCATTTTGTTTGCGATTATCGTCATGACGGTCTTTGGGGCAGGTCTATGGAAGCTCATACTTGTTCTGGGAATCAGTAACTGGGTAGGCTTTGCACGACTGGTTCGAGGACAGGTCATGAGTGTAAAAGAAATGGAATACGTCCAGGCTGCCAAAGCAATCGGAGCTACGAATTTGCGGATCATCAGAAAACATGTCCTGCCAAACGTTTCTTCTTCGATCATCGTATTGGCAACGTTAAATGTAGCCACCAACATTTTGTTGGAAGCATCGTTGACGTTTATTGGATTGGGTGTAGACCCTTCGATTCCTACATGGGGCGGCATGCTGGCAGACGGTCGCAACTATCTGGAGACGGCATGGTGGGTTGCTACTTTCCCTGGCATCGCCATTATGATTACGGTGTTTGGAATTAACCTGCTGGGCGATTGGCTGCGTGATGAGCTAGATCCAAATCTGCGCGTGTAAGGGGGGCTAACCTATGAGAGGGCTAGGTGATATTTTTACAACGAAAGGGTTAGTTGCGGACCGAAACAATGACGGTGTAGCTGATTCATTGTCTGTTTCCTTCTGTTTTCAAACGGGAATCGTCGTAGAAGGATTCATTGATTTTTGTGCCCGATTAGGCCTTGAAACAAGTGAGCTAGATCTGCCTTCCATTTGTATGGAAGATTCACCGATGGTTGCTAGCAGCACGAAAAGCGGTGAGTGGCTTTGCACAGTCTGTATCGAGCCATCCTGCGATGTGGATGATGCGTCATGCACGCTCGATCGAGGGGACAATCGAATTGCTTTCGTTGGTGGAAGCGAGGAGAGTCTTAGTCGATTACTGCGCTGGATGGCGGCATATTGGACAGATGCAGCACCTGCAACAACTTCACTCGGCGACATTGAAAGGATTCGTTGTTCTTTACATGAAGTTCAACTATATGTTTGCGCGGATGCTTCACCTGTTTGTCAGATTGCGATACCCCAGTATGCGCTGATGAGCGCGCATGAGGGAAGTCCTATCGTAGAGAGACCAACTCCACTTGAAAGTCTGACAGAGCTTTGGACAACGGCAGGGTTCTATCAAGCGGGGCGTACGGATTTAACGAGTCGGACAGATGTATTTTTTACAGGGATCCATACTGCAGAGGCGGTTATGTCTGCCGCCCGCTTTGCAGCTCGGATTGGTCTAGCCTCGACCGGGATACATTTCCCGCTCACAGGAGAAGCAAATCGGATTGCAGAGCTCACTTTTTGCTTATACATGAATGGTGAAGCACCTCTAGCAAGTGGAGTGGTCGAAGTAATCCCAGACCCTAGAGAAAAGACAACAAGAGTCATTCAGCTTTCAGGGGGAGGACAAGCGCTTGTTGCGGCGCTTGATTATTTTGGGACTGCCACTTCGCACCGACTCGGGGGGACTTTTGGTGCATGGGAAGAATCAGACGAGCCAAAAGAGAAGGAATTCCCCCTATTTATAGAGAAAACATGGAAAGACCAGGGCGAACGAAATGAGATAGAACAGTTGTTTCATGAGCAGTTGATCGCGATTGCTAGTCGAATGGAGACGGACGGGTGCTTATCTTCTCCGCTGGCGGTCACGGCGTTTTTATCAGAACCAAAAGAGATTCGACGTGCGTTGGAGCGATGCTGGAAGAGCACAATCACGGAGCTGCTTCCAGATAACGATAGTACGGTACATATTCACTCTGCTTTTAAACCAGGTTTGTGCTGGATAAAAGAAACGATTTTGCCGTCTCTTGTACGTACAGGGGAAAGAGTAGATCGAATTTTGATTTCTTTCCAACGAGAAGACAGAGAAGGCGGGATGGAGCTTTCTCATCGATGGCTTCAAGAATTATACCCGGTTGATCAGTTGTTGGAAAAAGAATTGGGCTTGTCCTTGTCGCAAGTATCAATCGTGATGGATGAGAACCTACCGACTACATACCAAGTCGAAGCATGGGGAGTCGGGCTGGAGCACTTAGGTACATGGAATTTGGATGTACCTGTATCCACAGTGCCGTATGCCGACGAGCAAAGTCGAGCTTATCCAACTACGTCTGGACTCTTCTTCTCCTATCGAACAACTAAAGAACAATTCTTGGTTCCTACGGATCGAGAGAGGTTTTGGCAATTCTATACGCAGCAATTTTTACCTGAGTTGACGGAAGAATTGTTATGTAAACAAAGTGAACCGTATCAAGGAAACACTCCGCTCTTTCATTCGATAGAGGTAACCGTCACTATGAGTGAACAGGAAGAACGGCTAGACATAGACGAAGAAACCATATCGTCGTTAGAAGCGTTGCATGAAGATATTTATTTTTATACGCTGGACTACTATGCGTATTTGGGTGAAAGAAAAACGGGAGTGGCGTGGAATTCTCCTGGGGCGGTGCGACCATTTGTAAAGGTCAAACCAGCAAGCTCTCCAGTGGCAACCATTCGCGTAAAAGAATATAAAGAAGAACAATCTTTTTCTATCAAAACGACTCATTTATACTTCGAGGCAGAGCAATCTGCTCCTGTAAAAGCACGCATCCTGAGAACGTACGAAAAGAGTACCAGCAACGAAGAACGGAAGCTTCCTTATCTACACCGAAACCATTATCCAGATATGGGCGAATGGGCAGAGCTGGCTACACATCCGTCTGTACATATGTGGGAAGTAGAGAAATCGTTTGAAGGACGGCCGATTTATGCAGTGGAGGTAACAGCACCCCAGATTTCCAAATACGTATCAACTCACAAGCTCTCTCTGTATAAACCAACCATTTTGCTCGAAACCGGACATCATCCAAACGAGGTTTCCAGTATGCCTGCTGCACGTGAGCTGGTGGCAGAACTCCTTGCCGAAAAAATGGATTGGCTTACTCGTTTCAATCTGGTCGTGATTCCATTTGCCAATCCGGATGGGGTCGCACTTCATCAAGAGCTCGTCAAAGATAATCCATTTTGGAAGCATCATGCTGCCCGTTATAATGCCGTTGGATTAGAATACACCAATCACCGTTTTCAGCCGAGCGTTTTTGGCGAATCGCGGGTGGTTCCCCAACTGTTTTATCGCTGGTTGCCGGATGTGATCATCGATGATCACGGAATCCCTTCGCATGAATGGACACAACCATTCGCAGGGTACAATAGCCCGCCGAGATTCCCTGTATCTTATTGGATGCCGATCTCACTCTTTTACGGGATTGGCCGCGAGATGGAGCGATCTGACTATCCTTATCATGCTGTCGCTCTTGATACGATTCAAAAGGCAGCCGAGGAAGGACTGAGACATCATCCGCGTCTGTGGAACAAAAATAAACGCTTTATCGAGCGCTACATTCGGTATGGACATAACTGGGAGCCCGCCATTTTCCCATTGCCTACTGATCAAGATTTCTTGTTTTATCGGTGGCCTACAAAGCCGAACAGAACCTCTCCTTCCTTACTCTCTCGTTTTCCTGAATGGGTGACGCTTGATTTAATAACGGAAGCGGCTGATGAGACGGTTGCGGGAGGAGCATTGCGAGATTGCATAGAAACACATAAGATTTTCAATCGTGCTGTCATGGAGTGTGTGGCATCCAGCCCACGGCGTGTTTCGCGACAGTATGGACAAAACCATATTCGACTCTCACGAATGAGACCGATGCGGATCGGAGGAAACAATCATGAAGACCATTTTAGTAACAGGGTTTGATCCTTTTGGTGGAGAAACGGTTAACCCTGCTTGGGAATCGGTAAAAGAGCTGGGAGAAATCGAGTCTGATTTGTATAAAGTAGAGCTGCGCCAAATTCCTACGGTTTTTGAAAAATCTATCGAACATCTGTACGCAGCGATAGAAGAAACGAATCCGGACATCGTGTTATGTATCGGTCAAGCAGGTGGACGAGGAGATATTGCCGTTGAGCGTGTAGCGATTAACGTCAACGATGCTCGAATCCCGGATAATGAAGGAAATCAGCCGATTGATACACCGATCAGGGAAAACGGTCCTACTGGCTACTGGTCTACATTGCCAATCAAAGCGATTGTACATGAGTTAAAACAACAAGGAATTCCGGCTTCCATATCGCAGACGGCAGGTACATATGTATGCAACCATCTTTTTTATGGATTGATGCATTACCTTGCTGAGAAAAAAGCTTCCGTACGCGGAGGGTTCATCCATATCCCTTATTTGCCTGAACAAGCAGCAAGGCAAGCAGGGCAGCCAAGCATGGCGTTAGAAACAATTGTAAAAGGCTTGCGATTGGCAATCGAGACGACTATATCTAATGAGCGGGATATTGTCATGGAAGGCGGACAAATTAGCTGAGCAGGAGGAGAAATCCTCCTCCCTTCAATTCATGTGGCAATACCGATATTCGAAAATGGAGGGAAAAACGTTGCCTAGATATGAATTCTCTCCTCTTGGGGACTCGGGTGTCATGGTCAAACTAGGAGAGGTTATCGATCAACAGACCCATGAGAAGGTCATCCTATTCTCTGAATACCTACAGGAGCATCCTTTCCCCGGGATGATCGAATCTGTACCTGGCTTTACGACTGTTACCGTCTATTACGATCCGATTACTCTTTTCGATCCACTTGATGATATTTTGCCATACGATCGTGCCGTTGCTATTCTTGAGCAAATGTCGCAGCAAATCTCCAACACTCACTCTACAGAGTACAGACTGGTAGAAATCCCGGTTTGTTATGGAGGGAGCTTTGGTCCAGATCTGGAGGTAGTCGCCAAACAAAATGGTCTTAGTGTAGAGGAAGTGATTTCGATCCATTCGACAACAGAGTATCTGGTGTACATGATCGGATTTGCTCCCGGCTTTCCGTATCTCGGTGGAATGGATGAGCGACTGGCCACGCCGCGACGTTCCTCGCCACGACTATCTATTCCGATGGGTAGTGTAGGGATCGGAGGATTGCAAACAGGTATTTATTCGATAGAGAGCCCAGGTGGGTGGCAAATTATCGGAAGAACACCACTGAGCTTATTTCAGGCAGGTGAAAGTTCTCCAAGTCTCTTGTGCGCTGGTGATAAAGTTCGCTTTCGTCCTATCTCCGAGCGGGAATACGATAACGGGGAGAAGGTGTACTAAGTGAGTATAGAGGTGATTACGCCAGGACTTTGCACGACCGTTCAAGATACAGGTAGATTTGGCTTTCAGCAGGTTGGGGTCAGTGTCAGTGGGGTGATGGACAAGCAAGCTGTACAGATGGCGAACATGTTAGTTGGCAATCAACAAACGGATGCTGTTCTGGAGGTGACGATGAGAGGCCCTAGCTTATTGTTTCATAAGGACATGCTAATCGCCATTTGTGGTGGTGACTTCAAAGTCACGATCAATGATAGATCCGTCTTGCCCAATCGAGCAGTCTGGATCAGGAGTGGAAGCATCTTGAAGTTTGGCCTGGCCAAGGAAGGCTGTCGCGCCTATCTCGCAGTCGCAGGCGGCTGGGATGTGCCACTTGTGATGGGTAGTCGTAGTACGAATCTCCGTGGAAGCTTCGGAGGCTTTGCGGGTAGAATGCTTGCGGCAGGAGATAAGCTAGTTCAAAGCTCTCCAGGTTCATTCAGCCAATTTCTCGCTAACCAATTGGAAAAAAAGGCAGGAGCAGCTCCTTTCTACCAAGCGAATTGGTTTATTCCTTCTAGTACGCTTGTAAAAAATGGAGAAGCGGTTGTACGGGTGATACAAGGCGAGCAATTCGCAGATTTTTCGGAAGAGAGCCGTCAAAGCTTTTTCGAACAAACCTTTCAAGTGTCTACTCAATCAGACAGGATGGGGTATCGTTTAACAGGACCGGCGCTCGAACTTACGCAGTCGATGGAACTGATCTCGGCTGCGGTCACCGTAGGTACGATACAGGTTCCGCCTAACGGTCAACCTATTATCCTGATGGCAGACAGACAAACCATTGGCGGTTATCCGAAGATAGGCTATGTGCCAACTATAGATTTGCCGATCGTCGCCCAGTTGCGGCCAGGCGAAAAGATTCACTTTCAAGAGATTTCTCTGCGTGATGCTCAAAAGGCGCTTATCGAGAGGGATTCATTGATGAAGGCGATCAAGCTTGGTATAGAAGTAACCGTGGGATGGAGGTAAAAAGATGAAAACAGTAGATCTAAACTGTGATATGGGAGAGAGCTTTGGCGCCTATCAGTTGGGCAACGATCAAGAGATTTTGCCCTATATCACCTCTGCAAATGTGGCTTGTGGTTTCCATGCTGGAGACCCAGGAACAATGAGAAAAACGGTGCAAATGGCTTTGGAGGCAGGTGTGGCCATCGGTGCCCATCCCGGATTCGCTGATCTGGTCGGCTTCGGTCGCCGCAACATGGAGATTTCCCCTGATGAGGCGTACGAGCTAGTCCTCTACCAAATCGGCGCCCTGCAAGCGTTTGTACGGGCAGAAGGAGGCGTCATGCATCATGTGAAGCCACACGGGGCCTTGTACAATATGGCAGCCACAAGACCCGCTCTGGCTGAGTCTATCGTGTTGGCCATCTACAAAGTAAATCCGGAGCTGGTGTTGTATGGCTTGGCGGGAAGCGAGTTGACGCGTGCAGGGGAAAAAATCGGTCTTGCTACGGCGCATGAAGTGTTTGCAGACCGCACGTATCAGCAGGATGGCACGCTGACACCACGTAGTCAGCCGAATGCGATGATTACAGACCAACAGCAATCCCTCCAGCAAGTCATACGTATGGTAAGCAAGGGACTCGTCCTGACCCAGCAAGGCGTGGATATCCCGATTCAGGCCGATACGATTTGTATTCATGGCGACGGTGCCCATGCGTTGGAATTCGCGCAAAGCATCCGAGAGGCTTTGGCAGGAGCTGGCATGACAATCGCAGCACGATTTGCTCGATAGACATCTATCGGGCTTTTTCTGTTTCCGCTCCGGGAGTCTGGTATCGTGCGGTACTTCGCTTTTTCCCCCAGAGGAGGAAGAGCAAGAACAACAGCGGGATATAGCCATAAATGAAAACGATGCTCACTTTCCCATAAAAATCGAGTGCCATGAGCAAAGGAGTCGTACCTTCGAGCAGAAAGGAACCCATTGCCAGAGACGCTAGGAGAAGCAGAAGGGTGCGGATTTGACTGAGGCCAAATATCTGTTTCAGTCCGCGGGTAACCCCCCATAGATTCAGACAGATGTTTGGCAAAATCACGAAGAGCCAAAGAGATATCACAATGAACTCCAATCGCTGCAAACCCAGATAAAATAATGAGCGGGAAGCGCAGAAATCGAATCGTATTTGACATTTTGTAAATGGGGGTAGTGAAAGAGGCAAGCGCAGACAGAGCAACGATGATCAGCAATATATTACTGGTCAAGGCAGCTTCTACAGATGCTTGACCAATGACGATTCCACCTACGATTCCAAGAGTCTGTCCGACCTTTGTCGGGAGCCGGGCACCTGCTTCTCGCAAGAACTCGATCGTCAGCTCCAAGAAAAGCACCTCTAAAACAGGGGGAAACGGGACGTATTTCCTCGATAAAATAATCGGAGCCAGCATGTCTTGCGGAATCATTTCCAAATGGAAAGTGAGAACGGCCGTATAGGCAGGTGTCATCAAAATAGAAAAAAGCACACCAAAAATGCGAATCAACCGAAACAAGGACGATAAGATCCACGGTAAATAATAATCCTCAGGAGAAATGAAGAAATCAAAGATAGTGGTTGGACCGGTAATGACATACGGAGATGCATCAGAAATAATCACGATTTGCCCGAGAGTTAAGGCTTAGATGACCCGGTCAATCCTTTCTGTAGACAGAAATAATGGGAAAGGCGTATTCGAATTGTCACTCATGATTTGATCGAGCTGTGATGAATCAAAAATAATATCGAAGTCGATCGTCTGTAGTCTTTGCTCAACGGTTTCAATGTGCTGAGGATTCGTAATACCAGACAAGTAGACAACGGCTATGCGCGTATGAGAGAGCGTACCTAAGGTTAACTCTCGAATGATTAATTTGGGTGTGCTGATTTGTTGACGGATGAGATGCAGGTTGATATCGATGTTTTCAACAAAGCCTACCTTTGGTCCAACGACACTAAACTCGTTTTCCGTGGTGCGATGGAAAGAAACTCATTCCATTTCGTGATCATGTCGGTTTCGCTCCATAAGCTGTTCATCATTTGAGTTTTACTATGTCCGGTTTGTAGTGGAATTATCATCTAGAAAATAGAATGATTTCCTATAGGGAAGGGAACAATCAAACAAAGAACGAGGCGTGAAGAGAAATGGAAATTGAGGGGTTCATATGTTGGAAGTTAACTGTGATACATCATCGCTGAAGGCTGAATTGCTGCAAGAGCTGAGGGGAATATCCGTTACGTTAGATGAGAGCTTACATGCGTTAAAAAATGAAAACGACTGCCTGCTTGGGACATTTGATCATATACGTACCAAGTTTAGCCGACTCGAAACCGTAGCAGCCTCGTTTTATTTGCAATGCTATCTCTCTCCCTATACGGAAAAATACCTGGATCTGTCCATGGCTGTGCAGCACTTGTCCAAAAGTCGTCAAGGAGCATTGATCGTCGTTGAGCGCGAGGACCCACTTGATTTACTGCTGCAAGCTGGCATACCGATTGGAGCAACGATGAGCCATTCCTTGCTGGAGTCGATTTTTTATCCTGGCAGCCCTTTGCATGATGGGGCCGTTCTGATTCGGGAAAATCAAATCATTTCCGCGGCCAATGTACTGCCATTATCACAAGTTGTCGTAGGGGAAAAAAAGTTGGGAACCAGACATCGTGCTGCTTTGGGGTTGAGTGAAAAAAGCGATGCACTGATCGTTGTTGTTTCCGAGGAAACGGGAAAAGCGTCCTTTGCCATGCAGGGACACTTATATCCGATAATTTCCCCTTCATGAAAGCGCTCCGCGAAAAGCTGTTGTATCCGAGAAAAGAACGAGGCTGGATTTGTCATGGTGATGGCACAAATCCAGCCTCTCGCTATGTCATTCTCAGGTTAGATTCAAGCCCAATTTCCGTTGCGGAATAGTGGTTCACGCTTGCCGTCAGCTGTTTCACCATCAATGTTCATCTCGGCGGAGCCGATCATGAAATCAACGTGAGTGAGGCTGATATTGATACCGCGGCTAGCCAGTTCCTCATTGCTCATCTCAGCGCCACCTTCGATATTCACACTATAAGCGTTCCCGATCGCCAAATGGTTGGACGCATTCTCATCAAAGAGCGTGTTATAGAAAATGATATCTGATTGCGAAATGGGGGACAAATGAGGAACCAAGGCCACTTCCCCCAAATAATGCGAGCCTTCATCTGTTTCAATTAATTGCTTTAGGGATTCTTCTCCCTTTTCAGCAGTTGCCGAGACAATTCTTCCTTTTTCAAAAGTCAGCGTAAAATTCTCGATCAAATTCCCGTGATAGCTCAAAGGCTTGGTGCTGCGAACGGTTCCGTTGACGCCTTCTTTTAATGGCGCGGTGAATACTTCTTCTGTCGGCATATTGGCCATGAAGGAGGCACCGTCCTTATTTACGCTACCGCCGCCAATCCAAATGTGGTTGGCAGGCAGCTCAATTGTCAAATTGGTACCGGGAGCTTCGTAATGAAGATAGCGGTATTGTTTGGCGTTGAGCTGATCCACCTTGCTGTTCAGTGTCGCATGATGGTCATGCCAAGCTTGGACAGGGTCATCCATATCTGCGCGAGTCGCGCGGAAGATGGCATCCCACAGGGCAGGCTCCTGTTCCTCTTGTGGCAAATGCGGGAAGACCATAGCGGCCCATGCAGGTGATGGAACGGCAAGCACGCACCAGCTCACTTTATCGGACATGGTATAGTTGCGGAATTTATGGAGAGCTTGACCAGCTGTTTTGTTGGCGGTAGAGATGCGGTCTAGATTTACACCCTTCAGCAAATCGGGATTCGCTGCAGAAATGTAGAGAAACGCCGCGCCATTTTCCGCCATTTCCTCTAATCCCTGTACCTTCCATTGCGGGTATTCACGAAACGCTTCATCAGGAGCCAAATCATATTTCATCCGTGTGAGTTCATCGTCGGTCCAATCAATATGTACGTGCTTGGCACCCGCTTCGTACGCTTTTTTGGCTACCTTTCTCACAAAAGGAGCAGTAGATAGCGGAGCTGTTACTACTAACGTTTGCATAGGCTGTACGTTCACGCCGACTTTTACTGCGAGATCAGCATAACGGTCAAACAAGGTTTCAAAAGACATGGTTCATTTCCTCCTTTTAAGAACAAAAGGCTTACTTGCACTCTATCTATTTTACCTTCCCCTCCGAAATCACCTGCTTATGATTTGAAAGAATTTCCTAGGAAAGCGCAGAAAAAGACAGATTACTGCCTAATTCGAGCAAGTTATCCACTTGTTTATTTTGGTTAATTGTAGGAAAATTCAAATGAAAAGGCAATTTTATTACATAAAAAATATTTTATTGGCAGAACTAAAGGAGGCAGTCAGAGTGAAGACAAGACAGACACGTGATCAAGTCGCTGTCGAGTATACGTGGAACCTGAACGATCTGTTTGAGAGCCAGGAAGCGTGGGAGCAAGAATTAGTAGAAATTGTACAGCATCTGCCTGTCGTCACTGCATTCAAAGGTCAGCTGCATACGAGCGGAGAGACGTTATTGGCATGCTTGGAGGCAAACGAGGCGATCCATGTTCGGGCAAATATCGCAGCGACGTATGCCAGACTGCGGTCGTCTGAAGACGGGACGAATCCACAAAACCAAGCGAACTCTGCACGGGTAGGGGATGTCGTGTCCCAGCTGAATGCTGCGCTTTCTTTTATACCTTCCGAGATTTTGGCACTGCCTGAAGGAAAAATCGAGAGCTTCTTGGCGGAAGAACCAGGACTCAAAGTATTCCGCAAAAGCCTGAATGATTTGCTGGAAACAAAACCGTACCGATTGTCTGCCGAGACCGAAGAAGCGTTTGCGGCGATGGGTGAGGTTTTCTCTGCACCATACAACATTTACGCGCGTGGAAAACTGTCGGACATGTCATTTGGACCCGTCCATGATAGCGAAGGAAATGAGCGTCCAGTATCCTTCGCGTTGTTTGAGACCGATTATGAGATGTCTTCCGATCCGACGCTGCGCCGTGCTTCGTACGAATCCTTTTCGAAGACACTCGCTTCCTACCAAAACTCCTTCGCTGCGGTATACGCGACAGAGGTGAAAAGACAGACAGTCATGTCTCGCCTGCGTGGCTATGAAACCGTAACGGACATGCTGCTTAAACCACAGCAAGTTACGCTGGATATGTACCACAACATTCTGGATATTATCGGCAATGAGCTCGCTCCGCACATGCGTCGCTATGCGAAGTTGAAAGCAAAAGAGCTCGGTCTTGAGAAGTTGGCCTTTTGTGATTTGAAGGCGCCGCTTGATCCAGAATTCAGCCCACCGATTACGATTGAAGAAGCTGGGCAAAAGATACTGGCTTCCTTGCAAGTAATGGGTCCTGAATATACAGCCATTATGGAAAAAGCACTGAATGAACGCTGGATCGACTACGTAGACAACGTGGGCAAATCGACAGGTGCGTTCTGCTCAACGACATATAGCAAGCACTCTTACATTCTCATTACGTGGTCGGGAAATATGCGCAGTGCTTTCACGCTGGCACATGAGCTGGGTCATTGTGGACACTTTATGCTGGCGACAAGAGAGCAAAGCTTTACGAACTCTCGTCCATCGCTGTACTTTATCGAAGCGCCTTCCACACTCAATGAGCTCTTGCTCGCGCAGCACATCGTGGAGCAATCCGACGATCCTCGTTTGAAGCGTTGGGTCATTTTGCAATTGATGAATACGTACTATCACAACTTTGTCACGCATCTGTTAGAAGCGAGAATGCAACGAAAAGTGTACGAAGCAGCGCAAAAAGACGTACCTTTGACTGCCAAACAGCTCTCCGAATGGAAAGGGCAAGTGCTCGCAGACTTCTGGGGTGATGCAGTTGATCTGGACGCGGCAGCGAGTCTTACATGGATGCGCCAACCGCACTATTACATGGGGCTGTATCCTTACACATACGCAGCTGGTTTGACCGCTTCTACAGCAATGGCAGCGAGCATCAAGGAAGAGGGACAGCCTGCTGTTGATCGCTGGATCGAGGTGCTCAAAGCCGGAGGAACACTAACGCCGCTGGAACTGATGAAAAAAGCTGGCGTGGACATGTCAGATCCGCAGCCAATTCGCGAGGCTGTCGCATACGTCGGCAGTCTGGTTGACGAGCTGGAAAGACTGTTTTAACCTGATAAAAGCAGAAAAGGCTTGTGATCGCAAGGAATCACAAGCCTTTTGATTTGATCAAGCAAGAAGGAGTAGTCATCATGACCGAATTTACGCAGCGCGCACTAAACATTATTGCCGGGATTCCAGCGGGCCATGTCATGACGTACGGGCAAATTGCTGCGTTGGCCGGGAGTCCAAGGGCTGCCAGACAAATCGTTCGCATCCTTCATTCCATGTCCAAAAAGCACCAGCTTCCTTGGCATCGGGTCATCAACGCCCAAGGAAAGATCGGATTGCAAGATTTGGATTCGTTCACGCTGCAAAAAATGGCCTTGGAAAGCGAAGGGATAGTCGTGTCAGCAGCAGGAGAAATAGAGTTGGAACGTTATCAGTTTCACCCACATGTAGTGGATGAGCCGCTATTCTAGTATCCTACTTCTACCGAAGCAATGACGATATAGGCAAGGTCGTTCTTGTCCTCTTTTTCAGCGATCACGACTCCACTGCTCGTCAGCATGCCACCCTCGACGATTTCGAAGGAGACTTCCCCGTAAGGCAGTGCTGTACGAACTGTTTCCAAGTCGAGCTTGTCTTTGTCAGCAGGAACGGCAAGCCTCACATTTACTTTCATGTTATGGATATCGTTTCCTGGCAGGACAGAACGCAGTCCAGGCATCGAATTATGATGGATGGCATTTTGAATAGCGCGGACTGCGGCTTTGGTGACGTTTTGTCCATGCATGTCGATGCCCATTCCTATTTCAATAAACATTACTTTTTCCATTGGCTTGTTCACTCCTGTTTCATTCTACTTTTCTACCATCCTTATCTTACCACGAAAAGGAATGGTTTTTTCTCTCATCTGTATTGTGTTTATCGTCAAGACATGTCATCATAACATGTTGGTATCTATGATTGACGATTCTTTTCATTATTGGAGGCAGGTCACAATTGGAACGTTATCCTTTTGCCTACGATCCGTCCCAGCCGTTCATCTCTCAGGTGAGTGATTGGGTAGCGGACGTTTTTTATGAAGTATTGCCTGAGGCTGGATTCGAGGTGCGTGATGAGCAAATCTACATGGCCTTTCAGCTTGAACGGGCTTTTATAGAAAAGCAAACGATTTTTGCAGAGGCGGGAGTAGGCACGGGAAAAACATTGGCTTACTTGCTGTACGCCATCTGCTATGCACGATATACCAGAAAGCCCGCCATCATTGCCTGTGCGAATGAGTCGTTGATTGAGCAGCTCGTAAAACCAGAAGGCGATATTGCCAAACTGGCTCGTCATCTCAACCTGACGATTGACGCGAGACTCGGTAAATCTCCGGACCAATATCTCTGTTTGCGCAAGCTGGATGAGGCGAGATTCCAGCCTGAGACAGGGGAAGCTTTCCAGCGTATTTATCAAGAGTTGCCTTCGTTTGTTCATACACATGAGGCCTTGCAGTCGTTTTATCCGTACGGGGATCGCAGCACATATCCTGACCTGGATGATCAAGAATGGGCGCAGATGAATTGGGATACTTTTCAAGATTGCTTTGTGTGCGACAGACAGCACCGCTGTGGGCAGACCCTTTCGAGAAATCATTACCGTCAGTCAGCCGATTTGATCATTTGCTCCCATGACTTTTATATGGAGCATGTGTGGACCTATGAGATCCGCAAGCGCGGAGGCCAGCTGCCGTTGCTGCCACCGCATAGCTCGGTCATTTTTGACGAGGGTCATCTGCTGGAGCCAGCTGCCCAAAAAGCATTGACGTACAAGCTGAATCACTCCGTGTTCGAAGAAACGATTACGCGTGTCTTGAAGGGTGAGATCAGGGAAGAGCTCGCTATTGCCATTGAGGAAGCCATTGCTCAGAGTGAAGAGATGTTTTCCCGATTAAACGAAGAGAGCAAGGCTGTGATGGGCTCCAACCGCAAAGAGATTCACTTCCATCCGGAACTCATTGCAACCATCCACCGTTTTACGAATCTCGTCAGTTGGATTGAAGAAGAGCTGGCGTTAGAGGGTGGGCTGTATACATTGGACGAGTTCCAGTTGCGAATTGTCGAAGAGCATCTGGAAATGATGCAGTTGGCACTGGGACTTTTCCAAGACCCGGATCACGTCATTTCCTGGATGAGTGAAGAGATTACAGGTCCTACCTTGGTCGTCATGCCGAAAAAGGTGCAGGAAGTACTGGAAGAGCGTGTATTCTCACAAAAGATGCCGATCGTCTTTTCGTCAGCGACTCTATCTGTTGATGGATCGTTCAAGTATGTGGCGGACAGCTTGGGCATTGAGCAATACCTGTCGTTCTCGGTGGCTTCTCCGTACGAGTACGACAAGCAAATGGAGGTATACGTACCGACACTTTCTGCGACCGACTCATTTGCGGAAAAAATGAGACAGGCTACCCAATTGCTGCAAAAAACAGC
Organism: Brevibacillus porteri; assembly: GCF_003013475.1. Taxonomy (GTDB): domain Bacteria; phylum Bacillota; class Bacilli; order Brevibacillales; family Brevibacillaceae; genus Brevibacillus; species Brevibacillus porteri. The sequence goes on from NZ_PXZO01000011.1 coordinate 54,954, forward strand.
GGGTAGTGCGCTGCTGTTGTTTTCCTCCATGGAGGAATTACAGCAATTCAAGACCGCCATCAAAAACGAGCCTGCTTGTAAGGATCTGCGATTCTTGTTTGAAGGAGATGCGGAAATCAGCCATCTGATCTCTCAATTCCAAAACGACGAGAAAAGCAGCCTCTGTGCGGTGAGCCTGTGGGAAGGGCTAGATGTTCCGGGGCCTTCGCTGTCCAATGTGATCATTTGGTCACTGCCATTCCCGCCAAATGATCCGGTGTTTACAGCAAAACGAAAAAGTGCAGCGAATCCTTTCGACGAGGTAGATATGCCTTACATGCTGCTGAGACTGCGTCAAGGCATCGGGCGTTTGATCCGTTCGAGAGAGGATAGCGGTCTGGTATCGATCTTGAGTCCGCAATTGAGCGAAAATGACCAGCTGAGACAGCAAGTTCAGGATGTTTTTCCGGCTGGCGTAGAGTGGAAAACGTCTTTGGACGGTGTATTGGCGTAAGGAAAAAGCAGGAGCCATTGTGGCTTCCTGCTTTTTTTTTATGGTTATTCCGGCATGTTGCCGACGGTAGGATCGACGACGAAATCTGGCTTGAAGCCTTCATATTTTACTTCGGATACCATTCCTTGCGCAGCATGGCCCAAATCGTGGCAGTGGAACATCCAATCACCTGGATTGTCAGCTTCGAAGGCGACTACATAAGATTCACCCGGCAAAATGTTCAGCGTATCTTTGACCAGAGGGGAGCCTGAGATAGGCTGTCCGTTTTTGCTCAATACTTGGAAGAAATGTCCGTGCAAATGCATCGGGTGGATATCTTTTGGTGATTTGTTCACCATCGTGACTTTGACCAGATTGCCTTTTTTGACATTGAGCGGAGGGACATCCGGGAACGTTTTTCCATTGATGGTAAAGGCCATTTTTCCATCTGCCGTTTCCGTGTTCAAATCCATTTGATACGTGATGTCATACTTCTGCTCCAGCGTAAAGCTGTTTTTTGCCGCTTCGCCGTATTTCGTGATGTCTATCGTTGGCATATCGCCAGCTTCGGATTTGGCTGTTTTTGTTTCTGAGCCTTCGTAGACGATAGGCACGACAAGGGACTTGGCGCCTGGATTTGTGCTGTGCTCCTCTAATAACCATTTGCCAGGATTGTTTGCGACAAATTCGAGGTCATATCGTTCGCCTGGCCCGATATTGAGGAGCTGTCCTCCTACAAGGGGCGGATTATGGATAGGTTGCCCGTCTGTTGCTACGATTTTAAATTCATGACCTTGCAGGTTCAGCTTGTGGTTCAAGTATCCGGCATTGATCAGGCGGATTCTGACTTTTTCTCCTTCTGTAACAGATAGCGGCTGGATTGCCGGGCCAGTTTTTCCGTTCACCGAAAAAATCGTATACATCAACGGCATCATCTCAGCGTCACTCATGGGCATCTCCATACCGACCATGTTGTGACCACCAGAGGACGAGCTATCGGAAGAAGGGGCACTCACGCCATGGCTCATGCCACTTCCGTGCATTTCCACCATGCTATCGTCCTGCATCCATTCATCCAGAACGAGGGTAAAGTCCTTATCAGCTGGCTCTGGTGTAGCCGGTTCTACCACAAGTGAACCATACAAGCCTTTGTCTACCTGCTTGGCGCTGTTTTGATGCGAGTGGTACCAGTATGTCCCGGCAACGTCCACCTTGAATTTGTAGGTGAAGCTTTCGTTTGGTCTTACGGCATTTTGGGTCACACCAGGGATTCCGTCCATGTTATTCGGGACGGGTAAGCCATGCCAGTGAATGGTAACCGGCTCGGGTAATTCGTTTTTCAACGTCACGCTGATGGTTTCTCCTTGTTTGACACGAAGCTGTGGACCTGGAACGGTTCCATTGTACGTCCATGCGTTTTTCATGGTCTTGTCATCGAGGTGGAGCATGTTTTCTTTTGCCGTGAGGGTAAATGTATTGCCTGTAAGCACCTCCATCGACGAGTCGCTGGAAGCAGACATCTGCTGCGGTTGCGTTTCTACTGTTGTTTGGGGTGAAGAATTCATGTTGTGTCCATTATGATCCATTGTGGTATTGTCAGTGGAGCATGCGGCTAACAGCAAAACGCCACCTAGAACCAAGGGATAAGCCCACAGGCGTATTTTCCGTTTGTTCATGTGCACTTTTTCCTCCTTTGAGCTGTTGGGGAAAGCGTACCAAACGATTGTGTAGAAAACATGAAGACGGGATGTATGACACTTCTGTTACGCATTTTGCAAAAATGGGAAAGTAAGCGTGAACAAATGCTATAATGGAGTATCGTACATAGAATGAATCAGTAGAATCGGACAGGGATGGTGTTCACGTTTGGGTAACGTAGATTTTGCGAGCTTGCCTTGGAATGTTTTTTGGGTTGGAGTCGCTTACTTTTTGGTCACAGGAGTCTTTTTCTGTCTTGGATTTATGCGATTGCTTTCGGAACGGGTGAAAAGTGGCATCGTATGCATGGTAATTGCAGTTGTCAGCGGTGGTTTTTTCTTGAATTATTTGTTTGCTCATCACATTTAAAATTGGATAATCAAGCGAAAATCCTCGTCGGAGCTGGTAATCGATGGGGATTTTATTTTTGTCTTGTGTTTCCCGTTTCGATTGGCGAAAATGGAAGTGATAGGAGAATAATCGGGTTGATGTCGCTTTCCTTCGGGGGATACCGATTTCAAAGCAACCATTCCTCACAAATTGGAAGAGACGATACATACAAGCTTTTGGATTTGGCAGTACATCAAGCAGAAACTTATTGGCTCAAAGGTTTATCAACAAATGACAATCAGGAATGTCAATACAACTCGCAAAAAATTACGAACTGATGCAGGCTGTTGATCAGTAAATCTTTTGTGACAAGTAAACACGTTGCATTTTGCATCTGACAGTGGTGGTCTGCGATGATCTACAATCGTGAAGCTGATGGGGGGAAAGTATACCAGCAGCTTCTTTTTTGTTCCACGTTTCTACCGGGAAAAAACATAGTCAGAATGTAAACAGTTTGTAACGAGTTATCCCCCGAAACCGTCATATAATCAGGTTACAAACAACTATTCAGCAAGCGTCTAACGTAAGACAAGGACCGGGTAATTTCCTTGTGAAACCATCCACTATAAGGAAGGTGTGATGCATATATAAGGGAGTAAGTGAACAGAAAACAACGAGATAGTGAGTAGTTCATCACATCCTGAATACGGGCAACGATGATGGGAAGAATTCATTTTCCATAAAGATAATGAACGAGACCAAACCCCGTTTTCTCACGATTCCAGAAACAGGGGTTTTTGCATTCATAGAGCACGCAATTCCCGATGTGTAATGACTGCCCCCAACAACAAATGATGAAAACAGAACGGAAGTAAAAGGGGAGAATGCAGATGTTTTGCATGGCGAGCACGAAGAATCACCATAAAAATACGAAAAGGACGATGGGTACGAAAAGAATTAATAATCAGAACGAATTAATCACTCGCCAACATGCAACGATAGGAGGCCACCAGCATGCCTGAACCGATCAAAGCTGTAAGCAGCCGATACATGGCTGGGATCGACGGGCTTCGTGCGCTGGCGGTACTCGCAGTCATTATTTATCACTTGAATTACGACTGGGCACCCGGGGGATTGTTGGGTGTCGGTATTTTCTTCGTTTTATCGGGATATTTAATTACAGACTTATTAATTGCAGAATGGAATCGAAATGGCAGACTCGACATGAAAGACTTTTGGTTGCGCCGTGCTAGAAGACTGCTCCCAGCGCTTTTCCTCATGCTGTTTGTGGTGATGGCAGGAGTAGCTATCTTTTCGCCAGAGCAGTTGGACACCATCCGCGGAGATGTTGGAGCAGCCGTTCTTTACGTGAGTAACTGGTGGCTGGTCTTTCATGACGTATCTTATTTTGAAAAATTCGGTCCGCCTTCACCATTAGGCCATCTGTGGTCATTGGCAGTAGAAGAACAGTTTTATGTCATTTGGCCGCTGGTACTCGCTCTGGGACTCCGCTTCCTGAAGCGCAGGGGGCCAATTATGATCATTACTTTGGTGCTGGCTGCACTATCCGCCATCTCCATGGCCGTCATGTATGAGCCAGGCCTTGATCCGAGTCGTGTTTATTACGGAACGGACACACGGGTATTCGGGTTGCTGATCGGTGCCGCACTCGCCATGATGTGGCCGAGTCGCTTGCTTACGACGAACATTTCCCAAAAAGCGCGATTGACGCTTGATCTGAGCGGTCTCTTGAGCTTAGGAATTCTTTTGTACAGCATTTGGAACACGAATCAGTATGATGATTATTTGTACGAGGGCGGGCTCGTCCTCCTGTCTGTTGTCAGTGCTGTGCTGGTCGCAGTACTCGCACATCCGGCCAGCAGCTTGGCGAAATGGATGGGCTGCAAGCCATTGCGTTGGATCGGCGTTCGATCTTACGGGATTTATTTATGGCACTACCCTGTTATCGTTTGGACGAATCCGTTTTTAGCGGACAGGGAGTGGATGGCGGTACCTGGAGCGGTTTTACAACTCCTCGCAAGCATTTTGCTGGCATCGTTGTCATTTAAATATCTAGAAGAGCCAATTCGTTACGGTGCATTAGGCAGAATCTGGCATCGTTCCAATAAGGCTGGGCAGAAAACAAAACGTTTAAACCGTGTATTGGCAACTGGTTGCGCGATCGCTCTATGTGTCACGTATTATGGGATTGCTTCGCTCACATCAGATGCGACCGCTGGAAATGTGACGCAGCCAACGCAGACGGTCACCGAGACGAAGGTCCCCGACAAGCCACATGGTCCTGAGGTGCCAATCGTAGAAAAGAAACCGGAAACGGTACAAAAACCAGCTACTCCACCAACAAAGCCGAAAAATGAGCAGAAACCAAATAACAACGCACAAAAGCAGAAGCCTGTGGAGAAGCAGAAAGATTCGAATGCTTCCAAACAGCCTGACCAAAAACAGGAACCGATCAAAGCGATAGGTTCCGGTAAAGGAATCACGGTGATTGGTGATTCTGTCATGCTGGATGTGGCTCCTTATCTGGAGAAGCTATTGCCAGGGATCGTCGTGGATGCCAAAATCGGAAGGCAAATGTCGCAAGCTCCTGACGTGATTGCGCAGCTCAAAGCAAAAGGGCAAATGGGAAATCGCGTTGTGATTGAATTAGGCTCGAACGGAGCATTTAGTAAAGGCCAGCTCGATAAGCTACTGCAATCGCTAGATGGCGTAGAGCAAATCATTCTCGTCAATTCTCGCGTACCTAAACCGTGGGAAAGCGTCGTGAATAAGATGCTGGCGGAAACTGCTACAGCCCATCCGCATGTCGTTCTTGTGGATTGGTATGCGGCAAGTGAAGGGCAAAGCACTTACTTTTACAAAGACGGTGTTCACCCGAATAAGGAAGGCTCGCAAAAATACGCGGCACTCGTGGCGAGTGCAATCGCGCCGACGGAGCCAGAGAAGAAGCCGGAAGTGAAAGAGGAAGAGAAAGCGGCAGAGACGGCAGTAGAAGAGGCAGGGCAGATGGAAGGGGCACTGGAGGCAACTGAGGAAACCCCTATGGAAGAAATGGTACAATAATACCAGAACAATTGCTGACTGAAACAAAGCAAGGGAAGACCAGTGAACCAAGTCGTTCGCTGGTCTTTTTTATGTGACAGTGTGTACAACCAAACATAATTTCCATCAAACGATAGCAGATCAGCTCATGGACTTTTTGCTCACTCTCCTGTACGATAGCTAACGGAAGAATAATGCATCGGGTGAAAGAAGGAACAATCATGATTCGGTCGTACTTGCTATTGCTTTTTTGTGTGACGCTGTGGGGCAGTAATTTTGTGTTCGGAAGCATGTTGGTCAAAGAGTTTCCGCCGCTGTTTTTGGCAGATGTACGCTTGCTTTTCACGTCTATGTTTCTGATCATTTACGCGTTTCTGACCAAAAAATTCGTAAAAATCACCGTTCGTGAGCTAGGACTTCTTGTCTTGCTTGGCTTGATCGGAACGTTGGCGAATCAAACGGCGTATTTCAATGGGCTCTTGACGACAGATGCGACAACGGCATCGCTGATTCTTTCCTTGGCGCCGATCGTCACTGCAGTGCTGGCTTCTTTGTTTTTGAAGGAACAGTTTACCATGCGTATGAAGCTTGGATCTGGCTTGGCTCTATTGGGAACATTCTTCGTAGTCGGAATTGGGGCAGGACTTTCCATTTCCAAAGGAGTCTTACTCATTGTGATTGCCATGGTCACATTCTCGTCTTCCATGATCATCATTCGCAAACTGACGCAAACCATGCAGCCGTTTATTGCCACCGTTTACTCGACGACAGTTGGCACTTTGTTTTTGACTCCTGCGGCGCTGTTGACGATCGAGCCAGGGGCGCAGATCAGCCACGAAGTGTGGGCATGGGCGATGCTCATTTTGACCGCGATCCTTATGCAAGGAATATGTGGAATCGTCTGGAATCAACAATTAAAAGTGGTAGGGACGGGTAAAGCAGCTATTTTTCTTAACTTGCAGCCCTTTGTAGCGATGCTGGTCGGGTTTTTACTGCTTGGTTCCCAGGTAACGTCGATTCAAGTGGGAGGCTCCTTGTTGATTGTCGTGGGTGTGATTGTTGCCAGTGTTCAAAAGAAACAATCTGTTCAGCCATCGAAGACGGTATAGAGCATACTGCTTGTAAAAGATGAAAAGGAAAGCGTAGGCTTCGATTCGGGAGTGAGAATTGCCCGAATCAATGCTTACGCTTTTTTTATCCAATATGACCTACATTTTGAAAGCTTTTCGCAATTGTGCCGACATCTCATCCAGCGATTCCTGAGCTTGCTTGATAAACGTATGGAATCCAGTGAAGGAATGGATCATGCCTTGTTCATTTCGATAGATGACATCGACACCGCTCTCGCGTAGCTTGTTTGCATACGCTTTTCCGCCATCTCGCAAAGGGTCGTATTCGGCTGTAATCACCATGGCAGAAGGCAGACCAGTGAAATCGGCTCCGTTGATCGGATCAAGATATGGATTGTGCCGATCGGCAGTCGGAGGTATATAGTGACCGAGGAACCAATTCAACAATTTCACATCCAGCAAATAGCCACTCGCATTTTCCTGCATGGATGGATAGAGATCGGTGTCCACAATTCCTACGGCTGGATTGATTAATAATTGAAAAACGATAGACGGGGCCTGTCGTTCTTTCGCCATGAGACTCACTACTGCTGCAAAATTAGCTCCGGCGCTATCTCCGCCTACTGCTATCCTCGATGGGTCAATGCCAAACTGATCAGCATGGTTTGAAATATAGAGGAGAGAATCATAGCCATCTTCCAATCCTTCAGGAAAAGGATGCTCAGGAGCGAGCCGATAATCGATAGAAATGACCACACATTTTGCGTTATTTGCGATGTTGCGACATACCGAGTCTACCGTTTCGAGATTACCAATTACGAATCCGCCCCCATGATAGTACACGAGTGCAGGGAAGGGTGCATGACCTTCTGGTGTGTAGATGCGAATCGGAATAGAACGGCCTTCTAAGGGAAGCGAAAGATTCTCTACCTTTTTTACCTGTTCAGGTTCTACGCCTGAGTCTCGATTTTGATCAGTCGCCATTCGCATCATCTGTGGTGTCAATTGGCTGAAATCAACATCATTGCGTGAGCGGTTGAAGACATCTAATATTTGTTGAATCTGTGGATGAACCGGCATGTGTATGACCCCCAATTCGTATGATATTTGGATAGCTTACAGGCATGACCAGATTTGAAAGAGGAGAGAGCTGAACCTCTGGGAGAAGTAGCACGAGAAAAAAGCGCAAGCAATGATCCACAAAAGAAGTTTTCTGGAAATCACAAGCTTACGCCTTTCTCATGGAGAAACAATTAAGTGGTTTGTGGGGAGGGGAGTATACGATAAATCTTCCGTGGGCGCCCTCGATTCGTTGGCGTTTCTTCCCCAATGAGCTCGATGATGTTGTGTTCTGCTAAATCACTTAGTATTCTTCGCGCATTGCGAGGAGTCATGCCCATCCATTCTGCGATCATCGAGGCGCTGATATATTTTTGCCCCAACGCTTTTTGGACGGAAATGATTTTGTTAAACGTCGTAATACTGACACCGGCTTTTTTCAGATTTTCGCTGATTTCCTTGTCCTGTGTCCAATATTCGTAGGTGATGCTGTTCGTTTGACGCAGTGGTCCTTCAATCGAACCGTCATGGTCGACAAGAATGGCGGCATCTCTATGGTTTTTGGCATGGCCGAGAGCGAGCTGTGCATTGCGCTCAGCAGACAATGCTGTGACACCAAAGCCGATTCCCATATTGGCATGCGAATTGGTGAGCAGCTTGATTTTTTCCAAAAGGATCGTGGGGTGAAATTCTGGATTTTCTTCGAATGAACCCCGGGTGGAAAAAATGATGAACTTGGAATTGCCAACGGCGACGAAGCTGCCTGATATCGACTCCGTGTAATCCAGCACTAGCTCCTGTAGCTTCAGGTCGAGGCGGCGTAGTTCGTAGGCGTTTGCAGGCTCATTTTCGAGTTTTTCCATGTCGGTTACCTCAATCAATTGAACAGCAATTTGGGAGCGCTTGAAATGGAGCGTTTCGCCCTCCTGCAGAATTTGCTTGAAAATCTCTCGAAATATGAAGCGCGTAAAGCCCATTCGGTATACTCTGATTCCTTGTCGTTTTAATTCTTCGGTGACGAAAAGCGTTCCCGTGACACAAGCGTCTACCTTGCTTTCCTGAATAAGGCGGGTGTGATAAGCTACCAATTCAGATCTCTGTCTGAATTCTTTATATGGCATTAGGTATGGATTCTCACAGTGCAGGCCCAATTCCTCTAAAGTCTCACGAAAATGTGCTTCCGAAATGGTATCGAAGCTCACGCGATCTAAAGATAAGCCATCGCGGTATACCAATTCGAGCAATACTTTGGTCAGGACACTTGAATTGACTTGCGGATAAAAGGCTTTTTTCTTGCCAATATGCGCTTTTGCCATCGAATAGGGGGCGACTCCAGAGAAGAACCAGATGTCTGTTTCCATATCATTTTCGGCTACATAGGTAGGTACTTGTTCCACTCCTTGATAAATAAAGGAGGTGAGCAGGATGTGATCGGAAAACTCACGTCCCACAGCTACCATTGCATCTACTGAATCTTTTGGACCGACTATGCCAACTTTTATCATCAAAATGTCCTCCAAAAAAGTTAAACTACGGGATAAACAGTTCGTTAGGAAGGAGAACCATCCTTTTTTCGGCATTTTAGTATGCCAGTCTATCTTATATATATAGAATATAACCCATCGGATGGGCAAGCGAGCTGTAGCGACCACGAAGCTGTAAATAGGGATGTTTTAGGGAAAAATTCCGTATTAATGGTTGTATATTTGACAACTTTCGGCAAATTCCTTTATGAATCGATGCAAAAAATAAAAAAATCAGAATTGACATTAAATAATTACGGCACTATATTGTTGAATTAAGGAATGTTTTAGGTCAATTTCCGTTAAAGAGGTTGTTCAAAAGGAGGGCGCATTGAATTTTCTTAATCTTTTTGCAAGTCTGGACTAGGGGGTCGTATAGATGTCGCGTTATTTACTTAAAAGAATTCTGATGATGGTACTCACCTTGTGGATTATTGTAACGCTGACTTTCAGCCTGATGCACATGATCCCTGGTGATCCATTCGCGTCAGAGTCAGATCAGTTGCCCGAGCAAATTTTGTTGAATCTGCGTGCGAAATACAATCTGGATGAACCACTTCCGATGCAGTATTTACTTTATCTAAAAAGTTTGGTCATGCTCGATTTAGGACCTTCTATTAAGTCGGAGACACGCGGTGTCAATGATATGATCAAAGATGGCTTCGGAGCATCTGCACTGATCGGTTTGCAGGCGATAGCGGTTGCCCTTTTTTTCGGACTTTTATTCGGAACAATTGCGGCATTAAACCGAAATACCTGGATTGATTATACGGCAATGGTCATGGCCGTATTAGGAATTGCTGTACCCAGCTTCATTATGGCGCCATTGCTCATTAATTACTTGGCAATCAAATGGCCGTTATTCCCAGTAGCGACGCTTACCAGCTGGAAACACTCGGTTCTGCCTTCACTCGCACTTGCTTTTGGACCATTAGCGATCATTACACGCTATATGCGTACGAGCATGATCGACGTGATGAACCAGAACTATATACGGACCGCTGAGGCGAAAGGGATTCCGACTTTTCTGATAGTGATCAAGCATGGAATCCGCAACGCTATTTTGCCGATCGTCACGTTTATGGGACCGCTTATCGCGGGGTTGTTAACTGGAACGTTCGTCGTCGAAAAGATTTTTGCGGTACCAGGGATCGGCAAGTACTTCGTCGATGGCATTTTCAATCGAGATTATCCCGTTATTCTGGGAACGACAGTATTCTACAGTGCCATCTTGGTGCTCATTATCTTCTTGATTGATCTGGCCTATATGTTCATCGATCCACGAATCAAACTATCGAGTAGGGGGAGGTAGCCAATGGCGGTAGATCAATCGGTAAATGAGTTGTTTCGACCTAGAGCTCAAAAAGCAGATGGACAGATCGCCCAAATGCGACCGAGCCTGACTCATTTTCAACAAGTTACGAGAAAGCTCGTCAGAAACAAGCTGGCAATGGTGGGTTTGACCCTGATTGTTTTGCTGATTGCCATGGCGATCATTGGACCACATCTCGTTCCGTACAGCTATTCCGATCAGAGTCTCTTGAATGCGAATCAGAAAATTTCGAGCGAGCATTGGTTCGGAACAGATGAGCTGGGTCGTGACATGTTTTCACGAACATGGTACGGAGCGCGTATTTCACTGATTATCGGAATATCGGCAGCGTTAATTGATTTGGTCATCGGAGTGACTGTCGGTGGTATTGCCGGATACATGGCCGGTCGAGGCAAAAAGGGAGACCGAATCGATACCATCATCATGCGATTGATCGAGGTCTTGTACGGACTGCCGTACCTGCTCGTGGTGATCATGCTGATGGTTGTCATGGAGCCTGGAATTGTTACCATCATCATCGCGTTATCTGCAACCGGTTGGGTAGGGATGGCTCGTCTCGTTCGGGGACAAATCCTGCAATTGAAAAACCAGGAGTTCATCATGGCTGCGCAAGTGCTGGGTGCCAAATTCCCTCGCATTCTGTTACGCCACCTGATTCCGAACACGATCGGGGTCATCATCGTGAACTTGACGTTTACCATTCCGTCGGCGATATTTGCAGAATCTTTCCTCAGCTTTTTGGGGTTGGGTGTGCAAGCACCAATCGCTAGCTGGGGCACGATGACTAACGACGCACTCGGCGTCATTTTGACAGGGGATTGGTGGAGACTTTTCTTCCCGGCCCTGATGATTTCTTTGACGATGTTTGCCTTCAATGTCTTCGGTGATGGCTTGCAGGACGCATTGGACCCAAGAATTCGCGAGTAACCTCGCCACGAAGATAGGAGGATCAGACATGGCAGATCATTTGCTACAAGTAGAAAACCTCCGCGTACATTTCAAAACGTACGGTGGAGAGGTACAGGCTGTACGGGGAGTTACCTTTCATGTTGATCGTGGCGAGACGCTTGCGGTAGTAGGAGAGAGCGGCTGTGGGAAGAGTGTAACCGCCCAAGCGATCATGGGCTTGATCCCGAACCCGCCGGGAAGAATCGTGGATGGTCAGATTCGTTTTGACGGAAAAGTCATCACGGGGATGAACAAGAAGGAATTGCTTTCGGTTCGTGGAGCTGAGATCGGGATGGTCTTCCAAGACCCGATGACAGCACTGAACCCGACGATGAAGGTCGGCGCTCAGATCGTAGAGGGATTTGTTCGTACCCATCAGGTCAGCAAAGAAGAGGCACGTAAAAAAGCGATGGAGATGCTTCGACTGGTCGGTATCCCCGATCCGGAAAAACGTGTCGATCAATACCCGCATGAGTTTTCCGGGGGAATGCGGCAACGTGTCGTCATCGCGATTGCACTCGCTAATAATCCAAAGCTCGTCATTGCAGATGAACCGACGACAGCATTAGATGTAACGATTCAAGCACAAATCTTGGACTTGCTCCGAGAATTACAGGAAAAGCAGCAGCTCTCCATCGTGATGATTACACATGACTTGGGTGTCGTAGCCGAAATCGCGCACCGGGCCGTGGTTATGTATGCAGGAATTGTGGTGGAAACAGGCAAGGTAGAGGATATTTTCGCAAATCCGAAGCATCCGTACACATGGGGCTTGATGCGCTCTCTGCCGCGGATCGATGGTGTGGAAAAGGAACGACTGGTACCGATTGAGGGAACGCCGCCAGATTTATTCCACCCGCCAAAAGGTTGTCCGTTCGCTCCGCGCTGTCAGTTTGCGATGGAAATATGCGAGCAGCAAATGCCGGACGCTTCGACATTCACCGCGGGTCACCAAGCTGCATGCTGGCTACATGATCCACGGGCACCGAAGCTGGAAGAATTGGTGGCAGCAGGGAGGCAGACGTAGATGAGCCAAGCGTTGGTTGAAGTCAAAAATCTAAAAAAGCATTTTGAGATCGGCAATGGGATTACGCTAAAGGCAGTCGACGGCGTGACCTTCACCATTAATCGCGGCGAGACGCTCGGACTAGTAGGCGAGAGCGGCTGTGGTAAGTCGACGTTGGGCAGAACGATGATTCGCCTCTATGAAAATACAGATGGAGAAGTTTTGTTCAAAGGCAAAAATGCACACCGTCTAAAAGGGAAAGATGCAGAGCAGTTCCACCGTGACGTCCAAATGATTTTTCAAGACCCACAAGCAAGTCTGAATCCGCGCATGACTGTCATGGACATTATTGCGGAGGGCTTGGATATTCACGGCTTGTCCCGTGGTGCAAGAGCGGATCGGGTCAAAGAATTGCTGGAGCTGGTTGGTTTGTCTAAGGAACATGCGAACCGATTCCCTCATGAATTCAGCGGAGGCCAAAGACAGCGTATCGGGATTGCCCGAGCACTTGCGGTTGAACCGGAATTTATCATCGCGGATGAACCGATTTCGGCGCTTGATGTGTCGATTCAAGCGCAGGTCGTGAATCTATTAGAAGACTTGCAGCAGGACAGGGGGCTGACTTACTTGTTTATCGCCCACGATCTGTCCATGGTGAAGCACATTTCCACTCGAATCGGAGTAATGTACCTCGGCAAAATGGTAGAAATGGCAAACAGCTTCGAGCTGTATGCAAAGCCACTTCATCCATATACACAAGCATTGTTGTCCTCGATTCCGATTCCTGATCCGACGATCAAGCGGGAGCGCATCATTTTGCAGGGCGATTTGCCGAGTCCTGCCAACGCTCCAAGCGGTTGTGTTTTCCGAACAAGATGCCCAAAGGCCATGGAGCAATGCGCGGCACAGATTCCGCAATGGCAGGAAGCCGCACCGAACCATTGGGTCGCTTGTCATCTCTATCAGTAGTTCGATTTTCTATCTTAATATATAGGGGGAAACAACGTGAAGAAATTAGCTGCCTTTGCCCTGTCGCTCTCGCTCGTTATTCCGGCTCTGGCTGGTTGCGGCGGAAGTGGCGAGTCAACATCGACTGGAGGTACCACTACCCCAGGCGCTGCTGCCAAACAAGAAGTTGTGTTCAATGCCAAGTCTGAGCCACCAGACTTGAACCCGCTCACCTCGACGGATACCACGTCCTTCTGGATCATGGATCACCTGGGCGAAGGCTTGTACACCAAGGATAAGGACGGCAATCCGATCATGGGGCAAGCCAAGGAAGTGAAGCTGTCGGATGACAAGCTGAAGTATACATTCATTTTGCGCGATGATGTGAAATGGACCAACGGCGAGCCAGTGACAGCCGAGGATTATGCCTTTACGTACATGAAACACCTTGATCCGGCAACTGCTTCGACTACGGCTTACCTCCTCTATTACATTAAAGGAGCAGAGGCATACAACAAGGGCACAGGAAAAGCAGAAGATGTAGGGATCAAGGCTGTGGATGCAAAAACGCTCGAAATCGAGCTGGTTGCACCTACTTCATACTTTGACAAAATGCTGGCTACCCGTTACTGGCACCCGATCAACAAGAAGCAGGCGGAAGCCAATCCAAAATGGGCAGCAAATGCGGATACCTACATCTCCAACGGTGCTTACAAGCTTGTTTCGTGGAAGCATGACTCCGAGCTCGTGGTAGAAAAGAACGAGCATTATTGGAACAAGGCTGACGTAAAAATGGATAAGATCACCTGGAAAATGGTGAATGACGCCACGACTGCTTATCAGATGTACAAGAGTGGTGAGCTCGACTTCAACAAAGAGATGCCGTCTGACATCCTCGCGCAAGAAAAATCGAGCCCAGATTTCAAATCCGTTCCTTACTATGGTACGTACATGTACATGTTTAACGTAACGAAAGAACCGTTTACGAATAAAAAGGTCCGCAAAGCTTTCGCCATGTCGCTTGATCGTAAAGCCCTGTCCGAAATGGTGAGCCAAGGTGGAGAGACACCAGCTTACTCCATGGTTCCGCGTGGTGCGATGCAACCAAACGGAAAAGACTTCCGCGAAGAAGGCGGAGATTACTTCAAAGAAGATTACGAAGCAGCGAAGAAGTTGCTGGCTGAAGGTATGCAAGAAGAAGGCTGGTCCACACTGCCAGACGTTACGCTGATGTACAACACCGATGAAAGCCACAAGAAAATAGCGCAAGCGATCCAAGAAATGCTCAAGAAAAACTTGGGCGTAGAAGTGAAAATGACAAACCAAGAGTGGAAAGTGTACCTGGATACAACGAAACAAAAGAACTACCAAATGGGCCGTATGGGCTGGGTAGGTCAAATCAACGACCCTGCATTTAACCTGGACTACTATTTGGGTGAAAGTCCGAACAACCGTACTGGTTGGGTAAACAAAGAGTATGATCAGTTGAATATGGCGGCAAAAGTTGAGCAAGATCCGAACAAGCGTATGGAACTGCTTCATCAGGCAGAAGCCATTTTGATGGATGACATGCCGTTCATTCCAGTCTACCACTACCAGCAAAACTATTTGGTGAAACCGAATGTAGAAGGTCTCACTTTCCCAGTCAACGCGTTCCCAAGTGCTCGCTGGGCAACCAAAAAATAGAAAAAAAGAGGAGCTTCTCCTCTTTTTTCTCTTTACATACTCCAATATACATCTAGCAAAAGAGGAAAGGATGATTTCTCTTGATTTTGGACTATCTGCAAGTGAAATCCGCGTATCAATTGAAGGTGGTACCGCAGCGTAGAGAGATTACCTTTTTAACGAAGCAGACAGGTATCGCGCAGTTGTGGCGCTGGAATGAAGATTCCAACCGCTCGGAGCAAGTGACCTTTTTGCCTGATCGTGTGGTAGCAGTTGACCATTCCCCGTGCGGAACGAAAACGATTGTGGGGATGGACAACAAGGGAGACGAGCGGCAACAGTTTTTTTTGCTAACGGAAAATGGTGCAGTCGTGAAGCCGCTGACAGACGCTCCCGATTATTTTCACTATTTAGGAGGCTGGTCTTTGTGTGGGCAAAAGATCGCGTGGTCCAGCAATCGTCGCAATCCGCGCAGCTTTGATATTTTTGTACAGGATGTCGAGAGTGGTGCGTATGAGGAAGTCTTTCGCTCTGATGGGCGCACAGATCCAATCGGCTGGCTGCCAGACGGGACAGGACTCATTTTCAGCGTACAGGAGACCAACATTGACAATTGTCTGTATGTGTTGAATCTGCAAACGAAGGAAGCGCAAAAGCTCGCCATTTGCAGCAAACATGCGCGCTATCATTCCTTGGTACTGTCAAAAGACGGCCAAACGGGATATCTCGTAACCGACCGCGATGAAAACACAAAAGTGTTGTGCCGCTTTTCACTGCATACAGGAGAGCTGAACAAACTGGTGCACGATGCGAAATGGGAAATTGAGGAGGTCAAATTATCTCCAGATGAGAAGCGACTTGCCTTCACGATCAATGAAGGAGGCTACTCCGTTCTTGCTCTCTATTCTTTGACAGAGCAACGCTGGGAGCGGGTGGAGGAAGCACCACATGGAGTGATCTCTTCCTTGGCGTGGGTGAGTGATGATCAGCTCGCCTATACACTGAAAAGTCCTACACTTCCAGGCGACATCTGGACGTATACCATTTCGGAGCAAACCAGCAGACGTGTGACGAACATTGGTCAATCCGATGCGCTGGAAGATAAACTCATCGAGCCCAAATTGTGCAGCTTTCCCTCTTTTGATGGCTTGGAAGTACCGTATTTCCTCTATGCCAAAGATACATCTAATGATGCAGAGATAAAACCAGTCGTCGTCTACGTCCATGGCGGGCCAGAGAGCCAAATTCGACCGGAGTATCATCCCGTTTTTCAGTTTTTGGCAAACGAAGGCTTTACGGTGGTAGCACCGAATGTTCGCGGCAGCATGGGCTACGGTCGGGAATATGTCCAGCTCGATGATCGCCGCAAGCGGATGGATTCTGTAGCCGATTTGGCTTGGCTGGTCAAAGATTTAGGCAATCGCCCAAGCGTTGACCCGAAGGCGATCGGCATCATGGGTCGCAGCTACGGAGGCTTCATGACACTGGCGGCACTCACGCATTACCCTGACCTGTGGGCCGCAGGTGTTGATATTGTAGGGATTTCCCACTTCAAAACCTTTTTGGAGAACACCGGGGCATGGAGACGGAGATTGCGTGAGGTGGAGTACGGGTTCCTCGGCGAAGACGATGACTTTTTTGAAGAAATTGCTCCTTTGAATCATTCCCATAAGATCTCGGCTCCGCTTCTCGTATTCCACGGGCGCAATGATACGCGTGTTCCTGTCAGCGAAGCAGAGCAGCTCGTAGCAGACATGAGAGGCAGGGGACAAGAAGTCGATTTGCACATTTTTGAGGATGAAGGCCACTTTACCGAAAAGCTGGACAATCACATCACGTTGAATCAAAAAATTTCCCAGTTCTTTTTGGAGCAACTGGCATCCACCAATAAAATCGAGGAGTGATTAGGATGACGCAAGTAAAAAGAGGCATAACGGCTGAAGATTTGTATCAAATGCGGTACGCGAGCGATCCACAGCTATCACCAGACGGAAAAACGCTTGCCTATGTGGAAAATCTCATCGATGAGTCCTACGCTTACCAAAATCACTTGGTGTTACGCAAATTGGATGTAGATGATCCACAGCCCCTGACGTCTGGCTTCCGCGACACCTTTCCGCGCTGGTCGCCGGATGGTTCAAAGATTAGCTTTGTTTCGAATCGATCTGGAAAACCACAGATTTGGCTGATCGATGCAAAGGGAGGAGAAGCAAGGCAGCTCACGCGTTGCAAAAACGGCGTCAGCAATCCGACTTGGTCACCTGACGGCAAATACATTGTCTTCTCGTCGATCCTGGATGAGGGTGAAACATTCGCAGACCTCGAGGGAACCGAGGAAAAAGAAAAGGCCAAAGCCATTCATGTCGGAAGAATGAAGTACAAATCCGATGATCTCGGGTTCATTTACGAGAAAAACAAGCAGCTGGCCATTGTTCAAGTAGAAACAGGCGAGGTTACTCCACTCAGCGATGGCCCGTACAATCATACGTTTGGCTCCTGGTCGCCGGACGGAAAATGGCTCGCCATTACGGCGAACCGAGCAGAAGACCCTGATTTTCAGCATAGCGTTGACGTTTTTCTCATCCCTTCTGAAGGGGGAGAATGGAAAAAGCTGACCAAAAGCAAGGGGACTTTTGCTTATCCAACCTGGTCACATGATGGGAACAAGCTAGCGTATATCGGAAGTGAATTGGACACACATTTGTACGCAGCACAGAAGCGCATCTGGGTATATGATTTGGAAAAGGGCGACTATACTTGCATCACAGCGGATTGGGACGTTCAGGTTGGCGATTCCACTATCGGAGACATGCGCTCGCCAGGTCACCCGAATCCAGGGGCTGTATGGACAGCGGACGGAAGAGGCATGTATTTCATCGCCAGCGAACGAGGAAATTCTGGCATTTATCACGTAACGCTGGACGGACAAGTCAAGAGTGTTGTAGCGGGCAACCGGAATATTTACGGCTTTTCGCTGCATGAAAACGAACAAACGGTGGTTGCTGCCATCAGTGATCCGTTTACGCCCGGAGACTTGTATCAAGTAAGTCTGAAAGACGGCGAAGAAAAACGTTTGACAGCGCTGAACGAAGAGCTATTTGCAGGCATCGAGCTCCCTGTTCCTGAAGAAATGGAGTTTGTCGCGATGGATGGCTGGAAGCTGCACGGTTGGATGCTTAAGCCTGTCGGTTTTGAAGAAGGAAAAAAATATCCGATGGTTTTGCAAATTCATGGCGGGCCTCACTCTATGTACGGAAATACGTTTTTCCATGAGTTCCAGCTGCTCGCTGCAAAAGGCTACGCCGTACTCTATACAAATCCGAGAGGGAGCTTTGGCTACGGAGAGCGTTTTGTTCAGGCGTGCTGCGGAGACTATGGAGGGAACGATTATCGCGATTTGATGACGGCCGTGCAATATGCATGCGATCATTTCGATTTTGTCGATGAGGACTGCTTGGGTGTCGCAGGCGGCAGCTACGGTGGCTTCATGACGAACTGGATCGTCGGTAAAACCAATCGATTCAAAGCGGGTGTGACAGATCGGAGTATTTGCAACTGGGTAAGCTTTTACGGTGTCAGTGATATCGGATATTACTTCACTGCCGAAGAGATTCAGGCAAATCCATTCACGAATCCGGAAAAAATGTGGCAGCATTCACCGATTCGCTTGGTAGAGAACATAGAGACGCCACTGCTGATCATGCATGGGGAACATGACTACCGTTGCCCAATCGAACAGGCCGAGCAGCTTTATGTAACATTGAAGCATCAAGGTAAGGCCCCGGTGTCATTTGTCCGTTTCCCGGGTGCCAGTCATGAACTATCCCGCAGTGGTGATCCTGAACAACGCGTGTTGAGACTGCAATATACGACAGACTGGTTTGACAGCTATTTGGTTGCACACCAAGAAGAGAAAATCGAATAGGCAGCTAAATGTCGATAGGAGGTGCCCGATCGTGAACAAAGAACAAGTAATAGGTATCGTGCAAGAAAATTTGCCACAAGCAATCGAGAAGCTGAAGCAATATTTGAGATTTCCTACTGTGTCCGCGCAGCATAAGGCCATCCCAGAGACAGTTGAATACGTGGTCAAGATGATTCATGAGGTTGGCGGAGAGACAAAGGTACTCGACAATCTTGGCGGCAATCCAGTCGTGTATGCGTTTTTTGCAGCAGGCAGTGAAGGAGACGCCAGCAAAACGATTCTGTTTTACGATCACTACGATGTTCAACCACCTGAGCCGTTTCATGAGTGGAGCACGGAGCCGTTTGACCCTACGATCATCGATGGAAAGCTGTATGCACGTGGTGCTGCCGACAATAAAGGTGACCTCGTTGCGCGTCTGACGGCGATTCACATTTTGCAGCAGCAAGCGGGCGGTTTGCCTTGCAACATCAAGTTCCTGATCGAAGGAGAAGAAGAGATCGGCAGCCCGAATCTGGAGCCATATCTTCGAGAGTACAAGGATCTTTTCCAGGCGGATGCCTGCATTTGGGAATTCGGTGGAAAGGACGAAAATGAGCGAATCAGCATGGTTGCCGGGATCAAAGGAATGGCGTACCTTGAGCTGACATGCGTTGGGGCAAAGATCGACATGCATTCCTCTGTCGGTGCGTATGTAGACAATGCAGCATGGCGCTTGGTCCAGGCATTGGCGACGATGAAAAATCAGCAAAACGAGATTTTGGTCGAAGGCTTCTTTGACGGGATCGAGGAACCGACAGCGGATGAAAAGAAAGTCGTTTCCGAATTGCCGTTCAGTGAAGAGGCGACAGCAGCGCTATACGGTTTGAAACGCCCACTGATTACCGCAGCAAACAGCGTGGACCCACGAGAAGCCATGGTTTTTCACCCGACTATGACCATTTGCGGTCTGGATAGCGGCTATACAGGAGAGGGTGCGAAAACGGTACTGCCGAAAAGCGCGAAGGCCAAGTTGGATTGCCGCCTTGTCCCAGGACAAGATCCACAGCACATCATGAATTGTATCGAGAACCATTTGGAGAAGCATGGTTTTACGGATATCACCGTCACCATGATTAACGGACAAAAAGCGTACCGTTCCGATTTCCACCATCCATTTGTTGCTCACGTGCTGGATTCGGCTCGCGTCATTTACGAACATGAACCAGTGCTTTCTCCAAACGCGGCAGGCACGGGGCCGATGTATATTTTCGGTGAACAGCTGAAGCTTCCTGTTGTTAGTACAGGAGTAGGCTGGGTTGGCTGCAAAGTACATGCACCGAACGAATCTATCCGTTTGAAAGACTTCGAGGAAGGTATTGCCCATATGGTTGTCATGCTCTCTGGATTTGCCAAAGCGCTGTCAGAGTAGCGACATACGAGTGAAGAATCAGGCAATTCTATAGCGAAAAGGGGACCTTTCAGGTGAAAAGGTCTCCTTTCCTATTTGGAACCTTCTCGCAGCACTTCCAGAGTGGACTTTGCTTTTGCAAACCATGTACAATCGTAAATGATAATGTACATACATTTACAGGAGGCGAAATGCGTGAACAGCGATACACATCCATTCGAAATCGCAACCTTTGCTGGCGGGTGCTTCTGGTGCATGGTCAGTCCGTTTGACAAGATGCCAGGCATTGAAAAAGTCGTCTCCGGCTATACAGGCGGTCATGTCGAAAACCCAACCTATGAACAGGTATGCTCTGATACGACGGGACACTATGAAGCGGTCCAAATCACATATGATCCGTCGCTCATCACATACGAGGAATTGCTGCAAATGTTTTGGAGACAAATCGACCCGACTGACGCTGGTGGTCAATTCGGTGATCGAGGTCAATCGTATGCGCCAGCGATCTTCTATCATAATGAAGAGCAAGAAAGGCTTGCGTTGAAATCCAAGCAAGAGCTGGATGCGAGCGGTCGTTTCCAAAAGCCCATTGCAACGCTGATTTTGCCAGCCAAGCCGTTCTATCCGGCGGAGGAATATCATCAGGACTACTATAAGAAAAATTCGGTTCGCTACCAATACTATCGGGCGGCATCAGGCAGAGCGAAATTCACCAAGGAAGCATGGCGCGACCGTGCGAAGCAAGAAGAATTGAAAAAAATCTTGACTCCGCTCCAGTACGAGGTGACGCAAAATAACGGGACAGAACGTCCATTTACGAACGAATTCTGGGATCATAAGGAAGAGGGCATCTACGTAGATATCGTCTCCAACGAGCCTTTGTTCAGTTCCTTGGACAAGTTCGATTCCGGTTGCGGGTGGCCATCCTTTACCCAGCCATTGCAAGAGGAAAACGTAACCGAGCATGTGGATTTGACACATAATATGATTCGTACAGAGATTCGCAGCAAAGATGCAGATTCTCATCTCGGCCACGTTTTCGAGGACGGACCTGGAGAAAATGGATTGCGCTATTGCATCAATTCAGCCGCCTTGCGCTTCATTCCGAAGGATCGTTTGGAGGAAGAAGGCTTCGGGGAGTTTCAACGATTATTTGAAAAAGAATAGTGCGTGGACCGCTACTCTCTGGGAAACATGGGAGAAGGCGGTCTTTTTGCTAAACATACAACTAGGCAAACATAAGAGCATGCAGGGAGGGTCCAATGTACACGCAGACATCCTTTCACAGACTAATTGGACTGTTACTCGCAGCAATCATGGCTATAGCAGGCTGTTCTTTCGGTCAGGAGCCGCCTCACAGCAATCAAATCGTACCGACACCCCAAAACGTTGTTGAGGGTGGGACGTTAATCATTGCACGTATGTCGGATGCCGCAAATCTCGATCCCCACTTTATTTTGACGATTAATGAGGCGAGTGTCGTCCAAGGAAAAGTGTATGAAGGGCTCGTTAAACGAGATCGGAACATGAACATTCAGCCACAGCTGGCAACGTCATGGAAACAAATCGACGATCTTACTTGGGAGTTTACTCTCCGACAAGGTGTTGTTTTTCACGATGGGACTCCCTTTCATGCACAGGCGGTTAAGAAAACATTTGATCGTGTATTAAATCCAGCAGTGGCTTCTCCTCGGGCTGCCATGTTCGAAAAAGTAAAGCAGGTAAGGGTCATCGATCCGTACAGAGTGCAATTCATCCTTCATAAGCCATTTGCGCCTTTGCTTTCTATTTTGGCCAGTCATGAGGGGAGCATCATCAGCCCTACTACGATCGATAAATACGGACGGGAGTTATCGCATCACCCGGTTGGTACTGGCCCTTATCAGTTCCAATCATGGGAGCCTGGCAGTCAAATTACGTTGAGCAAAAACCAGTCCTATTGGGGCGAGGCTGCTACGCTTGATCAAGTCGTCTTCAAGGTTGTTCCAGATGATGCGGCTCGCATTGCGATGGTCGAGAATGGAGAAGCACATATTGCAGAGTCCATCCCTGTCATGGAGCTGGATCGGATTCAAGCGTCCAACCAGATGCGGGTGTACCGCAGTGATGCGCTCGGGACGGAGTTTATGGGGTTTAATGTTTCACGTCCACCACTGAATGATATCCGTGTGAGGAAAGCCATCAGTATGGCGATCGAGACGGGAGCAATCATTAAAGGGGTGTATAACAATGTGGGAACCAAGGCGAACTCACCGATTGGACCGCATGTGTTCGGCTACAGTCCGACTGTGAAAAGCTACCAGTACGACATCAACCAAGCGCGTCGTTTGCTCGCAGAGGCGGGCTATCCAAATGGTTTTCCTATTCAAATGATTACCTACAACAGACGGGACCGAATCTTGGTTGCCCAAGTAATACGGTCGCAATTAAAAGGGATCGGCATCGACGCGGAGCTAAAAGTCGTTAGCTACGATGTGTTTGTCCGAACCATTGAGAAAACGAAGGATCATGAGATTTTTGTCAGTGGCTGGGCAAATGTAACCGGGGATGCCGACTACAATCAATACAATTTATTTCATACATCGGGTGGTGGGGCTGGCAACAGTTTTCAATACAGCAATCCCGAGCTGGATCGTCTCATCGAGGCTGGTCGTATCGAAACAGATCCTGCCAAAAGACTCGCCATCTACGCGAAAGCTCAAGAAGTGGAGCTGCAAGATGCTTTGGTCGTGCCGATTCGCAATCTGGAGAATTTAGCTGTGATTAGCAACCATATTCAGGGCTTCTCCATCAGTCCAGCGGGTTACCTGAATGTCGATCAGGTCGTGATTTCTCGATAAAACATGTAACGAAACGTCGGTCAATTATGTCATAATAAGTACGTACTTTTATTACCTACATAATTGGATCAGCTCCAAAACGAAAGGAACGTTACAATGAGAAGTTTTCGACACCGACTTTTGCATCCGCTCGTACTCGTAACGGCCATGACATTTGTGTTGTCTGGATGTAACAGTACAGCTGCTCCACAAGAACCACAGACACCACCATCCGTGGAGACGCCAACTCCTCCAAAGAAAGAAGAAGTGAAGCCAAAAGAAGAGACCACGCCTTCACCGGCTGAAACACCAAAGCAAGAACAACCGGAGCAACCCCAGAAAGCGAAGCCAACGGAAACGAAGCCGGCAGAAAAGCCACCAGCGGGTCAGCCACCTGAGCTGTCGTTCCCGGACATCGAGGTCGTGGGGGAGCCTGAGAGTGTTGCTGTACTGGTGAACAAACAACGCAAACTTCCAGAGAACTATCAGCCAAATGATTTAGTGTTTCCGAACGTTCCTTACCTGCTCCCGGAAAAGAGCGAGAAACGAAAAATGCGCAAAGAAGCAGCTGGTGCGCTTGAACAGTTATTTGCGGCAGCCCAGGCTGACGGCGTCCAGTTGGCTGGCGTATCTGCCTATCGCTCCCACGCCTACCAGAAATCGCTGTTTAATCGCTATGTAAAAAAAGACGGCGTAGAGAAGGCACGGACTTACAGTGCCGTTCCTGGGACGAGTGAGCATGAGACGGGACTCGCGATTGACGTCTCCGGTAAGGATGGCAAATGCGCAGCAACGAGCTGCTTTGCCGGAACAAAAGAAGCGAAGTGGCTGGATGAAAACGTCGAGAAGTTTGGATTTATCATTCGCTACCCAGAGGGAAAAGACGCGATTACTGGCTATATTTATGAGCCGTGGCATTTGCGCTATGTAGGTGCCGAGATTGCGCAAGAAATTGGAGAAAAAGGGATTACCCTCGAAGAATATTCAGGTGCCGTGCCTGTTTCCACACCAACGAATTAAGGAAGAAACGCCGATCTCTCACCGAAGAGAATCGGCGTTTTTGCTATGTAGTTATGCTATAATGGTCACGGGTGAAGATAATGGCCGAAAAATCAATCAGAGAACGTATTATTGAAACATCCATGCGCTTGTTTGAAGCAAATGGCTACCACAAAGTGACTGTGGATCAAATTGTGAAAGAAAGCGGCACGTCGAAGGGAGGATTTTATCACAACTTCAAATCAAAAGATGAACTCCTCTATATCATTCATGATCAATTTATTACGTATGTGCTGGAGAAAGCAGAGGAAGCTTACGAGAAGTGGGACACCCCGACAGAGCGACTCCAAGCAATCGTAAAATCCTTCGTTATGATGATTGATCTGTACCGCTCGCAGGTTACGATCTTTTATCAGGAGAGTCTGTTTTTAGCACCAGAGTACTACACGGATATTGAAACAAAACGGGATCGCTATAAAAAAATCATGTTCACCGTCATTTCGGACGGAATCGAATCGGGTGAGTTCCGCCCGGAGCTGCCTGTGCCGATTGTGTCCATGGCTATCTTTGGCATGGTGAACTGGATTTACAAGTGGTATCAAAAGTCAGGGACGTACTCGATCGAGCAAATCGCGGATATTTATGCAGATATGGTTCTTCATTCCGTTTTGAAATCAGAATCGATGGAAAACCCGTCATTTCAACGTTTTTTCCTGCAATCAGAAGGAAATTCCTTCCATCCATTGTAGGTGTGCTAACAAGGATCATGCGGCTACACTCAAGCTTTTCGATAGGAGACAGGGGCATAGTCGCTTGATGGTCCCTTATCATATTCTTCGATCAGACCAACTGGTTGGTCTGTACTAGTATTCTGACATTTGTTATAATATCAAAAAGACCAACTGGTCGGTCTTGCGCAATCACAGCAGACCAACTAGTCGGTTCGTGAGAGTGTACCAGTCAGATTCGGGAACAGGGGAGGAATAGTCGTGCTTACCATTTACGAATTACGAGAACTTGTGAAGCTATTGGAGCAGACAGACATAGAATCTTTTGAGGTAAATGATGAAGATTCTTCATTGCGAATCAAACGAAGAAATGGGAATCAAGTCACAGCCATACACCAGACTCCCGTACAAACAAAAAGCGCGCCAATCGTGACGGCGGCATCCGTTGTCCCTTTGCCTAAAAAAGAAATGATTGAGCGTCCGGTCGAAAAGGTCCCTGTGGAATCCCCTCAGAAATCAGCGGAAGTGACGGAAAACTTGTACAAAATCACTTCACCCATGGTTGGAACCTTCTATGCAGCACCAGCCGTTGACGCAGCACCATACGTATCCATAAATGATCGGGTAGAGCCAACTACCATTGTCTGTATTGTCGAGGCCATGAAGCTGTTTAACGAGATTGAAGCAGAAGTAAAAGGAGAGATTGTCCAAGTCTTGGTGGAAAACGGTCAGTTGGTCGAGCATGGACAGCCGTTATTCCTGGTGAAGCAAGCGTAATGGAGCAGCTTTTAAGGGGAGGACTGGAAGAGTGAGCAAACATACATGGTTCAAGGAATTCTCCGTTCCCACGTACGAGCAATGGCGGGAGGCGGCAGAAAAATCGCTAAAGGGTGCATCTTTTGATGCCAAGTTACTGACGCATTCGTACGAGGGGATTGTTCGCCAGCCCATCTATCGGTACGAAGATGTCAAAACATTTCCGCATCTGGAAGCGCTACCAGGCGAGGCACCTTTTCATAGAGGGAATCAACAGCATGGCGAGCAAAAGGAACACAAATGGCATGTCTGTCAGGAAATCATCGAAACGAGTGCCGAGGCGTTCAATCAGGCAGCCGTAGACGATTTGGAGCGCGGGCAAACGATGCTACATCTGCTGGTGGATCAAGCGACATTGGATGGACTTGATCCGGACGAAGCATTGCCAGATTCGATTGGTCACAAAGGCGTATCTGTTTTTTGCAGAGAGGATGTAGAGCAGGCACTTCAAGGGGTGAAGCTTTCAGAGATCCCTCTTTACGTGAACACGGGAGCGCTAGGCTTGCCCATTCTTTCACTCATCTTGGCACATGTTGAAGCGACAGGCCAGCAAGTCTCCGAACTTCGAGGTTGCATCGGGCAAGACCCTGTAGCGGTTCTTCTCACAGAGGGCAAGCTCCCTTGTTCCTTACAGACAGCTTATAACGCCATGGCAAGCATGACGAAATGGGCAAACGATCATGCGCCCGCGCTGAAAACGATCTTGGTTCAAAGCAATCCTTATCAGGACGGCGGCGGAAACGCAGTAACCGAACTGGCTTTTTCACTGTCCACAGGTGTCGACTATTTGCAAGCGATGCTTGAGAGGGGACTGTCCATAGAGGAAGTTGCAACACGGATGCAGTTCTCATATTCGATCGGTTCAGACGTCTTTATGGAAATCGCGAAGCTGCGTGCTGCAAGAATGCTCTGGTCAAACATCGTGGCAGCCTACGGTGGTTCAACGGAAGCTCAAAAGATGACGATTCACGCCAGAACTTCGGCCTGGACAAAGACGATTTACGATCCGTATGTCAATATGCTGCGCTCCACGACAGAAGCGTTCTCAGCTGTCATTGGTGGAGCAGACAGTCTGCATGTATCCGCATTTGACGAAGCCATACGCCCTGCCAATGCGTTTTCAAGAAGAATCGCCAGAAATACGCAAATCATTTTGCAAGAAGAAGCGCATTTGGCAAAAGTGATCGACCCTGCGGGAGGTTCTTGGTACGTAGAATGGCTCACAGATGCATTAGCGAAAAAAGCATGGGAATTGTTCCGGCAGGTAGAAGCGCAAGGTGGCATGCTGAGCGCCTTAGAAGCAGGCTTCCCACAAGGCTTGATTGCCCAGATCGCGGATCAAAAGGCAACGAGCATCGATACGCGTAAAAAGCGTTTGGTTGGAACCAACATGTATGCCAATTCGGCTGAGCAGCCACTGCAGGCCGAGAGTCTTCTGAGCATTCACGAAGAGCGAGCAGCGGAAGCACGATCCCTTCGATTGAAACAAAACGCGACTCTCGTCTCCGCAGCCCTCGATGAGTTGGCGAATCATACGGAGGAGTTCGTGGGACGTGCAGTAAAAGCAGTGCTTCATGGAGCGACTGTGGGTGATATCGCAAAAGCCATGAAACGTGAAGATTCAGTGGAGACAATCATCCAACCACTCCGTATTCACCGGGCATCCGAACGCTTTGAATCCTTGAGAATACAGGCAGATGATTTCTTGAAAACGACAGGCAAGAGACCGACTGTGTTCTTGGCTATGATGGGTTCAGTGGCAAAGCATAAGGCACGGGCAGATTTCGCATCAGAGTTTTTTGCAGTTGGCGGCTTTGACGTATTGCGTCAGCAAGCATTCTCTACCACTGTAGAGGCGGCCGAAGCTGCGGTGGCATCGGGTGCGTTGATCACGGTCATTTGTTCGGACGATGCGAGTTATCCAGAACAGGCTCCACCTTTGGCGCAAGCAATCAAGCAACGTGTAGCTCAGATGACGGTTCTGCTGGCTGGCTTGCCTGACGCGGAGCAGCTGGCTACTTTTAAGGCGGCCGGTGTAGATGATTGCATTCACATGCGTTCCAATTGCTACGAGATGTTGCGAGAACTTCAGGAGCGGATAGGAGTGAGCTCATAATGAAGCGACCTGATTTTTCAAAAATGGCTTATCAGTCCAAACGAGATGTGTCTGATTTGTTTCCCCAACTGGGTGCAAACCCACTAGGAAACGAGCAAATGTGGCAGACGCTGGAGCAGATCCCTGTAAAACCTCTTTACACCATGGAAGATGTGGAGGGCATGGATCACCTCGGCTACATGCCTGGTTTGCCACCGTATACGCGTGGACCATATCCGACGATGTACGTAACTCAGCCTTGGACGGTGCGCCAATATGCCGGATTTTCTACGGCGGAAGAGAGTAACGCATTTTACCGACGGAATTTGGCTGCGGGACAAAAAGGGCTGTCGATTGCCTTCGACCTCGCGACACATCGCGGCTATGACTCTGATCACCCCCGGGTAGTCGGTGATGTCGGGAAAGCAGGCGTAGCAGTTGACTCCATTCTTGATATGAAAATTTTGTTCGATGGCATTCCCCTCGATAAAATGTCCGTCTCCATGACGATGAACGGAGCCGTTTTACCTATTATGGCGTTCTATATCGTGGCAGCAGAAGAGCAAGGGGTATCGCAGGCGGAGCTAACCGGAACGATCCAAAATGACATTTTGAAGGAATACATGGTTCGGAATACTTACATTTATCCGCCAGAAGCGTCGATGAAGATTATTTCCGATATTTTTGCCTACACCTCCAAGCACATGCCCAAATTTAACAGCATCAGTATTTCAGGCTACCACCTGCAAGAAGCGGGTGCGACCGCGGATATTGAATTGGCCTACACGTTGGCAGATGGCTTGGAATACGTTCGTACTGGCCTTGCAGCAGGCATCGACATCGATGCGTTTGCGCCACGACTGTCATTTTTCTGGGCGATTGGCATGAACTACTTCATGGAAGTCGCGAAAATGCGTGCAGGCCGCCTGATTTGGGCCAATCTGATCAAGCAATTCCATCCAAAAAACGAAAAGTCGATGGCACTGCGGACGCATTCGCAAACGTCTGGATGGAGTTTGACGGAGCAGGACCCGTATAACAACGTGGTGCGGACGTGCATCGAGGCCATGGCCGCGGCTCTGGGGCATACCCAATCTCTGCATACGAATGCTCTGGATGAAGCGATTGCGTTGCCGACCGATTTTTCAGCCAGAATCGCGCGAAATACACAGTTGTTTTTGCAGGACGAAACCGAGATAACCAAGGTCGTCGATCCGTGGGCAGGTTCTTATTACGTCGAGTCCTTGACTGCGCAGCTCGTGGAAAAAGCGTGGGCACACATCGAAGAGATCGAAGCACTTGGTGGTATGGCAAAAGCAATAGAGACGGGATTGCCGAAAATGAAGATCGAGGAAGCGGCTGCACGCCGTCAGGCACATATCGATTCGGCGAAGGAAGCCATTATTGGCGTGAACAAATACCGTCTGGACAAGGAAGATCCGCTGGAAATTCTCGAAGTGGACAACACAGCGGTTCGGGAAGCGCAAATCAGACGTTTGCAGGAGCTGCGCAGTAACCGAGATGAGGCGAGAGTGCAAGTAACTCTTCAAGCCATTA
Organism: Brevibacillus porteri; assembly: GCF_003013475.1. Classification (GTDB taxonomy): domain Bacteria; phylum Bacillota; class Bacilli; order Brevibacillales; family Brevibacillaceae; genus Brevibacillus; species Brevibacillus porteri. Next base: position 84,398 of record NZ_PXZO01000011.1, read on the forward strand.
CGGAATGTGCGAAATCAGGCGAAGGCAATCTGTTGGAACTGGCCATTGAAGCGGCGCGGGCAAGAGCTTCTTTGGGCGAAATATCGGATGCCTATGAAAAGGTCGTAGGTAGACACAAGGCGGTCATTCGCTCCATTAGCGGCGTCTACAGTTCCGAATACGCTGATGCCGATGAGGTAGCGGCTGTGCGCAAGATGGCAGACGAATTCGAGCAGTGGGAAGGCAGACGTCCCCGTATTATGATCGCGAAAATGGGTCAAGACGGACATGACAGGGGCGCGAAAGTAATTGCTACTGCCTTTGCGGATTTAGGCTTTGACGTCGATATCGGTCCGTTGTTCCAAACACCTGAGGAAACAGCGAAGCAGGCGATAGAAAATGATGTGCACGTGATCGGCTTCAGCTCGCTTGCGGCAGGGCATAAAACCTTGCTGCCCCAACTGGTGGAAGAGCTCAAGAAGCTAGGACGCGAGGATATTGTTGTGGTCATAGGTGGTGTTATACCAGCGCAGGATTACGCCTTTTTGCGAGAGCATGGTGCCGCAGCTATCTTTGGGCCAGGAACAGTCATTCCTGTAGCAGCCCAGCACGTTCTGCAAGAGATCGTGTATCGCCTGGAGGCTGCTGGACAATGACCGGGGGCAAGGCTGACAAGAATTTCTTGAACGTTTCCTCCAAGGCACGTCTCCCGCGCTTATCAGTGGATCAATACGTCACAGGCGTACGAGATAGTAACCGAACGGTTTTGGCGCAGGCAATCACGCTGGTTGAGAGCAATGCTCCCGCTCATATGGATATGGCCCAAGAGGTGATTAAGCAGCTGCTTCCTCATACAGGTCAATCCATACGAATAGGTATATCCGGTGTGCCAGGTGCAGGCAAGAGCACGTTCATTGAAGCATTCGGCAGTATGCTTTGTGAAAAAGGTCATCGTGTCGCTGTATTGGCTGTTGATCCGAGCAGTACGGTTACACGCGGGAGCATTCTCGGCGACAAGACGCGGATGGAGCTTTTGTCACGCAATCCACAGGCGTTCATCCGACCTTCTGCCACGGGGGGCACGCTAGGCGGTGTCAATCGGAAGACGCGGGAAACGATGCTGATCTGCGAGGCAGCAGGTTATGATGTGATTTTGGTCGAGACGGTAGGGGTTGGACAGAGTGAGACGACAGTCAGGTCCATGGTTGATTTCTTTTTACTGCTGATGCTGACAGGGGCGGGCGATGAACTGCAAGGAATCAAAAAAGGCATCATGGAAATCGCGGATGCGCTGCTGATTAATAAAGCCGATGGGGAAAATCGCACACGTGCCTTGATCGCCAAAGGTGAATACAATCGTGTTCTGCATTACTTGCAGCCGGCAACCACTGGCTGGGAAACGAAGGCATATATGTGTTCTTCTCTGACAGGGGAAGGCATTGAAGATATTTGGGAGGTCATCGGTCAATTTCGTGAAACCACCATCCAATCAGGCGGCTTCGAGGCAAGACGCAAAGCGCAGCTACTCGATTGGATGCACAGTATGGCTCAGGACTACTTGCGCGCGACCTTTTTCGGCAACCAGCAAGTAGCCGAGCTGCTTCCCTCCATTGAAGGAGCCGTTGCGAGTGGCGAGATTTCACCGACGAGTGCCGTGCAACAATTAGTGGCGATCTACGAGAATGCGATCATGAAAAAGGAATAGAGAGATGGTGGCCCTTATGAGCAACAATATGTACGAGAAAATTGATGAATTGATGGAACGGAAATATAAAATCCAGCTTGGTGGCGGAGATGCTCGTATCGATGCCCAACATAACCGCGGTAAGTTGACCGCACGTGAGCGTATCGAGCTACTGCTTGACCCAGACACCTTTATGGAGCTGAACCCGTTTGTTGAGCATCGTGCTACGCATTTTGGTCTCGACCAGATGGAGGCACCAGGCGAAGGTGTTGTGACGGGCTATGGTAAAATCAACGGTCGTCCTGTCTATTTGTTCGCGCAGGATTTCACGGTGTTTGGTGGAGCTCTGGGTGAGATGCACGCGATGAAAATTGCCAAGGTGATGGACTTGGCATCGAAAAATGGCGCTCCCTTTATCGGTCTGAACGACTCTGGCGGAGCACGCATTCAGGAAGGGGTAAGCTCGCTGGATGGCTATGGCACGATTTTTTACCGCAATGCCATTTACTCCGGTGTGATTCCACAAATCTCTGTCATTCTCGGTCCGTGTGCAGGAGGAGCGGTTTACTCTCCAGCCATTACGGATTTTGTGTTCATGGTTGAGAAGACGAGTCAAATGTTCATCACAGGACCAAAAGTCATCGAAACCGTTACAGGTGAAAAAATATCCGCGGAGGATCTAGGCGGAGCCAAAGTCCATTCGACGGTGAGCGGCAATGCCCATTTTACGGCAGAGACCGAACAGGAAGTATTGGAAGGAGTACGCAGGCTGCTCAGCTTCCTGCCACAAAACAATCGCGATCGCGCACCTGTGATAAAAGCAGAGGAGAATAATGGTTGGCAAGAGGAGCTCTTGGAGCTAGTACCTGCTGAAAGTACCAAAGTATACGATGTGCGCAAGGTCATCGAAAAAATCGTGGATCACGGTGATTTCATGGAAGTACAGCCGAACTTTGCCCGCAATATCGTTATCGGTCTGGCGCGTATCGATGGACACAGTGTCGGCATTATTGCCAACCAGCCAAAGGTCATGGCAGGCGGACTGGACATTCATTCATCGGATAAGCTGGCACGGTTCATCCGTTTCTGCGACTGCTTCAACATTCCACTGTTGACCTTTGAAGATGTCTCTGGCTTTTTCCCGGGGATCAATCAGGAGCACGGAGGGATTATCCGTCATGGGGCGAAAATCTTGTATGCTTACTCAGAAGCAACGGTTCCCAAAATCACCGTGATTCTGCGCAAAGCTTACGGAGGCGCGTATGTGGCGCTCAACTCCAAGTCCATTGGTGCAGATATCGTGTATGCTTGGCCGAATGCAGAAATTGCCGTCATGGGTCCCGAGGGAGCAGCTAACGTCATTTTTGCAAAGGAAATTGAACAAAGTGAGGACCCGGCTGCGACTCGCGCAGAGAAAATTGCCCTCTACCGAGAAAAGTTCGCCAACCCATATGTCGCGGCAAGTCTCGGGATGGTGGATGATGTCATCGATCCGCGCGAAACCCGCCAAAAGGTGGCGCAAGCCTTGGAAATGCTCAGAAATAAACAAGAAGATCGTCCGTACAAAAAGCACGGGAATATCCCACTTTAGAAAGGAGCTCTGATCGTGCAATGAAGCTGCATGAGCTGCGTGAATTCATCAAGCTGGTGAATCAGTCTTCCATTGAGGAGCTGGAATGGGAGAAGGGCAAGACCCGCATCGTGATCAAGAAAAGCGCACCAGTCGAAGTCGTGGCTGTCCATGCGCCTGTACAGGTGGGCGAAATGGAGCATGGCTATCAGGAGGCAGCCGCCACTGCTGAGTCCGTCGATGTCGTTGCTGAGGTACCCAAGGAAGTGACACAGCAAGTCATGTCGCCGGGAGTAGGACTGTTCTATGCGGAAGTGACAGTAGGGCAGACTGTTCAAGTAGGCGAAAAAGTTGGACGCTGCACGGCTGATGCTCTTCAGCTATCTGCCGAAATTACGACCCCAGTTAGCGGCATTATTACGGAAATTCTCGTTGTGGATGGTCAATTTGTCGATTACGGAAGAGCATTGCTCGTTGTCAAAACTCAGTAGGAAGGAGTGCGCCTATGTTTACGAAAGTATTGATTGCCAATCGCGGCGAAATCGCTGTCCGCATTATTCGCGCTTGTCAGGAACTAGGGATACGTACAGTCGCTGTCTTTTCTGAGGCGGATCGGGAAGCATTGCACGTAGAATTGGCGGATGAAGCGTATTGCATCGGACCCACGGCGTCCAAGGACAGCTATTTGAACATGGCACGGATTATGACGGTCGCTCTTTATACGAAGGCAGACGCTATCCATCCGGGCTATGGCTTCTTGGCGGAAAACGCTTCGTTTGCCCAGCTTTGCCAAGATTGCTCGATTACCTTTATCGGTCCCGATCCTGAAGCGATCACAAAAATGGGTGACAAATCCGTAGCAAAAGCAACGATGAGTCAAGCGAATGTACCATTAGTCCCGGGCACAGACGGCTTGATTGATGACATCGATGAGGCATTGCAGGTGGCGGAGAAAATCGGCTATCCTGTCATCGTAAAAGCAACGGCTGGTGGTGGCGGCAGAGGCATGCGGGTCGCTTTTGATGCCGATGACTTGTCCAAGGCGATTCGGCAAGCCCAGAAAGAAGCGGAGACGGCATTCGGTAACGCTGGCGTGTACTTGGAAAAATACGTGGAAGAGCCACGGCATGTCGAGATTCAAATCATGGGCGACAAGCACGGCAGCGCAGTGTACTTGGGAGAGCGGGATTGCTCCATTCAGCGACGTCATCAAAAGCTGGTAGAAGAAGCGCCATCTCCTGCGCTAGACCAAGCGCTGCGCGAGCAAATGGGGCAAGCTGCGGTGGCGGCAGCCAAAGCGGTTTCGTACCACGGAGCGGGTACTGTTGAATTTTTGCTCGACAAGCATGGCCAATTTTACTTCATGGAAATGAATACACGGATTCAGGTAGAGCATCCCGTGACAGAGATGATCACAGGAATCGACTTGATCAAAGAACAAATATCTGTCGCAGCAGGCAATCCGTTATCCTTTTCACAAGAAGACGTGAAAATCAATGGATGGGCGATCGAGTGCCGAATCAATGCGGAGAATCCTGCGAAAAACTTTATGCCATCACCAGGTAAGGTCGTCAATTACTTGCCGCCTGGGGGTTACGGTGTGCGCGTGGATAGTGCTGTTTATCCCGGCTACGAAATCTCTCCCTTCTATGATTCGATGGTCGCCAAGCTGATCGTTTGGGGTACAGATCGCAATGAAGCATTGGCTCGTATGAAGCGGGCGCTAGGTGAGTTTGTCATCGAGGGCGTGCATACGACGGTTCCTTTCCATGAGAAGCTGCTGGAGCACCCTGACTTTGTCTCAGGGAATTTTGCTACGAACTTCTTGGAGAAACATACGCTGGAATTGTAAAGAAAGAAAAGAGGGAACAAGCTGCGGGGTTAACGTGGCTTGTTTTTCTTTATAATAAAACGAGGAAAACCGTGAAAAGGAGCCATGTAAATGAGTGAGTATTCAACGACTGCACTAAAAATGACCAGAAGTTTTGATGTCCCACCTGAAAAAGTGTTTGATGCATGGCTGAATCAAGAGATGATGAAGAAATGGTTTTTTACCTTGGAGCGAACCAATAAAGTGGCACAAAATAACCCCCAAGTAGGGGGGACATGGGAAATTGTTGATCACCGAGACGGGAAAGATTATCGCGCGATCGGAGAGTACATCGAAATGAATCGTCCAAAGAAAATCGTCTTTACTTTTCAGATGCCGCAGTTTAGTGAATTAACTGATACCTTAATCGTGGAGCTAAAAGATACTCAGCAAGGATGTGAAATGACTTTTACACAAAACATCGTCGTTCCCCATGAAGAAAATTGGACGCAGGCAGATATCGAACAAGCATTGAAAGAATATCACGATGGTTCGGAGCACGGCTGGAATCTCATGTTCATGGGACTAAAAGAATTAGTGGAAACAGGAAAAATTAGCTATCAAGGCTAAACACGTACATGCTTAAAAAAGGGGGACAGAGATTGTTCGATATCTCTTCCCCCTTTTGCGTGTTCATCGGCTATTATTTCAACTCGTCCAGAAAGCTTCTTACAGCCTGATAGTATCCGTCAGGGTCAGTAGAATGGATATCATGCCCGCACTCAGCAAAACTTGCAAGCTTTGTGTTTGGCCTTTGGGTCACCATGCGTTCCGCTTGATTTTCATCGAGTACAAAGCTTTTTTTACCATGGATCAGCAAGATCGGGCAAGAAGACGCAAGCCAGTCACTCCACCATTCTCCGTCAATGTGTCGTTGAGAAATAGGCATGCCTTTTAAATCAGAACGGAATCCCCAGCCTTGTTCATCCTCAAAGACGCTTTCCGAAAAATAATCGACGGCCCGAACGCCGACTGCTTCCAGTGATTTTCTTAGATCGTGTAAAGAAGGGGAGCGATGTGGGAGTTTTTCTGCAAAGGATAAGTCGGCCATAATTTCTACCCCGATATCTTCCACAATGACTGCGTTCACAAGCTCGGGGTAACGAGCTGCAAATTGATACGCGTTTACGCCCCCTAAAGAATGCCCGACAATTGTAACAGGAGCTCCATCCAGAACAGTCTTAATTAAGGCGAAGATATCATTTAGGTAGCTTTCACGTGAATAATTCGTAGCTGGGGCATGCTCACTCCAGCCGTGACCACGTTGATCCAATCCAATCACGCGCCAATCTGTGAATCTGGAAGCGAACTTCGAAAATGTCCTTGCATCGTTCATATGACCATGCAGCAGGAGCAAAACTCTTTGGCTGTCCCCTCCAAAATCGAGGTAAGATAGCTTTACATCACCTGATTGGAAATATTTTCTCGTTCCTGTACCATTTTCTTGTGGTTTATGCATACAGCATTTCCTCCTTTTAATGACCAGCATGTTATGTCCAACTCGACTTCTTCTTTACCGTAACAGATAATGGTGACAGGAATTGTCATAATAAAAATTTTTGGAGAGTTATGCCATGCCAAAATCAAAAAGACTGCTGGAAATGATGATGACTGTCAACCGGAAGCGCAAATTTACGGTAAGGGAGCTTGCCGACGAATTTGGCGTTTCAGGGCGAACGATTCTCAGGGACCTGTAAGAGCTGAGTGAGTTAGGAGTACCTTTGTACGCTGAGGTGGGACCGCATGGCGGATATCACGTTTTGAAGGAAAGGATTTTGCCGCCTATTGCATTCTCAGAGGAGGAAGCGGTCGCCATCTTTTTCGCGATCCATGCTCTTCGACACCATACCTCTCTGCCCTTTGAAACAGAATCCTCATCAGCGCTGAACAAATTTTATCAGTTCATGCCGCCGGATATTCGTGATCGCATTGATCAGATGAAACGCCGTGTTGATTTCGTGACACCGCAGCGGCAAGCCAGCTCTCCGCATTTATCCAGATTGCTGGATGCTGCCATCCAACAAAAAGTACTCCTTATCACTTATGAAACGCGCGGACAACAATCCAAGCGGGAGATGCAGCCGATTGGAATTTATACGAAAAACGGTTTATGGTACAGCCCGGCTTATTGTTATCAGCATCAAGAGATTCGCGTGTTTCGTTGTGATCGTATCCATTCCGTCGAACAATCAGTATTGAAGCCGTTGGATCTCCGTGACATTCACTTGGAAAATAGACTGAGCAAGACAGTCGAGGATAAGGACACGGTCCACTTATTTGCGGAGCTGACCATTGAAGGTGTGCAGGCTTGTGAGGCTGAACTTTGGCTTGCATCCATGCTGCATATGCGGCAGGATGGAAGTGGTTGGTTGGAAGGAAATGTAGCGAGAAGAGACATTTTATTTTTTGCAAAGTTCTTGATTGGGTTAGGGAAAGAAGTAACTGTGCAGCATTCACCCGAAATAGTGGACGGCATAAAAACGTATTTGGCAGAACTGATAAACATGTACTCGCAATGAGGAGGTAGCTATGGCATTACCTAAAAAAGGAACACGGGGTATCACGGTAGGAGCGCAGCGATATCGTTGGGTTATTAGCCCAGCAGCAAAGGGGCTACTCGCGTTGACGATCCAGCACAACGAAGGTATGGGTCAATTGATTCGCGTGTATGTAAAATCAGATGTAAATGATTTTTGGGCGGAGTTTCCACATGTGCAGCATTTGGATATGAGAGCGATAAAGCCAGCTGACGTCGCGGCTATCATTGAAGAGGCGATCAAGCTGGGATGGCAGCCCGACAAAAAAGGGGCGCCTTTGAGCTTTGACTTCATCGGTAGTACGCTCGTCAAAAAAGGGGATACATAGCAATACCGAAATGGGAATTCGCAATGTGGTGAGGGAATGAAGGCGATGGGGCATGATTTCAAGGCTCCGAAGCAAACGGATGTGAAGCAGTGGAAAAAGGTTGAAATCCTCTATCAGCATGGGTTTACCTATCATTCCTGTGGCTGTGATGGCCCAGGCTACCGGCCAGCCCAATTACATGAAGTGAACGAATTTCTCGAAAAGAACAAACGGTTCAAAACAGAGGGAGAGAAATTGCTGAATAGACTCACAGGAAGAATGTAAAAACGAGCAGGAGGCGGGGGATAGTGGCAACATTCTTTTTGATCATGATTTACTTGTCGTTTATCAGCTTGGGCCTTCCTGATTCGTTACTGGGGGCAGCTTGGCCGGTCATGCAAGCAGAATATGGCGCGGCATTTGGTATGGCAGATGTGATCAACATTGCGATTTCGTCTGGTACGATCGTCTCTAGCTTGATGAGTGGTGCATTATTAAAACGATTGGGAACAGGACGGATCACACTGATCAGTTGCTTGATGACGGCGGCAGCTTTGTTCGGATTTTCTTTTGCCCCTTCGATTTTATGGTTAATGGTATTGGCATTGCCTGCCACTGGGACTAGGAGCTGGTTCTGTGGATGCAGCATTGAATCATTATGTTGCCACGCATTTTCAAGCCCATCACATGAGCTGGCTGCATTGCTTCTGGGGTGTGGGCGCTACGCTTGGCCCCATTATTATGTCTGGCTTTATGCGCGATCATGATTTATGGCGGAATGGCTACTTGACCATTTCGCTCATTCAATTTGCGTTAGTCGTACTTCTAGCGTTTACACTTCCTTTGTGGAAACGAATGGAGAACCTGCAGAGCCATGCTGCCAAAGAGTCACAGGGTGAGCCGTTTCGTGGGCAGAGCGAACAACCGTTACGGACAAAAGGCGTCAAGCTGACTTTGTTGACCTTTCTCTTCTATTGTGGGGCTGAAGCATCGGTGGGATTATGGGGGAGCAGCTTTTTGGTAAATGTGAAAGAGCTACCTGCGGCTGTAGCGGCGGAGTGGGTAGCCATGTATTACGGTGGCATTACCGTGGGGCGACTGATCACTGGCTTTGTAACCTTCAAAGTGAGCAACCGCGTCCTGATTCGCAGCGGACTTCTCGTATCAATAGCTGGGGCAGCGCTGTTGATTTTGCCATTACCAACCTACTGTTCGCTAATCGGTTTTCTGTTACTCGGGTTAGGCTTCGCTCCGATTTATCCCTGTATGCTGCATGATACCCCTGAACGCTTTGGGAAAGAGCAAACACAAAAGCTGATGGGCTATCAGATGGCGGTTGCGTACACGGGTGCCACACTTTTGCCTCCGTTGCTAGGGTGGATTGCTGCACAGACGACAGTTTCCATTTTACCGTTTTTTATCGCTTTCTACATTGCGTTCATGCTTTATGGTTCTGAGAGAGTCAATCGAATCATGAAGCGACGGGCCGCCCAGTTAGAATCGCTCTAACATAAGGCACTTGCTATTTTGACGATAGCATGTTTTGCAAAGCTTTTCCGTATAAAGACAGGGGTGCCTGGTCGCCGCTAATGTAAGAAAAGATGGTCATGCCATTCTCTAGAGCAAGAATCGTCCATGCCATTTCATCCGCAGATAGAGTAGAGTCACTTTCTTTTGGCTTCAATGTTTGTATCGCCTTGGAAAGATGCTGTACCGACTCTACGATCATGTTTGACCATCGCTTTCGAACTGACTCTTCGCGCATGGCATAAAGCAAAAATTCTAGGTTCAGCATGCTCCACGTGCGATTTTGTTGCTGAACGGACATAAAATAGGCGTCCATGGCTTCTATAAAATGCGATAATGATGGCTGGTGATCAATTACGTGATGGATATTGGACACATGTAATTGCATCTGACCTTCCAAAATAGCGAGAAAGAGATCTTCTTTGGACTGAAAATGAGCATAAACAGCTCCTTTGGTAAATCCAGCATGGTCTGCGATTTTATCAACGGAAGCCCCGTGGAAGCCTAACTGAGCAAAGGTTTCAATGGCTGCATCAATGAGCAATTGCCGTGTTTCCTTTTTACGCTCTGCTTGGGTTAACCTGCGTCTGTTCATTCGTCCGCCTCCTTCTCTTGACAAGCATACCATATAGAATTAACATTCCATATAGTATTTAAATCCTTATTGGTATGTAAGATACAAATGGCAGTTTTGTAGGATTTAACCGTCTACTATGTCATGCTATTTTGGAGTACGATAGATATAGATCATCTAGTAAGAGGGGACAGTGTACGAATGCAGAGGGAAGAAAGCGTAGCAACGCGGAATCGGCCTATGTCCAATATTTTGGCGCAAACGGTTAAGACGGGGATTATCAAATCGAATCTGATTCCGATGTTTGCCGGATTAACATTAGCTTTATATACGTATCACTTCAGTCTAATAGATAAGTTGCCAGAAATCTTATTTGCTACAATTGGCTCTATTTTAATCATGGGTGCAGCAGGTGCTTTTAATAACGTGTATGATCGCGATATCGATTCTGTCATGGAGAGGACGAAGAACAGACCTACAGTGACAGGAGAAATATCAACGAAGACCGTTTTATGGCTAGCATCCCTGATGACGATTTTTGGCTTAGTGTCGCTCGTCTTGGCATCACCTTTGGCTGCTATTATGGGATTTCTCGGACTGTTTTTTTATGTCGTGCCTTATACGATGTGGACCAAAAGAAGAACGGTTTACAATACGGAGGTAGGGAGTATTTCTGGTGCAATGCCGCCGCTCATCGGTTGGGCTGCTATTCACCCAGATATCACGCATCCTGCTATCCTTGGTCTGTTTATCATCATGGTCATTTGGCAAATGCCTCACTTTTATGCGATCGCGATTCGCAAGTATGATGAGTACAAGGCGGCTGGAGTTCCTATGTTGCCTGTGGTCAAAGGTGCAAGACGTACCTACATTCAAACAAATGTTTATTTGGTTATTTTAATTGCTAGCAGTTTTTTATTCTGGTCATTAAGCGTTGGTCTTACGTTGATGGCCCTGCTCCTGAATATTTTATGGCTGGTTCTGAGTGTATTTGGATACCGGAAAATGGATTCGCAGAAATGGTCAAAAACGATGTTTATTTATTCACTGATTCATATGACGGTGCTGTTCTCGACGGTGATTATTTACTCGCTGATGGGGATTATTTTCAAGTTGTAAATCAGTGATCATACAAGCTGCCTTCACTTTGAGGGCGGCTTCTTTTTTTGTCTGGGAACCTTGCAGTATAGCGGGTGCTTCTCATGTTCAACCAAAAATGGGCGCATGATCATGGAACAAATACCCAATGTCACTTCATAAATCTAGAGTAGCTCCCATGATGTGACGGAGGTGAAAATGAATGGATGATTTCAAAAAAGACCTAAAAAAACTAAAGACATCTGAAATAAAATCGGATAAAGTACAGCGTTGGGACAAAGAAAAAATGAATGAAGCTACGCTCGTTCGCGGACGGTGTGGCGGATGTGGAAGATGCGGTGGCTGCAGTAGATGCAGTTGTAGTCGTTGCAGTCGTTGCAGTTGCTCTTGCTCCTGTTCTTGCGTCTGTAGCTGTTCATGCAGTTGCTCTTGTTCTTGCAGTTGCTCTTGTTCTTGCAGTTGCTCTTGCAGTTGCTCTTGCTTCTTCCCATGCTTTGTCATATTTGATAACGATTAATGATCACACCCCGCATTATGCTCCTGCCAACAGTATTGTTTTGGCAGGAGCTTTGTTTTTACGAACAGGAATGTGAGACAAATAGTCCTACATAAAATGGGAGTGACATGCTTCGTCACAAATAGATTGATTTCGCAAAGGGAGGGGGAGAAGAATGGAAAGGTTGAATCCTTCGATGCGTATAAAAGTGAAACGGGATACCGTTTATATACCCGATGCAGATGGAAGTGTATTTTTTCGGAATAACATCGGGACCTTCCGCATGAAGGGTGACATGATCGAACGATGGGTAGACCAATTAATGCCCATGTTTAATGGCGAGCATACACTGGAACAATTGACCGACGATTTGCCAGATGAATACCAACAGCAAATATACCAGGTAGCGGGGACTCTTTTTCAAAACGGATTTCTCCAAGACGTGAGTCAGGATAAACCACATGATTTATCCCGAGAAATGATGTCAACGTATGCAGCGCAGATTGAATTTTTGGACCAGTTTGGCGGTTCGGGAGGGTATCGGTTTCAAAAATATCGAGCAGAAAACGTTTTGGTAATCGGAGCGGGCCCATTTCTCCTTTCTGCCATCCATGCATTGTTAGAATCGGGATGCGTTCAATTCCATTATGCAATGACGGGTGAGACTCCGACTGATCGTGAGCGGCTAGAGACGATCATCGAGAATTCGCGCAGGAAAGACCCGCATGTAAAGCTGGAAGAGCTAGAACCAGTGTCGTGGGGGAAGGTAGGGTGGTCGGAGGCAATCGAGCCATTCACTGCTGTTTTGTACACATCGGCACATACAAACAAGGATGAAATAAGTGTCATTCATTCTGTATGCAGAGAGCAAGAGAAGGTGTTTATTCCGGCGCTTTTCGTACTCCAAAAAGGAATGGTAGGGCCGCTGGTTCATCCGCAATCAGAGGCTTGCTTTGAATCGGCTTGGCGTCGGTTGCATCGACAGGCTTTGAGTGCGGACACTGATCATCATGCATTTTCTATGACCGCAGCAGCCATGTTGGCGAATATCGCTGTTTTTGAATGGTTCAAATACGTTACAGGGTCCATAGAAACAGAGGTCCCCAACAAGGTTTATTTGCTAAATCTAGAGACATTAGAAGGAAGCTGGCAGTCATTCATGCGGCATCCGATGCTGAGTGAAGAGATGAGCATGGAGGTATTGGATGAACGTGATCTCCAATCGCGTCTATCAAAAGAGGCAGAACATAAGGAAAGTCTACTGTCTCTGTTCCCATCATGGACCTCATCGGGTACAGGGATTTTTGACAATTGGGATGAGGGTGAGCTAACGCAATTGCCGCTCACTCAGTGTATCGTTACGGCAGTCGATCCCGTCGCAGATGGTCCCGCAGAGCTTTTACCATCCGTCGTATGCGCGGGTTATAACCATGATGAGGCGAGAAGAGAAGCAGGATTACTTGGGGCAGAGATGTATGTCGGAAGAATGGTGAACCATCTCGCTACCCAAAACACGGCTTTTCAATTGGGGATAGATGGAAACATCGGAATTGGAGCAGGAGAAACGGCAGCAGAAGGGTTAAGTCGGGCGTTACTGCATTATTTAACACTCACGTATATGTCAGAAATGAAAGGACGACAACCAACAGCTAGACCTGTGCACGCTGGAACGATTGCGGATGAGCAGTCTCAGTATTATTTGCGGTCATTCGCTACATGGGGTGAAGAACCGAAGATTGCCAAAGGCCATGATGTGTGCGGTTTTCCGGTTGTTTGGGTGGGAACGCGCTCCGGTTGGTTTGGAAGTGTTGGCTTACAGGAGCTAGACGCTTTGCAAAAAGCGTTGATGTATGCCTTGCATCGTATCCAGAATCAAGCAACACCATTGTCTAAGTATGTACTTACAGCGCAATCTGTAGCATTGACGGGTGAACCATTGGAATTGGCATTCATCCCTAGCAAAGAAGAATCTGAACATGAAGTCTGGCAGCACGCTGTCGAAGTTTTAGCGCTTCACCACAAAAAACCTCTGATCATAAATGCGGCGATAGAGCCTTTCTTGGAGGAAGACCTTGGCGGGGTATTCGCTTTGCTGCTCTCTCGGGAGGTGCTTCAATGAGTGCTGACATTCTTGTAATCGGAGACGGTGTATTAGCAGAGCTGATTTCAGAACGTCTCATGACGGATTACCGTGTGTGGCGGAGTGAGAAAATGGAATCAGCGACAAGGGTAGGAGACTTGGCACTTCTGTTACACGATACCTATCATCCCTCCGTGTATCTGCATGCAGAGAAACATTTCCAACAAGCTAATATTCCATGGCTGCGCGGTTTTGTTTCATTCGGAGAAGCGATTGTAGGCCCGTTGGTACGACCAGGTCAAACAGGGTGCTCCCAGTGCGCAGATATGCGTCGTTTGATGGCGGGACGCGATCGGCAAGAGATGTGGAAGGTACAAAAAATGCTGAGCGAAAAAGGCGAAACACATCGTGATCCGTGGTCATCCCGCACTGGCTTGCTACAGGTGGCACACCACGTAATCGCGGAGGTGTTACGTTTCGTAGAGGGCAGGCAAGCCCACTTATCGGAGCATATTCAATTCATTGATTTACAAACATTGACAAGTACCCGTCATTTCTTTCTGCCAAATCCATTATGTTCGGTATGTAGTCGATTGCCTGAGGATTCAGAGGATCGGGCAAGAATATGCTTGAAGCCCAACATAAAGCGAAGTCCTGATAGTTACCGCACAAAATCCATTGCTGAGTTGCAACAAGCACTTACCTCCGAGTATTTGGATTCCCGAACCGGATTTTTGAACGGGAAAGTCCGTGATCTCGTGTCTGTTTTTGCAGATGTAAGTGTCAATTTGCCTTTATTTTCGCATAATGAGGGCACAGCAGGCAGATCCGTTTCGTACGCGGATAGCGAGTTAACGGCGATTCTGGAGGGAATGGAAAGATATTGCGGTGTAATGCCGCGTGGCAAGAGGACGACGGTTCGCGATTGCTATGCAAATCTTGCACCCCATGCCCTTGATCCGACGACGGCAGGAACCCATTCAGAAGAACAGTATGCCCTTCCAGATTTTCCGTTTCAGCCATTTGATCCCAAGCGAGAAATGAACTGGGTATGGGGTTATTCCTTTAAGGAAGAGCGACCCATTCTCGTACCTGAACTCATGGCCTACTACAGTATGGGATTCGGGGAGGGAGTTGTATTTGAGACTTCAAATGGTTGTGCGTTGGGTGGCAGCTTGGAGGAAGCGATTTTTTACGGCATCCTGGAAGTGGTTGAGCGTGATGCATTCTTGTTGACCTGGTATGCTAGATTGCCATTGCCACGCCTCGATCCGGCTACTATTCATGATCGTGAATTGCTTTTGTTGATCGATCGAATGCAGACAGTTGCGAATTACGATTTGTACTTGTTCGATGCGACGATGGAAAATGGCATCCCGAGTGTATGGACGATTGCGAAAAACCGAAGCAAGGAAGGGATACACCTTGTTTGTGCAGCAGGAGCGCACCCAGATCCCATACGCGCCGTAAAAAGCTCTATTTACGAGACAGCTGCCATGCTCCTGCCTTTGACAGACAAGTACGAAGCGAACCGAGGCAAATATTTGCGTATGCTCCAGGATTCGTCCTTGGTGAAAAAGATGGACGATCATGCGATGCTTTACAGCTTGCCGGAAGCAGCAGAGCGCTTATCCTTTCTTTTGGATGATGCACGTCCGATGGTCTCTTTCGCTGAACAATTTCCTAGAAGAAACCAGCATCGTGATCTAACAGACGATTTGCGTGAGTTGCTCGGCGTGTTCCAAAAGTTAGATCTCGATGTCATTGTGGTAGATCAAACGACACCAGAGGTCGGGCGCCACGGCTTATCTTGCGTGCGCGTATTGATTCCTGGCATGCTTCCGATGACTTTTGGCCATCATCTCACGCGAGTAACGGGATTGAAAAGAGTATTGGAGGTCCCTGTGAAGCTGGGTTACGCGAAACAACCACTGCGTGTAGACGAGTTGAATCCTTTTCCGCATCCGTTTCCATAACATGCATCTGGGAGTGAGCCGGATGAGTCTCGAAAATTTCTTGTACCGCCTTCATTTTGATACAGAAAACTCCCGACCAAGTGACCTTGAAGTGGATTGGGGAGATGCGCCACTGACATACAAGCTGTACAGGGGGCTACCTGTCATTCCACTGCCAGAAGATATGCCTCTATCGCTCGTAGATCAAACGGTTTCACAAGAGATGTCTCTTTCTCAATTGGGCGCTTGGTTATGGTATAGCTACGGACTCATCCAAATCAGCCAATCGTTTTTAACCACGACTACGGCAGATGCAGGATCTGAGTCGTTTTTGCCGCTTGTAACGAATCGAAGACCGGTTCCGTCTGGGGGAGGGCTCTATCCGAGTGAGCTGTACGTGTATTTGAAGCTGTCGAGTATTCCTTCAGGTCTATACCACTACGATGTGGCTCATCACAGACTCGTGCAATTGCGCGAAGGGAATTTTGATCACGTCCTTAGCCGAGCACTTGATGGCAGTTGTCCGGTACATGCATGTTTTGGAGTTGCTTTCGTATCCATCTATTTTTGGAAGAACTTTTTTAAGTACGATGAGTTTTCCTATCGATTGCAGGGGCTCGATGCTGGTGTACTACTAGGACAATTGCAGGAAATGGCAAACCAACTCGGTGTGACGACTGCAGTACATTACCAGTTCCTAGATAGAGCGATGAATGCACTGCTAGGATTGTCTGCCGATCAAGAGAGTGTATACGCGGTAGTTCCCTTATCGCTCCAAACAGAAGGGGAGAGGCATTCACTGGCACAATGGACAGAGCGAGGAGAGAAGACGGCAATCGAGCTAATCAGAGAGCTGCCTGAGCAAAAGCATGTGCATGTGATGCGCTCAAAAAGAATGAGACAATATCCTGCGCTCCTGGAAATGAATGAGGCTGCCATGCAGGAATCTACCCATGCGTTTACACGTTATTCGGATCAGTTGGAAACCAAGTGGCCTCGTCGTTCCGATGAGCGAATCCTTCTCCCTCGTTCGCAGAAACCAAATTACGATCTGGCGCAATATTGCCGGGAGCGTTTTTCGCCGGAAGTGGATTTTATCAGGAGGAAAACAGACCAGAATCAGGTAGCGCGTATCATGGAAATGACGATGAGTGCTCTATCGTATGAAAATGATTTAGGAAATAATCTGGAGGTAGCGTGGAGGAGGATTTCTCTCTTCGTAAGCATTCATCAGGTAGAAGGGATACAAGATGGCGCATACGCGTACGAACCGCTGGAGCACGCTCTTTATCCGATTGTCTATGGAGATTTTCGAGCACGTCTTCAAGACGGAATGACGCTGGACAACGTGAATTTGTATCAAGTGCCGCTCTGCTTTCATGTGGTGGGTAAACGCGATCATCTGATCAACCAGTTAGGTTACCGAGGGTATCGCATTCAGCAGATGGAGGCGGGAATCGTCGTGCATCACTTGCTTTTGGCAGCATTCACGTGTGGAATGGGCGGCCATCCGCTACTCGGATTTGACGTGGAGAATTGCGATGACCTTTACAACCTAGAGACTGAAGAGAAAACCTGCCTGATTCAAATTCCGGTCGGGCACTATCGCCCCCGCGCCAGATTTCAAGGCGGGCTTCATGGATAAAAACGTGGAAGACCCGAGTCGCGTTGACCCGGGTCTTGAATTATGCCCTTATGATGGCTTTGATACCTTGAATGAGACAGTCAATTTCCTCGTGGGTATTGTACGGTGCCAGCCCCGCTCGTATCCAACCGCCACTTTCATTGATTCCCAAACAATTGGCGAGTGTTGTCGCATAAAAGTCCCCGTCCGCAACGAATATGCTATGCTCCTCACACAATCGCTCACATATTTCTTGGGGAGAAAACCCTTCGATCCGAAAAGCGATCGTCGGTGTTTTCGGTACATCTTCACCCGCTTGATAGAGTGTGACGCCATTCATTGCGCCTAGTTCTTTTCGCAGCTTTTCTGCCAGCTGATTTTCATAGGCTTCAATCCATTCGTAGCCAGAGCGGATTTTTTCGGAGAAGCTATCACCGAAACCAAGCGAAGCAACAAATTCGATAGCGGGTCTGATTCCTGCGATTCCTTCATGATTTTGTGTTCCGGTCTCCAGTTTATCTGGATAAAAAGAGGGGGCGGGAACCAATTTGTAAACATCGAGTGCTTCAAAAATTTCTTTGCGGATGACAGCGATTCCCACATGAGGGCCAAAAAATTTGTAGGCGGAACAGAGTAGGATATCGGCTCCAATCTCGTCCCGATGGATAGAGAAGTGAGGGACCGCATGCACGGCGTCGACAGCGACAATGACTCCTTTTGCACGTGCTTTTTGGGAGATGGCAGCGAGATCATGGATCGTTCCGACAGCATTAGAAGCAAGCCCGATTGCCACAAGTCTGGTCCTGGAAGTAAGTAGGGTGTCGAGCTTATCTAATTGTAATGTAAGTGTCTCTTTATTCACCTTTAACCACCGAACGGTCATTCCGCGATCAGCAGCAACAGTCAACCACGGGTCAACATTAGCACGGTGATCCATCTCGGAGACGATGATCTCATCCCCTTCATTCCAATGTCGACCTAATGCACGCGCAATGGCAAAGGTCAGGGTGGTCATATTCGCACCGAAGGCTACCTCCAGCGGCTTCACGTGGAAGAGGTCTGCTATGGCTTGCTTGGCATCTGCGAGGATAGCTTCTGTCTCCTTACTCGTTGGAAAAGAGCCGTGTAAATTGGCCCCACCGTTCGCCATATAGCGATAGATCGCGTCCATGGAGGATTTTACGACTTGAGAGCCGCCTGGGCCATCCAGATAAACAACAGGTTTGCCTTTATACGTTCGTTGTAGTGCGGGGAATTGCTCCCGAACTTTTTCAATGGGGAATTGTTCCGATGCAACTTCTAATCGCCAATCATTGGAGCGCATAAAACTTCCAGGAGGGTATTCAAAGACGCATTCTGACTGCAGGGTGAAACCTAGCTTACGGCAAATGGCATTGGAGCCGGGGTTGTCCACAGAGGGATAGGCATGAATAAACTTGTGTCTTCGTTCTTGGTTGATGCGTGTGATGAGTGAGGCTAAAGCCGCAGAGGCGATGCCTTTCCCTTGAAAGGGGGGCAGGACGCTCCAGCCTACTTCGTATACGTTTTCTCCTTGCCAGATGCGGTCCCAATAGCCGATGCTTCCGACAGGGGTGTAATCTGGCAGCAGTACGATGCTGAACATCTTGCTCGTTAGCTGTCCGGCTTTATTGACGTATCGTTCGTGCCGAGCAAGTAGCTGCTCTTCTGTCTCCGGGCCTCCAAGATGTTCCATCATGGCTGGTGCATTCAAATGACGCAGCAAGGGAAGATCGTGATCCGCCCAGGGTTGAATGCGGACAAGCTCAGTATTTAGCGTTGTGGACATTTTCTCACTCCTTACCAACTGGATTTCCGTGGTGTCCATCATCATTCGTTATCTCTCATTATTCGGAATAGATTCCAATTAATCAATCTTCAATTCGTTTGAGAAAACGGGGTGGAAAATTATGCTATAATGGTTGGTGCCCGAGTGATTTTTATTATCGGAGTATGTATAAAGTAGCTGAGGTGTAGGAATAGACCCTTTCTGAAAAACATTTGGAGAGTAAATCCAACGTAAATATCGTCACGGACATTGAAGGAAAAGGGAAGGGGTACCTGTTCATGAATGAAAAAAGCATCCATACACAACGACTCATATTGATTCCATTTACGCATAGAATAGCGACGAATATTTTGCAAGAAAATTACGAAGAGTTATTGGATATGGGGCTTACATTAGGCAAAGGCTGGCCTGATGAGGATGCGATGGAAACGATACCCAAAATCATCAAAGCACTCGAACTCACAGGG
Source organism: Brevibacillus porteri (assembly GCF_003013475.1). Taxonomy (GTDB): domain Bacteria; phylum Bacillota; class Bacilli; order Brevibacillales; family Brevibacillaceae; genus Brevibacillus; species Brevibacillus porteri. The sequence goes on from NZ_PXZO01000011.1 coordinate 103,973, forward strand.
GAACCGACAGGATTTGAATCGTGGATGATCATTACAAAAGATGGCATGAGGATCATCGGGGATGTAGGGTTCAAGGGAGTCCCGAATGCGGCAGGAGAAGTGGACATCGGCTATGGAATTATTGAAGCCGAGAGAAAAAAAGGCTACGCGTACGAGTCGGCTGAAGGCCTAGCGAATTGGGCGCTGTTGCAGCCAGATGTGAAAAAGATTACGGCGAAGTGCTTGCTAGATAACATAGATTCCGCAAAAATATTAGTCAAAATGGGCTTTGCAGAAATAAAGAGAGACGACACCATGATTTACTGGTCTAAGCAGAAGCAATAGCAAGCTAGAATAGAAACAGATATAAAACGAAAAAAAGGACGCACACATGGGAGTGTTGACAAAGTACTTTTTCGGAGGAAATCGCAATTTCAAACCCGCATGAATACTGGGTTTTTAAAAGCAGTTTCTCTCCAAATCGGCATTTGTCAACAACCCCACATGGCAGTCCTTTTTTTATGGAGAACATCAGTTGCTAGTATTTTTTATGGGTATGTTGTAGATGCGTTTCGTTCCATCTTTATACGTCACTTCGAGTACACCTGATTGAAGGGACGGGCCTTTTGCTTTTCCTTTTTTCTTTGTGGAAAACTCTCCTGACTTCGAGTCGATTCGCAACGTAATGGTCGAATGGAAGACCTGAATCGATACGCGTTTGATATCTTTATTGGAGGCTTTCCCTGTCACTTTGAGTTCGTAATACGATTTAGAGAGCTCGCTCGATTCAGACTGTAGCTCGATTTCATCTGGATTGAGGGCCAGCCCTGGAAGAAATTTCGTCTGCATCTTTACGATTTCCTTTTTGCGTTCCTTATCTTCAGGTCCAACGAGGATACGTACGGAAGAATTCAATTGAAAATAGTCTGGCGTAAGATCATCCGGCAGTTCATCTGTTCGGAAGTATTCATCTTGCTCAATCGTTCTCCCAGGTTTTAAGGTTCTCTCCTTGATGTCCGGGGTACAGGCAGGTTCGTCTTCAGGGTAGGGAAGCTCCCAAGAGTCTCCAGAGGCATACGCTTCTAGTCGTGTTGTCACACCATAACAATGACCAGTTGTGTATGTGATCGGTTTCCGCGACGTGGTACACTAGTGAGTCGTATTTTGGATTGTCGTTTTCGGTAACGGTAACTTGAAACCGAAGTCCTTCTTTCTTGAATGGCTTCTCAATGAATAGCATGCCAGTTTCTTTTGCTTCGGCCACGTTTACATGAACGGCGCTAGCAGTCATAACCAGTAAAAGACATACGAGTGATTGGACAATCTTGCGAAACACACAGTTCACCTCCTAACGATTCGTTTTTGAAAAATGGGCATGGAGATCAAAAAAAGTCGAAATGAAAAGTTTCAAAGGAAAGGTAACCCAAGAGTTCCTTCTTTCGTATTGAAATAAAGGAAAAGATTATTGCTTTTCATTGAACTATACAACGCGTGTCTCTATACTGGAGAGATAAGCATTGGTAAATAATTGTGAGGGATAGCATGCAGAACTGGATGACCCAAATTATTGAACAATATAGTTACTTCGGTATCTTACTCATGATGGCACTGGAAAACATATTTCCACCCATACCTTCTGAGGTGATCTTGACCTTCGGTGGATTTATGACGACGCAATCATCGTTAACGGTTTTTGGTGTAATCTTGTCAGCTACAATCGGTTCGGTGATCGGAGCAATCATGCTTTATGGAATCGGTTATTACCTAGACGTCCAAAAAATAGAGAAGATCGTAGAGAGATGGGGGCATATTCTGCGCATTAAAACGGCAGATATCCATAAAGCGAACGAATGGTTTGACCGATATGGGTACTGGACGATCTTTTTTTGCCGCATGATCCCATTAATCAGAAGTCTGATTTCCGTTCCTGCTGGTATGACCAAGATGAATTTCCCGCTGTTTTTGCTGTTTACAACACTCGGTACGTTTATTTGGAACATCGTCCTAGTGATGGCTGGTCATTTATTGGGGGAATCGTGGGCAGACATTCTGTACTATTTCGATCTATATTCCAATGTCGTTTATGTTGTACTCGCATTTGCGGGGATAGCCTTTCTCATTTTTTTCTTCCGCAAACGAAAAGCAGATGCCTAAAACCTTCAGACCATCTTTCCTTTAGGAAAGGTGGTTTTTCCATTTAGAACCAACAGGTAAACATATTATAAAAAGTTGTAATTTTCTTGCAAATACAAGATGTCGAAATTGCGGTAAGGTGTAGGGAGGGAAGTAGGTGACATGGGCACCGCCCTTATTCTTGAGGCTGGGGGAGATGCAACTTGATCGATTTGTTACTCGTAAACGGCGTAGTCATTACGATGGACAAAGACCGTCGTGTATTACAGGACGGGGCAGTCGCCATCGATAAAGGAAGAATTTTGGAGGTAGGCGACACTCCACTGCTAAAAGACAAGTATCCCGCGCAAAAGGTAGTCGACTGCGCGCATCATTGTATACTGCCAGGCTTCATTGACGCACATGGTCATGGCGGACATTCCTTGTTCAAAACGATTGCGACGGACAATATTAATGACTGGATGCCAATCATGACCAACACATACAAGCACTACGTGACAGACGATTTCTGGTATTACGAGGGAAAGCTGTCAGCACTGGAGCGGCTTAAAGCAGGGATTACGACAGGTGTTAGCGTCTTGGGCTCGATGCCGCGCTCGGATGATCCGATCTTTGCCTTGAATCACGCCAAAGCGTACAACGAGGTCGGTGTTCGCGAAATCGTAGCGACTGGTCCATGTAATCCACCTTGGCCGCATCCCTTCAGCCGCTGGGTCGATGGACAAAAAGTAACGAAGGAAGTCACCTATGAGCAGGTACTCGCTGGAGCAGAAGCCGTGATCGAAGCCCTGAATCACGCGAATAACGATAAAACAAGAGCATACATAACTCCATTTGTCATCGTGACCTCTGTCAATCCATCCTATCCGACACCAGCTGACCAATTGTTTGGCTTAACCGATTTCGACCGGTACCAAGCAAGGAAAATCAGGGAGATTGCGAAAAAGTACGACACGCGCATCCATTCCGATGCTTTTGGAGGCATGATTCACCTCGCGATTCAAGACAAAGAGTACGCGCTGCTCGGTCCAGACGTACACTTGCAGCATTGTCGGGGAATTTCTTTTGACGAGGCGAAAATTTTGGCCGAAACCGGAACGAATGTGAGTGCTTCTCCTGGTTTTGGTCAAATCAATGCACGCACCCCTATTACGGAATTGCTGGAGATGGGAGCGACTGTAGCGATTACGACAGACGGCACCTCGCCGATGACTCCCTTTGACATGTTCCAGGCCATGCGCAGAATGCAGCTGCTACAACAAGCGGCGCTGCGGGATTATTATTACCTCCCGCCGGGCAAGCTGCTGGAAATGGTAACGATTGATGCGGCACGCTGTGTCGGCTGGGATGACGAGCTGGGGTCGCTTGAGGCTGGTAAAAAAGCGGATGTGATTACCGTAAATATGCATCAGGCCCACTTAAATCCAGAGAACATGCACGTCCATCGTATCGTCTATCAGGCAGTCGGTGGAGATGTGAACCATGTCATTGTCGATGGTGAGCTGATTATGGACGAGCGCCGTGTTTTGACTGTGGATGAAAAGCAAATTCTCAAAGAAGCGAATGAAGAGGCGAATCGCACAATTGAGCGGGCAGGTCTAGAAATCTACATGCAGCCAAGCAAATATTTCTGGGGGCATGCGCGAGCTTATTTGGATGAGAGAAGATTTGATCCGACGAAGTTGTAGGGGAAAAAGGAGTAGGTAAAGAAGACGACGTCTAATGCTGCACATAAAACTTGGATCTCGCATTGAATAGGAGAAGGTGCCCGCCGCCTTCCCTTTTTTATTGGATTATAGTTGACAAAAACGATAGGATTAATCATTATTTATTCATAATCCCCATCGACAAAGTTGGAATAAAAAGAGGTGCAGCCATGTATCTGACTATTGATAATGTTACGAAACATTTCGTGAATCAGCAGAAACAAAAAGTAAAGGTGCTGGATGATATCAATCTGGAAGTGGAAAAGGGCAGCTTCGTTTCTATTGTAGGCCCCTCTGGCTGTGGAAAATCGACGCTGCTCTACTTAATTGCCGGATTGGATCAACCGGACAGCGGTGACATATTCGTTGCTGGCAACAAAGTGAATAAGCCCGGCCCCGATAGAGTCGTCGTTTTTCAAGAAGCGGGTTTATTTCCATGGCTGACGGTTTTGGAAAATGTTACATACGGGCTCAAGTTGAAGAAAATGTCTACAGCGAAAGCCAACGAAAAGGCGTTGGAAGTACTCAAAATGGTTCATTTAAGCAAGTATGTTCATTCCTATCCCCATCAGCTCTCAGGAGGGATGAAGCAACGTGTAGCCATAGCTCGGGCACTTGTCATGGAACCCGATATTTTGCTGATGGATGAACCGTTCTCGGCGCTTGATGAACAGACGCGGATGGTTCTTCATAAGGAGTTGCTTGAGATTTGGCGGACGACCAAGGTCACGATTTTTTTCGTCACCCATAATATCCGGGAGGCCGTTCAGCTTGCGGAGAGGATCGTCGTTTTTGCCACACGCCCCGGAAAAATCAAGGAAATCATTGCGGTTCCTGCCTTGCGCGATGGAGTCATGCCGGACAGTGTGACATTAAACACGGAGCAGAAGGTGCTGTCGATCCTGCAAGAAGAGATAGAAAAGGTGCTGAAGGAGGAAATGGGCAATGACTACAGCTTTAAGACGGGTCATCTTCATCGCTATGATAGCGGCGATATGGGAAGTCACATCTAGATTATCTGGGCTGCCATCTTTCATGTTTCCCAGCTTGACCCAGGTTTTCGAAACACTCGTAAATGGATTGATAAGCGGACAAATTACCGCTGCGATTGGAAAAAGCATGGGACGAATCCTGTTGGGCTTTCTCATTGCCATTATTGTCGGTCTGATATTGGGTTACTTCATTTGGAGGTACAAACTCGTAGAAGATACGCTTGGCTTTGTGGTGACGGCGCTTCAGTCTATCCCGAGCATTGTTTGGTTCCCGCTTGCGATTATTTGGTTTGGCTTAAATGACTTCTCCATTTTGTTCATTGTGACGATCGGGGCGACCTGGACGATGACAGTCAACGCGACCAGCGGTTTTAAAAATGTCCCGCCATTATATCAGCGGGTGGCCAAGACTTACGGTTCGTCTGGCTTTCACTTTGTACGAACAGTCATTCTTCCTGCATCTGTACCGCAGATCATCTCTGGACTTCGAATCGCTTGGGCATTTTCCTGGCGGGCACTCATGGCTGGTGAATTGCTCGGGGGTGGCGGTGGTCTTGGGCAACTGCTCGAGATGGGACGTTCACTTGGACAAATGGATTTGGTGATATCAGTCATGATCATTATTGCGATCATCGGTACCATCGTCGATAATGTTGTCTTTTCACGCATCGAACGCAACGTTCAGATGAAGTGGGGAGTCCATTCATAAAAGAAAAATGGCTAAGGAGTGTGTCGTCACATGCTTAAAAAAGTGTTCAGTACCGTTGTCGCATCCCTATTATTGATAGGGATTGCGAGCGGCTGCTCTACTGGCGGAGCAGCATCCTCTGAGAAGGAAGTAAGGATCGGATATTTCCCAAATCTGACCCATAGTGCCACGATCATCGCGCTGGAGAAAGGCTATTTTAAGGAAGCCTTCGGTGCTGATATGAAGATTCAAACAAAAACGGTCGCCAATGGCGGATTGTTTATGGAAGCAATGGCAACGAAGGCGATTGACGTAGGGACAGTCGGGCCAGGGCCGCTATTGAACTTTTATGTCAAGCATCCTGGGTATCATTTGATTTCAGGAGCAGTTAATGGTGGAGCTGTGCTCGTCATGAACGGTTCAACCAATATTACGGAACTAAAAGATTTAAAAGGCAAAAAAATCGCGATTCCGGTAATCGGAAGCACGCAGGATGTCATGCTCAGAAAAGCACTGAGTGAGGTTGGTCTGAAACCGACGACGAATGGTGGAGATGTGGAACTGTATGCTGCGGCTCCAGCAGATACGGCAGCACTATTCGTGCAAAAATCCGTCGATGGTGCAGCAACTCAGGAGCCGTGGGGATATGTACTGGAAAATCAGGCCGAAGGAAAATTGCTTCTGGATTGGGATCAATTCGCTTGGGGGAAAGAATCAACCAATACGGTGGTAGCAGCCAGCGATGAATTCCTGAAAAGAGAAGGATTGGCAACCGCCTATCTGGAAGCACATAAAAAAGCAGTCAAATTCATTCAGGAAAATCCCGAAGAAAGCCAAGAACTGATCATCAAGCATTTGAAAAATCTGACTGGCAAAGAGCTGAGCAAAAAAGAAGTGCAGGCAGCCTTTTCCCGTTTGGAAGTAACAACGGAGGTCAATGAAAAAGTTATTCAGGAAATGGCAGATATCAGCCAGGAAGCCGGCTATATTTCCAGTAATAAAATCGACGGCTTGATCGATTTGAAATATTTAGAAGCAGCGAAATAATATCGGGTGAGAAGGATGGAGATTCAGCAGGAGTAACGAGAGGTAGAAAGGAATTAGATGGGAAAGGAGGTCATGCCGCGATGAGACCACATGAACAAGGAAGTAATCAACCGAACGACACCTCATTGGAGACACAGATTCACACGGATTTCCAAAAAGAAATGACGTACGGCGATTATTTACAGCTTGATCAAATCTTGTCGAGTCAACAATGTCAATCCACGCATCATGATGAAATGCTGTTTATTATCATTCATCAGGTGAGTGAGCTATGGATGAAACAAATTTTGCACGAACTGTCAGCAGCATATGAATGCATCTGCAATCATGATCTGGAGCCTGCTTTCAAAATGTTCGCGCGAGTCTCGCGTATCCAGCAGCAATTGATTAAATCGTGGGATGTCCTTTCTACATTGACGCCAGCCGATTACCTCCAGTTCCGTGACAAGCTGGGTCATTCCTCCGGATTTCAATCCTATCAAAACCGATTCATCGAATTTACGCTAGGATATAAGAACCAGCATGTCCTAGCGGTGTATGCACATCAACCAGAGCTTCATTCCCAAATGAGTGCGGCCTTGCAGCAGCCCAGCATTTATGATGCGGCGATCAGGGAGATGGCTGCTCGTGGCTTGCCGATTGATCCGGAATGTTTGAATCGCGATTGGTCACAACCCTATCAACCAAATCAGAGTGTAGAGCATGCCTGGCTGACCGTGTATCGAAATGTGAACCAGTATTGGGATCTGTACGAGTTGGCAGAAAAGCTGGTGGATATCGCCAGCCAGCAACAACAATGGCGTTTTAACCATATGACGACAGTCGAACGCATCATAGGCCAAAAGCCGGGAACAGGAGGGTCATCAGGCGTCATGTACTTACGCAGAGCACTCGATCACCGTTTTTTCCCGGAGCTTTGGAGCTTGCGGACGCTGTTGTAAAAAAACTCTTCAAAAAAAGCGAGAAAAGCGTCTTGGGGACCCAGGGCGCTTTTTAGCATGTAGTACTCTTTTCACATCTTTTCACATATCTTTCCTAATATTGGGTACAAATACCCTTCTTTTCCTAACAAACATATGTTTTCATTTTTAGTGGTATACATATATTTCAAGAACAACCAGAAATGGAGTGGGCATTTGGATGGAAACAATGAAACCACCTATGGAAGTGTTATATGCAAAACAGCTGAATGCGCTGCGTTCCCATGATACAGGGACAAAACCTCCCAATTGGCTGATGTCGCCAAGAGCTGTGCGCGATTTTATTTTAGGAACGGATGAACCTCTCTCTTATGAGGGCGAAAGTATACCGATTACGAAGAAGTTCTATGGAGACGATGTGCTTATTGAGCGTGCGATCGTCACGTTGGCAGGCAATCGCGGCTTGATGCTCGTCGGTGAACCAGGAACGGCAAAGACGATGCTGTCTGAGTTGCTGTCTGCGGCCATCTCCGGTACGAGCACGAATACGATCCAAGGCACCGCTGGCACGACAGAGGATATGATCAAATACTCTTGGAACTACGCGATGCTGCTGGACAAAGGTCCTTCGCTGCAAGCGCTGGTTCCTTCGCCGCTATATACCGGTATGAGCAAAGGGATTATTACGCGATTCGAAGAAATTACCCGTTGTCCGTTTGAGGTTCAAGACGTGTTGATTAGTATTTTGAGCGACAAGGTGATGAACATTCCCGAGCTATCAGACGGCATCCTGTTTGCCAAGCCCGGTTTTAATATCATTGCAACAGCGAACTTGAGGGACAAAGGCGTCAATGAAATGAGCAGCGCGCTCAAACGTCGTTTTAACTTCGAGACGATCGCGCCGATTAATCATGTGAAAATGGAAGCACAAATTATCGAATCTCAAGCAAAAGTAATTCTGGAGCAAAGTGGCGTAAACATCGAAATCGATCGGGATGTGGTTGAGATATTGGCGACGACCTTCATGGAACTGCGTATGGGCGAGACCAAGGAGGGATTCAAAATCGATTCCCCTCAATCCGTGATGAGTACAGCCGAAGCCGTATCCGTCTATGTCCAAAGTGCAATGACGTCCCATTACTATGATGGCAGGCCCATTTCCATGGATCGACTGGTACAGAACATGCTGGGAGCGGTCGTCAAGGAAAACCAAAAGGACGCAAATATCCTGAAAACCTACTTTACCAAAGTGGTCAAAGAACGGGCAAAGGAAGAGGGTCTATGGGGAACTTATTACAGCGAGAAGAAATGGATCAAATAAACGGTCAAGACCGCTTCATAAAATCATTCGTCGAAGAAGAGGTCTATAACCTCAGCAAACAGGTCGTCTATTTCCCGGTTCGTCATCATAGTCCTGCCTGCTCGTTTCATTTGAAAAAAACGATCGAAGAGTATCAACCGGAAATCATTCTGATTGAAGGCCCGGACCATAGTAATCATATCATTCCGATCTTGACGGATGAACGGACGAAACCTCCTGTGAGCATTTATTACGCGTACGCCTCAGGGGAGCAAAAATACGTCTGTTACTTTCCGTTTCTTCTGTATTCGCCGGAATATGTAGCCTTGGTTGAAGCAAAACGCTGTCAGATACCTGCTGCTTTCATTGATCTAAGCTACGGAAGTCGCCTGGAAAGCTTGGAAGACGGCCATGATTTGAAAAAGAAGAATGAAAAGCTGTCCTATCACGATGAGCGCATGCTGGCAGGCTCGCAGTTTATTCAGCGATTGTGCCAGACGATGAAATGCCGGAACTTCGATGAGCTGTGGGAAAAGGTTTTTGAGATTGATGGTATCCGCAAACAGACGCAGGATTTCGTCAAGGATGTCTTTGCCTACTGCTACCTGTCTCGAAAATGCTATGATGACGCTACTTTGGAAGCGGAAGGCGATTTCATTCGCGAGGCGCACATGCGTCAAAAAATTGCAGAGGCAAAGCAAAAGCATGCGAGAATTCTCGTGGTTACCGGGGGATTTCATACATACGGACTCATCGAGGAGCGCAAGACTTCCTACAAGATACAAAAGGTGCAGGAAGAAAAAATATATCCGATGGTGTACACGTACCAGGAAGCGGATCAGTTGAATGGATACGCAAGCGGGATGCCGTACGTTCACTACTACGAGAGTGTGTGGAAGGCACTGGAGAAGAAGGAGCGTGCTCCCTTCTCGAAAAGCGCCTTGGTGTACCTCCCGCAACTGCTTAAAAGGCTACGTGATAAAGGAGAAACGACGTCGACTGCGGATGCGATTGAAGCGTACAGCCTCATGAACGGCATGGCAGTCATGCGGGAAAAGGCCGAGGGCGGCGCCTATGAGTTGATCGATTCCGTTCTCTCTGCTTTTACAAAAGGCGAGCGCTCGATTGCAACCTCACAGCCGATCGAGACATTGCGAGAGCTGTTGACAGGAGACGGAATTGGTGAGGTTGCTCCAAATTCACTGGATGTGCCAATCGTTCGCGATTGCAAAGACAGATGTAAATCTCTAAAGCTCGCGATCACGACAACAGGGCGCAATCAGAAGGTGCTAGAGCTGTATGCCAAGAAGTCACATCGCGAAGCCAGCCAGTTTTTTCACTGCATGCAGTTCTTGGGTACAGAATTTTGCGCGAAAGAATCCGGACCAGACTGGATGAACAATCGAAATGTCAATCTTGTCCGAGAAATATGGCGCTACAGCTATTCCTCCTTCGTCGAAGCCCGTCTGATCGAAAGCTCGGTCTATGGCGGGACTGTGAAGGAGGCAGCTGCGCAAAAGCTAGCCGATATGGTAAAAGAAATGCCGCAGCACCAGAGCCATGAGCTGGCAAAATGGCTTATGATGGCGGTCGTCATGGGATTGGAAGAGTTGTCGGAAAGGCTCTTTGAATCTGTAGAAGGGTCCGTTAGGCAGGATGGACATTTTCTCTCTCTTTGCAAAACATTGAAGACACTCACGATTCTTTTGGAGCAAAAAAGGTTGTTCGGTCTTATCGAGACAGAACGGCTGGAGAACTTGGTGGAAGAAGTATATTACCAGGCTGTGACCAAAATCGTCGAGCAGGGAAACCCGAACCCCAACGAACTGGATGAGTTGGCCGATCAGCTCAAATTCCTGTACATGCTGAGTGAGAAGAGACAGGCGGATGACTCCCAAGAGGTATTCAGTGATCAACTGCTGGAATTGCTGCGTAACGACAAGCTCCCCGCGAAACTGGAGGGGGTGGTGGTCGCAATCTTGTGCAATCTCGAAGTGATAGAACGCGCAGAAATCTCCAGACGTGCGCGTGCCTATATGTTCGGCTCGCCTGAGCAAATGCTGCATACCGCCGCGTATTTACATGGCGTTTTTATCGTGGCTCGTGACTACCTCTTTCATCAAGAAGAAATCTTGCGCGATCTGCATCAGATGATTACATCCTTGGCCTACGACGACTTTTTGCAAGTGGTGCCTGAACTGCGATTAGCGTTTACATATTTTAGCCCAATGGAAATTAGTATGCTCTCGGAAAAAGTGGCAGCTCTCTTCCAAACGACGGTGGAGCAAGTCACGAATCCAGTCATCGATGAGCGTACCTTGCGTGATGCCCGCATGCTCGATGAAGCGATCAAGGAGGAGTTTGCCAAATGGAACCTGATTTGAGCCGCGAAGCCTTGAACCGCTGGCGGTTGTTATTGGGCTCTCATGCCGAGGAATCATTGGAAGGTAGCGGGGTCTATCAATCATCCGAGTTTTCCTATCAGGAACTGGACTCGATTCTTGAATTTTTATACAACCGTGAATACGGCGAAGAGCAAGGCTATCGAAAAGAAGGTGGCCGGGGAGATTCGGCATTGACGGTTCCCGTCTGGCTGAATAAAATCCGCAAGCTGTTTCCCAAAAAGACGGTAGAAATCCTCGAGCGGCAAGCTCTGGACCGCTATAACATGAAAGAGCTGTTGACAGACAAAAAAGTGTTGGAAAGCATGGAGCCCAACATGACCCTCTTGAAAAACATCCTCCAATTTAAAGGCAGGATGAAAGGAGAGGTCGTGAAAAGTGCAAAGGAAATTGTACGCAAGGTCGTAGACGATCTGCGGCGTCAGCTGGAAAATGAGGTGCAGACCAGCATTGTCGGCAAACGCAATCGCCACAAACGCGGCTATACGAAGTCGATGAAAAATCTGGATGTGCATAAAACGATTCGCAAAAATTTGAAAAACTACGATCGCAAAAAAAGTCGTTTTATCATCGATGAGCTGTATTTCCACAGCAATATCCAGCATCACAACAAATGGAACATCGTCATTGTCGTGGACGAGAGCGGCAGTATGATGGACTCTGTGATTTACAGCTCCGTTATGGCAAGTATTTTTTACAAGCTCGCTGCCTTGAAGACGCATTTGGTTATTTTTGATACAAAGGTCGTAGATTTGAGCGATAGACTGGATGATCCGGTCGATGTGCTGATGAGTGTGCAACTTGGTGGGGGGACTCATATTGCCCAAGCGCTCAAATACGGAAGAACACTGCTCGAAAATCCATCGAAAACGATATTTATCCTCGTCAGCGATTTGGAGGAGGGCTATCCGATCAAGGAAATGTATCGCCAAAGCAAGGAAATTATAGACGCGGGCTGCAAGTTTTTAGTGCTGACGGCTTTAGATTTCGAGGGCAACGCTACGTACAACCAGCATGCTGCAAGGGTATTGAGCGATATGGGAGCAAATGTCGCCGCGATCACGCCTGATGAGCTCGCGCAGTGGATTGGTAAGGTTATCAAATAGAGAGAAGGAGGAGTAAGGAATGGTTTTACGAAAGACAGATCTGAATCCGGTTACGAAGAAATTTGTGGAGGAATTTATCAGTGCAAGTGATCGAAACAAGCATTTGTACGATCAAGTCGCTGATTACGTTGCAGGTGACACAGACGAATGCCCGGCAATCGCAGAGGACCCGCGGTTTTACAGCTATACGGTTCGATCCGAATTTGACAAGCTAAAAAAACGCGGAGAAGAGCTGGCTTTCTATCGAGCAGCTGTGCTGATCTACAAGGCAAGCAACCGTTTTTACGATAAGAAAAATGTGATGGATGAATGCTTCCTGGACCAGATCGAACTGCAAGGTATGAAGGAAATCAATGATGCTGACATCCGTGCAAAAGATCAGAAGGCATTGGAGGCCATGAGAAAAACGGTCGAGCATTTCGGGCATGCGTTATTTGGCGAATTTTTGTTAAAAGCTGCGGAGGATTATCGCGCAAGCATCAGCCGTGATTACTCCTCGACATTTGATCGGGCCGAATTTTTGCTATTCATTTCGTATGCGTACACGATTTCTCCGAGCTTATTGGAAGAAGCAAAAGAAAAGCTGATGCCGATCTATTATTACCTGGTTACAGGTGATACGCGCGAATATATAAAAGAGCTGCATACCATTGCCAAAGAAGTCGTGACCATGCAGTTTTCGAGCAACAATTTGCTAACCAACGAGTCGTTGTATCCTTCATACGTCAAAGAGAAAAAGGCTGCACTGCGAGATAAGTATTATCCAGGAGAGCAGGTCAAGGAAGGCTCCCTTTTGAACCAGAAACATTTGAAACGTTATATGGAGCTAGTCATCAGCTTGCTGTACTTCCGCATTCACGTCAAAGGCGGGATCAGTGCATTCCTGAAGAAGGAAGAGGAGATGGATCGGGAGCTGCACAACACCTTGCAAATCCTTTTTGACATGTTCCCGCTTGATATCTTGTCCGAAGATAAGAGACTGTTTGGACTCGTACACATGGATGAGCCTTACGATCTACTGCTGGGCCTGCGCGAGCATTTACTATCCCCGCCGACAAATTGGGAGCAAGTGAAGCAGCTGGTGCAAGAAGACGTAACGAGATCAAGACGAGCGCTTGAGCTTGCTTCGATCCCAATGGTCAAAGGATTTTTACACAAAACGCTGGCGGCAGAAGGTGTGGATCTCTCCGATTTCCAGCCTTCTTTGGAAGGGATTATTCAAGACGCGCTGCGTCGTGCGAAGGGCTCGACAAAGCTGACGAACTATTTGGATGAAAAAGCTGTCCTAGAGGATGTGCTCGAGCATGTGCATCTGGAGGACTTACAACTTGTAAGGCAGCAGATGATCCTGCTGAGCTTCTTGCCTGTGGACCATCCGTTTATTGCGCGTCTGATTCCGTTCATGTGCCAATACAAAGACAAGTCCAATCGCAGAGTAGGCCATATGTGCTTCGCTCATGCGTTCCAGGATCGATTGACCGGTATCATCGATCATTACCAGAAGGACGAAGCTGTAGATATCCAGACCCTTTTCTATCAGATTTTGTCGATAAAGGAGATGCATTATTATTACACAGACGTCAATGAAGAGGTGTATCGTTCGTTGGTCGTAGCGAATCCGGAAATGAGTTTGGCTCATTTTGACAAGCTGGATACAGAGCTTCGCGTGTTTGTGATGCAGACCCTATTAGCGGCAAAGGAGACGCTGTCAGAGGAATTGCGCAACCAAGCGATTCTGCTCGGTTTGGGTGACAGCTCGAAGAAAGTGAGCGGCTTTGCTGGTGCAGCGTTTCTTCAGGCCAAAGACAAGGAGCTTTATTTGCACGTCTATCAAAGCGAGAAAAAAGCAAAAGTCAAGGAAATGGCGCTTGATGCGATTCGCTCCTTGGACAATCACAAGGAGATTTATCAAGAGCTGTTGACAACAGAAAAGAGCAGCAAATTTAAAACGCTGCTACAAACATTTATCGACGCCGAGGAGCAAGGGCCAGATGCGAGCTTGACCCATTTAGGCAACCTGACCGACAAGCGCAAGCTCACACGAATTAAATGGATGCCACTGGAGCGCATGCCAGTCCTTCGCGACCAAGACGGCAACGAGCTGGGTCAGGAAGTAATGGAGTACATGCTAACCGCTTCGATCGATTTCCCGACAGCGCCAAACCAGTTGGTACTTGACTTGAAACCGTCTCTGCAAGCGGCATCTGTTGCTGACTTTACCGTAGAAGTTTTGCGCACATGGCTCGATAATGGAGCAGTCGCCAAAGAAAAATGGGTCATGCCGCTCTGCGTCGCTTTCGGAGATCGACGTATAGTCGATACCATTGGTCAGATGATCAAGGATTGGACAGATCACTCTCGCGGTGCCTTGGCTGCGGATGGCGTGCGTGCTCTGTCGTTCTCGAATGATTTGACGGCGCTGCGTCTAATTGACCAGATCAAGCGTACGATCAAAAACAGGCAAGTTAAATCAGCAGCAGAAGAGGCGCTGTCCATGGCGGCTGCGAATCAGAACATTTCCGCGATGGAACTGGAAGACCGACTGGTTACGACGCTTGGCTTCGATGCGTCCGGCAAGCAAGTGTTTGACTACGGGGACCGCACCTTCACGGTCAAAGTCAGCAACGAGCTGGAGCTGGAAGTCACGAACGACAGCACAGGAAAAGCAGTCAAAAATCTGCCTGCACCGTCCGCGAAAGACGATCAGGAGAAGGCAGAACAAGCACGTTTGACTTTTGCTCAATTGAAAAAAGACCTAAAAAATATGGTGAAAGTGCAATCTCTTCGTCTGGAGGAGTCCCTGTCCAAATCGCGTTATTGGTCAACGGCAGCATGGAAACGTCTCTTTGTGGAGAACGTGTTGATGCAAAAATTCGCAATCGGGCTCATCTGGGGTGTATACGAGGATGGTAAGCTCGTAGATACGTTCCGCTATATGGACGATGGGACATTTAACACCGTGGACGAGGATGAGTATGAATTGGCAGATGAGCAGCTCATTGGTTTGATTCACCCACTGGAGCTGGACGAAGAGATGTTGAACGGCTGGCGTACTCAGCTGGAAGATTACGAAATTACCCAACCATTCGAGCAGTTGAATCGTGAAGCGTTCCTGCCTACGGAAGAAGAAATAAAAGCCAATGAATTGCTCCGCCTACCTGTTGAATCATATTCACCTACCGCTTTTGCGAAAATGATGGAGAAATTCGGCTGGGTCAAAGGTACGCCGCTTGATGCCGGTTATTATTATGAGTTTTACATACTGTATGACGGAATGGTGGCTGAGCTGAAAATCAGCGGGGCGAGCATTTCGTATTGGGAGGGCATGGAGGATGTGAAGCTGGAAGCGTTGGCTTTCTATCCAAATAAGGATGCCGAGTACAAGCATTTTTACTTCAAACCAGTGGATCGGCTGAAGCTCACCGATATTCCAACACGCATTTTCAGCGAAACCGTTTATGATGTCATGCGAGCAGCAGGAAAATAACGATGGCGGATTTTACATCAGAATTTCAACGGTTTATCGCGCTGTGCAACGAAGAGTATCTAATCAAATACGCGAACAAAGGAATTTACAATCGTTCCATCAAGGAAATGGAAAAAGGAATGACCATTTCTTACGAGTTTGGGGATGATTACGTCGAGTGTGCGCTGTCAGATGACAGCGTATGCCGACTTCATGCAGATATTAATCGTTTTTCCTGCTCATGTCCATCTGACAAGATATGCAAGCATGTCATCATCTCGATCGTCTACTATGCCCAAAACCATTTGCAAGCAGGAGCAGAGACCGCGGAAGAGCTTGCGACCTACAAGCCTGACTTTAGCTGGCTCTTGCAATTGCAGCCGACTCACATTAGCAAGGCTTTTACCCCAGCGCAGCTGGAAGAAGTGTTGTTTCGCCTCGACTATTTGGAGGAAATGGAGATCGTTGAAACATCCTTTTTAACCATGACATTGCGCACCCAAGATATATCCGTATCTTTTGACAGTGAATCGGAGATCGGGAAAAGCATGTGCACCTGCAAGGCGAAAGGTAATTGCTTGCACAAGCTGGAGGTCATTTTACGCTATCGGGCCATGCATCAGCTACAGGATCGTGAGCAGTTACAAGCATCCGTAACCGATGTCAGCTACGAAACTGATGTCGTAGCGGAAGCCAAATCGCTGATCGCAGAGATTCTTGGCATCGGCTTGGCGAAGCTATCCCAGACGATTTGTACACGGCTGGAGCTGCTTGCTATTGCTGCGCATAACGGCAATCTTCCCCGCGTGGAAAAGGACATTCGCGGCATTCATGGGGAGCTGAACTTATTTTTTCAGCGTCATGTCAAGTTTTCAACGGAAGCGCTGCTCGATCGACTTTCCCGGGTGTATCTTAGTTTGATTGCTATAGAGAAGATCGATCACACCGAAGCGAAAAAGCAGTTGCTCGGCAGCTTCAAAAGTAAGTACCATATGGTTCCGCAGTTAAGTTTGTATGCTTTGGGAGCTAATCCATGGGAGACGCGGTCAGGGTACAAGGGGATTACGTATTACTTTTATTCGCTCTCTGATCAGCGCATCTACACGTATACAGAAGCGCGCCCCGTGTATTATGAAGGCATATCCTTTTCCTTTAAGGACAGCTATAAAGGCAAGGTACCCTGGGGCGAGTTGATCTCGATGGAGGAGCTCTCTCATTCACAGGTCATCCTGACACAGGCGAAGACGAATCGGGAGCAGCGCTTGTCTTCCAGCGAGGATACACGGCTAACCATCGTTCCTAGGGACAATATCGAAGAGTTGGATCTCGGCAAGGTGCTCGTTGGCGACTGGTCAAGTGACTGGAAGGACACGGCAGGCGATATGTTTGAGACTGCGTTGGACTCGGTTTTTATATTGAAAGCGAACAAGTTCAATCAAGTCGAATTCGATCAGAAGACACAGCAGTTGCTTCTGACGATCGAAGACGAGCAATGTCATTCCCGCCAATTGAGCATCTCTTATCAGGGGGAATTCGCCCGCAATATACGTCATCTCGAACAAAACAAGCGGCTGCTAGAGTTGCGCGATGTGTATTTGCTTGTGCAAAAAATAGGAGATGGGCTTTATCCGATCAGCATCATGCAGGGCAAATCGCTGACGAGCTTTAAGTTAGACCTATAACGGTGAGGGAGTGGACGTAAAATCATGGAGGAGTTATATTCCTTTACCGAAAACCTGACTGATTGGCAGGAACGCTTGTTACTCAAAGGAATCCATAAGTTTGACAGGCAAGATTTGCAGGAGCTGAAAAAGCTGCAAGAACTCGCGACCGAATACGATATGAGCTTCCTCGCCTCATTGATCGAAGACCTACAAGTGGAAGGCAATCGCTATTTGCAGGAAGTAAAAGCGGATGCGGAGTTGTTAACGCAGCAGTATTTGTATGTGGTGCAGTACGTCAATATGATGAAAAAGCCTATGACTCGATCATTGTAATTCGGGTGTAGGATAAGGAGAGAGATTCTTGAAGAGTCTCTCTTTTTTCTATGGTCTAAACGTATAATTTGACGATGAGAATGATTATCAATAAAATAGTAGAAAAGAGAGGAATGGGCCACCAGAAGGAAATGGAGGATAGATGGGATGAGGCTAGAAGACGTCGCTTTATACTGGAATTATTCCACAATCAAAATCATAGATGTTCGAAAGCAGTATCAAAATGGAGGCGAAAAACTGACTTCGTATCGATTGCCGACGAGCGGGTTTCTCTATAGCACGAAGGGGAGTGCTCACATTTATTTGGACGGTTTGAATGTTGACGTCAAACCGTTTACGGTCTTGCATGCGGGCAAAGGTGCTCGCCTGGACATTCATTTGACCGCCGAGGAGTTCACTTATTATCTCATTTTGTATAAGGCTGTTGTGTCCTTTCCTTGGCCATGGCGAAATGATCGTGTCATTCTACGGGAAGAAGCGAGCGCTTTTCAGCGAATCTATCAGCTGAAGCCAGATCATCCATTGAAGATGTTTGACCTCGTTCATCAGATTTACGAGGAATGGCAATGCTCCAGTCAATTGCAAAAGTTCCACGTGAAGGCGCTTTTTCACCTGTTTGTTCATCAGATCTTGCGACAATTGCAAGAGCAAGCAGGCTATACAGATAAGCCCGATGTGCTCGAGCTTGTCATTTCCCATATACACACTCATTACCATGAGCCACTTACACTTGATTCACTTGGGCAGCATTTTGGGTATAGTGCCAAGAATTTATCCAGGCTCTTCAAAAAACAGACGGGTAACAGCCTAATTGACTTGATCCAAGTGAGAATTCAAAAGGCCAAGGAGCTATTGCATCATACAGAAGCACCAATCCAAGAAATTGCTGAAAAAATAGGCTATGCGGACAGGCTATACTTCACGCGAATCTTTAAAAAGCTAACGGGAATTTCACCTGGACATTTCAGACAACGAGGTGCAAGGGAGATCGATACGGAAAATCGTCCATACAGATCGCGTGGATTGTCCATTGTTATGATGGGTGTTCGACGGTATAGTAATTACGATTATGAGAATCATTATCGTTATGATGGAGAGGAAGATTCATCCATGTACAGTCGGAAAGTGCCCATGGTGGCTACCTTGTTGTTTTGCTTTGCACTCGTATTGAGTGCATGCACCACGAGCTCAACTACAACCAGCACGACGGGAGTCGGACAAGCCGTTCAACAAACAGCTGCAGTTGAAAACAACAACCTTACCCGAAAAGTTTCGACCATAAAAGGGGAAATCGAGATCCCAGCAGAACCGAAGCGGATCATCGTGGATCTGTATTTGGGAAGCTTCATCGCCTTGAATGTAAAGCCAATTGGAACGCCAGAGCTGAATCTAAAAAATCCGTACTTTGCTGAGGCTTTGGCAGGCGTTGAGAATATCGGGGAATACGAAAACATATCGCTGGAAAAAATGCTCGAGCTCCAACCAGACTTAATTGTAACGGGAAATGAAGCAGCCTATGAGCAATATAAAAAAATCGCGCCTACGGTAGTCGTTCCCTTTGGAGAACTGAAAAACGTGCATGAAGAGATCAGCTTTGTAGGAAACCTGTTGGGGAAAGAAAAAGAGGCAACAGCTTGGTTGGCAGAATACGATCAGCGTATCGCCAAAGCCCGAGAAAAGGTTGCGAAGGTAGTTCCAGCAGATGCTACGTTCTCGATCATGCAGGATTGGGGTAAAAACACCGGCGTGTTTGGGGATAATTTCGGAAGAGGCGGTCAAGCCGTCTATTCAGCGCTTGGATACAAACCTCCCGCAGCAGTAGCCAAAGAGGTTATGGAGCAACAGTCCGTGGAAGTATCGAGCGAGGTGCTGCCTACTTTTGCGGGCGATTACATCATCCTGACATCCGATGAAAGAACTTTGGCCGATTTGCATGCAGATCCTATTTGGGCAACCCTTGATGCTGTAAAAAATAATCGCGTGTACATCTGGAAAAAGGATAAATCTTGGTATTTCGATCCGATTGCAACCTTATCGCAAGCAGAGGAGCTAGCAGATTGGCTTGTGACCACGCAGAAGAAATAGGAGAAAGCTAGAGGTGCCTGTGAACCTGTGGGAAGGAAAGAAGGTCAGATTACGCGCCGTTGTTCCCGGGGATTGGGAGAAGTTTCACGAAAATGATCAAGATTCGGAAATAGCTAGAGCATCTAATGCCAATTATTTTCCAAGATCCGAAGCGGGAGCGAGATTGTGGACAGATCAGCAAGCAGCCAGAGTCCCTGACGGAGACAATATGCGGCTTGCGATTGAAACCTTGGATGGAGAATTGGTAGGGACGATCAACTCGCATCACTGTGATCCCCGGAATGGAAATTTTCAATATGGGCTGTTAAAAAGTGAATTTGTCAGATAATCTTTGAATCACTCTCTCGCTGCTACAGGGGAGAGTTTTTTGTTTATATACAAAGTTGTAAAGAAACTGAAAATAAAGGTAAACAAAGTGAAAATATAATGACTGAATATTATCTAAAATAAAACATGTTTGAATGCTAAAACATTTGCAACAAGAATTGGGGGAACACAGATGAAAAAGAAGAGCTTTTATCACACGCTGATTGCCATGACAATCGCGGTATCTGCGGCTTTGGCTGGGTGTTCGTCGGGGCAGGATGCTTCCACTAGCGCTGGACAAGCAGGGGGTACTGCGGAAGCTGGCCAAACAGGAGGAACCCTCGTCATCGCTCGTCTGTCCGATGCGAACAACCTCGATCCGCATTTCCTGTCCCAAATCCCTTCAGCAGCAATCGTTCATCACAAAGTATACGAAGGGCTTGTCCGCATGGATAAAGAAAGCAAATACGTCCCATCTCTGGCAAGTGAGTGGAAGCAGCTCGATGACTTGACGTGGGAATTCAAGCTGCGCCAAGGCGTGACGTTCCATGATGGAGCACCTTTCAATGCGGAAGCGGTAAAGGCAACGATCGCTCGCGTTCAAGATCCTGCCGTTGGCTCCAGCCGGATTAATATGTTTGAAGCAATCAAAGAAGTGAAAGTAGTAGATGAGTACACCGTACAGTTTCTTCTGAATTACCCGTACGCACCGCTCTTGTCTGTTTTGGCGAGTGCAGAGGGAAGCATCATCAGCCCGAAAGCCATTGAACAATATGGAAAAGATTTGAGCAAGCATCCAACCGGTACGGGTCCGTACAAATTCGAAAAATGGACGCCGGGCCAAGAAGTGGTTCTCGTGAGAAACGATAGCTACTATGGCGGTACACCAAATTTGGATAAAGTTGTTTTCAAAACCGTACCAGAAGACACGACTCGCCTCGCCATGGTTGAGACAGGTGAAGTTCAAGTGGCAGAAAACCTGCCTGTGACGGACATCGATCGCGTGCAAAATTCTCCATCGATGCAGTTGGGGCGATACCCTGGCTTCTCTGTCGATCACATCGGATTGAATACAAAGAAAAAGCCTTTTGACGATGTGCGTGTCCGCCAAGCCATTGCCCACGCAATCGACAAGAAAACCATTATTGAAGGCGTTTACAATAGCGTAGGAACGCCAGCTCACTCCTCGATTACACCAGCGATGGTTGGGTACAGCCCGAATGTAAAAGACATTCCGTATGACGTCGAGAAAGCCAAGCAATTGCTCGCAGAGGCTGGATATCCGAACGGCTTCAAAGCAAAAATCGCGTTGAATGACAACAAAGCACGAATTAGCGTAGCCGAGGTTTTGCAGCAACAGATGAAGCCAATCGGTATTGACCTGCAACTGGATGTTATGGAATTCGGGGCGTATATCGAAGCAGCATCCAAAGGGGAGACAGACCTGTTCATGAGCGGATGGGGGAATGCTACGGGAGATCCCGATTACAACCAGGCCAACCTGTATCACTCAAAAGCACATGGCGCACCAGGAAATCATTCCTTTTACAACAATCCGGAAGTGGACAAGCTGATTGACGAAGGACGCAGAGAACCAGACGCAGAAAAACGCAAACAAATCTATGAAAAAGCACAACAAATCGAAATGAACGAAGCTCCGCTTATTCCGTTCCGATTCTCCGAGAACTTGGCGGCGATTCAAAAGAATGTACAGGGTGTATGGATTAGCCCTGCAGGCCATATCGAGATTGATGAAGTAACGATTCAATAATACGAGACGCCGCTGACATGCTTGTGTCAGTGGCGTTTTTTGGTTGAAAAGTAGAACGCCATCCCCTAAGATAGATTATATTTTGTTGACCAGCGTGTAGCGGAGGTGGACTAGCGTGAAGCAAGGAAAAACGAATGCGATGCGGATTTTGGATAAAGAAAAAATCGCATACACCATGCTGACATATGCGACGGATGATGGGAAAATCGACGGAATTGCCGTCGCCCAAAAGATCGGTCGCGAAAAGAATGTTGTCTATAAAACATTGATTTCGCAAGGGACGAGCAAATCGTATTATGTGTTTGTCATTCCCGTTGAAGCCGAGCTTGATCTCAAAAAAGCGGCCAAATCAGTCGGAGAGAAGAAGATCGAGATGATTCCTGTGAAGGAGATCACCAAAGTATCTGGCTATATTCGTGGTGGATGTTCGCCGGTGGGGATGAAGAAATTGTTTCCGACGGTGATCGATCAACGAGCACAATCGTTAGAGACGATCATCGTCAGTGGCGGAAACATTGGCGTCCAGATCGAGATGGCAGTAGAGGGCTTGTTACAAGCAACGAAAGGCTCCTTGGCAGATGTATCGGCAATCTAAAGCAAAAGACCACGGCATTAGCTGTGGTCTTTTGCTGTTTATGGAAAAAGTCCCGTCCAAACTTGGATAGGGGTGTCGCATGAGCAGCAGTTCAATTCACCAGCAAGATAAGGAAGATGGTCAAGCAGCTTTTTATCCCCAATCTCAAGTGCACGTTGGTATAGTCTCTGAAGTCCACTGTCATTTGTCATGTCCGGTTTTTTGGAGATGATTGAAAATCGTTTCGCTGTACCATGAGAAACGGGATCGTCTTCGTAAGCGAACAAAATCTCCTCTTCCTCATCTGGCCATATGTAGATAGACTGATCGCACGTCGGACACACCGTCACATATTCGTCTCCCTCCGAAAAGGTGAGAAGCATGTTGGCAATATCTTTGTCCCCACGAAACGCAGCGTCCGCAGCCAGTATGTAGCGCTTGTCTGCATCATGCTCTCCCATCTGTGCTAGGTGAAGGATTGATTCTGTTTGCTCTGTCAGTGATAGAATGGCACGGCGGTATTCACGATAGATCTCTCTGATGGTTTCTTGATCCAATAAGGGTGTGGAATCTCGTAAAAACTCCGATGGTACATCCATATGAGGCGCATTTTCGCTACTGGCTTCGAACATGCCGCAGGTTATGAAGATTTCCAACAGAATATCAGCGCTCTCTGTTTTTAAAGCGATCTCTACTAAATAGGGGACTGCAGCATATGTACATGGATAAATCGTATTTTGATGATACAGAAGCTCCCAATACAACTCTTCTTTTTCATCGGAAAAATAGTCGTGCTGAACATGCTGGATGAGCGCAGGGACGCGATCAGACAAACCATAAGGACCTTGTAGCTTACCCCATAATGGACTTGCTAAATCTAACATTAGAACAACACCTCTCTTGCTGAAATGAGCCACTATTCCCATATCATAGTAAAACTCTCCTCATTCCGCTATAATTTGATAATGATTATCATGTGCATTTTGCGCATCGGATGGGATGGACAGAGTTGAGTTCTACAAATATTCAAGAAAACATTCTTTTTTTCGACAGAATGAATCTGGAATCACAAAATGTGGATCAGAAAACAAAACTGACCCTTCATCCAGAGATGGGCGAGGGGTATGTTCGTCGGTTTCTTCCTCGGTATGATATGGAAGTGGTTGTATCCGACTATACATTTTACCGATCACAGTGCATCTCTCTATCTACGAAAAGCCCTATGGTAGAGCTTAATTTTTGTTTAAAAGGGGAGAGAGGCATAAGCGTGCAAGGCAAAGAGCACCAGTTGCTGCCAGGACTGTGCTCGCTTCAATTCATGTCAGAAGTGGAAGCAAGGTTTGAATATGTTGGAAATGAGCCGTTCTACATGCTTGGCATCGGTATTCCTGTGTCGACCTTTCATCATTTTATGGAGGAGTCGAATGGACAGCTTTCATTGGAGAGCCTCGCTCAATTAAATCCAGACCATCTGTTCGTCATCAATAATTGGCAAGCGCCGATCCAAGGTGGAGTGAAAGAGACCTTGAAAGGAAGCAACGTCTGGAATAGCTTGAACGCCGTCAAAAACAACCAGGTTTATGAATTGGCAGACCCGTCGTTACCTGGACCGATGGCTCTTGCGAAAATAGACGGGATTGAAGAAATCATGAAAGCGATGGGAAAGCATAAATAACGGGTACGATCACCTTCCTGTATACTTAATCATAATCGGAACGAATCGGTAAGCAACTAAAGGAGATCCATACGTAATGAAAGCAGACCGTATAAATTTCCCGGCGGGATTTTGGGCGGGATTACAACGACTAGGGATTGCCCCCCTCGACCTAGCTCGCAGAGCGCGCCTGCCACTCACCATTTTTACAGAACCAGCTGTAGTCACCACTGCCCAATATTTCAGAATCTGGCAAGCGTACGCCGATCTAATTGGTGACACTGCTATGGGAATCATCAAGCTATCCACCACCTTTGAAGCGGCACAATACCCACCGACTGTTTTAGCGACCTACCATGCTCGTGACTATCGCGACGCGCTTAATCGAATGGCCCGATACAAACAACTGTGCCCTCCGGAAAGGCTGCGTATTACAGAGGAGGGCGAGCGCTGTACAATCGAATTGGAGTGGATGCACAGCGAGCAACCCGGTCCACCAGTCTTGGTTGGAACCACGCTAGCCTTTCTTCTAGAACTTGGGCGACGGGGCACTGGCACGCGTTTAACTGCACAGTCCGTGGAATTTTCTCACTCGATGGGGGATGTCACTGCTCTCGAAGCTTACTTCGGTTGCCCGATACGGATTGGTGCCACCGTTAACCGATTAACACTCCATCGACGCGATCTGGACCGCCTCTTTCTTTCGTATAACAAAGAATTGTTGGAGATATTGACACCTGTATTGAACCGATCATTGGATGAGCAGTGCAGTCATTCCATTGCGGAGATGGTCAAGTGGATCTTGAAGCGAAGTCAACAGGAGGCCGCCTTGATATTCGAGCTGTTGCCAGCGAGCTGGGCATGAGCGATCGTACCTTGCAGCGCCGTCTTACGGATGAATGCACAACGTTCAAGCAACTGTTGACACAGGCTCGGCATGAACAGGCACGAGAATACTTGGCCGACCCCAAGCTCGATATAAAAGAAGTGGCTTTCTTAATTGGATACGAAGATCAGAACTCATTTTACCGGGCCTTTCGCCTTTGGGAAGGCGATACACCTTCCAATTGGCGTTCCGAATACTTTAGGGTCAATCCCGCCGTCAAAGAATTTCCAAGCTAACCCGTTCCAAGCGGGGCTACCATTTTCCCGGTTTCACTATTTGGCGGGTAAAGCAAGAAATTTGGCGTTGTACGCTAGTTACCGAACGATCCAGACAAAGTACGATAATCTCAATTCGGAGCACTAGGATGTTCCAAGATTAACTTCTAGTCAGCTTGCCGTGAATGGCTACAAAGGAGACAAGTGTTATGGATATGGGATTAAGGAACAAAACTGCTTTCGTTACTGGATCGACGAAAGGTATTGGGAAAGCAATTGCCATAGAGCTTGCCAGAGAAGGCGTCAATGTCCTCGTTAATGGACGAAATGATGAAGAGGTAGAACGAATCGTACATGAATTGAAGTCGCAATTCCCGACTACTTCTCCTCAGAATGCTACGGCTGATATTGTGGATAGGCTGCAAAGAGAAGCTATATTTGAGAAATATCCCAATGTGGATATTCTCGTTAACAATATGGGTATTTATGAAATCATGTCCTATGAAGACGTTGACGATGAAGTATGGGAAAAATACTTCCGAACAAACGTCCTTGCCGCTAATGGATTATCTAAATTTTACTTACCGAACATGTTGAAGAACAATTATGGACGAATCATCTTTATAGCAAGTGAAGAAGCGATCATGCCTTCAGGGCAAATGCCTCAGTATTGCATGACGAAAACGATGCTATTATCACTATCAAAAAGCCTATCTAAATTAACGGTAGGAACAGAAGTCACATCCAATACAATCATGCCAGGACCAACGCTTTCCGAAAATGTATATCAAATCATCGATCGTTTGTTTCCTAATGATATGGCATTTTCGGAAAAAGAAAAGCAATTTATGGTAGCAAACCTGCCCCAATCCGAATTACAGCGGTTTATCAAGCCTTTTGAAATAGGCAGGCTCGTAGCATTCGTATCCAGCCCTTATGCAACCGCATTTAAAGGTTCACCAATCCGTATAGACGGGGGCATGGTGCCAACTATTTTTTAACTGCGATCAGAATTGCCAATATTATCATACATATGATACGATAATGTTGAAAAAGACAAGGGAGGATGTCCAGTATGATTAAAGGATTATACGAAGCACATTTACCTGTCAAAAATCTCTTGAGATCCATTGCGTTTTACAAACAGCTGGATTTGGAACTCGCTCACCAGACTGATACCATTGCTTTCTTTTGGATTGAAAAAGGGCGCAGCTGGTTAGGGTTATGGGAGACAGACCGTGTAGATACCCCTTATCACGTTTCGTTACGTCACGTTGCCTTTCAAATTGATCGCAAAGATATGGATGAAGCGAAGAAGTGGTTGGAACAGAAGGGGATAGAGGTAACAACTAGCTTCGGTTTCCCACCAGAAAAACAGCCTTACGAATTGATTTTGAGGAAGCCTTCAAAATGATGACGCTAGAGGAGTGGGATAATAGGGAAGGATAGGAAAAAAGCTGACCCGTTATATCCTCACAAGCGGGTCAGCCACGATAAATTCATTTTGGAATCTGTCTGACGCCAATCAGGAAACAGTCAGTTCCGAAATTGCTTCCCGCAACCGCTCATATGACAGCATTCGTTTTTGAAAGTCTTTGATAGGGGCTGTAATGATGATTTCCTCGATGTCGTACTGATCCTGGATGGCGATGAGCTTTTCCCGTACCGTGTCTTTCGTTCCGTGAATGACATTCGCTTCCTTTACCTCAATCGTATACGGCTCGACGGATTGAAGCCCGAATTCTTCCGCCTTTTTCAGACTGGTGACGGTTACGGTTTTTCCGCTTTGCAAATGGATTTTGGCGACTTTGCTTTCCTTTGCTAATTGAGCGGCTTCTTCTTCGGTATCGGCTACGATGACAGAAAGGGCAAGGAGTGCTTGCGGGTTGGCGATTCTGCCTGGACGAAACTGTTTTCGGTAGGCTTCCATGGCGGCTTGACTCACCGTCTCATCATGGTTGATAAACAGGGCAAATACGTATGGAATACCCCGGGAAGCAGCTAATTCTGCGCTTTCGATACTGGTACCCAATAAGAATAAATCAGCAGGCACGGGCGGAGTCGGAATGACTTTTAATCCATAAAGGGAGTGCGCAGGTATTAGCTCGTCGTGGAGAAAATGCTCGAGTTCTTCGAGTTTTTCTGCAAGAGTTCGGTTGGTTCCTGTGCTCTCCTGTTGCAGTGCTTTTGTCGATAACGGAAGCCCACCGGGAGCTCTGCCAATACCGAGATCGACGCGACCAGGTGCCAGGGAAGCCAGTACATGGAAATTTTCAGCTACTTTATACGGGCTGTAGTGTTGTAGCATTACTCCACCGGAACCGATACGGATACGTTCTGTTTTCGCCAGCAAATGGGCGATGAGCACCTCTGGTGATGAGCCGACCACATGATCTAAGTCGTGATGCTCAGACACCCAAAATCGGTGATAGCCGAGTTCTTCGGCCTTCTTGACCAAGGCAATGGTATGCAAAAATGCCTCTGTTGCCGTTTCTCCTTCTTGGATGGGACTCTGATCCAAAATGCTTAGTTTTAGCGTCATGTTGTTGTTCGCTCCTATTCGTAAAGTAAAAATAGAGGCCCCCTGATCGTACGTTTTCATGTACAAAGGGGGCCTCTGGATGTCCAGTCGGCTAATTTCATAGTTATTTGCTAGGATTTTATCGGTAACCCCATTTCATTGTCAATGACTTTTTCAATCCTTGGTAATCGTGATGCAGTGAAATTAGCTGTTGACGTGGCAAAGCTGCGAATGATAATATCCCAAGTAATCCGATGCGAATTAAAAATGTCGACCAGACAACTGGAGACTTCCTGCCAATGGGTAGGGGGTCTTTTTGTTTTTGGATCGCGCCGGAAGACAGCGTTGGGAGAAGGAGGAGTAGTACATGTCAGCCAAACAAAAAGTGATTGTATGGGGAAGAAGCGGGTGCTCATTTTGTACAGACGTCAAGGCTATTTTACAAGCGAATCAACGACCTTTCGAATGGATTGATGTAGAAGGAAAAGACGTGCTCCGCGATGTGCTGGAAGTCAAATACGGCACGCGCCTGGTCCCGGTGGTGGAAATCGGCGGGGATGGCAAATACGAAGCATTGCTTCATACAGAACTGGATCAGTTACAATCGCGATTGTCAGTCGGTAGGGGGGATCAACATGGGGAGCGTACAAGCGATTAGGGAGGAGACACATGAATCTCTTCCGTCCAACGGGAAGAAGATTGAACCGATAGAGAGCATGATTGAGTTTCACGAAGTCCATAAATCATATGAAAGTGGCGGCGCAACGATTGAGGCATTAAAAGGTGTTACGCTGAACGTGCACAGAGGCGACATTTTCGGTGTGATTGGCTTAAGCGGCGCTGGAAAAAGTACGTTGCTTCGCACGGTCAATCGATTGGAGCAGCCCACATCTGGCAGAGTGATTGTCGACGGGAATGATTTGTCTGTTTTGTCGGTCAAACATTTGCGGTCCCTGAAGAAAAACATCGGGATGATCTTTCAGCAGTTCAATTTGCTCTCTACGAAGACCGTATTTGAAAATGTAGCCATGCCGCTGCGGCTCGGAACCACTTCGCACAAGGAAATCCAGGAACGCGTAGGCGAGCTCCTGTCATTTGTAGGCTTAACAGAAAAAGCGCAGAGCTATCCCAATCAGCTATCCGGCGGACAAAAGCAACGCGTCGGGATCGCACGTGCACTGGCGACCAATCCGTCCATTTTGCTGAGCGACGAAGCAACCTCGGCATTGGACCCGCAAACGACCGCGTCCATTCTGGAATTACTCACAAGAGTGAACGAGGAATACAACGTCACCATTCTCATGATTACCCATGAAATGAATGTCATCAAAGAGGTTTGCAACCGTGTTGCGGTCATGGAGCAAGGCGCTGTCGTGGAACAAGGAAATGTCTTGGAGGTATTTGCGAATCCTCAGACAGAGACGGCTCGCCATTTTGTCAAATCAGTGGTACGTGACGACATTCCATCCAGTGTTTACAAGCTTCTTGAAGCGAATCAAGGAAGATCCAAGATCCTCCATATTCGTTTTATCGGAGAAAGCTCTGGTCAACCGATGCTCTCGCAAGTAGCGAAGCGATTTGCCAGTGACGTCCATGTCCTATTCGGAAACATTACCGAGCTGCAAGGAGTCCCATTTGGCAATTTGATTGTCGAATTACAGGGAAGCGAACGAGAAATTGCCCGCGCATACCAATACATCCTGCAACAAAACGTCACGGTTAAGGAGATTTCATAGCGATGGAAGTCACATCCGACCAAGTCATCCAAGCCGTATACGAAACGATTTACATGGTGAGCGTTTCGCTCGTGTTTGCGACAATGATAGGCCTTCCGCTCGGCGTTTTGCTCGTGGTCACGCGCAAGGGCCACATTTTAGAGAATCCGTTGATTTTTTCGATCTTGAATCCGATCATCAATGTCCTTCGTTCGGTTCCATTTATCATATTGCTGGTGGCGATTATCCCGTTGACGAGGCTGATTGTCGGGACCTCTATCGGCACGACAGCGGCGATTGTGCCGCTCATCATCTACAGCGGACCTTACATGGCTCGCTTGGTGGAAAACTCCTTGCTAGAAGTAAACGCAGGGATCATCGAAGCCGCAGAAGCGATGGGAGCAACGCCATTACAGATCATTTTTCGCTTTCTCATCCCGGAAACACTCGGGTCGATTATTCTCAGCATCACGACAGCTACCATCGGCTTAATCGGAGCCACAGCCATGGCTGGTGCAATCGGTGGCGGAGGGATTGGAGACTTGGCGATTACATACGGATATCAGCGGTTCAGCACCATGACAATTGTTGCGACCGTCGTCATCCTCGTCGTGCTTGTCCAAGGGATTCAATCATTCGGCAACGTGCTGGCCCGTAAAATTCGCCGGAACTAAGGCAACAGAAGAGACAGGAGAGAACCAGCGATGAAAAAAGTAGCGCTTACCCTACTATGCGCCTTGATAGCCATGCTCGCAGTCGGTTGCGGAAAAACAGAGGAACAGACAGGGCTTACAATCGGCATTCGCGGGTCGGAAAGCCGTACGTGGGACTTCGTGAAGGAGCAGGCGGCAAAAGAAGGACTGCAAATTGAATTGGTTTCATTCAACGCGAATGTCAATCCGAATACCGTCTTGCTCGATGGGGAAATCGACGCCAATGCATTTCAACACGTCGCTTTTTTAGACCAATTCAATACGAAAAACAACTCGCAAATCGTGCCCGTTGGTTCCACGATCATTGCACCCCTCGGAATCTACTCCGATAAGTTCAAAAAAATCGAAGAAATACCGGACAGGGCAAAGATCGCCGTACCGAACGATGACTCCAACTGGGGACGTGCCTTGCTACTGCTCCAAGAGGCTGGATTGATTCAAGTCGTGGACAATTTCGATGGATTTGGTGGGGCGGATAAGATCAAGGCGAATCCCAAGCATTTAGAAATTGTCCCCGTCGATGGTGCAACGACTCCTCGTGTCATGAAGGATGTGGCGGCCTCCATTATCAATAACGGTGTAGCAGTCGAGGCTGGTTTTCTATTAAAAGACGCTGTGTTTCACGAAAGCAAAACGGCGAAGCCATACATCAACGTAATTGCGACGACAAAAGAAAAGGCAAACAGGGAGGACGTAAAAAAGCTGGTGGCGATCTACCAGTCCCAAATCGTATCAAATTTTATCACGGAGACGTATAAAGGAAACTACATCCCGACGCAAGTAACTGTTGAAGAACTGAACGATTTTAAACAATCGTTTAAGTCTAAGCCATAACGCGAACGAATGGGAGAAGAGCAGATGGAAAAGCGACAAATTCACTTATCCGCTTACTTAGTTGGTACGGGCATACATGTATCGTCATGGCGGTTACCGACAGCGAAAAGAAATGCGAGTATCGACATCGATTATTACAAGCAACTGGCTCAGACGGCAGAGCGTGGGAAGTTTGACATCGCCTTTATTGCAGACAGCTTGGCAGTCAATGAAGCTTCGCATCCGAATATTCTCAACCGTTTTGAACCAATCACGTTATTGGCAGCTCTAGCCGGGGCTACGTCCAAAATCGGTCTCGTCGCGACTGCATCTACCACGTACCACGAGCCTTACAATCTGGCTCGGCTGTTCGCTTCTGTTGATCATATCAGCAATGGTCGCGCAGGCTGGAATATGGTCACAACGGGTGATGCAACAGGAGAAACGGGGCGCAACTTCAGCCGTACGTCCCATGTTCCACACGATCAACGCTACGTGCAAGCAGAAGAATTCATCGATGTCGTGCAGGGCTTGTGGGATTCGTGGGAAGATGACGCATTTGTGCAAGACAAAGCGACGGGTGTGTTTTTTGATCCAGAAAAAATGCACAGACTTCATTACAAAGGGCAACATTACACCGTACAAGGACCGCTGAATATCGGCAGGTCCAAGCAAGGACAGCCTGTCATCGTGCAAGCGGGAGCATCGGAGCCAGGACAACGACTGGCAGCACGAACAGCAGAAGTCGTCTTTTCGCACGTTAAAGATTTCGAGCGTGCCAAGAAGTTTTATCACAGCCTGAAAAGTAAGATGCCTGATTACGGTCGCACGCCAGATGAATTGCACATTTTGCAAGGCATATCCCCGATCATTGCGGATACGAAGGAAGAGGCAGAGGCGATTTATGAGCAGTTGCATGACTTATTGCTGCCAGAACAAGGCTTGCGATTTTTGTCAGGTTATTTAGGCAAAGTCGATTTCAGCAAGTATTCGCTCGATACGACAGCTGCGGAAGTCATTTTTCCAGAAGAGAATGGCATCCAGAGTCATTTCGAATGGATGACAGAGCTGATCCGTCAAAAGAATCCGACCTTGCGCCAGTTGTATGCGCTACTTGAAGGAGGAAGCAATCGGGAATGGATCGGAACCCCTGAACAAATCGCAGACGCGATGGAAAAATGGTTTGCCCAAGGGGCGGCAGATGGATTCATGTTCATCGCTCCGATTCTCCCGCATGGCTTGGAGGTGTTTGTCGACAAGGTCATCCCGATTTTGCAAGAAAGAGGGCTTTATCGCCTCGAGTACGAGGGCGATACGCTACGAGATCATCTGCAATTGAAAAAGCCGCTCAATCGGTTCCAGGTCCGAAACAAACAATTGACAGAAAGGAGATAGTGCAGTGGGAACAGGTATAGAGGCATTACGATCAACGGAACTGGAGTCAAAGCTGATTGCGATACGCAGACAATTGCATCAATATCCCGAGGTTGCCTACGAAGAGTTCGAAACCACTCGCGCTATTCGTGAATGGCTAGAGGAAGCGGATATTCGTATCATCGATCTCCCGCTGCAAACAGGCGTAGTGGCAGAAATAGGCGTGAACAATAGCGGGCCGATCATTGCCCTACGCGCAGATATGGATGCATTGCCGATTCAAGAGGAAACAGGTTTGCCGTACGCATCGAAAATCCCAGGGAAAATGCATGCTTGCGGTCATGACTTCCACACGGCGGTCATCCTCGGAGCCGCTTATTTATTGAAGCAACAGGAAAAGACACTCGCAGGAACAGTGAGGCTTCTTTTCCAACCCGCAGAAGAAAAGGGAACAGGTGCGAGGCAATTGGTGGAGAGGGGCGCGCTGGAAGGGGTTCAGGCGATCTTTGGCTTGCACAACAAACCTGATCTGGAAGTCGGGACCATCGGGATTAAACCGGGACCGCTGATGGCGAGCGTAGATGGCTTCGAGATCGATGTGGAAGGGATCGGTACGCACGCAGCTATCCCACATGCCGGGGTCGATCCAATCGTGGCAGCTTCGCAAATCGTCACGGCTTTGCAATCGATTGTCAGTAGAAATGTAAGTCCGTTGGATAACGCTGTCGTGAGCGTGACGACCATTCACGGCGGAACGACTTGGAATGTGATACCTGACAAAGTCGTTCTTGGCGGTACGATCCGTACTTTTCAAGAGGAGGTACGTGCGCGAATTCCCGATCGCTTGCGTGCGATTATCGAGGGAGTGGCGTCAGCCTATGGTGCCAAAGTTCATCTGCGCTGGATTGCAGGACCACCACCTGTTCACAATGACGAGAAGCTGACGAAACTGTCCATCGATGTAGCAAAAAAGGTAGGCTTGCAAGTCGTAACGCCCAATCCGTCTACTGCTGGAGAAGATTTTGCTTACTATCAATTGAAAATACCGGGCTCCTTCGTTTTTTTCGGTACATCCGGTACCGAGGTATGGCATCATCCCGGATTTACGCTGGATGAACGGGCACTTTTACCTGGCGCTCATTATTTTGCCGAACTGGCTGCTAGCGCATTAAAGGACAGGTGAACGAATGGTAAACATCCAGAGCCTCACGAAATCATACAAAACCCCAAAAGGAGACATCCCTGTTTTGCAGGACATCCATTTACAAATTGAAAAAGGAGATATTTTCGGGATCATCGGGTTTTCAGGCGCGGGTAAATCAACCCTGATTCGTTGTCTCAATCGGCTGGAGGAGCCAGATTCTGGGACGATTGAGATCGGAGGCAGAGTGATTACTGATTTAGCCGAGAAAGAACTGCGACAGGCAAGGCAGAAAATCGGCATGATTTTTCAGCAGTTTCATCTGCTGGATGCAAAAACGGTCTATCAAAACGTCGCTTTCCCTTTGGAGGTAGCTGGACATCCGAGGCCATACATTCATCAGCGCGTAAGGGAAATAGTAGATCTCGTACAACTCGGAGACAAGGAAAACACATATCCGTCCCAGCTTAGCGGCGGTCAAAAGCAGCGTGTCGGGATAGCCAGGGCGCTGGTCAATTCCCCTGATTTGCTGCTGAGTGACGAAGCGACATCCGCGCTCGATCCGCAGACGACGTATTCGATTCTGGAGCTGTTGAAGGAGATCAATCGCCAGTTAAAGCTGACGATTGTGCTCATCACGCACGAGCTGGATGTGCTTCAGCACGTATGCAACAACATGGCGGTCATCGAAAACGGCAGAATCGTCGAGACCGGGAGTGTGGAGAAGTTTTTCCTTCATCCGGAAAGTGATACCGCTAAGCGATTTGTCCATATTATCGACTATTACCGTGACAAGCGCCATGTAATGGAAGGAGTCGGGGCGGGTATATGAACGCAGATTTGGTTGACTTACTAAGGGAAGGATTACTTGAGACGCTTTACATGGTGTTTTGGTCATCCTTGTTCGCTCTTTTGATCGGAATGGTTTTGGGAATCACCCTCGTCGTGACGGAAAAGGGCGGCCTTCTCGAATCACCAAAACTGAGTAAAGTGATCGGGTCAATAATAAATGGCGTTCGGTCTCTTCCTTTCATTATTCTGATCGTGTTGCTACTGCCGTTGTCGAGACTCATTGTGGGAACTTCGCTCGGGCCGACAGCTGCTATTGTCTCTTTATCCATTGGTGCAGCACCATTTTTGGCGCGTATCATTGAAAACTCACTCAAGGAAGTAAGTGCAGGGAAGATGGAAGCAGCCAAATCCGTCGGAGCTTCGCCCATCACAATCATTTTCCGCGTGCTCATTCCGGAAGCGATGCCAGCCTTAGTGCGAGGTGTCACGATTGGGATTATCGGCATTACGGAATTTACCGCAGTAGCTGGGGCAATCGGTGCTGGGGGACTAGGCAGCTTGGCCATTCGCTTTGGCTACCAACGTTTTCGAGAAGATGTTCTCATCGCAACCGTGATCATTATCATTCTGCTTGTCCAAGTCATTCAATGGTCAGGGGATTCGATCGTCAAAGCGATCCATAAGAAACGCTACAAGTTTGAATAAAGCAAGGATTCAAGCTGTATGAAACCAGGGGAGTGGAAAGCATGGGGAAAAAGAGTCTCGGAATGATCGTTGGATTATTTACCGCTGTTAGCTTGGCGGTCGCAGGGTGCTCAACATCAGCCTCCTCTAGTAACAGCACGGGTCAAGCGACAGAACCGAAGAAAGAAGTCACCTTGAAAGTTGGAGCCGCGCCTGTCCCGCATGCTGAAATACTGGAGTTCATCAAGCCAAAGCTCAAAGAGCAAGGAGTAAACTTGGAAGTGGTCGTGCTAGACGACGAGGGCCAACTGAATCCCGCCCTAAAAGAGAAGCAAATCGACGCGAATTTCTTCCAGCACGTGCCGTATTTGGATTCGGTCAAAAACGAACAAGCCTATGATTTTGTCGTCACGACGAAAGTTCACGTGGAGCCAATCGGATTTTATTCAGACAAATTGGGTTCGAAGGACGAAATCAAGGAAGGTGCGAAAATTGGCATTCCAAACAACCCGTCCAACGAATACCGGGCGTTGATTCTGTTACAAGAACAAGGCTGGATCAAGTTAAAAGGCGGTCTAACCAATTACGCCGCAACTCCGAAAGACATAGCAGATAATCCGAAAAAACTGGAATTCGTAGAAGTAGAAGCAGCTACCTTACCCCGGGTGCTACCCGATCTCGCGGGAGCCGTCATCAATACGAACATCGTTCTCGAAGCAAAGCTTGATCCGAAAAGCGCTTTATTTCGTGAAGGTGCGAATTCCCCCTATGCGAACGTGATTACGGTGGGAAAAGGAGACGAGAATCGGGAAGAAATCAAAAAGCTGGACGCTGCTTTGACTTCAGCCGAGGTCAAAAAGTTCATCGAGGACAAATACGGTGTTGCCGTCGTACCCGCCTTTTAACTCATCGAATGGGAGTGCGCGTGAGACATGAGAGGAATCCACATAGGCAATCTATGCATTCGTGATGCAAGAGTCGAGGACCGCGATCAGATTGAGGAGCATCTACTCGAAGCCTACCAGCAATATGAGCAGCATTTATCCGCCGTGAAATGGGAGCGATATAAAAAAGAAATCAGGCAATCCGTAACAAACAGTAGGACTCTCGCCTTCATCGTTGCGGTCTTGGACAGCGAAATAGTAGGCAGCGTTCAGCTATTTGTTTCCTCAGAAGCCGCTTATGCCAAGCCAGAACTCGGCATCGATTCCCCCATCATACGGTTTCTGGCCGTTTCACCGAAAGCGAGGGGGCGTGGTATTGCGGCACAGCTAATTGCGGAAAGCATCCATCGCATGCAAAGACTAGGAGCAACGACGCTTCATCTCCATACAACAGACATGATGGCATCTGCAATCAAATTGTACGAACGCCTGGGATTTACGAGAGCCATAGAGAAAGACTTTTCAAACGAGGAAACACTTGTGAAAAGCTACTGGCTGCGACTGTAAGAAAGATATACAAAAGTCCTGATGCCTCTGTTCATCAGGACTTTGTCTTTGCTTACTTTGTTTGGAACGAACAGAAAATCTCCAGGTAGTGTGCATTGTACATGATGCCGAGGACATTCCCAAATGGATCAAGGACCGAAGCCGTTATGAATCCGTCACCACGCTGGATCAGGGGTTCGTACTCTCTTGCTCCCATGGATAAAAGCTTATCGAGTACGGATTCAATATCGTCGACGTGCCAATACATCACAGCGCCACCCAGACCAGGTACCGCAGCAACAGGTGCGAAACGGCGGTCAATGAGGCCTAGTTCGTGCTGGTAGTCTCCAATGCGAAACTCGACATAGGCGAGCTGTCCATCCGATCCAGACCGCTCGAAGTACGGCGCAATGCCCAGTAGTTCGGTGTACCACTTTTTTGCCGCCTGCACATCATCCGCCCAATAACTGATTGTAGCAAAGCCCCGCAAGGTTTGGTTGTGACTCATCATCGAAGTTCCTCCTTTAAATGGATGGTACTTCCGATTATAAGGACCAATTACTGACAACAGTCTGTCAGTAGTTTGCAATTCTTTCCCCTTAACTGTACTTACTCAGCACATCAAAAAACTCTTTCAGAAAATGATAAAAAAGCTTTTCAGAAGGGGGGAGCTCACGGTTGTTGGGGATGATAATGCCCACTGTTCGTGTCACCAACGGTTCACTGATTGGGATCTTCACTGTCTCACGAGGAACGTTATCCGTTAATGTAAGCTCTGGCAACAAAGTGACGCCCAACCCTGCCGCCACCAACCCTTTAATGGCATCGATGTCTTCCCCTTCAAAAGCAACTTGAGGAGAAAAGCCCATTTGCGAGCAAGCATTGACAGCGATATTGCGAAGGATGAAACCGGGTGGAAACAACACAAAAGTATCTTCCTGCAACTGACTGAGACGCAAGCTCGGTTGCTTTGATAGCGGGTGCTTCGCGGGCAGTAGCGCGACGATATTTTCAGCAAAGAAGATGTGGCTGCGCACATTTTTTTCCTGAGTGGGAACAGGCCCAAGAAAAGCCAAGTCGATTTCACCGTTGATGACCGAATTGATCAGTCCCTGATAAGAGCCTTGCTTTAATTGAAACCCGATGTCCGGATACCGAGCTCGAAAACCGGAGATGACCGTCGGCAGGGGATTGGCGGCGAGGCTGCTCGTAAAACCAACACGAATCGTGCCACGTGAAGGGTCGAGGAACTCCTCAATCTTCTCTTTTGCCTTTTCAATTTCGCTCATCGCCATTTCGACGTGCTGCAAGAAGATTTTTCCAACTGCCGTCAGCTTGATATTGCGACCTTCGCGGAGGAACAGCGACACACCGATCTCCTCCTCCAGATTGGCGATTTGCCGACTGAGGGCAGACTGGGCGACGTGCAAATGATGTGAGGCTTCGGTGAAGTGCTCTCGTTTGGCAACCTCGATGAAGTATTGAATCTGTCGTAGCTCCATGAATACCCCCACCTTACCCATTTATCTCGATTTGAGATAGATTTTGCATAAATTATATATTGTTTGTATCGTTTCACTCAATCTAAAATTAACATACCAGAGAGAGCAAGGAGAGTGGAGATACATGACGACACAAGGAATGCCTGCTAAGCAAGGGTTATACGATCCGATTTTCGAACATGACGCTTGCGGAATTGGTTTTATTGCAAATTTGAAATCGAAATCGACGCATGATATGGTCCGAAAGGGTCTGAAAATTCTGTGCCAGTTGGAACATCGCGGCGGTCAAGGCAGTGATCCGGAAACGGGAGACGGTGCAGGGATTTTAACGCAAATTCCACACGGCTTTTTCAAAAAGACCTGTAAAGAGCTGAATATCACGCTGCCAGCGCTAGGCAAATACGGTGTAGGTATGCTGTTTCTTCCGATGGATGAAGCGAAGCGGCAAAAGTATGAAGCTCAGCTGGAGGCGATTGTCGCAGCAGAGGGACAAAAGCTGCTCGGCTGGAGAACAGTGCCTGTCGATGCGACGAAAATTGGCAAAACGGCTGTAGCGAGTCAGCCTTATGTCCGCCAAGTATTCATCGGAGCCAGCTCGAATATACAGGACCAAATGGCATTTGAACGGAAGCTGTACGTCATTCGCAAGCAGGTGGAACAGGCAACAGGTGCTGATTTTTACGCCGCTTCCATGTCTTCGCGTACGATTGTCTATAAAGGATTGCTCACACCAGGACAACTGGATGCTTTTTATCTCGATTTGCAAGATAATTCTTACACTTCTGTCTTCTCAGTCGTTCACTCGCGTTTCAGCACGAACACATTCCCTACATGGGAGAGGGCACACCCGAATCGTTATTTGATTCACAACGGGGAAATCAACACCTTGCAAGGAAACATGAACTGGATGATGGCTCGTGAAAAAATGTTCCAGTCCGAGGCGTTTGGTGCTGATTTGGCAAAAGTGGTGCCAGTCATTAATAGGGCGGGTAGTGATTCAGCGATTTTGGATAACTGCGTGGAGTTTTTCTCGCTGGCAGGTCGTTCCTTGCCGCATGTCGCGATGATGATGATTCCTGAACCGTGGGATCAGGATGAGCGAATCGACGAAAATAAGAAAGCTTTTTACGAGTACCATAGCTGCCTCATGGAGCCGTGGGATGGTCCAACAGCTATTTCTTTCACGGATGGTAGACATATCGGTGCGATTCTCGATCGAAACGGATTGCGACCAGCGAGATACTATGTGACATCAGATGATACGATTATTTTCTCATCAGAGGTTGGAGTTCTCGAAGTACCAGATGAAACGATTGTCCAGAAAGGACGGCTTAGCCCTGGACGGATGCTGCTCGTCGATCTCGAAGAAGGCAGAATCGTATCTGACGAGGAAATCAAGCAAAAAATCGCAAGTGAACAGCCATATAAGGAGTGGGTGAAAAATAACCTGCATGCTATCGAGGATTTACCGGCAGCAGGTCGCAAGGAGGAGCTGCAAGAAGATAGCCTGCTTGCGCACCAAAAAGCGTTTGGCTATACACAGGAGGAAGTCGACAAGGTACTAGCCCCAATGGTTGCTGAGCAGAAAGACCCCATTGGTTCGATGGGCGTAGACACACCACTCGCGGTACTGTCTGATCGCGCACAGCTTTTGTACCACTATTTCAAACAGTCATTCGCCCAAGTCACGAATCCGCCAATTGATGCGCTACGGGAGGCTTGCGTAACTTCGACCCATACTGTGCTTGGCGCGGAAGGAAACCTCTTGGCACCGGATGCGAGCAATTGCCGCAGAATTCGTTTGACCAATCCTTTGATCTCCAATCAAGAGCTGGCAATGCTTCGCGCGAATCCATTCCAAGAGTTCAAGGCGAAATCATTGTCGATACTCTTCCCGGCGCAAGGGGGAGAGCAAGGACTGGAGCTGGCACTTGATCAATTGTTCGCTTCGGCGGATGAAGCAATTGCTGCTGGCTACACCTTGCTGATTTTATCAGATCGCGGAATGAATCAAGATTTGGCTGCGATCCCTGCCTTGCTCGCTGGAAGCGGACTTCATCATCATCTCGTCCGCGCAGGAACACGTACCAAAGCGAGCATCATCATCGAATCCGGAGAACCACGTGATGTACACCAGTTCGCCATGCTGATTGGTTACGGTGCCGACGCGATCAACCCATACGTCGCCATCTCAACTGTAAACAGTCTGGTTGAATCGGGTAGGCTGAAGGATCTCACCAGAGACGAAGCAGTCGAAGTATACCTGCAATCAGCTGTAGAGGGTGTCGTAAAAGTCATGTCCAAGATGGGCATTTCGACTATTCAGAGCTACCGCGGCGCACAAATTTTTGAAGCGGTGGGCATCCATTCTACCGTCATAGATCGCTATTTTAGCCGTACGCCTTCTCAGATTTCGGGGATCGGACTGGATGTGATTGCGCAAGAGACGTTGATTCGCCATGCGAAAGCATTTTTGCCAGAGCATTCCGAGGAAGCATTGGAGGCAGGGAGCGATTTTCAGTTCCGCCGTGACGGTGAGTTCCACCTGTTCAATCCGAAGACGGTTCATGCCCTGCAAAAAGCTTGTCGGGAAGGCAGCTATGAGCAGTACAAAATCTATGCGGAGCAAGCGACAGCACAACAATTCGTAGCCCTGCGACATTTGCTCGATTTCAAGTCCAATC
Source organism: Brevibacillus porteri (assembly GCF_003013475.1). GTDB lineage: Bacteria > Bacillota > Bacilli > Brevibacillales > Brevibacillaceae > Brevibacillus > Brevibacillus porteri. Next base: position 144,569 of record NZ_PXZO01000011.1, read on the forward strand.
GACAGCCGATCCCGCTAAACGAGGTAGAATCTGTTGACTCCATTGTTCATCGCTTTAAAACGGGGGCGATGTCATACGGCTCTCTCAGCAAAGAAGCGCATGAGACCTTAGCGATTGCCATGAACCGTTTGGGTGCGAAAAGCAACAGTGGGGAAGGTGGCGAAGATTCGGCACGTTACATCATGGATGAAAACGGAGATTTGCGACGCAGTGCCATTAAGCAGGTCGCATCAGGACGCTTTGGCGTATCCAGTCATTACTTGGTCAATGCCTCAGAGATCCAAATTAAGATGGCACAAGGAGCAAAGCCGGGCGAAGGCGGTCAATTGCCAGGAAGCAAAGTCTACCCATGGATTGCCGAAGTGCGCGGATCGACACCAGGAGTTGGACTCATTTCGCCGCCGCCTCATCACGATATTTATTCAATCGAGGATTTGGCACAGCTGATTTTTGACTTGAAAAATGCGAATCCACGTGCGCGAATCAGCGTGAAGCTCGTATCCAAGGCTGGAGTCGGAACGATTGCGGCTGGTGTAGCGAAAGGTCTTGCAGATGTCATTGTGGTCAGTGGACACGATGGAGGCACAGGCGCTTCCCCAAAATCAAGCATCAAGCACGCAGGACTGCCATGGGAACTCGGTCTTGCTGAGACACATCAGACACTCTTGCTGAACCAATTGCGCGACCGTGTGGTTCTGGAAACGGACGGCAAACTGATGACGGGACGCGATGTCGTCATTGCAGCTCTACTCGGTGCGGAGGAATTCGGCTTCGCTACGGCACCACTTGTTTCCATAGGGTGTGTCATGGCTCGCGTATGTCACCTCGATACATGCCCAGTGGGTGTGGCGACACAAAATCCCGAGCTGCGCAAACGGTTTAAAGGCGATCCGCAGCACGCCGTGAATTTCATGCGTCTCGTTGCCCGTGAAGTTCGTGAGATTATGGCGGAGCTGGGCTATCACTCCATCGAGTCGATGGTCGGGCAGAGCCATGTGCTGAAGATGAGCGACAAGGCAAAAGATCATTGGAAAGCCAAGCACGTTGATTTGTCTGCGCTCTTGTTCCAACCGGATGTTTCCGAGGAAGTGGGCCGCTATCATCAACGCAACCAAGATCACAAGCTGGAAGAAACGCTGGATCGTCAAAAACTACTCAAGCTGTGCAAGCCAGCATTGAATAAACAGCAGCAGGTAGAGGCAAAGCTCGCTATCACCAATACGAATCGCGTAGTCGGTACGATCTTGGGCAGCGAGGTAACCAAACGTTTTGGCGAACACGGTCTGCCGGAGGATACAATACGCCTGCATTTTACTGGCTCGGCAGGTCAAAGCTTCGGGGCATTTGTTCCTAGAGGGATCACGCTTCATCTTGAGGGAGATGCGAATGACTACGTAGGAAAAGGGTTGTCGGGCGGCAAAATTTCGGTCGCACCATCGAAAAAAAGCAAATTCACTCCCGAGCACAACATGATTATCGGAAACGTTGCGTTCTACGGAGCGACCTCTGGGGAGGCGTATATCAACGGGATGGCTGGTGAGCGATTCTGCGTTCGCAACAGCGGAGTGACTGCAGTCGTTGAAGGAGTAGGCGACCATGGCTGCGAGTACATGACAGGAGGACGTGTCGTTGTTCTCGGCCCAGTCGGTAAAAACTTTGCAGCAGGCATGTCAGGCGGTACTGCCTACGTTCTGGTCGAGGATAAAGAGAAGTTTGCTGCGACGTGCAATCAGGAGATGGTACTCCTGGAGACACTGGAAGATCAACGGGAAATCGCTCGAGTCAAACGCTTGCTAGAAAACCACGTCAGCCACACAGGCAGCCGTCATGCACAAGCTTTGCTCGATGAGTGGGAACGTACCGTCCAACAGTTTGTCAAAGTCATTCCAAAAGATTACAAGCAAATCGTCTCCACGATGGAGGAGTTGGAGAAATCCGGTATGAAACGCCAAGAGGCGATTTTGGCCGCTTTTGAAATGAGCCAGAAGAAAGGCGATGCCAAAGCACCGAAAAAGAAAGTGCCCGAGCAATCCTTTGTCTCTGTGGGCAAATAAGGAGAAAAGCCGATGACTTATGTTGTGAGTCGTCGGCTTTTCTTTTGGTAACCAATCCCTTGTCCATGACGTCATAGGGTTAGGTATAAGATTTTGCTAATAAGCCAGCGAAAGAAGGGATCATGGATGAAACGATTCACGATCATGGCTGTATCCATCGCTGCTCTGCTATTATCGCCAGTCATCGCCTCCGCCAAGGAAGGCGTGATCAACAGCAAGGGAGAATGGATCGTGGCACCTACGTTCGAGGAAGTGAAGGACACGGGTGGACTCTACGCTGCAACACTGGGAGACAGTCCAGCCAACCAATCCTGGGGTTTCATTGATCAAAGAGGAAAGTGGGTAATTAAGCCTCAATTCTCGTACGTGGGTTCCTTCGCTGCAAACGGACTTGCGCCTGCTGCACAAAACCTGAAATACGGTTACATCAATAAAAAGGGACAATGGGTCATCAAACCGCAGTTTCATCCTATCGAGCAAGAGAAGTCCATGGTTGTGGACCGTTCCTTTTCCGCGAATGGGTTAGCCTGGGCATACAAAGATGGAAAAGCGGGCTTTATCAATACGTCAACGGGATAGCCAAGGTGATGATCAATGGCAAGGTGGCTTATATCAATAATAACGGAAAAATTTTGCTCAAAACCGCCTATACAGATGCAGGCGACTTCCATCAAGGTCTGGCGTGGATTTTGTCAAACGGGAAGGTTGGTTATATCGACACCAAGGGAAAACTAGTGATTAAGCCTAGCTTTGAACCCGATTATGGAATGGTTACAAGAGCAGGCGACTTTCAGTCAAATGGCTTGGCACCGGCCTTATTAAACGGGAAATGGGGCTTTATCAACAAAAAAGGAGTATGGGTCATGAAACCTCAGTTTGCTTGGGTGAGGAGCATTTCTCCCGCTGGCTTTGCTGTCGTAGGTGTCCAGTAGTGTTTTTTTTCAATCGGATTGGGAAAGTAGACAGAATTTGGTATGATAAGAAAAGATTCGATAAATGATCGTACTGGCAGGTGATGTGATGTATTTCCAGAATCAAGATTCGCAATCAAGTTATCGACAAACCCCTGAAAATTCTTCTCTATCCCCAAACTCTAAAAACTCAACGCCACATGTCTTACAGCTCGCCAAAAAAGTCGGAAATAAAGCCATGATCCATTTACTCCAAAAGCAAAAAAATAACCAACCTGTGATACAAGGCAAATTCAAGGGTATTGAACCAACCGATTACACAACAGATGAGTATGACAACGATCCGGATAATGAAGGTCAATTTACTGCTGTGCGAGCAGATAAAGGCCTCCCCACCTTTTTTGGCGTGTTGAAAGATACATATGGTGAGGACAACGTAAATAAACGATTCTTTTCCAAGACAGTTGAATTAGGAGATACATGTGATCGTCCTCATTCTGTTTCTGCTATCGTAAAAAAAGGCACATCGAGAAAAGATCGTAAAGGCGATTCTTTTGTAAGTGCGATCGGCAATTTGGGTACAGAAGAGCGATTGATACGGGATGGAAAAAATGATGCAGCCAAAACCGCATACGATGGGGGACACCTGGTCGGTTATCAGATTGTACGAGGAATCGAAGCGAACCAAGCGTGGAATATAGCCCCGCAAGATGTGAAAAACAACGAGCATTCCTATAATAATACGATTGAAAAAATGCTACGTGGAGCGGGAAAAGGTACAGAGTATGTGTACAACGTTGAAGTGAAATACGATCAATGGAACTTTAGTGTGGATCAAGAACAATTGGTAAAGTTAGGTGCATTGAAACAGGTTGATTCAACGAAGCCATGGGAAATTCAGCTGCCAGTCAGAATTCCGTTTAAATGGGATGCGAAGGCGGATATGACCAAGACAGATAAAAAGAATTGGAAATTTAGTAGTCCAACAAAGGGTGAATCTTCTTTCGAACAATTTTCTCAAACAATGGATGAAGGAAATTTGGATTTTACGAGAAAAAGCCACACAGCAAGATTCAATCTTGCATTTTCCGATAAGGACGGAAATGAGGAGCTCTATGACATTGATTCCAATAATTTCGATGCTAAGAAAGTGAAAGGGATTCGCTACTCCATGCATCAATCTTTACCTACAGACTTTTTGAAAAATCAAAATCCGGTAGATTGGATGGGGAACGAAGCAAATAAAATTGCTCATTTTGGTGAGGTCACAAAAGGGAAAGCTTCGTCCACCAATATTTTGGAAATCATGTCAGCTAAACTGAAGCGAAACAAAATTCTTATCGATGAGATTGAAGAAATTGACGATGTAAAGAAGCCAGAAAAAATGAGATTTATTCCAGAAGGGATTTCCCATCTAGACGAACGTGACGAGAAAAAATGTGTATTTATTTATCAATTGGATAAAAACAAAATTCGAAATGAATACATGGCACTTAAGAAAATAGAGGCGGATTACTACCCATTTTTTGATGTACAACAAGAAGAAGAGGAAAGGTTTGAGAAAGAAAAGGATGACTTCGATACCATAGCAAATGAGTTCGCTACATGGATGGAGGAATTAGACAAGAAAGAAGAGGATGAGATTGAAAGTATTCAGCAAAAAATGGCCCAGTATAGCAAAATACTAGAGGGACAGACCCTAACTCTGACACGGATAAAAAACCATCGGATAGGAAGGAATTTATACCAGGAAACAGTAGAAGAGATCTATCCACAATATAAAGAGAAAATATCGCGCAGCTTACAAGTATTACGATCGATAACTGGTTATGATTCTGACATCGAATATCATGATAGTAAAAACAAAACGAATATGAATGGGAAAAGAACACTGGAGGCTAAGGAAGATAAGCGTAAAAAAAGAAAAGATGATAAGGAACAACAAGAAGAATATAAAAAGATGATCGAAGTAGCAACAGGCAAGTATAAGCGAAAATCAGTAGAAGATTATTTAAATAAGAAGTAATGAGGAGTAAGGCAATGAACATGTGCGGGAAGTAATGGGAACGAGGTGCAGGTTTTTGCCCCAGCACCTCGTATTTGTCATACATAGATGAAGCTTGCTTTATTCTGCTCGGTCTCTATCGGCCTCATTATTCGCAACATCCCATGTGTCATTGCCGTCAGCCGCTACATTCTCTCCCATTTCGTTGCCAAGTGCACCCCCGGCAACCGCACCTGCAATGGTACCAAGCGGCCCTAAAATAGAACCTACGGCAGCACCTACTGCCGCACCGCCAACTGTTCCTACTGCTTCAGAAGCTCCACTGCCTGACATGTTTGCTTCGTTGTTGTCAACGTTGTCAACAGCATCGTTGTGATTGCGTTCGTTGTTAGTAGTCAAGATTGTCACTCCCTCGATTAGTGTTGGGAAGTTCTGCTATATCAAACGTGCAGCCCCAAGGCATAGGATGCCCCAGACAAATCATTTCATTCCAAAAATAACCTTGAAGCTGGAGGTATTGAGCAAATGATTCAATCCATCGTCCATATCGCGCTAGTGGTCAAAGATTATGATGAAGCCATTGCGTTTTATACGAAGAAGCTCCATTTTACCTTAGTGGAAGATACGTATCAGGCAGAACAGGATAAGCGGTGGGTTGTCGTAGCTCCACCTGGCTCTTCTGGCACCACCATCTTACTCGCAAAAGCTTCCAAGCCTGAGCAAGAGCCTTTTATTGGCAATCAGGCAGGTGGTAGAGTCTTTCTCTTTTTAAATACAGATGACTTTTGGAGAGATTATCATGAGATGGTCTCAAGAGGCATCCAATTTGTAAGGGAGCCAATGGAACAACCGTACGGAATGGTGGCGGTCTTTCAGGATTTATATGGCAACCTGTGGGATTTACTAGAGCTGAAAGAAGATCATCCGATTGCCAAACGAATGAAGTAGTGAGTTACCCAGCTAGACAAAAAAACAGGTCTTACCTCCAGTGATGTGGATGGAAAGACCTGTTTTTCATTTCGGGTTACACGATATAGGATAGTCCCATGATCAAGATGATTGCCACAACAGAAAGAATGGTCTCCATCACTGTCCACGTTTTCAGTGTATCTTGCACGGACATATTGAAGTATTCCTTGATCAGCCAGAAACCAGAATCATTTACGTGAGACAGGATCAGGGAGCCAGAACCTGTTGCCAGTACCAAAAGCTCTGGGCTTGTTCCAGGGATTTGCATCGCGATCGGACCTACGATACCAGCTGCCGTCATCATGGAGACGGTTGCAGAGCCAGTTGCCACACGGATCAAGGCCGCGATCAGCCAGCCCAGGAAAATAGGGGAGATCGCAGATGCAGTAGCAAGCTCAGCAATATAGTCACCCACACCGCTGTTCAGCAGTACTTTGTTAAATGCGCCACCTGCGCCGATAACGAGCAAGATTGTCGCGGTTGGGGCCAAGCAATCATTTGTGAATATGAGAATATCGTCTTTGGTAAAACCGCGGTTGAACCCGAGCGTCCAGAAGGAAACAATCACGGCAATCAACAGAGACGTAATCGGGCTACCGATAAAATCAGCCCATTGGCGAATGGTATTTTCTTTTGGCAGCGTCACATCTGCAACCGTAGCAGACAGCATCAACAGCACGGGGAGCAAGACGGTGAAGACGGTGATCCCAAAGCTGGGCAAATCACGCTCGGATTTTGGCTCTGCCAACTGGGAAGAGAGCTCTGGAGAGATGCTGGTCTTGACCCGTTTGCTTATCCAACTACCGTAGAGTGGTCCTGCAATAATCGCGGAAGGCAGTGCGACAATGATCGAGAGCAAAATCGTTTTACCAACATCCGCCTGGAACAGATCGACAGCGGCCATAGCAGCAGGGTGCGGCGGCACAATCCCGTGAACGATGGACAGGCCGGCTACGAGCGGAATTCCGATTTTGACAAGGGAGACACCTGTTTGTCTGGCAATCGTAAACACGAGTGGAATCAAGAGAACAAAACCAACCTGGAAAAATACCGGAATCCCTACGATAAATGCCACGAACATCATGGCCCAATGTACATTTTTCTCACCGAAGCGATTGATGAGAGTACGGGCAATGCGTTCGGCACCGCCAGATTCTGCCATCATTTTGCCAAGCATAGTTCCCAAGGCAAGCACGATCGCGATAAAGCCGAGTGTGCCACCCATTCCATCCTTGATCGAATCCACAACTTTTACAAGCGGCATGCCGGATGCGATTCCCACAAATCCAGCGGCCAATAACAACGCAATAAATGGGTTCAGTTTGAAGCGAGTAATGAGAACGAGCAGAAAGATGATAGACAGCAGTGTTATGACGAGTGGCATGATGAACCCTCCCTAGTTGTTGTCTCTAGTTGTTCAACCGCTTTTGGAATTCGGCTATCAGCTTGTACTCTTCCAGCAGGTTGTAATAAACACGCTCGTATATATAGAAAAGCTCCAAATAGACACTGGATCGTTCCAAATCAGGCTCATGGCGATGGGAAATATGAATCATCTTTTTCACATCTTGCAAATGATCCATTGCCCCCAATGCATGCATCGCCAAGAGAGCGGCACCAAAGCTCGAGCTTTCATGACTCTCCGGAATCAGCACTTCATACCCGAACATGTCGGACATAATCTGGCGCCATTCCCGCGAGCGGGCGAATCCACCCGATGCCCGGATTTCCTTGGCTCCACCTGCCAGGTCGCGCAGGGCGATACCGATGCTGTAGACGCTAAACAAGATTCCTTCAAGTACAGCTCGGATAAAATGCTCGCGCTTATGATGGAGGCCGATACCGAAGAAGGAGCCTCTTGCTTGGGCGTTCCAGTACGGAGCTCGTTCGCCGGATAGGAAGGGGAGAAAGAGCAACCCGTCTGCACCAGCTCGAACATGCTCAGCAGCTTGGATCATGACTTCATAGGGATCGACGCCGAGCTGTTTGGCTTTTTCCACTTCGGGCCAACTGAATTCGTCACGGAACCAGCGAAGCATGATCCCACCGTTGTTCGAGGGTCCGCCAATCACCCAATGATTTTCCGTCAGCACGTAGCAGAATGTCCGTCCTTTTGGATCGGTGATCGGTTCTGGAACTACGGTTCTTACAGCGCCACTCGTGCCAATCGTGATGGCTACTTGTCCATGATCAATGGCTCCGATGCCGAGGTTTGCCAAAACCCCATCGCTAGCACCGACAACGAAAGGCGTATCTGGATCGATTCCGATCTCTTCCGCATAACGAATCTTCATTCCTCGCAGGATAAGAGTAGTCGGTACAGGCTCACTGAGATGTTGCTTGGAAATGCCTGCGACTCGCAGCGCGTCCTCATCCCAGTTGAGCTTTCTCAGATTGAACAGCCCCGTAGCGGAAGCAATGGAGTAATCGACGATATACTCACCAAAAAGCCGATAAATGACATACTCCTTAATCGAAATAAACTTGGCTGCCCGCCGAAACGTATCAGGCAAATTCTCCCGTAGCCACATGATTTTGGGCAGGGGAGACATGGGATGGATAGGCGTGCCCGTCGCTAAGTAAATCTGATGACCGACACCGTCTGCTTTTAGTCGATCTGCTTGTGCCACGCTCCGATTGTCAGCCCAGATGATGCTGTTCGTCAGGGGATTGCCACTCGGGTCGACAGCGATCAGACTATGCATGGCAGTAGAGAAGCCAATACCACCGATCTCGCTTTTGGCAATGCCTGCATGCTCCAGCGCTTGCTTCAATGCCTGTATGACAGCAGCAAAAATCGTCTCCGGTTCTTGCTCAGCCCAAGACGGCTGGGGAACGAGTAGCTGATAATCGATATTACCCGTACCGCGGATGGCGCCGGAAGGAGTGAATACAATTGCTTTGGTACTGGTTGTCCCGATATCAAGCCCGATAAAATAGGTTTGCGTCATAGAAGTCACCCCTAATTGAATACGCTTTCAACGTGTTGTCATGGAGATAACGCGATTATATCGAAATTTTTTTCATTTGTTAAGCATTAAGAAAAAAATTATTTCATAATTGAACACTTCACACGATGCTTGTATGATTTGCATTTTTCTCCTGCAAGTTGCAAGAGGAGGGTAAGCAAAAGAAAAAACGCCTGATTTACAGGCGTTTGAGTGAGATGGCTTCGCGGATGTGCTGGATATTGGCGATCGTATCATCCTGCCTCCGTAAGGATACGGCTACATAGAGCAGATCAATTAAGCTAAGCTGAGCAAGCCTGGACGACAGGGCTTCTGTACGAAATACCGTTTCGCGTGAAGTCGTGTACAAGCACATATCTGCCAGACGCACGAGAGGAGATTTTCCATAGCTCGTGATGCCGATTGTTTTTGCTCCGGCGTCCTTGGCAACCTGTAGGGCTGCCAAAATATCTTTATTGGACCCAGAGTGGGAGATGCCTACGACGACAGCACCTTTGGTAAGCAGAGAGGCAGACATTACTTGATAGTGAGCATCAGAATGATAGAGACAAGGGATGCCTGTCCGCATAAATTTGTGGTACGCATCCTGTGCGATGACGGCTGAGCCTCCCGAGCCATAAAACTCGATCCGGTTTGCGTTTTCCAAACAGGAGACGATTTTCATTAACTCATCTTTATTAATAATCTGCTGCGTGTCTCGAATCGTCTCGATATTCGCTGTGAAAATTTTTTCAGCAATCGCACTGACGTCATCGTCGTCGAGGTTGATTTCTTGGTGAATGGTTTGCTTCGGATTCGTGACTTCACTCGCCAAGGCGATCTTGAATGCTTGGTAGCCGCGAAAGCCCAGTCTGCGACACAGACGAAATACGGTAGCATCTGCACACTGGCATTGGTCGGCTAGCTCCGTGATCGAGAAGTGAATAATTTCACTGGCATGCTCCAACATATAGTCGGCGATCTGTTGTTCTTTCCCGCTTAATTGCGTATAGATGGCGCGTAATTGCGTGAGCACGCGAGGAGCAGGCGGGGTGGAAGCGTTCATCAATAGGTACCTCCTAACGTTCCATTGTGGATCTGTACTGATAGTATAAGGAAAATCAGACTCCTTTTCATAGGTTCGAAAAAATTTTCTTCATTTTTGATGAAAGATGAAAATTTTTATCTTATAATACGTGGTAACGGATATGATCCAAAAAGGAGTGACGTACACGATATGAAACTTGCGATCCTCGGATTAGGAAAAATGGGGTACAATCTCACCCTTAATTTGCTCTCGCATCAGCATGAGGTCGTAGCCTATGATGTAGATTCTACGCGAGCAGAAGAGTTGAGTCATGAAGGCGCGATTCCAGCATTTTCGGTGGAAGATGCTGTGGCGAAGCTGCCGACACCTCGCGTAATATGGCTGATGGTACCGGCAGGAGAGATTGTGGATCAATTGGTTGATCAACTCTCTACCTTGCTTGCTGCAGGGGATATCGTCATTGACGGTGGCAACTCTCATTACAAGCAATCATTAGATCGCTATGCTCGCTTAAAGGAAAAGGGTATTCACTTCATGGATGCAGGTACGAGCGGAGGCATGGAGGGAGCGCGCCACGGAGCATGTATGATGATTGGTGGAGATCGAGAAGCATACACACATATTGAGCCAATGATTCGCGACATTAACGTCGAAAACGGATATTTGTATGCTGGGGAAGCGGGCAGCGGCCACTTCTTGAAAATGATTCATAACGGGATCGAATACGGTATGATGCAGGCGATTGGGGAAGGCTTTGAGGTACTTGCGAAAAGCCAGTATAACTACGATTTTGCCGAGGTCGCACGCGTGTGGGCAAATGGCTCCGTCATTCGTGGCTGGCTGATGGACTTAACAGAGCGAGCTTTTCGAAAAGACGCCAAGCTCGATGAAATCCGTGGGGTCATGCATTCTTCCGGGGAAGGAAAATGGACGCTGGAAACCGCGCTGGATCTACAGGCAGCCACACCCGTAATTGCGATGTCCTTACTGATGCGTTACCGTTCGTTGGACGAGGATACCTTCCACGGAAAAGTGGTCGCAGCCTTGCGCAATGAATTTGGCGGACATGCCGTAGAAAAGAAATAAGAAATGGGATGACCGTAAAGGTGCTTCGGTGGTTGAAGCTCTGGGGTCATCCTTTTTTGTTTTGTATATGGAAGAAGAAGGAATTTTCATTTAGAAAGCAAAGTATGCATGTATCGCCCAGAAGTTTGCCTGGTCTTGGTACAAGAATGAGAAAGGAATCGTGACCCTTACGCTAAACAGACCAGAGGCATTGAATGCATTGAACCGAGATGTCCTTTATCAGCTTTCGACCATCTTAAACAGGATCAAATCCGATAACAGTGTGAAAGCGGTCATCCTTACAGGGGCGGGAGAAAAAGCATTTTCGGCAGGGGCTGACATCTCGTATCTGCATCAAGCGACACCGTTGGAAGTAAGGGATTTTGCTCAGTTGGCCGTTTCGGTCACGAGTCAGATCGAATCGTTGGGAAAAGTAGTCGTTGCTGCAATAAACGGCTATGCGTTGGGCGGGGGCCTTGAGATCGCTGAATCGTGCACGCTGCGTATTGCGGTTCACCATGCCAAAATGGGACATCCAGAAGTACGAATTGGAGCAGTGGCGGGCTTTGGTGGAACAACCAGACTCCCTAGGCTAATAGAAAAAGGCCGTGCCGCGGAGTTGCTTCTGACAGGATCAGCGATAGATGCGGATGAAGCATACCGAATGGGACTGGTAAATCGGGTCGTTTCGCGTGAGCGGCTACTGGCAGAAACAGAGGAGGTTCTCCAAGAAATTTTGGCTCAGTCTCCGCTGGCAGTGAAACTAACGTGGGACGCGATTCATCGAGGGAGTAACCTGACTGTAGAGGAGTCCGCACTTCTAGGCGCAGACTACTTCGGACTCGTGGCATCCACTGAAGACTTCCGGGAAGGAACCAAAGCTTTCTTAGACAAGACTCCACCGCGTTTTACAGGAAGATAATCATACGAGCTTCAATACCTCACACAATTCAACCAACCGCCTAACTCCGTACATCTGATGGCGATTGCGATCGTGAATGCTTCTGATCGCATCCGCCGTCACTTTTTTGGCCTGTTCAATACTTTGATTTTCTACTGCTTGTACAATTTCTTTCATATTCGTTAGAAAATACACCGTATTGCGCAATGTGCGGATAAGCAAAATCTTCCGTATATCCATGGGAGTGAATTGGCGGTAGCCATTCTCAGGATCTCGTGGCAGTACAAGCAAGCCTTCTTTTTCCCAATGGCGGATCGCAGACGTTGTGACTCCTGTGTAAGCAGCGACTTCACCAATCGTCATGCGGTTTCGCCACTTTTTGTTTGGAGGCAAGGGGAGATCGAGATTATCCAAAAGCTCGAGTGTTTGGTTTGCTGCGACCTTCTCTTGTTGGAGGTTGGCCTGTTCTTTATTCACGAGCCAAAAGGCAGCATCCATATCCGCTTTTTGAAGCGATCGAAGGACTTCACAGGTGACAGCGACACCAAAGCCGGGAAACATGGCGCGCAGGCAACGAAAATAGGCAAGATGGATTTCTGTATAAAGTCGATACCCATTGTCTGCACGATCAGGAGCAGGAACGACTCCCCATGATTCATAATGGCGCAAAGCACTCGTACTAATATGTAGCTCGCGAGCGATCTCAATCGGCTTGTAATAAGGCATCTGACGCACCTCCCGCAGGTTTGTTATCGCGGATTTCACTATACCAAGAACAGCAAATTGAATCAAATGCTTCTGTTAATGGGAAAGTCGTAATACTTTTACCCTGTTCAGCAGGGGATGGAAAGGCGAATATTGTCAATAGGTATTCATTCTTCTTTTGCAGAGGTGAGACAACGTATGGCCATTGTTCAGCTACGATCACAGAATCCGGACTTTTCGTACATGATCAAGAAAAATCCGAATTCCGGACTGAGTTTACGATCCATTCGAAAAGGCATCGCATACGGGTGGTTTTCCAATACGGATACATACAACGTTTACTTTAAAGACGCAGAAAATGAGGTCTCCTATAAACAAACCGAACAGGAGCATTTTGAATATTTGAATGTCTCCCGGTACAATACACCCTTGTTTCCGTTAAATGCGATTAATGAGTTTTTTTCCGCTCCGATGAAGCAACACGACGAGCGGGATGCAGAAGGGTATGAGCATGTTTTTTTCATCAACATGATTCACATCGAAAGACTGCTGTATCTGACATTTTTTGAGAAGCACCTCAAGGACTTTACCTTTGAACTCAAGCACCACGCCGATAAAAGCTACGCTCTGACCATCACAACGAGAACGAGTCTGCATCAGCTTCTCCACGTCGTGAGTGTGCTCTGTCTATTCTTGAGTATGTTTGGAAAAGAGTACATCGACATATCCGATAACATCCTGGATAAATACATCAAAAGCATCCATGTTATCGACGCACCTTTTTACATACGAAGCCTGTTCGCTCGCAACTTCCTGACAACGAGAGAGCGCTATCGCAAGTACAAGACCGAGATCGAGAAGACGAACCGCTACCCCATTCAATTGGAGTACGGCAGCACCGGTTTGCAGAGAAGGAACTACATCGCGGGTAAGCTTCCTTTTACCAAATCTATTGTAGATATCGGATGTGGAGAAGGCTTTTATGCGATCCCGTTCGCTACTAAGCTGCCGCAGTATTACTATGCCATCGATATCGATGAACAATCGCTGGAAGTAGTCAGACGCAGGGCTGAGGAAAAAGAAATCTCGAATCTGATTTTGTTCCGCTCGCTTGATCAGTTTTTGCAGGATTACAACGGTGAGCAGGTAGATGTCATTTTGACTGAGGTCATTGAGCATATGAGCAAAGAAGAAGCGAGAGTGCTCATCAAGCAAATCTGTAGTCGATTGGATTTTGACCATTTTGTCATAACTACACCGAACTCGGATTTTAATCCTTTCTATGAACTGGAAGGCTATCGCCACGACGATCATAAATGGGAAATGGGACAAGAAGAGTTCCAGGCATGGATGACCGAGATCATGGAAGAAGCCGGGGTGCAGGGCCAATTTGTATCCATTGGTGACGGCGTGAATGACATACACACCACACAAGGCGTCATTGTCCAGAGAAAGGGGGCGTAACGATGCTGTTACAGACGCAGGTTCACACGATTTTTATGCTCGTCGGTCCCACAGAATGTGGGAAAACGACTTTTGCCAAGGAAGTACTCATGCCGAGGCTGTCTTTTGAAGATGAACAAAAAAACGCAAAAGCAAATGTCCAATACATTTCCTCGGATAGCATTCGCCAGGAACTGCTGGGCTATGATTACGACAAGTATGATCAGGTGATGCTTGAGGCCAGCGAGCAGGCATTTCAGCTCCTGTTTGAAAAGCTGCGCTTGGTGACATCGTTTCCGATCAACGCCGAATTCGTGGTTGTCGATACAACAGGACTAGCAGAAGACTTCCGTTCGAAAGTCCGCGAAATTGCAGCCGAGAACAATTACCGATTGGAGGTGATCCTCTTTGATTATCGCAATCGGGAAGATTACTATGCATCCGAGCGGTCAAAAAAACTGATTACCAACCATATTCTCCGGTTAAAGCAAGAAGTGCTTCGGGCATTATCCAAGGAAGGGTACCACAACATACACCGGATACGGCACAAAGATTTTTACGCACTAGCTGATGGGGTGGCTAATCCACGTTATGAGGTCATGATCGAAAATAAGGATGCCTATCTGGCTACGATCCTTCCCAAAGACCAAACATACATTATCATCGGAGACATTCACGAATGCGTCCACGAATTAAAAGGTCTCCTGCAAAACTACGGATTCAAGCTCGAGGACAATCGTCTCATCTCGACTGACAAGGTGCAGCATACCAAAATCATCATAGCAGGGGACTGGATCGACAAAGGAGCGCAAACCAGGGAGATCATCGAGTTTCTATACGAAAATCAACAGCATTTCTTGTTTGTTGTCGGGAACCACGAAAATTTTGTCTACAAGTACTTGCGAAAGGAATTAAAAGGGGTAGACCCGCAGCTATTGGAGAATTACTTTGATTCCACACACGTCCTGGAAAAAGATGCTGAACTAACAGCGATGTTCAATCACCTGTATACGCTCGCTCAGCCGTTTTATCGATCGAACGCACTGACTGGCCCGTCCTATTATGTAACACACGCTCCCTGCAAAAAGAAGTATATGGGAAAGCTTGATACAAATTCGATGCGGCGCCAACGTAATTTTCGGATAGATCGAACAGCTTCATTGGAAGAGCAACTCGCATTTTTGACGGGTGAAGCGGTCAGTAACCATCCGTACCATATTTTTGGACATATTGCGGCGCAAAAAACGTTTCGCCTGAAGAACAAGCTCCATCTCGATACAGGATGTGTGCACGGAAATGCTTTGACCTCCGTCGTGATCGCACACAAGCCGTTTTTCAAATCGTTTCAGTCTGAGCATCGGGTGATGACTGATGAGCTGCCGATCTTGTTCCATGCAGAAAAACAAGTATCCATGGGAGACTTGGAAGAGGAAGAACTCCGTCGACTCCGTTACTGTTCGCAAAATAAGGTCAATTTTATTTCCGGAACGATGCCTCCGGCGGATAAGGATCAGGCGACTCAGGAATTGGAGTCTTTGAAGGCAGGGCTGGACTACTTCGCGAGTCGAGGCATTCAGCAAGTCGTGTTACAGCCGAAATACATGGGTTCGAGATGCAATCTCTATCTCCATCATGATCGCGACAAATGCTTTGCGATCAGCAGAAACGGTTATGCCATCAATCAAGTTGATTTGACACTAATTTATGACAAGCTACATGCAAGGTTCAGCGAATACATGGAGCAGAATGAAATGGCAATGCTCATCTTGGATGGCGAATTGTTGCCGTGGAGTGCAATAGGGAAGGGCTTGATCGAAAAGCAGTTCAAACCAATCGAATCCGCGCTGCACAGTGAATTTGCATTTTTGCAGGAAAATGGTTTTGAAGAGGCGCTTCACCAACTCATTCACAACTATGACGAGAGCGGATTCGAAAAAGACCAGTTCCACCTTTCCAAGAGTGCGCTCACGGAAAAATTCGGTTCGAGCTTGTATCAAAACTACAAGTATGTACGAGAAATCAAAGAGAGCTACGTTCCTGTCGACAAGCATTTGGAGGCCTATCACATTTACCAAAAACAGATGGAGCTCTATGCAGGAGAAGGGGAGTTAGCCTACAAGTCATTTTCCATTCTAAAGGCTGTCTATTTGAATGGGGACGAGCAATTGCCGAAATCGGATACATCCGATATGTATCGCTTCGTAAATGACGATCATTTTCTCGCCATCGATTTGTCTGAGCCGAATGCATATGAACTAGCGACACGTTACTTTGCCACGATTACACTGGAAAACAAGATGGAAGGCATCGTGATCAAGCCAGAGGTCATCGATCAGAAGGTCGTTCCTGCCATGAAGGTTCGCAATCCGGAGTACTTGGCGATTATTTATGGCTACGACTACCGTTTTCCACACAAGTACCGAAAGCTGTTCAATCAGAAAAATATTACGCAAAAGCTCAAGACTTCGATGAAGGAACACAGGCTGGGGGAGCGGATGCTTGGGTTCAAATTCGACGAAATTTCTCCAGAAAATACGGAATATCAAAAAGTAGTCGCAACGATGCTCTTTGAAGTGGCGAAGGAAAAAGAGATCGATCCGCGATTGTAAATGAAAAACGAGAAGCCGCTACCACACGGGCTTCTCGTTTTTATTCGTAGAGCTATTTGTTGGAGGAAGGAGTAGCATTATCCCAGGCTTCAATATTATCGAGACCTTCAATACTGTCCTTGTAGAACACAGGATCTTTTCCTGCTTTTTTCTGTTCCAAATAATCATGTAGCGCAGCATAGGCGACTTTTGACAACATGGCGATCGCAATCAGATTGACGATGACCATGAGGCCCATGAACAAATCGGCCAAATCCCATACGAGCTGTACCTTTGCCACTGATCCGAACAACACCATGGCGAGTACACTTAAACGATATAGCATGAGCCATGCTTTGCTTGTCTTTAAAAACTCGATGTTGGTCTCGCCATAATAGTAGTTCCCGATCAATGTACTGAAGGCGAACAGGAATACCATAATGGCAAGGAAGCCAGACGCCCAAGAACCAATATGAATGCTCAGTGCTGCTTGGGACAGCTCAATGCCACTCAGTCCTTGTTGCGTGTATGCGCCGGACAGCAAAATAATGAAAGCTGTGCTTGTACAGATCACGAGGGTATCGAATAGAACACCGAATGCTTGAATCAAACCTTGCTTCACTGGATGGCTTGTCGTTGCTGTAGCTGCAGCATTCGGGGCACTACCCATACCAGCTTCGTTAGAGAACAAACCACGCTTGATGCCGTGCATCAGGGCTGCACCCAGGGTTCCACCAGCAAATTGCTCGAATCCAAACGCGTTTTTCACAATCAACGTGATCAGTGCAGGCATCTCGGTGATGTTCATCATCACAATAAACAGGGCCATACCTATGTACAACACGGCCAAGACAATCACGATGTACTCAGACATTTTTGCGATGCGTTTCACACCACCGAAAATAATCAATGCAAATGCGATCGTCATGATAATTCCGATTGTCAATCGGTCAGTACCGAACGAATTTTCAAAGGCAATCGTGATAGTGTTGGATTGCACGGCGTTAAATACGAGACCAAACGAAAGGGTGATGAGGACAGCAAACAGTGCGCCCATCCAACGTTTGTTCAGTCCTTTTTCCATGTAATAAGCCGGACCGCCACGAAAACCGTTTTTATCCTTGATTTTATAAATCTGAGCGAGCGTACTCTCAACAAAACTGGATGCTGAACCGATAATTGCAATGACCCACATCCAGAATACGGCGCCAGGACCACCTAAAGCAATGGCAATGGCAATTCCTGTAATGTTCCCTGTGCCGACACGCGCGGCCATACTAATAGCGAAAGCTTGAAAAGGGGAGATGCCACCATCGTCTTTCGCTCTGCCTTCTTTAATGGAACGGATCATTTCCGGCAACATACGTACTTGCAAAAATTTACCTCGGAAGGTAAAGAACAAGCCTAACGCGATTAGCATGACAATGATAATATAGGACCACAAAAAATCGTTTATAGAAGCTGTTACATCAAGTAGGAATTGTTGCATCGTGTCACCTCGAATTTTGTTATGAATGTTTCCTTAGTATTCTCTAAAAAATCGTTACATCCCATTCCTGAGCCATATGTTTTAACAATGAAACGCCCGCTACACTGTTTCCACAACCATCAATGGAAGGTCCAAAAATACCGATTCCACAACCATCTTGAAACGGTGAATGTGGTTTGCGGTTAGGAGGAACCAGTGTCATGATTCCGCCAGAGACGCCACTTTTTGCTGGCAGGCCAACATTCGCGGCGAATTTGCCCGATGCATCGTACATGCCACAGGTGAGCATCAGTGCTTTGGCTAAACGGACGACATCCTTCGGGAGAACTTGTTCGTTGCGCATCGGATGGTAGCCATCGAGTGCCAAAAGGAGACCGATCAAGGCAATTTGCTCGGTGGTTACTTCAATCGAGCATTGGGTGAGATAGACCTCCAAAGCGTCTTCCACTTCACACGCCAAATAGCCAGTATCCTTTAAATAGTGAGCGAGTGCCCGGTTTCTGTGAGAGTTTTCCCATTCGGAAAGAAACACTTCCTCGTTCACCGTTGGCGTAGCACCAGTAATTTTACTGAAAAATGCATACAAGTAACGCAGTTTATGATCCGGTGTTTGACCAGGGAGAAGTGAAGAGGTCGTAATCGCTCCCGCATTGATCATCGGATTAAAAGGCTTACCTGGCTTGTTCATTTCCAGACGGATAATGGAGTTGAATGCATCTCCAGTCGGTTCTACATCTACCCGATCCAACACGTAAGGGATACCATGGTAGCAGCAAGCAGCAATAAAACTGATTACTTTCGAAATACTTTGCATCGTGAAAGGAACTTCCCAGTCACCCGCCGTGTGCATTTTTCCTGTAGGCTCGATGATGCAAATACCTAACTGATTCGGATCCGTTCTGTCCAAAGCAGGGATATAACTGGCACATTTTCCTTCAGATGCCTTGGAACGATATTGTTCCACCCATTGTTGTAATTCATCCACGAGTAAAACCTGTTGAATCAACGCCTTTCCCCCCAAAAATCGAATACATTGCTCTAACGCGAAGTGTATAGAAAGCGCTTCCATGCTTCGCGAAATACATATAATGATCACTTTACAACCACCCTACAAAATAAAACAAAAACTCACAGATTGTTTCATGTGAGTTTCACATTTTTTTTGAGACTTGTGCTTTTTACACATTCTCGATAAAAATAGATAGGGGCATCAAGAAACAACATGGGAAGTGAGAGGCATGCGTGTTCAGACACAAGTAAAACGAGATTGGTATATATTGGCGCTCATGCTCATTACGGTCCCGTTGGCAGGAGAGTTGAAATTTTATCCCGTCAATGAGACATTTCGAATTAGCTTTGGAGCTCCTACCTTTTTCTTCTTTTTATTACTGTTTCAACGAATTCCATCTGTACTCGCTGGCTTTTTGACGGGGATGACGGTCGTATGCTTTCGGATTGTGATCGACCTCATCGCGGGGAATCATACAGCATGGGAGGCTTCCCTCCAAGCGCATTATTCTAGCTTTTTCTTTTATTTCGCCTATTCTGTTCTGTTTTATCTAACCGGAATGCGCCGTTTTCACAACAGGACGATTCTGGTTGGATTGATGGGGATGGTCATTGAGGTATTGGCAGATCTGTTGGAGGTTCTATCCCAATATGTGCTACTGGATACTGTCCTCACTTGGGGAGCGGTGCAAGAGATGCTTGTCATCGCGCTATCCCACAGCTTTATCGTGATTAGTTTTCTCAATATGATGAAGCTGTACGAAGCACAGTCGCGGGAGCAACAGACAAGAAAACAGAACGAGCATATGCTGATGCTTATTTCAAACCTGTATGAGGAATCGATTCATCTGAAAAAAACACTGCAAAATGCCGAGAGTATTAGTATGAAGTCTTTCGAGCTATACCAGGGCTTGCATGAGCTTCATAAAGAACAGGTAGTATCTTCGAATGTAGAGAGCTTCGCCAAGCGAGCATTGATTGTCGCAGGCGAGGTTCACGAGATTAAAAAGGACAACCAACGTATTTTTGCAGGGCTTCACAAGCTGATATCCGATGAAAGCATTTCGGACTACATGGACATCCATCAGCTCGTGGACATTATTAATCGAAGCAATATGAAGTATGCAACTTTGTTGGAGAAGGACATACAAATCACAGCTTCCATTTCGGGGACACATCCGCTCTACCATGTTTTCATGATGCTCTCTCTAATCAATAATCTGGTGGCAAATGCAGTGGAAGCCATCCAGCAAACAGGAGCTATTTCCATTGCAATTGATCGGATAGGCGATGTTGTGGAAATCAGAATCAACGATGACGGACCGGGGGTACCTCCACGGCGAAAGGCTTTGCTTTTCAAGCCTGGCTTTACTACGAAATACGATCGAACCGGCAACCCCTCTACAGGGATCGGACTGTCTTATGTACAACAATTGGTGGAACAATGGCAAGGGGAAATCTCCTTACAGGATGGAGTAGAAGGGAAGGGGACAACATTTCTCATGCGATTACCAATTGATCCGATAACGAAGAAAGAGTGAGAAGATGCTGTTTTATTTAGTTGATGACGATGATGCTGTACGTCTTATGTTGACGGAAATCATTGAAGACGAGAATCTGGGCGAAGTCGTGGGGGAAGCATCTGACGGCTCGATGGTAGACGGTCATACGTTAACCGCACGCAACGTAGATATTTTGCTGATCGATTTGTTCATGCCCAACCGGGATGGGATTGAGACGATTCGCCAAGTAAAGCCGACATTCACAGGAAAGATCGTCATGATTTCGCAGGCAGAAACGAAAGATTTGATTGCCCAAGCTTACGCCCTTGGAAGTGAATACTACATTATCAAGCCCGTAAACAAGATCGAAGTAGTGACCATCCTCCAAAAAGTAATCGAGAAAATTCGCCTAGAGCGTTCGATACGGGACATTCACAAATCGCTGAATGCCGTCATGCAAGTGGACCAGCAGCCTTCCGGACAACTTCGTCCGTCACAGGGCAAACCACTTCGAGAGGCGGGTCAGTTTCTGTTAACGGAGCTGGGTATCGCGGGAGACAATGGAAGCAACGATTTGCTAGATATTTTGGACTTCTTGCATGGATACGAACAGACGCATACGTTTAAAAATGGATTTCCAGCCCTGAAAGAGATTTTTGTGGCAGTAGCACAGGACAGGCTCGGAGTAGCTGTGGACGATCCACAAGTCGCCAAGGTTGTCAAAGCTTCTGAGCAGAGAGTCCGTCGAGCGATCTATCAGTCGCTGAATCATTTGGCGTCTCTTGGGCTTGCAGACCTCTCGAATTGGAAGTTCGAAAATTACGCTTCGCAGTTTTTTGATTTTACGTATGTGTGGAAGAAGATGGCGGAGCTAAAGAGCAATGCCGCATCGCCTGGTTCAGATATTCGGATTAATATGAAAAAGTTCATTCAAGTGCTGTATGCAGAGGCGAAGCGTATTCAGTCGGAAGCGTGATTGTTCTGTGTCTGACGTGAAGAGGTAAGTCCTGATCATGTTGATTAGGGCTTTTTGTTTTGTATGGGAATGAAATTGTTTATTATTGACTAAACGTTCATTCAATAATAAACTGGGATCATATACCAAATCTACAATTCACGGAGGGATCACCGATGGATTTGTACTATGAGGTTACAGGAGAAGGAAAACCAGTTATTCTCTTGCACAGTGGCGGTGCTGATTTGCGAGATTGGACGTTCGTCGCGCCGATTCTGGCGAAGCATTATCAGGTCATCGCTTTCGACGGACGCGGATGCGGGAAATCGCCGTCTCCAACAGAGACAGCGAACTACGTCGATGATTTACTTGCCGTCATGGACCATTTCCAGCTGGATGAAGCCACTCTCGTAGGGCACTCGATAGGCGGTCGAATTGCTATGGATTTTAGGCTGACTTATCCGCAGCGAGTGAGCAAGCTCGTGCTGATTGCTCCTGATGTGACAGGGTATATACCGAGTCAGCCGTTCACGGAATGGATGCAGAAAATCCAAGCAGCACCGAATGTTGACCGAATGGTAGAGCTGTCCTTATCGGCCTGCCCATACCGCTTCGTGATGGCAAGTCCGCAAAAGGAC
Source organism: Brevibacillus porteri (assembly GCF_003013475.1). Lineage (GTDB taxonomy): Bacteria > Bacillota > Bacilli > Brevibacillales > Brevibacillaceae > Brevibacillus > Brevibacillus porteri. The sequence continues at coordinate 166,798 of NZ_PXZO01000011.1, forward strand.
CTACTGGTAGAGATGGCGAAGCATAATCTAGCGAAAATGTTCGAGTGGGCGACATGGGAGTCCGTATGGCCGCAGCCCCCTGCCATTGAGCGGCTCAAAGAATTAGCCAATCAGGCATGCTTCATTATCGGGAAGGAAGATGCCCTGGATGCGCAGCGGATTGCTGAATATTTTAAAGAAGTATTACCAGAGAGAAGGTTTATCGAGATTACGGGTGCCGATCATAAACCGACGTTGACGCATCCTGAAGAAATCGCTCGCGCTATCACTGAATTTTTGGAGGATTGACGTAAACCGTGCCACGTACCCCAGCTGAAAATGAACGTATTCGCCAAGCCGCAAAAGACAAAATCCATGCAGCTGCGATGACGCTCTTCATAAAAAAAGGCTACCACGCGACCTCAATCGACGATGTAGCCAAACAAGCCCAGATATCGAAGGGACTGCTTTACAATTATTACAAAGGCAAAGAAGAGCTTCTCGCCGCGATGGTCCAGGTACGGATCGAGGAAGTAAAAGAAGTGATAGAGGCTGCTACGAAGCTCGCAACGCCGCACGAACAGCTGCGCCATATTGTCGACGGTGCGCTTGATAACGTCTACCAGCGACCGGATGTCTATCGTTTTTACTTGAATTTGCAGACGCAGCCCGAAGATGATCGGGTACTTGCTTCTTACAGAGAGCAATTAAATGAGGAGTCACGCAGGCAGTTTGAAGTCCAGTGCCAGATATTCAAGCAGTTAGGCGTAAAGCAGCCGAGATTGAGATCGCTCTATTTTTCTTCGGCGCTCCAAGGCGCAATGCTAATGATGACGACTTATCCGGAAGGGTTTCCGGTTGAAGAGATGAAGGAGCAGATTGTACGGGAGTATGGTTGTCCTCCGGCAGAATCATAGCGTTACGTTCAAAAATGAAGAGGCTATCCCATTCGTAAATGATACTGGTGGGGCAGTCTCTTTTTCTGTACGTTTGGTATAACGGCTAATAGTTAGAGGGGGAAAATCATTCGCTTTTCAAAATCACGCGCGCGGAAAATATATCTAAATATTTAAAATTGACAGAAATAAACAAAACCAATATATTGGTTTCATGGACACAAACCTAATCAAACAAATCGAACGCCCCACATTACGCGAACAAGTATACCAAGGCTTGAAGAAAGCGATCATCATGCTAGAACTAAAGCCAGGACAACGAGTCAACGACAACGAGCTAGCGGCTTTATTTGGCGTCAGCCGAACACCTGTGAGAGAAGCGCTCAAGCGGTTGGAGGACGAAGGGCTTATTGAATCTGTTCCAGGCTCTCTAACACGGGTGACCCCCTTACTTGAAAAGGAGGCGAAGAACGCTTTTCCTGTTGTTGCGGCTTTGCACGGTTTGGCAGCACGTTTGGCGATGCCACTTGAGTCAGAGGTCATCCGTAGTCTGGAGGAGTGGAATGAAAAGCTGGAGGTCTCACTCGAACAGCAAGATGTGAGCAAAGCGATCGAAGCAGATGACGGCTTTCACGACGTGATCCTCGAGGCTGCGGGAAATCGTGAAATCTACCTGGCACTTGAGCGAGTTGTACCGAAAATTCGGCGTTTGGAATTTGCTCGGTTCGGTTCCTTAGAAGGGGTGGAATCAGTAGAACAGCACCGCAGAATCATCGAAGCGATTCGAGACAACAACAGCCAACTTGCCTCTTTCTTGATGGAAGAAAACTGGATCAACCTCGGCAAATTGCTTACGAACCATTCCAATGATGAATAGGGGGTAATGGCATGAGTACGGTTGAAATGAAGGGGGAAGTACATGATTCACGTGTTTTGCAATGGGCGCGTTCCATTATCGAAGAGAGTCCGTCCCACCGTCTGATCCAGCAAGAGATCGTGAATGCTGTCAACCGCAATGCGATTTGGCGAGGCGAGGAATGCCTGAATTTGCTCGCACCAGAAGCACCCACCACGCCCATCGTACGTCAACTGCTCGCTTCTGAGGTTGGTACTCGCGCTGCGGAAGGACATATCGGCAGCACACAGAGATGGTTCGCTGGCACGAAATATATCGATGAAATCGAAGCGTTATGTGTTGAGCTATTGAAAAAAGTATTCCAAGCCAATTTTGCTGACCATCGGTTGGTAGCGAGCATGATCGGGAACATGACGGTCTATGCGGCGTTAACGCAACCGGGCGATACGATTATGACGATCTCGCAACCGTTTGGGGGGCATTCCAGCAATCGGGTAGACGGGCCTGCTGGCATTCGCGGTTTACAAATTGTCGATGTGCCAATGGACCCCGTTGAGCTTACCGTTGATTTGGACGAGTTCGCCAAAGTCGCACGACAAGTTAGGCCAAAGCTCGTTACCCTAGGCGCGTCCATGACCTTATTTCCATTTCCACTGAAGGAGATGGCTGAGATCGTGAAAGAATGGGGCGGTCGCATTTATTTTGATGGCGCACACCAGCTGGGGTTGATCGGTGGCGGTCAATTTCAGGACCCGTTGCGAGAAGGGGCATGTGTGATAACTGGCTCTGCTGGGAAAACATTTAGTGGCCCACAAAGCGGTATCATCGTCTGGAATGACCCGGAACTATCGGTACCGATTACAGATGCCATCTTCCCAGCACTTGCCGCGACACATCAAGTCAACCGGGTAGCGGCATTGGCTGCAGCGGCGGCGGAGTTTTTGGCGTTTGGCAAGGAATACATGGCGCAAATTGTGACGAATGCACAAGCACTGGGAAAAGCATTCGATGAACGGGGAATTCGAGTGCTTTGCGCGCACAAAGGCTATACACGTACACATCAAGTCATTCTGGACGTAAAAGAGTTTGGCGGTGGTTACGAGGTAGGCAAGCGGTTGGCAGAAGCGAACATCATCACGAACAAAAATTTGATTCCAGGTGACGGGCCAGAGGATTGGGACTTCCCAAGTGGTTTGCGTATCGGGACGACAGAAGTCACTCGCTTTGGCATGAAGGAACAAGAGATGAACACGATTGCTGAGCTGATTGTAAGTGTGTTGTCAGGCAGGGAAAAGCCCGAGGTAGTCCAGTCCAAGGTGATCGAATTGCGCAGATCGTTTAGCAAGATGCAGTTCTGCTTCCCAGAATAGAGTAGGTAGGATAAACACCGTATGTCAGAGTTCAGACCTGGCATACGGTGCTTTTTCGAGTCGTATGTGGACTCTCATTCTTGACAATGTCATTTCTTTTCGTAAATAATCGATTGATACCATCAAAGAATGGGAGTCTAAACGGATGAGTACAGACCATACAAACTCGGATGTTACCATTGATCATACGACGAAAGAGCTGGCTCTCGCATTTGGTCAGTTAAAGCGGATCGGACATGTTTTCAGTCCGTCGAAAGACCTCCGTCAGAGCGAATTGAATTTGCTAGTTCACTTGACCTACGTAAGTCCCCCAGGCACGAACGGCATCAGAGTTTCCGAGCTAGGCAAGCAGTTGAAAATAACGTCAGCAGCTGTGACGCACGTCATTCAATCACTCGAACAGCTTGGGTTTATCACCCGTACCGTGGGACCAAAGGATCGACGCTCCATTCTCGTAGCCCCTACGAAAGAGGGCTTTGATTTTGTGGCAGCGAGAGAGCAAGAGCTGTTTAATCGTTTTCAGCAATTGCATGAGCATCTTGGTACGGATGATGCGCAGGCACTCATACGGATTTTAACGAAATCAATCAGATTCCTGCATGCGTATCAGGATAGCGATGAAGCACGACCATAGTTCGATGATGGACTATGGTTTTTACTTGTTTTGATAAGAACCTTGCTCCAGCTCTTTGCGGATCGAGTTCGCAGAGGGACTCCAATGCAATTGTTGTTCCGCGCGCAAGCCAGATACTCTCTGGTTGATACTTGCCCCCCAAGCGGCTGGTCCTAATGCTTTGGCCGCATCCTCATAACTCCATGATTCTACTTTTTCTATCCCAGCTATTTTAGCAATCGAAGTCATGAGTTCTTTCGTCGTGATCATTTCCTTGGAAGTTGCATTGAATAATGATCCTGGCAGTGCTCGTAAAAAAGCGCATTCGTAAAGTCTCGCTAAATCATCAACATTGATCGTAGACCATGCCGTTTGCCCGTCATCAATATAGTTGGCTGATTGAGAGAGCTTCGCCCTTTGAATCGTTGCTTGGACGAGTCCACCGCCTCGACCGTATACAAGCGTTGGACGTATGACGATCGTACGAATATTACGCTCGGCTGCTCCTAAAACTTCCTGCTCCTGGTTCGCTTTCCATTGGAGAAAAGGCAAGGGAGCAAGAGGAGAGTCCTCATTCACGACATTCTCGTACGTATCGTTATAGATCAGCGTACCGCTCGTATAAATAAATGGCTTCCCAGTGCCTTCCAAACCTTTCAGCATTGCTTGAACCGCTGCTACATCGAGTTTTTCCATATCAGGTGTGTGCGAGATCGCCATATGAATGACACCATTGAATTTTTTAACACTTTCTGTTAGCAGTGTGGTATCCGCAAGATCGCCAACAATAGGGGTGAACCCTTGTGAGAGCAATCGCTCTGCTTTCTCTTTCGATCGAACAAGTCCAGTAACCTGATACCCCAGAGACTGAAAATGCTCGGCGACTACAGATCCAACATAACCTGTTATTCCTGTAAGCAAAACATTCATGACAAAACCTCCTTCATACATAATTAATTTAGTAACTAAATTATACGGTACATTATTTAGTAACGTTCTCGTGATGTCAACAGTATTTATAATTAACTGAATATTGACAAAACAAAAGCTGGGTGTTATTTTCAGATTAGGAAAACGTTTACCCGTTAGATAGAAAGTGAGTGAAGAACCATTACTGTAACCATTAAAGACATCGCACAACTCGCCAACGTTTCCATCGCGACTGTTTCGCGCGTGCTGAACAATTCCAAGCCAGTCCGTCCAGAGCTGCGAGAAAGAGTCTTGAAAATCGTGCAAGAGACGGGCTTTCAGCCGAATGCGATTGCCAGGAGCTTGGTTAGCAAAGAAACCCGCATCATCGGGGTGATGATTCCCGATATCTCCAACAATTTTTACTCCAATCTCATTTACGGAATTGACAGCGTCATTAGCGAGTACGACTACAGCATGTTTTTGGCCATATCCGATGAAGTGGTGGACAAAGAGCTGAAGTACTTGCGACTGTTCAAAGAAAAACAAATCGATGGTGTCATTATCGCGAGTATTCATTTCCTGGAGGGCAATATCCAGACGCTGCAAGAGATTCAGGTTCCCCTTGTTGTTACCGGCCACGATTTGCCCGGCTATCAGATTCCTACTGTCAACGTCAATAATGTGCAAGCCTCCTATGATGCTACCGCCTATCTCATCTCGCAAGGCCATACAAAAATCGCGTGTATTTCTGGTCCGTTATGGGACCCGCCGTGCGGTCTGGATCGCATGGGCGGTTACCGAAAAGCCATGCGGGCACATGATTTGCCCATCCATGAAGGATTCGTCGTGGAAGGAGAGTTCACAGCCAAGAGCGGTTACGAAGCCATGCGCCGTATTTGTGAGGAAAAAATTCGTCCGACAGCCGTTTTTGTCGCCACAGACCTGATGGCGGTTGGCGTCCTCAATTACTTGTACGATCATGGCATTCGTGTACCAGAAGACATCTCCGTCATGGGCTTCGACAATTTGGAGCTTGCCTCACTTTCCCGCCCCATGCTCACCACCGTGCACAATGACCCGTTCATGTACGGAAAAGCCGCAGCAGAGCAATTACTCAGACAAATCCGCCATGAACCTGTAGAGCGAATGAGCGCCGTCCCACACCATCTCGTGATTCGCCAAACTGTAAGCGCTTTACTGGAGTGAGGTAACAAGTCTTACCATATAGAAGAAGCAAACGAGTTTACGCATTCAAAAGGGGTGAAGAGATATGAAGCTTGGCGTATTTACCGTTCTTTTTAGCGAGAAGTCGTTCGAAGAAATGCTGGATCATGTGAAGGCAGCAGGTTTAGAGGCGGTGGAAATCGGCACAGGCTGCTATCCGGGCAATGCACACTGCAATCTGGATGAGCTGTTGGAAAGTCCAGAAAAAAGACGAGCGTACAAAAAAGCAGTAGAGGATCGGGGATTGATAATCAGCGCGCTTAGTTGTCACGGCAACCCGTTGACACCAGATAAAAGCTTTGCGCAGCAATCTCACGATACGTTTGTGAAAACGGTACAGCTAGCCGAGATGCTGGAGGTGCCTGTGGTCAATTGCTTCTCTGGCACGGCAGGGGACCACGAAGGAGCGAAGTACCCGAGCTGGCCCGTTGCTCCTTGGCCCAATGAGTATCGAGACGTGCTCCATTGGCAATGGAACGAGAAGCTCATCCCGTACTGGCGCGAATGGACTGCGTATGCGACTGAGCATCATGTCAAGGTTGCGTTGGAGCTGCATGGCGGCTTTCTCGTCCACACGCCAGGGACACTGCTGAAGCTGCGGGAACAGGTAGGCGAGGGGATTGGGGCAAACTTCGATCCAAGTCACATGTGGTGGCAAGGGATTGATCCGGTAGCTGCGATCAAAATCTTGGGCAAAGAAAAAGCCATCTATCATTTCCATGCGAAAGACACGTATATTGACCAGGAAAAAGTGAACATGTACGGGCTGACGGATATGAATTCCTACGCCAATCTACATGAACGTGCTTGGTATTTCCGAACCGTAGGCTATGGGCATTCGCAGCAGACGTGGGCGGATATGATGAGTGCACTGCGTATGAATGGATACGATTATGTCGTGAGCATCGAGCACGAGGATGCCATCATGTCGATTGAGGAAGGCTTTTCACGCGCTGTTCAAAATCTGCAGCAAGTCATCTTGCGAGAACCAGTCCAGAATCTATGGTGGGTGTAGGAGGGGAGAAAATGACGAATCGACGCAAATGGAAAATCGGAATCATCGGTGCAGGGGGGATTACAGAAGCACACTTGGAGGCGATCAAGGAAGAGCCGCGAGCAGAGGTAGTTGCCATTGCAGATGTTTCCGCAGAAATGGCTTCCTATCGTGCAAAGCGGCATGACATCCCGCAGGTTTTCACCGAATACGAGGCCATGCTACAAGAGTCTGATACAGACGCGATCATTGTTTGTGTCCCGAACTACTTGCATGCAGAAGCAACCAAAAGTGCGCTTGCAGCAGGCAAACACTTGCTGTGCGAAAAGCCGATGGCGATGAATGCCCAGGAAGCAACAGAAATGATCGAAGCCGCGAAGAAAGCAGATAAAATCCTCATGGTCGCACAAAACAACCGATTCCGAAGCGATTCCCTGCAAGTCAAAACGTGGCTGAAAGAAGGAAAGCTTGGAAACATTTATCACGCCAAGACCGGTTGGGTCAGACGAAATGGAATTCCAGGATGGGGAAGCTGGTTTACGCAAAAAGAATGGGCAGGCGGCGGACCGTTGATTGATATCGGCGTACATATGCTCGATTTGACCTTGTGGCTCTTGGATCATCCAAAGCCTGTATCCGTCCTCGGGCAAACGTACGCGCAATTCGGGCCTCACAAACGTGGCTTGTCAGAGTGGGGCAGGATCGACGATAGCGGGAAGTTTGACGTGGAAGATATGGCTGTAGCGATGATCACTTTTGAAAACGGATTGTCGCTTACGCTCGATGCAAGCTGGGCTTCTCACATCGAAGAGGAAAACGTTTTCCTTCAACTATATGGACAAGAGGGCGGGGCATCCCTGCGTTTATTGGATAACCAGTTCACGCTTTACCACGAGTGGAACGGCGTAACTGCCTCGACAGAAATAAAACCAAAGCCTCAAAAAGAACGCGTACTCTTATTCCGTAATTTCATCGACGCCATCGAAGGGAAGGCAGAGGTTCTCTGCACACCGGAACAAGCCTTGTACATCAACAGATTGATCGAAGCCATCTACGCATCCGCACAAAAAGGTGAAGCAGTGCGTTTTAAAACATAGCATAGGGGGTTACTTAGATGAAAGTTGTGAAAAGACTTACATCCGTTGGACTTACCTTAGTAATGGCCTTCTCATTGGCAGCATGTTCCTCCACACCACAGCAAGCTTCTACGGATACAACCCCATCACAGCCTGCAACACCATCCGCACCCAAAACAGAGCCAGCACAGCAACCAGCAGAAAAAATCAAGCTCGTCTACGCACGGGGCAAAGACTCAACGGATTCCACTGTAAAGCTCGTGGAGGCGTTTCAAAAAGCAAATCCGAATATCGAGATTGAGATTCGCGAAATGCCTGCGGATACAGGGCAAAGCCATGATCAGTACGTCACGATGTTCAGTGCACAATCGTCTGAGATCGACGTGTTTGACCTCGACGTCATTTGGCCAGCCGAATTCGCACAAGCGGGTTATCTCCTTCCGCTCGATCGCCTGATGGAGCAAGATGGAATCGAAACCGGAAAATATATAAAAGGGGCCATGGATGCCGGGAACTTTGGCGGCCAGCAATGGACCATGCCCAAGTTTATCGACGCGGGTCTCTTGTTCTACCGCAAAGATCTCGTATCCGAAGCTCCAAAGACGTGGGATGACTTGATTGCCCAAGCAAAAGCAACGAAGGGCAAGGGCAGCACGAAGTTCGGCTACTTGATGCAAGCCAAGCAATATGAAGGTTTGGTTTGTAACTTTGTCGAGTTCAGTGCATCGTACGGTGGAAAAATTTTGGATGAACAAGGCAAAGTAGTGGTCAACAATCCAGCTACGATCAAAGGGTTGAAAAAAATGATCGAGGTCGTCAAATCCGATTTCGTCCCAACCAATATCACCACATTCATGGAGCCGGAATCACATACGGCATTCCTCGAGGGGCAGGCACCTTTTATCCGCAACTGGCCGTATCAGTTCGCGTTGGCGCAGGATCAGGGTCAGTCCAAAATCGTCGGTCAAGTCGCGATCGCTCCACTGCCAGCTGGCGATGCAGGCTCCGCAGCAGCACTCGGCGGTTGGATGGGCGGAATCAACAAGTTCTCGAAGCACCCGAAAGAAGCGTGGGCATTCCTCAAATTCATGACAGGTCCAGAGGGTCAGAAAATATCCGCGGTAGAAGGTGGGCTCGCACCAACCTATTTGCCAGCCTACGATGATGCCGATGTTCAAAAAGCCAGTCCGTTGTTTGCCAACAAAGATTTCGTCGATGGCGTAAGTGCTGCTGTATCTCGTCCAACGACTCCGATCTATCCAAAAATTTCGGAAGTGATCCAGATCGAAGTATCCAAAGCGCTAGCAGGGCAGCAAACAGCCGAGCAAGCGGTGCAAAACATGGAAACGCAGATGAACGACCTGATGAAAAAATAAGCGGCAACATGTGGGGCTTCCAAGGGGGTCTAACCGGCTTCCTTGGAAGTTACACAACGATCGGGCAATCACAAGCAAGCTTCTAGTGGGAAGGAAGGTGGTGAACGGATGAATCGATCAACCAAAATGTCTCTCTCAGAAAAACAGATGGGGTATTTGCTAATTTTTCCTGCACTGCTCATTATACTTGTTATCGCGATTTGGCCTGTCATGCGATCCTTTTGGATCAGTCTGCACGACATCCGGTTGAACGACCCGACGAAATCAGAGATTCACTCTTCATACGGACTAGATATGGAGCGCTACGTCAGTACGTTACCCAATCTGCTTCGGTATGTAAAGAGGGAGGCGGACTCTGCAGAAGGGTCATCAAAGGAAAAATTGAACGCGCTCCAAGCGCAAATCGAACAAATGAACACTTCCCTCAACCAAACAGGCGAGGTCGCGAGCCGATACCAAATGATCGACCAGTTATTGCTGGACTTTAAACCAGTCCCCACAGAACTCAAATATGTGAGCCTCTCGAACGAACAAACAGACGCAATCAAAACGAGCTTGGGGGAAGTCAGAGCGGTTCTTTTGCAAATGAGTGAACAAAAGCTGCTTGCAAAGCCAGAGGGTGCTCTTGGCGTGATCCAAGGCATTGAAGCTTCGATTATCGAGCCCAACTTTGTTGGCTTTGCCTACTACAAGAGGTTTTTAACAGACGCTCGGATGTGGGGGGCTCTGTACAATACGGCGTTTTTTACCATTATCTCCGTTGCCATTGAATTGGTGCTCGGCATATTGATTGCCCTGTTGATCAATCGACCTTTTCATGGAAGGAGTCTTGTTCGAGCAACCGTGTTAATACCGTGGGCGATTCCGACTGTCATCTCCGCGATGATGTGGAAGTTTTTGTACGACGGGCAAAATGGCATCGTCGCCTATCTTTTTGAGCAGGCAGGGCTGATCTCAGATATGGGGATGCTCCTGACGACTAAGGCTGGCGCCATGTTTTCCGTTATTTTGGCAGATGTGTGGAAGACGACGCCATTCATGGCCTTGCTCTTATTCGCAGGCCTGCAAACGATCCCGCAAAGCTTGTATGAAGCAGCATCTGTGGACGGTGCAACCCGCACCCAGCAATTTTTTCGTATTACGCTTCCGATGCTGAAATCAACCATTCTGGTGGCATTATTGTTCCGTACATTGGATGCATTTCGTGTGTTTGATTTGATTTACACGCTGACAGGTGGGGCACCCGGGAACTCGACCGAGACCATTTCCATTTACGCGTACAAAACGATGTTTGCTCAAATGAGCTTCGGTGAAGGCTCCGCGCTCGCAGTCATTGTTTTTTTATGTGTGGCGCTGATCTCCATCGGCTATGTCAAAATATTAGGAGCTGATCTGCTGAGTGATGGCAGTGGCAAATAAGGAGGTGATTGGATGCGCAAACATACGAGTCCCTTGTTTTACGTGGGTTTACTGCTATTCGTTTTTCTTGTGATGTTCCCGTTTTTATGGATTCTCCTCGCAGCATTGAAGCCACCAGCGGAGCTGTTTGGAGAGCGAGCCTTTCATTTTATCATCCAAAATCCTTCGTTTGACAACTTTGTCCGCGTCTTCACGGAAAGACCGTTTGCCCGTTACTTGTGGAATTCAACTGTCGTGGCGACGTTAACCACACTTTACTCCATTACGATCGCTTCTTTTGCTGCCTATGCGATTGCCTGGCTGTCCTTTCGGGGAAAGACGATTATATTGGGTGTCGTACTGGCTGTGTCCATGTTTCCACAGATTGCTACTATTTCGCCTATTTTTATGTTCATGCAATCGATGGGCTTAACGAACAGCTACATCGGTCTGATCATTCCTTATACAACTTTCGCGCTGCCGCTTGCGATCTGGAACTTAACCATCTTTTTCCGCAAAATACCGAGTGATTTGGGCGAAGCAGCCAAAGTAGACGGCGCGAGCATTTGGCAGACGATGACCAAAGTGTTTTTCCCACTCGCCATGCCTGGGGTTTTTACGACGGCCATCCTCGTTTTTATAGCAGCGTGGAACGAATTTTTGTTCGCCCTGACGTTGAATACGCAGGAAGCGATGAAGACTGTGCCTGTGGGAATCGTTATGTTTCAGGGAATGTTTACAATTCCGTGGGGAGAAATATCTGCTGCCTCCATCATCGTGACGATCCCTCTCGTAGTAATGGTGTTGATTTTCCAAAAGCGGATTATCTCTGGCCTTACTTCTGGGGCAGTAAAAGAATAAAAGGGAGTCATTCTATCGTTTGTCTCGCAAATGTGATTATGATACGGTGGAAGCAGCATTCAGAAAGAGAGTTGACGGACGCATGAATAATCTTACAAAATTTCAGATTAACAGACCTGCGCATGAAGTATTCGAAGCTTTCGTGGACCCGGCGAAAATCGGCAACTTCTGGTTCTCTTCCAGCTCGGCAAGGTGGGAGGAAGGGAAGAACATTACGTTATTCTACGATATTTACAACGCAGAAGTAGGGATTACCGTTCACGAAATCGAAGTGAATAAACGCATCTTTTTCCAGTGGGCTGGAGAAGAAAATACCGTAACGATTACGTTAAAAGCGTTGGATGAAGCCACGACGATCATTGAAGTGAACGAAGAGGGCTTTCAAGATGATGATCCTGCGCTCCTTCAAAAAATAGTCGACAATAAAGAAGGCTGGGTGTACGTCTTAAGCTGTTTGAAGGGGTATCTGGAGCATGGGATCCACACATTAAGAGAAGGACTTGTGAGATAGCCCTCAGAAGTTTTGCGAGACTATCCTCTGAAATAACGCGAAAGCCCGAACCTACGTGTATCGGGCTTTTCCTTTTGTGCTATTTAATTCCGAGGCTGCGTTTTTTTCGCACGAGTGTGGATATGTTCACTTGCAGCTTATCCGCACACTGCTGCATGGTGTCTGTCTCTTTCAAGAGGCGTTGGATATACGCACGTTCAAACCGTTTGACCGCTTCTTTTAGCGGCAACAGCTCATCCATTTTGGCGAGATGGAGCGGCAGGGCTGTCTGCTGGGTATTGCGAATGGACGCCGGCAACTGATCAAATGTAATTCGCCCATTTTCACACATGTGGAAAGAACGTTCGACCACATTTTTCAGCTCGCGTGTATTCCCTGGCCAGTCATAATCCATCAGTGCCTCTAACACATCTGTTTCGATGCGCATTTCTTGCTGGTACTTCCATTCGAGCTTTTTCAAATAGTAGAAAATGAGAGCCGGAATATCCTCGCGGCGTTCACGCAAGGGTGGAATGGTGAGAGCAAGTACATTTAGCCGGTAGAACAAATCCTGCCGAAACCGTTTTTGTTCCACCATCGCTTCCAGGTCGCTATTGGTGGCAGCGATGATTCGCATGTTAACCTGACGCGATGTTTTCCCCCCGAGTCTGCGAATCCGCCCATCCTGCAATACATTCAAGAGCTTCACCTGTAAAGGAAAAGGGAGGTCTCCAATCTCATCGAGAAAAATGGTTCCTCGATCCGCTAGCTCAAACAATCCCTCCTTCGATTGGCTTGCTCCCGTAAAGGCGCCTTTCTCATAGCCAAACAATTCGGACTCGAGCAAATGCTCAGGAATGGCCCCACAGTTTATCTTAATAAATTCCCCTGTACGTCCGCCTTGGGCGTGAATGTAATTCGCCATGACATCCTTACCGACACCAGACTCGCCTAGCAAAAGGACGGGGGAGTCGTTGGTCGCAAAGCGTTTGGCGAGTGAAGCGATTCGATGCATGAGCCCACTGCGATAAATGATCTGCTCGTCAAAGTCACCATCGGTTTGGATATGCTCCAGCGCCCTTTGATATGCCGAGCTGATTTGACGTGTTTCCTCCAGCTCCTTCTGAAGCTGATTCAGCTCTGTGACGTCACGCACATTTCCCACGACAAACAATAATTCCTTGGTTGGATCGAGCAGCGGAGTAGCCGTGTTAATCGCTTGCCGACCGTTTGCATAATCGATCACGACACTATGGGTTTGTTTTGTCAAAATCGCACGTACAGCAGAAGAGTCAGGAACAAGATGCATTTCTTTTTGCTCCATAAAACTAAAATTATTCAAGATGTCTGCGGGAACTCCCGTGATGTTCAAGTACGCCTCATTGTAGAGCAGGACGTAGCCGTTACGGTCACAGATCGCCAGTCCATCGTGGGACGTACTGAAGATAGTCGTCAGCAATTTTGCCAGCTCATGATTGTCACTTGCCTGGAAATACTTGGTTTGATACATCGAAGTCCTCCTAAGTAGGCTTGTAAACGGAATAATCAGAATTAATCATCTGTGTGCAAATATGCATATGCAAAAATGATCATTTTCGAATCGTATTGTTGTGAAATCGCTTTCAATTGTTTGGCATGCTACTTGCTCTTCTATAGGGAGGAAAGCAGAAGCATGACGAGCAGAATCATATTATCGAAAGACACCGCGGTGTTTTTCAGCGAAAAAGAGAGGGATGTTTCCATGTCTTCATTATATCAGGTATTGAGTCCAGCGGGTGAGCTGGTAGGCGATCTCAAGGGGCAATTAGACGAGGCGACGATGATCAAGATGTATGAAAATATGGTGCTGGTTCGCCAGTTTGACCGCAAGTCGATTAACCTACAGCGACAAGGCAGAATGGGCACGTATGCTCCCTTTGAAGGGCAGGAAGCTTCACAAGTAGGCAGCGCGATGGCAATGACACCTGGAGATTGGCTTTTCCCAACCTACCGAGACCATGCGGCAGCGATCGTCCATGGTCAATCCATGGCACGGGTGTTTCTCTATTGGATGGGCCACATGGAAGGGAGTATCAGCCCAAAACATTTGCACATCATGCCACCGTGTGTACCGATCGCGACTCAAATGGTTCATGCGGTAGGGACTGCTTGGGCGAGCAAGCTGCAAAACGAAAAGCATGTCAGCATCGCCTACTTTGGTGACGGGGCAAGCTCAGAAGGCGATTTTCATGAGGCATTGAATTTTGCAGGCGTGTTTCAAACGCCGACGATCTTCTTCTGTCAAAACAACGGCTTCGCGATCAGCGTTCCGTTTTCACAGCAGTCTGCATCGAAAACGATTGCACAACGTTCGGCCGCGTATGACATCCCTGGGGTTCGGATAGACGGTAATGATATCTTTGCTGTTTGGCTGACCATGAAAGAAGCCATGCAACGTGCGTTAGATGGCAAAGGACCGACATTGATCGAAGCGGTGACATTCCGCTATGGCGCGCACACAACCGCAGATGATCCGAAGAAATACCGGGATCAAGAGAGCTTGTCCGAGGAATGGCGTCAAGAACGCGACCCACTCCAACGGCTGCGTGTATATCTGGAGAATCAAGGGTTGTGGAATGAAACGAAGGAAGTAGAGCTGATCGCACGGGTGAATGAACAAATCGACGCCGCACTTGTCGAAGCAGAAAGCTATCCGAAGTCCAAGCCGGAAGACATGTTCAAGCACGTCTACGCTGAACCATCGTGGATGGCAACGGAACAGGAGAGCGAGCTCGTCAAGCCATCGAAGCAGGAGGGAATCCCAGCATGAAACGCAAACTGACGATGATTCAAGCAATCACGGAAGCCATGGATCAAAAATTGGCAGATGATTCACGCATGATGCTGCTCGGCGAGGATATTGGCGTAAATGGTGGCGTGTTCCGGGCTACCGAAGATTTGATTCACAAGTACGGTCCGGAGCGTGTAGTGGACACGCCGCTAGCTGAGGCGGGAATAATCGGGGCGGCAATCGGTCTTGCCATGAACGGGAAAATTCCTGTGGTCGAGATTCAATTCCTTGCTTTTATTTATCCGGGCTTTGAACAAATTGTTTCTCATGCTGCACGCATGCGCTATCGGACTCGCGGACAGTACCATGTACCGATGGTCATACGTACGCCGTACGGGGCAGGGATTCGCGGGCCTGAGCTTCATTCCGAGAGTGTCGAAACGTTTTTTGCCCATGTCCCTGGCTTAAAGGTTGTGGCACCAAGCACACCTTTTGATGCGAAAGGCTTGCTGATTGCAGCAATGGAAGATCCTGATCCAGTCATTTTTTTAGAGCCGACCAAGCTGTATCGCGCATTTAAACAAGAGGTTCCGGAAGAAATGTATCGTGTGCCCATCGGAAAAGCAAAGGTCGTCCAGGAAGGCTCGGATGTATCCATTTTTGCTTGGGGAGCGATGCTTCGTGTCGCAGAGGATGCTGCGAAACAGATCGAGCGCGAAAACGGCTTGAGTTGTGAAGTCATTGATCTGCGCACGCTCTATCCATTGGATCGGGATACGATCATAGCCTCGGTCAAAAAGACTGGACGTGCAGTTGTCGTACACGAAGCGCATAAGACTGCTGGCTTGGGTGCAGAGATCATCTCCATCATCAATGATGAAGCATTGATCTACATGAAGGCTCCCGTGAAACGGATTACCGGATATGACGTACCCGTCCCGCAATTTAGCATCGAGGATGACTATTTGCCAACGGCTGAACGCGTGAAGGACGGAATTATGGAAACGGCTACGTTTTAAGAGAAGGAGCGAGTCATATGGTTGAGTTCAAGCTTCCTGATGTGGGAGAAGGTATGCATGAAGGTGAAATCGTAAAAGTACTGGTACGAACGGGTGAATCCGTTCAACAGGATCAGCCACTCTTGGAGGTGCAGACAGACAAGGTGAATGCCGAGTTGTCTGCGCCAGTGACTGGTATCATTCGTGAAATTTTCATAGCGGAAGGGGAAACAGTAGAGGTCGGAACTACCCTTCTCGTGATAGATGCAGGAACGGATGCAAAGAAGGAAGAGACAAAGCTTCCAGAAAAGGTCGTAAACCCGGAAAAAACAGTCAATTTTGCACCAGCTCGTGCTGATTACCGACGCTCATTGGCCACGCCATACGTTCGGCAGCTAGCACGGGAGATGAAGCTGGATATCGAGTTGGTCACGGGTACAGGAGCAGCGGGGCGTGTGACGGAAGAAGATTTGCGCCAATTCGCCAATCGACTGCAAAAAGCAGCACCAGCTAAGTTTCCAGCGACGGCTACTGGCAATGAGCGTTTGTTAGAGGCAAGTACAGTCGCGGTTGAGACTGAAGCAGTTGTTCAGCCGAAAACAGGGTCCGCTACTCGTGTAGCGACTTCGTCACAGGGAGAAATCGAACGGCTACCGTTAAAAGGCATCCGGAAAAAGATTGCCGAGCATATGATGAAATCAGTCACAATCATTCCGCATGTTACTTCTGTCGATGAGCTGGAGATGGATCAGCTGCGTGCTTTGCGTGAAAAGTTAAAGTCACATGCGGATAAACGAAATATCAAGTTGACCTTCCTGCCGTTCTTTATCAAGGCGCTGGTCATTGCACTGAAGGAATTCCCGACGCTTAATGCATCGATTGACGAGCATACGAATGAAATCTTGCTCAAGCGCTTTTACCATATCGGCATTGCTACAGATACGCCTGAGGGATTGATCGTACCAGTCATCAAGGATGCAGACCACAAATCTATTTTTCAACTCGCAGAAGAAATCGATCAACTGGCTCGCTTGGCTCGCGAAGGCAAATTGACCATGGAACACATAACAGGCGGCACCTTCACGATCAGCAATGTAGGTCCAATCGGGGGACTGCAAGCAACTCCCATCATTAATCACCCCGAAGTGGCCATTATCAGTTTGCACAAAATGGAGAAGCGATGGGTTGTGCGTGAGGATGGAGGGGTCATTCGCTGGATGATGAACCTGTCACTTTCGTTTGATCACCGCCTGATCGATGGCGTGACGGCAGTGCGTTTTACCAACCGGATCAAGGAGCTGCTGGAAGATCCGAATCTATTGTTTGCGGAGATGGTATAGATGGTAGTCGGCGAAGTAGCAGTCGAAACAGATGTGGTTGTCATCGGTGGTGGGCCAGGAGGTTATGCAGCCGCTATTCGTCTTGGGCAGCTGGGGAAATCGGTCGTTCTGATTGAAAAAGAAGTACTGGGTGGAGTCTGCTTGAATCGCGGATGCATTCCGTCGAAAGCATTGATTCATACTGCAGGTGAATACCACAAGCTAAGTAGTCTGAATAAGCTTGGAATCCAACTGCCTACAGGGAAATCGACCTTCCATATGTCGAGCTGGCAGACGTGGAAGTCCTCTGTCGTTGCTCAACTGAACAATGGGGTCGATTATCTCTGCCAGGCCAATGGGGTTACAGTCGTAAAGGGGGCAGCGACATTTCTCTCGAGTGATCGGATTGGCGTAGAGACGAGTGGAGATTTTGAAACGTACAAATTCAAACAAGCGATTATCGCGACAGGATCACGTCCATTCATTCCACCGTTTTTGAAAACAGATGGAGAATCTATTCTGGATTCTACTGATATGCTGGCATTGGATGAAGTACCGGAAACATTGGCCATTATCGGCGGAGGCTATATTGGAATGGAGCTCGGGATGGCGTTTGCCAAGCTAGGATCGCAGGTGACCGTCATTGAGGCAGCGGAACGCATTTTGCCACAAACAGCTGCCCATCTCTCTCAAGAAGTGCTCAAGCAGGCGAAACAGCTCGGGATGACGGTAAAGATCGCGACAAAAGTAGAGAAGGCTGAGGTAGCGAACGGAAGAGTCACGCTCGCATGCACTTCGGTAAAGAACGGTTCTGAAAGTATCACCGCACATAAAACGCTCGTCACTATAGGGCGAGTGCCTAACACAGGCGAACTCGGACTTGCTCAGGTGGGAGTAGAAATGGACGAGCGCGGCTATATTCCCGTGACATCGACTGGTAGTACGAACAAGCCGCATATTTTTGCCATCGGCGATGTAACACCTGGCCCTGCGTTAGCCCATCGTGCGACGAAGCAAGGGATTGTGGCAGCCGAGGTGATCGCAGGGCTGCCTAGCAGTGTAGATTCCCCTTATGTCCCTTATGTGATTTTTACCGAGCCGCAAATTGCGGGTGTGGGGATGACACGAGAAGAGGCAGAGCTTCAAGGGTATAGCGTCAAAGTAGCAGCCTTCCCTTATCGAGCGAATGGCAGAGCACTCGCCATGGATGAAGGAGAAGGTTTTGCAGAAGTGATCGTGGATCAAGAAAGTCATTTGTTGTTGGGAATGCACGTTGTAGGTGCTGATGCATCGAACCTGATCGGGGAGGGTGTGCTGGCACTTGAGCTTGCTGCACGTGTAGAGGATGTGGCGTTAACCATGCATCCGCATCCCACTTTAAGCGAGATATGGCTGGAGGCTGCCGAAGCGGTGTTAGGTCATGCCATTCATATCGTAAACAAATCAAAAGTAGCTGTAAACAAATAGGTTTATCGTGAAACATTAAAGACAAGTGACGGATATTCATGACAATGATCAGCCTCGGAGCCTGTCAAGATTAGCACTTGCATGAATGTGCTACGCTTGAATTAATCTCGTGCAAAGGATGTGTGGTCATTATGAAATTGAATCACGTCAATCTTACCGTTACGGATGTTCCAGCTGCTTCTGATTTCTTGGAGAAATATTTTGGCCTGAAAAAGTTAGATACGTCGGCAGATGCCCGTGGCGATAATTTTGGGGTCCTATTTGACGATAACGGCCTGGTGTTTACCTTGATGAAGGGTGCCGAAGTCCAATATCCCAAGACATTTCATATCGGCTTCATCCAGGAGAGCGAAGAGAAAGTAAATGAAATCAATCAACGCTTAAAAGAAGATGGTTACAAAGTAGCTCCGCCAGTAAGATCGCACGGATGGACGTTTTATGTGAAAGCTCCTGGTGGCTTCACAGTTGAGGTACTTGCGTAACGCGTATACACATAGTCGAAAGCCTTCTTTTTCTCATAAGAAAAGGGGGCTTTCTTTTTTTTGTTTAAAACATCAAGGTAATTCAGAATGAGTGGGCGATAACGTTAGTAACGCCCACCTTCGGCTTCGATAGAAAGTCATTTTTTATACGTGCAGGCTCTCTTTTCTCCCATATTGCAATCCCATGTGATAAGCACGGTCCAAAAGCTGCTCGATATGCGCAGAATTTTGCGCCAAGGTGTCATAAAGGAACTCAACCCTCGAATCGTCGATTCCGACGTAACTGGAGATCCCGACATTGAGGTAGGGAACCATCATTTGGTCATAATTTCTTTTTTGAAAATGATCTTCAGGAGCAGCTGCGAGACCGATCCACAAAGCGTGCTTATGATGCAGTTTACGTGAACCATAGGCAAACCCGTTGTTCCAGACGCGATCGATATATCCTTTCAACATGGCAGGCATACTGAACCACCAGATCGGAAAAATAAAGGCTAACGCATCGTCTTTTTCATGCGCTCCATTTCAATCTCGACCTCTTCGTAATATTTCTTATCCCCATTGTTCCAATCTGGCTCATCTTCCTCCCATAAAACAGGATGAAACCCAATGCGATGCAAATCCAATACTTCAACCTCATGTCCCTGAACGAAACGTTCTGATTGCTGATTTAGAAACTCCTATCTATTCCTATTTTCCCTGTTTAGAGCAAAAAACGGTCGATCCCGTTAAAAGCACGATTACGCTGTTCACTTGCTGTCGATGACTCCTGGATTTGATTGGCCAGATACGAGAGGATTGGGTCTTACGGCTTGGATTGGTGGAGTGAAAGAATCGATTCAAGGAAAAGTTGGTCAGAGGACAACTTCTACCCGCTTGATTTATTCAGAAAGTACATACTTGCAGCGGAATAGAAGGAAAACCAGTTCAGGACACGAGCAGGTCCATAGAACTGGTTTCTTTTTACATGAAACATTTTACTTGGACGGTTCGTCTGTATGGACAAGAGTTTTGCTGGCGCCGAAAGTATACTCGAGGATTTGCCAAGTGAGCAGCGGAAGTAATTCTATGCTCTGCTTTTACAGTTGATTTAAAAAATTCCGTCCAAGGATGCATTCAAGTAAAGCAACGAGCAGGATGCAAGTGGATAAGGAAGGTCTTGTGTACCCATAATACCTTTGACAGACAACAAAGAATTCGGGGTGTTTAGAATGAAAAGATGGAAACTGTTATCGCTCATGCTGGTTACCGCGATGGGGTTAAGTGCATGTGGCGGTCCTACTGCACCGGATGTACTGGAGCAAGTAGAGATTGTACCGAAACCTACGTTTACAGTAGGGAGTGAAGTCATCTTGAAAGCAAGTCACCAACCAGGGATGCAAGGGGCGAAAGCAAAAATTGTGGGTGCTTACGACACCACGGCCTATTCAGTGACCTATACGCCTACAACGGGTGAGCCCCCTGTGAAGGGTTATAAATGGATTATTCAAGAGGAAATCAAAAACCATATCAAGCAACCGTATGATCCGGGAACGGAAGTCATCTTGAAGGCGGATCATGTGAAAGGGATGCTCGATGCATCAGGCAAGCTTGATACGGCAAATACAACGACGGTCTATATGATCGATTACACTCCCACAACAGGGGGAGGAGAAGTGAAGAACTACAAATGGGTGACGGAAGATGAGATATCGCCTGTCAAATGATCGATGTTATCCTCTTATGAAAAAAGGCAGCAGTGGCTTTTTCAGCGCCAAAGCTGCCTTTCTACTTTTCCATTGATACGAGCTGTTTGATGTTACATGCGACGATATTTCCACTCAGCGAGCATTTGGTTGAGAGATTCCCTGTATAGGTCAATTGCTTCCATCGTCTCATGGAATCGCTGGATAACGAGCTTACTTTGCTTCAAACTGTCAATTTGTATTCCTTTTTCTATGACATTCTTTAATGATAGGATTCGCTCTAAATTCTGTAAAATCTCTTCTTCAATTGCGTTTGATGCCATGATGTAATAGCTCACACGGTCACCTGTCACACTCTTTTTTTCCGCGAATCCAATTTTTAAAAGAATGCGCATATTGGTAGACACACTTCCTAGACTGACTTGCAATGTAGTGGCTACGTTTAAGCATGAATATCCAGAATTCGGTTAGGAGGCAGAAGTCTATCATCATACAGAATTGATCTGGAAGTGGATGCAGGAAGGGCGGATCAAGCCGACGAAGAAAGTCGAAGAATCCATTGCTTATCACGACTCCTGTTACATTGGGCGATATAACGATATTTACGATATCCCGCGGCAAATCCTTACCCACATTCCGGGAGTTCAAGTGTTGGAGATGGCGCGCAACAAACAAGATGCGATGTGCTGCGGGGCAGGCGGCGGGATGATGTGGATGGAAGAAACACAAGGAAAACGGGTAAATATTGAGCGTACGGAGCAGGCACTCCGTCTGAATCCAACGACAATCGGCAGTAACTGTCCATACTGTCTCACGATGATGAGTGACGGGACAAAGGCAAAGGAGATGGAGCATCTCGTCAAAACGTTGGACATTGCAGAAATCGTGGAGAAAGCGATCTAAAAGCACGACGAAAAAAGAGCGAGAGACCGCTCTTTTTTTATTTGGGGAGGATTTTTCGTGACAATTGGCATTAGATATAATATAGTAACTTTATTACAAATCGTAAGTTAAAAACGCACCTTCACCATTGAATAGAGACGGTCTTTTATGGTCAGCTTGACAGTAGTACGAAGAACGCTCATTTGTATAAACGAGGAGGAACACGCTTATAAATTTTCATCAAAGTCCCCATACGTTTGTCCGACAAGTCAATCTCAAGGTGCAAAACCTGGATCGCTCCCTGGCTTATTATCAGGAAGTGATCGGATTCAAAATCTTGAACCAATCTGCCACAAAGGCGGAACTGACTGCTGATGGCAAAACCGCGTTGCTATCCATCCAACAACTCCATGACGCTGTACCGAAACAAAATCATACGACAGGTTTGTATCATTTTGCGCTATTATTGCCAAAACGCTCTGATTTGGCAAACGTAGTGAGACACTTCTCTGCGTTGAATATGCGTATCGGGTCTTCGGATCATCTCGTTAGTGAAGCGCTATACTTATCAGACCCGGATGGAAATGGGATTGAAATTTATGCCGATCGTGATCCATCTAGGTGGAATTGGCATGAAGGGATCGTAGACATGGCAACGGATCCATTGAATTTTACAGATTTGTTGTCCAGCGGGGAAGAAAGCGCGTGGAAGGGTCTGCCTGCTGGTACCATCATGGGACATATTCATCTGCATGTATCGAGGTTGAATGAAGCTGAACATTTTTATACCAAAGGACTTGGTTTTGAGGTAGTGAACCGATATGGAGCACAGGCACTGTTCATTTCCACTGGAAAGTACCATCATCATATCGCGTTGAACACGTGGGCGGGTGTGGGTGCTCCACCGCCACATCCTAAGAGCCCAGGACTTGAATCGTTTGTCATGGTGTTCCCAAATGAGGAAGCGAGAAATTGTGTAATCACTCAGTTAAGAGAAATCGGCGCATCTGTTCAGGAGGAGAGCGGTCATTTTGTAACAGAGGATCCTTCTGGCAATCGGATTCAACTGCACATTTGATTGGAAGCCGCAGGTCGTTTCATTATCTCATTTCGAAACAGATTGTATCCGTTATGATTAGTACTTTCTTGTGAGAATTCGAGAATGCTCTCCATCTACAGTGATTTCCCAGCCTCTTGGGATTTCATAAGCAAAGGCTGGCGAAGGGTGTTTGACCGCTTCAATGCTGGATTCAGTAGGGATACTGGTGATATTTACGATTTGTTTTTCATAGAGACTTACATTTACCACGACCCAGCCATATGGTACAGGCACCCCGGTACCGACCCATTTATTCTCTAGCTCTTGAGGGTGGTACCGTTTTTTATTTTCATTTCTGATATCTATATAAGCTTGTCTCTTGCTGTTATAACCTCGACCGATTTCTACCCAACCAGAAGGGATGTTAAAGCTTAAGCTTCTTTCCACTTGCCCATAATTAGCGCCAACAATATATTTCGCTACTTCATATCCAAGCTGTGTTCCACGATGTGGCTCTTTTTCAATCGAAATCCATCCATTCGGAAAGAAAGTATCGTATGCCACTACTAACGTATCACCGTACCGCCAGTTTCCTTCAAAGATATATTTTTGTGGACGGACGATAGAGTCTTTTCCCTTTCCTACCGCATCTGCTGCTTGAGTCGGGACGATCAGGAATGATGATGCCAAGACGAGAATACCCAAACTTCTTACCACTTTTTTCATAGTGTAACTCCTCCATAAAAATGCAATAAGTAAAATGATTTCAATAAGTATGAGAATTCTAAACACATTTGAAATTTCCTTCTTTTTATGGAAAAAAATTCTTGTTCAAGAGGTACCCGAAAAAAACGAGTTTTCAATAGAAACACAGTAAAAAAAAGGAAAAATCACTTGTTGAAACGTACAAATGAATATGATATGATGCTGATAACTTAATGACTGGAGCTGAAGAGTATAATGGATAATTTTCTTGCTTAAAAAATAAAACAAACAGCGATATCTTTCGCGTGTTTTATTCTTTATGTGCAAGAAAGTTACTTATAGCTCTTCACTCAAACAATATATCCTTATCTGACTTTATTTTTCGAGTTGGATTTGCTGTATTTATTTGAGCTACAAGAGAGTAACTTTCTTGTAGCTTTTCTATTTTTTGCATACAGGGGGATGATTGTATGTCATTAATCAATGTAAATAACTTGACGTTTGCCTATGAAGGCAGTTTCGATAACATTTTTGAAAACGTGAGCTTCCAAATCGATACGGATTGGAAATTGGGGTTTACGGGAAGAAACGGGAGAGGGAAGACGACCTTCCTCAACCTGTTGCTGGGTAAATATGAATACAGCGGAAAGATTAGTGCGCATGTCAGCTTTGAATACTTTCCTTTCCAAGTCGAGAACAAAGAATATCTTACCATTGATATCGTTCAAGACATTGTCCCTGACTATCAGTTATGGGAATTAATGCGCGAGTTCTCCCTCTTAAAGGTTTCAGAGGATGTTCTATATCGTCCCTTTGAATCTTTGTCTAACGGGGAGCAAACGAAAGTGATGTTAGCTGCCTTATTTCTAAAGGAAAACAGTTTTTTGTTAATTGATGAGCCAACCAATCACCTCGACATGCATGCAAGGGAGCTCGTCAGTGATTATCTCCATTCCAAAAGCGGTTATATTTTGGTGTCCCACGACCGGGCATTTCTAGACAACTGTGTCGATCACATCCTGTCCATCAACAAGACGAACATCGAGGTGCAAAAAGGGAATTTCTCTGATTGGTGGGAAAATAAACAGCGACAGGATAACTATGAACTCGCTGAGAATGAGAAGCTAAAAAAAGACATTAAACGATTGTCGGACGCAGCCAAACGTACAAGCAACTGGTCAGACGCTGTGGAAAAGACGAAAAATGGAACATTGAATTCCGGTTCCAAAGTAGACAAAGGGTATATTGGCCACAAGGCTGCGAAAATGATGAAGCGCTCCAAATCGATGGAGCAAAGACAGCAATCCGCCATTGATGAAAAATCGAAGCTGCTGAAAAACATTGAAAACCAGGATAGCTTAAAAATTGCACAGCTTGCTTATCATAAAAATCAACTAGCCGAACTGGAGAAGGTCTCCATTTATTACGGAGAGAAGCTCGTATGCGCAGATGTCAACTTTACGATTGAGCAAGGAGAGCGTATTGCGCTGGCGGGAAAGAACGGTTCTGGAAAATCCAGCATTCTCAAGCTCATTTGCGGAGAGAACATCCAACAAACGGGGACCTTCAGAAAGGGGAGTCAATTGAAAATCTCGTATGTTTCTCAAGACACTTCCCATCTAAAGGGCAATCTGACTGACTTTGCGCGAGACAACGGGATCGAAGAGAGCTTGTTTAAATCAATTTTGCGCAAGCTGGATTTTTCCCGGGTGCAATTCGAGAAGGATATATCCGCTTTTAGTGGCGGGCAGAAGAAGAAAGTACTCATTGCGAAAAGTCTTTGCGAGAAAGCACATCTTCATATTTGGGATGAGCCGCTAAACTTTATTGACGTCATTTCTCGCATGCAAATCGAAGAGCTGCTCCTCGAACACTCGCCAACGATTCTTTTTGTTGAGCATGACAGGGAATTTTGCAATAACATCGCGACAAAGATTGTTGAACTGTAATAGGACGAAAAGCATCTAAAAGGAAGAAGGTGGGGAAAATCGTTTCGTTTTCCTCACCTTCTTTTTTTGTCGGAAGGGAAATTTGAGCAATCGAGAAGAAATACTAAGTAGTGAAATGTGTTAATTTTTAGATAATAATTATGAAAGAATGGCGGAGATCCGATGGGAAAAATAATTGCAAATGTAAGCAGCACATTGAATGGTATCTATACGGGGCCGACAGGAGAAGAAGACAATATGGTTAGCTGGGCGTTGCCTGGAATCATGGACGCCACAGACGATGGTCTTGTGTTTTTCCAGAAGGTTGACGCGATCTTGATGGGGCGGGTCACCTATGAAGGCTTCGCAAGCTATTGGCCGTTCCAAGAGGGAGATTGGGCTGATGCTATGAATAAGACACAAAAGTATGTAGTAACCAAAAATAGTGAGCCTACAGAAGTTCATTGGGGGGACTATGCCGAAACGGTTACACTCCTTCATTCCGATGTCATGACGAAAATAAAGGAGCTAAAAAAACAAATCAAGGGTGATATCATTGTTCCTGCAAGTGCGGGTCTTGTTCAAAGTTTGATCAATGCTGATTTACTTGACGAACTCCGAATCATTATTCATCCGGTCTTAATGGGCAGCGGCAAATATTACTTTGACAACATCCATACACGTCACGACATGAAGTTGATAGAAACCAAGCTTTACGGAAAAAGTGGATCCATACAACTGCGATATGAGATCGGAGAGGCACAAGGAGAATAAAACAAAAAAAGTCCAATTTCTCATTTCACGGATGGAGAAATTGGACTGATTGTTTTTTGCTCTAATTCGTTCGTAAAGCAGGGTACACGAAAGCCTTTAACGTAACGCCCGTAAAGGAGCATCCAGAAGCCTTTGGATGACCGCCACCACCGTAATGCTGGGCGATGACAGACAGATTCACGTCTTCGCGAATGGTTCGAAAGCTGATTCTGCCTTTCCCAGGATCTAGCATCGCGACGAAATCAATCATTTCCGCATTCTTACATAAGAAATTGCCTGTCGTGGAGTGATATTGTTCGAGGAAAACCACACCCACTTGATACGTTTTTGGCTCGTCTAAATCGATTTCTACCGGAATCAGCTTCATTTGCTTCAGCTTTTTTTGTTCAAATTCATCCATTCGTTTTTCTTCTGTATAGATGAGGATGGATTCTACTTCGTCAAATACGAATTGATCCGTATCAGCACCTTCACCACGCAAGCGTCCCAGCACATTTTGAACAAACGTGTCTCGCTCGACCATATAGAATAAAATGTTCAGTTGATTAGCCTGTACAGTGCCGGTTGCATCCCAGTCCCACGTATCAAAGGCACGAACCAGCTCCACATAGTCAGAGAGAACGCCAGTAGGGATCAAATATCCCTGGTTTACCAGGTAATCATAATAAAGGCTCGTTGCCGAAGTCTTTTTCCCTGATTCTTCCGTAATAACCTGTGCCCATTCGTACTTGGAAGCCAGTGGCAGGGCGGTTGGGTGATGATCGATCAAGATAAACGCATGTCCCTGATCGACCTTTTTCTGAATGAGCGTTGCGACCTCGTCATTGACACTTACATCGGTAATCACGACATACATCTCGGAGGTAAGCTCTTCTTCGATAAACTTTTGTACGTCTTGATTGACAGTGTAAGGAGTTACCCCGCGAGAATCGACTTCTTGATTGGAAAAAGCAATTTGACTCAGGATCGCACAGGATACGCCATCCAAGTCCTTATCACTGAAATGGACGATTTTTTGATGATTCATGAAGTATCTCCTTATGTAATGGGTCGTCGTTTCATATTGAACTGCCTTCCATCATCTTTCCCATTCAAGTAGATGTGCTTGCACGAAGATAGCGATTGGTGATTATTTGCAATTTTAATTTGATTGTATTATAATCCTTTGGTCAAAAGTAATCCACGTTTCGTTCAACGTACAGGCGTGTTCGCGATTGTTTGCGATCGCCTTATTTCTATTGCGCGAGTCAAACAGTAGAGAGAATATAGAAAAGGTGGTCCTCAACATGAAAAAGTCTACATTGATCCCAGCTGCACTTCTGTTAGCAGTCCTGACTGCTTGCGGCAACACGCAAACTGCAGAGCAACCAGCAAATCAAAATCAAGCGGCAACAGGTACCCAACAACCAGCTGGTGAAGCAACTACGCAAAAACCAGAAGAAGCGAAAAAAGAAGAGCAACAGGTGATCGTTGCTCCACAAGAAATCGTTGTGTACAAGCAAGGGGAAAAAACATCCCTGAAGCCGGAAGATGACAAGTTCAAGGAAATTCTTGCGCTAATGAATAAACGTTTTGAAACACCTGCGGACCAAATGCGTTTTGATGACAGCACCCAAGCGGTGGAGAAGGACAAGAAAGAGGCTTTGGCAGTTGAATTCAACTACGCTGAAGTCACGACAAACACTTTGCCAGCAACTGTTGGTACAGATAACAAAGCAGAAGTAAAGGCGAAGACACTGTTCTTCGTATTGAGCGGAGACAACAAAAACCATATGTTTGATTCAGAAGATGGCAAAGCTTATGGAACGGCACCGTTGCACTTGACCGAATCCACTGAACTGACCGAGCTGTTGAATAAGTAAACCAACTACCCAGACTGTCGAGCAATCGGCAGTCTTTTTGCTATAAGAAATGCCTGATCAAAGATAACCCTCTTGATCTTGGGTCAATCGATCAAGAGGGAATGGCATGATAAGCTATTTCCTTTTTTGATCCGGTTCCGATTGCACGACAGTTAATGCCGTATCGCCATCGGTTTCCACCAGATGCTTCAACATAGAGAGCTTATTGTTCCAAAACTGCTCGTAAAAGGAAAGCCATTGCTTTACTTCTGTTAGGGGACCGGGATGCAACCGATAGATTTTCTCGCGACCTACCTTATGTCCCGTAACCAAATCTGCGTCAGCAAGTATATGAAGATGCTTGACCACAGCCGTTCGGCTTATGGGGAAATGAGAGGTAATTGCAGAGATAGGCAATTCTTTTTCAGCTAGCAAGCGAAGTACTTCTCGACGAGTAGGGTCAGCGATCGCTTGAAATACATCAACCTTTTCTGCTGAAGCAGACATTTAGCCCTCCACAACCTTTTTCAGACGCTCGTGAACAATTCCAACCCAACCTTGATTCATCTTCTCACGAATCATTGCGCTCTTCGCGTTTGCTTTTCCGATGATCTCATCTGCCGCTTTCCATCCACCATGAATAAGGGTAAACTCCGTTTTATCTCCCAGGTCTTTTAAAAGAAAAGAGACTACCCAACCGTCTGTATCCCAAGCAAAAGAAAGGCGATGAGGTGCTTCTACTTCCAACACTTTGCATGGGGACGGTCCAAAAGGCGATTGAATATGAAACTCGTGACCTACCACTGGTTGAAAATCATTCGGCATAAACCAAGCAGAAATGGCTTCCGCAGTGGATACTTTCTCCCATACCTTTTGAATAGGGGCGTCGAAAACAATGGTTTGTTTAATATCTTCTACGGTTTGTTGATGGTTCTGTTCCACGATAAATCTCTCCGTTTCGTAGTGAAAATATAACACCTTTTGGTTTTACTTCATGATGATATAACACCATTTGGTTTTATGTAAATGGTATTTTTCCTCCAATGATCAACGTCTATACAAAAAAGGAGATCAGATTTACTGAAGCTCCTTTGTAACATTCATGTATCGGCTCATTGGCTACTTATTTCTTTATATTGATTTGCTTGGGCTTGTAGTTCCTTTAAAAATTCCTTACCAGGTACTGAAGCGTATCGGTTTTTTAATTTGATGCAGTTACCATGGTTCTCATGGTTTTAGTGAGCATCCTATTGTTAACACCGAACGAAAACGTCGAGGGGAAAACCGGCGTTTTTTTTGTTTTTTCACCTGACCAATGTGCTCCAATCTTGCGTGAAAAGGGTATAATAAACTGGCAAAATGTATCAAGTGTACAGTTACTTCCATTTCAAATACACCAATCGATAAAAGGAGATACAATGACAGACAAAAAAGCAACGATTGAACTGGGATGGAACTTCGACAACAGCTATACAACGCTGCCGAAATCATTTTATTCCCGACTGAGCCCACCTCCTGTTCATTCGCCGAAGCTCGCTATTCTAAACGAGTCATTGGCAAAGTCGCTCGGGCTGAACGCCGAAGCCCTTCAAAGCACCGATGCTGTAGCTATGCTCGCGGGAAACGAGGCACCAGAAGGCGCAATGCCTATCGCGCAAGCATATGCCGGACATCAATTCGGTCACTTTACCATGCTGGGCGACGGACGGGCCCTTCTCCTTGGAGAGCAGATTACCCCATCCGGAGAGCGATTTGATATCCAACTCAAAGGTTCAGGCAGAACGCCTTATTCACGCGGCGGCGATGGTAGAGCGGCCCTTGGCCCGATGCTGCGCGAATACATCATTAGCGAGGCCATGCATGGACTCGGTATTCCTACTACTCGTAGCCTTGCAGTAGTGACAACCGGCGAGTCTATCTATCGTGAATCCGAGTTGCCTGGTGCCATTTTGACGCGTGTTGCAGCCAGTCATATCAGAGTAGGCACGTTTCAATTCGCGGCAAGATGGTGCTCGATTGAAGATCTCCGCGCGTTAGCTGATTACACCTTGCAAAGACATTTCCCAGAGATCGAAACAGAAGAAAACCGTTATCTCCTCCTACTGAAGGGAGTTATCAAGCGTCAAGCGGAGTTGATT
Organism: Brevibacillus porteri; assembly: GCF_003013475.1. Classification (GTDB taxonomy): domain Bacteria; phylum Bacillota; class Bacilli; order Brevibacillales; family Brevibacillaceae; genus Brevibacillus; species Brevibacillus porteri. The sequence goes on from NZ_PXZO01000011.1 coordinate 196,871, forward strand.
GCCAAGTGGCAACTCGTAGGATTTATTCACGGAGTCATGAACACCGACAACATGGCGATCAGCGGCGAAACCATCGATTACGGTCCTTGCGCTTTCATGGACACGTATGATCCCGCAACGGTATTTAGCTCCATTGACGTTCAAGGCCGCTATGCTTACGGAAATCAGCCGTACATTGCCGTGTGGAATCTCTCTCGTTTTGCGGAAACCTTATTGCCGTTGCTGCATGAAAATGAAGCGCAGGCTGTGAAAATGGCCGAAGATGCCCTTGGCGAATTTAGCAAGCTGTATCACAGCAATTGGCTCAGAGGAATGCGGGCAAAGCTCGGACTGTTTAACGAAGAGGAGCAAGACGAAGCGTTGATCGTAGGTCTGCTCAACATGATGAAGGAGCACCGTGCAGACTATACGAATACATTCCGTGCGCTCACGATCAATCAACCAGAAGGTACCGTGCTGTTTGGCACGAGCGAATTCACGGAATGGCATGAGCAGTGGAAAGCACGACTAACAAGACAGCCAGAAGACATCGAAGCGGTACAACAGGTAATGAAAAACAGCAATCCCGCAGTCATCCCTCGAAACCATCGTGTAGAAGAAGCGTTGGAAGCAGCATGGAAAGAGGGCGACAACACTGTGATGGAACGGCTTTTGGCAGTCCTTTCTGATCCATATGCGTACACGCCTGAACAGGTAGCATACACGACTTTACCAGCGGAATCGGCACGTCCTTACCAAACGTTTTGCGGTACGTGATAGCACGCAATCAGAGTCCAACGATCTTTCACACGTTGGACTCTTTTTTCATACATCCGATCCGCGCTAAAATATGGAAAGCAAAGAAAAAAGGAGCAATCGTTTTATGGATAAAAAAGCAAAGCAAATCTTGATGAAAACATTTTGGAGCAGCAACGGATGGAAGAGTCGCCCATTCGATTTTTCGGGAGCAGATTTTGAATACGCCAAAAGCAAAGGCCTCATGTTTGACCCGCTGACGATCAGTCACGAGGAGTGCATAGAGAAAATCATTGCTCTGCATGAAAAAGTGACGAAAGAACAAGTCGCCGCAGCATTTTTGCACAGTCTCTCGACGCGAAAGGTGTACCTGCGCAGCGCCATGTCTAGTTGGGCTTTGACTCAGTCTTTGACAGCCCATACGTTCGAAAGTAACGTCGGCAAGTATATAAATCCAGAAAACGGTACCTATTTCGCCATGTACGGAGACTGCCATCTTTGCGACCGCTATCATATTGCAAGTCGAGAGCAGTATACGAATGAAGACTTGAATGTACTGAATTTCGAAAGAATCAAGTGGGGAGGCATTCGCCTGAATTATCTACCGTACCTCATGCTTGATCTGGAGCTGTTAAGCAAGGAAGAAAATCTTACGGTACAGGAAGAAGATGTAGCCATCCTCCGTCAGGTGCTAGACGTCATTGCAAGCAGTGAGCCAACCGATGCCGCCCGTCAACTGGAGAAGCGCCTTACTGGAGCCTTTCCGTCTAGCAAGAATGAACGGGATGTCTTCATGGAGATTCTTGCATCCGCTGGAATCTTGGCTCCAAGTAAGGACAGACCAGGGCGTGGCGGGAAGAACGACTTTTTCGCCGTCGTGAATTGGCGCGGTGAAGATAGCTATTCCGAGCAAGCTGTCCACAACTTCTTTGGTCCGTGGCTGTAAAGAACGGAAAATCTAGGAACAAAGAAGGGTGCCATCTATACGCGAAGTGTGTATAATATTGGAAAAGTAAGTCGAAAAGTTAGTTTCTATTGAAAGGAGGTGAGATATAAGTGAAAAAGAAATTAATCGTCCTGTCAGGCATTGCGGGCAGTGGCAAAAGCAAGTGCGCACAAGAAATTGCCAAAAAGGAACGGGCAACCATCGTGTCTACGGATGAAATTCGCCAAAACTTATTCGGTGATGAGCGAAAGCAAAAAAGGTCAGCGCAAGTATTTTTTGAGGTTTATTCGAAAATCGCAACGGAGCTGGCGACTGGAAAGAATGTCATCTTAGACGCAACCAATATTGACAGAGAGAAAAGAATGAAGGTCCTTGCCAAATTTCCCGATGTCCAAAAGGTATGCTATTACTTCGATGTTCCCTATTCTGTTTGCCTAGAGCGCAATCGATCCCGAAAGAGAACCGTAGACGAATACATCTTGGCGAAGATGCGGAAGAACTTCCATTTTCCTATTAAGAATGAAGGTTGGGATCACATTCATCTCTTGCACGAACCAGCTCCTTATGCCATTGGAAAAGAAGAGTTTGTTCAATTGCTTCAAAATGAACCTTCCTATGAAGAGCTGTTTGCCAAGTTGAATGCCATTCCGATCTTCCAAGAGATGTATCAGTTTAATCAGGAAAACCCTTATCATCAGTACCCTTTGTGCAAGCATACCTATCATGTTTTCGATTATGTAAACGCCTTTTACACGGAAGAAGACAAATTTCTCATGCAAGTGGTCGCCTTGTTTCACGATACAGGAAAACCATTTTGCAAAACCTACAAGCCGATGAAAGGCCATTACTCCTACTACGGACATGAGCATGTTTCTGCGCAAATTGCTTGCCATTTCTTAAAAGAATTAGGATTCGAAGATGATTTTATCTTCGAAGTCGTCAACCTGATTCAAATGCACATGAAGATTAACTACGGAACGCAGCAAGATATTTCCGAGATTTATCATTTGTTGGGCGATGAGTACCTATGGAAGCTGTACTTCTTTAAGGAAGGTGATGCCTATGCGAAATAAGGAGGTGAATAACGATGTTGAAAAAATACCCGAGAACCTTTCATTTACCCTGGTCAAGAAGTAGAACCGACGATGATAAAATCTTGCGAACGGTTCATCATTTCGAGGGAAAAGAAGTAGTCGTGACAGAGAAGTTGGATGGCGAAAATACCACTCTTTACCGAAATCATATCCACGCAAGGTCACTGGATAGCAAAGACCACGCATCTAGACATTGGGTAAAGATGCTGCACGGGACGATTTCGTTTCATATCCCGGAAGGCTGGAGAATTTGCGGAGAAAATGTATTTGCGCTGCACTCCATCTATTACCAACACCTAACGAGCTATTTCTACGTTTTCTCTATCTGGAATGAAAACAATGAATGCTTGTCTTGGGACGAAACGGTAGAATGGGCCGAACTACTTGGCTTAGAAACAGCGCCTGTCTTATACAGAGGGATTTGGAAGGAAGAGACCGTAAAAAGTTGCTACACCAAACAATCTGTTTACGGCGGGGAACAAGAGGGCTACGTGGTACGAGTAACGGAGAGGTTTCCGTACGAAGATTTTAAACAATCTGCCGCCAAGTTTGTGCGTAAAAATCATGTGCAAACCGACCAGCACTGGTTATCGAAGCCAGTTGTTCCGAATGGAATAACACAAACCAGTTAAAGACTTTTGATATAGAAGGGATTGAGAACAATGTAATTTGCTAAGTGGTATTGACCGTCTAATAGAGTATCCAAATTTCATTTTGGCTATTGTTAAGACAGTCATTACATAGGAGGCGAGAGAGATGAACGAAGAAGTGAATGAAGAAATGATGTCAGCGGGCTGGGATGCCATTGATCAGGAAATGAGAAAGATTTATGGAGAGCAGGAGCCTAAGCATTACGGGACGCTCATCTCGTATGCGCTGGGTGGTCAGGATCCATTGGATGGAATAAGCGCCTACAAAGCGGACGAGCCTTACCCGCATTGGCATTTTGTCACGTATGGTTTTACTGAGTTATATGAAAAGGAATCCGAGAATGAAGAGGAAAGCGGCTTTGGCTTTGAATTGACGTTTCGACTAGCGCGAGGGGACGAAGAGGAAGAGCCGCCTGCTTGGGCGCTGAACCTGCTTCAAAACATGGCGCGTTACGTATTCAACACGGGCAATGTATTTCAAGCTGGTGATCATTTGGATGCAAACGGTCCGATATGCCTGGGTGCCGATACCCAACTGACTGCGCTCGCTTTTGTCACTGACCCACAGCTTCCCGAAATCGATACACCACATGGTCGGGTGCAATTCTTGCAAATGGTCGGAATCACAGGTGATGAACTCGATGCGATGATGGCTTGGAATACACGTGGCGTACTCCAATCTGGCTTGCCGTACATGCCTTCCTACATAACCGATCTCGAGCGGGATTCTCTCCTTCGCAACTCTACAGTTTCGGATGCTGTTCAAAAAGGAATGGAACAAGAAGGCTCCAACACTGCCTATTTGTTTGTCAGCCAGCTAGGATGGGAGTCAGGTAAAAAAGGCTTTTTGAAAAAAACACCTTCGACCTTAAAGCTGGGAGCGAAGCAAGCGGAAGTCATCGGAAAGATTCTCCGCGGACGTATGCGAAAAGGGGAAAGCCTGAGCCTGCTGGGACCTGATGTCCGGGTTGTATTTGAGGCAGGAGAAAAGCCTGAATGTAATCCAGAAGAGGACGTCATTCGATTTGTCCTCGATGATGCGACAACGATTGCGCTTACCAAGCAGTTGCTTCCAAAGGAAAGCAGCTTTGAGATGCCTTCCCTGAAAGGAATTGCCATAAACATTGTGAAAACCAATATTACCGATAGCGAGGGCAATGTCGTCAAGGTCATCGGTTAAGACGGTAGTGCTGTTTTGGCGAGGAGGAGAGTAGTCAATGAATCAGGCAGCAGAAGCATTTCTAAACGAAGTATGGACTTCCATCCAAGAAATTTACAAAAAAGAGAACCAGCGGATCAACGAGATCAAAGACTGGAGTCGACTGCAGGTCGGGATCAAAGACTACCTGAGAGTGGCATGGAGAAAAGGAAAACTCGATTGGGCCAATGGCAAAATCCACGTGGATGTCCATGAACCTTACAGTTGGAGCGACGACTCGTACAAATACGACGCGGGTCCTTACATGGAGGAGCTTACAGAGGAAATTCTCATGCAAGAATTTTTTCCCGCACTGTGTGAACGCATGGAATCCCTTTTTCATTCCACCGACTATGCTTCTCACTTTTTTAATTACCGCTTCGAGCTCGTCTTCGAATTCGAGTGGGAACAATCGATGCAATGCCATACTCACCATTTCGTAAACGAACAAAAACGCGAGAGTCTAAAACAAGCATTGGATCAATTTATTGAGACAAAAATTAAGCAGGAGCTTCCCGTACGTCCGAGTGAAAGAGATGATTTTTTCTTTGCTCATTGTCTCGTCAATCCCGATTTGATGGAGCAAAAGCAGGAAGTTATCGAACCGCTCATCCAGCGTCTTAGCGAAAAGCTGCGCTCTAATAAAGAACGCAGTGATTCATGGACATACTACTTTACTTTGGCTTTAAAAGGCTGGGCGGATGAGCGTTTTTTAGTCAAATTTTTCGATCGTACTGGGCATTATGGACTGGATTGGGCTTTGAAACCTGAGCAGGAGCGTCAAGAACCAAAAATGGAGGAGCTGGACTTTTTCCTGTACATCGCTCTCGCAATTGGTAACAAGGAACCAGACACCCGCAAGAAGTTTCTGGACCTCGCTGTTCAGCTCGGTTCCAAGCAGGCTACGGACTATGTAAAACGGGGCAGCGGTCGCTTTGAAAACGAGTATAAAGGCACTCTGATTCAAGCAAGCGCCAATGACGTTTTGCAAGCGATCGACATCCGTATCGTATCTGAGGAAGAAGCCGCCTACGGAGAAGCACTGGATTTTATCAACGGTCTTTTGCGTGAAGGTTTTCCCAAAGGGTACAAGCTCAAGCTGAAGAGCAGCGAAAAGCACTACCTGCCAGTAAAAAAGCTGGCGAAGTCAGGTCTGCACCAGTTTTTTGCGAATGCCTCCCGTTTTCCTGTCTTATACCCGAAAATTGCAGAATATGCCGAGCTTGCGATGGAGGAGTTTGCGTGGTATGGGGATGTAGAGCCTAGTGAGAAATCCGTCATGCCTGGCACTTATGCGGTATTGGCTCTCGGCTTGTCTAGCAACGATTATTTTCCACTCTTTCGTCGCTATATGGAGCTGGTCGACACGGAGCATCAGTCTGCTCAGGACGATTTTGCTATTGCGTTTATCGAGGCGCATGGTGTAACCGTAGAGAATATGCCAGTACTCGTCTCTCTGGTGCTTGGCAGTAGCGACTCTGCGAAGCCTTTGGAAAATATCACCATCGATCGTGCAGAACTGGTGGATGCACTCATAGGGGAGCTTGCAGCGATGGAGGATTACCTGCGGGAAACCGTTATTTATCACCTTTTCGGTGGGAACAAGAAGCTCGCTCAGGCGGTAAAAAAGGAATCTTCCTCCATCAAAGACAAGCTTGCACAACTGCTAGCCTTGGTCGAATAGCTTAATTGACAATATTTAGAAGGCCATGCTATATTGAATTCAACTACATGGAACGGAGGGTGAATCATTTGCGCAATTGTTTATTTATTGGAAAAGCCAATCCTATAATAAATAAACAAGAAGCCAAATTCACCCGCAAATTTATATCTTGAATTCCTGTATGGTCTATTTTCCATATAGCGTTTTCTAGAACGAGAGCAAGATGCTTCTGTTTATTGGACAGAAGCATCTTTTTTTGTTGTCAAAAAAGGGGGGTGATACAGATGAACAAAGAGTAAAGGACGAGAAATGTAAAAACGAAATGGGGAATCCAAATGGTTGAACTGCACAATATCACGATTACCACCAAAAAAGACGGCAGGCCTCTCATTCAAAATTTGCATCTGCCCCTGCAAAACGGCGACAAGATTGCCATCATCGGGGAAGAGGGAAATGGAAAAAGCAGCTTATTAAAATTGATTTACGCGGAACAAATGATTGCCGAGTATTGCACATTTGAAGGGAAAGTGTTGAGAAACGAATGTTCCATGGGTTTTCTTTCACAGGAGATATCGGACGAAGAAAAACAAATGACCATTGCCGACTTCTTTGCCGAAAATCAATGGAGCAAAGAACTGGTAAGAGCGATGGATGATCTCGGCATTCATGCATTGGATTCAGATAGAAGGATGGGTGTTCTGTCCGGTGGTGAGCGTTTCAAATACCGCTTTTTAAGTCTGTTGGCACAGAAGCCTGATGTTCTATTACTGGACGAACCCACGAATGATTTGGATATTCAAACGATGGAATGGCTGGAAGAATTTATCCAACAGACGGCTATTCCTGTCATATACGTATCGCATGACGAAACATTTATTGCGAATACAGCAAACGGTATCCTTCATATGGAACTGACGAAGCGCAAACAAGTACCCAAATATACGTTTTCAAGAGAACCATATGAGAATTACCTCGCGAATCGTGAGAGCCACTTGAACAAACAAGAGCAGATAGCCAGAAAGCAAGCTTCTGATCATCGAAAGCAAATGGAGAAATGGCATGACGTTTGGAATAAGGCAGAACATCAACATCGGAACGTATCCCGCTCAGACCCGCGACTGCAAAAGAAAATCAAGTCTCTGAAAAATCAAAGAGAGCGTATGGAGAAAGCATCGGAAACGTTTCTAGAGGTACCAAGTGTAGAAGAAGCAAGCGAATTCCGATTTGATTCTGCGGTACATGTGCCCGGTAGTAAACAAATCCTCGAGTTTTCATTGGAAGTACTGCAAATAGCGAACAAACAGCTATCGAAACAGATTCATTTATCGATCAAGGGGCCAGAAAAAGTCGCGATTATTGGGGAAAATGGAATCGGAAAAACGACGTTGTTGAAAAAGATCATGGATGAGCTAGTCTAGCACTCGTCATTAAAGATCGGTTACATGCCCCAAAACTATGAAGACCGACTGGATTCAACGAAAACACCGATTGAATTCTTGGAAAGAACCGGGAATAAAGATGCGATTACCAAAGCGTATACGCATTTAGGCAGTATGAATTTTACAAAAGAGGAGATGCATCAACCCATTAAAAACTTATCTGGGGGACAGAAAGCGAAATTGCTTCTGGTAAAAATGATTTTGGATCAGTGCGAAATATTGATACTGGATGAACCGACCCGAAACTTTAGTCCTTTGACGACTCCTGTTCTGTGTCGCTCCTTAACGGCTTTTGACGGTGTGATTATCAGTATTTCGCATGATCGACGGTATTTACATGAAATCGCAACAACTGTTTATGATCTAACTTCCGAAGGTCTCATGAAAATAAAATAAAGGATAGTGGCGGAATCATTGCTACATGGTTGACATTGCTATTTGAATTCAATATACTGACTTTAATTTCATATGAAACATACGTCGAAAGAGCCCAGTAGCAGCTTATTCCCTGTTCTAGAAAGCCGGGGGTTGATGGAACCCGGTACACAATAAGCGAGCGAATTACACTCTGGAGTATCTCGGGTAATGCCGAGCGGAATCGCGAACGATAACTCGCTACGAGTGGCATGAATGGCCTGCGTTAACGCTTGGGTCCATTGGTGCAAGTTGGGTGGTAACACGGTTATTCAATCGTCCCTATGTCTACAATAGACAAGGGGCGATTTTTTGTTTTTTACCCTAGGAGATTGAAGGAGTGTATAGCAGTGAATATTATCGACGAACTCGAATGGCGTGATGCCATCAATCAGCAAACAGATGCAGAGGGACTGCGAGAATTAACGAATGAAAAAGCAGTCTCGTTATATTGTGGTGTAGATCCAACAGGTGACAGTATGCATATCGGTCACTTGATTCCTTTTATGGTACTGAAACGCTTCCAGCTGGCTGGTCATCGTCCGGTCATTTTGATCGGTGGTGCAACAGGTACGATTGGCGATCCGAGCGGCCGTCAATCCGAGCGCTCTTTGCAAACACTGGAACAAATTCAGGAAAACGTCGACAAACTCACCGCACAGATGAAAAAGCTGTTCATTACAGAAGGCGACAACCAAATCCGTTTGGTGAACAACTACGACTGGACGCATAAGATCAATGTCATTGAATTTTTGCGGGATTACGGGAAAAACTTCAGCATCAATACGATGCTTGCCAAGGATGTTGTATCGAGCAGACTGGAAAGCGGCATTTCGTTTACGGAGTTTTCCTATCAAATTCTGCAATCGCTGGATTACCTTCATCTGTACAAACATGAAGATGTTCAGCTGCAAATCGGCGGTTCCGACCAATGGGGCAACATTACTAGCGGTCTCGATCTGATTCGCAAAAAAGAAGGATCAGAAGCAAAAGCATTCGGTCTCACCATTCCTCTGATGCTGAAGGCAGATGGTACGAAATTCGGGAAGACAGCAGGGGGAGCCATCTGGCTTGATCCAAACAAAACAACACCATTCGAATTCTACCAATTCTGGGCAAATACCGATGACCGCGATGTTGTGAAATACTTGAAATACTTCACGTTCCTATCCAAAGAGGAAATTGACGAGTTGGCTGAAAAAGTACAGACCGAGCCACACAAACGCGAGGCGCAAAAAGCGCTGGCGGAGGAAATGACGAGATTTGTACACGGTGAGGAATTGCTGGAGCAGGCGAAGCGTATTACAGCAGCTTTGTTTACTGGTGATATTAAATCGCTATCGGCAGATGAGATCGAGCAAGGCTTCAAAGAAATGCCGACGTACGAATCTACCCTCGAAACGAAGAACATCGTTGACTGGCTTGTTGAGATCGGCATTGAGCCATCCAAGCGTCAAGCACGTGAGGATATTACAAAAGGCGCTATTTCGATAAATGGCGAGCGGGTTTCCGATCTGGAACTGGAAGTAACGCCAAGTCTCGCTATCGGCGGTCGCTTCATCATTATCCGCAAAGGCAAGAAAAACTACAGCTTGGTAAAATTGTCTCAATAGATGAAGGAATAAGAAGCTTCCCTGGAAACATGAAGGGAAGCTTCTTCTATTAATTGCATGATTTTCGTGTTTGACAGTCCTCCAACGTATGATTGTGAAAGGACATCGCTTTGCGATCTAAACTATAGCTGATAAAAGTCAGCAACGATGCTACGATCGCGACAATCGCACCAACCCAGGAAACATCAATGAGTTCCCGGTTTGTCGTAATAAATCCACCCAAAGCTGATCCGAGGGCGATCCCAACATTGACTGACACAGGAGTTAATGAGGAAGCCAAATCTCTGGCAGCTGGGAAATGTTTATCGGCCAATTCAATAAAATACAATTGCATCGTGGAATTCATGATATAAACGACCAAGGCCATAAATGATAAGCTGATGAATCCACCGAGAAGGGTATGGGACGAAACATAAAGAGATGCGAGAATAGCGGCTTGCATCAGATATACATACCGAAGCTTTCCAATCCCGTTGTGAGCGGCCAGTTTTCCACCAATCAACGTGCTAAAGATCGAAATTACCCCGTACAGTAAAAATACGAGACTAATAGATTGGTTCGGTACGAAGAGCACTTCTTGCAGCAAAGGAGTTAAATACGTATATACCGTATAAGTAGCTGCGATACTTAATGCCGGGATAAAAAAAGCGATGATGATACGTGTATTGGTCAGTAACCCGATTTGTTTTTGCAAGGAACTGCTCGATCCCTTCAATCCTTTTGGGATGGTCACTGCACTAGCAAGGAGAGAAATGACGCCTAGTAGAGCCGCAAACCAAAAGGCCATTTGCCAACCTCCCCATTGCCCAATAAAAGTACCAAGTGGCACTCCAATAACGCTGGCGATCGTGAAGCCCGAAAAAATGATCGAAATAGCGGTCCCCCTTTTCTCAGAAAGCATCGTTTCACTGGCAACCGCCATAGCAAGTGCAATCAAAACCCCGGTCACAACGGCAGTCAAGATTCTGGAAACAAGAAGCAAAACATACGTCTCGGATAGGGCAGTTAGAATATTCCCTGTAATAAAGATGCCGATCAACGTAAGCATGAGTGGATACTTGGCAAATCGGCTGAATATCGCAGTTAAGATCGGTGTACCGATGGCAAATGAAATGGCAAAGGCTGACACGAGCGATCCTACTGTTGAAATCGAAATGCCCAACTCGGATGCCACATCACTAAGCAGCGAGATGATGACAAATTCACTCGTACCCAGAACGAAGGTCAATATAAATAAGGTAAAAGTTAGGAACTTTTGCTGTCTGTTCAAAAGCTGAATCTCCTCTCCACATGTTCGATTGTTAAGCTTTTTCTACGGCAATCTGGAGCTCGGCGACATAAGAGTCCGGGTCTTTGGGATTTTCACGACGAACACAAATTTCACGACGCGGCTCATTCTCTTTGATCCGATATCCATTTCGTTCAATCCATATCGCCAATTCGACACTCGCAGTGCAACGGCATGTCGTCCGGCAATGATGGATGAGCGTAGCCATCAACGGAATTTCCGGCAATCGCTTAACGGTAAAAGGTGGTTCGGTCTGCAAATCGTGAGTAAGCAAACGCGCCGCTTCCACATCCATGTTGTCATCGCACTCCTCACAGCCATGCCAAAGAACCATTCTGGAGAGAGATGATTGACCTGAACGCCCCATATAATCGTCCAGCTTTTGAAATAGCTCCGGAATTTTATTGAACGGCGTTCTTTGACGATAGGATAGGAAAAGTTGAGGTTCTACTTTTTTTAGAATAACGTCATGCGAAGACAAGCTTTTCTCTTCATTTTCGATGGCATACAGACGATCGTTGATCAGATTCAGTCTTGCTTGCTCCTTATCCAGAATGGATTGAATCTCGCTTTGCTTGATTCGAAACATCCCTCTGATTTGTTCGAGTGGGATTTGCTCGCTCATCATCTGACGAATTTGATCCAAGGAAAACCCCAATTCTTTATAAGCCAAAATCCGATTAAGCTGAAACATTTGGTCAGCCGAATAATACCGATAGCCTGAAAATTTGTCGGTATGAGCTGGCTTTAGCAAATGAACTTGGTCATAGTAACGAAGTGTTTTGACGGAGACTTGACTAATCTTCGCAAATTCACTGATTTTAAACATGGGGCAACCTCCATACTTACGTTTTTTCTGTACCGAGTATAACTTTCCAGTTAAGGGGAGAGTCAAGCGGCAAGGGAAAGGGAATGGGCAATGAAAAAAACCGGTGGGTTTCGATACCACCGGATGTGACCGATTTTTATTTTATTTCTGAAGTGCAATACTATCCACTTTGCTCGCAGCAATAACAGCGACTGTATTCGGCTCCAGATCGAACCAAAAAATAAGATCGCCATCCGCTTTCTTCTGCGACGGCTTCATCCCGTTCACATAGACTTCCGAAGCTTTTGTCGCCATAGAAAGACCAGAAATCTTGCGCATGCCAACCCATTGCGCAAAAATTAGCCGCTCGTGAAATCATTTCGATTTCATCTGGATCAGACAAACGGCAAAAAATTATGTATTTGTCAGAGAAAGGTGAAGCGCTACATAAGACGATTATGGAAGCGACTGATCCGTTCTTGGAAGAAATATTGGAGGGCATCTCACCAGAAGAAAGAGACGCAGCTGCCACAGTACTCGAAAAAATAATCATGAACCTAAAGAGAAGAGGGTAAGCAGTGAAAAAGGATAGGCTTTGGACGAAAGAGTTCGTTATTGTTTCTTTCATCAATTTTCTTTTGACACTTATGTTTTTCTTACTAATGGTTACGATTGCTTCTTATGCCAAAACAGAATTTCACGCCTCAACTAGTTCAGCAGGATTGGTTTCCAGTATCTTTATCATTGGTGCTTTGATTGGCCGATTACTCACCGGTAGAGCTATTAGTCATATTGGTACGAAAAAAACGCTTTGGATTGGGTTAGGATTTTTTGCTGTCACCTCGTTGCTTTACTTTTTTGCTGTCCATATCAGCTTTTTACTGGTAAATCGATTGCTGCAAGGGATTGCCGTTGGTATTGCCAGTACAGCAACAGGTACCATTATTGCTCAAATCTTGCCAGCGTCTCGCAAGGGTGAGGGGATTGGCTATTACAGTTTAAGTGCGATTTTAGCCACTGCGATTGGTCCTTTTCTCGGCATGATCTTATTGCGGCTTGAAAATGGTTTCACCTGGATCTTTACGATGAATGTTGTGTTTTCCCTGATTTGTTTGATGTTTTATGCCATGGCAAAAATCAATGTTCCGCTTGCTTCCGCAAATGTGAAAGAGGAAGCAAAAGGTTCTCTGCTTTCGAAATTCATCGAGCTGAAAGCCTTGCCGATTTCATTCGTCGCCTTATTAATCGGCTTCAGCTATTCGGGTGTCTTGTCATTTCTATCGTTTTATGCGGAAGAAATTAATCTGTCCTCAGCTTCCAGTTATTTCTTCTTGGTGTATGCCATTGTCATTATCCTCTCGCGACCATTCTCAGGAAAGCTAATGGACGCAAGAGGGGCGAACATCGTGACATACCCAAACCTGGTGATATTTGCGCTCGGGATGCTTCTCTTCAGTCAAACCTCAACTTCCTGGATGCTGCTGCTATCTGCTGCATTGATTGGAGTAGGCTTCGGTAACTTTAACTCCATTGCCCAAACCGTAGCTGTGAAGGTAACAGCTCCGCATCGCTTTGGATTAGCAACCTCTACTTACTACATTTTGTATGATCTAGGATTAGGAATCGGGCCCTATCTGCTCGGTTTTATCGTACCGCATACAGGATATCGTACGATTTTCGTCGGGATGGTTGTCTTCATTCTTTTCAGTATCCCGCTTTATTACTGGCTACACGGAAAACGAGATCGGGAATTGATGCGTGCTACCTAACTCATCCAAGTAAAAAAGGGGGAGTTTGGCCCCCTATAGAAGATATGCAGGCTGTCCTTAGTCGGTAGCCTGTTATCTTTTCCGCAGTCTTTTTGATACGCATGATTGTGGAAAGTTCGAGGGAAGTTTTAGTGAAAGTAGAAAAATGATAACGAACGGTTGAAAATCATAGTATACTTGTGGGTGGACATATTAATGGAAAAGTTTATGAACAAACAGATCAACTTAGAACTCATAAAGGTTAGGAGTCAGCTAGAAAATGATGGAGAAAGTACACTGGCGAGATATAAAGAAATACATAATGATCGCGACTTACACCGTATTGCTGTTTGCTGTGGTCTGGAATTTTCCTTCTGTAAAGTCATTTATCTATGAAATATTTGACTTATTAGATCCTGTGATTTATGGGATTGCCATTGCTTACATCTTGAACATTTTAATGAGATTTTATGAAGAAAGACTTTTCTCACCCCTTAACCGCGGTAACAATCGAATCTGGTTAAAAGTAAGACGTCCTTTTTCAATCCTGTTAACGCTGGCGACTGTCCTGGTATTTTTTACATTTCTCATGTGGTTTATTGTCCCTCAGCTTCTCACGAGTATTTCCATGCTCGCGGCAAGTATTCCGAATGACATGCAATCATTAAAGGCTTTCGTCGATGGTTTTGCAGAGAGATTTAACTTGTCCGGCGATTTATGGAATACACTTATGGAGAAGTGGAATGAAATTGTAAATAAGTTCGGCCATTTTTTCCTGACTTCCATCCCTGTATTACTGACGTATACGAAAATGTTTACTGTTAGCTTTATCGATGTCATCATGGGGCTGATGTTGTCCGTCTATTTGCTCCTCTATAAGGAAAAGTTGACGCTCATTGCGAAAAAACTCGTTTATGCCTATTCGTCAAAAGCAAAGGCGGATCGGGCTGTAGAAATTGGACAAATCACCAATCGAGCATTTAGTGGATTTATCTCAGGTCAGCTAACAGAGGCTCTCATTCTTGGCGGGCTTTGTTTTGTGGGGATGTGGGCGTTTAACATGCCGTATGCACTGCTTGTGAGTGTGATCATTGGTGTAACGAGCATCATTCCGATTTTTGGTGCTTATATCGGGACGATTCCGAGTGCCTTTATTATTTTAATGATCGATCCAGTGAAGGCTATTTGGTTCCTTGTCTTTATTCTTGTCTTGCAGCAAATCGAAGGTAATTTTATCTATCCAAGAGTGGTAGGTAATTCAATCGGATTGGATGGCTTATGGGTGATAGCAGCCTTATTGGTTGGGGGAGCATTGTTCGGGCTGATGGGAATGCTGCTAGGAATCCCTGCCTTTGCCGTCGTATATACCCTCGTCAGAAGCACGACAAATAAGCGACTGAAGGACAAGAATATTATCCTGAAAGAATAGGTGTCCACCGTTTCGATTCCTCAATGATATCGTAAATCTAAAGGCTCACACTTTCGAATGAAACCAGAAAGTGTGAGCCTTTTTTGCAGGGATTGAAGAGTGGTTTGGGTAAAAAGTAGCACGATTAACAAAAAATACCTAATTTTTAACTGATTTCCAAAACACTCTCTGTTATAATGAATAACAGTTTCTCAAACAGGTGCATATGAATACGTTATTCTGCTGGATTGTAAGGAGGTGTGCAGGCCAGCACATTAGTTTTCAGGTAATGTATTTTTCCCATTCGAAATGGTCAGGATTCATGTCCTGAATCCATTAGGCTAGAGTACCAGCGCACATGTTTCGACCAAAAAGTGGAAAGTGACTTTTGTCCTGAAAACCGCTTTGAGCAAACAGGGAATTATCCCCATTGTGAAAAAATGTAAAATCGAGGAGAATTTGTAGGTGAAAATTGGTTCATGACCATAGTAATATAGAAATGGTTAATACTTACAAAAAAGATACAAAAACCCACATATTTTGTTACATTGGGCCATTATATTAAATGGTGTTGATGAGGGAGTTTTCTATGTGATCCATTCGTCACTGAGACTTCATCTTCAGATTTAGCGGACCATTTCCTTGCAGTTTCGTTTACCTGTTTGGCCATCACATTGTATTGTCACACTTCATGATAGACAAAAGTTTGCCAATTATCGGAGGGGACACATGTTGGGAAATCATACCAATCTCATCGACTTGGAGCGGGAAAAAGAACAGGTAGCCTTGTTTAATGATACAAAGGCTGAATATCCACAGGATAAGTCGATTCATCAGTTGTTCGAGGAACAGGCAGAAGCTGTGCCACACCGAGTTGCCATCGTTTATGAAAATGAGCGATTAACTTACCAGGAGCTCAACAGGAAGGCTAACCAATTAGCAAGAGCACTGATCGAAAAAGGGATAAAAACAGATAGCATCGTCGGTGTGATGATGGAGAAATCCATTGAAAATGTGATAGCTATTCTGGCCATCCTCAAGGCTGGCGGAGCGTATGTTCCCATCGATATCGAATATCCCCGAGATCGGATTCAATATATCCTGCAAGACAGTCAAACCAAAATCGTCATCACCCAGAAAAACGTCAGTAACCTTGTTTATGACGTCGGATACCGTGGTCCTGTAGTCGTAATCGAGGAAGAACAGCTGGATTCTCGCTCGGATTCCAATCTTCACTTGCCAAGCAAACCTACTGATATGGCGTATGTCATCTATACTTCAGGAACAACCGGCAAGCCGAAAGGAACCATGCTGGAGCATAAAGGGATCGCTAATTTGCAATCATTCTTTCAAAATACGTTTGGTGTAACACCTGCAGACAGGATTGGACAGTTTGCCAGCATGTCTTTTGACGCATCGGTATGGGAAATGTTCATGGCTTTACTAACCGGTGCCAGCCTCTACATCCTTTCCAAACAGACGATTCATGATTTCATCAGTTTTGAAAACTATTTGAATAAAAATGAATTGACCATCATCACGTTGCCACCCACTTATTTGACTCACCTCAACCCAGATCATTTTACATCACTTCGCATCATGATTACGGCAGGTTCAGCTGCTAACTTCCCTTTAGTAAATAGATGGAAAAATAAAGTTAGGTACGTGAATGCATACGGACCAACGGAAACAAGCATTTGCGCGACCATATGGGAAGCACCTTCCAATGTGCTCCTCAACCAAACGATCCCAATCGGTAAACCGATTCAAAATACGTACGCTTATATTGTCAATGAAGAGCTACAATTGCAGCCAATTGGCAGTGAAGGCGAATTATGCATAGGTGGAGTAGGCTTAGCCAGAGGATACTGGAATCGTCCAGATTTGACCGCCGAAAAATTTGTAGATAATCCGTTTGTTCCAGGAGAGAAGATGTATAGGACAGGTGACCTGGCCAAATGGCTGCCGAATGGAGAAATCGAGTTTCTCGGCAGAATCGACCATCAGGTGAAAATCAGGGGTCATCGGATTGAGTTGGGAGAAATCGAGTCCGTTTTGCTGAAACATGAACAAATAAAAGAGGCAGTGGTAATCGCTAGGGAAGACCAACACGATCAACCCTATTTGTGCGCTTACTATATTTCGCAACTGGAAGTAACTCCTGCGCAGATCAGAGAATTTGCCGCTCAAAAGCTACCTGCGTACATGCTTCCTTCTTATTTCGTGAAGCTGGATAAAATGCCGCTCACGCCGAATGACAAAATTGATCGCAAAGCATTGCCAGAACCTGATGTTACTGCTGAGACAAATCCTGCTTACGAACCTCCCAGAAATCAGACAGAATCGATTCTCGCAACCGTTTGGCAAGAGGTATTGGGAATCGAGAAAATTGGAATTCGCGATAATTTTTACTCACTTGGTGGGGATTCCATTCAAGCGATCCAGGTCGCTGCTCGTTTGCATGCCTATCAACTAAAACTAGACACGAAAGATTTGCTGAATTACCCGACAATTTCGCAGGTTGCTCTCTATGTCAAAAGTACGACGAGGAGAAGCGAGCAGGGAATCATCGAAGGCCCTGTTACCTTAACGCCCATTCAACAATGGTTCTTTGAAAAGAACTTTACAAATATGTTTCATTGGAATCAATCGTATGTGTTGTATCGTGAACAGGGATTTGAGCCTGAAGCCATCCGTAAGGCCTTAGATAAAATCCTTTCGCATCATGACGCGCTACGCATGGTCTATCGGAACGAGAATGGGAGAATCATTCAACAGAATCGAGGATTGGGTAGCAAATTATACGATTTCCTTCAATATGATCTGACCTCGCATTCGGATGTCCAGCAAGCAATCGAAGAAGAGACGAAACGCTTGCATAGCAGCATGAATTTAGAAGAGGGACAGTTGGTAAAGGCAGCGCTGTTTCATACGCTCCAAGGCGATCATTTGTTTTTGGCCATCCATCATTTAGTCGTGGATGGAATCTCTTGGCGTATTCTGTTTGAGGATCTAGCAACTGCCTACAGTCAAGTTCTAGCAGGAAAAGAAATCGTTCTCCCAGAAAAAACGGATTCTTTTAAAAATTGGGCAGTATGGCTGAACGAGTATGCAAATAGTGATGAGTTGGTGAGAGAAATCCCGTATTGGGAGAATCTTGAATCAGAAGCTAGGCATGCTTCCCTTCCGAAAGACTATGAAACGAAGGGATGCAAACAGAAGAGTATCCGCAACATACAGATCGGATTGCTAGCAGAGGAAACCGAACAATTGTTGAAGCAGGCCAATTCTGCTTATCAAACAGAAATTAATGATTTGTTACTGGCAGCATTGGGGCTGGCTGTTGCAGAGTGGAGCAAGCTTGACCAAATCGTGATTAATCTGGAAGGGCACGGTCGCGAGGATGTGATCGAACACGCTAACGTGACAAGAACAATCGGATGGTTTACGTCCCAATATCCAGTTTTACTAGATTTGAGTCAAATGAATCACTTACCTGAACATATCAAATGCACGAAAGAAAACTTGAGGAAGATCCCCAATAAAGGCATTGGCTATGAAATTTTAAAATATATGACAGAACCGGAAAAACGACGTTCCTTGTCCTATTCCTTGTATCCCGAAGTGACGTTTAACTACTTGGGTCAATTTGACTCAGGCCTTAACAACGAATTGTTTACTCGTTCTCCGTATAGTTCAGGTAACTCGCTCGGTGCTGATGGAAAGAACAATCTGAGTCCCGATTCCGAGATTTATACCGCCTTGAATATTACAGGAAGAATGGAAGGTGGAGAGCTTCTCATCACGTTTACTTACAGCGAGGAGCAGTTTAGAGAAGAGTCCATTCATCAACTGAGTGAGAACTATCGAAAACATCTCCGGGCGATCATCACTCATTGCTCGCAGAAAAAAGAAGTCGAACGGACTCCCAGTGACTTTAGTATGAAAGGACTTCAAATGGAAGAAATGGACGACATCTTTGAATTACTTGCCAATACACTTAACTAAATAAGCGCTCGCTAATATTTCGTGGGCATAAACATGTTCTTGACTTACATTATTATGAAAATATGACAAATACAGTTGATATCGAGGTGCCGGAATGAGTGTTTTTAGCAAAGAACAAGTACAAGATATGTATTTATTGACGCCCATGCAAGAGGGAATGTTATTTCACGCCTTGCTAGATGAAGAACATAACTCTCATCTTGTACAGATGTCCATTTCGATTCAGGGCGATCTTGATGTTGGTTTGTTTACCAATAGCTTGCATGTGCTGGTAGAGAGATATGATGTGTTTCGCACGCTGTTTCTCTATGAAAAAATAAAGCAGCCTTTGCAGGTTGTCTTGAAGGAACGGCCCATTCCCATCCTATTTTGCGATTTAACTGCATACGACGAGCAAGAAAAGCAGCATCGCTACACACAATACAAAAGGAATGACCAAGAGAAAACCTTTCATCTGGCGAAAGATTCGTTGATGAGAGTGGCTATTTTCCAAATGACGGAGAGCGAATACCAAATCATCTGGAGCTTTCATCACATACTCATGGATGGTTGGTGCTTTAGCATTATTTTTGATGACTTACTTTCCGCCTATTTATCTTTAAAGAACGGGGCTCCGATTGCCCTTGATCCGGTGCAGCCATACAGCCAATTTATTCGTTGGCTGGAAAAGCAAGATAAAGAGGCTGCTCTCGCATATTGGAGAGACTATCTGGGACAATTTGAACAGCAAACTTCCTTGCCGAAGTTTGGGAAGCCTTCTAGCAATGCCTTTCTACCTGCACAATATCGTTTTGTGCTGGACAGCATGCTGACGCAGCAGCTTTCTGCGATCGCAAGTCAAAATCAAGTGACATTGCCGACTGTGATTCAAACCTTATGGGGGATTCTCCTCCAATCCTATAACGCTACGAATGATGTGCTATTCGGCTCTGTTGTATCCGGGCGACCAACTGAAATCGTCGGAATCGACAAAATGGTTGGGTTGTTCATCAATACCATTCCATTCCGCATTCAAGCGAAAAACGATCAAACCTTTGCCGACTTGATACAGGCTGTGCACCAAAGAACACTGCAATCCCAGTCATATGAGCATGTGCCTTTGTACGATATTCAAAACGATTCCGTATTGAAGCAAGATTTGATCGATCACCTGATGGTCATCGAAAACTATCCGTTGGTTGAGGCCTTGCAGAAAAAGGCCTCGACACAGCAAGTAGGCTTTACTATTTCTGATGTCGAGATGTTTGAGCCTACCAATTATGACATGACTGTCATGGTAATGCCCAAAGAAGAGATTGCGATGAGGTTTGATTATAATGCTGCTGTTTTCGATGAAGCCTTTATCCAAAAAATGGCTGGACATCTCAAACAGATTGCGGCTTGCGTGGCAAACAATCCGAAGGTCACGCTTCAACAGGTTACCTTGCTGACAGAAGCTGAAAAACAACAGCTAATGGACAGAAACTTCGATACTTCAGCGGCATATCCAGCAAAAACCATGCACGAGCTCTTTATGGAACAGGTGGAAAGGACACCCGATCAGGTTGCTGTCATATTCGGAGAACAGCAGTTGACGTATCGGGAGCTAGATGAAAAGTCCAATCAGCTCGCCAGATTTTTGAGAGGAAAAGGGATTGCTGCAGACAGTCTGGTTGGTACGATGATGGATCGCTCCATCGAGATGATTGTAGGAATTCTTGGGGTTTTGAAAGCCGGTGGTGCGTTTGTACCGATTGATCCAGAACTGCCAGAAGAACGAATTGCCTACATGCTCGAGCATAGCGGGATTCAATTGGTAGTGACCCAGCATCATCTACTAGAGAAAGTCACTACTTCTACTGAAAAAATAGATATCAGCGCTCCAGCCATCTGGGAAGAGAGCAGTGCATCAGTCGAAACGATCAATCATCCAGATGACTTGTTTTATATTATCTACACTTCAGGAACGACAGGGAAACCAAAAGGCGTCATGCTTGAGCATAAAAACATGGCAAATCTGATGCATTTTACGTTTACCAAGACCAACATCGATTTTCATGAAAAAGTATTGCAGTATACCACATGCAGCTTTGATGTTTGCTACCAGGAGATTTTCTCCACGCTGCTTTCCGGGGGACAGCTCTATCTCATCACGAATGAGATGAGACGTCATGTAGAAAAACTGTTTGCCTTTATCCAGGAAAAACAGATCAGCATTTTGTCCCTCCCTGTATCCTTCTTGAAATTTATCTTTAACGAAAAAGATTATGCGCAAAGCTTCCCGCGTTGCGTCAAGCACATTATCACAGCCGGGGAACAGCTCGTCGTCACTCATGAGCTACAGAAATATCTGCGGAACCATCACGTATTTTTACACAATCATTACGGGCCGTCGGAGACACATGTGGTAACCACCTACACGATGGACCCAAGCATGAATATTCCAGAGCTGCCACCAATCGGAAAACCGATCAGTAACACAGGCATTTATATCCTGGATGAAAAGCTGCAGATGAAACCAGACGGCATTGTTGG
Organism: Brevibacillus porteri; assembly: GCF_003013475.1. Taxonomy (GTDB): domain Bacteria; phylum Bacillota; class Bacilli; order Brevibacillales; family Brevibacillaceae; genus Brevibacillus; species Brevibacillus porteri. The sequence continues at coordinate 218,397 of NZ_PXZO01000011.1, forward strand.
GGAACTGTATATCTCTGGTGCGAACGTAGGGCGAGGGTATTTGCACAATCCAGAGCTAACTGCGGAGAAGTTTCTCGAGAACCCGTATCAATCAGGAGAAAGAATGTATCGAACGGGTGACCTCGCTCGTTGGCTGCCAGATGGCAATATCGAGTTTTTAGGGCGAATCGACCATCAGGTAAAAATCAGGGGTCATCGTATCGAGCTGGGAGAGATTGAATCGCACTTGCTCAACCACGCTTTGATTAAGGAAGCCGTGGTCATCGATAGAACGGATGAGACAGGCGGAAAGTATTTGTGCGCCTATGTCGTTTTGACAGACGAAGTCAGTAACGAGGAGCTGCGTGCTTACTTATCACGAACGCTGCCAGAGTATATGATCCCTTCCTTCTTTATGAACTTGGAGCGGATTCCGGTCACACCTAATGGAAAAACAGACAGAAGAGCCTTGCCCGTACCTGAGGGGAATGCTTTTACGGGAGCGGATTACCTCGCTCCGACAACCGAACTGGAACAGAAAATGGCAGCCATATGGGAAAACGTACTCGGCGTGTCCCCGATTGGCATTCAGGACAATTTTTTTACACTCGGGGGTCATTCGCTAAAGGCGATTCATCTCATTTCCCGGATGCAAAAAGACTGCCAAGCAGATGTTCCGCTTCGCGTGTTGTTTGATAGACCAACCATTCAAGAAATCGCCAAGTATGTGGAAGGTGAAGAGGAAGGAACGTATCTCGCTATTCCGCGGGTCGTCATGCAAGAGCACTATCCTGTATCCTCAGCGCAAAAACGCATGCTGATTTTAAACCAGCTCGATCCGGATAGTACGGTGTACAATCTGCCCGTTGTGACGGTACTCGATGGGGAATTGAATGTGCAGCAGCTGGAGTATGCCATTTCCAATCTGGTGAGTCGTCATGAATCGCTGCGAACCTCCTTCCATACCAGCAACGGTGAGCTGGTTCAACGCATCCATCAGGAATGCAAACTGCCAATCACCTACATGGAAGCGGCAGAAGAACGTTTGAATCAAGTCATCACGGATTTCATGCGTCCGTTTGATTTGGAAAAGGCTCCATTAAGTCGGGTTGGACTGGTCAAACTGGGAGAGCGGCGCCATGTCATGATCATCGATATGCACCATATCATCTCAGACGGAGTGTCTTCGCAAATCATCCTGAATGATCTTGCACAGCTCTATCAAGACAAATCCTTGCCAGAGCAACGCATTCAATATAAAGACTTCGCGGTTTGGGAAAAGGGTCTGGCACAGACAGACGAATACAGAAAACAGGAAGCGTTTTGGACCGAGCGATTCGCTGGTGAAATTCCTGTTTTGAATCTGCCTTTGGACTACTCTCGACCGTCTGTTCAAAGTTTTGAGGGGATACGTTATTCATTCCGCACAGAAAAACAGCTGCTGGATGGCTTGCAACGAGTGGCGGCCGATACGGGGACTACGCTCTACATGGTGCTCATGGCAGCCTATCATGTTTTACTCGCAAAATACTCCGGGCAAGAAGACATGGTAGTCGGAACCGTGACAGCTGGAAGAACGCACCCTGACACCGAAAGCATCACGGGTATGTTCGTCAACACGCTAGCAATGAGAAATCAGCCTGTGGCAACCAAAAGCTTCAAGCAATTTTTACGAGAAGTGAAGGACAATACACTCGCTGCATTTGAGCATGGGGAATACCCGTTTGAGGAACTCGTTGAAAAGCTGGCGGTCAATCGAAATCGAAGCCGCAATCCATTGTTTGACACCTTGTTCATTTTGCAAAACATGGATGCCGATCCGATCAAGATCGAAGGCATGACAGTGACACCTTTCGTGCCAGAGGGAAAAATGGCGAAATTCGATTTGTCGCTCGAAGCAACGCAAAACCATGCAGGTCTCATGTTCTGCTTCGAATTTTGCACCAAGCTGTTCAAGCAGGAGACCATCGAACGAATGTCGCGTCATTACATCCAAATCTTGCAACAAGTCATCACGAACACGGACTTGGCTCTCTATCAGATGGAGATGCTCACTGAGCAAGAAAAGCAGGAATTGCTGGTCCATTTCAATGACACATTCAAGCCTGTTGAGTTGGAAAGCACACTTCCACAGCTATTTGAAGAACAAGTACTGAAAACCCCTGATCAAATCGCGCTGGTTTGCGGGGACAAACAGTTGACATATCTGGAGCTCAATAAGAAAGCCAATCAGCTTGCTCGTACATTACGGAAAAAAGGAGTAAAGGCTGACGAACGAGTTGGGATTATGACAAATCGTTCCTTGGAGATGGTGATCGGAATCCTCGCCATTCTCAAGGCTGGCGGAGCATACGTGCCTATCGATCCAGAATATCCGAATGATCGCATTGCTTACATGCTCGAAGATTGCGAAGCTCGTTTGGTGCTTACCCAAGAGCATCTTGGAACAAAGGTTGTTGCTGGAGTGGAATGCCTGTATCTGGAGGATACGAGTAACTATTCTCGGATCACCACAAATCTTGACCCGATTCATACGGCTACCAATTTGGCTTATATCATTTACACATCGGGTACGACAGGTAGGCCAAAAGGCGTTATGGTGGAGCACCGAGGTATTGTCAACAGTGTGACGTGGAACAAAGAAGAGTTTGCCTTATCTGTCCATGACAGAGGTTTGTTGGCTCTATCCTTTGCCTTTGATGGTTTTGTCCTTACCTTCTTTGCGTTGATTCTATCCGGTTCAACCGTTGTCTTGACGAAGGATGAAGAAGCCAAAGATCCGATAGCGCTCAAAAACCTGATCTCAACATGGAGTTGCAGCTACACGTTATGCGTGCCAAGTTTGTTCCAAGCGATCTTGGAATGCAGCACCACCGATGAGATCAGTCCGATGAAAATGGCCGTGCTCGGGGGAGAAAAGCTATCACCGAAGTTAGTTGAGATGTGCAAAGAGATGAATCCGCAGATGATTGCTGTCAATGCGTACGGTCCGACAGAAAGCAGTGTTATCGCCACCTATCTGTGCGATACGCTCCCGGATGCTCCGATCACCATTGGACGGCCAATAGCAAACACAAGCATATACATCGTGGACCATTCGCACCAGCTGCTACCAATCGGTGTAGTGGGAGAGATATGTATAGGCGGACTCGGTTTGGCACGCGGATATTGGAACAAACCGGAACTTACCGAAGAGAAGTTTGTTTCCAATCCATTTGAGCCAGGTGAACGCATGTACAAGACGGGCGACCTTGGCAGATGGCTCCCTGACGGCACGATTGAATTCGCAGGACGTCTGGATGAACAAGTAAAAGTGAGAGGATACCGGATTGAGATCGGGGAGATAGAATCGGTTCTTCTCAGCTATGAAACGACAAATGAAGCGATTGTCGTTGCTTATCAGGATGGAAGCGGAGACGCGTACCTGACTGCCTATTTCACCGGAAAAGACAACATCTCGGAAGCGGCGCTTCGAACACATCTATCTCAAGAACTGCCAGCGTATATGGTACCAACCTATCTCGTTCAACTGGATGCTTTCCCGCTCACGCCAAATGGCAAGATCGATCGCAAAGCACTGCCGAAGCCTGAAGGAAAGCCTACAACAGGTGTGGAGTATGTCGCGCCTGCTAATGAAGTAGAGGCAACACTGGCAAAGATTTGGGAAAACGTCCTTGGCATCTCCGGTATCGGAGTGATGGATAACTTTTTTGAGCTGGGTGGACATTCTTTAAAAGCTATGACGATAGTGGCGCATGTGCATCGGGAGTTTCAAACCGATCTTCCTTTGAAGCATTTCTTTGAACAGCCCACCGTTCGAGCCTTGTCCAGGCTGATAGCAAACAGTGAGAATGCGCCAGATGCATCGATTCAACCAGCAGAACCACAAGATTACTACCCGGTATCATCTGCCCAACAGCGGATGTACGTGCTCCATCAGTTGGAAGGCGCGGGTATCAGCTACAATACGCCTGGGATGATCATGCTAGAGGGTCAACTGGATCGCTATCAATTGGTGCATGCGCTGCAAGCATTGGTAGATCGTCACGAAATCTGGAGAACCTCCTTTGAGATGGTAGGAGATCAGCTGGTCCAAAAAATTCATGACCACGTGAAAGTGGAAATGGAGTATCAGCGTGCAGAAGAATATCAGATCGATAAAATTTTCCATGCGTTTGTCCGTCCATTTGATCTGGCTGTTCCGCCACTGCTGCGCATGGGGCTCGTGCAAATCTCGGATGAACGTCATCTTCTCTTGTATGACATGCATCATATTGCTTCGGATGCCTCGTCTATCACGATTATCTTCAATGAACTGGCAGAATTGTACCAAGGCAGAGAGTTACCGGAGCTGCGTATCCAATACAAAGACTTTTCTGTTTGGCAAAAAGGCTTTAACGAGTCAGATGACTTCAAAAAGCAGGAAGAATATTGGCGCCATGCGTTTGAGGGGCATAACACTGTCTTGGAGATTCCGACAGATTTTCCACGTCCAGCTGTGAAAAGCTTTGAGGGTGATCAAATCGTACTTGCTACCGATAGACCTCTGCTGGAAGCTTTACACGCGCTGGCTGCAGAAACGAAAACGACAATGTTTATGGTTTTGCTAGCCGCCTACAATTTGCTGCTTTCGAAGTATACGGCGCAGGATGATATCGTTGTCGGAACGCCAATCTCCGGCAAGACACGCGCTGAGCTCGAACCGATTGTCGGTATGTTCGTCAATACGCTAGCAATCAGAAACAAACCGACAGCAGAGAAGACCTTCAAGGAGTTTCTGATGGAAGTCAAGCAGAATGCCCTGGATGCCTATGATCATCAGGATTATCCGTTGGAAAGTCTGGTTGAAAAGCTTGGCATTCAACGTGATCCGGGACGCAATCCACTTTTTGATACCATGTTCATTCTGCAAACCGACGAACTGTACCAAAAAACACTGGGTCAACTGACCTATCATCCCTATGAATCGACGAGCGCGCTTGCCATTTCAAAGTTCGACCTGTCTTTTCACCTGACTGAACGGGAAACAGACCTGTTGCTGCGACTGGAGTACAGCACCAAGCTGTTTAGAAGAGACACGGTAGACAGAATGTCGCGTCATTTCATGCAAATTCTACGAAATGTTACGGCAGAACCTGATAAGCAACTTCAAGCGATTGAGATGCTAACGGCAGAAGAAAAGCAGTTGTTGCTGGTGGAGTTCAATCATACAGACAGAGAGTACACGGAAAACCAGACCATACAACAGCTCTTTGAGGAACTGGCAGCAAATACGCCTGATCAAACGGCCGTTGTATTTGAAGAGAATCAGATGACGTACCAAGAGCTCAATGAAAGAGCGAACCAGCTAGCCACCGTATTGCGTGAAAGAGGAGTAGGGCCATCGCAAATCGTCGTCATGATGGTAGAACGTTCCTTGGAAATGGCCATTGCCACACTCGCCATTTTAAAAGCTGGCGGCGCCTTTTTGCCGGTCGATCCGGATTATCCCGAGGAAAGAATCCGGTACATGATCGAGGACAGTCAAGCGAAGCACGTGCTAACTCATAATCATCTGACCCACAAGGTGTCCAGTCAGGCAGAAATTATCGATTTGGACGACGCAGGGAGCTATTCGTCGCATACAGACAATCTGCTTTGCATCAACAAGCCGTCTGATCTTGCCTATATCATTTACACGTCCGGTACCACTGGCAATCCAAAGGGCGTCATGCTGGAGCACAAAGGAGCGGCCAATCTGCAAGCGGTGTTCAGGAATCAACTTGGCGTAACGCCACAAGATCGGCCAGGGCATTTTGCAAGTATCTCTTTTGACGCATCGGTTTGGGATATGTTTATAGCTCTTTTGACAGGAGCGAGCTTGTATATCATCTCCCGCGATACGATCAATGATTTCCGCAAATTTGAGGAATACGTCCACAAAAACGGAATTACTATTCTCACGTTGCCGCCGACGTATGCCATTTATCTTGAGCCTGACCGTATGCCGTCATTGCGTATCCTGATTACTGCTGGATCAGCAGCATCTACCGCATTGGTAGAGCAATGGAAAGAGAAAGTGACCTATATCAATGGCTACGGCCCGACAGAGAGTACGGTTTGCGCGACACTCTGGAAAGCTTTGCCGCATGAACCAGTTAGTCAGAGCATTACGATTGGAAAACCTATTCAGAATACGAAGCTGTTCATCGTGGATGAACAAATGCAATTGAAGACAGTTGGTCAAATAGGTGAATTGTGCATCAGCGGGGTGTCGCTCGCGAGAGGATATTGGAATCGACCAGAATTGACGGCTGAAAAATTCGTCGACAATCCGTTTGTGCCAGGAGAGAAGATGTATCGCACCGGGGATCTGGCCAAATGGCTTCCAGACGGAAATATCGAGTATCTCGGCAGAATCGATCATCAAGTGAAGGTGCGTGGTCATCGGGTAGAGCTGGGTGAAGTCGAGAGTGTTCTGTTGAAATTTGAGACGATTATTGAGGCAGCAGCCATCACACATTTGGATGACCAGGGGCAACCTTACCTGTGCGCATACTATGTAGCTGATGGGGAAGCAAGTCCGGCTCAACTGCGAGAATTCATGGGAAAAGAATTGCCAAATTATATGGTTCCCTCCTTTTTTGTTCAGTTGGATAAAATGCCGTTGACACCAAATGACAAAATTGACCGCAAAGCATTGCCGAAGCCAAGCCACGAAGAGAAATCGGGCAGAGAATATGAAGCACCGCAAAACGAACTGGAACATTTACTTGCAACGACCTGGGCAGAGGTATTGGGAATTCAGCAAGTGGGAATGAAAGACAACTTCTTTGAATTGGGCGGAGATTCCATCAAAGCCATTCAGGTATCCACGCGATTGCACGCATCAGGGTGGACGCTGGCAATGAAGGAACTGTTCCAATATCCGACCATTGAACAAGTTGCTGCCCATGTCATACCGAACACCAGAGAGAGCGATCAGGGAGTAGTAGAAGGCGAGATTGGCTTGACGCCCATCCAGAAGTGGTTCTTCGAATGCAATTTCACTGACCGTCATCACTGGAATCAGGCTGTTATGCTGTTCCGAGAGGATGGCTTTGATCCGGGACTTGTTCAGCAGGCGTTCTACAAAATCGTCGAGCACCACGATGCGTTGCGCATGATATACAAACTGGAGAATGAGACAATCACGCAAATCAATCGAGCGCTGACAGGTGAGCGATTCCGCTTCCATTCGTATGACTTGAAAGATCATGCAAATAGCGCAGCTCGTATTTTGGAGTTGTCTGATCATATCCAAAGCAGTATCGATTTGGAACAGGGACCACTCGTCCACTTGGCACTCTTCTCCACAACTGAAGGGGACCATTTACTGATTGCCATTCATCATTTGGTCGTGGATGGTGTCTCATGGCGCATCTTGTTTGAAGATTTTTCATCTGCCTATTCGCAGGCTCTCCACAATCAGGAGATCGTCTTGCCGAAAAAGACAGATTCATTCAAGGATTGGTCGGCTCAATTGCAAGATTATGCAGAGAGTGACGAGCTTTTACGTGAAGCTGCGTATTGGCACAACCTCGAGAGCGTGACCACGGCAGAAAAGTTGCCAACCGATTTTGTTACAGCAGATCGTAAACAAAAGCACACCCGTACAGCGAAGATCGAGTTGACAGCTCAAGAGACAGAAAACCTTTTACGTCACGTTCATCATGCCTATCACACCGAAATAAATGACCTGTTGCTGACTGCGTTGGGATTAACCGTGAAAGAGTGGGCAAATACCAACTACGCTGTCATCAACCTGGAAGGTCACGGTCGCGAAGATATTCAGAATGAAATGAATGTGACTAGAACGATTGGGTGGTTCACATCCCAGTTCCCTGTCGTGCTTGATATGGAAAAATCAAAGGACTTGTCATACCAAATCAAGCAAATCAAAGAGGGCTTACGCCATATTCCGAAAAAAGGAATTGGCTACGAGATTTTACGCACGATGACGGCGGATAAGCTGCGTCCATCCCTGCAATTTAGCCTGCAACCGGAAATCAGCTTTAACTACCTCGGACAATTTGATTCGGATGTAAAATCAGGCGGACTTACTTTCTCGCCACTTGGTACGGGTCAGCTTTTCAGTCCAGAATCGGAGAGAGCATTCTTGTTGGATATTTCCGGCATGATCGAGGATGGAAAGCTCCAGATCAGTTTTGGTTACAGCAGTCTCCAGTATAAGGAAGAAACCATTGTGAAATTGGCAGACAGCTATCGGAATCACTTGCTCAGCATTATTGGGCATTGCATGTCAAAAGAAAATGGAGAATTGACCCCGAGTGATCTCGGTGATGATGACCTTTCTATGGAAGAACTGGAGAACATCCTGGAATTAATCTAATCGGGCGACATAAGAAATTGCTATTCCTCCAATAAAAGCTGTGTCATTTCGCTTTTATTGGAGGAACCCTCTATAAATCGATAAATCACAGAGTTGAGGTGCAGAATGAATAAGCAAGAGAATATTGCAAAAATTTACCCGTTAACCCCATTGCAAGAGGGTATGTTGTTTCATGCTGTCAAAGATACGGACAGCAGCGCCTACTGCCTCCAGATGTCCGCAAAGCTCCAAGGTGATTTTCACCTGCCCATTTTTGAAGAGAGCATGAACAAGCTCGTAGAGAACAATGAGGTTTTGCGCACTGTGTTTGTTTATCAAAACCTGCAGCGACCTCGACAGGTTGTTTTTAAAGAGAGAAAAGTTACCGTTCATTTCGAAAACATTGCGCATTTGTCAATAGATGATCAGAACGAATACATAAAAGCGTATACCAGCCAGCATCATACATTTGAGCTGACGAAAGACATCTTGATGAAAGCAGCCATTTTCCAAACGGGGGAGAACCAATATCAGTTCGTTTGGGCATTCCACCATATCATCGTCGACGGTTGGTCTTTGGGCGTGTTGCTCCATAAGCTACTCGGGTACTATGCCGCAATTCGTAAAGGCGAGGCTGTTCCGCGAGAAGCGACCAAACCATACAGCGAATACATCAAATGGCTGGATAAGCAAAACAAAGAAGAAGCACTTACTTACTGGCAGAACTACCTGGAAGGCTATGACCATCAGGCTGATTTCCCTAAAAAGAAGAATGTAGCGGAAGATGGCCATTATGTCCATGTGGAGAATCTTTTCACCGTCGCACCTGAGAAGACTCAGCAGCTGATGCAGATTGCCAATCAGAATCAGGCTACGATGAGCAGCGTGTTTCAATCTCTGTGGGGTATTTTGGCGAGCAAGTACAAAAATTCGGACGATGTGGTATTCGGTTCGGTTGTGTCAGGTCGTCCGCCAGGAATCCAGGGGATTGAGAGCATGGTTGGATTGTTCATTAACACGATTCCAACCCGCGTGCAAACGAATAAAAAACTAACCTTTAGTGGGCTGCTAAAAACAGTTCAGAAGCAAGCCTTGGCTTCTGCTTCTTATGATTTCGCTCCGCTGTACGAAATTCAGAGCAAGACGGTACTGAAACAGGAGTTAATCGATCATTTGGTAACGTATGAAAATTACCCGGATAGTGGCTTGAATGATCTGGAAGATTCCTTAGGCTTTCAATTCAACGTGGAAAATGGGGAAGAACAGACCTCCTATGATTTTAACGTTGTAGTAGCGGTCGCACCTTCGAATGAGATGTATGTGAAGTTGAGCTATAATGCATCGGTTTATGAGGAGTCATTCATGAACCGAGTAGAAGGGCACTTGAAAACGATCATTGAGCAGGTCATTCACAATCCGAATGTACTGCTTGAAGATATCGGAATCATCACGGATGAGGAAAAACAGCAATTGCTGGTAGCTTATAACGACACGACCGCCGATTATCCACGCGACAAAATGATTTTCGAGCTGATCGCGGAGCAAGCAAGACAGACGCCTTCGAAAGTTGCGGTTGTTTGCGGTGAAGATCGCTTTACTTATCGGGAGCTTCAGGAGCGTTCCAACCAGTTGGCCAGAGCTCTGCGTGGGAAAGGAATTACCCAAGGCAGTATCGTCTCCATTATGGCGGAGCATTCACTCGAGCTAATCGTGGCTATTATGGGAGTTCTAAAATCAGGCGGCGCCTATTTGCCGATTGATCCCGAGTATCCGATAGAGAGAATTCAGTATTTACTGGATGACAGTCAGACGACGATTCTCTTGACACAGTCTCATCTTCAAGAAAAAGTCGAGTTTGAAGGTGACATCCTCTACCTAGACAATCCTTCCATGTTTGAAGGAGACAGTACAGATCTTGACACAGCATGCACACCGGACGATTTGGCGTACATGATCTATACTTCCGGGTCCACGGGGAATCCAAAAGGCGCGATGATTACCCACCGAGGTCTAGTCAATTACATATGGTGGGCTAACAAGGAGTATGTCCAAGGGGAAGCTGTAGACTTTCCGCTATACTCTTCCATTTCGTTTGATTTGACTGTCACCTCGATCTTCACGCCGCTTCTGTCAGGCAATACGATCTATGTCTACAGAGGAACAGATAAAGTACAGGTCATTTTAGACATCATCCAAGATAATCAAGTGGGAATCATCAAGCTGACGCCTACACATTTGAAGCTCATTGAAGAAATAGATGGAACAAACAGCAGCATCCGACGGTTTATCGTCGGTGGTGAGAACTTGCCAACCCAATTGGCGAAGAGAATCTATGAGAACTTTGGACAGAATGTCAAGATTTTCAATGAGTATGGACCTACCGAAACGGTTGTGGGCTGCATGATTTATTTGTATGACCCTAAAAAACCCATCCAGGAATCGGTACCAATCGGAGTCCCTGCAGACAATGTCCAGCTTTATTTGCTCGATTCCTCTATGCAGCCAATACCCGTTGGCTCCATTGGCGAGATGTATATATCTGGAGATGGCGTAGCCAAAGGATATTTTAATAGACCAGATCTGACTCAGGAAAAGTTCATCGATAATCCGTTCCGTCCGGGGACCAAAATGTATCGAACAGGCGATCTGGCGAAATGGCTGCCCGACGGCAATATGGAATACTTGGGAAGAATCGACCATCAAGTCAAAATTCGTGGGCATAGGATTGAGATGGGCGAAATTGAGACGCGTTTGACGCAGCATGAATGGATCAAGGAAGCTGTCGTCATCGCTGACAAGGATGACAGTGGTCAAAATGTGCTGTATGCCTACATTGTTTCCGAGCAGGAGTTGACCGTATCGGAGTTGAGAGAGCATCTGGGAAGTACACTTCCTTCCTACATGATCCCGTCCTTCTTTGTCCGTTTGGAGGAAATTCCGCTGACAGCCAATGGAAAAGTAGAGCGGAAGAAATTGCCGAAGCCTGACGGTGCAGTTGTAACGGGAACAGCGTACGTTGCTCCTCAGAATGAAACGGAAACAAAATTGGCTGAAATTTGGCAGCAGGCCCTGGGGGTTAGCCGAGTAGGCGTTCACGATCATTTCTTTGATTTGGGCGGACATTCACTGAAGGCTATGACAGTCATCTTTCAAGTCTCTAAAGCGTTGGAAGTGGATTTGCCAGTAAAGGCACTGTTCGAGAATCCGACCGTATCTCAGCTCGCTGCTTTTATCTCGAGATCGGGGAAAAGCAAGTACACAGCCATTCAACGGGTTGAGGTAAAAGAATTTTATCCCGTATCTTCTGCTCAAAAAAGAATGTACATCCTTCAGCAATTTGAAGGAAGTGGCATCAGCTATAACATTTCGGGAGCAATGTTGCTGGAAGGAAAGCTGGATTACAATCGTTTTGCTAGCACGGTCCAACGACTGGCGGAGCGCCATGAAGCCTTGCGCACCTCCTTCCACCGTATCGATGGTGAGCCTGTACAGAAAGTGCATAATGAGGTAGAAGTACCAACCCTGATGCTGAAGTCAACGGAAGACAAGGCGGAGCAGATCATGCGCGATTTTGTCCGTCCATTTGATCTCGGAACAGCTCCGTTGATTCGAACAGGCTTGGTCAAGTTGGGCAAAGACCGTCACTTGTTTCTGCTCGACATGCACCATATCATCTCGGACGGTGTTTCATCCCAAATTTTGCTGAGTGAATTTGCCAAGTTATACCAAGGGGAAGCCTTGCAGCCTCTTTCTCTCCAATACAAGGATTTCGCTGCCTGGCAAAATGAGCTGTTCCAGACGGACGTGTACAAGAAGCAGGAGCTCCACTGGTTGAATACGTTTGCTGATGAAATTCCTTTGCTCAATCTGCCGACTGATTATCCGCGTCCAACCATTCAAAGCTTTGAAGGGGATCTTGTTCTTTTGGACACAGGCAAAGAATTGACAGAGCGTTTGCGCAAGGTAGCAGCAGATACAGGTACAACCCTGTATATGGTCTTGCTTGCGGCTTACCATGTACTGCTGTCCAAGTATTCCGGCCAAGAGGATATCATTGTGGGTACGCCTGTCGCTGGTCGTTCTCATGCCGATGTGGAAAACATCATGGGGATCTTTGTGAATACGTTGGCCATGAGAAATCATCCTGCGAGCGACAAAACCTTTACCCGCTTCTTGCAAGAAGTGAAACAAAATGCGCTAGCGGCCTATGACAATCAGGATTATCCATTTGAAGAGCTGGTGGAAAAGCTGGCCATTCAACGTGACATTAGCCGAAATCCTTTGTTTGACACCATGTTTTCTTTGGAAAATGCGAATCAGCAGTCGCTGGAAATCGAGCAGCTGACAGCAGCTCCGTTTGAGATATTTAACAAAATTTCAAAGTTCGATCTTGCTTTGAATGCGAGTGAATCGCAATCTGACATTCAATTCCAATTCGCATTTGGAACGAAGCTATTCAAGAAAGAAACCATCCAAAGGATGGCCCATCATTATCTGGAAATCCTGCGTACCCTTAGTGCACAACCGAATGCCAAGTTAGCAGAAATCGACATGATGACAGAAGCAGAAAAACGTGCCCTCATTCTGAACGTCAACGATACTTTTGTCGAACGTTCCGCTGATCAGGTTTTGCACCAATTGTTTGAAGAGCAAGTATTGCTTACGCCCGATCAAGTAGCTGTATCCTATGACGGATACACCTTAACCTATCGACAGTTGAACGCCCGAGCCAATCAAGTAGCTCGTTTGCTGCGGAGCAAAGGAACGCAACCAGATACGTTGATCGGAATTATGGTAGACCGTTCTATCGGGATGGTCGTGAGCATGTTGGCCGTGTTAAAAGCAGGTGGCGCGTATACGCCAATTGATCCTACTTATCCGCCAGAAAGAATCCAATACATGCTCAGCGACAGCAAAGCTCCGATTCTACTGACACAACGTCATTTGAAAGAAACAGTAGAGTATGCAGGAGAAATCATCGACGTAGATGATGAAGCGATTTATGCAGGTGACGACACCAATGTTGACCATGTCTCTGGCCGGGATGACTTGGCCTATGTCATCTATACATCTGGATCGACCGGAAATCCCAAAGGGGTTATGATCGCGCATCAAGCGATTTGCAATCACATGCTTTGGATGAAGAATGCCTTCCCACTGACTACAGAGGATGCTGTCTTGCAAAAAACGCCGTTTTCCTTCGATGCTTCCGTATGGGAATTTTATTTGCCACTGATCACAGGGGGACGCCTGGTCCTTGCAAAGCCAGACGGACATCGTGACATCGAGTACATGACTCGTATGATCAGCGAGGAGAAGATCACGACTTTACAGATGGTTCCTTCCTTGCTGGACCTGATCATGACCGAACCGGCATGGAGCTCTTGCACGAGCTTGCAACGCGTTTTCTGCGGTGGAGAAGCATTGACACCTGCACTTGTTTCGCGCTTTTACGAGACTCAAACGGCACAGTTGATTAACCTCTATGGCCCAACCGAGTCCACGATTGATGCGACATACTGGATTTGCCCTCGTTTGCCGGAGTATGGCGCGATTCCCATTGGCAAACCGATTGATAACGTCCGTTTGTACGTCGTAAATGCGAGCAACCAGCTCCAGCCTGTAGGGGTTGCAGGGGAACTGTGCATTGCTGGCGATGGTTTGGCCCGCGGCTACTGGAATCGTGAAGAACTGACAACAGCCAGCTTCATTGACAATCCGTTTGAACGGGATAGCAGGATGTACCGTACTGGCGACATGGTCAGGTACCTAGCCTGCGGCAACGTGGAATATCTCGGACGCATCGACCATCAGGTAAAAATCAGAGGCCACCGGATCGAACTGGGTGAGATCGAAGCAAGGCTTTTGCAGCATGAATGGATAAAAACGGCCATTGTCCTTGCTCGTCCAGATGAAAAAGGGCAAAACAACTTGTACGCCTATATCGTTTCCGATCAGGAAATCAAGACAGCCGACCTGAGAGCTTACATGGCTTCCCATTTGCCATCGTATATGGTTCCTTCTTATTTTGTTTATTTGGAGAAGCTGCCGCTCACGGCAAATGGCAAGGTAGATCGCAAAGCATTGCCTCAACCTGAGGGAGCATCTTCATCTGAAACCGTGTATGTAGCGCCGCGCAATGAAGTGGAAGCCACGCTCGCAGATATTTGGCAAAGTGTACTTGGCGTGAACGAAATCGGGATCCACGATCATTTCTTCGAGTTGGGCGGACACTCTTTGAAGGCGATGAACGTCATCTCTTTGATCCATCGCACCCTTCAAGTAGATGTGCCGTTGAAAACACTGTTTGAATCGCCTACGATCGCTGACTTGTCGTTATACATCGCGACTGCTAGCAAAGGCAAGTATACGACGATTGAACCTGTCCAAAAGCAGGAGTATTATTCGGTGTCTTCTGCACAAAAGAGAATGTTTATTCTCCGACAAATGGAAGGTGCAGGCATCAGCTACAACATGCCGGGCATCCTGTACATCGATGGCAAGCTGGATACAGCGCGTTTGCAGCAAGCGCTCAAGAGTCTGGTGAGACGTCATGAATCTCTGCGTACCTCGTTCCACTCCATGAAAGGAGAGACTGTTCAGCGTGTACATGAAGATGTCGAGCTGGAAATCTCGTTGATGGAGTCAACAGAGGGAGAGCTTAAACAAATCGTCGAGCAATTTATTCAACCGTTTGATTTGGAAAAAGCTCCTCTGATTCGCGCTGGACTGGTCAAACTGGCTCCGGAACGCCATCTTTTCATGCTGGATTTGCACCATATTGTGGTGGATGGTGTATCTATTGGCATTCTTGTTCAAGAGCTTGCTCAGCTTTACCACGGGGAAGAGCTGCCAGAACTGAGCATTCAGTACAAGGACTTTGCCCATTGGCAGAATCAATGGTTCGAGAGAGAAGAGTTTGCTGCGCAGGAAGCCTATTGGATCGATACTTTTACGGGAGAAATTCCTGTATTAAATCTTGCAACGGATTATCCGAGACCTTCTGTGAAAAGCTTCGAGGGTGAGCGATTTGTTTTCAGCTCTGGTGCCCTTTTGAAAAAAGAATTGAATCGACTTGCCCATGGTACAGGAGCTACGCTCTACATGGTTCTGTTGGCTGCCTACAATGTACTTCTCTCCAAATACGCTGGACAAGAGGACATTATTGTTGGTGCGCCTACTGCTGGCAGGTCCCATGCAGAAACGGATTCGATCATCGGTATGTTTGTCAATACACTGGCTTTGCGAAACGAGCCTGTGGGGGATAAGACCTTCCTTAGCTTTTTGGCAGAAGTGAAAAACAATACGCTGAAAGCCTTTGAGAATCAGGATTACCCACTGGATGAGCTGATCGATAAGCTGAACATTCAACGGGATCTGAGCCGCAATCCTTTGTTTGACACCGTATTTATCTTGCAAAATATGGATCAAAAGCCGTTCGAAATGGAGCAACTGACGTTTACACCTTATATGGCAGAAGTGAATCAGGCTAAGTTTGATCTGTCATTAGAGGCGTATGAAGAAGATGAGGACATTGTCTTTAGTCTTGATTACTGCACCAAATTGTTTACACGAAAAACGATTGAAAAAATAGCGGCACATTTCATCCGAATCCTTCATGCCGTTATTGAGCAACAAGCCATTACCTTGTCTGAAATCACGATGCTTTCCGATGAAGAAAAGCATCGCTTGTTAGTAGAATTCAACCATACGCATAAGGAATATCCGCAGAACAAGACACTCCATGAGCTATTTGAGGAGCAAGTGGAAAAAACACCACAGGTTGCTGCGGTTGAAATCGGCGATAAGCAGATGTCCTATCACGAATTGAATGAGCGAGCAAATCAGCTTGCCGTTACCTTGCGTGAACGGGGAGTAAAGGCTAACCAATTCGTAGGAATCATGGCAAACCGTTCTGTGGAAATGGTTGTGGGAATCATGGCCATTTTGAAAGCAGGTGGAGCCTACGTGCCGATCGATCCTGAATATCCGGAAGATCGTGTAGCCTACATGCTGGAGGATTGCGAAGCCCGTCTCGTGCTTACCCAAACACATCTTGGAGCTAAGCTAGCTTCTAGTGTGAGCGTGGAATGCTTGTATCTGGAGGAGGAGAAGAACTATTCTCCCAACCGTTCGAATCTCGAGCCGATTCAAACCGCTTCCGATTTGGCTTATGTCATCTACACATCAGGGACAACAGGCAAGCCAAAAGGAGTAATGATCGAGCATCGTGGCATTGTCAACAGCGTGTTGTGGAAGAAAGAGGAGTATCAGTTTAGCGTCGATGATAGAAGTCTGGTGCCCCTATCCTTTGCGTTTGATGCCTTTGTTCTTTCCTTCTTTACACCGATCCTTTCTGGTTCAACCGTCGTCTTGGCGGAGGATGCTGAAGCCAAAGACCCTGTATCTCTCAGAAACCTCATTGCAGCTGCGAGATGCACCCAAATGACATGCGTGCCAAGTTTGTTCCAAGCTATATTGGAATGCAGTTCTGCTGCGGATATCAGTTCTCTACAAACGGTCACACTTGGGGGCGAAAAAGTATCTGCTCAGCTCGTTGAGAAGAGCAATCAGCACAATCCGCAATTGGTCATCGTCAATGAATACGGTCCGACTGAAAGCAGCGTCGTCGCCACCTGGCAGCGAATTTCGCAACTGGATTCTGCGATAACGATCGGACGTCCCATTGCTAATACCAGCATCTATATCGTGGACAAATTCCATCAGCTACAGCCAATCGGCGTCGTCGGGGAAATTTGCATCGGTGGCCACGGTTTGGCACGTGGATATTGGAACAAGCCGGAACTCACAGCAGAGAAGTTCGTTTCTCATCCTTATTTGGAAGGCGATCGCATGTACAAGACTGGCGATCTTGGAAAGTGGCTCCCTGACGGAACGATTGAATTTGTCGGTCGCTTGGATGAACAGGTAAAAGTAAGGGGATATCGGATTGAAATCGGCGAGATTGAGTCGGTTATGCTCTCCTTTGAAAAGCTGACTTCGGCAGTTGTGATTGTCCATGAGGACCAACAGGGCCAATCGTCGCTTGCTGCTTATTACACGGCAGAAGAAAAGCTTGAAGTCTCGAATCTGTGGTCGTATCTGTCTCAAAGCTTGCCGTCTTACATGATTCCTGCGCACTTGGTCCAGCTCGATCTTCTCCCGCTTACGCCTAATGGAAAGATCGACAGGAAAGCCTTGCCAAAACCAGAAGGCAGACCTGTAACGGGAGCAGAATATGTGGCGCCAGCAAGTCCTGTGGAAAGCAGTCTGGTAGAGATTTGGGAACGTGTGCTTGGGGTAAACGACATTGGTGTTCTCGACAACTTCTTCCAGCTAGGTGGGCATTCCTTGAAAGCCATGTCGCTCGCCGCACAGATCCATCGAGAGTATCAAGTCGAGGTTCCACTCAGAGTACTCTTTGCGACACCTACCATCCAGGCATTGGCCCAGTATATCGAGACAAGTGGAAAAGACACACATGTACCGATTCAGCCTGTACCGTTGCAAGCGTATTATCCTGTTTCCTCTGCACAAAAAAGGATGTTTGTCCTGCGCCAGTTTGAAGGCACCGGCACAGTCTATAACATGCCAAGCGTGATGTATATCGAAGGCGATCTGGATCGTGCACGCTTTGAAACCGCGATACATGGGCTAGTTAATCGACACGAATCGTTGCGAACATCCTTCCACACAGTGAATGGCGAGCCTGTTCAGCGTGTACATGAGGCAGTCGAACTGGATGTGCGCTATGAGGATTTGACGGAAGACCAAGTCGAGCAAACCATCGAAGCATTTGTGCAAGCATTTGATCTACAGAAGGCTCCGTTGTTGAGGGTCGGACTCTTCAGCTTGGGAGGGAAGCGACATCTCTTCCTGATGGATATGCATCACATCATTTCGGATGGAGTCTCTGTCGGAATCATCATGGAAGAATTCTCGAAGCTGTATCGGAACGAAAATTTGCCAGAGCTTGCTGTTCAATACAAAGATTTTGCTGTCTGGCAGACTGAGCTGTTCCAAACAGACATCTATACAAAGCACGAGAACTACTGGTTGAAGTCCTTCGCGGGTGACATTCCGGTACTGAATCTGCCTGCCGATTATTCTCGTCCGATGGTTCAAAGCTTTGAGGGAGATTGCATTTCGTTCCAAACAGACAAAACGCTGATGGACGATTTATACAAGCTCGCTCATGAGAACCAAACCACGCTGTTTATGGTCTTGCTAGCGGCTTACAATGTGCTCCTTTCCAAATACAGCGGCCAAGAAGACATCGTAGTGGGAACGCCGATCGCTGGCAGATCTCATGCGGATGTAGAAAAAGTCTTGGGGATGTTTGTCAATACATTGGCTTTGCGTAACTACCCTGACGGAACGAAATCGTTCCAGGCATTTTTGGAAGATGTCAAACAGAATACGCTGCAAGCATACGCCCACCAGGATTATCCGTTTGAAGCACTGGTCGAAAAACTGGAAATCCAGAGGGATCTCAGCAGAAACCCGCTGTTTGACACCATGTTTATTTTGCAAAACCTGGACAAAAAAGCTTATGAGCTGGATGGGCTGAAATTTGAAGCCTACTCCGGAGATGGACAGCAAGGCAACGCCAAATTCGATCTCACACTGGAAGCGCATGAAGATGAGACAGGAATTCATTTTGGTCTCGTGTACTCCACGAAATTGTTCCAAAGAGACACGATTGAAAGAATGGCAGGTCATTTCCTCCAGGTGCTGCGAGGAGTCATTGCAGACCAAACATCGGCGTTGCGTCAAATCAACTTGCTCGGTGAGGAAGAAAAACACCTTGTAACTGTTGCATTCAACAATACGTTTGCCGCGTATCCACGCGAAGGCACGATTCAAGAGCTGTTCGAGGAGCAAGTGGAAAGAACGCCCGAGCATACGGCAGTTGTGATGAACGAACAGATGCTGACGTATCGGGAGCTGAACCAAAAAGCGAATCAGATCGCAAGTGCTCTTCGCCGTGAGGAAATCGGGAAGGATTCCGTGGTCGGACTGATCGCAGATCGTTCTCTCGAGATGATCACAGGCATAATGGGGATCATCAAAGCGGGAGGCGCCTATTTGGGGATTGATCCAGAGCATCCATCCGAGCGCATTTCTTACATGCTTGAAGATGGCGGCGTGAAGGTTGTCCTTGTTCAAAGACATCTGTTGCATCTCGTCGAAGAAGGTCTCATTCCAATCATTTTGGAAGACGAGAGCCTGGAGAAAGAAGATGCCAGCAACCTAGCTAATTTCAATGATGCCAAAGACTTGGCCTATGTGATGTACACGTCGGGTTCAACGGGCAAACCAAAAGGAGTCATGGTCGAGCATCGCAATGTCACCCGATTGGTGAAAAATACGAATTACGTTCAAGTACGCGAAGAAGATCGCATGATTCAAACGGGCGCTATTGGCTTCGACGCCATGACGTTTGAGATTTTCGGAGCTCTGTTGCATGGTGCTAGCTTGTTCCTGGTTACCAAGGATGTTCTGTTGGATGCGGAGAAGCTGGGCAGCTTCCTGCGAGAGAATCGGATTACAACGATGTGGTTAACTTCACCACTGTTTAACCAGCTTTCGCAAGATAACCCGGCGATGTTTGATGGCTTGCGTGCGTTAATCGTCGGTGGCGAAGCACTGTCTCCGAGACACATCAACAAAGTTAACAGCGCCCATCCCGCTCTGGAAATTTGGAACGGATACGGCCCGACAGAGAACACTACTTTCTCTACATGCTATTTGATTGAGAAGGAATTCGAAGACAATATTCCGATTGGGAAGCCGATCACGAACTCCACTACGTATATCGTGGATCGCTACAATCAGCCGCAGCCAATTGGGGTGCCGGGTGAATTGTGCGTAGGTGGAGACGGGGTAGCCAGAGGTTATTTGAACAAGCCAGAATTGACTGCCGAGAAGTTTGTTCCGAATCCGTTTGTTTCTGGTGAAAACATGTACCGCACAGGGGATTTGGCGAGATGGAAGGCGGATGGAACAATCGAGTATTTGGGACGTATCGACCAACAGGTAAAGATCAGAGGCTATCGGATCGAGCTTGGGGAAATCGAGACCGTTCTCACCAATCTGGCAAAGGTAAAAGAAGCTGTCGTTACGGTGATGGATGATACGAACGGCCAAAAAGCTCTTTGCGCTTACTTTGTTCCAGAAACGGAACTCGACGCATCAGAGTTGAGAGAAGCGATTTCCAAAGAATTGCCTAGCTACATGGTGCCAGCCTTCTATGTCCAAATGGATAAACTGCCTTTGACTGCAAACGGAAAGCTCGATCGAAGAGCATTGCCGGAACCAACTGGTGATCGGGTTCAAAGCTCCACATATGTCGCTCCACAAAATGCGACTGAGACGAAGCTGGCTGAAATTTGGCAAGAGGTACTGGGTATTCATGCGATAGGTATTCACGACAACTTCTTTGAACTGGGCGGACATTCCCTGAAAGCCATGAATGTGATCACGCAGGTGCACAAAGCATTTCAGGTTGAGCTTCCGTTAAAAGCACTGTTTGAATGTCCTACGATCCATGAACTGGCTGGGTATATCGCCGCGAGTGAGATTGAACAGTTTGAGACCATTGAACCAGTAGAGCAAGCAGATTATTATCCAGTCTCGTTCGCACAAAAAAGAATGTACATCCTGCATGAGTTTGAAGGAAGCGGGATTAGCTACAACGTGCCAAATGTGCTGATAATAGATGGCCATCTGGATTACGAACGCTTTGAACATGCGATCCGAACACTGGTAAAACGACACGAATCCTTGCGAACATCCTTCCATTCGATAAACGGGGAACCCGTACAACGAGTACATGAGGATGTCGCACTTCTCATCGGTATTTCCGAGGCAACAGAAGACCAAGTAGAGCAACGCATTCAGGAATTGGTCCAGCCGTTTGATCTGGAAGTGGCTCCGTTGTTCCGGGTTGACTTGATCAAACTGGGAGCAGAACGACATTTGTTCTTCATGGATATGCACCACATCATCTCGGATGGCGTTTCGCTTGCAGTCATCGCCAAGGAGTTTGCGAGCTTGTACGAAGAAAAGCAGCTCCCTGACATGCGCATCCAGTATAAAGATTTTGCTGCTTGGCAAACGAAGCTGTCCCAGTCTGAGCGTTTCCAAAAACAGGAGGATTATTGGACGAATGTCTTTGCAGGGGAGATCCCGTTACTCAACCTGCCAAATGACTTCCCAAGACCTACTGTTCAAAGCTTCGAAGGCGACACAGTAGCGATCGGTACAGGAAATGAATTGCTTGTGGAATTAAGACAACTCGCTGCAAATACAGGCTCTACACTGTTCATGGTGCTTTTGGCAGCCTACAATGTGCTGCTGTCCAAATACGCAGGACAGGAAGAAATCGTAGTCGGCACACCGATCGCAGGTCGATCCCACGCAGATGTGGAACGAATCGTCGGCATGTTCGTCAACACGCTTGCTTTGAAAAATGTGGCAGGAGGCAACCTGACCTTCCGCGAGTTTTTGGGTGACGTGAGACAGAATGCGCTACATGCGTTTGAACATCAGGATTATCCGTTTGAACATCTCGTAGATAAGCTGCAAGTGCGGCGCGATCTAAGTCGAAATCCACTGTTCGATACGATGTTCAGTCTGGGGCTTGCGGACTCATCTGCATTAGAAATTGCAGGACTCAACATGTCTCCTTACCCGGTAGATGGAAATATCGCGAAATTCGATATCGCTTTGGATGCGATGGAACAACAGGATGAGCTTCTCGTGCAGTTCAGCTATTGCACGAAGTTGTTTGCAAAAGAATCGATTGATCGCATGGCAACTCATTACGTCAACCTCCTAAAGACGATCATCGCGAATCCAGATAGCAAGCTGGCAGAGTTCAGTGTTTTGTCAAAAGATGAGATGGAGCAAATGCTGCATGATTTCAATGCAACAAAAGCCGCTTATCCAACGAATAAAACATTCCAGGAGCTATTCGAAGAGCAGGTCGAAAAAACACCGAACCAGGTAGCTGTCATCTTCGAGGATGAACAGCTAACGTATCGGGAGTTAAATGAAAAAGCAAACCAGCTCGCACGTGTTTTGCGCCAAAAGGGAGTCAAGCCAGAGAGCACGGTCGGCATCATGGTAGACCGCTCGTTGTACATGGTAGTAGGAACGCTCGGTATTTTGAAAGCCGGCGGCGCCTACGTTCCGATTGATCCAGACTATCCATTGGAGCGTCAAGCATTCATTTTGGAAGATAGCGATGCGAAGCTGTTCCTTACCTTGCAAAAGTTGAATACGCAGCTTGCATTCCCTCACGAGACTCTCTATCTGGATGCAGAGGGGCTGTATCAGGGAGAAGCGAGCAATCTAGAGCCTGTGGCACTGCCGGAACACGCGGCTTACATCATTTATACTTCTGGTACGACTGGCAAGCCAAAAGGGGTCGTGATCGAACACCGGAGCTATGCGAATGTCGCGTTTGCCTGGCAGGATGAGTATCACTTGGACACCTTCCCGGTTCGCTTGCTGCAAATGGCGAGCTTCGCCTTCGACGTATCGACTGGCGATTTTGCCAGAGCATTGCTCACAGGAGGGCAGCTGGTCATTTGCCCGAATGAGGTTAAAATGGATCCTGCTTCCTTGTACGAAATCATCAAGCGGTATGAAATCACTATTTTCGAAGCGACACCAGCTTTGATCATGCCATTGATGCATTACATTTACGAAAACAAGCTCGACATCAGTCAGATGCAGCTCCTGATTCTCGGAGCAGACAGTTGTCCAGCAGAAGACTTCAAGACTTTGCTCACGAGATTCAGCCATTCGTTACGCATTGTTAACAGTTATGGGGTAACAGAGGCGTGCATCGATTCCAGCTATTACGAAGAAACCGATGTCTCATCCATTCGCTCGGGAACGGTACCGATCGGAAAACCGCTGCCAAATATGCAGATGTATGTGATGGATCAACAATTGAATCTTCAGCCTGTTGGAGTCGTGGGTGAGTTGTGCATCGGTGGAGCAGGGGTAGCTCGCGGTTATTTGAACAGACCTGATCTGACACTGGAGAAGTTCGTACCGAATCCTTTCGCGCCAGGTGAGCTGCTGTATCGCTCGGGTGATTTGGCGAAGTGGCGCGCGGATGGCAATGTGGAATTCTTGGGTCGTAACGATCATCAAGTGAAAATCAGGGGTGTCCGTATCGAGCTGGGTGAAATCGAGACACAGCTACGCAAGCTGGACGGAATCTTGGAAGCAGTTGTCATCGCAAGAGAGGATCACAGACAAGAAAAGTATTTATGCGCGTACATGGTGGCAGAGCACGAGATCGACACAGCACAAGTACGCCAGGAATTGCTAAAAGATTTGCCTCAAGCGATGATTCCATCGTATTTTGTAACGCTTGAAGCGCTGCCGCTAACCGCAAATGGGAAGATCGACAGACGTTCCTTGCCGGCGCCAGATGTATCCATGCTTAGAACGACGGATTACGTAGCACCTCGTACGGAGTTGGAAGCGCAATTGGCCCGCGTATGGGAGCAAGTGCTGAATATGGAGCAAGTAGGGATTCTGGATGATTTCTTTGCAATTGGCGGTCACTCCCTGCGTGCGATGAGTGTGATTTCGAGCATGCATAACGAATATCAAGTCGATATTCCGCTTCGTGTTTTGTTCGAAAAACCGACGATTCAACAGTTGGCTGCACACATCGAAGAGACAGCAAGAGGATATGTCATTTCGATTCAACCAGCACCTGCGCAAGAGTATTATCCTGTTTCATCGGCTCAAAAGCGCATGTATATCCTCCATCAATTTGAAGGGGTCGGTATTAGCTACAATATGCCTTCGACCATGCTGATCGAAGGGAAGCTGGAACCGGAACGATTAGAGACAGCGTTCAAGCAGCTGATAGAGCGACATGAGAGTCTTCGTACGTCTTTTGCCGTTGTAAATGGAGAACCTGTTCAGAAGGTTCACGAGGAAGTTTCTTTTGAACTTTCGTATACAACGATCACAGAAGACCAGGCACAAGAGGTCCTTTCAACCCTCGTTCAGCCATTCGATCTGGGAGTAGCGCCGTTGCTTCGCGTCCGTCTGCTGCAAATCGGAGAAGATCGTCATGTGCTCTTTACCGACATGCATCATAGCATTTCCGACGGTGTATCTTCTGGTATTCTCCTGACAGATTTAGTGCAGCTGTACCAAGGGGACGTTTTGCCAGAACTGCGAATCCAGTACAAGGACTTCTCCGTATGGCAACAGGAGCTTTTCCAATCCGATGCTTTCAACAAGCAAGAAGAGCACTGGGCACAAGTGTTTGCAGACGAAATTCCAGTACTAAACCTGCAAACGGATTTCACCCGACCAAGCATTCAAAATTTCGCAGGGGATCAGTTTACCATCGGAACGGGTAAACAACTCATGGAAGGCTTGAACCAGCTGGCTCGAGAAACGGGAACGACGCTGTACATGGTGCTCCTTGCGACGTACAACGTACTGCTTTCCAAGTATTCCGGGCAGGAGGACATCATCGTCGGTACGCCGATTACAGGCAGATCCCATGCTGAATTGGAACCAATCGTCGGTATGTTTGTAAACACATTGGCGATGAGAAACAAGCCGCATGCTGGGAAAACATTCACCGAGTTGTTGCTGGAAGTCAAGCAGAATGCATTAGACGCTTACGCTCATCAGGATTATCCGTTTGAGGAGCTGGTGGAAAAACTCGACATTCCGCGAGACTTAAGCAGAAACCCGCTCTTTGACACTATGTTTACTGTGCAGAACAACACGGATGATTCCATCGATCTGCTCGGATTGACACTTGCTCCTTTCATGACTGATCAGGCTGGCAACCATTCCAAATTCGATTTGACGCTGATTGCCACAGAAGAGCGTGAAGAGATTAGCATTGGCGTGGAGTACAGCACGAGCTTGTTTACGAGAGAGACGATTGAACGGTTAAGCAACCACTTCATGGCTATTGCCCAAATCGTTGTGCAAAATCCACATATCCGCTTGAGTGAAATCGACATGCTCAGGGCGGAGGAGAAGCAGCAAATTTTCGAGCATTTCAATGATACAGCTGTCAGCTATGTACAAGACAAAACGCTGCATCAATTATTCGAAGAGCAAGTTGCGAAGACGCCAGATCAGGAAGCTATTCTCTTCAACGGTCTGTCACTGACGTACAGCGAGCTCAATGAACGAGCCAACAGACTGGCAAGAGTTCTGCGCACCAAAGGAATTGGACCTGATCGTCTTGTAGCAGTCATGGCGGAGCGTTCACCAGAGATGATCATTGGCATCCTCGGTATTTTAAAGGCAGGCGGTGCGTATGTTCCGATCGATCCGGCGTATCCGCAAGAACGCATTCAGTACTTGCTGGAGGACAGCGACGCAGCACTGCTTCTCTGCCAGTCTCATCTGTCAGAACTATTGTCTCGCGTGTCGAGCGGGCTTGATTGGCTCGATCTGAACGCAGAGCATGAAGTCGAAATGGATGGCGCCAATCTCGCATCACTCAATCAACCGACTGATCTTGCCTATGTGATCTATACATCGGGGACGACCGGTAAGCCGAAGGGCGTCATGATTCCACATCAGGGAATCGTCAATTGCTTGCAGTGGAGAAGAGATGAGTATGGATTCGGACCGGGAGACAAGGCGTTGCAGGTATTCTCTTTTGCCTTCGATGGGTTTGTAGCCAGCTTGTTCGCTCCGCTTCTCGGTGGTGCTAGTTGCGTCTTGCCGAGAGAGGAAGAAGCCAAAGATCCGGTAGCGCTGAAAAAGCTGATTGCCTCAACGGGAGTCACACATTATTACGGGGTACCGAGTCTGTTCCAAGCGATTTTGGATTGCTCAACCGCTGCAGATTTCACTCCTCTGCGTTGCGTAACATTGGGAGGCGAGAAACTACCTGCGCAGCTTGTGCAAAAAACGAAAGAAAAACATCCAGCAATCGAGATCAACAATGAATACGGTCCGACCGAAAACAGCGTCGTCACTACCATCTCTCGTTCGATCGAAGCAGGGCAAGACATCACGATTGGGCGACCGCTAGCCAATGTACAGGTTTACATCGTAGATACACAACATCACTTGCAACCGATCGGCGTAGTGGGAGAGCTATGCATCGGAGGACCCGGACTTGCAAGAGGTTATTTGAATAAATCAGAGCTCACACAAGAGAAGTTCGTTCCGAATCCGTTTGTGCCAGGAGAGCTCATGTACAAAACAGGTGACTTGGTGAAATGGCGGACAGATGGCACGATCGATTATATCGGTAGGGCTGACGAACAGGTGAAGGTGAGAGGGTACCGCATCGAGATAGGGGAAATCGAGAGCACCATACTTGCTTACGATGGCATCGATCAAGCAGTGGTGGTTGTGCATGAGGATGACGTAACGGCCGGACAGTATCTTTGCGCGTATCTTGTTCCAGCAGCAGAGGTATCCGTTTCTGAGCTGAGAAGGCATCTGGCGAAGGAACTGCCTGCGTACATGGTTCCAAGCTATTTTGTCCAGTTGGATCAACTGCCGCTTTCGGCCAATGGAAAAGTGGATCGCAAAGCGTTACCGAAGCCACAGTCATCAGATGCGACCACACGTGAGTTCGTGGCACCAAGAACTGCGACTGAGCATCAATTGGCATCCATTTGGCAGGAAGTTTTGGGAATCGAACCGATCGGCATCACTGACCATTTCTTTGAACTGGGTGGACATTCCTTGAAAGCAACGCTGCTGGTTGCAAAGGTGTATGAGTACATGCAGATTGAATTGCCGTTGAACCTCATTTTCCAGCATCCAACCATTGAGAAGGTAGCGGATTTCATCACGAACAAGAACTTTGAGGGCAACTCCGGAAGAGCCATTCTCTTAAATGAAGAGACGGCTAGAAAGGTATTCTGCTTTACGCCAATTGGTGCCCAGAGCGTCTATTACCAGAAGCTTGCTGATGAAATCAAGGGCGTTTCCCTGCATAGCTTTGATTTTATCGAAGAAGACAATCGACTTGAGCAGTACATCGAAGCGATCGTGGCGATTGATCCAAAAGGTCCGTATACGCTCATGGGATATTCATCAGGAGGCAATCTAGCGTTTGATGTTGCAAAAGAACTGGAGAACCAAGGATATGTCGTGACCGACCTCATCTTGTTCGATTCATACTGGAAAGACAAGGTGATGGAAAGGACTCTGGCGGAAACAGAGAGTGACATTGCCCAGTTATTTGCCGAAATTGGAGAAAACATCGAGATGTTCAACATGACACAAGAAGACTTCAATTTGTACGCTGCAAATGAATTCGTCAAGCAAAGCTTCATTCGAAAAACGGTCAGCTACGTCATGCACCACAATCAACTGATCAATACGGGTGCAACGAACGCAGAGATCCATCTCATTCAATCAGAGCTGGAATCGGGTGAGGAAGATCTAGTCGCAGTCAAATGGAATGAAGCCGCTTGGGCACAGGCTACGAAACGACTGATGACGTACGAAGGGTACGGAATCCACTCCAGAATGCTGGGAGGAAATTACGTGTCGATGAATGCCTCCATCCTCCGAGACATCCTGCAAGAGCTGTTCATTCTGAAATAAGGTCGCGGCTTTGTGATGATTCCCCTTGGGAACACGTTTTCCAAGGGGAGTTCATCCATTACATCCTTGGAGAGGAGCAGCACATGATTTTTACCAAGCAAGCTCAGCACAGAAAGAAAGCGCCCGTGTTTGGCTGGGTACTCTCATATGTAAAGCCTTATCGAGGTTGGGTCATAATCTGTATCATTGCCTCGCTTCTTGTGGCTGTGGCAAACATTTGGATGGGAATCCTGATCAAAACCATGGTCGAACATACGAACAACTTCGACAAGCTGGTCAGTATTGCTCTCATCATTTTTTGTCTGACCATCGTCGGTTTTCTCTCAAAATATTTCATCACGTATTCGGCAGCTAGATTCAGTTCAAGAGCCATGAGAGATTTGAAAAACAGCATGGCTTCTCATCTCGAAAAAGTTCCCATGTCCACTATGGATAAATATCATTCCGGCGATCTCGTTTCTCGCTTAACAACAGACGCCCAAATCTTGCAAAGCTTTTTGCAAAAGCATTTTTTCCAGCTTTTTTATTTGCCAGTTGTTTTTGTGGGAGCTCTTGGATTGTTGTTGGCGATCAATTGGAAGTTAATCATCTTCAGCGTCGCAATCCTTCCCGTCGCCATCGCTATCACAGGGTGGATGAGCAGACCGCTTCAAAAATATTCGGAGCAAATGCAGGACCATCTGGGTCAAACGAACGCCATCGCTCAGGATACGCTTTCCGGGATTCACATGGTCAAAGCTTTTCAATTGGAAGGCGTTCTGTATCGTAAATACCATGCGGGTATGAAGCACGTATTGAAAAATGCGTTCCAGGCAGAGAAAAAACGCGCGTGGATGACAGCACCAGGGATTTTATTGTTTTCTTCCCCAATCCTGTTTTTTGTCGCTTATGGTGGGTACTTGATTCAGGCGGGAGAATTGGATCTGGGCAGCTTGGTCATCTTCAGCTATTTGCTTCACTTTATTATCGAACCACTTTCACTCGCACCCGTTTTGTTTGCCCAAGTACAAGAAACATCAGGTGCGGCAAAGCGACTGCAAGAAATTTTTACACAGCCAGTCGAACAAAATGATCAGCCTGCAATTCCTGTTGATCCAGAGGCGATTCCTGTACAGTTTGAAAACGTTACGTTTGCCTACGATCAGGCAAGGATTCTTGATAACGTTAGCTTTACGTTACATCCGAGCAAGATCGTTGCGTTAGTAGGTGCCAGCGGGAGTGGAAAGAGTACCATCATGAAATTGCTGTGCGGGTTTTATCCAATGGAGCCGGGCAACGGAAGACTGAATGTTTTCGGGCATTCCATGACTGATTGGAATATGACGGACATGCGGAGCTATCTTTCCATGGTTTCTCAGGATACGACGCTATTCCCCGTGTCTATTGCAGAAAATATCTCGTATGGACGCATTCAGGCGACACAAGACGAGATCATTGCAGCGGCAAAAGCGGCCAATGCGCATGACTTCATCATGGAGCTGCCGCAAGGATATCAAACAAAAGTGGGAGAACGAGGCTCTCGTTTATCCGGAGGACAGAAACAGCGTATCGCGATTGCCCGAGCGATTTTGAAGGACGCCCCGATTCTTCTGCTGGATGAACCAACGTCTGCCTTAGATACAGAATCGGAAGCTTTGGTCCAGGAAGCGTTGGAAAATGTGATGGAAAATCGGAGTGTTCTCGTCATTGCTCATCGACTGTCTACGATAAAAGACGCGGATGAAGTGCTTGTTTTGGAGCAAGGACAAATTGTAGAACGAGGTACACACTACGATTTGCTTGCACAAGGCGGCGTTTACACCAGATTGTATCAAAAACAGTTTGCCACAGAGATGCACAGCACGCTGGCTGCAGGGGGGGTATAGGCATGTTCATCCAGAATTTGATGCGGGAACTACTTCAACTGCTGTCGTTTATGAAATCGAAAAAGCGAGCGTATATTTTGGGACTCGTGGGTGACGGAATCGGTCAAGCAGCTGTATTGATATCTTTACCTTTCGTGTTCAAGGATCTGACGGATTTTGCGAACACAAAAGACCCTGCTTTATTAACGAGAGCGATTGCCACCATGGCTCTGATGTTCCTCTTGCTGAGCATATTTTCTCCATTTTTTAGCTACATCTATCGACGATGCGTCCGCGAGCTCATTGCCAACATTCGGCTTCATGTCTATCAACGTTTGAGCAAGCTGCCTTTCGATTATTATGAGCAGCACCATTCGGGAGATACGATGTCGAGGCTGGGCAACGATGTTGTCCTCATGGAAAACGCGTATGCTGAGCAATTGAAAACGTTAAGCATCATCCTGCTGTCACTGATCGGCTCGATCATCGGGATGTTTGCGATGGATTGGAAAATTGCCGTCGTCCTGTTGCTTGTAAGCGCATTGACTCTTTATGTGAA
Organism: Brevibacillus porteri; assembly: GCF_003013475.1. Lineage (GTDB taxonomy): Bacteria > Bacillota > Bacilli > Brevibacillales > Brevibacillaceae > Brevibacillus > Brevibacillus porteri. The sequence continues at coordinate 248,719 of NZ_PXZO01000011.1, forward strand.
TACGCTGTTTGCCAAGTCAGTCCGGCGCATTGGAGACCGAATGCAGAAGCAGATGGGAATGGGGACAGAAAGATTAAACGATTTTTTGTCAGGGTTGCCCATCATTAAAATGTTCCATTTACATAACGTTGTCACCGCACGTTACATGGAAGCAAACGAAGAAGTAGCTTCGTCTGCGATCAAGCAAGGGCATAAACACGGATTATTGGAAGGGACCAATTTTTTCATCCAATTCTTAAGCTTCGGGGGAATGCTTGTTTTTGGCATCATGATGGTATCTAAACAAATGATTGGGTTGGGTGTGCTGGTCGCTTTGGTTCAGCAACAGATGCTTGTGACACTGGCATTTCTCCAGCTTGGCCAAGTCATCACAGCGTTACAGAGCTCGCTAGCAGGCGCTTCTCGGGTCGTCGATTTTCTGAATGAACCTCTCGAACCAGAAGAGTATCAGAAGAGCTCCGACAAATACCAGCCATGCGAAAGTATGCTGAAGTTGGAGCAGGTCGTTTTCGGATACACCGAAGCTACAAACGTGCTGGATGGTGTTTCGTTGCGAGTCGAGCAAGGACAAATGGCTGGGCTAGTCGGAACGAGTGGAAGTGGAAAAAGCACCGTCATGAAACTTCTGTTGGGGTATTACCCACCTGCGAGCGGCTCTCTTTATTTACTGGGTAAGCCCATGGGAGCCTATTCTCTTGCAGAAATTAGAAGCTTGATCTCGTACGTGCCTCAGGATGCCTTTTTGTTCGAAGGAACCATCGAAGACAATATCCGTTACGGCTGCCTGGATGCTTCGGAAGAGGATGTCATCAAAGCAAGCAAAGCAGCGTATGCGCATGATTTTATTATGGAACTGTCAGATGGTTACCAGACAAAAACAGGAGAACGCGGTGCCAAGCTATCTGGCGGACAGCGTCAGCGAATTGCCATTGCCAGGGCCATCCTAAAAAATGCGCCGATTCTTCTACTGGATGAAGCAACCTCCGCTTTGGATGCAGAATCGGAATATTGGGTGCAGCAAGCATTAACCGCACTTATGAAAGATAAAACGGTACTTGTCATCGCTCATCGCCTGTCGACTGTAGAGTATGCCGATGTGATTTACGTGATGGATCAAGGAAAAGTCATCGAGCAAGGGCGCCATGTAGAGTTAATGGAGCAAAACGGCACGTATGCCAAATTGTATGAAGTGCAGCAAAGAAAGGATCGAGCAGAACAAGTTAGTGGCCTTGAACTGACAGAAAGAAGAGTGAGTGCTACGTGATTGCCATTTACACTTTGAAATGTCCAGCTGTCATGGAGAAAGAGTTATTCAACCGATTTTTGCAAGCACTACCCGAAGAGAAGAGGGAACGGATCAACCGTTTCAGAAATCCGGCTGATTCCTATCGGGCGTTGCTCGCGGACATGCTCGTACGCTCTCTCATTTGTGAAGCATACTCGATTTCCAATGATGAAATCGAGTATGACTACAATGCATACGGAAAACCTTTTTTGAAATCATTTCCCAACTTCTGCTTTAACGTCTCACATTCCGGAGAATGGGTGGTCTGTGCCACGCATGATTCGCAAGTGGGGATTGATGTGGAGCAAATATGTCCGATTGACTTGGATATTGCCACTCATTATTTTGCACCAGCCGAAGTAGAAGATCTCTTGGCAAAACATCCGGATGAACAGCTTCCGTATTTCTTCGACCTTTGGACCTTGAAGGAGAGCTATATCAAAGCAAGAGGCATGGGACTGTCTATTCCACTACAATCATTCGCCATTAGAAAAAAACTAGACCAATCGATTACGATATCGCAAAATGATTCGCGCGATGCTTGGGCATTTCATCAGTATGAGATCGATCCAGGCTATAAATTGTCAGTATGCGCGACTACCAATCAGTTTGCTACTCAAGTCGTCATGAAGGATTTACAAGATTTGTATCAGTCCATTTTTCATAGAAAGATATCGAGGTAATTACGTAATAAAGAAAGGGCGGGGAAAGAGATGAAATTGTTCTGCTTTCCGTACGCAGGTGGACTTCCCAGCATTTATTACAGTTGGAGACGGGTATTGTCGCCAGCGTTATTGGAAATTGATCCATTCGAAGTACGGCCTTCATTTCAGAGTGATAGCATGGTTCTTTTCACCTCATTTTATGAGGTCTTGGAGGATGTATACAAACGGATCACACCAGAGCTGGGGGAAGAACCTTTTGCCTTTTTTGGTCACAGCATGGGTGGATTAATCGCGTTTGAACTGACACGAAAGCTGTTGCAGAATGGAAAGCCACTGCCCCAGCACTTGTTCTTGTCTGCATCCCGCGTGCCACATGCGTATCACAAACTGGCGAAAACATACCACCTGCCGCATAACGAGTTCATCGGATCACTACGAACACTTGGTGGCACACCCGATGAAGTTTTGGATAATCAAGAGCTCTTGGAGCTATTTTTGCCAACGATTCGCGCTGATTTCCAAGCCGTGCAAACTTACGAAATGAATAACGAGCTTCCTCAGCAAATCCCTGTCAACATGACGGTTTTGTTTGGGAAAGAAGATTCTATTGAAATCCAAGATATTGTGGCGTGGCGAGACTATTGCGGGCGAGAATGCAAATTCTTTCCAATGCCTGGTGGGCATTTCTTTATTCATCACCAAATGAATCCGATCCTAGCGATCATTCAAGACACATTGAATGTAGACCGGGCAGTTGCAATCCGTGCACAATTCTAACGATTGTGCACGGCAACAATAAATCCTAAGGTGAAGGTTGGTGTTCTTTTTATGAATCAGAAAGCACTATCTCGTTTGCTGGCGGCCGTTACATTATCAACGGCGCTGGTCTACCCGCAAGCGGCAAGCGCAACGGCTCCACCTCCGGCTCTGCATGACGACAACCCAAGTGGTCATTTTGGTGACTGGTACACTGGTGCGGTTCCTCCCAATGCATCCAAAGACAAGCCCGTGATCTTGTTTGTCCAAGGTCTGCACTCCACCTACAAAACCTGGTATACAACAGACGGATATTATGATGCAGCCTATAACGCCGGGTATCGTACCGCATTTGTGCAGTTGAAGGACGCGGATGGTACTGGTGGCAACATGTGGACAAACGGAGCCAAGCTCGCCGAAGTTATTAAAAAGGTCGCAGATTATTATGGTGTCTCCAAAATCAATATCATTGCACATTCCAAAGGTGGCATAGATACACAGGCAGCGCTCGTCCACTATGGCGCGCATCCGTATGTCAATGTTGTTCACCAGCTTTCCACGCCAAACAAAGGTTCAGAATTGGCTGACTTAGCTTACAGTAATTGGGCAGGATGGCTTGCTGATATTCTTGGCAAAAAAGACGATGCGGTGTATTCCCTGCAAACGTCATACATGGCCAACTTCCGTTCCCAGACTGACAACCGTACCGAAATTCGTTCAACCAAGACATACATGGCTGCCGGAACAGGGGATGATGGCATGTTTAGTCCTACCTGGTTTGGTCATGCGGTTCTTCCCGGTGAAGATGATGGCGCTGTTTCCGTTGATTCTGCCTTCGGTTTGACTTATGGGATCAAGAGCTTTACAAAAGATATTTCCCACGGTCAAATCGCGAAAGCCTCGCAAACATGGGATCTGGTCGAACCGAAATTGCAAAAGGCTTCTATACGTGCAAATAAAGTAAGCGAAGACAAGTCAAAATCAAGCACTTTGGAAGAGAGCTCCGTCATTCTCCGTGGTGGCGAAGTGGAAGACAACGTCTCGGAAACATTTTTCCTGGAGAGCGGAATCGATCAGTTCAAAGTAGATACGATGACTTCGTCGGAAGACACTGTCGTGACCCTGATCAGTCCGTCTGGCAAAAAGTATGAAGCGGACAACACTGAAAAAAGCGAATCGGAGGATGAATCCGAGATATTCCAAGATGCTGTTCATCACTTCATTGAAGTAGAGGAGCCTGAAGCAGGCGAATGGACACTTGAAGTTGAGGGCTCTGACGATGCCTTTTTCATGGTGGGTTCCGTGAATGGCGGAGAAGAAGCGAAAGTAAAAGCGAGCAAAAAGGTATTCAAGAAAGGTGACAAGGCGAAGATTTCCGTCGACTTGGGTAAAAACGAAATTGATCAATCGCTACTGGAAAAAGCAAACCTGACACGTTCACTGAACGGCGAAAAAGCAAGCGTCCTTGATGAAGTAAAGTTTGCCATAAAAGAAGATGAGCTTACTGGCAATTTTAATGTGCCGACTAAACCAGGTGTTTATAATCTATCCTTTGACGTAACTGGCATCAATGAGGACGGCGAACCATTTACACGCTCTATTAATTACAACTTTGCGGTAACAGATCGTGATGGAGAAATCGAAGACCAATAAGAAGCAGCTTCAGCTATTGGCGACACTTGAACGAGTTAAACGAGTCTAAATTTCGCTTTCATTTTTCACAGCCCTCACGGAAAGTGAGGGCTTTTTTGTTTTGGCTTCCAGTCCGATTGAATCGAACAAAAGAAGTATTCGTGACGAGAGTTTGGAGCGTGATACCTTTCTGTATTATAATGAAACGGATTAACATGATATATAGTCGAGAACAGGTGGAATTTACTATGAAAACCGACCCTAATCATGAACTTATAAACGATTGGTTGGCTCTTACTCACATTACTGAAAGTATTTCCAATATGCTTGAAAAAGATTTACGAGAAAATTACAATCTTTCTTTAAAAGAGTTTTACGTCCTTTACTTTTTATCGAGAGAAAGTAATAAAACACTGAGGTTACAACAATTACAGGAACGGGTTGGATTAAGTCAAAGTGCGATATCAAGGCTGGTTGGAAGACTTGAGGCAAAAAACTGTAGAGCTTTACAGAGGAATGTATGTGAAGACGACCGTAGAGGCGTTTATACTCAGTTGACCGAATTAGGTGAAGAAAAACTCCAGAGATACCTCGTGACGATGAATGAAATTCTCCAATCTGCTTTTTCAGATGGAAAATTTGATGAAGCATTACAATTGCTAGTGCAAAAGAAGTAATTGCAAAAAGCCACCATTTCCTAACTAACGGGAATAGCGGCTTTTTTTGTATATGTCTGATGAAAGTAAAGTCTTAGACTGCCGCGGCTGTTTCAGCCTGTTATTCAACTAAGGTACTCGTTGCTTTAACATGTGATACGTTTCACCACGCTGTCTGAAACGGTAAGTTTTAAGGCCATCCTTTCCGGAATGGCCTTTCATTTTGATGTAAACCTTAGTAGATTGAAATATCCGTTCCATAAAAGTGAAGACGCAGGCGTTTTGCAATAGACAGCGAAGAATAATTATCCCATGATGTACTATATAAAGGAATCCTTTGAGACCGTCTTATCGCTTGGGCCCATGAGGACGTTACGTGCATCGCATATCCTTTTCCTCTATAATCTTTCAATGTCTCGACTCCGGCCTCTGCAGCCTTATCGTTACTTCTTGCGCTAAAACAGACAGATACGGCCATGTTGTTTTCCGTCACCATAAAACAAGGTCCTCGAAACTTCAGTTCCGATAAAAGAGTAGGAAACCCTGGTTCCAAGCAGTATTTATTCTCTTCAGTGACCAAGGTGGCGTCTGTGTAACCCTTTACGGTTTCATGAAATGTAAAAGCCGGCCCCATCCATAAACCTCTAATTTCTCTGTCTTTCTCCAACGCGTGAATAACATTAGGCAGTTGCTCGGTTGAATCACCCTGATTCAGGAATTGTATGATGTCATGGATTATGCGATTTGGTACGTCGCTGTGAAATCTTACAATACTGCCAGCAACGGTCTGTCCCCAAAAAAATCGAGGAGCAGGCTGGTTCGTTGGCTCATTAATCGTTGTGATACGTCCAGCATGATCATGAATATAGAGTACTCTTGCTTGAATGCTCATTAGTTCTAAATGGTTGTACAAATGCTTACCTCCTCTATTGATCACTCACCCTTTCCCTGTACAATTTAATTAGCATCAAAGATCACTCGCTCTCGGCATAATCTGTATTCAAGATATCATCTTTCAGAATCAGTTTGAATTGTCTTCTTTACGTTTCAACAAATAAACTTGCCCTCATTTGAGATACAGTTCTCCGTTTGATCTTAAACTAATCTCCCATTAGTTATAGGGATCGCCGTTACACTTATCGGTTGACAGGTGAAAAAGGATGATGGTAAATTATATGCGTGCGCATGCATTTAAAACAATAGAAAGCTCTACTCACAAAAATCAGTAAAGGAGTGGGGGTTTCAAAGGTTTAGAGTTAACAAATCCTAATATAATGTGATGTTACATCTATTGCTCAAGAGTGATAAGGAAAAATTAGTATGAAAAAATAGTGAAAAGAAAGAGGGAATCACATGAATTCATCAAAATCGGTAACAGCGTTATTCACCCCGTTTGAATACAAAGGACTGAAACTTGAAAATCGGTTTGTTATGGCACCCATGACCCGCAGTTTTTCACCGAAAGGGATTCCAGGGCCCAATGTAGCTGACTATTATCGTCGCCGCGCAGGTAACGAGGTGGGCTTAATCATCACCGAAGGAACGCTAATCGAGCATCCAGCTGCGGGTGCAGACCAGAATGTTCCCCATTTCTATGGAGAGGAAGCACTCGACGGATGGGCACGCGTTGTTCGAGAAGTACATGAGGCGGGCGGAAAAATTGCTCCGCAGATTTGGCATACCGGCATGGCTCGCCAAAAAGAGAAATTCCCAGAATCAGATGCCGAACCAATCGGTCCTTCTGGTCTAAGTCTTACTGGTGAAAAGGTATCAGAACCACTCAGCATCGAAGAAATCAACGATCTCATTCGGGCTTACGCACAAGCCGCTTCTCAAGCTAAGAAAATTGGTTTTGACGCAGTGGAAATTCACGGGGCACATGGCTACCTGATTGACCAGTTCTTCTGGGAAGTCACCAACAAGCGTACAGATGAATATGGCGGTGATCTCGTAGGCCGCACCAAATTTGCTGTAGAGGTGATTAAGGCTGTGCGGGACGCAGTCGGTCCAGACTTCCCGATTATTTTTCGATTCTCCCAATGGAAACCGAGCGATTATCAATCCAAACTGGCAAAGTCGCCTGAGGAATTGAAGCTTTTCCTTACACCTCTGTCCGAAGCCGGTGTGGATATCTTCCATGCTTCCACCCGACGCTTCTGGGAGCCGGAGTTTGAAGGCTCTGAACTAAACCTGGCAGGCTGGACTCGTAAACTGACGGGAAAACCAACGATCACCGTTGGATCTGTTGGATTGGACTCTGAGTTCCTGAGTCTATTCACCGAAGGCAAGGGTAGTCAGCCCGCTAACATCGATAATCTGATTGAGCGTATTGAGCAAGAAGAGTTTGATCTTGTGGCAGTTGGACGTGCGCTACTGAGTGATCCGGCTTGGGTATCAAAAATTCGTAACGGGAATACCGAAGAACTTCAACCATTTACGCGAGAAGCATTAACAACATTGAGCTGATCGCTATTTTATAACAGGCAGCTTCTGTAAATAGAAGCTGCCTGTTGTGTTCGTGCTCCAAGACCAGTTACCATTCACCACTCCATTTTTGAGCTAAATAAACAAATTCATTGAGCTTATTAGCAAAGTATTGATCGTAATCCCCTGATATTCTTGATGCATGAAGGGAATGTCGATAAAACGTTCCCTTCATACTGGAAAATCAATTGAGGAGGATTACCAGATGAGCAGAGCACCCATCAAAGATTACGAGGAAATTCTGGAAGTGATGAATAAGTATGTGGAAGGAATCGCCACTGGGAAAAGCGAAGTCATGAAACCAAGCTTCCATAAAGATGCGATTATGTATGGATACGAAACTATTGGTTTGGTGGAAGGATCTATTCAATATTTATATGATTATGTGGATCAAGCTGGTCCTGCACAAAATCTTCAAGCAAAAGTGGATATCCTTGATATTGAAGGCACGGCCGCTTGCGTTCGTGTCGTTTTAGAAAGTTCAGATGGCGCGGTATACTCTGACTTTCTGCAATTGCTGAAAATAAACGGCGAATGGAAAGTGATTGCGAAACTGTTCCACCGTCATACCTAAACCCAGTACTTAAAAGCCGATCACGTCAGAAAAAGACAAACCCGTCTAATCTTACTTCCGTGCAAGGCAGCGGGTTTGTCGTTCTGATCGGAAGGGGAAGGAGGCGACTATTTTTGTCTGTAGGAACCACTAGGATAATCAAGGCGCCGCAAGGGTTAACGAAAACAGAATTTAAAATTGGAAGTCTAAAAATGAAAGGGATATCTGTGATCGACTTCTGCTTTGACGCAGAAGCCACAAAAGGGACGATGTTTCTAAAGGATCATCTTTTGTTAATTGTTCTTCAGGGAGTGTACACGATTCGGTACGGTGATCAAGTACACAAGGTCCGCAGTAATGAAATGATGTTCCTGCAGAAATCAATTGCAATCGAATTTGAAAAATCGGGCGAGCTGGATTCAGGGGACGGATTGAATGGTTTGATGTTTTTCCTAAAAGAAGAGATACTGGATGATTTCATCAAATTAGGCGATATAAAGCCCACTTACCCTGAGTCACCAGTACCAGTATCGGTGAATCCGGTTAATACGTGTATTTTGGAATACGTCGAATCATTAGAGCCCTATTTTGATAATCCAGATGAAATCGTAGAGGGTCTTGTTAAGGTGAAAGTAATGGAACTGTTGTTTCATGTGATTGATGCAAATGAACAGATCTCATCCCAGCTCTTGCAACCTAAGAGAAAAGAATGGAATAACATTGACAAGGTAGTAGAGGAAAACCTGATGAATCCCGTTTCTCTTCACGATTTGGCCTATTTATCTGGACGAAGCTTGTCGACGTTCAAACGGGATTTTCAAGTTATGTACAATACATCCCCAATAAAATGGATTCGTAACCGCAGGCTAGACAAAGCCAAAGAACTTCTTACAAATACGTCATTATCCGTTACAGATGTTTGTTTCTCCACTGGATTCGAAAACGCTGCACATTTTTCAAAAGTGTTCAAGGACAGATTTGGTTTTCCCCCTTCCGAACTCAAAAAAGGAAGTGGGCTAAAAAGAACGATGTAGTACCATTCATAAGAACAAACTACGAAACGATTCTGATAAAGGGTCGTTTTTTTCGTTGAGTGGGATACAAAAAAAGAACCAGTGGAAAAGCGCATGGGCAAATCCAGATGTGAGCGCTCCTTCGGTAGTCCCTATGGTAAGTGCAGGCAGCAATCAAGCGTACTTCGCAAATACATGCATACAACCGTAAGGCGATTGGAATTGTAGTATGGAAGAGGCAGGAAAGGGAGCGTGTATCCGTATGATGAGGCTGTTTCGATACTTGACGTCCTACAAATGGCCGATCACAGCGATATTGGTGCTTGTATTCGTCCAATCGTTATCCGATCTGTACTTACCAACATTAATGGCGGATATCGTTGATGTCGGGATTGTGCATGGCGACACCTTCTTTATTTGGAAGGTTGGCGGTTTTATGCTGCTCGTCGCTGCTGGTGGGGGCTTATGTGCCATCGGAGCCAGTTACTTCTCATCCAAGGTTGCCATGAGCTTTGGTCGTGAGCTGCGTGCCAAGGTGTTTAACCAAGTAGAACACTATTCCCTGCAGGAGATCGACCAAATTGGTACAGCCTCGCTCATTACGAGGACAACGAACGATATCAATCAAGTCCAGCAGGTTTTGATCATGATTTTGCGTATCATGGTGGCTGCTCCCATGATGTGTATCGGTGGAATTATTATGGCTTCATCCAAGGATGCCAAGCTGACGCTTGTTCTTGCAGTAGTTGTTCCCATTCTAGCTTTAGCTATTTTCCTGATCGCACGCAAGGGGATGCCTCTTTTTAAAGCCATGCAAAAGAAGCTGGATAAGCTGAATTTGGTCGTGAGGGAAGGCTTGACGGGAATTCGTGTGATTCGCTCGTTTAACCGTATAGATTTGGAGAAAAGGCGTTTTAACGAGGCGAATTCTGATTTGACACAGACAGCGATTAACGTGAATCGAATCATGGCAGCCTTGATGCCGATTATGATGCTGACTTTTAACTTGTCTGCCGTTGCCATTCTTTGGTTTGGTGGCATTCGTGTCAGTAATATGGATCTGCAAGTTGGTGATCTCATGGCGTTCATCCAATATGCGACGCAGATTATGTTCTCATTGGTTATGCTGTCCATGATCTTCGTCATGGTTCCGCGTGCTTCTGCATCCGCTATCCGAATTAATGAAGTGTTGGATTTACATTCGACCATTTATGATCGCTCTGAGCCTGTGACGCAAACGAAAACGACAACGCCAGGCACGGTGGAGTTTCAGGATGTGACATTTTCTTATCCTGGTGCGGAACATCCCGCATTGACCTCGATCACCTTTACAGCTCGTCCGGGGCAGACCACCGCGATTATCGGAGGGACAGGCTCCGGTAAATCGACGATACTCAATCTGGTTGAGCGATTCTACGATGTGACTTCCGGAGCCATACGAGTAGACGGCCTTGATATACGTGACCTGCCTCTAGAGCAATTGCGAGCAAAAATTGGTTATGTCCCACAAAAAGTGCTGCTCTTTTCAGGCTCGATCGCTGACAATATTCGCTTCGGTAAAGAGGACGCGACAGACGCCGAAATCGAGCATGCCGCGATAATTGCGCAGGCAGGCGATTTTATTGCGAGTATGAAGGGCGGATACGAGGCACACATTTCCCAAGGCGGTACGAACGTGTCCGGTGGACAAAAACAACGGTTATCGATTGCGCGGGCAATTGTCCGACAACCGGCCATCTATATGTTTGATGACAGCTTTTCTGCGTTGGATTTCAAAACAGATGCGTTATTGCGAGCAGCTTTAAAAGAAGAGGTCGAGAAGAACCAATCCACGTTAATCATCGTGGCTCAGCGGGTTAGTACTGTGATGGACGCAGACCAGATTATCGTGCTGGATGAAGGCTCGATTGCGGGTATGGGTACACATCAAGAGCTCATGCAAAACTGTGAAGTCTATCAAGAAATCGTACGATCCCAACTGACAGAGGAGGAGATCGCATGAGTGAACCGCGAGGAGGTAAGCAAGCTCCAAAGGGTGGCGGCCACATGGGTGGACCGATGGGAATGGTGATACCAGGAGCAAAAGCAAAGGACTTTAAAGGTACACTCAAGCGTTTGATCGGCTACTTTCGGCCACACCGTATACAGCTGATCATCGTGTTTCTGGCTGCCGTTTTGAGTACGATCTTCGCCATTGTTAGTCCCAAACTGATGGGGAAGGCGACAACGAGTCTTTTCTCCGGCATGATCGGTCTCATGCAGGGACAGCCTAAGGAAATCGTATTTGACTTTGGGTATATTGCAAATATCCTGCTCCTATTAATCGTCTTGTATGTCATTAGTGCGCTGTTCAGCTATTTGCAGCAATACGTGATGGCAGGGGTATCGCAGAAGATCGTCTATGACATGCGTGAGCAGGTAAATGAGAAATTGTACCGCCTGCCGCTGAAATACTTTGATTCGAAAATGCATGGGGATATTTTGAGCCGTGTCACAAACGACATTGATAATATCAGCAACACGCTCCAGCAAAGCCTGACACAGCTCATCACTTCCATCGTAACGATCATCGGTGTCATCATTATGATGCTGACGATTAGCCCATTATTGACTCTCATTCTAATTTTGACGTTGCCGCTCAGTGCCATTGCTACGAAACAGATCGCCTCGAAATCACAAAAGCATTTCATCGGACAGCAGAGCTCCCTTGGTGAATTGAATGGGCATGTGGAAGAAATGTTTACGGGGCATCAGGTTGTAAAGGCGTTTGGATATGAGAAGAAGTCACAGCAGACATTTGATCAAATCAATGCCAAGCTGTACGAAGCCGGATGGAGGGCGCAATTTATATCAGGGATTATCATGCCGGTAATGAGCTTCATCGGAAATATTGGCTACGTGCTCGTCTGCATTGTCGGCGGGATTCTCGCTACGAACGGTTCCATTGAAATCGGGGATATCCAAGCCTTTATCCAATATACTCGTCAGTTCACGATGCCCATTGCGCAAACCGCGAACATCGCCAACCTGATCCAGTCGACGATCGCCTCAGCGGAGCGGGTCTTTGAGGTTTTGGATGAAGAAGAGGAAGTGCCTGAAAGCACGCAACCAGTCACGATCGCAGCGCCTAAAGGCAAAGTGGAATTTCAGCATGTCAAGTTTGGTTATAAAGAAGGGCATTTACTGATGCAAGACATCAATCTCGTAGTAAAACCTGGACAAAAGATTGCGATCGTGGGCCCAACAGGTGCGGGTAAGACGACCATGATTAATTTGCTGATGCGCTTTTATGAGCTCAATGGCGGAGCGATTCTGATTGATGACGTCGATATTACATGCATGAAACGAAGCGAACTTCGCTCCCTGTTCGGCATGGTCCTGCAAGATACGTGGCTGTTTAATGGAACGATCCATGATAATTTGGCCTATGCACAACCTGAGACCTCTGATATAGATATCATTCGCGCAGCGAAGGCGGCTCGTGCCGATCACTTTATTCGCACGCTACCAGAGGGATACAAGACGGTGTTAAATGAAGAGGCCTCCAATATCTCCCAAGGGCAAAAACAGCTGTTGACCATCGCTCGTGCTATTTTGGCAGATCCTACAATTCTGATTTTGGATGAAGCAACAAGCAGCGTTGATACACGGACCGAGGTGCATATCCAGGAAGCGATGAATGAACTGATGAAGGGACGTACCAGCTTCGTGATCGCCCATCGACTGTCTACGATCAGAAATGCAGACTTGATCCTCGTCATGAACAAGGGAACGATCATTGAACAAGGAACACATGACGAGTTGATGGAGCAAGAGGGCTTTTATGCTGATTTATACAACAGTCAGTTTGCAGAGTCCACATCAGCAGGCTAAAATCGATGCTTTACACGAAACCGCCAAGTAAGGGCGGTTTTATTGTTGGGAGAGAAAGTTTACAGGGTGGCATGGTAATTGCTTGTTAATATGTCAAGCAGGTAAACCAGCTCAATGCATACGAAGGCGAGGAAAGAGAATGGAATTTCAGACAATCATCGGTGTATCAAAATCAGACAAGATTTATGTTCATGCCTATGATTTGACAGAAGATTTAATGGGACAGATCACGTTGGCGGATATGGCATTTTTGGGAGCAGCACACCGGAAGCCTACCCAGAATGAATCAGAAATGTTGAATGCGTGCATGGTTGCCATATGTGAACATGGATTTACGCCCAGCTCGATTTCCGCACGTTTGACCTATCTGGGAGCACCGGAAGCTGTGCAAGCTGCAGTCGCAGCCGGATTGTTGGGGGCGGGTTCAGTCTATCTAGGAGCCATGGAATACGTGGCTCAAATGCTTCAAGAAGCGTTGCAAAAGTACGGTGCTGATTGCGACAGAAAAGAGGTCGCCAAACGAATCCTGGAGGAACGTGAAGAAAAAGGATTGCAAATGACAGGGTTCCACGCACTGAAAAATTGTTTGCATTGGCAGAGGAGCTAGGGTTTGCCGGAAACCATACGGCTATCATGAAAGAAATTCACGAGCAATTCAGCACGAAAAAAGGCAAACGAATCACACTAAATGCGGCAGTCCCGGCGAGGGCCGTCGGACTAATTGCCCACATTGTGGAAGAAATCGAATCCGGCAGGAAAGATTGCATGGCACAGAAGCTATACGACTTTGTGGAGGAAAATACCCTCTACACCAATCGCATACCAGACGAAGTGAAGTAGTAAACCGACGTCACGGTAAGAAGGGGAGCGGATGACATGAGCGTTACATTCAGCTGTGAAATAGAAGAGCTGCGCAAAGCTGTGAGGAGTTTTATCAGCGAGAAGGTTGACCCAGTTGCTGATCAAATTGAACGCGAAGATCATATACCAGATCAAATCTTGGATATGTGCAAAGAAGTGGGATTGTTTGGCCTGAGCATCCCCGAACAATACGGCGGACTCGGTATTGATATGTTTGGAAAATGCGCCATTTTTGAAGAAGTAGGGAAAACAAGCAGTGGATTAACGACCGTCATTGGTTGCCATAATGGCATCGGTTCTGTAGGGATTGTCGAGATGGGCACGGAGGAGCAAAAACGAAAATACTTGCCGCGCATGGCTACCGGTGAAATGATTGGCGCTTTTGCTTTAACAGAACCAAGTGCAGGTTCAAATGCGACTAATTTAAAGACAAGGGCTGTACGAAAAGCAGACAAGTTCATCTTGAATGGCTCCAAACATTACATCACGAATGCTCCAATCGCTGGCATTTTCACGGTCATGGCTGTCACCGATCCTTCTAAGGGAGCAAAAGGGATCACCTCCTTTTTAGTCGAGAAAGATTTCCCAGGCTTCCAGATCGGAAAAATAGAAGAAAAGATGGGCTTAAGAGGCTCCCATTCGGCTGAGATATTCTTTGAAGACTGTGAAGTGCCTGTAGAAAACGTCCTTGGCCATGAGGGAATGGGCTATACCAATGCTCTTAAAATTCTGGCGAATGGACGGGCGGGATTGGCAGCCAGAAATCTCGGTTCTTGCCAAAAACTACTGGATATGTCCATGAAATATGCGATGGAGCGCATCCAATTTGACAAGCCGATATTTGAACAACAAATTATCCAGCACTACTTGGCAGAAATAGCACTGGACTGCGAAACACTGCGGGCGTTTACGTATCATGTCGCATCGCTCGTTGATCAAGGCAAAAATGTAATCAAAGAAGCCGCAATGGTGAAACTGTTTGCCTCCGAAGTCTATAACCGTGTGGCAGATAAAGCGGTCCAAATACATGGGGGGATCGGATACATCAAAGAATACCCGATCGAGCGTTATTACCGGGACGCCAGAATTACCAAGATTTATGAAGGCACCTCGGAAATCCAAAAGAACATCATCGCAGGCCGTTTACGAAGGAATACTCGTAATCAAGTGAAAAGAGGGAATGCTGGATTTGACCAGCGACATTTCAGAGCCCGGCGTCATACAAGACGAAGGGCCATTTTTTATTTGACTGCGATTTGTTATCAATATTTTTTATTTTCAGAATTATATATTGTTGTTTTTTCATCTGCCGCTTATAATTCTACTAGCGCACAAACTTCATATCCTTATTTTTTTGAAGTGTATACTTCGGAATGAAACCTGAAATTGCTTTCCTGTTTGTAAGAAATGAACCTAAGGAGGCATGACATGAAGATGAATGAGTGGGAAGCGTCGTTTGAAGCATACGTCCAAAGGCTGATGGATGATTTTCAAGTTCCCGGTGCAATTATTGCCGTAGCCAAAGACGGAGAACTCACTTATGAAAAAGCGTTTGGTTATCGGGACCGCGAAAAGCAAGCTCTCATCGATCTAGATACGGTATTTGGCATCGGGTCAATTACGAAGTCGTTTACATGCATGGCGATCATGCAGCTTCAGGAAGAAGGAAAGCTTTCTGTGCATGATCCGGTTATCACCTATTTGCCGGAGTTTCGCACACCGGATGAAGCCCAGACGAAAAGGATCACCATTCATCATTTCATGACACATACCCTCGGATTTCCACCACTTCCATCTCTCATTCCCGCAATGCTACCCAGCTTACAAGCCGATCCGACAGCAGAAAAATTACTTCACCAGTTTGAAGCGCAATGTAATCACCCAATCGATACCTTCGAAGACCTCATGGCAGATATAGAGAAGCTGCCCTTTGAATTGTTGGGACCTGCTGGGACAGAATTCAGCTATTCGAACGAAGCTTTTGGCTTGCTTGGGGCGATTATTGAGCGTGTCAGCGGCAAAACATACGAAGCCTTTGTCCAAGAGCATATTTTACAGCCACTGGGCATGGAACGCACGGTTTTTCATGTGGAGGAATTAGGCGCGGATGACAATACTACCATGCTGTATACACGTCGCATGAATGATGGTGTTCGTGAAGTAGTACGTGCACCCGGTTGGTGGGATGCACCCTCCATGCGTGCAGCAGGCTTCCTCAAATCGTCCGCACGTGACATGCTTCGGTATGCGGATGTTTATCGGACAGGCGGGCTTTCAAATGGAGCGAAAATCATCTCGGGAGATAACGTCTCCCAAATGACTAAGCCTCATGTCCGTATTGACTTGAGCCGCAGCTATGGTTATGGACTCGGCGTGTTTCCATTTTCCGAAGATTACACCTTACTTACCCATACCGGCGGCTTAAAAGGGATTACCGCGCAAATGTTCATCGTTCCAGAGGCGGGAGTAACCGGTATTCTTTTGACCAACATGGATGATGCCCCCATTTCTAATCTGACATTAGGTTTGTTGAACAGCATGTTCGGTCGCCCGCTCGAGACGCAGTTCGCCACGTTTTCCGATTGTGAAGTTCCGCTTGCTTACTTGCAGCAATGTCCCGGTACATATAAATCCGGAGAAGGAGACGTAGTAGAGATCAGATTCGATGAAGCACAGAGACAGCTCGTACTCGTTCTTGGCAGTGATGTGTTCCCGCTGCGTTCTGTTGGCGAAGATACGTTTCTGTTCACTCGTCACAACGTCGATTCACTCATCCGCTTTGTTCGCCAACCAGACGGTGAAATTAAGCGCTTGGCGTTGGGATCGCGCCAAATACCGAAAGAAACCTAATCAAAGATAGGGAGGCAGTTTCTCATGAAGGTGTTTATTTCTTTGGACATGGAAGGGATCTCTGGACTCAGCGAATGGGAGGATGTTATCCCCGGACGCAGACATTACGAAGCGGGGAGAAGACTTCTGACCCAAGATGTTAATGCGGCGATTGAGGGTGCACTGGAAGCAGGAGCTACCCAAATTATCGTCAATGAATCTCATGGACCGATGAACAATATCATTCTGGAAGAATTGCACCCACAGGCAGATGTCATCCGTGGTTTTTTCAAGCCTCTCTGTATGATGCAGGGGATCGACAGTAGCTGCGATGCGGCATTTTTCATCGGTTATCATGGAAAAGCGGGAACAGGAGATGCGGTACTCAATCATACGTTGTCTGGGCTCGCTATCCATCGGCTTATCTTAAATGGCAAAGAAGTGGGCGAAGCAGGTTTAAATGCAGCAATCGCGGGAGCCTTTGGTGTTCCTGTCGTACTCGTTACCGGAGATTCCCAAACATCCAAAGAGGTCGAAGAAGACATCCCTGGAGTCTTTACAGTCGCTGTGAAGACAGGAATAACGGGACTCTCGTCGCAAGCGATGCATCCCGTTCGTGCGAGAGAGTTGATCCGTCAGCAAGCAAAAGAAGCATTGCTCCATCGCAGTACAGTGAAACCGCTCGAGCAAAGGGTAGAGAATACGATAGAAGTAGAGTTTACGAAATCACAATTTGCCACAGCAGTCAGCTGGATGCCTGGAATTGAACTCATCGAAGGACGAACGGTACGCTTCCATTCGCCTGATCTTGTTAGCATGATGCCCGTTTTGCAAGCGATGCTGTTGGTAACTGGGCAAGTGAATCGGATGATTACTGGTTAAGTAAACCAAAAATGCAGCTCCTCATCACGAGGATCGCTGCATTTTTTTCGTTTTAGTTCAGAGACTTATGGCTTTTCAAATACGCAAGGGCATTATATATCATTTCGGCTGCCTCTTCACGCGTGATGTGCTTTTGCGGATGAAGCTTGTTTTCCTTATCCAATTCGATAATATCTCTTGCCAAAGCTCGTTGAATGGAGCCTTGATAATCCACGGTGAGTTCATGACTATCTTGGATTTCTACCGGTACTAGTTTGATCATGGGCAGATTACCCTTGGTCTCCATGACTCTCATTAGCTGGTGAATGAACTGCTCTTTCGTCCATTCTGCATTCGGATCGAGATCAGCTGGTAACTCCAATCCGTTCACAGCCGCTATGATCAGACTCTCTGCATACCAAGCATCGTTATCTGCTTTGGAAAAAAAGTCAGTGGCTTGTGGCGCCTTTACAAAACGGATCGCTGCCAGACTCAAATCAAAGGCATTTACAATCAGTTGAACACCTTGAGCAGCCGTTATCGTTTCGTTAGGGGCAAATTTGCTATCATCTACGCCTTTTATCACACCTTGTTGCTGTAAGGCAAGAATTTTATCTTTCGCTCCCGAGTGGGCAAGATCCGTAAAAGGAGTCGTTGCAGCTAAGCTTGGTTGGGCGAATGACACAGTTAACAAAGCAATGATAGAAAGAGACATCATATTTTGTCTGACATTCATGGTAGCCACCTCGTCAATTTTTGAAGTTTCACTCCATTTGACGAAGAACAATTAGCAATGTTTCATCTTTCCTTTTACCTGCTTTTGAGCAATCATATCCTATGATAATATTTAGACAATGATAATCGTTATCAAAAAGGGGTTACTTATGTTCAATGCATCTGACAGCATATGTCGTACTAGCAAAGAGAGAACAGATCAATCAGTGACGATTTCTTTCGTACTTCTATCAGCTTACAAAGGACCACTGCCTTCTCATTTTGATACCCAAACATCGAATACACATCTTCTCTTGCTTGTCGAATCTGGGAAAGGTTCTATCTGCATAGGAGAACAAGAATACCGATTATTCCCTGGTCGATGCTTCCTTAAGCCGCCGGGTATGACCATACAAACAGTGGCAGATGAAGGCGAAGTAGTGACCGTTTCTGAACTTGAGTTCAACGGATACAAAGTAACATCCGTTCGTGAAGTTGAAAATGTTCATGTGGTACAAGAGCCTTTTTGCTTGCCCGTTTCGGGAGAGTTAAACGAGAGCGAACTAGGACAAGCGATCCGCAATTTATGTGAACGGCATGAAAATCAAATAGATCGAGAGCGATTTTCGTCCCATTGTCAGTTACTATCCTTGGTGGAACGAATCTGGGAAGCAAATGAAAGATGGCGGGGCAACGAAAATCTGAAAGCGGTAGAGCATACGATCCGCCTAATGGAACAAGACTATTTCAAGCCTCTCAGTCGTGAAATGCTGTCAAAAGAGGCCGGAATGAGCCCAAGTCATTATTCGACTGTATTTCGCAAAGTGACGGGTAAAAGCCCGATGGAATATTTGGCTGAGATTCGTATCGAGAAAGCAAAGGACAAGCTGTTGACATCAAACGCGCGGATTCGCGATATCGCTCTCGGGGTTGGATATGCCAGCGAGTTTTATTTTAGTAACAAGTTCAAGAAGATGACAGGCATTTCCCCCAGAGAATTTATCAGCCAGAATCTCGGGAAAAAGCTGCTAGTGTCGCACACTGAAGCATTTAGCATGACGCAAACAGTGCCGAGTCGTGTGATTGGACTTTTTGTGGAGGATCACTTGAAAGTGTTTTGGGATCAAGCCTTTGGTCCAATTCGCTTCTGGAGGATTTCAACAACGCTATCTGGGATCATTTTTGCGTGAGGTACGACATTTTGATCCCTATGAATCTGATTTTCAAGCCATTCAACAGGAGAAACCGGATATCATTTTGCTGGGGATTCCACAATTTGCTGAGGAGGGACGGTTCGATCGGTTGGCAAACATTGCTCCCACATACCTGTTTGAAAACCCCGTTGATGATTGGCGACAAACGCTGCGCACTGTCGGCAAATTACTAGGCAAAGCATCCGAGGCTGAACGAGCCATCCATGAATATAATCAGAAGGCTGAAGCAGCGAGAAGTATCCTCAAACATTCGATTGGAGATCGGTCGGTCGCATTGGTTCGCGTCTACGCAGATGGTGACATTCGTCTGTATGGAGGACCAAACGGCTATACCGGGTCTGTACTCTATGGCGATCTCGGTTTACGCCCACCGAAGCTTGTACATGACCTCATCTGGGGTTCTTCCGAATGGATGAAGAAAATTACGTTTGACATGCTAAGCGAATTGGATGCACAACGTTTGCTAATTGTTGTAGACGAGGCTGGGAGGCAGCAGGCATGGAAAATGACGAGTAGTGAACAGTGGAAAAGCGTTCCTGCCGTACGCGAAGGAAACGTGTATGAAGTGAGATCGGACATTTGGATGACGCACGGCCTGCATGCGCATTACGCAAAAGAGCCTTGGCGGTTTATCTTGTTTATGGAAGAAGGGCGCCGAACGTTTGCTGAGGCAGTCATGCTGGCTTACTCTAAGGAAGAGGTTGAAAAGTGGGGCGAAAAGATGATGCATCAATATTGCGAGCTCATGCAAGCGCATCTTTTGATTGTCATCGAAGCAGATCCGCGCCAAAAACAGTTCGAAGATGCTTTCTCGGCGGCAGCAGCGTTCATACAAAATTTGCAGCTGCTAGCTTGGGAGAGAAAGGTCGGAGTAGTCTGGAAGACGAACGATTACAATTGGCATCCGAAGTTTCTACAAGCCGTTGGTGTTAAGCGGGGAGAGAGAGTTGTGGGCACGTTGCATCTCGGTTATTTTAGCGACAACAAAGTTCCGCGACCGAAGATGCGTACACCGATTCGCGAACTGCTTACTGTCCATCACGAATAGTTACACATTTCCATACTTTACTTATAAAACAATCGGTCATCCACGTGTGACCGATTGTTTTTTCTGTTTGTTTACAACAAAATGATTTAAGGAAAATTTTATTTTTTGCCCACGATTTCATTTATCATTGCCTATTATCATCATATTGAAAAAGAATAACGTGTGTTTGAACCATGGAGGAAATGGAAATGGAAAAGAGATTTCTCTTACTAGGTATTCTTTTATTGCTACTGGGTTATCCATTCTTGCGACCGATCGTAGAGGACGTATGGCAAAAACAGCCGGATGCTACAGCTTTCCCGAAATACAAAGAGATTCGCGTTGAACAAGACCAGATTTATCAGGGCGATCTGTTACTGGTCAACAAGAACGATCCGATCCATTCAGAGGCGGTGCTATCCGATGTGATCCATCTGTCTTCGCACAAATATTTAGTGGAGGGCTATCGCTTGCAAGACAATTCCATTCAATTGTCTGAGAACGCAGCGGAGGCGTTCAACGAGATGGTCCATGCAGCAAGCATTGACAATGTAAAGCATTTTATGATCAAAAGCGGCTATCGAAGCTTGGGAAAACCGGGAAAACTGGCTGAAGAGAAGGGACATGCCCACGATGCATTGCCAGATTGTTTTCACGAACATCATCTGGGTACAGCCTTGGACGTTACATCCACACAAATGAAAATCGACCAATCCCCAGAAGGGAAGTGGCTACAAGAAAACGCATGGAAATACGGGTTCATTCTGCGCTATCCGAAGGAAAAGGTCACAATTACTGGCGTTCCTTACAATCCTATGCATTACCGATTTGTAGGTTTGCCGCACAGCGCCATTATGCAAGAGCGTCAATTATCTTTGGAGGAGTACGTGAATACCTTGCGGGAGGCCAAGGAAGTGTCAGGGACGATAAATGGTGGCGACTACAAAATTTATTATTATCCAGTGGCGACTAGTATCATGATTCAAGTGCCTACCAATGGGAAGTATGTGCTTTCTGGCGACAATCAGGGAGGTGTCATTGTGACAGAGTTTTTGTAGTTTGGTCATTCTTTTGCATAGCGTGCGAAAAAGACTGCTGAAGCGCTCAGCAGCCTTTTTTGTTGCGCCCCAGAAGATGATTAAATCACACGTCTTCCAAGCTCAAAGCGTTTTTCCCAGGAAGTCCCTTTGAATTTGGTTGTCGTAACTCCCGGCTTACCATACGTATGCAGCAGCTTATTGTCTCCAGCGTAGATAGCAACATGGGTAATGCGAGAAGAAGAGCTGCCGTAGCTACGGAAGAAAACGAGGTCTCCTTTTTGCAGCTGATTCTTCGAGACTTTTTGACCGACTTTGGACTGTTGACGTGAGTCTCGCGGCAGACTTACTCCGACCTCTTTAAACACTCGCTGTGTAAAGGAAGAGCAATCAAATGTACGTGTTGTTTTTTTGCTCGAACCAAATTTATAAGGTACGCCTTTATACTTCAATCCTTCTGAAATGACCTGATCGGCAATGTCGGAAGAGGGAGCAGTGTTACTATCTGACTGTTTATTCTGATTACTAACAGTAGTACTTTCCTCATTGGCTGTCAGGTCGATATTCATACCATCTTGCACCATTTGATCCAATTGCTCATTTTCAGCCTGTTGATTGTTCTGATCGTCAACTGACTGTTGATCCAGATTTTGTGTAGTTGTGGAGGTGAGACTTGTCTCAGAAGCCGCATAGGCTTGTCCGTTCATGAGAAGAGAAGTCCCCATTAGAATAGCTACGACCGTAGTAGTTGTACCTTTCCAGTTTCGCTTTGTCATGATGTTCCTCCTTCTGAATGGTTGATCTTGATGTGTGTTTCTCATCCACGCTCTTATCGTACAGAACAAAACTAAGATTCCCGGTAGAATTTCATGAGAGTTTCCTGAGAAAACTGTTGGTAAGATATTCAAACGGAGATGATATACATGCCTACACCAGATGGAAAAGGCTATTTGCTACTCGTGGAAGATGAGCATAACTTGGCAAGATACTTACAGTTGGAGTTAGAGAATGAAGGATTTTCGACGGATATTGAATACGATGGGCTTTCCGGATTAGAAAAGGCACTAACGATTGAGTACGACCTCATCCTCCTGGATGTCATGCTGCCCGAATTATCGGGGATAGAATTATGCCGACGAATTCGGGAAACCAAAGATGTCCCTATTATCATGATCACGGCTCGTGGAGAGGTTCCGGATATCGTGACGGGATTAGACAGTGGAGCAAACGACTACCTGGCGAAGCCGTTTGCAATCGAGGAGTTGTTCGCCCGGATTCGGGTCTTATTGCGTCAGCGGGAATCAAAAGCGAACCAGGAGATAGTGGTTGGCCGATTGCGTATCCAGCCCAACGCGCGGCGAGTGTTCCTCGATGAAGAGGAACTCATGTTGACACCGCGCGAATATGATTTGCTTCATTATCTAGTTCAAAACAAAGAGCAAGCGGTCTCACGAGAGCAAATTCTCACAGCCGTTTGGGGATTTGACTTTATGGGGAATACCAACATCGTGGATGTGTATATCCGGTATTTACGGAACAAGATTGAAAGTGATCCATCCGTCAAACTGATTCATACCGTGCGAGGAATTGGATATACACTACGAGATTAAAAGGAGAACGCAGTGCTTACACATCGTAGATACTCACTCAAATGGAGACTCACGCTGTTTTTTAGCTCCGGCATGCTGGTCTTGCTTCTCTTTTTGTCTATATTTATTTTTTTCAGCACCTCTAATCTCGTCCATCAACATGAGCAAAAATTGCTCAATCAAAAGGCAACGGCCATTGCAGCCGATTTGAAAACAGAAATCACCGAAGAAGCATCGCTGACAATTACCTATTTGACGCGTTTGTTAACGAATTACGCTGACGTCAATCAATTCATAAACATCAGCGACCAAAACGGCAAGGAAATCGCTTCGATACAGGGAGCTAATTGGACAAAAGAGCCGGAAGACTATTATGAAAGGACATTGGTCGCAAAAGAACCTGTGCAGCTGCCGTTTACATCGGAGCTTTTGTATGTGCAAATTTCTACTACGACAGAAGCGCTGGAATGGTATTTTTCCATCTTGCTCACGATTCTTTTTCTCTCTTCCTTTTTTACCTTGCTACTTTCGGGGATTGGAGGCTATTGGTTGAGTAACTGGGGACTTAAGCCTCTCGATCATCTTATCCAGCAAATCCATTCGATTTTCCCTCAACGTCTCTCCCAACGAATTCACCATCATCATGTAGAGACTGAAATCTACGAGCTGATCCATGCCTTTAATCTGTTATTAGATCGTATGGAAGAAGCAATGGTCTATCAGCAGCGATTCGTCACAGATGCATCTCACGAGTTGCGAACACCGCTCTCGATTATTGAAGGGTATGTAAGTCTTCTGCAAAGATGGGGGCAGCACAAGCCAGAAGTAAGGGACGAAGCACTCGCTGCTGTTCAACAAGAGTGTAAACGACTTTTCAAACTCATTGATGACCTGTTAGCACTAGCCAAATTGCAGCATACCTTACAACCAGGATCATCGAAAGTCGTGCAGCCATTGACCCCTCTGCTCCTTGAGGTAAAGCAAGCGTGGGTACCCATTTTCCCTCCACAAATTAAGCTGCTTTTTGAATGGGAAGAAGCTCTTGTCCTTTTGATGGATCGAGAGCGGATTCGACAGTTATTGGACATCCTTTTGGACAATGCACGGAAATACACAGATGAAGGTCAAGTGAAGGTACGAGCATATGGGGACGAAGAGGCCGTGCACATTGTGGTAGAGGATACAGGGATCGGTATTCAAGCAAAAGAGATTCCCCACCTTTTTAAGCGATTTTATCGTGTGGACAAATCCCGTACACGAAAAAGGGGAGGAAGCGGAATCGGTCTGGCCATCGCCCAAGCGATTGTTGCGGATCACGAAGGAAGCATCTCCATTGCTCCTTCCGCGGAAAGAGGCTTGATCGTTCAGGTCTTGTTGAAAAAAGCGGGAATGGATTAACGACAGGAATGAATTACGATGGGGCTCTGTTCGCATTTTTGCTAGAAACAGGTCAGATCGGGCGTGCATTCCAGAGCCTTCGTTTCCATCGTGATTCCCTATGATAATCATAGGGAATTTGTAATTGTTTCGAAAGATGGTCGCTCCTATAATCAAATACGTAGCAATGCTACATAAAATCGATAGGAGCTGATTTCAAATGTTAAAAGCCATTTTTTATCATGCAGGTTGCCCAGTATGTGTAGATGCAGAGCAAGTCGTCCTTGATTACCTGGATCAAACAAAAATCGATATTGAAATTGTCCACCTTGGTACAGAGCGGAATCGCCTTGAGGAAGCAGAGAAGGTTGGTATTCAATCAGTACCTGCTCTCGTGATTGGCGGGAACGTCTACCACATTAACTTTGGGGCAAGCTTGGAAGATGTGAAAAACGGCTAAATGAGAAAAGGAGGTGCTTTTGAGGCGCCTCCTTTTTCCTATGCTTTACACGACCATGTTTCCATTTACAATGGATAGAAGAATGGAACAGGGAAGGTAAGATACGCTCATGATGTTTGATCCCCAACAACGTAAGGAAAATCGCTCAGCTCGTATCATGATGGCTCTATTTCGAATGTCCCAAGCGATTAAAAAGGTGACCCAGGTGGAGAGTGATGAACAGGGACTGTCACCCGTACAAATTCAGGCGTTACTGTTCGCTTTGTATACCAGGAGCGACGTGGCTTCCATTGGTAACTTTGCCAAGGCAATCGGAACGACGCATGTGACAGCTGTTAAGATCATCAATGGACTCGTAACAAAAGGACAGATGACGAAAGTACCTAAAAAAGAAGATCGACGAGTGACGCTGCTTCAATTGACTGCAAAAGGAAAAGAAGCCGCATCGAGTCTTGAAAAATGGGGGTACACACTGGAGGAAGCCCTTCATTCTATTCCGGATGACATACTGGAAGATTTCGAGATCGGGCTCAGCTCCGTGATAACAGCGATGCAAAGACGTGGTCATCTCGTTGTAGCGGAGCCCTGTTTAGACTGCATTCATTTTCTTCCGAATACAGGGGATTCCACTACACCCCATTATTGCTCGTTCATGGAAAAGTATCTCACGCACGAAGCATCCTTGAAAGAATGCCCCGAGCATATTTCCTCTGGGAACAACTAAATAATGATAGGCAATACCTATTGAAATGATAACAACTATGCTATTGAACAATGATTTGCCCCGTCATAAACTGATCTTGACCTTTCGCATCAGCGAACAGCATCACGCTTTACTGTGGCAATCAAGTGCTCCATAAAAACGCGGCTTGCTGCACACAAATACTTGT
The DNA here is from genome assembly GCF_003013475.1 of Brevibacillus porteri. Taxonomy (GTDB): domain Bacteria; phylum Bacillota; class Bacilli; order Brevibacillales; family Brevibacillaceae; genus Brevibacillus; species Brevibacillus porteri. The sequence goes on from NZ_PXZO01000011.1 coordinate 274,495, forward strand.
TTTTCCGGTAAACGATACCGATTTGTGCCGTGATAGTGGGCTGTTGGATCGGAATTGTACGAATCCGTTTATCATCGAGATAGTCGAGGTAGCCTTTCGAAAGTACTGTGACACCGACACCTTGCCCGACCATATTCGTAATCGATTCCATTGTGGTCATCTCTAAAACAGGCTGTGGCGAGAAGCCCAGCTCCTGGCACTTTTCATCAATCAACTGACGCAAAAAGTACGTGTTGGGCAATAAAATGGAGGAGGTTTCTTTTAATATCGCAAGCGAAACAAATGGTTCCTTCGCGATTGGATGGTCCACTGGTACTGCTAGGGCCAGATTTTCTGTAAAGAGCGGAATGGTTTCCAGATCGTCATGCTCCATAGGCAAAAAAACAATGCCGAGATCGAGTTCGTTTTTCAAAAGTCCTTCATAAATATCACCGGTTCTCAACCCAAAAATAGACAATTCAACCTTCGGATAACGCTGGTGAAACTCGATAACAGTAGGCGGGAGTAAGTAATTGACAACTGTCAGCAGTACGCCAATTTTTAAAGCGCCTCTGCTTAAGCCTTGCAGCTCACTAATTGCTGCACGTGCCTGTGACAACTCATGAAACACGTTATAGCTATGGTGAAGCAATGTTTTACCTGCTTCCGTCATAACCGTTCGTTTGCCTACACGATCAAATAAGGGCATGCCGATTTCATGCTCAAGCAAACGGATTTGCTGACTGAGCGAAGGCTGCGCAATGCCCAATTTCTCGGCTGCGCGAGTAAAATTCAACTCCTGGCACAGTGCCATAAAGTACTCTAATTGCTTGAGCTCCATCGACCATCCCTCCGGCAACTTATGATCGAACAATAGGTTTTTCCTATCATTATAGAACAAACCATTATGGATTTGTATGAATAAAAGAATGAGGTGATCGCTTGTGGATATCGAAATCATTTCACTGAATGTAGGTAAACCCAAACAAGTACAGTATCAAAACAAAGAGGTTTCTACCGGCATTTTCAAAAGCCCTGCAACAAAAGCTCTTTATCTATCCTTTTTGAATTTCGAGGGAGATGGACAGGCAGATCTGGTCCACCATGGGGGCAAGGAGAAGGCCGTATGCGTCTATCCGTATGAACACTACCCATTCTGGGAAACTGAATTACAGAGAGAGCTGGCAATCGGTGCCTTCGGAGAAAATCTGACGATTCGGGGATTAGTTGAGACGGACGTATGCATCGGTGATACCTTTCAGCTAGGGGAAGCGATCGTACAGGTTAGTCAACCGAGACAGCCTTGTTATAAATTATCCGTGCGTTACGGTGTGCCTGAAATGTTGGTTAAGGTCCAAGAGACCGGCTATACTGGCTTTTATTTTCGCGTGCTAAAAGAAGGGCTTGTATCTCATACGGATGTATTGATAAGACTCTCTTGTCATCCAAAAGCGATAACGGTCTCCTATGCAAACCGAATCATGCATCAAGAAAAAGAGAATATTGACGGCATGAAAAAGCTGTTGGAAGTAGAGGAGCTGTCCTCAAATTGGCGAGCGACCTTTACCAAACGATTATCCGGCATAGAAATTGATACGCGCGAAAGGCTGACAGGCAACCAATCATAGCTACAGCATTTCATTAATAAGGACAACAAGTGTTGTAACTCCCGGGAAGTGGATATGATCTCTTCCCCAATACATATCGGACAGGATGCCAAAATTAAGCTGGGCTGTACCCGAGATGGAAAACTAATGGCCGCCGAAATATCGCATTTGTATGACGGCGGTGCGTATTCCGATCGGGGTGCGGTCATGAGTCGAGCCGGAGCCTCCGATTGTACGGGGCCATATCGCATCGACAACGTTCAATGCGATTCTTTTTGCATTCCATTGGGCTCTATGCATTTGGGAAGTTATACGTTGGCAGCGGTTTTACACTCCAAATTGGATTATGTCGCAATCGTATCTGGCGACGGTACGGCAGATTGGATCGATCGTACATTTTATCAGGAGCCCATTCATCGGAAATGGGGGGTATTTCACTGCTCGGAAGCGCACTTGGGGCAATCGTACCCGCTGCGTTGCGGCGTAGTGGCTGCATAAGCGATGCACGCGGCAGCCTTTATGATTTTGTTAGCGGATCAACCATTGATTACAACAGCGATGATCAATGAACTGCTCTTTCACTATCAGGCTACGACCGATGTGGGTTTGGTGGTTTTATTTTGAAGAAATATCAAAAGGGCCTAGAGATTTGGACAAGTTTATGGTCCGCACCATACACGAACGCTCGATTTGCCTATGTCGTAGCCGTTTTCGCTGCTATAGAGTTGGGCTTGGGGTCAAGAGCGTTCACCGACCATCTGCCAATCTTTGTAGCTGAGCATTTTGGCGATGTCTTATGGGCCTCCATGATCTACTTCGGTTTTCGTGCTTGCTTTACGCATAAGAAGATTTTTTTCGCGCTGTGGTGCAGCATCGCGTTTTGCTTTGCAATCGAGTTCAGCCAGTTGTACCAGGCGGTTTGGATCAATCAGATCCGGGGGACAACTCTTGGAGCGTTGGTATTGGGAAAAGGCTTTTTGGTGGAAGATCTCGTGAGGTATAGTGCTGGGATTGCCGTCTCTTCACTGTTTGATCTGGCTTGTCTATGGCGCAAGCGCTCTTCCTAGCGTTCAAAGGTAAAAGGTCGACTAATCGTAGCAAAATCACCGGCTAAACTGGCAAGTGGCTCCCACGATTCAATGGCGAGCTTGAAATCTCCTGCGTCAGCAGCCGGATCGATATGGACGCATTCCACTGTACCCAATACCACATGATCGCTTCCAAGAGGGATGATTTGATTCAGGCTTAATTCAAAGGCGATCGGGGCTTGTCTCACTGCTGGAACCTGTACATGAGTACCAGGACGCGGTGTAACGCCGGCAAGCTCAAATTCATTTATACCTGCATCTACGTTGGCAGCGAGCGAATCATCGCTTCGCCTAATGGACGAGAAACCATATTGATGACAAATTCCTTTGCCTCCCGGATATTTGTAAGGGTATCTTTTTCAGTTCCTTTACGCTCTTCTACCCCGGGGCCGATTGAAATCATGAGGGTGGGAGGCTGTCGAGAAGCGATCGTAAAAAAACTGAAGGGAGCCAAATTCAAAACTCCACCCTTGCTTATCGTAGAGACCCATGCGATCGGCCTTGGTATTACCGATCCGATCATGAGTTTATACATATGGAATTCACTGATTTCGTTGGTATGAAAAGTGATGGTATCGCGATCTGACATCATTTATCTCTCCCGACTGATTGATTTACGCAGCAATCCTCTTCAGTATAAAGAGAAAGAGATAGAAAGCTAGTACGCACAATTTTGTGAGCGACTAACAAATGGGAGAGTGACATCAATGACTTCTGAAATTTCAGCAACCAAGAAGCTAACGCCTTTTGACTAGACGCTATCAATCATTGGTGGGAAATGGAAAATGAAAATCATGTATCAATTAAAAAGCAACGAAGTTTTACGGTATGGTGATTTGAAAAGGAATATCCCAGGAATTACGCATAAGATGCTTAGCTTGCATTTAAGTGACCTCGAACAAGACGGCATCGTCCAGAGAGTGGAATATCCTCAAATCCCGCCAAAAGTAGAGTATTCGTTAACAGCTCAAGGTCAGTCTTTACTGCCGATTTTGGAGGCAATGTGCTTGTGGGGGGTAAAAAATCAACCCTAATTGCACAACGCAACTCAACTCAGTTCAAAGAATTGGCTCTTCAGGGAGTTACCTGTCATTAGGTAACCACATAGGCTAAAGGGTAAATCCTTTTACTGGAGAGGAGATTGAGATGTACAACAACTATTACTATTACAATAATCAATGGCATTATCCCATGCTTGCCGGATGGAATAACAACCATTTTCCCTATGGGTGGAGTCCTTATTATTACAGCTGGAGCCATGTGAATGGGGATAGAAACGGGAATCCTTATCAGCAGCGTACCATTGAATTGAAAGATTATGGACCAAAGCCATTTGTCGTGAATATTGAGCAAGCCACAAAGCAAAACAAAGCATTCCGTACGGCATTATGGACAGGGAAGCACTTGCAGGTGACGCTGATGAGTATAAATGTTGGAGACGACATTGGTTTAGAAAATCATCCGGATACGGATCAATTCATCCGAGTGGAAGAAGGTCAGGGACTTGTTCGGATGGGGGATCGCAAAGATCATTTAGATTTTGAACAAAGAGTCAACGATAACGATGCCATCATGATCCCTGCGGGTACATGGCACAATGTTATCAATACGGGTAATACGCCGCTTAAAGTATACTCCATCTACGCGCCACCTCATCATCCATTTGGCACCGTTCATGAGACGAAAGCCAGTGCCATGGCTTCTGAGCAAAGCCCTGAATAAGAACGAGTCGATAGGAAATGGTACCAGACATCACAGAAACCACCTCTAGGATGAAGTGACCCCATAAAGTT
>NZ_PXZO01000012.1 GCF_003013475.1 Brevibacillus porteri
TGGTCAAGACCCCATTTAGTGGACATTGAAAAAAGCCCTAGGCTATAAGCTGACGTCGGTATTCAACTGGCGTCAGCTTGTTTAGTTTTCGTTGTGCTCTTTTCTCGTTATAAAAGAGAATAAATTCTTCTATTCGCCTTTGTGCTTCCTCTATACTTCGGATATCATAGGGATAGAGTGCTTCGACTTTCAGATGTGAAAAGAAGCTCTCCATGGAGGCGTTGTCATAACAATTGCCTCGACGTGACATGCTGATTCGGGCGCCAACCTTTGGCAGCATGTCGTGGTAAGCATGGGACGTGTACTGGTATCCTTGATCGCTGTGAACGATCAATCCAGCCACGTCTTTTTGCGTTTCAAATGCTTTCGTAAAGGTTTCTAACACAAGTGAATTATCGTTACGGTGGCTTAGATGATAAGCGACAATCTCATTGTTCCATAGATCTTTAATGGCAGATAAGTAAATCCGACGGTCAAACACCCGGAATTGTGTGACATCTGTTACCCACTTTTGATTAGGCCCTTCCGCAGTGAAATTCCGTTGCAGCAAATTTTCCGCGATTCTGCCATCCGACACAGCCGCTTCATAACTGGTACGGTGGATGTATTTACGACGAATGATTGCCTGTATACCTAACTCCTGCATGAGACGTAGTACTTTCTTGTGATTTACTTTCAGGTTATATTGACGGTACAACTCGTCCTGGACACGACGATAGCCAACTGTCTTGTCCCGTTCTTCATAAATGCTTCTGATTTTGTGTTTGAGATGTTCGTCGCGATCATTGCCCTTGCGTTTCACATATGCATAGTAACCGCTTCGGCTTATCTCTAAATAAGCGCATAGTTCTTGAACGCTTCGTTTGTCCCTTAGCTCGTCAACGACGATGTGCTTGTTTTCCAACCCTCCCGATTCAAGATTTGTAACCACTTTTTTAAAACATCTACCTCCATTTGTAGACGCCGAATCTCCCGGTCCTGCTCCGTTTCAACCCGATGAGGATTTCCACGCCCGTCCTTGAATGATACCTCTCCACTTTCGCGATACTTCCTCATCCAAGTTCTGACGCGATATTTATCCTGGACCCCTAGGTGTTCGGCAATCTTTCTGTAGCTCCATCCCTCTTCCACGTGCAAGCGAACTGCTTCTACTTTGAGTGATTCTGGATAATGTTTAAATTTCTGTCCTTTCACTGCCATGACGAAAAGCACCCCCTAGAATTACATCGGATTTCCCTAGGGGTTTTTCCAATGTCTATTCTAAGGGGTGCACTTCA
>NZ_PXZO01000013.1 GCF_003013475.1 Brevibacillus porteri
TGTGCTCTTTTCTCGTTGTAAAAGGGAATGAACTCCTCAATTCGCCTTTGTGCCTCGTCTAAACTTCGTATATCATAGGGATAGAGTGCTTCTGTTTTCAGATGTGAAAAGAAGCTCTCCATGGAGGCATTGTCATAACAATTGCCTCGGCGAGACATGCTGATTTGGGCGCCAACCTTTGGCAGCATGTCGTGGTAAGCATAGGACGTGAACTGGAATCCTTGATCGCTATGAACGATCAATCCAGTCACGTTCTTGTTCGTTTCAAAGGCTTTCTCGAATGTTTGTAGGACGAGCTGATTGTCGTTACGTACGCTCATATGGTGTGCCACGATTTCATTGTTAAATAAATCTTTAACCACAGAAAGGTACAACCAGGTATCGGCGACACGATATTGTGTTACATCTGTTACCCATTTCTGATTGGGTGCACTTGCACGAAAGTCTCGCTTTAGTAAGTTTTCTGCAATTCTACTTCCCACGGAAGAAGTATAGTTGCAACGATGTTTGCGGCGAATACGAGCACGAAGTCCCATCTCTTGCATCAAACGCAGCACTTTCTTATGATTTACCCATACGCCGTGATCTTGGAGTAAAAATAACTGAATTTGCCTGTACCCGTATTTCATGTCGTATCTGTTATACACGACTTGAATCAAATGTTTTAACGACTTGTCGCGGTCTACCTTTTTTCGTTTCAAGTAGGCATAAAAGCCACTTCTCGAAACACCAAAAAGGAGACAGAGTTCGCTCACACCATACCACTCTTTTGCCTTTTCGATGACCTCGTATTTTCTACGTACACCTCCTGCATCCAGATTTTCAAGCACTTTTTTAGCATCACATTTTCTCGTTTAAGCTTCTGTATATACCTGTCCTGATCCAAATAATCTTCTCGTCTTCCTCGCTGATCTAACAGTCCGAATTCACCCAGTTGCTTATACTTCTTCATCCACACTTTCAAGCGATGTCTGTCTGGAATACCTAAATGATCCATGATTCTCCGATACGTCCATCCTTCCTCCACATGCAATCGAATGGCCTCAGCTTTCATTTCCTGAGGATAGTGGTTGAATTTCTGTCCTTTCTTTGCCATAAAAATACACCCCCTAGAATTCTCATCGGCTAAACCTAGGGGTTTTTCCAATGTCTATTCTAAGGGGTGCATTTCA
>NZ_PXZO01000014.1 GCF_003013475.1 Brevibacillus porteri
TGAAGTGCACCCCTTAGAATAGACATTGGAAAAACCCCTAGGGAAATCCGATGTAATTCTAGGGGGTGCTTTTCGTCATGGCAGTGAAAGGACAGAAATTTAAACATTATCCAGAATCACTCAAAGTAGAAGCAGTTCGCTTGCACGTGGAAGAGGGATGGAGCTACAGAAAGATTGCCGAACACCTAGGGGTCCAGGATAAATATCGCGTCAGAACTTGGATGAGAAAGTATCGCGAAAGTGGAGAGGTATCATTCAAGGACGGGCGTGGAAATCCTCATCGGGTTGAAACGGAGCAGGACCGGGAGATTCGGCGTCTACAAATGGAGGTAGATGTTTTAAAAAAGTGGTTACAAATCTTGAATCGGGAGGGTTGCAAAACAAGCACATCGTCGTTGACGAGCTAAGGGACAAACGAAGCGTTCAAGAACTATGCGCTTATTTAGAGATAAGCCGAAGCGGTTACTATGCATATGTGAAACGCAAGGGCAATGATCGCGACGAACATCTCAAACACAAAATCAGAAGCATTTATGAAGAACGGGACAAGACAGTTGGCTATCGTCGTGTCCAGGACGAGTTGTACCGTCAATATAACCTGAAAGTAAATCACAAGAAAGTACTACGTCTCATGCAGGAGTTAGGTATGCAGGCAATCATTCGTCGTAAATACATCCACCGTACCAGTTATGAAGCGGCTGTGTCGGATGGCAGAATCGCGGAAAATTTGCTGCAACAGAATTTCACTGCGGAAGGGCCTAATCAAAAGTGGGTAACAGATGTCACACAATTCCGGGTGTTTGACCGTCGGATTTACTTATCTGCCATTAAAGATCTATGGAACAATGAGATTGTCGCTTATCATCTAAGCCACCGTAACGATAATTCACTTGTGTTAGAAACCTTTACGAAAGCATTTGAAACGCAAAAAGACGTGGCTGGATTGATCGTTCACAGCGATCAAGGATACCAGTACACGTCCCATGCTTACCACGACATGCTGCCAAAGGTTGGCGCGAGACTGTAAAATCTTTTGTGTAAACTCCTCAAAACATATATCCTGAATCTATCAGGACGAGGAGGAACATTTAGATGAGCCTACTATCCAAAGAACAAATCAGAAAGCTTATGAAAGA
>NZ_PXZO01000015.1 GCF_003013475.1 Brevibacillus porteri
ACAGGAATCGAACCTGCGACCTCTTCCTTACCATGGAAACGCTCTACCGACTGAGCTACAGGAGCATAATATGGCTCCTCGGGACGGACTCGAACCGCCGACCGATCGGTTAACAGCCGATTGCTCTACCAACTGAGCTACCGAGGAACGTTGAAGGATTTATTCCTTCAAAACTGAATACGCATGATTGCTAAGAATTTGTGGATAAGTCCTCGACCGATTAGTATTCGTCAGCTCCACGCGTTACCGCGCTTCCACACCGAACCTATCAACCTCATCGTCTATGAGGGGTCTTACCAGCTTGCGCTGTGGGAAGTCTCATCTTGGAGGGGGCTTCACGCTTAGATGCTTTCAGCGCTTATCCCGTCCGCACATAGCTACCCAGCTGTGCCACTGGCGTGACAACTGGTGCACCAGCGGTGCGTCCATCCCGGTCCTCTCGTACTAAGGACAGCTCTCCTCAAACTTCCTACGCCCGCGACAGATAGGGACCGAACTGTCTCACGACGTTCTGAACCCAGCTCGCGTACCGCTTTAATGGGCGAACAGCCCAACCCTTGGGACCTACTTCAGCCCCAGGATGCGATGAGCCGACATCGAGGTGCCAAACCTCCCCGTCGATGTGGACTCTTGGGGGAGATAAGCCTGTTATCCCCAGGGTAGCTTTTATCCGTTGAGCGATGGCCCTTCCATGCGGAACCACCGGATCACTAAGCCCGACTTTCGTCCCTGCTCGACTTGTAGGTCTCGCAGTCAAGCTCCCTTCTGCCTTTACACTCTACGAATGATTTCCGACCATTCTGAGGGAACCTTTGGGCGCCTCCGTTACCTTTTAGGAGGCGACCGCCCCAGTCAAACTGCCCACCTGGCATGGTCCTCTCGCCCGATAAGGGCGACGAGTTAGAAACTCCGTACATCAAGGGTGGTATCCCACCGACAGCTCCACAGAGGCTGGCGCCCCTGCTTCTCAGCTTCCCACCTATCCTGTACATGATGCACAAAGTTCCAATACCAGGCTACAGTAAAGCTCCATGGGGTCTTTCCGTCTTGTCGCGGGTAACCTGCATCTTCACAGGTATTATGATTTCACCGGGTCTCTTGCCGAGACAGCGCCCAAGTCGTTACGCCTTTCGTGCGGGTCGGAACTTACCCGACAAGGAATTTCGCTACCTTAGGACCGTTATAGTTACGGCCGCCGTTTACTGGGGCTTCGGTTCAAAGCTTCGCTTGCGCTAACTCATCCCCTTAACCTTCCAGCACCGGGCAGGCGTCAGCCCCTATACTTCGCCTTGCGGCTTCGCAGAGACCTGTGTTTTTGCTAAACAGTCGCTTGGGCCTTTTCACTGCGGCCCCCTCGGGCTATTAACCCTACCGAGGCGCCCCTTCTCCCGAAGTTACGGGGCCATTTTGCCGAGTTCCTTAGCAAGAGTTATCCCGCGCACCTTAGGATTCTCTCCTCGCCTACCTGTGTCGGTTTGCGGTACGGGCACCTTGTTCCTCGCTAGACGCTTTTCTTGGCAGTGTGAAATCAGGGACTTCGGTACTTAAATTTCCCTCGCCATCACAGCTCATGCTTAACGGTGTGCGGATTTGCCTACACACCACACTTACTGCTTGGACGGCCATCCAGTAGGCCGCTCACCCTATCCTCCTGCGTCACGCCATTGCTCAAGCGGAACAGAGGTGGTACAGGAATATCAACCTGTTGTCCATCGCCTACGCCTTTCGGCCTCAGCTTAGGTCCCGACTAACCCTGGGAGGACGAGCCTTCCCCAGGAAACCTTAGGCTTTCGGTGGACAAGATTCTCACTTGTCTTTTCGCTACTTACACCGGCATTCTCACTTCCAAGCGCTCCACCGCTCTTTCCAGTACGGCTTCACTGCTGCTTGGAACGCTCCCCTACCCAGTCCGTAAGGACTGCCATAGCTTCGGTGATACGTTTAGCCCCGTTACATTTTCCGCGCAGAGTCACTCGACCAGTGAGCTATTACGCACTCTTTAAATGGTGGCTGCTTCTAAGCCAACATCCTGGTTGTCTGGGCAACTCCACATCGTTTCCCACTTAACGTATACTTGGGGACCTTAGCTGATGGTCTGGGCTGTTTCCCTTTTGACGATGGATCTTAGCACTCACCGTCTGACTCCCGGACATAAGTCATTGGCATTCGGAGTTTGACTGAATTCGGTAACCCGATGAGGGCCCCTAGTCCAATCAGTGCTCTACCTCCAAGACTCTAAATTCCGAGGCTAGCCCTAAAGCTATTTCGGGGAGAACCAGCTATCTCCGAGTTCGATTGGAATTTCACCGCTAGCCACACCTCATCCCCGCACTTTTCAACGTGCGTGGGTTCGGGCCTCCAGTAGGTGTTACCCTACCTTCACCCTGGACATGGCTAGATCACACGGTTTCGGGTCTACGGCAGCGTACTATCGCCCTATTCAGACTCGCTTTCGCTGCGGCTCCGTCTCTTCAACTTAACCTCGCACGCTACCGTAACTCGCCGGTTCATTCTACAAAAGGCACGCCGTCACCCTTTTAACGGGCTCCGACTATTTGTAAGCACACGGTTTCAGGTACTATTTCACTCCCCTCCCGGGGTGCTTTTCACCTTTCCCTCACGGTACTGGTTCACTATCGGTCGCTAGGTAGTATTTAGCCTTAGCAGATGGTCCTGCCAGATTCACACGGGATTTCACGTGTCCCGCGCTACTCGGGGTTGGTCTCGGAGAGACGCGCGTTTAGGTTACGCGACTATCACGCTCTATGGTCAGCTTTCCCAAGCTGTTCACCTACGCGCGTCTTTTGTAACTCCATGTGAGACGCCCCACAACCCCGCCGGGTAAACCCGACGGTTTAGGCTCTTCCGCGTTCGCTCGCCACTACTGACGGAATCACTATTGTTTTCTCTTCCTCCGGCTACTTAGATGTTTCAGTTCACCGGGTCTGCCTTCTCATCACCTATGTATTCAGTGAAGGATACCATCCCATTACAGATGGTGGGTTACCCCATTCGGAGATCCCCGGATCAAAGCGTGCTTACCGCTCCCCGAGGCTTATCGCAGTTCGCTGCGTCCTTCTTCGGCTCCTAGCGCCAAGGCATCCACCGTGTGCCCTTAGTAACTTAACCACGACGCACAGGATGTGCTAGTGCATGCGTTGTCTCATGGATGAGACGAACTTAGCAGGCCATCCTTGCATTTCCGTAATTACTAAAAGTACTTACAGTTTATATCTTAGCAATTTCATGCAGTATCCAGTTTTCAAGGAACAAATGGATAGTTACTCGTAAGAGTAACTGCCTGGCAACGTCCTACTCTCCCGGCTCCCTGCGGAGCAAGTACCATCGGCGCTGGAGGGCTTAACGGCCGTGTTCGGCATGGGAACGGGTGTGTCCCCTCCGCCATCATCACCAGACTTATAGGATGTAAGTCGTTCTGCGTTCTCGCATGGACGCGAGAGCCTTTAGCAGAACTTCCTTTCA
>NZ_PXZO01000016.1 GCF_003013475.1 Brevibacillus porteri
CACTCCCTCCTACTCGATTGCGTTCGCGCCACTGCCTGTACACGAGCATGACAAGGAAAAAGACAACCAATTGACCAAAGAGTGGATACAGGAAGCGGAGAAGCGAGCTGAACCCGATAAAACTGATCAAATAGCAAATCAGCAAAATCCCGAGTAAAATAGTCGGCCCTCGAAGGGGGGTAACTTGTCTAATCTGTTGCGCTAGACCAAAAACGTTGGCCACAAGAGTCGAGAAAATTTCGGCATACACCAATAGGGAGAATAAAAAAGGAATGGTTGGCCCCAAGCCTTGCAGCACAGCAATCATAGGCATTTCCGCGTGATGGATTCCCGGCATTTTTACAGAGAGAGAAGCATAGGCGAGCAAGAGCAGAAGGCCTATTCCCAATCCTCCTATGATTCCCCCCAGGATGAGAGGCTTCTCGCTTGTACTCTGTCTACCCATCGGAATCAAAACCGCTTGTGTAAGCGTGACATTTAAGGCAACATAATAAAAGGGAGAACTAAGCCACGCCCAAGGCCGTAAAGATTCAACGACGACATTCGTATCTAACCATGGCTTCGTATAAAGGAAGACAAGTACAGTAAAGCCAATGAGCATCGGAACAAAAATGCTGTTCACGTGATGGATGGCAAACAGCCCTTTTTTCGTCACGAAAAAAATCAAAATCATGCTAAACCAAATGCCGATTTGGGGAGATAATCGAAATGACTCCCAAAAAATCGCGCCGGTAGCAGCGAGCATGACGGAGGTAGTGCCTAGCAATACGGTTAAGAGCAAGGTATTAAATACAGTGCCAAACGGATGCCCAAATAAATAGGTGCTGACTTCTTGATAGGAATCGGCCTGAATCCGATAGGCAATCAGCATGACGCGGATGCCTGCCCAAATAAACAGCGTCGTCGCCAGAATGATGCCCACTAAGCCTTGTGTTCCATATTGAACAAAGAACTCTACAATTTCTTTGCCTGAGGCAAAACCAGCTCCTACGACTGTCCCAATATACGTAAAAGCGATCTGCCATGCGGCTCTCCATGTTCCTTGCATCTCAGACCTCCTGTCCCACCTTATTCCATCCTATGAGAGGGAGTGAACCGAATATGCGCGTTACCGTGTTAGGCTATCAATCTCCTTATCCTGGCCCAGGGGGTGCTACTCCGGGTTACCTAATTGAAACAGACCGTGTCAAAATTCTTCTCGACTGCGGGAGCGGTGTTCTTGCTCAGTTAGGCAAGCATTTGCCCATTTATGAGCTGGATGCCATGCTCTTATCTCACTATCATCATGATCATGTTGCGGATGTAGGAGTGATGCAGTACGGTTTAATGGTTCATCAGCTATTTGGCCAAAGACCTGCTGACAAGCCGCTTCCGATCTACGCTCCTGCGCTGCCAGTGGCCAATGCTCAGACATTGGTGTATCGAGATGCGACCACATTTACCCCAATCACCGAAGAAACGTCTGTTACCATTGGGGACGTCTCGATTACTTTTTTACGGACAGACCATGGTGATGGAGATCCATGCTACGCTATGCGTTTGGAAGCAAACGGTCATGTCCTCGTATACGGAGCTGACAGTGGACCAGGTACAGCCTGGGAGGGCTTTGCGAATCAAGCGGATTTGTTTATTTGCGAGGGGACCTATCTGGATTACAATTTACCAGCCAAGCAAAATGGGCATCTGTCTGTTCGCCAAGCGGCAGAACTGGCACAATCCTTATTCTGCCGTTCTTTATTAGTTACGCATTTGTTTTACGGCTATGATGAGTCTAAAGTAATCGCGGAGGCCAATGCCTTTGCTGCAGGTCCAGTTTATGCGGCGCGCATCGGCCTGCAAATCGATTTATAACAAGGTTTGTGTACATAGAGAGGAGAGTTGACTGTGTTTCCAAATGTATTAGAAGTTGCACGTAAATTAATCCGTGAACGGGTACAAGTAGGAGAAACTGTTGTAGACGCCACGATGGGGAATGGAAATGACACCTTATTTCTTGCGCAATTGGTGCAAGAAGAGGGGAAAGTAATCGCCTTTGATATCCAGCCGCAGGCGATCGAGAAAACGCGAGAGAGACTCGAGAGAGAAGGTCTGGCGAACAGGGTAGAAATGATGCTCGCCAGTCATGAGGAAATTGACAAGCTGGAGATTAGTGCCGCGGCGATCATGTTTAATCTGGGCTATTTACCGGGTGGAGACAAAGAAATCACAACACAAGCGAGTAGTACCATTCAGGCGATTCAATCAGGGTTTAGGGTGCTCAGACCAGGCGGAATCATGACAGTCATGATTTATTGGGGGCATTCGGCGGGAGAGACGGAAAAAGAGGCAGTAGAAGCATTCTGCCACGAGCTAAGCCAATTGGATTATTTGGTTTTAAAATATCAATATATCAATCAGCAAAACCAAGCCCCATTTTTACTGGCTATCGAACGCCGGGGACAATAAAAAGAACGAAATGCGATCCTTTCCCGGGCAAGCGCAGCATCCGACATCATTCCTATGAGAAAGCAATTATTTTGTCAGTTCGCGAAAGAGGTGTACAAAAATAGGCACGCTCTTGCCCTTTCTGGCACATACCCTATGTGAGAGCAATGTGGCAAGGGGGATCTACGTGGACAGAATCGGGATAATGTTGGATTGGGCCCTTATGGAGAAAGGTATTCAAGGCCTCAAGTCATATGAGCGTCTGCCTTATTATGTCGAAATCGGAAGAGAGCTTGGATTGGAGCCTGTTTTTTTCCATCCGCGGCATGTGAAGCCAGGAGATGAAAGGGTCAAGGGATATTTTTGGAACGGAAATCGACTCGTCTCCCAACTGGTTTCAGTCCCGCGCGTCATCCACAATCGTGTGTTGACAGGGGATACAAAAGCACGAAATGTGATTCGAAGATTGAGCCAAAAGAAGACGGTGTTCAATGGCTTGGTTGTACGGGATAAGAGAAGAGTACACCAGATGCTCTGGAAAAACGAACACATCCGCAGCTATCTGCCACATACCGTTCCTTATTCCATGGAGCAGTTGCGTCAGTTCTTGGATAAGTACCAGGTGGTGTACGTCAAGCCTTCGATTGGATCAGTCGGAATTGGGGTAGCACGTATTGAACGGCATGGAGGCAATTATTACTTCATTGCCTCGAAAAAGCGGCAGATTTTATCTCATTCGCAGATACTCTCCACGGTGCGACGTTGGGTCGGTAACAAAAGATTTTTGATCCAGCGAGGAATTCCTTTGGCGCGCTATGGAGGAAAAACGTTTGATATTCGTGTTTCGGTGCAGAAAAACAAAGAGAAACAGTGGACTGTGAGCGGGATGGTTGCCAAGGTTGCCAATCAGAAAAACAAGCTGAGCAATCTCTCTCGAGGTGGGACAGCAGTGCCGTTTTCGGAAGCTTTGGTACCCATCTTTCCTGAAGTGAAACAACAACAAGCGGTCATCGAAAGAGTTGGCATAGCCGCGGTGGAAATTGCGAAGCAGTATGGTTGGCATTTTTCATCATTAGCAGATCTAGGGATGGATATGGGAATTGACGAGCGAGGCAATCCGTATTTAATTGAAGTCAATGTGCGTGATCAGCGCTATTCTTTTTTCAAGGCAGGAGAGAAGGCGATGTTTAAACAAACGTACCGTCATCCACTGGAATATGCGCAGACATTACTCGCTGAAAAAAAGAACCGGAAGCATCAGCTTCTATCGCCAAGCTAATTACTCTAAAGAAGTAACGCAGAAGAATGTGAAAAAGACGGTGGCATTTATTGCCCCGTCTTTTTGTATGCCGTGACCTACGATTCTGCCGGCTGTTGTTGGTCAGCCAAAGGAAAGGGCAGATTGCGAAAGTGACGATATACCAAAGCCAATATCGATTTTCGAGTCAAGATTCCTTGGAAATAGTGCTCGTCGTCTTCAATGCAGACGAAAGGGTGATTAATGGAAACTTCCAATGCTTTCAAAAATTCATCGGTGTCACGCAATCGAGGGACTTTCGTATCCATCACATCATCTACAATATGTTCGGACATACGCTCGGTCTCGAAGCGTTCCAAACCTAGAGTCTTATTCATGATCATATTCGTGCTGATTAACCCATGCAAACGATACTGATGATCCAGTACAGGAACGGCTGAATAGCCGGACTTGATTAGGACTAGCAGGGTGTGCTCAAGCGAATTACCTAACTGCACATGTGCGACCTTTGTGGACGCGATTATGAGATCTTTGATCGGAATATGTAACAAAGGGATCTCTTGATTCATTCAGATCCACCACCTTTTCTTTCTGTCGTCTATAGCAGTAAGCACTGCTCGTGGTCCTCTTCTATGATACCGTAAGCGAGGTACAAACGGTAGGGCTACATTTAGAAAACTTGGCGTCACCAAGCCTTTGACGGGGCATTAGACGAAAAAAAGCCCGGCAGTTACGCCAGGCAAGTAATCGAGGTGTGGAACAATCGTCCCTCGTACTAGTATGGGAGATCATATTGTTTTTTACATTAGGAGTTTAGAGGAAACCAGTGTATCCCTTATGCTTTATACGTTTGATTTTTGAAAATCGGTTTTGCTTCCATACGTTTTCTTCGATTGAACCAAAAGGACATCGTCGTCAATTCGAAAAGGAAAATGCACAGTGGCGGTGTAATTACGAACATGCCGAGAACCAATGACGGCGTCGACCAGCCTAGTCGATGAATGACATAGCTCTGCAGTAAGAACAAGATCAACGGATGAACCAAATAGATAGCCATATTTTGTTTGGCCAACCGGGCAAGCCACAGACCGAGGTTAGGCAGTTTGCCGAGATAACTGGATGCAGGGTAAAAGCTGATGATCACACAGAGTGTGTACACCAAATAAAGCGGTTCAAAAATATTCATGCTCTCGTAATAGCTTTTGGAGCCGGAAAGATAGCTGTACGCCATCCAAACAGCAGCACATGCCATCACAACGATAGAAGGTATTTGAAGGCGTTTCACCCACGTCCGCCATTTATCCACATTCATCCCGGCATAAGCGCCGAGTGCAAAAGTAAATACGTACATGAAAACATAATGCTGTCCGTAAACATAACTGTGCTGCATGAGGGACAGGAATGGGTTTGCAGCCCAATCAATGGCCCATAACGGCTTAATGAACAAATAGTGATAGAGAACGTACAGACCAGCCTGTCCAATAAATAGCGCGATGATCCAGCGGAAGTTCAAGTACCGTTCCATCCACGGTTTGATCAGGCAAAACAACAAGCACAGTTGCAAGTAAAGCGGAATGTAGTACAGGTGGTAGAACGAACTGCCATTAAACAGGCTTTCGAAAAACGGTCCAACGAGCACGGCCGGGTCAGAGGTTTGGTGTTTAAAATAGGTGAAGATGGCCGTCCAAATTACGTAAGGCAAAATAACTGCGCGCCAGCGTTTTTTCCAGAAAGCACGCCAATCCAATTGTCGGTGCTGATACCAGTAAAACAGAAGCATTCCAGTTGCAAATATAAACAAAGAACGACCGAATTTTAACAAGATGATTAGAACGGCTTGTAAATCACTATTCCACGGATACGTCTTCTCATTTGAGAGAAAAAAACTGAGGATGTGAATCATCAAGACAGTAAGAGCCCCAAAAACAAAAAGGGCATTCAGATCCTGAAACGTCCCCTTTCGATTGCTATTCATAATTCCTCCGGAATTTTTCCGGCAGCACCTGGAGTATCAAAAGCAAATATAATGCCCGTTATTCGGGTAAGTGCCAGTCAGGTGCGGCCAGTTCTTTTGCGGTATAAGAAAATAAGTGTAATCGTTGCGACAAATG
Organism: Brevibacillus porteri; assembly: GCF_003013475.1. GTDB lineage: Bacteria > Bacillota > Bacilli > Brevibacillales > Brevibacillaceae > Brevibacillus > Brevibacillus porteri. The sequence goes on from NZ_PXZO01000016.1 coordinate 5,794, forward strand.
ATGCCTCGACTCTGTCACTAACTCATTTTGCACATAAAAGGGGGTAGGTGATACAGCCCACTCAGAACGGATTGTCTCCAATAGACGTGCTTTTACATCATCCATAGTGGGCAATTTTCCAGTCAAACTCGCAATGCTGCCAACGGTAGAAGCATCAATGGAAGGAATTGGCTTATGACTTTGCATTTCATCCAAGCCGGCAAGACGGTAAAAGTGCTCCATCCATTCCCCTCGTGGTCGATCGTCGACGTTAATGCATAACTGCAAAATAGAGCCGTGTCGCGTGCGTCTTTGTGCCATACCTCCGATTTTTTTACCATGAATGGAAAAATCGTATTCCCCTGCACAGTAGGAACCCGTCACTTCTCCAAATTCCAGCTTCCCATAATCGCGCAGGCCCACGTCAAGAAGCTGGGCAACAAATGAGAAGAAGGAGTCAATGGAAATCGAAGTGTCAGGTAATAAACAAGCCATATTGAGAACGCCAGCATCAAGCGGAACACAAGCTCCACCAGATGAGCGAAGCACACAACCAAAGCCATCTTGACCAAACTTACGCAAGGCTTGCTGGAGATGAGGAAGCTTGGCGTCTCTACGGCCGAGATACAGCGCCTGATCGTACACCCAGAGATGAATCACAGGGGTTGCAGATTCAAATTGCATACTGGCTGCCAACGCTTCATCACGGATTAAAGGCTCAAGTGGACTATCCTGGTAGGTACCGGAGTCCATCCAGCGAAACGGTTGATTAACAGAAAACGACATAGGAAGGCTCCTTCACAGGACAAGAATAGCTACCATTATAACATCTGAAATGCGTTTATTTCTACGTTTTCGCTATCTTTTTTCCATTTGGTAGAACATGCATGTCAAGGAGAGTGAAAAAATACCCGACAGGCCAAGATAGCTTGTCGGGTCAAAATATGGTTCTTTATTTAGTCTCCTTGAAGGAGAAATTGTCCAGATAGGTCGTTTTGCGAGGCGCGTTTTCAGTTGCCTCTTCTTGCAGGTACAGACCGAGCTTTGTGCCTTCTTGTTTCACATACTGTTGACCGAACAAGTATTGATCGTTCAGGTAAATGGAAACCGTGTTCTCGTTAACTTCTACTTTTAAGCGATTGCTGGATTTCAGCTTGTAGGAGCTAGAAGTAATGATGTCAATATCGTCTTCTTCGACATCATTCACTTTCCCTAAAACAACGCGATCTTTTTGGACGAATACAACATTGGCTTTTCCGTCTTTCCCGTTGAAGTAAAGGCCTCCTAAACCTTCACTGCCTACGACATTGACATCGACGCTCAATTCGTATTTCTTAACTTTGTCAGACTCATTCCAATTCAGTGGCAGGAAGTAGTGATCCAGATCATCGTCATCGGATTCCGCTGTCACTTGTTTGCTAGCGACCTCCCATTTTCCTGTCGCTTTGTCTGTATTCCAGTTTTTCAATTTGGAATCAGAGAAGGAATCGCTGATATTGATTCGCTCTGGTTCTGGCTGAGGCTGCGGTTGACCAGGGGTAGGGAATACAATTTTGATCTCATCATCATCGTCACGATCCAAAATAGCACGATAGAGCAGAGAAGCAGCTTCCGCACGAGTAATCGGATCTTGTGGACGGAAATTGCCATTGTATCCTTTCATCAGATCAGTTTGGATCGCAATCGCAATATACGGACGCAGAGCTGACGAAATATCATCGTAATCACGGAACTTTTTCAATTGATTCAGGTCGGCTTTGTACTTTTGATCGTAGCGCAACAGGCGTACCAATGCGACAGCAATGTCTTCACGTACTGCAGCTTGATCTGGCTTATACGTGTAAGTGGAGCCGGATTTGTAACCAGTCAAGTAAGGCTTGGCGTATTCCACATACAGAAATGCCCAGTGATGACGCGGAACATCCTTAAAGGTTTGGTCGACGTAGCGTTTGTTTATATCTACATCTGCTGCTGCGATCATAATTTTGGCAAATTCGGCGCGGGTCACTTCATTGTTCGGTCTAAACGTCCCATTGTCATATCCTTTGATGATCCCTTTTGCCGCCATCTCCGTAATTTCCTTGTATGCCCAATGGCTACGCGGAACGTCTGAGAACGAAGGAGTGGAAGCGGCACCGACGACTGGGATAATCATTAAGAACATCAACACCGACAAAAATACGGCTAGTGCTCTTTTCATGTTAACCTCCTCAAAATGGCAATGTAGTTTTTGTTGACTGCTATTCAGACGGCGAGTGGGCTTGTATTGTTGCAGGAGAAAAAATATTATGGTGAAAATAGGAAAAAAGACGGAGTTCCAAATGGTAAGGGCATGCTTGTTTGATTTGGATGGAACGCTTTTGGAGCGGGAAGGGGTTAACAAACCGGGAATACCCAGAGATGATCGGCACGGTCTCTCGCCGTTTCGTACATTTTTTGCCTCATAATAGTTATTATGCATTAGCTTTTGTATCACCCAAAATGATATAATTCTTTATTGGTTACTTATGTAGATGATTTTAGTTGAGGTGATACATGATGAAGGAAACGAAAGAGGCGACTGTGGACTTAAAATCCGTTAAGTCTCCAAAGAAAACGGAAGACTATGCGAAATACTTCCAGGCCCCCTCTCTGAAAGATGCGAAAAAGCGTGGTAAGGAAGAGATTTTAGTCCATTACGATTTTAATATCCCAGAAGACATGCAGCACATCGGAAAAGGAAAGCGTTATCACGTTCGTACGTATGGCTGCCAAATGAACGAGCATGATTCGGAGACGATTTCTGGTATTTTGCAGGCAATGGGCTATACCTCCTCTGATTCTGTCGAAGATGCGGATGTTATCCTATTTAACACCTGTGCGATCCGCGAAAATGCAGAAGATAAAGTATTTGGAGAGCTTGGCCACATGAAGCGGCTCAAGAATAACAATCCGAATCTGATCCTCGGTGTTTGCGGTTGCATGTCCCAAGAAGAGAAAGTTGTTAAGAAAATCCTGAAAAGCTACCAGCAGGTCGACTTGATTTTTGGAACGCACAATATTCACCGTCTGCCAGAGCTGTTGCGCGATGCGATGTTCAGTAAAGAAATGGTGATTGAGGTTTGGTCCAAAGAAGGCGATATCGTCGAAAATATGCCGAAGCTCCGCGAAGGAAACACCAAGGGCTGGGTTAACATCATGTATGGCTGTGACAAGTTCTGTACGTACTGTATCGTGCCGTATACCCGCGGAAAAGAGCGCAGTCGACGCCCGGAAGATGTTATCGCGGAAGTGCGTGATCTCGCTCGCCAAGGCTTTAAGGAAATCATGCTTCTTGGACAAAACGTCAATGCGTATGGGAAAGATTTTGAGGACATCGAGTATGGTTTTGGAGACCTGATGGACGAGGTCCGCAAGATTGATATCCCGCGTGTGCGCTTCACAACAAGTCATCCGCGTGATTTTGACGACCACTTGATCGAGGTGCTGGCAAAGGGCGGCAACCTGGTGGAGCAAATCCATTTGCCTGTCCAATCCGGTTCGACAGAAGTACTCAAGCGGATGGCGCGCAAATATTCTCGTGAGCATTATCTGGAGCTCGTTCGCAAAATCAAGGACGCGATCCCGAATGTCTCGCTTTCTACCGATATTATTGTTGGCTTCCCAGGCGAAACCGATGAGCAGTTTGAAGATACCATTTCGATGGTGGAAGAGGTCAAGTATGAATTTGCGTATACCTTCATTTACTCCCCACGTGAAGGTACACCGGCTGCTGTCATGGAAGACAACGTTCCAATGGAAGTGAAAAAAGCGCGCTTATATCGACTCAATGAAGTGTTGGCTCGCATCGCACTGGAGCAGAACAAAAAACTGCAGGATCAGGTTGTCGAGGTACTGGTGGAAGGCGAATCGAGGACGAATGCGGAAGTGCTCGCGGGTCGTACGCGTACGAACAAGTTGGTCCATTTCACTGGCGACAAATCCTTGATCGGACAGTATGTGCACATAAAAATTACAGATGCGAAAACGTGGACACTCCACGGAGAACTCGTATCCAAAGTTGAGGTGTAGGTCATTATGGAACAAACAAACGTGTATACCCAGAAAGAAATTCTTGATAAAGCTCGCGAACTTGCAGCTATGATCACGCGTACGAATGAAGTCGATTTCTTCAAACGTGCCGAATTGCAAATCAAGCACAATGAACGTGTGCAAGATTTGATTGACACCTTGAAGCAGAAGCAAAAGCAAATGGTGATGTTTGAATCCATCAACAAGCCGGAACTGGTGAAAAAAGTGGAAGGCGAGTACAACCAATTGCATGAGGAGCTGGATTCCATTCCAATCGTGACGGAATTCAAGCAATCGCAAGTCGATGTGAATGATCTATTGCAAATGGTCACGAACGTGATCACGAACACCGTTTCGGAGCGTATTATTTTGGATACAGGCGGAAACCCATTGACTGGAGAGACGGGTGGCGGGCCTGAAAAGAAAAAATCTGGTGGCTGCTGCTCCTAATTCTTGATAGAAAGCCTTCCCGGCGCTGTATTGATGAGTACCCAACAACTTTCCCAAATATAAGGTGGTTGTTTGCACGCTAGTCGAATGCCCTGCATACAAATGTACAGAAACGTTGTATGGAGGAGGTAACGAAATGTCGGGTATAGACAAAGATCTACAGTGCCGGGAACTTATCGCGAAAGCAGTCTGCGGCAAAGGCCATAAATTTTCTACTACAACCCACACCATCATACCGTCGCAAACTCCTTCGACGATCCTCGGATGCTGGATTATAAACACGAACTTCCAAGCAGAGAAAGTCGGAGATGCCGTTGAAGTATCTGGTATGTATGACGTCAACCTGTGGTTTTCGTTTGCTAATAACACGCAAACCGAAGTCAAGCGGGAAACTGTTAAGTTCTCCGTACTCGTACCGCTTACGTTCTTCGACAAGAACTGCAGAGGCGATCTGGAAATCGTTGCACGCGCCGTGGAGCAACCGAAGTGCATAAAAGCGGAGTTAAGTGGTGGTGGCACAATCACAGTCAGAGTTGAAAGCGAATATGCAGTAGAGGTCATTGGAGAAACAAAGGTGTGCGTTGTTGTCTGCAATAGTTGTGATGACAAAGAGTTCCATCTGGTTGACGACTTTGAAGATAACAGTGACGAGTTTGATGACTTTGATTCCGCTACGCTACTCGACGAGCTCGACTAAAGAGGAGAAATTATCTCCTCTTTTTTCTTTTTTTCGGATGCGTACCATCCACACTTTTTTCTGGGCGCAGTCATAAGATAACGAGAGAATAGCGGGGGAGTGTGGAAGGCATGATTCTACGCACAAAGGCGAGTCAGCGAGCTAACAAGCAGGAAACGCCAGTAACACAACCGATGACGGCTAACGCTAAAGAAGTCGTAGCGTATTTGCATCGTCCAGAAATCGGGCGCTGGTTGCTCCGGCAAGGGAGAATACCTGTAACGACAGGAAAAGCAGCGCGACCGGGCTGGCGGACATATAGGATCTGCCTTTACCAAGACCATGTACTGGAAATCGCCAGGAGCGAGGAGCAATCACAATGGCTGCTGCACCGGATGCAGGAACCTGAGTGGCAATCTGTTTCCCTGCCTTCCACCGAAACGGAGGTACAGGTGGTGCAAGGGCTGGCTGCGCGCAGTTTGTATGCCGCTGGAGCCGATGCGGGTCAAGTGACGATCATGGCGGCTTCTCCCCATCGGCTTAAGGTCGTCGAGGTGGAACCAAATTGGCCAGCCAAGGATGCTGACGAATATATGCAGCAGGCTCGAGACTGGTGGGAAGGTCGGATGCGCAAACAGCCGCAAAAGCTGCAAAGCTTGGGGGCTGATCCCGAGTTTGCTTTACGCAAGCCCACTGGAGAGATGGCACTTGCTTCTGACTTCCTGAGTATTAATGGCACGGTTGGATGTGATACGACACGCTATCGGGAAGAATTAGGTCTCCATCAGCACCCGGTTGCAGAATTGAGACCTGCGCCCTCGGAGGACCCTGATCAATTATTTATGCATATCTACGATAATCTGGCACTCGCATACAAGAAAATAGGGAATTCGTCTATCGAATGGCTCGCTGGCGGAATGCCGTTTCAAGGTTATCCAATCGGCGGGCATATTCATTTTGGCGGGCTTACCCCTACTTTTTCTCTTCGGCGAAAATTGGATGCGTACTTGGCTCTTCCCCTTGTTCTGATTGAGGATGCAGGCTGTATGAGCCGCAGAGAGCGATATGGATTTTTGGGGGATGTAAGGGAGAAGGAATATGGATTCGAATATCGTACACTCCCCAGCTGGCTCGTTGATCCCCTTGTCACTCGAGGTATTCTTCATTTGGCCCATTTGGTTGCAACCAATCACGAGAAGCTACAAGCGACGCCTCATCTAAAGCTCCCGCTCATCAAAGCGTACTACCAGGGCGAAAAAGAAAAGCTCCTGCCGTACGTTGCCCAAGTCTGGCAAGAATTAAAGGAGCTACCAGGCTATACACTGTCACGAGTTCATTTGGATCGATACTTTTCTTTTTTAATCGAAAGCCAATCGTGGAGAACGGATGAAGACCTTCGCAAGACATGGAAGCTAGCATAAACAGATCTACCATTGGATGCAGGGTCAACATTACCGTACAATCATGATATAATAGCGACGAGAATTCGTAGGCTAGGAGAAGAAAATCATGGCTCAATATACCCCGATGATTCAACAGTATCTGGCTATCAAAAAAGATTATCCGGATACTTTCTTATTTTTTCGCTTAGGCGATTTTTATGAACTGTTTTTTGATGACGCCATTCTTGCGTCCCGTGAGCTGGAAATTACACTGACGGGACGTGAGGGTGGTGGTTCTGAGCGCATACCAATGTGTGGTGTTCCACATCATGCGGCAGATGGCTATATTGCAGAGCTACTGAAAAAAGGACATAAAGTAGCCGTTTGTGAGCAAGTCGAAGATCCAAAAGAAGCCAAAGGGGTCGTTCGCCGGGAAGTTACACGCGTCATTACTCCGGGAACGATGATGGAAGGCAAATGGCTGACGGATAAGGAAAACAATTATATGGCAGCGTTGGCCCAAGTAGAAGGGCGAACAGGTGTTGCTGCGTGTGATATGAGTACAGGCGAGATGTACGTTACCTCTTTGGTGGGACAAGCAGAGGCTTTTCTGGATGAAGCCTTGCAATATCGCCCCAAGGAGCTCGTCTTTTTTGGCCTCGCTGTTTTGCCGAAGACAGCATTGCCATCTACAGTCGTGGATGCAAACCAACTGGACGCATTTGCGGTGGATAGTCAATATGCGGAGCAGGCAAAAGGGCTGGATATGTCCATGCGAGCGGCGGTCAATACTCTCTTGTTCTACATAGGGACGACGCAAAAACGCAGTCTTGCCCATATGCGCCTGTTAAAACAGTACGATGCAAAGCAGTATCTGCAAATGGACGGCTTTTCCAGACGCAATTTGGAATTGACAGAGACCATTCGCGATAAGACGAAAAAAGGCTCTCTGTTGTGGCTGTTAGATCGGACTCAAACCGCAATGGGTGGTCGTCTTTTGCGCAGATGGATTGAGCGCCCATTGCTCAGTCGCGATCAGTTGGAGGCACGTCTGAGTGCTGTGGAAGCCTTGAAGGGTGATATGCTGCTTCGCTCCGATTTGCGGACTTGCTTGGATCGTGTCTATGATTTGGAGCGTCTAGCGGGTCGTATTTCCTACGGGAATGCGAACGCACGAGATCTCATACAGCTACGGATGTCTTTGGAGGCTGTTCCAGAGCTGAAGCAGTATATGATCCAAACGAATACGCCGGTATTGATGGAACTTGCACAAGGGATGGATGAGTGTACGGATATCGTCAACTATTTGGCTCATGCGCTCGTGGATGATCCACCGATATCGGTTCGTGAAGGCGGAATGATTCGGACGGGATACGATGAGTACCTGGACAAGCTCCATACGGCAAGTCGTGAAGGGAAGACGTGGATTGCCCAACTAGAGCAGGGAGAGCGGGAAGCGACAGGGATTCGTTCACTCAAAGTAGGCTTCAATAAGGTGTTCGGCTATTACATCGAAATATCGAAGTCTAATATCCACAACGTTCCGGCGGGGCGGTATGAGCGCAAGCAAACTTTGGCTAATGCAGAGCGGTACATCACACCAGAGTTGAAGGAACGCGAAGCGCTCATTCTTGAAGCGGAAGAAAAGATGATTGAGTTGGAATATCAACTGTTCGTGACGGTAAGAAGTGAGGTCGCGAAGCATATACCAAGACTGCAGAATCTCGCTGAGCGCATTGCATCTGTGGATGTTCTTCAGGCATTTGCTACGGTAAGTGACGAGCGCGGTTTTATACGTCCTGAGCTTGTGGAAAGCGGCGATTACGTCATTACAGAAGGGCGTCATCCAGTAGTGGAAGCCGTTCTGGAGCGCGAAAAATACGTGGCAAATGACGTGGAGATGGATCAGACGAATCGCCAAGTTTTGCTCATTACGGGTCCAAATATGGCAGGTAAGAGTACGTACATGAGACAGATCGCCTTGATTACGGTGATGGCACAGATCGGTTGCTTCGTTCCGGCTAAACAGGCCAAGCTGGCGATTGTTGATCAGATCTTTACTCGAATCGGGGCAGCCGACGATTTGGTAGGTGGTCACAGTACGTTTATGGTGGAAATGCTGGAGACCAGACACGCCCTGCAAAAAGCGACAGCGAAGAGCTTGATCCTACTTGATGAAATTGGCCGCGGGACTTCGACGTACGATGGAATGGCGCTTGCACAAGCAGTCATTGAGTACATTTGCCAAAAAATCGGTGCCAAAACACTCTTCTCGACGCACTACCATGAGTTGACCGGGTTAGCAGAGACGTTGAGTGGTGTCGTGAATGTCAACGCTCGATGCGAAGAACGGGAAGGAAAGCTCTTGTTCCTTCACAAAATTGAAGAAGGTCGAGCAGATAAAAGTTATGGAATCCATGTGGCTGAGCTGGCTGAAATGCCGACCTGGGTCATTGAACGGGCGCGCAGTATCTTAACTGGGCTTGAAGCGAATGGAAATGCAGGGAATGGAAATGTAGCGAGTGACGTGCAAATGTCGCTCGAAACGCTATGGACGGCACCAGTTGCTGCGGTGCGTGAAGAAACGATGCAGTTTACGTCAGCGGAGGAAGAAGCGATTATGGCTGAACTGCGCGAACTGGATTTGAATTCAACGACGCCAATGGACGCCATGATGAAGCTATATGCATGGAAACAGCAATTGAAAAAGCGATAGGGTTCGTCCGGAGGGGAGGCACTCATGGGAACCATTCAAGTTTTAGATGAGCATCTCGCCAATATGATTGCTGCAGGGGAAGTAGTGGAAAGACCGGCTTCGGTTGTCAAAGAGCTGGTCGAAAATGCAATTGATGCCAGTGCAACGACAATCGAGATCCACGTAGAGGAAGGCGGTCTGGAGATGATTCGGATCGTTGACAATGGGAAAGGGATGGATCGGGAAGATTGCCAGCTGGCTTTTGAGCGCCATGCCACCAGTAAAATCAGCAACGCTCGTGATTTGTTCCGCATTCGTACACTGGGCTTTCGTGGCGAGGCCCTGCCGAGTATTGCTGCAGTCTCGCGCATGGAGCTGACGAGCAGTACGTCCAGTAGTGAGGTAGGTACTCAGCTCTTGATTGAAGGTGGTCAGCTCGGAACGATTTCTGATAAAGCCGCTGTAAAAGGGACGGAAGTATGTGTACGCAGCTTGTTTTTTAACACACCTGCGCGCTTGAAATACATGAAGTCGATCGCTACGGAAGTCGGACATATTTCCGATTATGTGAATCGGCTTGCACTCACGCATCCGTCGATCTCCTTCCTGCTGACTCATAACGGTAAGACACTCTTGCAAACGTCTGGCGACGGAAAGCTGCTACACGTCATGGCGGCTATCTACGGTGTGCAAGTAGCGAAGCTGTTGCTACCAATTGCAGGGGAGACCCTCGACTATAAGTGGTCTGGTTTTCTTTCGAAGACGGAAGTAACAAGGGCGAATCGCTCATACCTTTCGACACTGGTAAACGGTCGGTACGTGCGCAGCTATTCGATCAACAATGCGATTATGCGCGGTTATCATACATTGTTACCCATCGGCCGTTATCCGATTGTGGCTTTGCAGATCGAGATGGATCCGTCACTGGTCGATGTGAACGTACATCCTGCCAAACTTGAGGCGAGATTCAGTAAAGAAGATGAATTGTGCAGTGCTATAGAGCAATCGGTAAAAGAGACATTGCGACAAGGCTTAGGAATTGTCAGACCCATGGCTACGCAACCAAAAGCGAAGGTCGTCACCCAGGTCGTACAACCGCAGTTTGACCTGCAAATCAGCAAGCCTGAAACACCACAATCGCCACTGTTAGCAGCGAGTCCCCGACTCCAGGAATGGATGGCCAAGCAGGAAACAACCAGTAAGCAAGTGGATGTAGTGCCTCATATCGCACTATCCCTTGAGAGTGGCACGGTGAAGGAGTCGGCAGTCAACTATGAAAAGCTGGAGTTTGCAAAAGTAGAGGCTATCCCGCATGAAATTGTGCAGGCAACTATGTTGGATCAAACGGACACGAGAGAATCTTTCCAACCTTATGAGACTAAGATTCCGGAACAATTGGACATTGCCCAGGCTCCATCCCTTGCTCCTCATTCAACGAATGAAATCAGCGGCGAGGACAATTCAGCCACAGCAGGTACCGATCAATCACAGCCACTCTTGGAAGCGACCAATGAACATGAGACGGATTCGCCTGTTCCCGTTATGTACCCAGTTGGTCAAGTACACGGCACCTACATCGTCGCGCAAAATGACGAAGGCATGTATTTAATCGATCAACATGCCGCGCAGGAGCGGATTTTTTACGAGTATTTCATGGACAAGCTTGCAGAAGAGGGCATTTCCAGCCAGATCATGCTATTTCCACATACGGTGGAGTATACGGCAGCAGAGGCGAGCAAACTGGAGAAGCGACTGTCGCTTTTGCAATCGTTTGGTTTGGAGATCGAGGCGTTTGGGGGACGGACCTTTATCGTTCGTGCGCATCCACATTGGTTCCCAGAAGGGGCTGAGCTGGAGGTCATTGAGGAGCTCATTCAGTTTGTACTGGAAACGGGCGAAAACGCCCAAGCCAATGTCGTGTTGATGCGCGAAAAAGCTGCCATCATGATGTCCTGCAAAGCTTCGATTAAAGCGAACCGCTTCCTGACACATGCAGAAATGGAAAGCTTGCTGAACCAGCTGCGCAAGACAAGCAGTCCGTATACGTGCCCACACGGCAGGCCGATTGTGATTCATTTTACTGGTTATGACTTAGAAAAAATGTTTAAGCGTGTGACCTAAACACTATTAAAATAAATCCTCAAAAAGCAATCGAAATTTTAAGTACGTATTGGAGGGGGACGGAGGATAATCCCGAAATTGCAGGGATATCTGGATATTCGGAGGCAGTTCGATATCATGTGGATGCATTGAATCTCTTGAGGGAATTCTCACAAAAGGAAGCAAAGAAACTATCTGAAAAAAAGTTAATTGCGAGTTCGTTTATTACATCATATTCAAAATCAATTGAATATATCGGCCAGATACTAGTTCCCTGTTTACAGTTGGCCAAATTAACAAATGGTATGGACGAAAGTGCAGTTAATCTCATGAGTTTGACTCTTTATGAAAAAATTCAGATGTTTAATAGAGAAACTTCCAATAAATACGTCGACCTAACGAAGGGAATAAATAGGAATATTAGAAATGCTGATGCTCATTTATCTTTACGTTATGTTCCCAATAAGGATTCGTTAGAGTTAAAGGTTCGGAAGGGGGGAAAGATTACTTTAGTATTGATTCCTATTAATAAATGGATTCTCGAGATTTATCCAATTCCAGGGTGGATAATTCAAGCATATATTTATTCAGGATGTCTATTGTGTCTAGGAATGATTAACAAGCAATTATTTGCAGAAAAGTATGATCAAATATTTAGTGACAGTAAATAAAATAAACCTCGAATTGTCATCTATATTGATAGTTCGAGGTTTATTTTATTTGCACATACGCATGGTGCTCGCATATAAGAGGAACATAAGTTCTTGTTTTGGGGGGATAGGCATGTTGTCTGATATCGAGCGGAAGGTATTAAGAGTGATCGGCAACTATTCGGCAGGGCGGCGTAGAACACCAACTGTTGATGAACTGTGTATCAAGACAGGTCGGGATAGAGGGGGCATTATGGCAATATTGCATGTCCTCACAAAAGAGGAATACATTGAGTGGAAGAGGTCAGAGCCAGATACCATGACGGTCCTGGAAGGGTGGGAAAGGAAGGAGCTACATAATAGAACACGGCCAAAGAAATAAGCTCCTTTGGCCGTTCAGTAGTAGTTAGTGATTATGAAGACGATTAGAAATTTCATCTAGTTTATGGATGATAGAAAATAATTGCTCGGAAGTAGTATCTAATTGCTCAGCGGAAACAGTTGATAATGAGACATGTTGATCAATTTTAAGTAATTGAGTGTTAATGTTCTGTAGAGATTGATAAATGTCTTTAGATGAGGCATTTGATTTATCGGCTAATTTACGTACTTCATTAGCAACAACGGTAAAGCCACGTCCGTGCTCTCCAGCTCTAGCAGCTTCAATCGCAGCATTAAGGCCTAGAAGATTTGTTTGTGTAGAAACATCTGCCACGAAGCCGCTGAGTTTCTCAATCTCCTCATTCTGCTCCTTTAACACATTCATGGAATGAGCGATCTCACCATTGTATTCATATAGTTTGGTTGCAGAATCGGTGAAGAAGGAAGAGATTCTAAGCGCTTCCTGGGTTGTAGCTGTCAATTCGGCTGCCATTTGCTCCATATTGTGGCGGTAGCTTACATTTTCACGCATCGTGTCGCCGATATACTGTTCAAGAATAATTGCAGAATCAAAAAAAACTCTTTTGATAAGAGCCTGATAAAATGCAGTTGAGTTTTTTAACGATTGAATTCTATCAGAAAAAAGACGTAAATACAGTGAGTATCCACCTAAGAACCAAGAAGCCGACAATCCAATTCTAGCATGGGTTGTACCAATTCGTTTTCGGCTGTTTACATATTCTTCATCAATAACATGAGAAGAAAGCGTTTCGATATACCAAATCTGCATGTTCTTTAATTGGTCCATAGTTACATTTGTACGAATCATTTGATTCAAGTTAGGATGTTTTTCCAATTCTTTATAAAAACAATCTACGATTTCTTTTGAGTGAGTGTTGAAGAATTCTTTGTGTGAATACAAGAGGTCTAAATCTTTTTCTGTTAGACCGTAGAACACCCTAAGTGAATTCCAATTACTATCTAGTGCAATCATGATACCAACCCCTATTTTCTTTATATGTAATGTAAAACTCTTTCAGATTCTAACAAAATAAAATGTTAAATAAAAATGAAATATTTATGAAATATATACTGATATGCTAAATATAACATATTGAAGAAACACGTATCCCTGCAATTAAGAACATGGAAGAAGGTACTAGATGTATGGGAGAGAAAGGAACAAAGCGGATGGCGAGAAGATAGAAAATCATTTCTATGCGATTCATTGAGGAGGGGCTTTATAGCAATGGCAGCTACGCCAAAGCGTCCTACAAGGGATGAGTTTGAATTAGAGGATTGGGGGATTCAGCTCTTGGAAGCAAAAGATGACGGAGATGAAAGGTCGTTGACTGTTTGAGGGATGCCTGAGAAAGTGCGTGGACGGATCATGGTTCTTGACTCGCGTACAAGACTAGTTCATGAAGATGAAAACGGAACGATAGGGAAAATACCCTTCCTGGACATTATGAAGGTGAGTTACGAGTAATTACCAGCACCAGTATTCGTCGATTTTATTTTAGCTAGCTAGTAAAAAACCGTCCCTGTTTTGAGGGGACGAGTTTCTTTACTAATACCTATACTATTTCTTCTCCCACTTACCGTTTTCCAGCACGAACTCTACAGCTGTGTTCGTTCCATCCGCGTACTGTCTCAGTATGTACAGGCTCTCACCGGACTCGTGCAGATGGATTTGGGGCATTTTATCGCCTACTTCAGTTTTAGTCAGCTGTCTAAGCTCTTTGAATAGGCCTTTGTCCATTTTCCAAACGTCAACTTTTTCAATTCGCGCGTATCCAGACAAATCTATACCAGTGTCGGCAGCGATCTCGTTAGCTCTTTGAGTGAGTAGATTATCGAAGGCTTGGGCTTCCTTTTTCGCCTCCTCGTCGCTCAACTTGCTGATGGCGACATACGACTCAGCGCGAGTGATCCCTGCCGACGTGCTATTTCCAACAAGCAGCAGCGCACCGATACTCGCGAGGGCAAATGTAGCCTTTTTGTACATACCATTACACTCCCCCTAAAACTTGGTTTCTACCAGTCGGGGTCTGCGGTTGCAATGATGACTCTTTTCCAATCTGGTTCAGCATTTTGTGGGACGTTAACAAAGGTGAACAGAAGGGCAAAAGCTGCAAGTCCAGACAACCATTTTTTCACAGTCTGTACCTCCCCTATTAAATGGATTCAAGCAGTGTTTTGCGACAACTACCAGTCCGGCTCGGCCCCATACCATATGACTAGGTGTTCCGGTTGACTTAGTGACATTGACGGAATTGCTGTGACAAGGAAAGCAAACGCGAGTATGAGTAGCTTCTTTTTCACGAGCAGCACCTCCTATTCCTTTATGCCCTCATTATGGCAGAATCTCTCTTTCCATGTTTTCGAAAGAGAAAGCCCTTTGTTGCAGCCGATGATGTTTTAGGAAGAGTCCCACGCCCTCTATAACTTTGTCGGACGCCCTAGTAGCTGATACTTTGCAGAAGGCTCTCGAACCCGTCCTCAACGTGTCCAATCGCGAGTAGTTAGAGATGGTGAACAATACTTATCCCAGCATTCTATTGATAAAAAAGAAGTATCAACAGTTGGGGATTGGTTTGATGCAGGTTATGATGTTTATGGATATGAGATGGATAAGGCTGATAATTAAACAATAAGAATCATGAGAGGCCCTTACTGTTTTGATTAAGTAAGGGTTATAATTTTTTTAACATGCTTTCAATGATTGGGGTGTAATGATGATCAGAAAAGTTGCTATTTTAATGATTATTGCCCTACTTGTTTTCGTTGGAATACATCAATTTTGGCCTGGCTTATTTTATCCAGAACTCCCATTTTCCTCAGTTAAGAAAGAGGTAGTTTTTGAGTTAATTAAACAGTCACCCGATCATCTAGTAACAGTAGCCCAAGAGGACGATTTTTCATGGTACGGGGCACAGTTTGAACAAGGGAGGGCAATCGATCTTTTTTTGGACGTGATGAAAAAAAATGGATGGACTTTGATTGATCAGGATGGTGCTGGATACTTTTTCTCGCAAAGTAATAATAAAATTGTAGTTACAACACAAATGTGGACAGGAAAAATAATGTTATTTAAAGTACCGGCTGCTGTTTCACTAATAACCAAATAAATGATGAACGGAATAGAATTTTTAAGACTCGCCCCCTTTTGGGAACCACATAACAAAGACGCACGTCCACAAGACAACATCTAGTGATAAATATTCTCCTTTTCCTCTGAGGAAGAACGCGCAAAATACGTTGAAAAATTTGTGAAGGCGGAGTAAGGATTTCAGAAACAAAATCTTACAGATTATAAGAGTGAGTAAACAAAAGTGATGAGTTCCTTCATTAAATAGAAGATAAAAGCCTCGGTTCATGTGACCGAAGCTTTTATGATTAATTTGCTTATTCATATTCTGTTACAACAGAAATGGGCGTGATTCAGTACAAAATTGACAACGCACATAAGTAAAACATATAAAAATGCGTACTCTAAATACATGAAATACCGCGCGAAAATTCACTAGGTGCAGGTATTTCGTTCCCTGTACCTTGTAATAATGAAGCGTGTGATGTAACAGACACCCCCTTCCTTGGGGGTGTTTCTTTGAGAAGTTTATTCAGAAAATTTTAATAATCAAGATTGATTTTAGACAAACACCGACATATGATTACTTGCAAAAACGAGGTGAAACGAAATGAGTTCATCACGCCAAGTCGGAATGTTTATTTATCCGTGGGACATAGCCGAGAGCGGTATCGAAGCTGTGATACAAACATTGGAAGGTGCCAAATGTAATACAGCGGTGGTCAATAGCAGCTATCATCAGGGGAGATTTTTTCACCCGCAAAGCAAAACGTTTCGCAGGCTGCCGCTTTCAGGGGTGTCGTTTACGCCTGAATGGTCGAAGTATAACCGTTTGCGCCCGACCGTACACGAGCAAATCGCACAAGCAAGCGTTCTTGCCAAAATGAAAGAAGCTTGTGAGCGGGCAGGAATGGGGTTTCATACATGGTGGGTTGGCCTTCACAATTCTACGCTAGGTTTGGCTCATCCAGATCTTTGTGTGCAAAACATTTGGGGGGATACATACACGTACGCGTTATGTCCTTCGCAGCCTGAGGTTCAGCATTACGCCAAGGCACTATTTGCAGATACGTTAGAGCAAGTCAAGCCAGAGCGGATTTTGATCGAAGCGACCGCCTTTTTGCCGATGAAGCATGGCGAGCATCATGAAGTATGCCTCCTACCGTTAGGAGAATCATTACAATGGTTACTCTCGTTCTGTTTTTGCGGGGCATGTACGCAACGTGCTGAAGCGAAACGAATCGATGTAGGAGCTGTCCAACAGCTTGTATCAAGGCTGGTCAATCAGATGGTGGAAGCCGATTCCATCTCGCAAGTATCTGTAGAAACGAGAGAAGTCGCCTTCTTGCTGCTGGAATACCCGGAATTGTATCACTATCAGCAAACTCGTCTGGAAGTGGTAGATGGGCTATGGAGGAGCCTGAAGGACATCGCGCTGAGTAAGGGGACTGCATTGGATGGCTTTCCGTCCTCGACACCGTTTTATGTGAATCAGTCCTATTGGGAAGGGGTTTCATTACGAAAAGCTGCGGCTACTCTCGATCGTGTCGTCCCTCTCGCCTATGGAGACAGTGTTAATGAGGTGGCGTATACGTTTCATGCGATGAAGCTTGTCGCCCCAGAAGCTGCGTTGGGGGCTGCTTTTTCCCTGCATCATAGCCAAATCCAGTCAGCGTTTGATCTGGCAGCGAGGGTGGGAACTGCGGTGGACGCAGGCGCTCAATCGATTACGTATTACAATCTCGGTTTGTTAAATAACCGCAGGCTGAACTGGATCAGACAGGCAAACCTTACCATAGAGGAGTAGAAATACTCGCAACCAAAAAGACCCAGGGAACTTCACGGGTCTTTTTTACATGGGTGAAACTGATGGACTGGAAAATCATACTACAGTCCGACGTGCTTTCATAAAAAATGGTATGATTGTCATAGTAAAGAGGAAAGCAGTTTGGTTCAGATTCTATTTGACCGGCAAATTAATCCTGCTTACAATAATATGATCGTTACCGTTTATGTAAAAACCGTCTAGTCGTTTTTCTAGAACAGCAGTTCTTGTCAAAAAGGGCGAAGACGTAAGGAAGGGAACAAAGGCGTGATTGTTACGACAGGACTTGAGCCTGGTGAAGAAACCTTGCGTCACGCAGCTGAATTGGCTAGTACATTGGGGCTACAGGTTGTGAATCGACGCGATTATTCATTGGGTCAAATGCGCAAGCGATATGGGGTAGAAGAAGTACTGGTGGTTTCCGCTCTTGGAGCACGTCTGGAAGTGCCGGGGAAAAAACCATTCTTTTTTCATCCGAATACATCTGCTTTTCGTATAAAGCGGCTCATGCGCGGCGATACTGATACTATGCTTGTTGCTTGCCAAATTCATCCAGGGGATGAAGTGCTTGACGCAACCTTGGGTTTGGGTGCTGACGCTATTGTATTTTCTCACGCGACTGGTGCAAATGGGAAAGTCGTTGGCATCGAATCTGAGCGATTGTTAGCCATCTTGGTAGAAGATGGGCTACGGCACTGGTCATCCGATGCGGAAGAACTGGAGCAAGCCATGCGTCGTATTGAGGTGCGATGTGGCAACCATCTAGAAGTACTAAGAGGACTGCCTGCACGTTCCTTCGACGTCGTTTATTTCGATCCTATGTTCGAGATAACTGTACAAAGCTCGTCGGGGATCGCCGGAGTCCGGGAGCTCGCCAATCCAGATGCTCTTTCAGAGGAGGCTGTTTTGGAAGCGCAGAGAGTTGCGAGAAAACGTGTGGTAATGAAAGAAGGAAAAGAAGGTAGGTTGTACGAGCGCTTCGGTTTTACACCGTTTCGCTCCCGCGGCCAGCAGGTCGTGTACAGCTACAAAGAGATAGGTGGAGGGGAGTGACCTTGCAACAGAGAGAAAGGCTAGTCGTGATTATTGGGCCAACATCGGTCGGCAAGACCCAGCTAAGTTTGGAGCTGGCCGAACAGTTCGACGGTGAGATCATTTCCGGAGATTCCATGCAAGTATACCGTGGAATGGATATTGGCACCGCAAAAGCAGAACCAGAGGAGCTTGCGCGTATACCGCATCACCTCATTGATATTAAAAATCCAGACGAAGAATACTCTGTCGCGATGTTTCAGGAAAGTGCCGCAACGTTGATTACTGACATCAACCAACGTGGTAAACTCCCGTTTATCGTCGGCGGGACAGGTCTGTACATAGAATCGGTTACCCATCGATTTCAGTTTTCCACTACTTCTCAAGATCCTGAGCTCCGTGATCGTCTGCAAAGATTGGCTGACAGCGAAGGCGTGGAAGCACTGCACGCCAGACTGGCCGATGTCGATCCGATTACAGCCGAACGCTTGCATCCTAATGATGTAAAGCGGGTGATTCGCGCATTGGAGATTTATGAAAGCAGCGGGTACAAAATGTCCGACTTTCAGCTGCGGGCGCAGCATTCCCCTTATGATTTGGTGATGATCGGCCTCACGATGGACCGCGCAAAGCTGTATGAACGAATCAACCACCGGGTCGAACTCATGATCGAAGCGGGACTAGTTGAGGAAGTGAGGGGGCTCTTGGATGCTGGCTACGACGCGTCGCTGGTCTCCATGCAAGGCTTGGGTTATAAGGAGCTCATTCCTTATCTGTATGGAGAAATCACGCTAGAAAAAGCAGTGAACGACATACAGCAGCGAACGCGGCATTTTGCCAAACGCCAGCTTTCTTGGTTCCGTCGCATGGCAGAAATTCAATGGTTTGACATGACTGATCCGGCGGAACATAGGAATAACGTGGAAACTATCAAGCGAATATTGGCAGGAAAGTTTCAACAATTGCCGAATATATAACATACAAGTCCTTTTAGGGGGTAGTGTACATGAAACAGACGATCAACATTCAAGATACGTTCTTGAATCATTTGCGGAAAGAAAACATCGCGGTTACCATTTACCTTGTGAACGGATTTCAATTGCGCGGGTATATTAAAGCATTCGATAATTTCACGATTGTGATTGATAGCGAAGGCAAGCAACAATTAGTATACAAGCATGCGATCTCCACTTTCACTCCGCAACGCCCTGTATCGCTTATGTCTCAGGAGAACAACCAACAGTAAGCGATGCAACACCAACAGCCAGGATACATGTGATCCTGGTTTTTTTTATTATCTGGCGCGATTGATGGAAATACCTTAAGCGCAAAAAGCAATAAAGAAGCCCTGTCGCCATAGAAGCGAACAGGGCTTTCACATTACTCCATGCAATGATTATTCGTGTAAATTTGGAACGTGATGCCGAACTTGTCCTTCACATTGCCATATGCTGGGCTGAAGAACGTTTCTTGCAGTGGCATAATCACTTGTCCGCCTTCTTGCAGGGCATCAAAAATCTTATGAGATTGTTCTTTATTATCGGTCGAGATGCAGATGGTCACTTGATCACCAAGTTGATGAGGTTGTCCTGGAAAGGTATCGGAAAACATCAATTCTGTTTCGCCGACGCGAATAGTAGCATGTCCGATACGATTCTTGGCTTCTGCAGGTAATGGGAACTCCGGATTTTCCGGCATTTCACCGAAGGTTTGCTTGAACAGCACTTCAGCACCTAGCGCACCCTCATAAAAGCTAATCGCTTCACCCGCAGTACCATTCAAAACGATGTAAGGAATCAAACGCAATGCCATGTGTCAACATCTCCCTTGGTTTTCATATGACCAACTTGTCAAACCCACTTACTATTCTTGCCCATACTGTAATTGTAATGCACAGAACGTATGTTTGCAATAGGGGAATTGATCAGGAGGCTGATAAATTCCGATGAACCATGACTATGTAGCAGACAATGGCGCCGATCGTAGAAAGAGCAATGATGATCCCCATTGGTACTGCGGTATATTCGCCGCTGATTCCCACAAGTGGAGCGACAATTCCGCCGCTAATGAAGGAGAGTAGCCCCTGGAGAGCAGATGCGCTTCCTGCTGCCTTGCTTTGATTTTGCATGGCGAGAGAAAATCCAGTTGCGCCCACAATCCCTACACTGGATACGACAAAGAAAAGGGGAACGAGCACAGCAATAAGACCAGCTTGTAAAAGAATCATCGTCAGAAGGAGGATTCCGCCGACTCCCGCAATGATAATCCCAGCAATGAACAAGGAAGTTTCTTTCACTTTACCTGCAAGCTTACCTGTGATTTGACTCGCAATAATAATGCCTACACCATTAATCGCGAAAATGAGACTAAACGTTTGGGGAGACACTTCAAATATTTTTTGAAAAACAAAGGGCGAACCGGCGATGTACGCAAACATGGCAGCTGTCACCAGGCCCTGCGCGATGGCGTACCCCATGAAAACGCGATCCTTCAGCAAGGTACCAAAGGTTGTCAGTGTATTGCCGATTCCCGCCTTGGAGCGGCGCTCTTGTGGCAATGTTTCTGGAAGAGCAAGCAGCACGACGAGAAACATGATAGCACCAATCAGGCCCAGTACGACAAACACGCCGTGCCAGGTAGTAAATTGGAGGATTTGTCCCCCTACGATAGGTGCCGCGATCGGAGCGATTCCGTTAATGAGCATCAAGAGGGCGAAAAACTTCGTCAGCTCTGTCCCAGAGTACAAATCGCGAACCGTAGCACGAGCGATAACAATTCCAGCAGAACCAGCAAGACCTTGTACGAAGCGAAGCAAGACGAACGTATAAATAGAGGGAGCTACCGCACACAAAAAGGAAGAGACCGCATACAAAATGAGCCCGATAATTAAAGGGATTCTTCGACCACGTACGTCGCTGATCGGCCCCGCGAACAATTGACCAATGGACAGGCCGAGCATGCATGCTGTCAAACTGAGTTGGGTCATGGAGGTGCTCGTCTGCAAATCATCGGCTAGCATAGGAAGTGCAGGTAAATACATATCTAGGGACAGTGGACCAAAAGCAGAAAGCGATCCTAGAATCGCCGCCATCCACAGCCGGCGTGATTTATTGCCGGTTAGGGACGTGGAATCAAGTTCTTTTGCTAGATTATTCACGGCAAGTTGTCAAACCTTTCTCATTATTATTCCAGGAAAGAAGCTTTTTACAACTCAGAAGTCGGTTGCGTATTTTGCAAGTAAAAAGCTTGGAGATTGCTGTGCATACGATCGAGCAAGCCCCGCAAAACATCTTTTTCTTCCTCTGAGAATCCGATGAAGCAGCTTTCCTCAATGACGCGTAATACTTCTTTGACATGCTTGGTAGCCATCCGACCTTTGTCGGTAAGATAAACGCGGGAGATACGTTGGTCCCGTTCATCTGCTCTGCGCTCGACAAGTCCCGATTTGGCCATTCGATTAATCATGACGGTAAGCGTAGCGGGCTTTACTCCGATTTTTCGGGCCAATTCTCTTTGAATCATTCCATCTTTTTCAATCAAGCGCATCAACAGAATGGGTTGACCCGGATAGACGTCGTATTTTTGAATCAGAAATTCTACATTTTGCCGATGCATTTTCATTACATGCGATGCAGAATGGGTTAATGCGGTTGCATAACTGAACTCCACCAAAGTACCCCCAATTAATTAGTTTGCTAATGAATATTCTGTGAAAGACGTCCGTAAGTTCATGCCTTGTCCTATTATACAAAAACGAATGGTCTTCGTCATGAAAATGATTTGCATTTACGAGTTTTGGAAGGATACACTGCATTCTTTGGAGAAGTAATGATGTCCTTTAAAATCGAATGAACAGGTTAGGTGAGATTAAGATGATCCTGAATGAAAAAATAAAAGCGGCAGCCGTACAATTAACAGGGGTAAACGGGGAAGATCTCGGAATCATCTCCACAAAAGAAGCGCTTCAAATGGCAAAAGAACAAGGAGTGGACCTGGTATGTCTTTCGTTGGTTTCGAGTCCGCCGCCTTGTCAGTTACTGAATCGAACGAATTATAAGGAACAGGTCAGTAAGGAAAATGCTAAAAACCGGAAAGCTGAAAAAGGCGTAAAAGTAAAAGAAATTCGTTTACGTGCTTACATCGAAGACCATGATTACGATACGAAAAAAAGACAGGCAGAACGAATTCTTTCATCCGGGGATGCTGTGCAGTTGACTGTAAAATTGGAGAAAAAGGAAAGTCAGGAAGCCAAGCGATTAATTGAGCAGTTCATCAAAGATCTGGCTCATTGCGGAAAACAGGATAAAGGGATTCAAGTAAGCGGCAAGCAGGTAGTTGCCAATCTATTGCCACTCTAATGACGAAAAGGGAGTAAGCGCATGCCTTTTACTTTTGCTCATCCGGCTATTGTACTGCCGTTACGAAAATGCAAGTGGTTTTCGTCCTCTGCCCTCGTTTTTGGCAGTATGGCACCCGATTTTGAGTATTTCTTCCGGATGCAGCCATTCAGCGTATACAGTCACACCATGCTCGGATTGTGGCTGGTTGATTTGCCCATCGCGATCCTATTAGCGGTTTTGTACCAGTACGTGGTCAAAAAGCCATTGCTTGCACGTTTGCCAGAGTGGATTGAACGAGGACTAGGCTACACAGACATTGGTAGCAGAATGCCAGCGTGGCGAGCGGTAATTGTGTTTATATACTCAGCGTTACTCGGCAGTCTGAGCCATATTGCATGGGATGCCTTTACCCATGATGGTGGACGTATGGTAGACCACTTCTTGTTCTTGCAACAAACGATCTCGATCGCCCATTATAAGGTGCCTGTTTACAAGCTACTACAGCACGGCAGTACCCTTTTCGGCGGATTGGCCATTTTGTATGTCATTGCGCGAAGTGCGCGGAAAAACAGACAGATCGTCATGAGACAAGTACCTGTCTTGGAAAAATGGTTGTTTTGGTTCGGAGTGGGGTTGTTTGGTATCGTGACGGTCTTTTATCACGCATTCCTGGTAAAAGGAATTTCGCCCTTTGTCCATCCTTTGCAGCAAGTGGTTCCGTTTCTCTCGGGATCACTGCTTGGAATCGTAGTGCTCTGCTTCGCTTTGGACAGGCTCAGATTGAAAAAGTAAAATCCCTCAATATGAGGGATTTTATTGTTTCTAAATTGAAAAATCCTCGGACTTCAGATTCATTAAATCATCACGAGTTGGGTCAGGAATTTTGAGCAATCTAACAGCTTGCACACGTATTGCCTTTTCAATATTATTTCGCACATATCGTGCATTACTGAAATTTACATGAAACGGATCGCTCGTTACTGTGAGCAGTCTTCTTCTCAGTTTTTCACTTGCTTCAGCAGAGATTCTATACTCCTTGTTCTTTGCCATTACATTTGCAATATCCATCAACTCATCCACCTCATAATCAGCAAAGTTGATGTGGACGGGAAAGCGTGAAGGCAGTCCCGGATTTAAGTCAAGGAAAGTATCCATTTCATCATTGTACCCTGCAATTATACAGACGAAATCATTGCCAAAGTCCTCAAGGCATTTGGTAAGACAGTCTACAGCCTCTTTTCCAAAATCTTTTTCACCGCCACGAGCTAATGAGTAGGCCTCATCGATAAACAGTATTCCTCCCATGGCTTTCTTAACAAGATCACGGGTTTTTTGTGCCGTGTGCCCAATAAATTCACCAACGAGATCTGCACGTTCCACTTCGGTTAGGTGGCCCTTAGTTAAAACACCCATTTCCTTAAAGATCTTTCCGAAAAGGCGTGCAATTGTTGTTTTCCCAGTACCGGGATTTCCCTTAAAAACCATATGGAAAACTTGCTTCTCAATTTTAAGCCCGTGTCGTTCCCTTGCTTTATTCATTTTGATGAGCGCATAAATTTCATAAATCGTTTTCTTGGCTTCATGTAAACCAATCAGGCTTTCTAATTCTTCAAAAACAGTTGTTAAATTTGAACTCGACGTGGTACGAACTATTTCAGGTAAAGTATTTAGCTGCTTAACACTTACTGGTCGATTGAATACAACTTGAATTCGATTATTACTACTTGAAGATTCGAGCACCTCAGTTTGAGGAATGGCTCCTGCTTGCTTCACATGTTTCACCTGCCTTGACCATCATACAGAAAGTATACTCAGGAACATCGGAAAACCTGCCAATTTTTACGCGAAAGGCACCTGATAAACAAGTGCCTTGGAAAACTACTTGATTGCATCAAGAAGATCGTCTTCATTAATTGAAGGAAATGCTTCTGATTCAGCAATGCTTTCAAATTGACTATCAACAGATTTCTTAGAATTCAAACCTTTTGAGTTGTCGGATTTATAGAGTTGGTGAGGTAAATTTGGGATCAAGATGTGCTTCTTAAGATCTTCATCGTAACTACCATTTAAGAACAAGAGATATTCACCCTGCTCTAATTCTTGAAATTTAGGTGCTACTATGTCAGCCATTTCTTTACCTCCGCCAGTGTCGAAACCAATAACACGATAAACTTCGACAGTATCACCTTCTGAAATCTTTTGGTCAGTCTCGTTGTTATATACTTTATCTACTTTAACTTCATATACATAAAATACGATTTCAGAAACTTGTTCTTTTCTGTACTCATTAGGTAATTTTGCTTTGATAATCACGTTTGAGTTTTCAACCAACTCGTCAGTTGACTTATATACTTTAGCCAAAGCATTGCTATGAGAGTCTGCGTGTGCTGTTTCCTTGATTTCTTTAAAAGCTAGCGCTGACCATACTCCAACAACTAAAGCTGCCGTTGAAATCATTGTGATTAATTTTTTCATTCACTACACACCTTTTCATCAATGTGATGATACTCACAATATCTTAACTTAATCTGGAAGTAATGATGATGAAACAGGATATCAAATTATTGGAGTGGTTTGTCGGCGTGTGTTAGCAAGGAGGTAAATCCTATGAAGAAAATAATAGAATACTTGATGATATTCTTGCTCTCTGGGACTTTCTTGATTTTCGGAAAAGTATTTGTTTATATGCTAGGTGATGAACATGCATTTGGAGATTCTGCGCCTTTTAATTTTAGTTATTTTCTATATTACATTGTGGCGCTCTATATCATTTATCTGGGTGTCAAAAGGTTGGGGTTAAATAATCGAAGTAAGACAAATAAAGTACTCGATATCACAATATTTATTCTCTATGTTACTCTAGTATATTTGCTTGCAAGTACGTTTATCTCAAGATACGTTGTCTACTTTGTGTAGACAGAAAACGTCTCAGTGTTTTAATGATTTCTGCTAGTAAGGAAAACGAAAGGTTGAATCAAAACGAGAAAACATGTTCTTAGCATTAATATTCTGAAGTCTTTAAAGATCAGTTTGAAAAAGAAGCGTTCATTTCTGGAGGATGTATCTAAAATCTTTATCAGAGTGAGGGGGCCGGAGGTCTATGACTTTTTTGTTGATTAATTCAACTTCTATCACAACAATTTTTTATTTTAATAATGAGAAGAGTGATTCAATTAAATTTGATCTAACAATATGATCATGTTCCTGTTGAAACAGCACTGTTAAGAAGCACAGAAGAAGGGGAACAGCTAATTGTTGAAAAGGAAGCGGTAATTGGAGAAGGGTTATATGTTGAAACAAGAGTAGGGCGTTATCAAGATGGTGAGCAAATTGGAACTGCCCTCGCAATTCCCACAAAAGATACTTATTTTACTGCGATTCCGTTTAAGTTCTTATATGTAACAAAAGATGGTAAAGCATATCAAATGATCACAAAGAAGAATTCCGTAGAGATATTTGAACTCCCTTTTACTAATGAAAAAAAGACTAATATTGACAAGCAACTTCTTAAAAAAATCCAACCTGAAGATAAACAAAATATAGCATTCTTTGACGAAGAAAAGCTTGAGATTAGAAGTTCTAAAGCGAAAGCTCAAGCAAATGATTGGTATACTGCGTTACAACGAGCAGAAGAAATGACATATATCTCATGGGATTACAATCCTAAGAAAATGAAGACTTCTTCAACTAAAAACACTACACCGCCTGATCATTTGGCAAAAGTTTCGAAGACGGTTGAAGAACAGGGTATTCCATATAACTGGGGAGGATATGATGGTGTAGATACTTCAAACTCTTCAGGGAAAAATTTTAAGGATAGCATATCAAAAGGGGATACGGTAGGCAACGTAAATACGAACCTAGACTACCGTTCGTCTGGTACAGCAGGAATTGATTGCAGTGGTTTTATATCATCTGCATATGAATTAGGCGACAAATATTTGGAACCTCTAATTTGACGAAGAAATTTAAAAAGACTAGCTGGTATGACTTCCAAGCAGGTGACATCGGGCTTAGAAAAGGACATGTTTGGATGTTGGAATCAGTCAAAAAAGGATCAGACAATCCTAAAGGAGTTTATACCTATGAAGCAACAACTGACGGGACAGGAGACAAAGCAAAGTCGTACTATAGAAGTTGGGATGATGCTCAAAGTTACACACCTTATACGATAAAAGAATAAAGCGAATTTACATTTATGCTAAGATATTCATATTATTGGGTATCTTAGCTTTTATTCTAACGACAGTAGGGGGATGTGATATTTTGCATAGAAATCTAATGAAGGGTATGTGGATTTTGCTTTGTTATATTCTGACTACTCTATTAGCAGGATGTCTTCCAGCAGATGAAAAGGTGAAAGAAAACCATCAAGATACGGATGTAGTATTGAATCAATATTTTGATGCTTTGAGTAAACAAGACTATGACACAATGGTAAAATTGTATGGTGGTGATTATGAATCCTTGATTGGAAACAATCCGTCAGTTGCCAAAGATGATTATAAAAAGCTTTTTGAGAATTACTGTACAATCAATGGAGGAAACATAGTAAAAATCGATACGATAATTGAAAAAACCAAGATCAGTGATGAAGAGTATATTTACAAACTTTCTTTTAAATATTTGGATGATACATCGTTTGAGAACGGTAAGCAAATTGAATACACTGTGAAAAAAATAGACGACTCTTTTAAAGTAATGGGATTGCCACCATATATCCCATAGGAATGATTTTATGTTTGAATAATAAATCTAAAGTTGAATGAGGGAACACTAATCGGGGTTAAAGTGCTGATACAGTAGTTTATACTCATATCAGAAAAATAGAAGAACATGATGACGGAATCATTATGAAAAGTGCAAATGGACAGAAAGATCATTGGCAGATTAAAGCTACAGATTACGATAATGAAGTAGATATTATTCTGCAAATGAATGCACAAACGGGAGAAGTGAGTCATTTAACCAAAGAGGAAAGGTAAACGACCGTTACTCCGTGAGCGTAGAGTGATGGTCGTTCAGTTTTTTTCGATGTTTCCCATTCGAAATTCCATAATATGATATAATCTTCCAAAATAAAGGGCTTTACCAAACATGCGGAGGATTAAGATGGAGCAAAAGAAATATACGGACGTCATACGTCTCGGCCATCAAACGACAGAAGGTGTATTTAGCGAAGGGGATTTCATTATCATTCAAGAAAAGCTTGACGGAGCGAATGCAAGCTTTCGATACGATGAGGAAACGAACAGCATCCGAGCATTCTCTCGAAATATGGAATTGCATGAGGAAGAGAATCTGCACGGCTTTTTTCAATGGACACAACTGCTCCCGAAAGAGGAAATCGTGGCGGGCATGGTTTATTTCGGAGAGTGGTTGAATCCGCATAAAATCAAATATCCTCGGTATGAAAAACAATTCTATTTATTTGATATGTACGATACCGTTGCCTGCGAATATGTGGATTTCTCTATCGTGGAAAGGGAAGCGCAGCGACTTGGTTTGCATCTCGTACCGGTCTTTTATCAGGGGGATTACCAAGGGGAAGAGCATCTCAGATCGTTTGTCGGCAAAACAGCCCTAGGTGGCAAGCTCCGGGATGAAGAAATCGGTGAGGGCATCGTCGTGAAAAATGCCGATTACCGGGATCGTTTTGGACGACAGCTATTTGTCAAAATCGTCACGGACGTATTTAGTGAAGTCAAACGTCAAAAGCCCCCGAAAGATCCGAATCAACCGAAGTCGGAAGAAGTATTGTTTGTAGAGCAGTATGTGACGCTCGCACGTGTGGAGAAGTTTCTCTACAAACTGATTGATGAAGGTGTACTGGAAGAGACATTTGGCGTAAAAGACATGGGGATTATCCTGAAAAATCTGAATCTCCGCATTCATGAAGATCTCCTCAAGGAAGAGGCGGATGCCCTGCCTGATGGATATGATGAGAAAGAACTCCGCAAAGTGATTAGCAAAGTGATTCCGCTTTTCGTGAAGGAGATTTTCTCAGAGGAAGCGGCAGGTAACCCATGACACAAGGATTTCAGTTGGCGTGCCCTGCTGCCGTAACGTTTTGGGCAAAATGTGGTATGATAGTGCATGAAGGGGCGTGAATCGGTGAACGATCTGATCAAAACGAAAGAAACAGCCATACTGATTGGTTGCTATTTAGATAACCGGAATGAAGAAAGAACCCGTCTTTCCATGGAAGAATTGCATGAGCTGGCCGCTACTGCTGGTGTAGAAGTACTGGACGTCATCACGCAAAATCGGGACCGGGTTGATTCTGCCTGGTATTTGGGGACAGGAAAAATTGATGAAATCGCGCAGAGGGCTGAAGAGCTGGATGTGGACGTCATCATTTTCAACGATGAGTTGTCTCCGAGTCAGACTCGTAATTTGGATAAAGTTTTTGATTGCAAAGTGATTGACCGTACGCAGCTCATTTTGGATATTTTCGCAGGGCGTGCACAGTCACGTGAAGGGAAAATCCAGGTAGAGCTGGCGCAGTACAACTACTTGCTGCCTCGTCTTGCCGGGCAAGGAAAGCAGCTGTCTCGTCTCGGGGGCGGAATCGGTACGCGTGGTCCGGGTGAAACCAAGCTGGAAAGCGACCGTCGTCATATTCGCAAGCGGATTAGTGAACTCAAACAGCAATTAGAGGATACGGTTCGGACGAGACAATTGCATCGGGAGCGTCGGAAGAAAAACAATGTGTTCCAGATTGCGTTGGTCGGCTATACGAATGCTGGGAAGTCGACGATCCTCAACAAGCTTACGAATGCAAACACGTTGCAGGAAGACAAACTGTTTGCCACTTTGGACCCGACGACTAGGCAATTGGAGTTGCCGAGCGGACTGGATGTGCTATTGACGGATACGGTTGGTTTTATTCAAGACTTGCCTACGAGTCTGGTCGCTGCATTCCGTTCGACGCTAGAAGGTGTGAAGGAAGCGGACCTCATCCTGCATGTGGTGGATAGTCATCACCCTGATTTCCAAGTACACATGGAAGTCGTAGACAAGATTTTGCGCGAGCTAAAAGCAGAAGAGATTCCGCAGCTAGTCGTTTTCAACAAGGCAGATATGCTCACAGAGGGCTCTTACTTGCCGCGTGCAGACGAATCGATTCTGATTTCTGCCATGCGGGAAAATGACCTGAAGCAACTGCTCACCCGTATTGAGTCATTTGCCCTGCAATCTTTCAATGAAATGAAGCTGCGCGTTCCTGTTGAGCGCGGAGACATTCTCTCCTTATTGCATCGGGATGGGGTAGAGATGGAACAAGAATTTAATGAAGAGGAAGCGGCCTACTTGATCACCGTTCGTGTGAACAAGGATAATCCGATATACGGCAGGATTGTTCCTTTCCTCCTGGATAAACCAGAGACTGTTGAAGAGAGTTGGTAAGTAACAGATGTTTTCATATTTTTCCCATGGAGAAAAGCTTCGCCCCCTCGTAATGGAGGTGGAAGCGACAATCTCAGAGAGACATCGTCAAATTTCCGCTTTGGTGGATACGAATCAACTGAAAGTATTGCGTTCCTTCCAAAAGCATGAAGTCAATGAATTTCATTTTTCAACATCCACAGGCTATGGCTACGATGATTCTGGACGTGCAACGCTGGAATCGATTTACGCCGAAGTGTTTGGTGGCGAGGCGGCATTGGTGCGTAACCATATTATCTCGGGTACACATGCGATTGCGATTTCATTGTTTGGCATTCTTCGTCCAGGCGATGATCTTCTCTATATTACGGGCAAGCCATACGATACGCTTGAAGAAGTAGTAGGTGTGCGCGGCGAAGGGCAAGGCTCACTCAAGGATTACGGCATCGGTTATAGCTACGTGCCTTTGACGCCAGAAGGTGAAATTGATTTTGTGGCAGTCGCACAAGCGATTACACCACAGACGAAGGTCATTGGGATTCAGCGTTCGCGAGGCTATGCAGATCGACCTTCTTTTACCATTGTGAAAATCAAAGAAATGATACGGGTTGTAAAAGAAATCAAGCCTGATCTGATTGTATTTGTAGACAACTGCTACGGAGAGTTCACGGAGGAGCAAGAGCCATTGCACGTAGGTGCAGATATCATGGCAGGCTCTCTCATCAAAAACCCGGGTGGCGGCTTGGTCAAGACAGGCGGTTATATAGTAGGACGCGAGGATTTGGTTCAGCTCGCATCGTATCGGATGGCAGCACCGGGAATTGGCGCAGAGGGTGGTGCATCGCTCTACTCGCTACTGGAGATGTTCCAAGGCTTTTTCTTGGCCCCACACGTAGTGGGAGAAGCTTTAAAAGGAGCGGTATTCTCTTCGGCAATGCTGGAGCGTCTGGGCTTCAAAACAAATCCACTGTGGCATGAGCCGCGGACCGACCTGATTCAATCCGTGGAATTCGGCAGTGCAGAACGACTGATTACGTTTTGCCAAGGGATCCAAAAAGCAGCACCAGTCGATTCACACGTCACTCCGTATCCAAGTGAAATGCCTGGGTACGCTGATCCTGTGATTATGGCAGCAGGTACGTTTATTCAAGGGGCGAGCATCGAATTCTCGGCAGATGGCCCAATTCGTCCACCTTACTTGGGCTTCGTTCAAGGCGGGTTGACGTACTCGCACGTAAAAGTGGGGATTTTGACGGCGTTGAATGGGATGCTGGAAAAAGGCTTACTCGAAATTCCGGGAGAATAGGATAAAAGCGCATGGAACGGACGGCATTCTCTGGATGATGGAGGATGTCGTTTTTTATGTGAAAAAACTGTACATAACTTTCTGTGTAATATTATCTAACATCTATTGACAGGGATTTTGTTATAAAATAGAATAAGACTAAGAAATACGAAACAGGAGGGACAAGTCATGAGTGATGACCTTCGCCGGAATATGGCCCTCTTTCCCATTGGGATCGTCATGAAGCTGACGGATCTCACTGCGAGGCAAATCCGTTATTACGAACAAAACGACCTGATTCAGCCCGCCCGCACAGAAGGGAAGCAGAGGCTCTTTTCTTTCAACGACGTAGATCGCTTGTTGGAGATCAAGGCTCTGATTGAAAAAGGACTGAATATTGCAGGGATCAAGCAAGTCCTGCAAATGCAAGAGCCTGCTATGGAACAAACCGAGATTACCACGACGTCCGAAGAGAAACGCAAGGACATGTCCGACAAAGAGCTGCATCAGCTCCTAAGGCAACAGATTATGTATCGCGATGCCACTCGCCATGGCGAGGGTGCATTGATACGTGGAGAGCTTTCCCGCTTCTTCCACTAGATAGAAAGCCGATATAGAGACAGGAGGAGAGAAATGTGAGCAAGTTTACAAGAGAAGACATCATGCGCATGGCCCAAGAAGAGGACGTAAGGTACATCCGACTGCAGTTTACCGACCTGATGGGGATCATTAAAAACGTAGAAATCCCGCTGTCCCAATTGCCAAAAGCACTCGATGGCAAAATGATGTTTGATGGTTCTTCCATCGAAGGCTTCGTTCGTATCGAGGAATCCGACATGTACCTGGTACCTGATCTGGATACATGGGTTGTATTCCCGTGGGGCAATGAGTTTGGCAAAATTGCACGTCTGATCTGTGATATTCACATGCCAGATGGCTCTCCATTCGAAGGAGATCCGCGCTACATCCTGAAGCGTGCCCTGAAAGAAGCCGAAGAAATGGGCTTCACAGCATTCAACGTAGGTCCAGAGCCTGAGTTTTTCCTGTTCAAGCTGGACGCAAAAGGTGAGCCTACGCTGGATCTGAACGACCAAGGTGGATACTTCGACTTTGCTCCACTCGACTCCGGTGAAAACTGCCGTCGTGATATCGTATTGACGTTGGAAAAAATGGGCTTTGAAGTGGAAGCATCTCACCACGAGGTAGCTCCAGGTCAACACGAAATCGACTTCAAGTATGCAAATGCACTTCAAGCAGCTGACCAAATTTTGACGTTCAAACTGGTTGTTAAAACCATTGCGCAAAAACACGGTCTGCATGCGACCTTCATGCCAAAACCGCTGTACGGTGTAGCTGGTTCCGGTATGCACGCGAACCAATCGCTGTTCCGTGGTAAAGAAAATGCTTTTTATGACGAGTCCGATGTAATGGGACTGAGCCAAACAGCGAAGCATTACTTGGCAGGTATTTTGCAACATGCTCGTAGCTTTACTGCGATTACGAATCCGCTCGTAAACTCTTACAAGCGTTTGGTTCCTGGTTACGAGGCTCCTTGCTACGTAGCTTGGTCTGCGAAAAACCGTTCTCCATTGATTCGTATCCCTGCTTCCAGAGGCTTGAGCACGCGTATTGAAGTACGCAGCCCAGACCCTGCAACGAACCCATACTTGGCGTTGGCAGTTATGCTGAAAGCTGGTTTGGACGGAATCAAAAACAAGCTTACGCCACCACCTGCCATTGATCGCAATATCTACGTGATGACCGAGCAAGACCGCGAAGCAAACGGAATCGAGAACTTGCCTGCTACTTTGAAGGAAGCAATCGAGTGCCTGAAAGCAGATCCGGTGATTTGCGAAGCATTGGGCGAGCATGCATTGGTACACTTTATTGAAGCGAAAGAAATTGAGTGGGATATGTTCCGCACACGCGTTCACGATTGGGAGCGCGAGCAATACATGACTGCTTACTAATAAGCGAAACCCCTTGTGCCTGTAGGTGCGAGGGGTTTTTTTATTTGGTGGGTGCGGCTGTAATAATCGTTTCACCCACAAACGCACCCACAAATCACCCGCAAATTACTCATAAATCTTCTGCATATGGTCTTCGAATTTCTTCATGTTGTCGCTTTCAATTTTCTTCGAAACGTGAGCATACACATCTGCTGTAATTTGCATACTGCCATGGCCTAGTCGCTCTTGGATATATTTCATATCCGCACCAGTTTCCATGAGCAAGACTGCGTGAGTATGTCGCAATGAGTGGATAGGCATGGAGGGGATGTTTACTTTCTTTAACGTTCGTGAAAAGGCGTTAAACAAAGAAGACTTTGGTATGAAGTTACCATCTTTTCTACACAAAACGAGATTAATATCATGATGGTAGAGTTCCCCGAATCCTAATTTGTTTTTGTTTTGGTAGGATAAGTGGTGTTTGAGATCATTGATCAGTGATTGGCTAATTTTAACTGTTCTATTTGAGTTAAATGTTTTAGTATCACCAAAAAACTCGTCTTTACTTTTTGCTTGGAAATCGAGAGTCTTATTAATGCTAATCGTAAATTGCTTAAAGTCTATGTCTGTCCATTGTAAAGCAGCTGCCTCTCCTTTCCGCATACCGGTTTCAATTAGCACTTTGAAGAACATCCAGTAAATATAATCGTACTGGAGGGTTGCCTGTAAAAAACGAGGAATATCACTTGATTCCATGAATTTAATTCCCTCTTGTTTTGACTGGCCCTTGATTGTAACCCCTATGCACGGATTTTTTTCGATTTTACCTAATGTGACTGCTTTCTCCATCGCGTTGAACATTGTAGTATGGACGATCTCGATTGATCGTTTACTGTAGTCTTTTTCAGTAAGGTGATTTAAAAATTTTTGATACATTATTGGCTTCACGTCTTGAAGCATAATGTTATCAAAGTAGGGGAGAATGTGGTTCTGAATATTTCTTTGGTGCAGTAGATAGGTGTTTTTACGGATAGTGTCTTTTTTGTACTCATCCAACCAAATTTGTAGAAAGCTCTTTAGTGGTATCTCACTCTGTTCATGAAACTCTAGTAGTTTATTTTCATCTTCCGCGGCCGCGAGTTGTGCTTCCTTTTTTGTTGCAAATCCACGTTTGGACTTCTCTTTATGCTTTTGAGTAAAAGGATCTTTAAACCGGATTCTGTATTCCCATTTTCCCCCGATCTTTCTGAAGCTTGCCATGTAATCAACTCCTTTAATCGAATTCAAAAAAGCGCATCCAGCTGGGTGCGTTTTATTTGTTGTCAGGAATGTGCTCGATGATGTCTTCGATGCGGCAATTTAAGTGAGTGCAGATTTTGTCCAAAACATCCATAGCTACAAACTCGTCTTTTCCCATTTTTGCTACTGTTGCCCCTGATAGAAACTCCCGTAACTCCCCTTTTTTTATTTCTCTCTCGATCATGAGTTTCCACAGAGGCTTGTAACTAAAAGCCATATAAATGCACCTCCTCATTAGATGTATTATAAAACAAAAGTTTTACTAAGTAAATTTATGTTCGTGTTCACAAATAAAATTATTGACGGCGAGCAAGTTATGACTAATAATATGTTTAATAACACAAACAAAAGTGTGATAATGCAAACATTACAAGGTGGTGGCTATTATGTTGAGCACTGAGAACATTAGTAAGATGCAAAAATACAGTAAATTTAGTAGTAAGGAGCAACTAAGACATACTATAAATACACACATAAAGAGCCTTAAAGGAAAGTTGTCTACATCAGTCATCAGTGTACTTGATGTAATCAGGAAAAGAGCCATGAATGAATCACAAAAAACATTAGGTGCGGCATATCTACTTATCGAGACGATATGTAAGATGACTAAGTTAAGTCGCTCCACTGTAGAAAGAGCAATCAGGAAACTCGAGCAGTTCGATATTCTAAAACGAACCTCTACTTCCAGAAAAACGGGACTCCAAGGGGCGAACATTTACTATTTTTTGCCCTCGAATGACGGGGTTGAGATGATGGGGTTGGACAAGCCTGAAACGCTTGATACAACAAAGGTTGAGGCGCCCAAGCAGGAAGCTAATACGGGGGTTTTTAATACTCCAAAAAGACCAAAAGAAACTAAGAAAGATAACGTAAACGGAACGCGCCTCGTGAAAGACATCTCTGTAATTCCTTCTTACATCCCGAAAGAATTCGCCATTTTAATTCAGCAGGGATTTTCATGTGGACGAGTGATCAAACAGTTCTGGAGCAAGGTGGTGATGTTTAAAAACGTTACAGGGTGGACTCGTAACGAGAACGTGTTGCCGATTGCTGCAGATGCATGGGAATACGCCAAGAACGAATACAAGAGGGATAAAAAAGAGTGGGAGCTTGATCGATTCTTGAAGTGTTTCTACGGGACGATGAAGCGGATCGAAGAGAAAAGAGTCGAAGAATTTGCTGCTTTGTGGACGTAATTTTAAAAAAAGTTTGTCGATACTATAAATTTATATTAAGGAAAATGCTATAATATTTGGGTGAAATTTACTTTCGTTAACATGTAATCAAAAAACTGGTAAAAGCAAAAAGCCAACGGGGTTTATACAGGTGCGAACTGTACAAACTCTTTACCACCAAGCATACCCTTGGTGGCGGGCCGAAGCCACTTTCCGTTGACATAAACAATATTTTACAGCTTTGATCTGGATACAACAAGTGGCACAAAAAACTAAATCCTGCCATCTATATAATTGGTGTAAGGCTTTTGCTTCTCAAAGGAGAGAAGTTATAAATGCCAAATCTTAAACGTAAGCTGTTCGGATTGTTATTGAAGAATCTAAGAAATGACCGAGGATGGAATCAGGACAAACTCGCCGAAGAATTGGACGTCTCAAGACAAACAATTGCAAACACTGAACGAGGTCAAAATGTACCCAAAGCAAAATTTGTAGAACACGCTTTTCAATTGTTTGGTTCGGCAGAGCTGATCGAGCGTTACGTCAGTATCCAAGAGGATAGGAAAGAACTAATAGCATTGGCCACTGCTGTTGTAACAGACCAATACCATCCTGTTGCTAATTCAGTCATGAAACAGGTAATCAGGGAATCTTTAAAGACTAACGACCTTCATTCCATTTTCTCAACGTTATTCCAGATGATCATGTGGGAACTGAAATTCAAAGGGAAAGTGAATCGACGCAAAAACGATTGGTTGATTAAGGTGACACAATATCTTGATCCAGACCCGGATGCTTTCTTTGAAATGATCGAAAAGCTTTACCATCATTCGAGAGAATCCAGTAACTTCTCTGCTTTTATAACAATTACCGAGGGCATAAAATGCAAGGTATCACTTGGGAATAGTCGCCTTTCACAGATTCTTTGTTATCAAGCCAATGCGTATTTTTACTCTGGCAATATACGAAAGGCCTACAAAGTGTCTTCTAGAGCACTGGACACCATGAATGGTGAAGTATATAAGCATACAGCCTTTGCTTACCATCGGCACGCTCTGATTTGCATGCAACAAATTGAGTTTGAAGAAGCTCTCGAAGCTGAATTGGTCAGCCTTAGTCTCATAAATCCCTCTGAATATCATTATTCAATTGTTAAAGCCGGGCTTGCTCGTTTGTACTACATGAACGAGGATTATGGCAAAGCGAACGAGTATTGGGAGGATGCATTCACAAAGTATGACTTACACGATCCTGCAAGGACACATTCGTTAAATGACATGATAATGATGGAGATCAAGCTGGGGAACCTGGAACAAGCACACGCAAAGATAATTGAATGCGGCAAACTCTTGGACCGCGCAAAGGAAAACAAATGGCCACACTACAATGTAGAAAGTATGCTTTTGAGAAGAAACAAGGTAATGATTGAAGCAGTCGAGAGCGGAAACTTTCTTTCACCAGCAGTGGGTAATATTCTTCAAGAGCTCAACAATAGCTATTTGAGAGATGAAAGAGAACTAACTAAAAATTTTGTCCTAGAGAGAATGTTTTTATCTAGTAGAATATAAGTATCTCGGAAAAGGAGGAATTATTATGAAAAAAATACTTGTTGTACCTGTTATGGCTTTGATGTTGGCTCTCGGGGTGTTTAGTGGATCAGCTCTAGCTGGACCACCTGAATGGGCTCCGGTACAAGGTGACCCGGTGCCACCTAGCGATGGTGGGGGTATTGTAGCTTTTAGCGGCCCGCCAGAGTGGTAAGGATTTCGGTGAATCTCATAAATGTAAAGTGATTTACAAATTTTGGTGAAAATAAGTAGTTGCACTTTACAGAAAAAAAATTTGATTGGTATAAAATAACGGTAGGCATATAAGCCTGTCGTTATTTTTTTTGTTGCAGGACTGGAAACAGTTGAAAAATGTACAAGATACTCATACAATAAATGAGAACGCACGTTCGAATTAAGGGGGAGAAGTGCTTGAACACAGTTAAGTCAACAAAATGGACTCCAGAACTCGTAGAGATGTTACATAATCTTTTGAAAGAGGACCATAGTGAAGCTCTCCAAAATATCGAAGACACCGTTTCGCAAGAAAATCCAGATAAAAGAAAGAACGACCGATCTCCCCATTGAGATTGGTCGTTTTATTTCAAGGCGTTTAAAATTCCGATTACACGATCCAGGCTTTCGTCGTTGTCGTCCATTGCCATCAGGATACGAACAGCCTCTTTCTTCTTTTCGCTTACATCTGGGTCATTGAGAATTTTTTCGAAAGCATTAGCGACTTCTACCTGCCCAGCCAACTTCAACAAGTCTTCCAGCGGGTGGTCGTATGCGGAAGCTAACTTTCGAAGAGTTTCTGATGTTGGATTGACAGGCTGCTTAGTGCTTCGATTCATATTTAGTTCTAAATCACGGATGTATGTGAAGTTTAGTCCAGTTATTTCAGCGACTTCTCTCAGAGAGAGTTTTTTCTGTTTTCTCAAGGCTTCAAGCGTCTTGCCAAGTTCGTTTTGCATTGGATATTTACACCTCGTTTTTGTAGTGTAGACACTACAAATTGTAGTATATATACGACGAAATAGGAAGAGATCATTTGTTCTTTTGTGCAGTTTTTTAGAAAAACCTATTGACGTATTGTGTTGTACAACATACAATCTGACGTATGAACAACAC
This sequence comes from Brevibacillus porteri, assembly GCF_003013475.1. Lineage (GTDB taxonomy): Bacteria > Bacillota > Bacilli > Brevibacillales > Brevibacillaceae > Brevibacillus > Brevibacillus porteri. Next base: position 44,217 of record NZ_PXZO01000016.1, read on the forward strand.
AACATGTCATAATCAATTTACATATTGTTGCATCTTAGCAACAGCCAGGGGGTGAATGTCTAAATGAAAAATACCATTAAGTCTCTACGTTGTCTTCCAGAATATAATCTTTCCCAAGCGAAACTGGCAGAGGAGCTTGGCACATCAAGAGATCGGATCAGTGCTATAGAGAATGGCGCGGTTCCCAGCGGAAAACTGATGTTAAGAATTTGCACCTACTTCAATCGGGATATACGAGAAATTTTTTTTGATGATGGTGTTGTATGCACAATACAAAGTTCTAAAAAAAACAGCAAAAGCAGCGAGTTAAGTAAGCAAAATGAGGTGATGTACGACGAGCAAGGCCGTATGTTGTACCATCCAGATTTTCACCATAATCAGGGGAAACGCTTTACAGATGAAGAGACGGCCTATCTTTGTAAATTCTACGCGACCGATACTCTCAAATCTCTTTCACTTGCTCTTGGTCGCTTAGAAAAGTCATTGGCGTACAGGATTGCCTATCTCAAAAAGACTGGGCTTATAGATTACTACCGCTCTAAATGGGATCGCCAAATGAATGCTTGAAGAAGGGAGAGAATCTTATGAAAAAACTAGTAGCTATCGACCTAAATGAACAAGAAATAAGAAATATGTGCCATGAACGTATCAGCGAATTGGTAAAAGAAGTTGATGCAGAAAAAGTATTTTGGGATACGACAGAGCTTAAAAAGCGTACGTGCATGTGCTGGAACACCATACAGGACAAAGTATTCTTTGATCCAAGATTCCCCAAATTCAAGGTGGGTGGGAAGTGGTATTTCCCCGCAAGAGAAACAAGAGAATTTTTAATTAAGTGGCTGTATGAACAGCCAAAGCATTGATCAATTGTTGATAAGCATGGGAGGAGGAGAAGATCATGAACATTCGAGTTGAAAACTGGAGGGGTCATTCGATTCGTTTTGTAGAAGCTGCCCCTGGTGATTGGCATGGAGTAATTCAGGATGTCTGCACAGCGCTGGACATAAAGAACGCTTCACAAGCAGCCAAGAGGCTGAAACCAAAACATAAGGGTATATGCAAAATATACACCCTTGGTGGTGAGCAAGAAGTTCTTTGCGCGAATGAATTTGGGATATACAAGTTGATTTTTCGAAGCAACAAGCCCGAAGCGGAGCAGTTTGAGGACTGGGTTTTTGAAACTATTAGTGTGTTACGTAAATCATCTGGTCTCGAAGGATTCCAAATTTTCCGCATGCTCGACAAAGACCATCAGAAAGAAGCTATGGAACGTTTGAAAACCAGCCTGATTGAACCTGTACGGGTGGATTTTATCAAGGCGAACACGATAGCCAACAAAGCTGTGTCGTCGGTTTTTGGACACCCCAAGATGATTAAGAAAGACCAAATGACGCCAGATATGCTCATTCAAAGGCAACAAATCTTAGAGGATACTGTGAACTTGATGGGAGTCAAAGAAAAGTTTGCGTTGGATATGTCAGTTGCAAACGCGATTTACGGGAAGTATCGGCCAGCACAATAATCAGACAAGCCAGAAAGGGGGAAGTGACAGGCTATGAGGTATGACTTTGATTCTGCGATTACCCGAATAGCAGAACTTTGGTGAATCTACCGTTCCCTGCGACATCAGCCTGCTGACGGCACATGGGACTGGTGGATCGTGAAGGAAGTCAACGAGTTGGAAAAGGAAATGGCGGCAGCCAGAGAAAACGAAAAGGCCACTGCTCGCAACAGTGACCAACTCAACACAAAAACAAATTTGAATAGTCCTATCCTACCACAGTTTCTTGAGAGTGGACAAGCATTATGACAACCGTTGCTGCGGTCGTTATCGAAGACCGTATGATCTTGAATCTAACTGAAAATACAGGAGGAGTAAGAATTTGAAATCAGCGGGCATTGTAAGAAAAATTGATACTTTGGGACGAGTTGTTTTGCCAATGGAGTTGCGCAACACCCTTTGTCTTCCAGAAGGGACTCCAATGGAGTTCTTCGTGAATAATGACCAAATCATTATCAAGAAGTATGAACCAGGTTGTGTTTTATGTGGGAGTGTTGAGGACGTTCAACCTCATAAGAGCGGAAAGTTGGTTTGCAAGGCTTGCCTGTAAGACGTGGGCTTCGGCCCTGCGTGCAGCTGATTGAAAATTGTCAGTTGCACGGAGGTTCGAACCTCCAATTACATAACGAGGTCATCGGGATCAGTCATCGGAGCTGTACGGCTGCCGTAGAGGTTGGGACGGCGGCGGCCTCGTGAATAACGAGGGGAAGGAGGGGAGCGAATTGAACGAAGAATTGACGGCGTTACTTGATGAACATCACAAGATCAAGACACGATTGGACTTTGTGAACGAACACAAAGAGATGGCAGAGAAAGAAGTCCTCCGTCACCGCAGCGAGGCAGCCCGTCTGGAGCGGCAAGCAGAAGAAGTCGCCAAAGAGATCGTAGCTGTAATGAAAGAAAAAAGCCCCGTGCTGGAACACGGAGCCTAAGACAAAAACGATTAGTTCTATCCTATCCTGTCAGACGAATTGACGCAAGGAGGTGAGGGGACGCCTTGAACCTTGCTTACCAATATCCCAAAGCGATCCTCCACGATAACAGCATTATTCTGGTAGATGTCCCGTTTCAAGACAAAGAGTTGGCGAAGGCGATCGCGGGATACCAGGGATGGAGCAAAGCCCCAAAAGGGTGGAAGTATGCAGCCCAGCCAGAAGTGGTAAAAGACATCAAGCGGATCATGCCGAACGCGATCATTGATCCAACAGTCTTGGAGAAGATTGGACAAGTTGTTGCAACTAGCGATACCGTCCATCAATTGAAGTCGGCTGAAGGACTAGCTGTACAGATGCCAGTCAAAATAAAGCCGTTTGAGCATCAAAAGAAGGCATTCGCCATCGGCACGATGATTCCATATGCAGGGCTCCTCATGGAGCAAGGCTGCGGAAAGTCGATGACGAGTGTGGCAATTGCAGGCCATCGATTCTTACATGACGGATTGAAACGGGTTCTAGTAATCGCGCCCACCTCAGTCGTTCCAGTATGGCCACGAGAGTTCAACGACTATGCAGATTTCTCGTTTGATGTGCGGGCGTTGACTGGAACCAGCAAAGACAAGTCGAAGCAGCTGGATACCTGGAAGTCGGATCCGAGCGTTCTACAAGTGGCGGTGGTTAACTATGAAGCTACCTGGCGTATGGAGGAAGCACTTGCGAAGTGGGTCAAAGACGGCATGATCATCTGCGACGAGTCGCAACGCATCAAGACACCAAACGCCACGCAGTCCAAGTGCATCCATAAGCTCGGCAAGTTGGCGCGATTCCGGTTGATTCTTACAGGCACGCCCGTTTCTAACTCGCCTCTGGATTTCTTTAGTCAGTACAAGTTTCTGGATGAATCGGTGTTTGGCGGCTCATACATGGCGTTCAAGAATCGCTACGCGCTCATGGGCGGGTTTGAAAACAAGCAGGTGATCGCCTTCCGCAACATGGACGAGTTGGTTCGCAAGGCACACTCTATCGCTTTCCGGGTATCAAAAGCGGAAGCGCTGGACTTGCCAGCTGAGACCACGCAGCCGTTGTTTGTGGAACTGGATAAGAAGACCCGAGCCACATACAACGAGCTCAAGAAGGAAGCCATCACGGAACTAGACAATGGCGAGAAGATCACCGCACAGGTGGTGCTTACCAAGCTGCTACGCCTGGCGCAAATCTCTGGTGGCTTTGTAACAGACGAGAACAAGCGCGTTCACCAAGTAGGGCGAGAGAAGCTGCAGGCGTTCGAGGAAACGCTCGACGATCTGATGGCAGCCGGCAAAAAGGTCGTCGTGTTCGCCCGATTCATTGCTGAGATCGAAGCCATCAACAAGATTCTGGATCAGAAAGGCATCGACTATGGATTCATCACTGGTGCTGTCAGTCAGACTGAGCGCGGCGAGGTCGTGAAAAAGTTCCAAGAGGATCCGAATTGTCGGGTGTTCGTCGCCCAGATACAAACTGCTGGGTTGGGCATCACGCTGACAGCTGGTGACACGGCAATCTTTTTCTCCATGGACTTCAGCCTGGCGAACCATGAGCAGGCAAAAGCGAGAATCCATCGGATCGGACAGAAAAACAACGTGACATACATCTATCTGCTCGGCAGAGACACGGTGGACGAGAAAGTGTTCGATGCTCTGAAATCCAAAAAGAACGTTGCAGATAGTGTTGTGGACAACTGGAGAGACTTTCTCCAATGAGTAGGGACGTGAATTGAATTGAACATGGTTTGCGTGGGAACATTCAATCCCCTTGGAATCAAGTTCTTAAACCGTCCTGGTTGCGGGGAAAAGTGGAAAAACGATACGCGGGACGGGCTATGCCCGATATGTAGAGGACGATTGATCCCTGAATCTAACGTTACAGATAAGCACAGAGCAAACATGCTTTCAGTCAGGACCAAATAAAGGAGGGGCATACCATGCCAAACATGATCGATCTCACTGACTTTGCTGGTGGAGCTGTAACTGAGCGGTTCAACCAGGAGTTGCAAAAAGCTCTGGAGAACATCGCGGATCCAAACACAGACCCGAAGAAATCCCGCACCGTGACCGTCAAGGTGACACTCAAAGCTGATGAGAACCGCGACATTGCAGACGTGGACATCACGACAAGCAGCTCACTGGTAGCAGCCAAACCTGTTCTTACGAAAATCCTCATGGATCGCGACGGCAAAGGGAACGTGGTCGGTGCCGAGCTGAAATCTGGCAACAAAGGTCAGACGTACATCAATGAAAAAGATCAGGTCGCTGACGACACGGGCAAAGTTATTGATTTGCGAGCAAGCGCAACCAAGTAATTCCGTTTTACCCAAAATCCAAAATATAAGGAGTGTTTCGAAATGATTAAAGAAGCGTTACAGTATGTTGCTGGTTTGGCTAATACCCGTTTGGAACATGTTGGAGATCAAGTTTTCTCGACTCAGAAGTTGTATGTCGTGGATCAGCCTACGCCAGCCAACATTCTCGTTCGCAGCCTATCTGGCATCGTGGAGTACTTACAGTCGGAATTTGACTGGACGGAAAAGCTGATGATTCATGTGAAATCTCCAACAGAGGTAGAAGTATTCAGCACCTTCAACCGCGATTTTCAACGGAATGTGCTGATCAAGGCAGAAGCCATGTTGCCAACGTTCCGATTTGACCACTTCTTCGATACAGAACACTTCAATATCAAATTGCAATCAATGTTCGTTCCCAATGATGATCGCGCTACCCTGCTGAAGCTTGTTGGAAACATCAAAGAGGATAGCGTCAAGGAATTTGGCGATGACGGCATTAGCCAAACGGTAACAGCAAAAACAGGTGTTGCAACAGTGGGAGAAGTCCTTGTGCCAAATCCCGTGGTATTGATGCCATTCCGCACATTCGTAGAGGTGGACCAACCAGCAAGTAATTTTGTTTTCCGTATGCAAAAAGGTCCAACATGCGCGTTGTTTGAAGCAGATGGCGGCGCGTGGAAGTTGGAAGCAATGAAGAACATCAAGGAGTACCTAGGAGCAGCACTGGCGGCCGAAATCAAAGGCGGAAAGCTCTATATCATCGCCTAATAAACACAAGGTGGAGCAGTGGAAAACTGCTCCTTCTTTCTCCCAATAAATAAAGGGGTGTGCAGAAATGGGATGCGATATTCACCTGTACGTTGAACAAAGGACGGAGAACGGCTGGGAAGCTGTGCAAGGCATAAATCCTTGGATCGCTAGGTACAAGGCATTTGCTTTGAATGCCAGAGAACGTGGTGAAAACGAACGAGCTGCGGAGCTCGACAGATACGTGGTCGAAATGGAAACGAAAGAGCTATGGGTCTACGAAGGCTGGCTCTACAAAGAAAGAAATTACGCCCTGTTTGCAATGCTGGCTGATGTACGTAACAACTACGATTACAAACCCATCTGCCAACCAAAAGGACTGCCTGGCGACATATCTGATGTCGTGGGTAAAGAGGCTGCTCGATGGGAAGAAGATGGCCACAATCATAGCTGGCTGACATTGCAAGAATTATTGACCTATGACTGGGATCAAACAACAACCATCACTGGTTGGGTCGAAAAAAATGTGGCAGACAAGTACAGACAAACCGGGAAACGACCTTCTTACTGGTTCTACGATACAACGAATCGGAACAACAATTACGAGCAGATCAGTTGGCAAGTGAAATATTCAGAACACGTCCAGCAATTCCTTGATTATGGCCTTCTAAAGCTCAAGCAATATGCTTGCCCACCAGAAGATATTCGCATTGTTTTCTGGTTCGACAATTAAAAGGAATGGGTGTGGATCTTCAATGGATACAGCAGATCAAATCGTTCAGCAACACAGTCCAGTCTTTGCCCTAGCTGACCAGCTGGTAGCTTTGCGGGAGCGTAAGGAGCAGTTGAAAGCACAAACCGAAAACAACAACGCCGAAATCGAGCGCACCGAGCGCGAGCTGCTTGAACAAATGCAAGAAAATGACCTACAGAACTTCAAACGAAGTGGGAAGCAGTTTATCTGCTCTACAAAAGTATGGGCTTCTGCTGTAGACAAAGACAAAGTGTACGACTGGATGAAAAATAATGGCTATGGCGACTTGGTCAAAGAAACCGTGAACGCCAACTCTTTCAACTCACTCGTGAAAGAGTTGCTAGATCAAGATGGTTTTGTTCCTGAAGAAGTGGCGGATGTTATCAATGTAACTGAGCGTGCCACGATCATCGTTCGCAAAGGTTAAAGAGAAGGAGACTGATATATATGAGCAATCTACCTGTGATTCAAAACCCAACAATCAACCTCCCAATGTTGAACAATCCGAGCGAAGTGTTTGAAATCCTCGAAGAAAACATGGCTGGAGCTACACCAGAATTCCCTCGTGTGAAAGTGCCATCTGGTGGCGGGATCGCGTTCGAAGTACCTGGCGACGATCCAGAGAATCCTGACAGCGTGAAGGAACTGGAAGGCGTTGTTCTCGATCACTTCCCGGTCAATGCCTTCTGGAAACAAAAATTCTCAGGGGAGAACAACCCGCCTGATTGTTCCTCGGTTGACGGAAAGATTGGTAAAGCACCCGAAGGAGCTCCAGTAAAGTGGGCGGGAGGCATGCAAGACTGCAAAACCTGCCCGTTCAACCAGTGGGGGACTGGCGTGGATCAGCAAGGCAACCCAACGAACGGTAAAGCCTGCAAGAACATGCACCAATTGTTCATCTTACGCGAGAACGAAGTATTTCCTGTTCAATTGACACTGCCACCAACGAGTATGCCGAACTGGACGGCCTACACAGCGCGTTTGTCTGGAAAACTGAAGCGATTCTATGGCGTGGTAACCAAAGTGAAGCTGAAAAAGGCAAAAAGCAGCGGCGGCATTGATTATAGTGAGGCAATCTTTGGTTCATCGAAAGAACTGTCTCCAGAAGAGATCCCAGCCATGAAGGCGCTGAGTGATCAGCTCAAGGGAGCCATGCGGAAGGTGGCTATCGACAATATGACTGAGGGTAGCGAGCCATCAGAACCACAAGCAGCGGAAGAGATTATGTAATGACAGCAGTGGGGTGGGGGATTGGATTGGATCAACCACCCCTCCCAATGGGGGGGAGGGCAAGCATGCAAGACAATCATTTTCTGAACGAAGCACTGAGGTATGCGGCCATGGGTTGGTCAGTCATTCCTCTGCGTGTCAAAGATAAAAAGCCAGCGATATCCAAACAGAATGGTGGCTGGGAGCCATACCAGGAGCAGCGAGCTGACGAGGAACAGATCAGACAGTGGTGGGGACGATTCCCTCAAGCCAATGTCGGCATCGTGACGGGTTCTATATCAGGAATCATCGTGCTTGATGTGGATGGACCAGAAGGCCGCGCCTCGCTGGAGAAGATTACCGAGCGATTTGGAGTTTTGCCAGCAACGCCAGAGTCCACAACAGGCAAAGGCAGCCACTACATTTTCAAGCATCCAGGTGGCGACCTGCGGAACTTCGCCAAGAAGGGAATCAATCTTGATTTCCGCGGGGACGGCGGTTACATTGTGGCTCCTCCATCGGTTCACCCGAACGGCGGTGTGTATCGATGGGAGCAGGATCCCGAGCAGGTAGCGCTTGCTGATCCGCCTGACTGGCTGCTTGAGCTCTTGAAGAATGACCAAGCGCCATCCTGGTTCCATGAAATGTTCCCACCGCCTAAGAGCACGAGGCAGACAGGCGAGCGCAAGGCTGTGAGCGGACAAGCAGGCAATGGTCAGGCGGATACCATATTGCGTAATTGCGCATTTTGCCAGCATTGCAAAGGTACAGCCGAAACGCTATCCGAGCCTGAATGGTACGCGATGATCAGCAACTTGGCGCGAGCTGACAGTGGCCCTGACCTCATTCACGAGCTGTCCAAACCACATCCTGGTTACCGCGAGCGCGATACGGAGCAGAAGATCGAGCATGCTTTGCAGGACGGCGAGCCGCACACCTGCCAGTACATTCAGCAGAATCTTGGCTTTACCGGATGCCCTGATGGCGGCTGCGGCGTCAAAGCGCCAATCGGTTTCGTTACTTCACCCGTTGTTATGGCAAAGCTGCAGGTCGAATCCTGCATCATTTCTCTGAAAGATGAAGCCAAGCGCGAGAAAGTCTTTGATGACGAAGTGATCGGGGCGCTTGCGGTGCTACGCCAGCGGGATACTACGGAATACATCAAAGCAAAAGGCACGATCAAAGATTTATGTGGAAAGCTGGTCAGTCTCAACGACTTGGAGAAGGCCGTAAAGGAGCGACAAGTCAGAGAGGGTCATCTGAAGATAGTCCGTGAGCAGGAGCCTGAGAGCCTACCAGCTGAGTGGATGGCGGATGCGCCTATGGAAAAGGCGATCAAGCCACGAGGATACAAGATCGGTGAACATGGCATCACGACAGTGGAGTGGAAAGGCGATTCTACAGAGGAAATCACGGTTTTCCCGGCACCTGTCCTCCTATCAAAGCGTTTCCGTAGCATCGATGATGGGCGAGAGAAAGTGGAGCTCGCTTACAGGTGGGATGGCGAGTGGAACCGCCTTGTGGTGGATGCTGATATTCCATTCACCGCCAGCAAGATCGTCACGCTGCGTAAAGACGGCTTTCCAGTGTCATCGGAAACGGCGAAATACCTGGTCAAATATCTGGATGCTTTTGTAGCAGCCAACAAGGAAACGATCCCGATACAGCGCTCTGTCGCTCATATGGGATGGATTGGATCCCGACACTTCCTTCCTGGTCTTGAAGGTGACATCCACCTCGACGTGGAGCCAGGAGGAACGGCAGGCGTGGCAGCAGGCTACCGTCAGGAAGGCACGCTGGAAGAGTGGATCAAATTTATCGAACCAGTTAGGATGCACCCCATTGCGCGGTTCACGATTGCAGCGGCTTTTGCTGGACCATTGATGTCCCTTGTTAATCAGCGGGTATTCATCATACATAACTGGGGACCATCGCGCGGCGGGAAGACAGCCACTTTGAAAGCAGCACTAAGCGTATGGGGCGAGCCTGAGACGATCATGGCAAGCTTTAACTCAACCAAGGTAGGTCTTGAGCGGTTGGCTGGATTTTACTCGGATTTGCCGCTGGGAATCGATGAGAGGCAAGTTGTCGGGGACAAACAAGGCTTTGTGGAGTCTCTGGTCTACATGCTGGGTCTTGGAAAGGGGAAGGCGCGGGGAGCCAAGGGAGGCGGCTTGCAGGCGTTCCAAAGCTGGCGAACCATTGCCCTAACAACAGGTGAGGAGCCACTTTCTAGCGAGAGCAGCACAGCGGGTATCAAGACTCGCGCTTTGGAGATCAATGGACTTCCTATCGAGGATGAAAAACTGGCACGCACGATTCATCAGGGCATTGCGGAGAATTACGGCATGGCTGGCCCGATGTTTGTGAAACGGATCATGGAAGAGTTGGACAAGGACCCCAACTACTTCAAGGAAGATTACGCCAACATGATGCGGGAATGGGAAGAACGAAACATCGATGCGCTTGGGAGCCACTTGTCGGCACTAACAACAGTCATGATGGCAGACTTTTACGCCAGTAAGTGGATATTCGGGATGGATGAAGTCGCCGCAATGAAAGAAGCGAAGGAACTGGCGGACACAATTCTCGGCAAGCTGGATACCGGACAGAGTACAGACGATGCTGTTCGCGCCATGGAGTACCTGGCGAGCTGGTATCACGTCAATCAGCTGAATTTTGGCTCGAGTCCTACCATTCAGTGGTACGGCATGTGGACACAGGACGGCATTGCGATATTCCCGACTGCTTTCGAAAAGGCGATGAAGGACGGCGGTTTTAACAGTCGCCGCATACTGAGTGACTGGTCGGATCGCGGCTGGATCGAGTCGGAGGTTTATCCAGGTGACAACAAAAGGCGCAACAAGATCCGTAGACAGATCAATGGACGGCGATATCAGGTCATCTTAGTCAGACACGACACGATGCGGGATTTGGAAGAGCGGATGGATGAGGAAATGCAATTGACATGAGTGGGGGATGGGTATGGAGCACGAAAAACAGCAGCAGGTTAGGGAGCTAGAAGACAAGGTGAAGCGGTACGAAATGGCGTTGATAGAGATTGAAGCCTTGGTGTTTTGTAATGAAGAAATTCCAGTGAAGTTTAGAGAAGCGATTCAGAAGCAAGTGGTCCTCAAAGCTGGAGTCAATCCACCTCGTAAACGTGAATAGGAGGCTGGGAATGTACAACTTCAAGCCGATCAGCAAATTTGATCAACGAATGAGTGGGATTCGAATTACGGCAGATAAGCAAGAACGGTTAACGCTGAGTGCGGAATTGCAGCGCATGCTTGCCTATCAGAGTGGAGAAGCTTTCTATCTCTATTTTGATGCAGAATTACGAACCATCGGACTTTCGAAACAACCAGCAGGCCAAGACCATATACCTTATTCGTTTGATAAAAGAGGATACACCCAGGCTAAAGATTTCCTAAGACAATGCGGCATCGATACATCAAGTGAAGCGGTGAAGTTCATTTATGAAGGGGAGTTTGATGGCATATTAGCTTTCCGTCAAGCTGGGTTTAGATGGTCGTCGTCATTCCGAATGGAGAGGAACGGAAATTTAGAAAGGGTTTAACAGTTGCTCAATTATGTTAAATAGGCGGTGAAAGCATGAGGATGCTGTCGCTATTCGCTGGCATCGGCGGGATTGATTTAGCAGCTCATTGGGCCGGGATCGAAACAGTAGCGTTCTGTGAGATTGAGCCGTTTTGCCAGAAGGTTTTGCAAAAGCATTGGCCGGAAGTGCCAATCTTTGATGATGTACGAACGATTAACAAACAGCAGCTCATAGAGAAAGGGGTAATAGGGGATGAACGAGCAATTGACATTATTTGCGGAGGATACCCTTGCCAGCCTTTCAGTACTGCCGGGGAGCGAAAAGGCAAGGATGACGACCGTCACCTCTGGCCGGAGGTTAGCCGTTTATTACAGGAGATCAGGCCAACTTGGTTCCTTGGTGAGAATGTTGCTGGGCACGTCACTCTGGGGCTCGATGATGTGCTATCTGACCTGGAAGGAATCGGCTACGCCGCAGAACCGTTTGTTATTCCGGCTTGTGCCGTCAACGCCCGACACAGACGTGACAGAGTATTTATTGTTGCCCACTCCATGCGTAGCGTTCTCAGCTCCGAACAAGAAAGCCAACATCAAACAGTGGGGAGAAGACAAGACTCTCTGGCACATGGCGAAAAACAACTCTTGGCCCGACTTGAAGATGTGGCCGACTCCGCAAGCAAGGGATTACAGGAGTGGAGACAATCCGGAATCTCCCAGGGCAAAACGAAAAGCGGAACAGGGATGGAACTTGAACCTGAACGATGCAGTGAAGATGTGGCCAACGCCAACGGCTCAGGATGCGAAGAACAGCACGTTACCTCCAAGCCAAAAGGACAGGGATTCTATACCGGGGGCACTGCTTCGGGATGGGAACAGTGGGCAATTGAACCCGGCGTGGGTAGAGTGGCTAATGGGATTCCCAAACGGGTGGACAGACTTAAGTCACTCGGAAACGCTGTAGTACCACAACAGGTTTTCCCGATATTGTGGGCAATCAAAAAGATACACGATGGAGCACTATAGCAAACTGCGTATGGGGAATAGGAGTGATCGAATGGTGTTGGTAAATACAGTGAAGTGCCCAGGGTGCGGAGCGATTATGGAGCTTGGCATTCACTACGATATGGAATGTAAAAGACCATCTTGCGGAAAATGGTTCTACGAAGAGGAACAAGACTCTTAACAAACTGCTTAGGGAGTGAAAACTGGTGCAGAAAAAGAAGTGTCAACTATGCAAAGGAACTGGTTTTATAGCAAGAACGTACGATTGCCTGAAATGTAAAGGTAAGGGTCATTTTTATACAAAGAAAACAGCTAAGAAAACATATTAGTTACAAAATGCTCATTATGGTTATTCAAGCAATGCTTCTCGTAGTTTATTAATCGAATTGATTATTTGATTAGTTTCTTCAATGGAATTCATATTCGTACGAGCATGTAATAGGGCGGGGCGCAAAGATTCAACGGATCGCCCGAACTGTGTCATCCATTCGTAACGTGGAACCATCCATATATGAAAATGATGGGTAGTATCCTCGTTGTAAAAATAATAGACATGTTCAATTCCTAATACTTCTCGTTGTGCTTTTCTAATCTTCCGAATTAAGAGTATGTAATCGTGTGCTTCTTCCTCGGTTAGTTCATCAAGACATTTAATGTGGCGTTTAGAGGCAACGATTACCTGCCCAGTGATTGGGTAGGCAACATCCTGATGAGCATGAAAATAGTCGGTCTCAATTAGTACACCTCCTTCTGGTATAACTAATCCGCCGACTATAGCACAACTTAGGCATTCAACATTAATTGTTTGACCATCAGCCAAGGTAATTGTACGCAATAGATTTCATCCTCTCATTAGTGGCTTGTGAAAGTATAGCGTGTCAAAAAGAGAATGATCAAGTATGAAATTTCCAATGGTTAACAAAATGTGTAATTAGTCAAATGTAAGGAGGTCATCAAAAGTTTCACCTTCAAGAGTAAAGAAAAGTTTATACCAGCCAAGTTTCTTGCCTTTAAACACAATCGGGATATAAGAGACCACATAATCAAATCCGTGTGAGATCGCTGCATAAGTTGAGTTTTCATCCCATTGGTCAATGAACAGGGCTACTTCTTTCAGCGAGACTGTTAAATCATCTTCTTTAAAATCTACACCAAATACTGATTTAAATTCTTCGCTGTCTTCGATTCGGTAGTTTCGAAAACAATACCAAAAAGCGTTAATGGATCTGGTTTCCACATCATGTTCGAGGCACCATTGTTTTAAAAATCCAGTGTTCATAAGTTCACAGCCTTTTAGTTTTATCTTTAATTTAATAGTTATTTTGTGGAGAAGACATAAATGGTATCTATCAACACGAAAACTTGAAAAGCGGCCACACCAAACATAATAAAGGCCATCTTTCGGTTTTTCTTCAACTCAAATGTTCCTAAGGAAGCCATGAAAACGGGTAGGCATAGCATTGTCAATATTCTTAAGAAAGGCGCATGTATAAAAATGTTCACTACTGCGATTGAAAGGGCAACTATTGAAAAGATATTGAACCAAAGAGGTCTATTTTTCATAAGGATCACCAACAATTTCCTTTTTGCAACAATTCTAACAGATGGATGGATTGAATGCACTTAACACTTCGGTAATTGTGGTAAGGAGGGATGTTGTTTGAAAGATTATTTCAAGTATCGATTCCGGTATGACTTGGAGTTAGTTGGAACGCTTTTGTTTTTAGGATTACCTTTATGGACGTTCTTGTTGGGGATTTGGGTTGGGGGTTTCATAAGTGATTAAACGTTTTTTATGCAAGTGGTTCGGACATAGGATATTTGATCGGAAAGGAACGATGCAGATGCACGATTATTGCTTGCGCTGCGACAGGTAACACAACACACGATGTGATAAATGAGGAGTGATGAGTAGTGGAATTGCAAATCGAAGTCGGTAAGACATACCACAATGACAGCGGACGTCATCGAACGGTAGTCGGATTTAGTGGGCATCTCGTTAATTACAAAATGAAAGCGAACAGTAAGATTACATATTGCGTAGCGATATGGGAATTCGAAAAGTGGGCGAAAGGTGTTGTGGTTCGTTAGTTTTACAAACCAATCGATTTGATAAATAGGAGGTCGAAAGGTATGGAAAATCAACGAATAGGCGCATGCGGAACATGTGGCGAGGCGATCCACTACAGATTCCCGTGCAAGTGCAGGCGTGAGATTGAAAAACTAAAGGTTATTACTCTTTGCGGCTCTACGCGGTTCAAGAAGGAGTTTGAAGCAGCGAACAAAGACCTGACAATGCAGGGGAACATCGTTATATCAGTCGGGGTTTTTGGTCATAGCGAGGGTATCCAGTTAACCGAACAAGAGAAACAGATGCTGGACAACATCCATTTTAGGAAAATCGATCTGGCAGACGAGATTTACGTCATCAATGTTGATGGATACGTAGGTAGTAGCACTAGAAACGAGATTGAATACGCGAAGAAAACAGGTAAGCCAGTGCGGTATCTCGACGAGCAGGCGACAATTTAACATAACATTACTTGTGAGAAGGAGACACACCACAATGCCAAAAGCTGAAAATAAACCTTGGAAAACGGCCAAGTCTCCCAAGGAATTAGGTATCAAAAACGGTTGGTTTGGCGAAATGGATAGGGTTTATCACAACACGAAATATACGGTCATGGTACGGGACGTACAAACTGAATGGGGAATCGTACAGCATGCGTGCATGAGAAATGCGCCAAATACAGATATTCCTTGGCGTGAAAAACAACGGATCAAAAACGAGTTGTTTGGTGAGGAAGCAATCGCAATTGAAGTGTTTCCGAAAGTGTCAGAACTAGTTGACGAGGCGAATATGTACCATTTTTGGGTATTGCCAGAGGACATGGTTTTACCATTCGGTTTGAATGAGGAGGAAACGGCATGATCCACGACCTTAAAACATGGCCCGAGCATTTCCGTGATGTTCGGGCAGGCATCAAGACGGCCGAGCTGCGGCTGAATGATCGAAACTATCAGCCGGGTGATGTGCTGGTGCTGCGGGAATACGATCCAGAGGCTGGAGAATATACGGGCGAGGTTGAGACACGGGCTGTCACGCATGTTCTGACTGGTGAACAGTGGCTGCAACCAGGAGTTGTGATGCTTTCGATGAGCTACGGAAATACTTCCAAACAATTTCTTGAGTATGTAGTGAACGCTTTTAGAATACCAGCAGAATTACTCGAAAGGTAGGGGAACGGGATGCAAGCAGGACGGGTAATTAAATTTCGTGCATGGGACCCGGATCGGGAAAAGATGATGCATCCGATGGTTTTGAATTGGTGGCAGGATGAAGGGACTCTTGCCTTCCGGAGCGAGTTCATTGACAAAGAAGAACCGCATGAATGCACCTCGAAATACCTAGACGAAGTGGAGTTGCTGCAATATACGGGACTCCGTGACAGGAACGGCAAGGAGATATACGAAGGCGATATTATCAAAGGAACTACTTATTTGTACGGGCATGAATTAAAAAACGGAAGACAATTCGATTATTTTGGTGTTGTTGAGTGGGGTTCTCAGGCTGACGTCGGTCTATGCTGGCTGGTATCTGATAAGCAAGGATCATGGAACTTGCAACAAACGGTTCACAGAAACGACATCGATTATTGCACAGGAGAGGTCATCGGCAACATTTACGAGAACCCAGATCTGCTGGAGGTGGGCAACTGATGCAATCAGGACGTGAGATCAAGTTTCGGGCGTGGAACGGGAAAGAACTAATCAGCGCTGTGTATCCGAAAAGCAACTACAAATTCGAAGTCGATTGGGACGGTAAATTTAAGCTGCACACATTCAATGAACGCCAGGAGATCACGGACGAATACGGCGAGAGCTGGAAGCAGCCTATCTGGTCAACTGTCGAGGATGCTGTCATTATGCAATTCACTGGTCTCCGAGACAAGAACGGCAAGGAGATTTATGAAGGGGACATTTTGCGGTATCCAGACGCTTACGACAGCGGGAGCGATTGGGAAGAAACACTTAGTGTCGGGGCGATTGAATGGGACGCAAGTCAAGCTCAGTTCACAGTAACAAACAGGCATTCGGTTGACCTGGAGTGCTTGTTTGAAGACATCGATGAAGCAGAAGTCATCGGAAATATCTACGAGAATCCTGATCTACTGGAGGTGGGCAAGTAATGGAGGCAGGACGTGAGTTGGACAAGAAGATAGCCGAGGCAATTGGGTTGCAAGAAATACTACCTGATACGTATATAAGAAACGGTGTACCATCCAACTTGCCTAAATTCTCGACTACAGGAGATGGCATGTTGATCCTTATTGAGGAGGCAAGAAAGCAAGGTATTTGGTTAGATCATGAAACATTTGCAGATGGGTATGAAGTGAGCGCCTGCGTTTATCGGGGTAAACACTCTAGGACTATTCTCGCCGATTCAATGTTCAGATCGGAGGACTTGGCTGGTGAATATGCTCGAGTCTACATCAAAGCTAAAGAGGCCATTTAACATAAGAGAAATTTTGAAAATGAGGTGGTCAATGTGTTTTGGATCATCGCTGGTATTTGCCTGACAGTTTTCTACGTCACAAGCTTTTACTTTAGCATGCCGGAAGACTTCTCATGGTGGCAAAGATTGTTGTTACGACTATTTTGGCCCCCGATTGTCTTTGGCTTAATAATCCTGATAAAGATTGGCGGTATACGGATTATTTAAGAGAAACTGTGATGAGGAGATATGCCAATGAAATGGTGGAACAGGCTTCAATGGAAGCGCAAGAGGAAGAAGGCCCTGCGTAATATTCGTGAAGGATTTGGTTTCTGGGGAATTTTCATGGTAGATATGACCGACGATCAACTGGAACAGCGGATTATTGATACGGCACATCTGTTTGGTGGAGTCTGCTTTACAGCAGAAGAGGCGATAGAAGCACTAAGGAAGCTGCGTTTTTAAGAGAGATTGTGATAAGGAGTAGCTCAGATGGGAACTAAATCGATACCTACCCCTCAGCAAGTCGAGAAGGTTCGCAAACTGATTGAGAGCATGGGCCTTTGGGAAGTGGACAAGATTCAGATCAGGTACATTAGTGATGATTGGGTGCAGTTCAGTTGTGAAAAGAAAGTCATCAATGGCCCTACAGAAATCAGGAACGTACAACGCACGCTGATTGATCGGATAAAAGGCAGATCCTTTGATGAAAAGGTAGAGCGTGAGCTGCAGCAATTTGTCTCCATGCTGAACAGCGTAATGAAGAGATTCTCCGGCTCAGAGAGAAAGAACAACGGCTCCAGCAACTCCTGGGATTATAAAGAGAAATTGTGATGAGGTGAGCGAGGTATGGATAAGCCAAACGGAAAGTTAACACCAATTGAATGGCAAATGTTAATCGACGGCCTAGTGGCGCAAATGCCTTTCTAAATCCAATTGTATGCACAGTCCTCGAAGTTGCTTAAGGCACGATTTGATGCACTGGTTGCAGCTGGTTTCACAGAACCTCAGGCTTTGGAGATTGTGAAAGCCAGAGGAATGGATATTTGAGAAATGACGATGAGGAGTGCTCCTCGTCAATAACAAACCAAAACCCCATAGACACGTGGGCGGGCAGCCTGCCGCACAACCATTAAACCAAGTATTCAAATTTGTATAGTCAGATAAAAATACATGACCATCTCAGAAAAAATCAGAATGAGAAGTGTACCATTTTGACCCCCGAGTGTACCACGGTGTACCACTTTTTGGGGGAAATTGGAAACAAGAATCCAGCAATGACGCGGCTTTTAAAAGAAATGGTACACTACCACACTTGAAAACGAAGTTTTCTATATACGCGACCCCCACCTACGTTCGATCATACGTCATCACACACGTGCAAGGTATAAGGGGTATATATAGGATTGTTTATTCGCAAAAAAAGTGCACCAAGTGTACCACTTCGGCTGAAACCCTTGATACGACTGTGTTTTGAAAATGGAAATCGCGGAAAAAGTGGTACACCGTGGTA
>NZ_PXZO01000017.1 GCF_003013475.1 Brevibacillus porteri
TGCTGGGCGCACTGAAAAAAAAGGATGCGGCTACTTATGCCCATCCTTTTTTGCTGCTTATTCCGGTCGACGATCCGTCAGCCAATGCCCACCTGCGATTTTGCCCACGGATGCCATCAAAATAGACAAATGGGACTTGCCATCGATGCCTAAATATTCGTTCATGTCATGATCCATCCAGTGACCAATTGTCGTTACCCCAAGCCCCAGTCCGTTTGCTACCAAATGCAGGTTCTGCGACACGTGCCCGGAATCCCACCAAATATAGCGGTACGCACGCTCTTTGTATTTGTCTTTCGTGCGATCCACCATCGCTGTCCAAACGAAATTGACAGCAGCCCGTCTCGTTACCTCTTGTTCTTCCGTGAACATATAGGCGATCTCTGACGTGTCTTCTCTCTTCAGTCCTTCCAAGCACCAATTCTGTACATCCAGATGATACAGGCCTTTCTCCAGTCCCTCCACGTTGTTAATCATCAGATACGTCTCAATCGGATACAGGGCACCGGCAGACGGCGTCGTGCGTAATTGATAGTCTCCCATATCATCTGTGATGCCCTGTGTACCCCACAGCAGGAGATTCAATTCGTTAAGCGTCATAGACTGCTTCAAGAAATTACGCTTGGATCTTCGATTAGCGAGGACCTCCCACAAATCGACGGACGCTGGAAACTGTGGCTTGCCCAAATCAATGCGGGCAAATACCTCTTCATAACGCAAATACGTCGCAGGTCTTTTGGAAAAATCGTAACGAGAGGCCCAGCCTTTTTCCAGCTCGCCCACTCGGTAAGAGGTCGCCTCGATAAATTCATTTGCAATTCGCTGCCATTCGGGATGCATCTATGTTCCTCCTCGTATTTTCTTACTGGTGATGCCTTTTACTATACGAAGCTCTTTTCCATTAGTAAAACAATGATTTATAATATTTTTCATAAGAAAAAACTAATGAAAAGGAACGAGGAGACATGACGCTTACCCAACTGCAAGTGTTTGTCGCCGCAGCAAAAGCTGGAAGCTTCACGCGGGCAGCAGAAGAAATCGGCTTTACGCAATCCGCCGTCTCGCAAATGATTCAGTCCCTGGAAAAAGAGCTCGGCGTCAGTCTTTTTCAGCGAAGTCGCAGCGGGATCACTCCGACGAGTATCGGAGAGCGAATGCTTGCGCACGCTCGCGACATTTTGAACATCACATCCTGCATGACGGAGGAAGCAAACGTAGCCCGCGGGATTTCGTCCGGTACCCTGCGTATTGCCTCGATCCCCAGCGTCGCCTCCCGCTTCTTGCCCGGACTTTTGGGCAGCTTTCGCAAGCGGTTTCCGGCCGTGGACATCCTGCTTTTGGAAGGCGATAGTGATGAAATTAGCAACTGGCTTCACAGCTCGGTTGTCGACATTGCCTTTACCGTAATGCCTGATAAGGAAATGCAAACGTTGCCGCTCTTGCAAGACGAAATGATGGTCATTTTACCAGATACCCATCCACTGAAAGACAGTCAGACCCTTCGTTTTTCCGAAATTGCGGAGCGTTGTTTTATCATGCCAAAGGATGGCTGCATCCGAAAAATGCTGCAAGAGAATCACATCAGCCCAACGGTTACGTTTGAAGTACGTGAGGTGTATACGATTTTGACCATGGTGCAGGAGTATATCGGCGTCACCATCATGCCTGAGCTGTACATGCCACCTGTCATCCCCAAAGTCGTCGCGATCCCTCTGTCGCCCCCGATTACAAGGGAAGTGGTGCTCGCGGTGCGAAACTGGCAGTCGATCTCCCCACTCACGGCAGAGTTCGCCGTTCACAGCCAGCAATATGTAAAAGGCATGGAACTTACGCGCCAGACCCATTAAGGTACACAAAAAGGCTTCGCCACATATGATGGAGAGGCCTTTGTACCTTCAAGCTCTTTCGTGTTTTTTTAACAAGTGACGGATGATTTGACTCAGTCGCTCAATTCCTGTCTCCAAATCGGCGATCGGCGCATATCCATACGACAGCCGCACATATCCTTCTTGCGTCACTCCGTAAATGTTTCCTGGATTCAGCAATATCCCCTGACGCATAGCTGCTGTAAATAGCTCCATCATCGAGAGCTTTCCATTCATTTTCAGCCAGATGAAAAATCCTCCCAAAGGGACATCCCATGTCGCGAGATCCGTCATGTGCTTCTTGAGTGCCTGGATAGCAGCCTCTTGTCTCTGGACGAGCTGCTCTCTCACCTGCTGCATATGCTTCTCATACCAACCACTCGCAAGCCACTCCTCCGCCACTCGCTGCGAAAGCGAGCTGGCTCCGTAATCCGTCTGCATCTTGATATCTGCCAGGCGTTCGATAACTGGCTCAGGCCCCACTACCCATCCAATCCGCAAGCCGGGGGTCAGTGTCTTGGACAGGCTCCCGATGTACAGGACATGTCCGTGTTTATCTCTTGCCTTGAGCGGCAGCGGTGGAGGCTCTTTCGTCCACAGTTCGCGGTAAATGTCATCCTCGATAACCGGCAGTCGCTCTTCTTCACATACTCGCAGCAGCTCCAACCGGCGTTTTTCTGTCATCAGGATGCCTGTTGGATTATGAAAACAAGGATTGGTGTACAGAATCGCCCCATGCTCCTGTTTTCGCCTCGCATAGATCGCCTGTACAATCATCCCCTGACGATCCATCGGCAATCCCGCAAGCTCCATCCCCGCCGACTGGAACACATACAAGGAATTGAGATACGAAGGCTGTTCCAAAAACACGGTTGAACCTCGATGCAATAACCCTACCGAAATTAATTGGAGCGCCTGCAATGCACCAGACACGATTAAGACAGAAGACGGCGAAGCTGTAATTCCTTGTCGTCCGACATAATCACTGACCGCTTGACGCAGGGGGAGGTACCCTCTCGGCTCTTCATATCCAAATCCGCTTAGGTTCCTCGTCACCCGCTCCATGACTTGCTTCATCACATCGACTGGAAACATATCTGGGGAGAGCTCTCCTTTGCTCAGTTGCATCAGGTCTGTCTGGAATTCACGCTTATTGATTTCTTGAACCGCCGTCATGCTTGGCTTGTGCAATCCAGACCTGACGTACTCACTCCAATCCGGAGGTGGTGTCGTAGCTAACAGCGTCCAGGTGTTATTGACGACGACAGTGCCCATCCCCAGCTTTCCCTCGATCAACCCGTCTGCGGTCAACTCCTCCAATGCCGCAATGACCGTGCTCCGATTGACTTCGAACGATTGTGCCAATTCGCGTTGGCTGGGGATTTTGCTGCCAATCGGCCATTCTCCTGTCGTAATTTTTCCTTTAATAAAATCAATAATTTTCCGATATTTCGGCAACCGTTTCTCTCTGTGCAACCTGATCGATCCCCTTCGTCTTCCTCATCTTTCTAGGTAAAAGTGGTTGGTTTTTTTGTTAGCCGAGTGGTTGCAGATATTTTACCACTTCTTGATTACCATGGAAAAGAAAGAAGAAGCAGTGAATAGCTGGTTGGTTTTTCATTCAAAGGAGGGAAGTTATCTTGTTGCATCATATCAGAAGTCGTATTTTCGCTGCACATGCCATCAGCATTTTGTTATGGGCCTCGGCCTTTGCCGGTATTCGCGTTGGGCTGCAAGCCTACTCGCCGGAGCATCTCTCGCTGCTTCGCTTTCTTATCGGCTCTCTTTTTCTCGGGATACTCGTACTCTTTTTCCGCATCCGTCTGCCGGAGTTAAAGGATGTCCCAGGTATCCTTATGCTTGGGGGCTTGGGTTTCGCCGTTTACCATACAGCGCTCAACTACGGGGAGATGACTGTAGGTGCAGGGGTAGCCAGCCTTTTGGTCACGACGACACCAATCTTTTCCGCTCTCCTCGCTCTCCTATTTTTCCGGGAGCATTTCGGTGCGAGAGGCTGGTTAGGTGCACTGATCAGTTTTCTCGGAGTCGCCATCTGCACGATTGGCACAGGGGAGACCCTCCAAATAACAGACGGAATATTCTTGATATTATTGGCAGCCATTAGCGAAAGCATTTACTTTGCGTTTCAGAAGCCATTCATAGAAAAATATGGCGTTTTCGCGTTTACCACCTACACCTTATGGGCAGGTACCTTATGTATGCTCTTCTTTTTGCCCGGGCTTGGCATAGCGATAGCCCAAGCGCCTTGGGATATGACACTCAGTGTTGTGTATTTGGGCATTTTCCCTAGCGTTGTTGCTTATTTGTCCCTCGCCTATGTGACTTCTGTCGTTGGCACCGCGGAGGCTACTACCTCCCTTTACATGACGCCAGTGCTCGCTTTACTGATTGCTTGGGTGTGGCTGGGTGAAGATCCTACGCTTGTGACGATGGCTGGTGGCGTTGTGACGCTTATCGGTGTCCTGCTCGCAACGATGAAGCCTCGGTTATCCAGAAGGACTGTCAAGCACCAAGCCTTTTAGAAACGCAAGTATTTCCATGCTTGTCGCTATTGGCGCATCGATGCAACAAATGGTGTCAATCGATGTCAGTAATAAGAAAAGCCAGGAAGACTCTCTTCCTGGCTAGTACTGCATGCCGAGCTCTGCCGCCAACACGAGAAACATCGCATGCGACCAAAGGAGCGGCACAGCAGGATGGCCTGCCCTCTCCACCCACATCTCATAATGAGCCGGAGAAAGCAAATGCTCCTGCACTTGTTCAGGCAGTCCGCTTGCTTGCCGCTGGGAAACAATCCACGCTGCTATCTTTTCCGCTTCTTCACTCCTGCCCGTTTTCACGTAATACCAGCCCAACCACGCAGATAACAGCAGCCACTGCCCCCCGCCATAATACGTATCGGTCGGGTAGCGATGCACGCCATATCCTGCGCGCAGCTCCTCTTCTATGGCCTGCACGGTTCGGATCATGAGCGGATCATCCACGTCGACGATCCCATACGGCAGGGCCAGCCAGAGAAGACTCGCATCCACCGAATGATCCCCAACGGACTTTATCAATCGCCTGTTGGCTGTGCCATGTTCGCGTATGAATTGGCGAATGGTCTCTCCTTGCTGAGCGAGTTCGAAAGCTCGGTCGGACAAATAAGACTCCATCGCCTTGATCCCTGCATAAATAGCTCCTAGCGTCACTGGGTGGATTCGGTCTCCTCCCTCTTCCCAGCAATCAAAGTTAGGGAGCTGCCAGCACGCCACTACATAGTCAATCGTCAGTTCAATAGATGGCTTCAGCTCGTGAATCAAGTCATGCTCCCCACTCATCCGCACATGCTCAGCCAGCCCCCACAGCCATGTCCCGTAGCCATCGAGCTGAAAGCTGCCCCATTCGCCTGCTACTTCTTCTCCGTCCGCTGTATAGCGCGTATGCAAAAAGCGGTCGTTCCCCGCATTATTTTTGTCTAATCCTTTTTTTACTGCCGAAATGGCTGCTCTTGCCTTTGCCTCATGCTTTCGGATCACATCATCGCACCATTGGTAAAACTTGCGGGCGCTCTCATGGTTGCCGGTACGGTTCATCGCGTAGGCCGTAAATGTTCCATCGCGGAGCCACGCATACTGATAGTGAATAAATGCGGGTGAAGCGAGATACGCCCCCGTACTCGCTTGATGCTGAAGGATCAACTTTACACTTTCCTCAATCAGGGTCATGGTTATCCCCCCTTATTCGGACAAGCCGACTTCGTAACAAATACAGTCGCTGCTCGTCTTCCGGCTATGCTTTTATAGCATATGCAACCGACGTCCAAACGAAAACCCAATATGCATAGCAAAAGAAAACCCACTGGATGCGTATATCCAGCGGGTTCTTGTGACATTTAATTTTGTGAAGGTACATCCGTCTGTTCGGATTTCAAGTAATGCTGCAGCTCCTCATAAAAAGTCGGGTTGCAAGCCATCACGCTGCTTTTTTGGTCGTACGGCAGTGGTGTCCCCATCATGGTCGTCACCCGGCCACCCGCTTCCTCTACAATAATGCGAGCTGCCCCGAAATCCCACGCATTGAGCTGCATACTGACGTAGCCATCCAGTCTACCCGCAGCCACATACGCCATCTCCAGAGCGGCGCTTCCTAGCAGGCGCATTCCGCGAACCTTCCCAGCAAGCTTTTTCACGATCAAGTCGATGCCGATCTGCTCAGCACGCTTGTTCCAAAATACACTCGTGCATAACAAAGCTTGTTCCAGGCTTACTGCTCGATTCACCTGCAAGGGACGATCATTGAGAAAAGCCCCTTCCCCTTTTACCGCATAAAATAACTCGTCTCTGGAAGGATCGTAAACCGCTCCGATCATTCCCTCTCCTTTATGGTAAACGGCAATGGAAACGGAAAAATTGATTTGCTGATGAACAAAATTGGTCGTGCCATCAATCGGGTCGATGACCCAAAGCGTGTCATACTGCTTGTAATCCTCCGCATGTGCACTCTCTTCTCCAAGAATGCCGTGATCAGGGAAGCGTGCAAGAATCATCTGAATGACGTGATTCTCCACTTCTTTATCTACGGCTGTAACAAGATCGGAGGCTGATGTTTTATACTCGACGGTAAAAGGCTCCTTCATTCGCTTCATACTCAGCTCACCCGCTGAACGGGCGCATTGCAAAGCGAGCTCCTTGAGAGCCGCCAGTGTTGATGCTTGCACACGTATCGCCACCTAAAACTTGACTTATTTTTTCGCAAAGCACGCCCCTTTCACCTAGAAAGAGAGGCTTCGACGTTTTATTTAAAAATGATGAGACAGCTCGTGCTAAAAAACGGCCATGCTATATTATTTAGTGTACCATACTTTACCTGCTGTTACACCACACGTTAGCCATGAGGAATGCGCCTGAAAACACCCGGATGATTGAAAAAGGGTCTCTCCCTCGTCATTATCTGACTGTGGAGACACCCTTTTTTACATGACTACTTTAGCAGCAGCGCGTTACGCCGCCTTTTTCAAAGCGTTCAGTCAATGCGTACATGTAGTACTCACGCTCTGTCATCGGAAAGATACCCGGTGCCCCATGCGTCTCGTACCAATGAGCGAGATAGCGATCATAGTCGGGCATTCCGAAAATCGTTTTAATAGCAGAGCTCACTTTGCGCATTGCCTTTCGCATGGCTCTTAGCTTGCGCCTCATGCTACGTGATGCCCTTTCCCGTCAAATACATTTCCTTTGGACTTGATGTACGGCGACTCCTGCAACGGATAGTGTTTGCCACGGAGAATATTGATCCATACCCGCGCTCCGTCGAGAATGATCCCAATCGTAATGACCATGAAGATCGCACATACCACAGCATCGATCTGGTCGTTGAAGATCATTTTTTGTGCAGCTTCCACCGTTTTTACCCCTTTTGGAAGCGCACCAGCATCCAGTGCCTTTTGGAATGCTTCTGCATGCGAGAGGAACCCGATTTTTGGATCAGGATGGAACAGCTTTTGCCAGCCCGCTGTCAACGTAGCCGTCGTCAGCCAAGCCATCGGTACGAGTGTGATCCATGAGTAGGCGGCTTTGCCCATTTTGAAAATAATCGTCGTTCCCACCGTAAACGCAATCGCGGCGAGCATCTGGTTGGCGATACCAAAGAGCGGCCACAGGGTGTAAATGCCTCCCAACGGGTCCATGACACCTTGGAGCAGGAAGTATCCCCATCCGATGGTAATGATCCCAGAACCAATCAGATTACCCGGCAGCCAGTTGACTTCCTTCATTTTCGGAATGACGTTTCCGAGCATGTCTTGTACCATAAATCGTCCGACACGCGTTCCCGCATCGATCGTCGTCAAAATAAAGACTGCCTCAAACAAGATCGCAAAGTGATACCAGAATGCCATTAATGCCTTGCCACCCAATACACCCGAGAAAATCGTCGCCATCCCGATTGCCAGTGACGGCGCTCCTCCCGTCCGGGAAAGGATCGTCTTTTCCTGAATGTCGTTGGCAAGCGTTGTTAATTGGTCAGGGGTTACGGTATAGCCCCAGCCCGTTATCGTCGTCGCAACCTGGACTGCATCCACGCCAATTGCTGCGGCCGGTGAGTTGATCGCAAAATAGACACCAGGAGTCAGCACGCACGCTGCAATCATCGCCATAACCGCAACGCCAGACTCCATCAACATTCCACCGTAACCAATCAGTGGCGCATGCGATTCCTTCGCGATCATCTTCGGCGTCGTTCCGGATGATACGAGAGAATGGAATCCCGATACGGCTCCGCACGCGATGGTAATAAACAAGAAGGGGAACAGATTTCCTGCGAAAACAGGGCCAGTTCCATCAATGAACTTCGTCAGTGCAGGCATTTGCAACGGCGGCAGTGTCAGCACGATTCCCACCGCCAATACCGCAATCGTCCCTACCTTCAAGAATGAGCTGAGATAATCGCGCGGTGCCAAGAGCAGCCACACAGGCAAAACGGAGGCAATGAAGCCGTACACAATAATCATCCAAGCAAGCTGTACCTTGGAAAAAGTGAAGGCTGGTCCCCATGTTGGCGATGCAGCAACGATTTGACCGAGCCACAGGGAAAAGAACAGCAACGCCAGCCCGATGATCGAGCCCTCTAATACCTGCCCAGGTCGTATATACCGCATATACAATCCCATCAATATAGCAATGGGTAGCGTCATGAATATCGTGAAGGTAGCCCACGGCGATTCAGCAAGAGCGTTCACAACAACCATCGCCAAAACAGCAATCAGGATAATCATAATGGCAATGATACCAATCAGCGCGAGTGCTCCGCCTACTGGACCGATCTCTTCCTTGGCAATTTGACCAAGAGATTTACCGTTGCGACGCATCGATCCGAACAAAATAATGAAGTCCTGCACCGCTCCACCGATCACAACCCCGACGATAATCCAGATCGTTCCCGGCAAATATCCCATTTGCGCAGCCAGCGTAGGACCTACAAGCGGGCCTGCACCTGCAATCGCAGCAAAATGGTGCCCGAACAACACCCATTTGTTCGTTGGCACAAAGTCTTTGCCATCGTTGTTCACTTCCGCCGGAGTGGCGCGATTGTCGTCGAGGGACATGATTTTACGAGCAATGAATTTGCTGTAAAAACGATAAGCTACAGCATAAGTGCAGAACGCAGCCGTCAATAACCAGAACGAGTTGACAGATTCCCCTTGCCAGAGCGCTATCATTCCGAATCCGACAGCACCCAATGCGGCTATCCCGCCCCAGATCAGGAGGGAAAGAAGCCATTTTTTCATTCGAGTCGCCCCTTTCTATTTATGTAATATTCAGGCAATAAAACCTTAAAAAAACGTATCACATCGGACGAGATCCCAACATAAAAAATGGCTGAACCGTACAAAAACAAGCACAAGCTGCACCATCCTCGTTTGAGTGTAAGCGTGTTCAATTTTGGGACGTAGAAAGTCTCCGCCCCGAGTCTGATCCAAACTCCTCCACAATATGTTAAAGTTATACATAAATTGGTATGGAAATCAAAAAGGAGAATACGCACATGCGACGAATCGGGGGTTACATCATTATCGGAATCGGAGCGATTTTTGTTCTGGCAACCTACCTGAACATTCCGCTCGCGATAGATTTGCTATGGCCAGTCTTTCTTCTCATTCCAGCAATCGGGTTTCATATTTTCTTCTTTATGAATCCGCAGCCAAATCGAGCTGGATTACTCGTTCCTGGCGGGATCTTGCTCGTCTACGCTCCGCTCTTCTTTTTCAGTCAGCTATTTTTGGGCGGTGATATGAGCACAACGTGGCCCTTTTTCCTCATTGGTCCTGCCGTTGGGCTTACCGAGCTGTACATATTCGGCAATCGCAAACCCGCTCTCTTGATCCCAATTGGTATCCTCACCGTCATTGCCATCGTGTTTTTGATCGCGAATCTGGCGTCCACCCAAGTAGGCGGCATCCTTGGCTTGCTCCTGATCGTATTGGGCGGAATTATGGTGACGCGTAAGAAAAACGATCACTATCCCATGTAAGCAGTCGAAAAAAACAGACCAATCCTCCCCTCCCAAACGGGACGCAGGATTGGTCTGTTTCCTTTAAAACCCCAGTCGTTTCTTCAATTCCTTCACGACATTGCGGCTAACAGGCACTTCTGTTTTGCGATGATCTTCCATGACTAGATGAATCGAGCCTTTGAACCAAGGAACGAGCTCTGCCGTTTTGGATAAATTGACAATAAAAGCGCGATGCGTCCGAAAAAACTGCTGGCGTGACAGCCTGTTCTCCAGCTCCTGCAGCGTAAACGTGGTCGCATATTGCTCACCAGCTGTATAAATGCTCGCATACCTTCCTTCCAAGGTGGCATAGACGATTTCATTTGGATCAATCAGCATGATCTTTCCGTTTTTTTCCACCGGGACTCGACGCGGCTGAGTATCGACCAGCACATTTTGCAGAAGAGACTGTAGCCTTTCCTCCAGCAGTGGTGACGCGTCCAATGCAGGCTCACTTTTCCGCCTCATTTTTCGTACCCGATTCATCGTCTTTTCCAGACGCATTTCGCTGAACGGCTTGACAATATAATCAACGGCTTCCGCCTCAAATGCTCGAACCGCATGAAATTCATACGCACTTGCAAAGATGATGACAGGTGGATTGACCATGGATTCCAGAAGCTCCTGCCCCACATCGACGCCATCCCTGTCCTGCAAATGGATGTCCAAAAAAACCGCATCCGGCTCAGTCTGAAGAACCGCTTCCAACGCCTCTTCCCCGCTGCCCGCCTCTCCTACTACGGACACTTCCGAGAACTGCTCCAGCAAATACCGCAGTTCTTCTCTGGCTGGCGTCTCATCATCGACGATGAACACTTTGAGCACTGACGTTCACCCCTATCGGTAATTGTATGGTGCATGTTGTGCCGCTTCCGCTTTTGCTCTCGATCACGATTCCATACGGTTCTCCGTAGATCGACTGGAGACGGCTTTTTACATTGGCAAGACCGATCCCAGATAATTGCCGCCCTGCACTCTTCTCAGCTAGGGCTGGCTTGAATGGGTCCACTTCCATTCCGACTCCATTATCTGCCACTGTCAGTTCGACGATTTGCTTTTCTTTGCGCCGTGCACGAATCACTACGGTTCCCCCTTCACGCTTGGGCAACAGCCCGTGCTTGACCGCATTTTCTACCAGGGGCTGCAAAATCAGTCCTGGTACGGTAAACCGCTCTACACCATCCTCGATGTCGTACTCTACATGGAGCTTGTCTCCGAACCTCGCACGTTCGATGGCCAGATACGCTTCGATATGCTCCAGCTCACGCGCCAGACTGACATATCCGCCAGAGTCATGCAAATTTCGCCGGAAGTACTCCCCCAAATGAATCAACAGTTCGCGCGCCTGTTCGGGACGGAAGCGAATAAATGAAACGATCGTATTGAGCGCATTGAACAAGAAATGCGGATTGATCTGCGCATGCAAGGCTCTGATTTCTGCATCTGCCAACAGGCGGGACTGCTTTTCCAGCTCAGCCAGTTCGAGCTGACTCGATATCAGGTTCCCTAATCCGCGTACGAGTTCCAAGTCCACTGCTGACAATTTGCGTGAGCGATCCTGATACAGCTTGAGTACACCCGCCACTTCACGTCTTCGCATCAGGGGGACAAGGATCGCATAGCGCAAGGAACAATTCGTCTCCCTGCACCCAATCTCTTCCTTCGTCTGCGCAATCTTCACTTCTTTGGTCGATAAAACTTCACGGGTCGCCTTGGTCGTTATGCCTTCTCCCACTACGTGATGGGACGAGCCTGCGCCAACATGCGCAAGCACAGAGCGCGTATCGGTAATCGCAACCGCTGCTACACGCGTCGTGCGCAATATTTCCTCCGCTACCTTTTGAGCTGAGTCGTACGTCAGTCCTTGGCGCAAGTAAGACAGCGTTTTGTCCGCTACTTGCAGCGTTCGCTGGGCTTGGAGCGCGCCAATCCGATCTTCTTCCTTTTTGGCTAAATCAATAATAATGATCAAAATAGCAATCCCGACTGAGTTGACGACAGACATCGGTACACTAATAGCCTGCACCAATGCCAAAGCGTCAGCGTAAGGACGTGCGACGAGCAAAACAATTCCCATTTGCAGCCACTCCGCCAAGAAACCAACAACGAGTGCTGTCGTCCACCCGATTTTTTTGCTGCGGTTACGGCGGAACTGATAGATTAATCCCGC
Organism: Brevibacillus porteri; assembly: GCF_003013475.1. Classification (GTDB taxonomy): domain Bacteria; phylum Bacillota; class Bacilli; order Brevibacillales; family Brevibacillaceae; genus Brevibacillus; species Brevibacillus porteri. The sequence continues at coordinate 12,088 of NZ_PXZO01000017.1, forward strand.
AAACAAGCCCTCGCTTATCGTCGAGATGGCACATGCCAAGTCCGTAAAGCCCCCCAAAGAATAGCGATGTATCCCGGCAATCAGCCCCGTCATTAGCCCTACCCAAGGACCAGCCAGCAAGCCTGCCACAACGGTCCCGATCACACGTGAATTCGCAATCGCATCCTGATACCAGATGCCATTGTATGTACCCAGTATGGAAATAGCGGAAAAAATGACGACCATTAGTGCTTTTTCTCGCCACGTCGCTTGCTGGTTCAATATGCTGCGGAATGCACGTACACGTGTAAACAGCAAGGCCACCACGATCAAAACAGCCGTCCGCTCCGTCAATGGAACCATTAATGCCATATTCATTGGTTGATCCCTCTCAATCGCTGCCCGATGATTCCTGTTCGTTTCTATCACTAATCAAAATATTCACTTTTCACATCGTATTTCCCTTTAGATTCTCCTTCTTTCCTAGCAAAAAAGGTTGCCGAAGTGATTTCGACAACCCATAGATACGCGTATCGTTTTAATATTCGAACTCCAGTATTTTACACTTTTCCTTAGGCGCAAACCCTAGCTTTGTCCCCAGACGTACCGATTCCTCGTTGGTTTCCAGAGTGGTCCAGTGCGGTGTCAGTCCATGTTCCATGCAATGCTCCATGTACGCCGCGCAAGCAAGCGTAGCAAAGCCTTTGTTCATGTCGGCTTCCTCGTACGTTTCCACGCTAATTTCATGGTCACGCTCATGGACACAGCAAGACAGGCAAGCACTCACAATCCTATTTCCTTTACATACGCAGAATCCTACACCCCACTGCAAAAAATCATCCACCGAATGATAGAATTCTTCTACAACCTCTATCAAGATGTTGTCAGGGTCGTTTTCAATGACACCTGCATTGATTCTTTTCAAAGTGTATCCTTCAGGCAGAGGGCGGTAGCTGATCTTTCGCGCTTGGAATTGCTCGGGATTGAACTGGTAGTAATACTCCCAATCCGTTTCTATCTCTCGATGCGAGATCGCTTTGGTTACTGCCTCCTCCCACGCTTCATCAGGCACAACTGCCAGAAAATGAGTGCCCCCGCACGATTCAGTCGTATATCTGCGCAATTCTCCCTCAATAAAGGTACCCAGGTCCACTGTGAACGCTTCATTGGCAGCATCCCCTACGAAGATACTGATCACGCCGGTTTGATCGACCAATGCTGTCCGGGGCTGCTCCACATCATCTACGTAAATCGCTCCTCGATTTGTCCCATTGATAATCGCATGGATGGTCAAGTTGTTTACGTTATCAGGTGATAGCAACGTCTTGATTTTTGCATATTCCTTTGGTTCCAATCGACGAATCATCGCAATTTCGGCCCTTTCTCTCTCTTTTGGTCATCTGTGTACTTATGCGGCTGATAGCGGAGCGAAGTCATCCAGACTCAGCTTCCGCACGAAAGTCGGGTCATCGTCCACGTTCCTTTCCTGGGAGGATTCCAGCTCTTCTGCAAGCAGCACACGAGCCCGGTGCAGCCGGGATTTCACTGTGCCTTCTGGGACACCTACTCGCAAGGCGACTTGCTTGATCGGCAAATCCTCGTAATAGTGAAGCCAAACAACGATGCGCAGCTCATGCTCCAGCTTCCATACTGCCTCTGTTAGTTCAATAGCTTCGTAGGGAGCCTGTACCGATTTTCTCTCTATTTGTAGCGGAGACAGCTCTACGGTTGGACTTCGTTTCTTTTTTCGCTGCCATTGTCTGCATTCGTTTATGAGAATTTGGATCACCCATGTTTTAAAATAAGCAGGCTCTCGCAGCGTTCGGATGGCTCTGAATGCTTTCATCACCGTATCCTGCACCACATCGGCACAATCCTCATCCCGCCCGACATAGGTTCGTGCCACACCATACAAGGTACGCTCGTACAATTGAATGACTCTGGCAAAAGCTTCTACGCTACCGTCCTGCGCTAGCTGAATGTCTTGCTGAACTTCCATCTTGACGCTCACATTGCATAAACCTCCTTTTATCTCCAATATTTGGTTCCTATTAGTATAGATGATAGAGGCGGTCATATGGTTCATGAGATTTTATTTTTTCTGCTCCGCAAATAGAAAAAGACCATCCCTTCAGCTTTTTTAGCTTGAGATGGTCTTGTCATACTCGTTACATCAATAAATTACAGGTTACCTCTGCGCTCCTGTTCGCGCTCCAGCGCCTCGAACAGTGCCTTGAAGTTGCCATTCCCGAAGCCGCGTGCTCCTTTGCGCTGGATAATCTCGATGAACAACGTCGGGCGGTCTACAATCGGCTTGCTGAACAGCTGCAAGAGATAGCCTTCGTCGTCTCTATCGACCAAGACACCCAGCTTTCTCAGCGCCTCGATATCTTCATCAATTTCCCCTACACGCTCTTTCAAATCTTCGTAGTACGCATCTGGCACCATGAGGAAATCTACACCGTTATCACGCAGCTTTGATACAGTGTCGATGATATCGTTGGTCAGGATGGCAATATGCTGTACGCCTGGCCCTTTGTAGAACTCCAAAAACTCCTGAATCTGCGACTTGCGGCGTCCTTCTGCTGGCTCATTGATCGGGAACTTGATACGTCCCGTTCCACTTTGCATCACTTTGGACATGAGTGCAGAATACTCCGTTGAGATGTCGTCCTCACTGAAATTTTGTACGGCTGTAAAGCCCATGACCTTTTGGTAATATTCCACCCACTCATCCATGACCTCAACGTTACCAACGATGTGATCGATGCCGATGATACCTGTACCCTCACCTTTGACTTGTGATTGGTAAGCTTTAAAGCCTGGGAAGAATGGTCCGTTGTAATTTTTTCGTTCGATAAAGGAGTGAATGTTTTCGCCGTACGTACCGATAATCGCTTTTTTGACTGTCCCGAATTCATCGGTATACTCAGTCGGTTCCATGATCGGAATGGCTCCGCGAGAAACGGCCTCCCGGTAAGCCTGCTCACAATCCTCTACACGCAGGGCAACGTCTTTGACTCCGTCCCCATGCTTTTTCACAAATTCCGCGATCGGGCTGTCAGGCGTAAGCGCTCCACTGATCACGAACGTCATATGCTTCTGCTTCAAGACGTAGGAAACCTTTTCCCGAGAACCTGTCTCCAAGCCTGCATAGGCTACTGCTTCAAATCCAAACGCATTTGTGAAATAGTGCATCGCTTGCTTGGCATTCCCTGTATAAAACTCTAGGTAGTCCCAGTCCTGAATCGGGAAAAAATCGGTATTGCTCATTGCCTACCCCTCCGCTTTCTTTTTCAATTATTGACATTATTTTGTTAATTGGGATTATTTTGTCGTTATCTTGAGAGTACATTGGAAGCGCTTCCTCGTGCAAGAGCACGGAACAACGCGAAAACGCTCAAACGCTTTCATTTATTAAAGTACGCATGCGAGTAACAACTGGATACCAAAAAGCCACCGATCAAGTTGACCGATGGCTTTCGCTGCGTTTTCCTATTACCTATGTTTGAAAACAAATCGTTTCAGTTCCGCTAGAGGGGCCGCTCCTACGACTTTGTCGATCAATTCCCCGTTTTTGAGCAAGATGGTCGTTGGCAAACTCATTATGCCATACTGATTGGCGATCTCCGTTTGTTCATCGACATTGACCTTTAGGACTCTCACTTCGCTGCTATGCTCCCCATCAAACGATTCGAGTATCGGCCCAAAAAAGCGGCATGGCCCGCACCAAGGTGCCCAAAAATTGACGAGTGTATAGCCTTCGCTTTTTACATCATGTTGAAAGGTAGTGTCTGTCGTGTGGCAAATGCTCATTTGTACTTTCCTCCCCTTTTTATGTTGAACAGTTTTTCGAAACGACCATTACAGACCTGTAATATCCTCAATAGAGACAAAAAAATAACTCGCTGTACTTGGATCATTTCAAATAACTCATTCACAGACTTATCGTATCTATAATATCCTTCAAAGATTTTTTGTGTCAAGTTGCACCTTCCTAAAATGGGCATCGAAAGTGCAGATGATAGCACGAATCACTCTTCCCCTTGCTCATGCTTCCGATTCACTTTATGATGGATGTATTAAGTCCATGATTGAGGTGTCTTATGAAGTATTCACAGGCAACAGACTATGCCCTCCATGCGATGCTCTATCTGGTGGCAGAAACGCCTGATAAACCCGTTAGTGTCCAGCTTTTGGCAGAGAAGCTAGGCGTTTCACAAACGTACCTATCTAAAATGCTGACGAAACTGGTTAAGGCTGGGTTGATCCATTCGGTCTCTGGCGCAAATGGCGGATACAAGCTCAAACGCAACCAGGATGATATATCGTTTTTGGATGTTATCCAAGCCATTGAAGGGACAACCTCCTTGTTTGAATGCAGCTTCCATCATGATAGTGCCTGTCTGATTCAACAGGTTGTGGCAGACGCTGAGCAGCAAATGATGCAGACGCTGAAGAGTAAAAAAATTGCTGACTTGGTCGCACATATCCCCAAACAACCTCATGAGCGTTTGACGTAAAACAACTTCCCTGAAAAGCTCCGGCCGCCTCGACCGGAGTTTTTCTTCATAATGGTATCGTTCATTCAATGAGAAAGGCGTGAACAATGATGAGCCAATGGACGGAGCAATCCGCCAAGCAATGGGATCAATTTGCAGAAGACTGGCGAAAACGAAGTGAGCACATGTGGGAAAAAGGTAGCCGCAGCACCATCCTCCCCTTTTTTATGAAACATGTACCTGTCGGATCGGGACCTGTTCTCGATGCAGGCTGTGGTGACGGCTATGCCAGTTGCAAGCTTGCAGAGCATGGCTATCAGGTGGAGGGCATCGACATTGCCGGGGAAATGATTCGTCTCGCTCATGACCGGGTCATTTCCTTCCCAGGCTCTGTTCATTTTCAGTCAGGAGACATCAGTGAGCTTCCTTTTGCCAATGATTCATTCTCCGGTGTGCTCTCGATTAACGTAGTGGAATTCACGCCGTCTCCGCTCCAGGCACTCAAGGAGCTTCACCGCGTGCTCGCTCCCGGAGGAATTCTCGTCTTGGGTATCCTCGGTCCTACAGCGGGCCCACGCGCTCATAGCTATCGCAGACTCTATGAAGAGGCAACCATCCAAAATACGATGATGCCTTGGGAAGCCAAGCAGTTGGCGAGCGAAAATGGCTTCACACTGTTGGGTGAAGAACCAGTATACAAAGAAGGAATTACGCCAGATATCGCAGGTCGCTTAAGCGTAGAGCTGCGGGAGGCTGTCAGCTTTTTGACCTTGTTTGCTTTGCAGAAATAAAAAAGAGCCGCATACGCGACTCCTACTTGATCATTTTAGTGAAGCTCCCTTTACAGATCATTAGCGCTTATATTCAATGACATCTTCGACTGTGCCTGTTCCTTTCTCCAAATTGACGTCGGTAAAGTTCACCTTATATTTCGCCGACGGATTTCCATTTGGATACCAGTATACGTCAATGAATTGCAATACATCGTCAACTGTCACACCCGTAGCGGAAATTTCGTATGCACTTTCAGATGGGGTAAAATTTTTCGCTTTCATAGCCTCTTTTGCTTTTTCAATGAAAGGGGCAGCTTGTTCTTGTGGAAGATCTCTCATAACGACGCCAAGCTCATTGATCACTTTTGCACTTTTTACTGTCGCTGTGCCTTTCTCGACATCGACATCAACAAAATGGACAACATACCCTTTCGATTGTTCTTCAGCACTCCATAGAACCTGTAAGGTCTTGTCTTTCTTGCTCCCGGAATGCGTCACCTTATATCCACTTTTTGGAAGTTCAATCTTCTCTACTTGCAAAGCCTCTTTTGCTTTTGCAAGAAACGGAGCTGCCTGCTTATCTGTCAATTTCAAGAGGTCCTTTTCTTGTTCCCTAGCCTCCTGTTTATCCTTTTCATCCTCCTCTTCCAAAGCGATGAGTTCATCATAAATGTCTACATATACATCATCGATTTTCCCCGTTCCTTTCTCCAGATCGACATCTGCAAATCGCACGGAGTAATACTTTCCTTCCTTTTGCCCCGCATCAGGACGCCAGGTAATTTGAACGCTTTCCAGCACATCGTCATAAGTACGGCTGCTGCTTGACATCTTGTACCCGCTCGCTGGCAGAGTTATATTTTTTGCTTGCAAAGCCTCTTTTGCTTGTTCAATAAACGGAGCAGCCTGTTTTTCTGTCAGCTCCTCTTCGAAGGAACCTGGACGATTAATAACCTTTACCGTTTTGAGAGTCCCTGTTCCTTTCTCTGCATCGATACCCTCGAATTCGGCGACATACGCCTTGTCCTTCACGTTGTTTTCAGATCGCCATATAACAGTCAAGGTATTGCTCTTTTTGCTGCCATAATTCCGAGCCTTGTAACCACTTTCCGGGAGAGAAATGTTTTTCGCTTGAAATGCTTCTTTTGCTTTTGCAAGAAACGGAGCCGCCTGTTGATCTGTCAGTTTCAAGAGATCGAATTCCTCGTCTGCTGCCTCGGCTGCAACGTTATCCTTCGTATCGTTGAGTGCGGCGCTGGCAGCTACTGGTGAGAACATGGCCGTCACTGTCAATGCGCTCATCACAGAAAGATTCAACCATGCAGCAGGTTTTTTCGTTTTGGACTTTTTCATCGTACTACCTCCAAGGTTTTTTGCGTTGGATCGAGTGTTTGTACTCGTCATCCATAGAATAGCTGCTGAATGTCATGGTTTAATCGGTAGGTTGTCATGGTTTTGTCAAAACAAAAGAGCCGCTATACGCGACTCTCCATGTTCTTCGTCCACATGCTAGGAGGAGCTTGTTACGAAGGATCGTTTCTCCTAACTTCAAGGTGCATTAATTCACCTATTCCTTTGTCCAAATCAACGTCATCAAACGAAGCAATATAAACCCTATCCTTTATAAAAGCATGATCAGTCCCTTCAGCAACACCGTCGGGATACCAGCGTATATCCACCTCTGGTGGTCGTTTCGGTTGATCATCGTAGTACGAAATCGTGCTGCTAATCCAATAGCCACTTTCAGGAAGTTTTACCTGCTTCGCTTGAAAAGCGTCTTTTGCCATCTGGATATAAGAGGCTACCTGTGATGGTGTCAGTTTTACACGCCTGATAATCGGCTCTGGTGCTTTTTCTTGCACGATTCTCGTTTCTTCTTCGTCTGTTTCTACGTTCTCAACTGTACCTGTTCCTTTTTTTAAATCAACATCTGAAAATTGCACGTAATAAAGCTTGTCATGAACAGCTTGATAAACATTATTGCTTCTCGTATATATTGGGTACCAGTAAAGATCGACAAGCGCTATCGTCTCTTTCTCCGTGATGGGTTTTATGAGCAAGCATCCCGCCAGATCGTAGCCGCTTTCCGGAATTTTCATATTCTTGTCTTTCCAAACTTTTTTTGCTTGGTCAATATATGGGGCGAACATCGTATTTGGTTTGAACGATGCGATGTCCCTGCGTATACAAATCTCGATCTTTTTAATTGTGCCCGTCCCTTTTTCAAAATCCACATCGGTCAAATTGACAAAATAGCTTTCCAGAAGTCCTTTGTAAGGTGGTTCGGCTCCTGCCTTTACTTTTGGATGCCACCATATCTCAGCGGTCGTTGTTTCCTCGCTTATGTCACCGAAAATATCAAGCTCGTAATTACTATCAGGTAGGTCGATATGATTGGCGATAAATGCATCAGTTGCCAACTTGACGAAGGGCTCTCTCTGTTCTTTACTAAAGTCATTAAGACTTAAACTCACTGAACTTTCTTTGGTGGGTTTCGGATTATCGGTTTTCTTCTTTTCCTGCTGCTCTTCATCCTCTTTCGGTTGAAAAGGGTTTGACGCTGTTGTTTCCGTCTTAATGACATCTTTGCTTTTATTGATTTCAGCCAAGCCAAACGTCGTCGGGGAGTAGCTCAAAGCGAGGGCTAACGTGCCAATCACTCCAATACTTAGCCATACTCCCAGCTTTATTTTTGTTTGTGTCCCTTTTTTCACGATTTTTTCTCCTCACAGTCCCTGCTTCTTATTCTGCGTTTTCGCCATACCAATGGGATTCACCGTAATTCCAAATAACTTCAAGTTCAACCATTTTCCCTACGCTTTTTTCCACATCGGCGTTGTAAAAAAGTGCGTAGTAAACCTTTTCCTTGATTTTGCTATGTTGGCCAAAAACAACGCCATTGGGATACCAGATGATATCCACATGATTTCTGCCTTCCGTCACGGTACTGCTGATCCAATAACCGGTCTCAGGGGGGGCCATGCCTTGCGCTTCGAACGCTTCTCTTGCCATCTGAATAAAGGGAGCCGCCTGTTCCTTGGTCAACGGACGATCAAAGGAGTTTTTTTTCTGCTCATGGCTTTGGTTCCAAGCGATTTCTTTGTTTTCCGGGTTTGCTGGTGGAGAAGCTTCCGTCATAATGACATCCTTTTTGCTGTCCAGAACAGCTGGACCGAAAGCAGCCGGAGAAAAGAAGGCAGCCACACCTAGTATGCCGATAACAACAAGACTAAGCATGAAGCCATGGGACTTTATCTTTATTTTCTTGAAATTTCGCAATAGATGCCTCCACCGTCACGTCGAAGTTTGTACGGGAACCCTTGTGTAAACCGATGTTCCCCCGTTTAATCGGCTTTTCATATCAATACTTCCATGGTGTGCCGTGGCAATCGCTTTGCACAGAGACAGCCCTAAACCGTGTCCGTTCTTTTTTCGATCCCTCGAACTATCCAGCATAAAAAATGGTTGAAACACATTCGCCAAATGCTCTTCCGGCACCCCACAGCCATGGTCTTCCACGCAAAAAACAACAAAAGAGTCTTCTGTATAAACAGCAAGTCGTATGACTGTATCGTTTTCAGACGCTTTGGAGGCATTTTCCACCAAATTGCTTAACAACACCAAAAAAAGCTCCGGATCAACAGTAACGGTAGCGACAGAATACGCTATGTCCAGCGTTTGCCCCCTTCTGTCCAACGTAAACTGGGAAATGATTTTCAACTGCTGCATGAGGGAAGAAACATCAATTTGCTGTTTGTTCGGTGGCTCCCCATTTCCAAGGCGGAAAAGCTCCAACAGCTTTTTTGACATTCCGTCAAGCCGCTTGCTCTCCGAGTGAATGAAACGCAGAGCCTGCTCGACGTCTTTTTCTTCCAGGTGATAATTCTGAAGCAAGCTGGCATAGCCCATGATGGATGTAAGCGGCGTTTTAAATTCATGGGCCAGACTTGCGATAAACGCCTCTCTTTCCGTTACACCCCTCTGCAGAAGCTCCATGTTGGATTGGATCGCCTCCGCCATATAATTGAAGTCAACCGCGAGCCGGCCAATCTCATCGGCATGCTGAACCGTTATGCGATGCTGATAGCTTCCTTTTGCAATCCCTTGAGCCTGTATGCTTAACAGGCCGAGTGGACGCAAGGCTTGTCTGATCAGGAGATACAGGCCTACCGCAAAGACCGTCAAGCCAACCAATACCCAAAAAGAGATCTGTAAGGAGAGTGACTTCTGATCATTGATCAGGCTCGTTATGTCATGGGCGTAATCCAATCGAAGCAGTTGGTCATCTATTTTCATCCAGCTCGAAACAAACAGTACGGTGCGCGCATCTATGTTTCGAATCACATAGCTTCTTCTCCCATCTTTGGGTGGGACAAGACTCATTACCTTCTCTTCTTCATTCAATATACTGCTAAAATGCTTCTCGCCAGATTCACCCGTTATGGCAAGATGACTTCTCTGATCAGTAAAATACTGCCCATAATTTTGAAAAGATTTCGTCAAAATGTCTTTCAGCAACGTCGGATAGTAATTATCAATTGTACTTTCATACATTTTCAGTGAGTTCCCGATCATGCTATGGTTCTCAAGAGAACTGCTGATTTCCCTTTGAAGATTGTACTCAATGGAAACCTCGATGATCCGGTAGGAAACAAAGACGATGACCACCGTCACCAATCCGAACACCATGAGATAGATTCGCATCCACAGAGGTGTTTTCTTCATCCTCTCACGCATCTTACAACTCCATTCGATAACCAATTTTGTGCACAGTATGAATATGATCGGACAAACCTAATTTTGTTCGCAGATTCAAGATATGTGTATCAATTGTTCGGGTGCTGCCATAAAAGTCATAACCCCAGACCTGATTCAGTAAACTTTCACGAGAAAAAGCAATATTCGGATTATGCACCAAAAACTCAAGCAACTCATATTCCTTCGGGGTTAACGTGACGAGCTGATTATTTTTGTACACTTTGCGGCTATGGTAATCCACTGTCACATCGCCTACGGTCAATGTTTCCAATACAACCTGATGACTTCTTCTCAGAGCGACTTCCACTCGTGCCAACAACTCCAACAAATCAAAAGGTTTTGTAATATAATCATCAGCACCAAGACGCAAACCTTGTACTTTGTCCATAACACTTGTCTTGGCTGTAACAAAAATGACCGGGATATTCTTTTTCTTAAAGGATTCCAACAGTGTGAACCCGTCAACTCCAGGCAGCATGATGTCAAGGAGCGCCAAGTGATACTCCTTTTCTTCGAGTTCGTTCAACGCTGTGCTACCGTCGGATGAAACTTTACAGTCATAGCCCGAGGCGCCTAATGTCATTTTGATTAGTTCGGATATGGACGGATCATCTTCAGCGATTAGGATAGAATATGCCATTTACTTACACCTCCACCATCATTACACATTCCCGGTGTTTTCTTGTCAACAAAATGTAAAAATACAGGTCCACACGTAAACAAAAAGACCCGTACGATCACTATTTTATAAAGTGATCGTACGGGTCACATTCAATATAGACTACCGCCTTTTTACTTAACGGTACTGAATATTATTCAGTTGCATCCACATCAATTTACTGTCAATCAACATGGCAAGCGTCATCTCATCCATTCCATGCAGTTGACGGTACAGACGTTGGGTTTCGACCAAGTCATTGTAGGTCAAGAACGGATAGTCTGGTCTGCCGAATGTCCCGTCCGGAAAATAAGCGTAATGCAAATCGCCATTTCCGAGAATCCACTGCGATCCGAGGTTTACGACACCGTAGAGCATGATGTCTGCTAAGTCTCTGTCCGTCTGGTCCCCGAATTGCAGGTAGCTTTTGTAGAGAAAATTGATTTCGGCCAACTGATGATTCAAAGAAACGTGTGTCTGAATCATTGGATTCGTTGCTGTTGCGTAGTCAGAAACCAGCCACCCTTGCTGTACACCAGCGACGACAAAACGGTTCGTGGCTGCGTGATTGTGAAAGTAAGAAGCATATTTTTTCGCCGATTGGCAAAAGTCTGTTTCTTGGTACTGATCACAGCCCCGCAGCATCAGATCAGCCGCTCCTGTGTTGAATCTCGTATCGTAAAAGCCCTCTGGTATCCCGTAATCACCGCTTAACCACAAGGAGCGCGGCTGTGTCTTCCAGTATCCCTGAGGCTCCTGCTGCTTCAGGCTCGCTTTCAACATTACATAGCCCATATCCCGGGCAGCCTTGCTTCCACCTGTATATAAAAAGGAGCGAAGGACATAATTTTCAGGAATTCGCCAAAAGGAGGACTCCGAAGTCGGCTCGTACGTGGAAGGGCTTTGATAGTAATACCCATCGTACAGCCATTTTGCCTTTTCCGTAACGTCTAAGTTAAGCCAGACGCTGTCAATCGATTGTTCTCCCCAAGGAACGAGTGGATCTCTCGAATCGAGCGCCCACATTTCGCTGATAAAGCCAGCTTTCATCGGCAGCTTGATCACAAGCTCGACACCAGAAGACGTCTGCTTTACTTCAACTGGTAGCGCCAATGCAGGCTTTTCTTCAATCGTGGCTCTGCCTTTATCCACGTAGGTAATGGGCTTGCCTAACCAAATATACCTGCCCTCTGTCTCTACAAAACCAGAGGCAAGCGGAAGAGTCTGGACTTGATCAAGCGTGACGACCTTCCAATACGGTTTCTTCGACTCATCATAGGCTCGATAGCGGAACATCATGTTCTGACTGTTACCCTGAATCGGAATGGTGAAAACGTAGGGCATCATATTGCGCTGACCTGTCATTTTATGGGCCCAATACGTGACACCATCTGGGAATCGAAATTCTTGTTTTTGGTGAATCGCGCCATTCAGGTGGTTAACATTCTCCGATTCTGTTGGTTTTTTCCATTCGTTTGCAGAAATATGGCTCGGAAAGAAACTACTTACGGCGATGGCCGTCATCAAAAGGAGCATTCTGCTGATTTTTCTGACCATGTCATCCCCCTATCTTATTAAAGGAGAACCGAAAGTCCTACTTTAAAATGAATATTTCGTAGCGATTATTATTTTTATAATAATCTGATAAATTAATCATAGGTGTCTTATTTTATTTCTCAGGAGGGAATTTATGGACAAGAAAGTACGCTACGTTGTTTCTACAGCACTCGTAATATCTCTGTTCACCAGCCCCTCAATCATCCATGCCACCCAAGCTGAACCACAACCCCACATTCCTTATTACGGAATAGGGCCAACCTATGTACAGCCTGCACAGATTGAGAGCTTGTTCCCCAAGCCCACTTTCCAGTTTGGGACACCCGGCTTCCAAGAAGGAAAAGAAGCTTTTACATCCCAGGAAGAAATGATGGCTTACATAAGCAAGTTAGCTACAGGCAACAAGGAAATCAAGCTGCTATCCATCGGTACATCATTGGAAGGTCGCGACATCCCCCTGCTGCTATTCAGCAAAGACCACAGCAAGCTCAAACAAAACAAGGAGAAACCACTCATCTGGCTACAGGCACAAATCCACGGAAATGAACCCGCCTCTGGTGAATCTGCTCTCGTGATCGCCAAATGGCTGGCAGAAGGAAAGCTTGGCCCCGACCTCCTGAATCAAGTAAACGTCGCGATTGTTCCTCGCATCAACCCGGACGGCTCCTACCAGTTTAAACGCTACATCGCGACAGAGCTGGATGCCAACCGTGACTACATGAAGGTAGAATATCCAGAGGTGCAATCGGTTCACCAGGCGATCAATACCTATCAACCTGATGTGGTGCTTGACGCCCATGAATACGGCGTCTCTTCCAACCAGCTTCGCGATGTAGGGGAAAAAGGCGCGATCTCTTCCTACGACGTTCTGATCTCTTCCGCGAAAAACTTGAATATCCCCGCCAACCTTCGTAAAATGTCAGACAACCTGCTCTTGGCTGACGTTCAAAAAGCACTCGATAAGGAGCAACTTTCTCATCACGCATACTATACGCTGGCAAAAGGCAAGGACGGAAAAGTGACCGCAACAGAAGGCAGCACAGAGACGAGAATCGGCCGCAATGCCTTGGGCTTGAAAAACACGTTGACGTTTTTGGTGGAAACACGCGGCATCGGCATTGGACGCGCCGATTTTGAGCGCCGTGTATACAGTCAGGCCATGACTCACGCTGCTGTCATCCAATCAACAGCGGCCAACGCCAAAGCAATCAAGTCCTCCGTGACGCAGGCACGCGCAGAAATCACGGAAAAAGGCAAAAAAGCAAACGACAACGACAAACTCGTCATCCTGAGTGAGAATAAGCGAGTACCGGGTCAATCTCTCGAAGTGGTCGATCTAGCCACGGCAAAAAAAGTGTCTACCCCCATCGACTGGGTAAGCTCCACGGATGCCTATCCCGTACTCGAACGCGAGCGCCCCACTGCTTATCTTATGCCTCCTGGCTACCATGACGTTGCAGCCAAGCTGGAACTGCTCGGTGTTTCGGTAAGCAAGCTATCAAAAGAAACGACCATAGCGGTAGAAAGCTACACCATTTTGGAAAACAAGGTGAATCCGATATACGAGAATGGGCATTTCACCAACCAAGTGACTGCAAATGTAACAGAAACAACGAAAACCTTTCCTGCGGGTAGCTACGTGTTCAGCATGGCCCAGCCAAACGCCAACTTCATTGCTTTGGCCTTGGAACCGGAATCAGTAGACAGCTACGTGACGTTTAACTTCTTGCCCGTTGAAAAGGGCGATGAAGTCCCGGTATATCGCTATATGCTGGAGCAATCGCTACCCACCATACCAAAAAACTAAAGGAAAAAATCCCCTCTCTAAAGTTAGACTCCTGAGAGGGGATTTTTGTTACATGTATGGGCTTACTTTATTTCAAACACTTCTTGGGCAAGCCCTGCCAGCTTTTGCGTATTGTCGCTCACTTCGACCATTGTCGGTGAAAACGGAAGTGAAACAAAGTGAACAAATACCAAAAAGTCCGCATCGCTTGGATACGGACTCCTGATTCTTTTTCCTTATGATCACAATACCTTTTTGACATCCTTTACGCTGGACGCGAGCATTTGCTCTACTGCGTTGGCGTCCCTCACGTGCTTGGTCAAGCCTTCATTCAGCTCGTCCAGCAAGCCCTTCGCATCACTTACTTGTTGGGACACATCGTCAGCAAATCGCTTTTGGTGCGCGATGATTTCCATCACACCTGACACTTCGCCGTTCAGTACCTGGAAAGCGTTCACGATCTGATCCGTCTTCTCCGCAGCATCCTTGCTGATAGAAAGCCCATTTTTGATCGCACTGCTGCTTTTTTCACTGTTGGACAACGCTTCTTTTGTTTCTTCCTGAATCTTGCCGATCAATTCTGCAATCGTCTTGGTCGAGTTCGCGGTCATCTCGGCTAGCTTCCGTACTTCATCCGCTACTACTGCAAAGCCTCGGCCCTGTTCACCCGCACGTGCTGCTTCTATCGCAGCATTCAAAGCGAGAAGGTTGGTCTGATTGGCAATATCGCTGATTACCTTGACGATGCTCGTAATTTCCGAAGAGCGCTCTCCCAAGCGGCTCATGGATTTGGACGTATGGACCGATTCTTTGTCGAGCAGGCTCATGACTTCTACAACATCGGTCATGGCCTTCTTGCCTTCATCTGCACGCGCTACCGATTGTTTACAGATGTCTGTCAGGCGCTCTCCTCGAACCGACAACTGACTCGCAGATTCATCATCCCGCTCGTTAATACCCTGGATATTATCTACGACACGCTTCATCCTCGTCACCAATCGCACCATTTGATCGGATTCTGCGTTCATCGCTTGGTTCGAAGTGAGGATCGCACCCATCTGTTCGTAAATACCGCGAAGCTCATGATTCCAAGCGTCTTGCTGTCCTGCCATTGTGGTTGTGGGAGTTGCCACTGTCGTCGCTGCTGTCTCTTTTACTGCTAGGCCTTTGTCTTTTTTCCAAAACATCCGCTTCCCTCTCCTTTGTACCCATCAATTGTCACCTCGGCGGCTATATACGCGGGACTCGATTATTCCCGGATGTTGTTTCGCCAAGCTCAGCAAGTTTTCCAAGAAATAATAGTGACCCTCCAAGAGCTCCACGTCTTTACGCTCAAAATGCTTCGCCTGCAAATACTGCTGCATTTCCAAAGCATAGCGCTCCAGTTTATCGTGAAAATCGTTGGCACGAAGCATTTGCTCCACTTCTGGATATTCTGTTTTCAGGCGACTCAGCTCACTGTATACACGTCCACCCTCCAGAATCATCTGGTAGGCCGTACGCTCGAGCGTAGCTGTCGTAGCTGCCTCCTGTTCCTCACGCTCCTCGCGCAAAGCTCCCAAGTACGTGATAAAATGGTAGACAGTTAAAAACAATGGTCCTAAAAATAGAATGATCCCTGCTTTGTACACATGCTGATTGGACAAATTGCTGATGAGCAGGAACAAGTGAAACAAGATCGCACCCAACCATACATAGATGATGATTTGGTGATTGATCTTCCCTGCCTTTTGGTGGCGTGAAAAGGCAAAGGTAAGTCCGAGCAGATAAAAGGCAAGTAACGTAAAGCTGGCAGAAAACAAAGCCATCTCCATATCGATCAGCCAATCTGCATCGGCGGGTATTTCGATAAAGAATTCAAAAGCGAGCACCAGCAGTGAGAACAGCAACCCCATGATCCAAAACCGGCTTACTTCCGAGTCATTTCTCCGCCGGGAGCGGTAGCGTTTTGCACGGGATCCTTCCATAATGCTCTCACCTCATTCTCTATGATTCGCCATGATTCTATCTTTTCCTTTCACATGGGGCCAAAATCTGACACGGAGGCTGTTATGACAAAAAATTTACCAACATCATTTACCGAGCGCATGCAAACCTTGCTCGGACACGATTATGAGGCATTCGTTTCCTCGTATGATCAGCCAGTGGCACACGGCTTGCGGGTCAATCCGTTGAAGGTGGGTCCTGACGATTTTTTGAAAATCTCGCCGTTTGCTCTGGAAGCAGTCCCTTGGTGCGAAAACGGTTTTCGCTACAAAGAGCCAGATCGTCCCGGCAAGCATCCTTTTCACTCCGCTGGCATGTACTATTTGCAAGAGCCAAGCGCGATGTCCGCTGCCGAAGCACTCGGTGCACAACCTGGTGAGCGCATCCTCGACCTGTGTGCAGCACCAGGAGGGAAATCGACGCAGCTTGCAGCGTTTTTGCGTGGACAAGGAATGCTTGTGGCAAACGAAATCCATCCTGTTCGTGCAAAAGCCTTGTCAGAAAATCTGGAGCGCTGCGGCGTGACCAATGCCGTCGTGACCAACGAAACGCCTGAACGCTTACAGGAGCGATTCCCCCAGTTTTTTGACCGAATTTTAGTAGACGCTCCATGCTCTGGCGAAGGAATGTTCCGCAAGCTACCCGAAGCAATCGAAGACTGGAGCCCTGCAAAAGTAACCGAGTGCCATCTCATGCAAGGCGATATTCTTGAAGCGGCCGCTGCGATGCTGAAGCCAGGCGGGACGTTGGTCTACTCCACCTGCACATTCGCTCCGTTGGAAAATGAGCAGTCACTCGTTAACTTCCTGGGACGTCATCCGGAATTTGAGATCGTCTCGCTGCCACATGTAGATTGCTTTTCTGCTGGCCAACCAGAGTGGGCATCGCCGTATAACGAGCAACTCACCCAGACAGCGAGACTGTGGCCGCATCGTTTACAGGGAGAAGGTCATTACCTCGCCAAGCTGCAAAAGAGTGATAACGCTGAAGTTCATGAACCTGCCGGGAAGCGTAAAGAAAAGCGTGCGGCAAAATCGGCTCCGGCAGGTCGTAAAGAAGCCATGGCAGCTTGGCGTACGTTCGCGGATGAAGCACTCCCGGCGCTCTCCAAACCATTCGATGATGAATCCGCTTTTCTTTTGTTCGGCGAACAGCTCTACTACTCACCTGCTCCCGAGCTCGACTGGGACAAGCTCAAGGTCGCGCGCGTCGGTCTGCACCTAGGAACTGTAAAAAAGAACAGATTTGAACCTGCACACGCCTTGGCACTCTCCCTCTCTCCTGCGGAGGCAGTCCGTGTCGCTCCGTATGACGCAGACGATCCTGAGATGTTGCGGTACTTAAAAGGGGAAGCTCTCACGCGTGATGGTGAAAGCGGCTGGACGCTGGTTACTGTAGATGGATTCCCCATCGGTTGGGGCAAGCAATCTGAAGGGCAACTCAAAAATCATTATCCAAAGGGTCTACGCTGGTTGTAAATTTGCATCAAAAATAAAAAAGCGCACAAGTCTACACGAAATGCATTCGTGACTGCTTGTGCGCTTTTCTCTTTTTCTTATGATCGCCCTCTGCGGGGCGGATTGTCTACTACCGTCAACGAGCCATTTCTTATATAACGCAATATTTTTGAAACAGATATCCCTGTTGCATTGGCTATTTGCATCGCATTTGAATTCGGATAACTTCTCACGTAATTGCGAATCATCTGGTAGTCTTGTATTTCGTTTTCTCCGCAAACCTGGCAAGTGTACTCTCCCCGGCCCATCGGACTGCCGCATTTCAAGCACGTATCCGTCGTCATCACTGGTTCTCCTCACACCCTGTACTATGGTACTTTCACAAGAAAGGGTTCTATCTTCCTATCTATTACCCAAATCACATGGGAGGAAAACACTATTTTCGATCGCAATTCCTGTATTCTATTTAAAATTCGATGCAGTCATTCCGAACTCCTTTAAAAAGGCCAGTATGGAGGCATCAGGCAGCTTTTTGCGTAAAGGACAATCGCAAACCCAATGAAAAAGACACCACTGAGTCCATGAAAAACGTTGAGCCAACCTGGGCGAAAAAATCGAGCCAAATACGTGGCCAACAAAGCTACCAGCCCCAAGAACAATAAGGTCGATAACAGACAGCCTGTAGCAAACAAGAACAACTCTGTTGAATGAACAAAAGTGCCAGATGCCAATAGTGAGCCAAAAACTCCCGCCCAAAACAGAATGGTCAGTGGATTCGCGAGCGTCAGAAGCACGCCGTGCCAAAAGCTGTTTCGACCCGATGGAGCATGCTGGACTGGAGCTTGTTCATGTACGCCTCTGCCTTTTATGGCACGCAAGGTTTGAATCCCAAACCAAGTCAAAATCAGAGCTCCCATAATCAAAACCATCTGTTTGACCCAATGGATTTGTAACAGCAGCGACAGTCCCCCGACCGCCCCCACCATATAAACCGCATCTACGAGTGCAACCCCCAGTACCATCATGAGTGCATCCCGAAATCGCCGAGTCATCGAGCGATGCAATACTCCCAGACAAACCGGACCAACGGATAGCTGGAGCATCATCCCAAATAATAGACCGTTCCAGATTGCCATCAGGTTCACATCTCCTCTTTCATGGAAGACAGGACGATCATCGTATTCGTCTTGCTTACACCTTCTACTTGCTTCAATGTTTCAGAGATGAATCGTTCCAGATCGGCTGTCCCTTTTACGGCAACCTTCAATACATAATCGTAAGCTCCCGCAATATGATGGCATTCCAGCACAGAGTCTGCCTGCAAGACCGTTTCACGGAAGCCAGCGATATGCTCCGTTTTTTCGATTTCCACCATCACAAATGCAATCAGGTGAAGCCCTAGCTGTTCCCGATCCAGCTTCACCGTGAATTGCTTGATGAGTCCTGTATCCTCCAGCTTGCGTATTCGCTCGGAGACCGCAGGCACGGACAAATGAACCTGCTTACTGATGTCTGAGCTGGTGATTCGGGCATTTCCCCGCAATAAACGGAGGATTTGTTCATCAATCCGATCCATTTGATCTCCCTCCTTGTTTTCTATTCATTATAACAACTTCTTTCAAAGAGAAAGGCATTCGGTGCAAGAACCTTATACTTTTAACTATTTATCCGTATTTCTTCATTTTTCTCTGTACGACATGTAATCTCAGAGCGTATTCCTAACAGATTTAGGTCATCCTTCGATTTCAGGTACGAAAAAAGCTTATTCCTCCTCCTGATCGAAGTGGGAATAAGCCTTTTTAGCAGCCTTACTGCTCTTCTTTATTCAAGTTCGCAATCTTTGCCCCTTGCTCCAGAAGACCTTCATATCCATACTTGCTCTTGATTCTCTCTATTTCTTTTTCCACGCTAGCACTGTCCTGTATGTTGAAATAGGCTTTCACTATTTCATAGGGTGTTTGGCCCGGTTTCTGCGGGTGATCCTCAATCGCTGCTTTCCAAGGAATAGCTGCTTTGTCCATCAACAGCTCAAGGGCAGAACCAGTCTCATACCGAATACTTCTTACCAAATAACGCGGGGACAATTGACCATTGGCAATCACGTCAAATACATGCATAAACGTAACGTGAAAAGGCTCCTCTTTTGTCGCAAGAACGGTCAGCTTTCCACCTGTAAGCTCGCTGTAACGATACTCGATGTAGCGGGCTGATCCCTCAATCGCCTCTGTCTTGGTTTCCCCCACCAGTTGTGGCCATTTCTGATAACGATAGCTGCGCACGATCGCCCAATCACGCAAGTGCTGTTTGATGGTTTCGGTATCATTCACAGCCACTGCCTGATCCAGCAGCTTGAATTCGAGTCCCATCAAGGCATAATTTTCTTCTGTAACGGGGTAGTTATCAATAAATTCGGCCCCATCAGCGTCATAGGTCCAATTTTTTTGCTTGAAGATGTGAAACGATTCATGGAGCAAAAAGGAAGCAAAATCAAAATACAGCTCCGGATCGCTAAACATTTTAGGATGATACTTAAAATACATGGCTTCGGTGCCATCCATCTCAAGAGTCGCAAAGTTAAAGGGCATCCACGCAGAAATCGTGGACGGATCAAAACGGCTGACCCGATACACCTTAGGCAAACCGAATGACTCCGGTACTTTGATTTCTGTAGCAAACATACTGTTTTCGAATTGCTTCACATTTACTGCAAAGGCTTCTTTTCGGAAAAACCCTCTATCTTTATTCGTGTGCACAAGCAAGAGCGGTAAAGTTCGAAAATCATACTCCTCGTTCCAAAGCTGATCCGGTGATTGCTCAAAATGTTGATAAATCGTCGACAACTCGGTTAACATCTGTTTGTCTGTTTCATTTAGCGATTCATATTCAGTTTGAACGGTTTGGTTCATCACGATGAAAAACAAAACTACACCTACGATTGCCAAAAGAGAAACGAGAGCAATTTTATTTCTTTTTTTCATAATTCATCCTTACTTTAAAAAAGTTTTTTTACAAACAATACACAATAAACTACCACAGTGCATGAACATATTTCAACTTACCATCGTTGTTAGCCCCATTTTTACTTCTGAGAGGTCGTGTCCCATATCGGATATGTACGCAAGTTCTGTCCTCCGACAGTGTTTACGTAATCCATTTATGTTCATCGCTCACTGGAGACGAGGCATATGCTGGGTCTTTTTCCATTTCCGCCAAAGTCTGTATGAATAGCTCCTGGTTCGATCAACTTTACTTTGATGTTTTGTGATGCTAATTCATAAGATAAAGCTTCTGAAAAGCCTTCAACCGCAAATTTAGTCGAATGATAAAGTGACATTGTAGGAAAGGTAATTTTCCCTCCCATAGAAGAAATATTAATCAGCAAGCCTTCTTTATTCGATCTAAAATGTGGCACGATCGCTTTCGTCATGTTTATCAAACCAAAAACATTCACTTCAAATTGTCTTCTAATTTGCTCAGCGGTAGCTGCTTCAAGAATCTCCATTGTTCCATATTTAACAATCCCTGGGCTATCGTTTCAAGTTTAGCGCTATATTCATTTATCCCAATCTGGATGCATATGATCTGTGCCGGATGTATTTCATCTTTATAAAGCGAATGCTTCTCGTATAACTCATTTAAATTCTTTTGCGCTTCCTCCTGCGCTTGCTTTAACCAGGCAATCACTTTGTCATACCCGACAAATTCGCCAAAGTAAAGCCTCATCAAAAAATCTGATTTTGTACTATCCCGCTCTAGGGGCCCTTGTAAATAGGCGTTAAAATATTCTCGTCCTGAGGTACAATTTCCTTGGTTATCAATCCCTCCTTCTCCATCCGATTAAGCATGGGATATATCGTTCCATAAGTTGATCGAAAGAAATAGGAGAAAGGGAGCTTCATTCGATCCAAATCAAAAAAAACTGCCCAGACCCTTTTCGAATCTGGACAGTTTCTCTTACCATCTTTACTTATTTCCACGCGTTTTCCCAGCGGATGAGGATTGACTAAACGGTCTTCCACCCTTAGCAGAGCGAGCGGCTCCACCTTTTCCCGCTTTCTTGGCATCGGCTGGCTTCGCAGATTTACCTGCTTTACGCGCTGCAATCGCTTCTGCCTTCTTGCGATTTTTCTCATACTGCGTCTGCAATTCACCCAGCTCACGCGCCATTTTCCTTTTGTAGCCTGGTTTTACCTTCGTCTTTTTCTTCAAGGCTTCACGTACAGGAGAGAACTCTTTGTCTTTTTCCTTCTGTTGCTCTTTCGCCTGTTGTGCACGCAGCTCAATGAAATGAGCTTCCCGTTCTTCCGCACGTTGACGGCGACCCGCATCCAGATGGCGACCTTCCTGCAAAATTCTTTCCTCGATCGATGCCTTCGTGGCTTTGGCAAAACGCCCCATCAAGTTCTTCTGACGAGGAGAAATGAGGGAGATGGCTTTACCTTTTTGTCCCGCACGACCCGTACGTCCAACGCGGTGAATGTAGCTATCCACGTCATTCGGCAAATCGTAGTTGATGACATGTGTTACGCCTTCTACGTCGAGTCCACGAGCCGCGATATCTGTCGCGATCAAGTATTGGAAACGAATCTCACGGAATTGCTTCATCAGTTGTTCCCGCTTGTTTTGGGACAAATCACCGTACAGTGCTTTCGCAGCGAGGCCATTTTCCTGCAATCGAGCTGTAAGCTGCTGTACACGTACTTGCGTATTGGCAAACACGATGGTCAAGAACGGCTGCTCTTGCTCCAGCACATCCACGAGAGCGTCCGTCTTATCGCTTTGGTTCACTACATAGTAAAATTGTTCAATGCGCTCAACAGTCTTCTGCTTGCCCTCAATCTTGATATGCGGTGGCTGCTTCATGAAGCGGTGCGCCAGTCTTTTCACCAAATCAGGCATCGTAGCAGAGAACAACAGCACCTGACGCTGGGAAGGCGTGTGCACGATCACTTGCTCCACATCTTCCAAGAAGCCCATTTCCATCATTTTATCTGCTTCATCCAGCACCAATGTGGAGATGCGTCCGAAATGGAGCGATCCGCGCTTCATATGATCCAGCACGCGCCCTGGTGTTCCGACTACAACATGTACGGTTTCTTTCAGTTTGCTAAGTTGCTTGTCGATATCCGTTCCACCATGCAGAGACAGCACGTTTACATTCAGGTGCTTACCCAGCTTTTCTACTTCTTTGGCAATCTGAATGGAAAGCTCACGTGTCGGGGTGAGAATGAGCGCTTGAATGTCGCGTTTTCCCTCTTCCAAAGCGTTGAGGATCGGCAGCATGAATGCAGCTGTTTTTCCCGTACCTGTCTGAGCTTGTCCGATTAGATCTTTGCCTTCCATAATGAGAGGAATAGCTTCCTCTTGAATTTGTGTCGGTTCTTTATAATACAGGTCTTGAATCCCTTGCATCAGCTCCGGACGAAAACCAAAAGACGCAAACGATTTTGCCATAACTTCCACTTCCTTTCACAAGCGAACCGATTCGCCACACCATGACTGCATGGACAGTGGATGCGATAAAACCGGCTCTCATCAATCAAATTCATCCTAGGCAGGTTGTTGCCCTTGCGAAATCCTATCCTACCTATACTAAAGGAGTACTCTCGAAAAAACAACTAAACCGTTCAACTCCCGGGTATTTTTCTCCGAGGCTCGTGATTTCATAACCTCTCCATCATCACAAAAACACCCTCTCCATCGCAATGATACATGCATGGAGAGGGTTTCGCCTACCTCATCTATCGAGCAGTTGTTGAACCGTTTCCTTATCGAGCTTCTTGATGACAGCTGTCAGCAGCTGGGCAGCCTGCTCGAAATCACTTTTTGCCATAATCGCATTATGGCTGTGAATATACCGTGTCGCAAAGCCGACGACAATCGACGGGCAGCCAATGCCGCTTGTATGGAATTTCGCTGCGTCTGTTCCGCCTCCTGCGAGGGCATCCACCTGGATATTGATGCCGAGCTCCTCTGCTGTGTCGAATACGAGATCGCGCAATCCGGTATGCGGAATCATCGTGGCATCAAATAACATAACGAGCGGACCGTCCCCCACGTTGCAGGTCATCGGATAGGATTCATTTCCAGGCGTGTCATATGCGAGTCCAACATCGACAGCAAAAGCAATATCCGGTTCAACCAGCGTCGCTACTGTGCCAGCACCGCGCGTCCCAACTTCTTCTTGAACGGTTGCACCGGCGTATAGCACATTTGGATGCTCTTCCGACTGCAAACGTTTCAGCACCTCGATTGCCAGCGCACACCCCGCTCGATTATCGAGCGCCTTTGCGACCCACAGCTCTCCGTCGCGCATCGTCGTAAAATCACTGTCAGGAACAATCCAATCACCAGGGCGAACACCCATTTCCTTCGCATCTGCTTCATCTTTTGCCCCGATGTCAATGTACAAATCCTTGAGCTTCATGACTTTTTCCCGCTCTTCTTTTTCCAGAGCGTGTGGTGCCTTCGAACCAATGAGCCCGAGATGCTCACCTTTGCGTGTCTTGACCTTCACGCGCTGTGAGAGGATATTGTGCGTCCACCATCCACCGAGCTGGATAAAACGCAAGTACCCTTTTGGCGTGATATGCGTCACCATGAAGCCCACTTCATCCAAATGTCCCGCGAGCAAAATTTTCGGACCGTTTTCTGCACCCGTCTTCTTCCCGAGTACTCCACCCAGTCGATCCTTTACCAACTCGTCGCTGAGAGGCTGTAAGTATTCTTCCATCTTCACCCTGACTTCGCGCTCGTGCCCAGGTACTCCGTCCGTTTCCGTCAAATCCTTGATCAATTTCGTGAGATCGTCCATCCTTTATCTCCTTTTCGATACTGACGTATTCCCTTTATGATTTCGAGAAATCGCTTACAAAATCCTTTCATTTCCAAATTGCCTGCACCCTATTTGATATTGTTTCCCCAACCAGTGTCCCGAATGCGCTCGAGTACTTCTTCATGCTGTCGCATTTGATTGGGTGGCCTTCGTAGCATTTTCTTGTTCTTGCCCGACCTTTTTCGTGATCCGATGAAATAGCACGAGACAAATCAGTCCCATCCCTACAAAAATTCCGGTGATCGCAATAGTGGGAACCCACGTACTGACAAGAATAAACACACCTGCACTGCTGACCCCCACGATGCTAAACAGAGAATGTACAGCCATATACGTGCTCCGCGCATGATCCGGCACCATATTGGCGAGTAACGCTTGTTTTACTGGAATGTGCATCACTTCACCCAACGTCGCGAAGAACATGGCAATGAGCAAGACAGCAGGAGAGCTGCTGAAGCTAATCCAGGCATACCCGCAAAAGTACAGGACCAAGCCTGATAAGAGCACAGCCCTATCTCTCATGCTCTTCATCACGTAGGACACCAAAACGGTCATGCAAACAACCAGCAACGTGTTTTCTGTTTTTAATAGGCCTAACAAGTTCATCCCATCTACCTGAATGGCAAGAAACGAAAATAACTGCTCAGGCTCCGGGATATCTTGCACTAAACGAAGGCCTATGACATTGGTCAATTGCTCCTCTACAGCTATAATGAGCAGATTCGCTATGGTAAACAGTAGAAAAATCCGATGCTTGAGCACTTCTTTATAAGCTCCCATGACATCTGCCATAAAACTCGAATCTTTTTGTCTTTGTTTGCCAGACGCTGAGCGTGCACGTTTTTCTGGCACATACGTTTCCTTGATAAACAGGATCGTAATGGCGAGCGAAATCGCGATGCTTACAGCCACACCGAGAAATAGGGCAAAGTAATGCTTGTGGAACAAAAAAGCCCCTACCAACCCTCCTATGGCTACCGACAGATTATTCAACCAATAAGAAGCCGTAAAAATCGCTCGCCTGTTTTCCGGCTGACTCACATCAATGATGAGTGCTTGGTATGCAGGACCTGACGCCCCCAAACAAAAGTTATTGAACAGAAACAAAATAAATGTCACATAAGGCAGCTGAATCCAGGGCGAGTTGACAAAGGCTACACCAAGAAAACTGAGAAAGATGACCGCCTCACACACAACGATGACTTTTTTTCGCCCGATCCTGTCTGCCACATATCCCCCTGCAAAAGAGCCTGCGACACTCGCTGCCATCACGCCTAAAAACATGAAGCCCGTTACAACCGTCCCCAATTGCTTGGAGAAAAAAACAATCAAGTACGGAGTCACAGTCATGCTCGCCATCGTCGTCAAAAATTGTAACATCAGTCTGATCTGGATGTTGCTGTCGAACTTCCAAAAACTCATCGTGACCATTCCTCTTTTCGTAACGATTGATTAATCAATCATTTATATTCCAAAAAAAAGACCGATGGAGAATGCTAGCGATTCTTCGGTCCAAAAAGCTGCATGGCAAACGGAACGAATTTTTCCCACATGTTGCTTTGTGGCTCATCGGTCAAATTCACACGCAGACCAATTAACAGACTCATGTACGCTGTCGCCACGTATTTGGGATCTTGGACATGCAAGAGTCCTTTCTCTTGTCCATTGATCAAGAGCTCGGCAATTTTCGTACGAAATGTGTTGTGAAACGCATCTAACTCAGCAAATGAATGGGCAAAACGATTGTAGTAGCCAACTACTTGGACGACCAGACGCAAGTACGAATCGAACGCGGCGAAAAGCTTGATGTGATTGGTCACCATTCTCTCTAATTCCAGTAATGGCTCAGATGCTTGGGGATCAAAGTCAAGCAGTTTGACCGAATGCTCTTGTAATGGCTCCGTGACGGCGGCATGAAAGAGCTGATCCTTGTTTTCAAAGTACGTGAAAACACTGCCAAAGCTCACTCCAGATGCCTTCGCGACTTTTGCAATGGTGGTATCATCATAGCCGCGCTCGGCAAACAAGAGAACGGCCTGCTGAAGAATCGTTTCCCGCTTTTGCTTCATTTTTAGCACTTGTTCTTCTGAAAGTGGCATGCTGTACAGGCTCCTTGCTAATGAATGATTAGTCGATCAATCGTTACTTGCATTATAGTACTGACTTCCAGCATTTGCAAAGAGTTTTGTCTCTCCTGATTCAGCAAAAAATAAAAACGGCTGGCACTTGTGTCCAGCCGCTTGCTATTCCTACTTCGCTAATTCATAGATCGCTTGCGCGTAAATCGCTGTCGCTTTGATCAGATCATCCACGAAAATATATTCATCTCGCTGGTGGGCACTGTCAGGACGACCTGGGAAAAGCGGTCCGAATGCTACCCCAACATCCAGCGATCGGCCGTAGGTAGCGCCGCCAATTGCAATGATGCCTGCTTCCTCGCCTGTTTGTTCCGTATACACGCGTTGCAGTGTCGTCACCAAAGGGTGATTCGGGTCGACGCGGTGCGGTGTCAGATGCTCAGCCACTTCGAGCGTATATGCCCCTTCACTGAATCGTTCAGCAAGAACAGCCGACCATTTTTCGAAGGCAACAGAATGTGGGTAACGGATATTCAGACGGAAAAGCGCATCCTGCTTTTCGTCATACTCGATCACACCTGTGTTCAGTGTGAGCGCACCCATTTCTTCATCATCATGCGCGATGCCGAGCGCTTCACCGTAATGCTGCTTGTGCAAATAACGATCAGCCAAGCTTACAAATACTGCTCCGCGTTCATCCAAGGACAAGGTGCGCAAAAAGTGAATGAGCTCAGTACCCGCGTTGACACCTTTGCTCGGGTCCATTCCGTGAACCGAAACGCCCTCCATGTGCAGCACTACGAGACCGTCCTGCTCCTCCACTTTTCCTTTCAAGCCAGTCGCTTCCAAGTGCTGGCGATAACTTTGTGCAATCGCCTCACTATTCAAGCCGATTGGCGCAAGCGTTGCTACAGCCTTGTCTGGAACCATGTTCATCCGCAAGCCAGCCTGTAAGGAAACGAGCTTTGCCGCCACATTATCCGCAGCAGGTATTCCAAGACTTTGGAAGGATGCAAGCGTCTGCCGTAATGACAGATCGGTCAAGCCTTTTTCCGCATAGATCAGCGGGAAGTCTGCATCTGGTGTAAAGCCCATCGTCGGCATTTCTTCCGTTTCAAAATACGTGTTCACACACTGCCAGCTCGATTCTTCATCCGTACCGAAAATAAAGCGCACGCGCTTCGACAGCGGCAATCCCAACTCCATCACGATCTTCGCTGCGAAAATGGCCGCCATCGTCGGTCCCTTGTCGTCAATCGCACCACGGGCCACCATGCGTCCATCCACGATCTCGGCTGCATACGGAGGCGTACTCCAGCCATCGCCTTCCGGTACGACATCGACATGGCTCAGAATGCCGATCAATTCCTCACCTTGTCCGAATTCAGCGTGCCCTGCATATCCGCGGACGTCTTTGGTTGTCATGCCTGCTTTTTCACACACGCCTAGAGCAAAGTCAAGCGCTTGCCGAATCCCTTCTCCAAAAGGGGCATCTTCCCGTGCTGACTCGGGGTCTAATACACTTTTAATCTGCAAAAATTGTTGTGTCGTCGCAATCAGTTCGTCCTTGCGTTTCTTTGTTTCTTCCAGCCAATTAACGCTTGTCATTCTCTTCTCCAGTCCTCTCATTCATACTTCCTTCGTCCATTGCCGCATCGACGTCGAGATCCAGCTCCACCAACGATAACAATGACTCCATCGGCACTTCTTTTTTCGTAAATTCTGCTTGGGCGTCTTTAATTTCTTCCCGGATGTTGTTCATTTCGCTATCAAGCTTGTAGGACGCCTTGGCAGCCTCGAACAATCTTTGCCGTATATCGGATGGGATAATTCCCTCGTATTTATAATTCAGCGAGTGCTCAATCGTCGCCCAAAAATTCATTCCCAATGTGCGAATCTGAATTTCTACCGGAATGGTCACTTGCCCACCCGCCATCATGATCGGATACTCCACGGCAAGGTGATAGCCGCGATAGCCGCTTTCTTTTGGGGTAGAGACATAATCCTTCTCCAAATACACACGCATGTCTCCGCGGTTGCGTATCATCTCAACGACTGCAGGTATATCATCAATAAACTGGCAAATGACGCGGATGCCTGCGATATCGCGAATTTCCCAGCAGATATTCTCATCAATCGGAAACTGCAAGCGGTTTGCCTTGTTGTAAATACTCGGGATCGATTTGACCCTGCCCACCGCAAACTCAATCGGTGAATGCTCCTTGCGTTTGCGCAGCTCGTTACGGATATTTTTAATTTTGACTTTGATTTCTTCTACAGCTTGTTCGAACGGTAGCAGATATAGTTCCCAATCTAGTTTGTGCACGCTTACGTCCCTCCGGCTTGAAACTCTCCATCGTCCTTATCATTCAACATTTTGTGTGAGATATCCTTCCAAAATACAAAAAGAGACGGGAGAAAAGGCAGTTGTCACTGGCTTTTGCTCCGTCCCTCTTTTCTTAATTTTCGCGCGAAACAAAGGTTGCAAGTGAGCTTCTCAGCTCTTCTGCTAGAATGGCCAGCTGATTCGCAGCATCTGCGATAAGCTCCATCGCTGCACTCTGCTCCTCTACCGCAGCCGAGATGCTTTGGACACCGGCAGCTGCTTGCATCGATGCGGACGATACTTCACCAGCGACAACGGCTACCTGCTGGGCATCTGGCGCCATACGCTTGAATGCTTCACTGACACCATTAATTTCTTGCGACACCCCGAGGATGTTTTCCTCGATGTGCTGGAACATCTCTTGCGATTGGTGTGCTGTTTTTATGCCGCGGGCGGTCGTTTGGGCACCCTCGACCATCCTGGCGACTGCTTCTCTCGTATCCTTTTGTACGTCTCCAATCATGCCTACGATCTGCTGGGCAGCGCTGTTGGTATCTTCTGCCAGCTTACGCACTTCCCCAGCGACGACGGCAAATCCCTTGCCATGCTCTCCTGCTCTGGCTGCTTCGATCGCAGCATTCAAAGCTAGCAGATTGGTCTGTCGGGCAATTTCTGTAATGACGGAGATAATTCTCGAAATGTCCTTCGATCGCCCTTCCAATACATGAATGACATCCGTTGCAGCTTCTACCGAACGATTGATTTCGTCCATGCTGTCCATCACATCTGCGATCGCGCGTCTGCCAGCGTGTGCATGCTGCTTCATTTCTTCCGCAGATACAGTCACCCGTTCTACATTTTCCGTTACGACCGCCACATCTTTCGTCAAATCAACAGCTAGATTCAAGGTTTGTCCCATTTTTTCTACCTGACTGTCAGCAGATGCAGCCACTTGATCGACGACGAGAACAATTTGCTGACTGGACGCGGCAATCTCACTGGTGTTTCCCTGGATATTTCGCACCGCACCGGAAACGGAAGCGGCTGCCTGCTGAATCTGAAACAAAATTTTGCGCAGTTGCTTTTGCATCGTAACGAGAGACCCTGCAAGCTCCCCCAATTCATCTTTTCGTTTTAATAGCTTGTCAGGAATCTCACGCGAAAAATCCCCATGTCCGATCCGCTCTGCCACGGCAAGCATGCCGCGAAACGAACGACGAAGCCAATTTGCTGTAAATAGCGAGATGATGACGATTAGCAAGAGGACGGCACCATTAAAGGCAATCATGGCATCCCGAATGCGGGTTGGGCCCTCCAGTATTTCAGTCATATTCATCTCTGCCAAAATCGCCCACGTCTTCTTCCCCACTTTGACCTGATCATAGGACACGAGCACTTGCTGTCCTAAGTAATCCATGCTTTCGACCGTTCCTTCGGATTGTTGGGTGAGCAAGACTTGATCAACGATGGGCGTATCTACTTTTTGCTGTAACAACGTATTTGGCTCACTGCCCAGTTGTGAGCGCATGAGCTTGTCCGGACCACCCACCAAGTAAATCTTCCCGGTTTCCCCAAGCCCCTCTCGTTGATTGAATATTCTAGAAATATAATCCATGGATACTTCGACTGCTATTTGCCCGATGATGTAGCCTCGCTCGTAGATCGGCGCTGCCATGTATACCCCTGGCGCTCCTCCAGATGGCTCGTAAATGCCTAGATCTGACATTTCTGCGCTTTGGGTTTTCTTGACTTGCTGCACAGTCTGGCCAAGTACAGAGTCAGCGTGTGGGCCTGTCAGGAGATTGGTACCAAAATCGGCCTGCGGCTTTGTCTCGTACACGATGTCCCCTTGTGCATTCAACAGAAAAGCATTTACGAAGCCGTAGCGAGCGACCTCCATTTTCAATTCGTTGGTATATCTCGCTTGCACTTCTTCATAGGTAGGCGATTCTCGTCCTTGCCGCCACACGTCCTCAAACGAAGAAAGGGCAGACATTACTGTTCCCGAGGCAGCCAGCGTATCCACGTTCCTGGCTCGCTCACGAAAGTAATTTTCCACCTGTTCCTTGTTGCTGTGACGCAGCGCTTCCAGTGTAGCGGCGCTTCCGTTCAACAATTCCTGCTTGGATTCCTGATAAGCAAACACTCCCGCTGCCGTCAGCGGTACACTTCCTGCCAGTAGTAGTACGAGCAGTATACGAGCGCCCAACTTCATGGAAAAGCCCCCCATTTTTTCCAATCTCATTTTCTGGTATACTTATAGAATATTATTTATATTTCTACTATTAATATGAATATAGTACCAGAAAAGGAAAAAGGAAGGCTAGACCAAAGTATCAGGCTGTTTCGAAAATCATAGCAATTTCGTCGCACATCGGCAGCTTGGAGCAATTAATACAATCCTTCCAAGCTTTTTGCGGCAGTGTTTCCTTTGCAACCACCCAAAACCCGCACTTTTCAAAAAACACTTGTTGATAGGTCAGCGCCAGTACACGCTTAATTCCCAGAAGGCGGCATTGCTCAACCAAATGAAGAACCAGATGTTTCCCTACGCCCATCCCCTTCGCTTTTTCCGAGATAGCCAAGGAGCGGATCTCAGCCAGATCCTCCCACAAAATATGTAGGCCTGCGACACCTACGACCGAATCTCCATCATGAGCGACAATAAAGGATTGCAAGTTTTCTAAGAAAGACAGCTTCGTACGTGGTAGCATCAAGCCTTGTTGTGCATATTCATTAACAATCTCCAACATGGCATCCACGTCTTTCATCGTAGCCTGACGTACTGCCAGTGCCTTTGCAACACCCATTTTACTCTCCTCCACCCCATGCATTTCGAGCCTGGTTTGATTTAATATTTATTCATTATAGTATATAAATATACATTCGACCTGCGCAGAAGTCTATCCTTTTTTCACCTAATTTATGCTCAATTGCATGAACTATTCTTTTGTTAGGTAACGGTTGTGTTATAATCAAGCGTACGAGTTCATAAGGAGGTGCTACATACTTGACGACGAGACGGGAACGGAAAAAACGCGAAACACGCGAAAAAATCTTCAATGCTGCCATCAAGCTTTTCAAAACGCACGGCTTTGAAGCAACCACAATCGACATGATTTCCGAAGAAGCGGATGTTGCACGCGGTACGATCTTTCTGCATTTCACTTCAAAGGAAGCCATTCTCGCTAACTGGGGATATGAACGTCTGCATGAAATCGAGGAGCGTCGAGAAGAGTGGGATTATGGTAGTGACTGCAAGTCGAAGGTGCTGCGGATCTACAAGATCATGAATGAAGTCACCATCACCAATTTCGATTTCATTAAAGTCGTCGTAGAATCCTCGATGAAACATCGGAAAGTGCTTGAGAACGAAAAGAACATGTACTTTGAATTGCGTCAACTTTTCGCTGACCTGATTGAAGAAGCGCAAGAAAAGAATCAATTGAAAAGCAAATTCAACCCTCTTGTAGCTGCGAACATGTTGGAAAACATTTACTATAACGCTCTATATGACTGGGTACGCAGCGAAGGCGCCTGGGCACTCGAAGAAATCATGGAAGAGAAGGTCTCTATCGTATTCGAAGGGCTGGTCGTGGAATAATCCGACTGACCAGCCCTTCGAATGTGACTACTGTATGATTTATTCGAAATACGCCCATTTGTACTGTGCATATCCCAAACCTGAAATGACTACGCCTTTCAACTTGGGGTTCTGCGCATACACCGTAGACTTGAAATAAAACGGAATGACTGGCATTTCGTCCACCAAGATTTTCTCAGCCTCTTGCAAGATCGCTTTTCGTTTGGCAGCATCCTTCTCCTTGGCAGAAGCCGCCAATAGATCGGCATATTGACGATTCTCCCAACGAGTATGGTTGTTGCCTTCCTTCGTTCGGAATATTTCTAGGAAGTTGATCGGATCGTTGAAATCCCCTGTCCACCCCATCCGCGCTACTTGGTACTTCCCATTTTTCACGTTTTCATAGTAGACATTCCATTCCTGATTCTCCAGTTTGACATGCACACCCAAGTTTTTTTGCCACATGTCCTGTACGGCTTGCGCTATTTTGGTCTGTGCTTCCTCTGTATTATAGGACAGTGTAATCGGCGGGAGCTGGTCGACACTAGCGTACCCTTCTTCCTTCATGCCTTCCGCCAACAGCTGCTTGGCTTTTTCTATGTCGTTGTCTGGAAACAAGCCTTGCTCGTTCTCAGCAAACATCGTAGGCGGCACTACGGCTGTTGCAACCAATTCCCCTCCTTGCGTGATGTTCTCCACGATGTCTTTCCGGTTAATCGCGTAGGAAAAGGCTTGGCGAATTTTTTTGTTGTGGAAAGGCTTTTGCTCTGTGTTGAATTCATACCAATACGTCCCGGCTTTTGGCGTGATCACCAGCAATCCTTTATCCTTCAGAGTCGGCATCGCGTCGAGTGGTAGATTGCCAGTTGGAGCACCTGCCCAATCGAGATCACCGCCCTCCAGCATCGACAGCTCTGTATTTGCGTCATTGATCATATTCATTTCGATTTTGGTCAGCTTAACAGCGTCTGCGTCCCAGTAATGCTCATTTTTCGTAAGCGTCAGCTTGGTTTTATGCTCCCACGTATCGAGTTTGAACGGTCCATTCGAGGTGTAGGCTGGTCCTGCTTCCTTCGCCCAGTCCGGTTTGTCTTTCACCACGTTGGTATTCAGCGGGAAGTAGCTGTAAAAAGCCGTGAGCTCCAAGAAAAACGGCGTCGGATTTTCCAGTTGGACGACAAGTGTCTTGTCATCTGTTGCCTTGACCCCGATCTCTTCGGGCTTCGCTTTGCCAGCAAAGGCCGCCTCTGCATTTTTTACATAAAACAGCTGATAGGCATACTCTGAACCGTTTTTGGAATCGAGTGCCCATTTCCAGGCGTTCTCAAAATCATGCGCGGTTACGGGATCGCCGTTCGACCACTTCGCATTGTCGCGAATCGTGAAGGTGTACGTCAACAAATCGTCTGATGCCTTGATTTCCTCCGCCATGGCGGGCTGTGGAACGCCCTTGTCGTCGATGCGAGTCAGCCCCTCAAACGTCTGAAAAATAACATTGGATGACCAAACATCCGAAATGAGTCCGGGATGAAGAGAAAGCGGTTCTGTAAAGTTATTCAGTCTGAGTATTTGTTCGGGTTGCACAGATGCAATAGCTGGCGTAGCTTCTGTCGTTGGTTGTGTGGCAGGCTTTGCTGCTTCCTGTGGTTGTCCGCATGCAGCTAGAGCTAAAGCCAAGCCTGCTGCGAAAACAGCTTTTCCTGTTTGTTGCCACCATCGGTTTATGGAACGTCGCATGGTTTATTCCCCTTCGCTCGGGAGCCTTCGCTGTTCTTCTCTCTGCTGCCATTCTTTCAGCTCGCTTTTGATTTGATAGAGCTCTGCACGTGTTTCGAGCTTGAACGCTTTTAATTCGCTTCTGATTACAGCCAACTCATGAAAGAGTCGCTCCCACACCTCTTGATCTTTGTCCATGTTCGCCTCCTTTTTCGGTCGTATACACAGCAGGCAGTTCAATTGTCACCTGCGTTCCGTGTCCTCGTTCACTCTGAAAGTGGATCGTCCCTTGCATCACCTCGATGATCCGGCAAGTTACCATTAATCCGAGACCTGTCCCTTTTTCCTTTGTCGAATAAAAAGGAAGCCCAATCTGTTCAATCTGCTCCGGCGTCATCCCCTCTCCCTCATCCTTAATGGAAATCACATGATAGTTCCCGGCTGCTTGTACGGTGACGTGCAGTACGCCACCTTGCCCCATCGATTCGATACCGTTTTTCATCAGATTCATCAATGCTTGCTTGAGCTTAACGGCGTTGCTCTCAACGAATAGGCCCGGTTCGGTCTCACAGGCGATTTCCACTCGGTTCATGACGCTGTAAGAGGACATGATGGCCGTCACTTCTTTCACGGTATGCGAAATCTCCAGTCGCTCCAGCGTCTCAGAATGAGGCTTGGCCAGATTCAAATAGTCGGAAATAATAAATTCAGCCCGATCGAGTTCATTTAAGACCAATCGGATGTATTCAATGTTTTTCGGATTCGACTCCTCACGCAGCAATTGGACAAAGCCTCGTACCACTGTGAGTGGATTGCGCACTTCATGGGCGACACTGGCTGCCAGCTCGCTGATCAGGTTCAGCTTTTCTGAACGTTCGACCTGCTTACGGATAATATGAGATTCTCGAATAAACTCGATGAAATAAACGGCTCCACCTAGTATGATCAAAGCGAGGTAGCCGATTTCCACTAGCGGCTCCAGATAATCGTTAATGATGGACAACGGGAACCCTCTCCAGATCAAAACAACCATCCCGCCACCGATGATGGATAGCTGCTTCAAACATCCGATTAAGAGAACGACCGCTAGTTTTTTTCGCAAAGAGTAGCCATACCAACGATTGACCAACAAAAACGGTATGATCGCGTAGACCATCGTTCCAAGAATCGTTATGAGAACGCCATCGCCACCCAGAACGATCCTTACGACAAACATCACCAAAATCGTCAAAATGCCCGGGATATACCCAGCGTATAAAATGGTAATAATGATTGGTATCGAGCGTAAATCGTACGCCATACCATTACTGAGTTGTACTGGAAAGCTCATGGCAAAAATGACGCTGATCGAGCTACAAACGATAACCATTGATGACTTGACGCTCATCTTGTTCGAGGTTGATCGCCCCAGCCAAACATTTCTATACAGCAAAACAGGGACGATAACGAACAGTAACTGCAGCAAAATGTCTTTGATGATTAACATATATCGGTTCCCCTGGCTCTTGGAATATTTCGATTTTTCTTACAGAATACCATCTCTAGGTATCTTTCTGGAAGGCACATTTTCAACATCTGGCAGAAAGGATGTTTTTGTTGCGGTGACCAGCACATTTCCCTATGATGAAGAAGAGCTTGTTTGAAGACCTTGGAGGTAATGACATACAAATGCGAAATGGTATAAAGCGTGAAGATATCGAGCTGTTGGCACCTGCTGGTAACTGGGACTGTTTGAAGGCAGCCGTGGCCAACGGAGCCAATGCCATCTTTTTTGGGGTAGAAAAGTTCAACGCGCGTGCTCGTGCTGAGAACTTCCAAATGGCTGAACTGCCTGAGATTATGGCTTATTTGCACATGTACGGGGTAAAGGGCTTCCTTACCTTTAATATTCTCGTTTTTGAAAATGAACTAGAAGATGCACGCGAGTTGATAGACGCCTGTATTCACGCTGGAGTAGATGCTGTGATCGTACAAGACCTCGGTCTTGTAAAGATGATCCGCGAGATTTCTCCAGACTTCCCGATTCACGGCTCTACGCAAATGACGATTACTTCGCCGGAAGCGGTGGAGTTCACGAAGCCGTTTGATATGGAACGCGTCGTACTTGGTCGTGAAAATTCATTAAAAGAGATCAAAAAAATCGGGGAAAAAGCAAAGCTGCCGATGGAAGTATTCGTCCACGGCGCCTTGTGCGTTTCTTATTCCGGACAATGCCTGACCTCGGAAATGTGGGGTGGACGCTCGGCAAACCGCGGAGAGTGTGCCCAAGCCTGTCGCTTGCCGTATGACCTGATGGTAGATGGTGTGCAAAAGGATATGGGAAATATCGCTTATGTGCTGTCCCCGAAGGACTTGGCTGCCATCGATTTGGTTCCTGAATTGATCGAAGCTGGCGTGACTTCCTTTAAAATTGAAGGTCGTCTAAAAACACCTGAATACGTTGCAAACGTCGTGAGTAAATACAACGCTGCCATCGAGCGTTATTTTGCCGGACAAGATACAGGACCATCCGAGGTAGAAGTACGCGAGCTGCAACAAAGCTTCTCTCGCGGGTTTACACACGGATTTTTGACCGGGACAAACAACAAGCAGCTCGTAGATGGATCGTTCCCGAAAAGCCGCGGTGTGTTTTTGGGAACCGTGAAAAAACTGCTTCCTACAGGCGTACTGGTGGACATCACTGCTCCTGTCAAACGCGGAGACGGAATCGTGTTCGACGCGGGTGACCCCACGCAAAAAGAAGAAGGCGGTCGCATCTACGATATTTTGAGCCGCAGTAAAAAAGTAGAAGGCGAAGTTTCCAAAGGCATGTACGAAATCGTCATGGGACGCAATGACGTAAATCTGAAACGTCTTCACGTCGGTGATCGCGTATGGAAGACAAGCGATCCTGAGCTGGATCGTCGCCTGCGCAAAACGTTTGAGACGGAAAAGCCTTATCGCACCTTCCCGCTGTCCGTTCACGTAAGCGGCAAGCTGGGTGAAAAGCTCAGCGTCACTTGGGTGGATAAACAGGAGAATCACGCTGTCAGTGTTCCTTCTGAGGTACTGTTGGAGACTGCTTTGAAGCGTCCTCTGACGAAGGAATTGCTGCACGATCAACTCAGCCGTCTTGGCGGAACTATTTTCCACCTGGAAGCTCACGATCTGACTGTCGATCTCGAAGGGGATCTCATCGTACCTGTCAGTGAGTTGAACCGGATGCGCCGTGACGCAGTCGAGCAGCTCGTGTTCCTGCGTTCCAAGCCGCCGATTTACCACCATCACGATATCAATGTATACGCGGACGTACCAACGAGCAAACCAGTGGAAAAACCACTCCTGACAGCTCTGTGCCGCTCGCTTGAGCAATTGGAAGCAGCTGCGCAAACAGATGTGGACTTCCTCTACGCTGACTTTGAATTCGTCAAGCAATATCCAGAGGGTGTCAAGCTGGCCCATAAGTACGGGAAAAAGATCGGGATTGCTACAATGCGCATTCATATGCCGGATGAAAACGGTGTCCTTGCCCTGATCGCGAAAAGCAAGCCAGACGCTATTTTGGTGCGCAACACGGGAGCACTCTATTACTACTTGTCTCGCCGTGAAGAAATCGACATTCCGCTCATTGGCGATTTCTCCTTGAATGTCGCGAACCACAAGGCAGTTGAGCTGTTCCTCGCAACAGGTCTTGACCGCGTTACGCCATCGTACGATCTGAACATCCAGCAGATGGTCGATCTGCTCAGCCGCTCGGACGCTGCGAACATGGAGCTGGTTATCCACCAGCACATGCCGATGTTCCACACCGAGCACTGCGTATACTGCACATTCATGAGTGAAGGTACTGACCATACAAACTGCGGAACTCCATGTGAGACCTCCCGCATTTCTTTGAAAGACCGCGTCGGTTTCTCTCACCCTATACGTGTGGATACCGGTTGCCGCAATACCGTTTATAACGCGATTGACCAGTCCGGTGCTGAGTACTTGAGCGAGTTCCGCTCCCTGAATGTCGGCAGCTACCGCATCGAGTTTTTGGAAGAAGAGCCAGAGCGCGTGAAAGAAGTAATCAGTCTGTATCGCAAGGCATTGCGCGGAGAAGTTAGCGGTACACACGTATGGCGTACCCTGAAGGCAACCAACCAGTTGGGCGTCACACGTGGGCAACTGACGAAATAAATACCAGCTTTGATGAGAGGAGAGAGAAAGTATGGCTGACCTGAATCAACCAACTGTAGAAAACCTGGCCGTTATTATCGAGGGCATCAAAGCAAAGCTGAACATGGCGAATACGGCGGTGATGCGCCCGGAGGATTTCGATCTCGTTCATTACGAGGATTTGCTGTACCTGTACAATATGGTGCAGAAAAAAGCGGCGTTTGGTATCAATGAAATGACCGCCATCGTTGAAGAGCTAGGTGCGATGAGAAAGCAATCCTAGTTTTTGCCCTGATCAAGTAAAGAAGCGTCGCTCCAGTATGTGGAGGGACGCTTTTTTGTGTGGTTTTATTTTTGCAAGGAAATGGTAAACGTGTGGAACTTGATGTTCTTTCCATGCTTTTGTATCGTCTCCATTGCCGATTGGATCAGTGTTTCTTTCCCTTTGCCATCCATTTCGACACCGCCACCGTTCGTAGGAAATGACATATACGGCGTGATCGTTAATTCTTTTACATCTGCTGTCACTGGGTCGAAACGTCTTGTACCCGTGAGATACTCTTTGCCGTCGGACTTTTTGCCTTGGCTACCGCCTGAGTACGCTCCCAGCTCGTTCCCTTTTTCATCAACCACCTTGAATTCCAAATAGCTCGATAAATACCCAATTTCCTCGGTTACTGCCTGGAAGCTCACAACCAGCCCTGCTGGACCCAGTGTGACATCCGAAACGGTCAGGTCAATGCCTCCAGCTTGTTGCTGATGATGAATCGGAATGCGTTTCGTATCTGTACGTTCACTGATTGGTAGGGAGAAGCTCCACTTCTTGCCGTCCTCCCCCTGGAAGCTCAACCCTAGCTTGAACTCCTGAGGCAAGTCATTCATTGCGTCGATATCGACAATTCCGGTCGCAAGCGTCGGTGTGATTTGTGTTTGCTTGCTGCTTCCTGCGTATCCAAACGCTTCCCCGTTCACTGTCAAATCTGGTGAGGAGCCTAAATAATGCTCTCCGACTGCCTCCTTCGTTTCCAATGTGTACCCAATCGTAAAGCGTGTCCCATCATAGTAGACTTCATTGACGGTAATCGCATTGCCACCCACGTCCTGCGACTCGCCGATGACAGTCGTTAAGCCTTTTTCACTCGCTTGCTTCAATCCGCTGTCACCGTAAGTCGCGAATATCGATCCGATCAATGGCACCTTGGAGACTAGGTTTGCCATCGCGGGCGAGACAGCCGCTGAGCTAAACAAGATACCTAGAGCAACGACTGCAGCCCCTGTGCTATACACCAGCTTCGTTTTGTTTAGGCGTTTTCTTTGTGGCGCTACTTCTCGAACCGTTTTGGTGATAATGTCGTCCAGCTTCTCTGTAGGGACCGGAATGCGATCTACTTGCTCTTTATAGGCATGAATTTTTTCTCTCATGGAAATACTCCCCTTTCAGCTTCTTCCTTAATAGAGTAAGACCTCTGTGTATGTTCGTTTTCACGGTGCCTTCCGGGCAATCTAGAAAGGCTGCGATTTGCTTTACAGAATAGTCCTTATAAAATCGCAGCAAGAGAACCGTTACATACTTTTCTTCGAGCTCTCCCATTGCTTCCAAAAGGTCGATTCGTTCTTCCAACCTTACACCTTCTGTATCTCGTATATTTTCGATCATGTCTTTACTCAGCGAAATTACCTTTCGCTTTTTTGCCAAATAGGCAATCGCCGTGTTGATCAAAATTCGCGTCAGCCATGTCGTAAAATATTGATCATCCTTTACGGTTGAAATGGAGATCAAAGCCTTATAGACCGTTTCCTGAAAAACCTCCAGCGCATCCTCTTCGTTGCGCGTGTACACGAAAGCCATCTTGTACAGATTGGCTTTTTCCTGGTGCATGAGCATTTGGAATGCCTCTGAATCACCGGTCTTGGCGCGTGCAACGAGACCAAGCGTTTTGTTCAATCTGTTCCCCTCCTTTTCTCCCCAGTTAGAGAAATCAGGACTGTAAAACGTTTCACATTTTTTACCGAAATGAAAAAAGCCTGCTCTCATAGTCTACCGGAGACTACGGAAACAGACTCTATCCGTTACACTTTTTTCAACACGATGACTGCGTTATGACCGCCAAAGCCAAAGGAATTGGACATGCCGATGGTGAGGGTAGCTCTGCGGGCTGTATTTGGCACATAGTCCAGATCGCAGGCCGGGTCTTGCTCCTCCTGATTGATCGTCGGGGGAATGATTCCTTCCTGCAAGCTCTTAATCAGGGCGATCGCCTCCGCACCCCCGGCTGCACCAAACATATGACCAGTCATCGATTTGTTGGCGGTGATCGGTACACGGTAAGCATCCTCGCCAAACAGCTTTTTGATCGCCAATGTCTCGGAGCGATCTCCGATTTCTGTGCTGGTAGCGTGCGCACTGATGACATCCACATCTGTCGTTTGCACCCCTGCTTCCTGGAGGGCCCATTTCATCGCGCGATAGGGACCGATTCCTTCTGGATGTGTCGCCACCATATGATAGGCATCAGAGCTTGCCCCGTAGCCAATCACCTCGGCATACATGCGGGCGTTTCGTTTCTTGGCGTGTGATTCTGATTCCAAAATCACAATTCCAGCACCCTCTGCCATGACAAACCCATCCCGCTTGGAATCAAATGGCCGACTCGCTCCTGCTGGATCATCATTTCTCGTTGACAATGCCGTCGCATTGCTAAAGCTGGCGAGAGATATGTCCGTCACTGCGGCCTCAGAACCCCCTGCGATGACGATATCCGCCCCGCCCGATCGAATGAGCCGGAAAGCCTCGCCGATGGACGTATTCCCAATCGAGCAAGCAGTAACAGGGGACATCGTCGGCCCGTACAGACCGTACTTGATGCTGATCATCGCTGCTGCCATGTTGGAGATGAGCATGGGAACTAGCGTCGGGCTAATCCGCTCTGGACCTCGCTCACGCAGGACATCATGCTGCTCAAGGAGCGTCTCTACCCCACCAATGCCAGAACCTACATATACCCCGATTCGCTCGCGGTCCAACTCGTCCAGCCGAAGCTCTGCATCCTCTAGCGCTTCTTCTACAGCAGCAAGGGCAAACTGGCAAAAGCGATCCATTCGTCGCGCCTCTTTGCGCCCAAACCGCTCTACCGGATCAAAATCTCGCACCAAACCGGCGATTTTCGTTTTATTACGTGCTGTATCAAAAGTGTCAATATGCGAGATTCCAGACTTCCCTTGGACGAGACTGTTCCAAAACTGCTTTACTGTATTCCCTATTGGGGAAATCACTCCCATACCTGTAACAACGACTTTTTCCATGATAAGCCTCCTATTCAAGTGCCTTATGGGAATCATCTTGTCACACGGGTTATCCTATTACAAGTTGTTGTTTATCCTAGTATAATGAGTACTAGTCTAACAAACTTAACCAGTTGAGGAAATGGAGAGTGTACCATGAATCAGCAAACGCGTTTGCAAGCACTGTCTACTTTTTTGAAGGCGCAGCGCGCCAAAATCCTACCACAATCGGTCGGGCTGGCTCCTGGGACGCGCAGAAGAACCCCCGGGCTACGTAGAGAAGAGGTTGCTCAGCTTGCGGGGGTCAGCTCCACCTGGTATACATGGCTGGAACAAGGCCGCGACATCAAGGTCTCGCCTTCTGTTCTGGATGCGGTAGCGAGAGCCTTGCAGCTCACCGTCGATGAGCGCAAATATTTGTATGCGCTGGCACTAGAGACAGGCACGGGAGTCGGGCAAGGTTTGCCAAAAGATGAACCGCCGAAGATCAATCCTGCCCTGAAACGAATCTTAAAAGAGTTGCGCTCGTGTCCAACCATCATTTCAGATCGACGCAGTCATATTGTGGGCTGGAACGAGGCAGCCGCACATGTCTTTCTCGATTTTGAACAAATCCCTTATGAAGAGCGAAATTTGATCCGCCTGGTGTTTACGCGAAAAGAATTGCGACGGCTGGCCGTTAACTGGGAGCATTTCGTCAGCGGCTTTCTCGCAATTTTTCGCGCGAATTATGGTCAGTATGTGGAGGACGAGTGGTATGAGCCGTTTTTAAGCGAAATGCGGCAGGTTCATCCCGACTTTCACGATCTATGGGAGCAAAGCCGCGTCAGCTCAGCCCCGGAGGTTTTACTGGAATTCCGTCATGCAAAGGCAGGGAAAATGCTCTTTGATCTGACTTCGCTGCAAGTTTCCGGGAGCGCGGATTTGCAGTGCAGCATTTACACGCCTGACCCGAATTCTGCAACGGAGACAAAGCTGCGGCAGCTGATTGATCGGCCGGGTTCTTCTGTCCAACCATAAAAAAAATAAGAAAATCTGGTTTGAGTCAACATGGTGGAGGAGAAGAAAAAGCACAGTTCTCTTCGACTCTGACACGCCAGCAGGGGGGATTGACTGTCCGTCTACACTTCAAAAAGGGGACCGTCGAGCCAAAGCCACCCTACGGGCGGAAGGTTCTCGAGGAAGAAGTGTTCGACAAACGTGGTCCCCTTTTTGAAGTTCCGACTGGGTAGGCGTTGTCAAGGCCTGCGAGCCCTGTGCTTTTTCTTCTCACTAGCCTTGTCCGTAGATCGAGGCCTTCTAAAACTTGCACGCAAAAGGAAAACCAGCCCAACGGCAAATGCCAGGGCTGGTCTCTTTATTAATGATTTACAATCCCTACGCGCGTCCCGGAGGAAGCAAGGCTTCCGACTTCCTCGCAACCTTCCTTCCAAAGCAAGTAACGGATACTGTCTGCCAGCGCTTCCCAGCTCGCCTCGATGACGTTGGTGGAGACGCCGACTGTGCTCCACTTTTCGCCGTTGCTCGAGGATTCGATTAGGACACGTACTTTTGCGGCAGTCGCGCCGTTTTCATCCAAGACACGCACCTTGTAATCTTCTAGCTGCATTTTTGCAATGCACGGGTAGTAGCCTTCCAATGCTTTTCGCATGGCATTGTCCAGTGCGTTCACCGGACCATTGCCATCAGCTGCCGTATGAACAGACTCCCCGTTCACACGCAGCTTCACAGTCGCCTCCGACGTGATCGATTGGACGGCTGCCTTTTCCAGC
This sequence comes from Brevibacillus porteri, assembly GCF_003013475.1. Lineage (GTDB taxonomy): Bacteria > Bacillota > Bacilli > Brevibacillales > Brevibacillaceae > Brevibacillus > Brevibacillus porteri. Next base: position 55,276 of record NZ_PXZO01000017.1, read on the forward strand.
ATGATTTTGAAGGAGTCCAGCTTGAACAGGTTTTTCAGCTTTCCAGAGGCTTCCAGCAGCATCAGTGTTAGCGAAGCCTCTGCTCCTTCGTATTGATAGCCTTGGAATTCGCGCTCTTTGATGTGTGTAATGATTTCTCTCGCCTTTTCGCGATCCAGCGACAGATCGATCTCCAGCTCTTCCATTTTGGCGAGCAAATTGCTTTGTCCTGCGAGCTCTGAGACGAGTACGCGACGTTTGTTTCCGATGTTTTCTGGCTCGATGTGCTCGTACGTTTTCGGGTCGCGCATCACGGCACTTACGTGAATACCACCCTTGTGAGCAAAAGCACTATAACCGACAAACGGTTGGTTGTTCGGCATCGTCATGTTGGCAATTTCCGCTACATAGCGCGACAGCTGTGTCAGCTCCTGCAATTGATCAGTGCTCACACAGTGAAAGCCGAGCTTGAGCTGCAAATTCGGAACCACGGAGATCAGGTTGACGTTCCCACAGCGCTCACCGATGCCATTAATGGTTCCTTGTACTTGCTGTGCGCCCGCTTGAATCGCAGCTAGCGCATTGGCAACTGCCACTCCACTGTCATTATGCGGATGGATGCCTACAGGCGTCCGTAGATGGCCCACAGTCGTTTTGACAATATCATAGACTTCATGCGGCAGTGTCCCACCATTTGTATCACAGAGAACAATCCAGTCAGCTCCAGCTTCTTCTGCCGCTTCCAGCACCCGCAATGCGTAGCGCGGATTCGCCTTGTACCCATCGAAGAAATGCTCTGCCAAAAAGAGAGTCGTCAGTCCGTTTTCTTTTAAAAATGCGACCGAATCAGCGACCATGCGCACGTTTTCTTCCAATGTCGTCTTGAGAGCATCCGTCACGTGCAAGTCCCATGATTTCCCGAAAATCGCCGCCGCGCCTACCCCGCTTAAGATCAACGCTTGCAGATTGTCATCATCCGCCGCTGCTACATTCGGTCTACAGGTACTACCAAAAGCCGTTACCTTTGCGTGCTGCAGCGGAATCTCCCGGATACGCTCAAAAAAAGCCATGTCCTTTGGATTGCTGCCTGGCCAACCGCCTTCAATAAAATCGATACCAAACTGATCCAGCCGCAGTGCGATCTTTATCTTGTCTTCTACCGACAGGCTGATCCCTTCTCCCTGCGTACCATCTCGCAGGGTCGTATCATACAGATACACCTTGCTATTCATGTTTCTTCTCCACCTGTTCTGTTATTTTTCTGAATAATCACATCATTCAAACCGTTAGACGATACCCAGTATACCACAGCCCAAATGGAAAGAAAACGCAGGAAAATAGAGGTTTTTTCTATGTCCGTGGGGTGCGGACAAATGCGACGGTTTGTTTGATCGCAGCTTCCAACGCAGCCGATGTTCCTGCAAACGGATGACGCGTGTTAAATGTATGATCTCCGCCTTCTATCCAGTGCAGCTCGCTGTTTTTGGCAGCCTGATGAATTCTTTTTGCGCCCTCTACCAGACGGACATAATCTTTTTCTCCTGTGATGATGCACAGTGGTTGTTCCATATTAGAAACACGTTCCAAAATATCGTATTGTTGGCGATTGCTGTCCACGTCCTCGATCACGACTCTCGTGATTGGCATATCTTGACCGGTTCGGGCATTCGCTATGTATCCGACGCCTGTCTCTTCTATTTGTTGGCGCAGCTTCTCGTCGAACAAATCGACATGGGCGATTCCGTTCCAGGTCACAATCCCTGCCACATGCGGGTTATTTGCTCCGAATAAAATCGCATCACCGCCGCCCTTGCTATGTCCCAATACGTACAGCTTCGTTTTGTCCACAGAATCGGGTACAGGAAGCTCGCCAGACAAAATCCGTTCCGTCAACGCTTGCAAATCAGCCAGTTCACGCGCATACGTATTGCGCCCGAATTTCTCCAGCTCATCGAACTCCGTCAAGCTCTCCCCTACGCCATTGCAGCTAAAGTTAAAGCGAATCGTGGTAATGCCTTGCTTGGCGAGCTCATCGGCTACGTAGGGAAAGCTTCCCCAATCCTTGAAGCCTTTAAAGCCATGGCAAAATAGCAGTAGCGGCTGTGCTGAACCCGCCGCTTCCTCCGTATGAATGTCTCCTCGCAGCGTCAACTCCTCGTCGAGTGCGATGGAAAATGATTGCTTTTGCATGTGCGTTTCACCTCTTGTGCATTTTTTTATTATTATGCCGTGTCCCCCTCTGAAAAGAAACGGAAATACCCAAAAAAAGAACCTTCCTCTATGGAAGATCCCTCAGTCGCTCAGACTTCTCTTTATTAACGAGATACAACGCATACTCCAACGGCCGTCGAACCGCCATCTTATATCGCTTGTGCTGATGCATCTGCTTGAAAATTTCTCTGCCTGGCTTCGGATTGATTTCGATAATCCACACCTTCCCGTGAACATCAATCCCCAGATCAAAGCCAAACTCCATCATCAGGCCGAAATGCTCTTCAATGCGTGTGACAGTCTTGCTCGCGAGCTCCTTGCATTCCAGCACAATCCGCTCTGCCATTTCTTGACCAAATCGTTTGACCAAAAAGGAAACAGCAGGCAAAGCGGTTCCTCCCCCATGCAAATTCGAGGTGGACGATTGTATCGGCCCAACGCGAATGCCCATCCCGGTCAAACACCACTGACCCTTCCCGTCCTTTTGCACGAGAAGGCGAGCATCAACTGTTCGCTTGGGAACCAGCGACAACCGTAGCCCCTGTTGAAGAAAAAACTGCTCGTTTCCGCTCTTCTCATTCTTCATCCAATGCTCCAGCCGCTCGCACACCTCTGTGAGCGTCGCCAGTTTTTCGCAGCTTTTGGCTTGCTTCTTGGTCCTGCCATGCAAAAGGTAGCGACCTGCTCGTTTCTCCACACGCAGTATGCTTCTCCCACCTGTGCCGTTTGTCGGCTTGAGATAAACTAGACGATGATCGGCAAGCATCGCATCAAGCGTTTTTCTGTCGTAGGGGAGTGTTTCAGGAAGCCAGCGCTGTAGCTCAGGATCTTGTATCAAAATCTGATGAACGACATATTTGTTCGAGAAGCGGTTATTCGCATAACGAAACCAGTCTTGCTTGCGAAATGGCAAATAGGCACGATGCTTGGGCAATGGATAGTAGCGATAACGGTCGATGACAATATCGGGCCAGGCAAAACACTCTTGTCTCCACTTCGTGCCATCTGGTACAAAACCGTTGATCCGCTTTTCTGCAAACTGGACATCTTGTGGGCTAAACAAAAAAACCTCTGCCCCCATTTCTCTCCCTTCCTCAACCAGCCTTCGTAAAAAGCCGGGCTCGACAAAGCCTGATTCTCCTCGGTAGGTCAGTACGCCTATCCGTTTTCTCACCGAAAGGCCACTCCCTCCCTTGTTCAATTTTCTAGCTAGCCTCGTATAGCTTATGGTTGAAAGCAAAAAAAGCGCCTTTGTCCTATGTAGGCAAAAGCGCATCTTTCATGAGTTTTCTTATTGTTAATGTGTTTCCAAATAGTGCAACGCTGTTCGTCCCAAGAGCTCGCCTGCGATCAGCATGGCGTCCTCGTCGATATCAAAGCGGGGATGGTGATGTGGATATGTCGCCAGTTTTTCCGGATTGCCTGCCCCTACGAACAAGTAAGCGCCGGGCACCTTTTCCAAGTAGTAAGAAAAGTCCTCTCCACCCATCAACGGCTTCATCGATTCCACGCGACCAGCTCCGAATGCAGCAATGGCTGCCTCCTGTGCGATCGCTGCTTCTTTTTCATGGTTAATGACGGCTGGATACCCTCGATCGTAGACAACCGTAGCGCTGCCTCCCATCATGGCAGCTGTCCCCTCCGCAATTTCTGTCAGGCGCTGCTCCGCACGATCGCGGACGTCTGGCAAAAAGGTGCGGACAGTCCCTGTCAAACGACAGCTATCTGCGATGATGTTCGTACTGTCTCCCCCATGGAACGTCCCCACGGTTACTACCACACTCTCTAATGGGCTGACGTTGCGGCTGGCAATTGTTTGGAGATGACCGACAATTTGTGAACCGATCACAATGGAGTCGACGGTTTCTTCTGGAACAGCACCGTGTCCTCCTCTTCCTTTGATCTCGATGGAAAAGTCGTCTGTATTCGCCATGAGCGGACCTGCACTAATATACACCTTGCCCACAGGGAACATCGACCAGAGATGAACCCCAAAGATCGCATCGACACCATCTACAGCACCATCCTGAACCATTTGGGTAGCTCCACCCGGATTTTCCTCTTCCGCATGCTGAAAGACAAAGCGAATTTCTCCGGCAAACTGCTCACGATGTGCTGCCAACACAGAAGCGAGTCCTAACAGCTGAGAAGTGTGCGCATCATGTCCACACGCATGCATGACGCCAGGTACAGTAGATTTATACGGCACCTCTTTTTGATCCTGAATCGGCAATGCGTCAAAATCCGCACGCAACGCGACGACCTTTCCCGGGCGACCTCCGCGCAAAACGCCGATAACTCCTCTACCGCCCACGCCTGTGCGAACCTCATCAAAATGAAGTCCTCTCAATATTTCGGCAATAAGGGCTGGGGTCTTCTCTTCTTGAAAGGAAAGCTCGGGATGCTGGTGCAGATGACGCCTCCAGCTAATGATTTGCGGCTCCATCTCTTTGAGCAGCTCTTTTAATTGTTCCTGCAAGGCCATGGTTTTTATTCCTCCCACTGGATGCACCATTCTTCTTTCATCATAGCAGAATCATGGGCCAAATGGGGAGCTTGACTAATCCAGAGCGAGCATGCAGCGTTTTCGCTTCTCAAAAACCGCAAAGCTCGTATAGCCTACTCGCTTCAACTGCGCTCGAGCCTCGTCCAACTGCTGACCGACTTGATCAGGTGCAGTAGCGCTAGACGCCAAGGTAATGGGCACCTCATTCTGGAACAAAATTTCCAGAAAGCGATAACTGGGCGAAAATTCTCGGAGCGGACTCGCCAGACCGTAGCCTGTATTGATTTCCGTCGCAATCTCCCTGCGTCCAAGAGCTCGAGCCACACGCTGATAATACGGCAATAGTGCCGTTTCATCCGGTCGCACACCAAACGCTTTGATGCCATCGATATGGGCAATGACATCGAATAATTGCGATTCGATCGCCTGCTCCAGCTTATCAAAATAAAGGCTGTACAATCCGATTAGTTCCTGTCTTCCAAAGCGTTCTCGTGCATCCTGGATCGAATAGCCCCAGCCTTCCAGAAAATGTACGGCCCCTATGCACACATCCCAAGGATATTGATTGATGACATGACGCAGTGTCTCTTCTCCACCTGAAAAATAATCCAGTTCAATCCCGACACGCAGGTCAATTCCGTCCTCCGCCCAACGAAGCCGCTCTTTTTGCATGAAAACAACAAAGCTGTCCAGAGAGTCATTTGCGACCTGACTCAGCCATTTGCGCTGCGCCGTCCCCAAGCGATCAGAGCCGATGTGCACATGCTGCTCGTAGTACGGCCGATACTCAAGAAAACGGTATAAGTGCTCCACCACGCAAACTTGCTGAATCCCCGCCTGTTTGGCACGTAATCGATACAATTCAAGCCAGTCCCGTGAATACGGGCCTTGTTGAAGGCGCTCAGCCAACCCATTGGTCAGCATACTAGCCCATTTTCGGCTCCCCTTCACTTCGGCATGCTCCACAAGGGGACGCAATGATTCCGCTTGCTTGAGCAACCAGTCCAGCGAATACGGCCCTTCCTCCAGATGGACGTGAAAGTCTACCTTCATCCCGATCACCTCCTTGGGTTCGTCCCTGCTATTTTCTATCGTTTATATGCTTGTGGTTCCATACATATGTCGAGTATTCACATGACGAACGACCAAGCAAAAGAGGTGAAAAAAGAACAAAAAAATGCCTCAGCAACGAGGCATTTTCGATTATCAGCTATTTTTTCGTTCATACACGTAAAACGCATGCGGATGAACGTTCTTCTCATCCACGATACCCTCACGCTTGTCCACCAAGGTGTAAGCATCGCGATCCCATGCTGGGAAAAACGTATCGCCCTCCGTTTCCAAATCGATCTCCGTAATGTACAGCCGATCAACAACATCGAGGAACTGACGATAAATTTCCGAGCCACCAAAGATGATGACATCACCCAGTGCGAGCACTTCTTCCTTCGTATGGACGACATCTACACCTTCAGGGTGAAAGTCCTGGCTGCGTGTCAGGACGACATTTCTGCGGTTAGGCAGCGGCTTGCCGATCGATTCGAACGTTTTGCGTCCCATGATAATCGTTTTGCCTGTCGTTAATTCCTTCACATTTTTCAAGTCTGCAGGTAGGTGCCACGGCATGTCCCCATCTTTTCCGATGACTTGATTGCGGGCATAGGCAACAATCAGGCTGATCATACGGCCACCTCGCCTTTGATGTGCGGGTGGGATTCGTAGCCGACGATTTCAATATCTTCGTATTTGAAGTCAAAAATCGAAGTCACTTCTGGATTGAGTACGAGCTTCGGCAGTGGTTTCGGCTCACGAGTGAGCTGGAGCTTGACCTGCTCGATATGGTTGAGATACAGATGAGCATCACCGATCGTATGAACAAAATCGCCCACTTCAAGTCCAGTGACATGCGCCACCAAATGCGTCAGCAATGCGTAGGAAGCGATATTAAACGGCACACCCAAAAATGTATCGCCACTGCGCTGATACAGCTGGCAGGATAGCTTGCCATTCGCTACGTAAAACTGGAACAACAGATGACAAGGCGGCAATGCCATCTTGTCCAATTCAGCCGGATTCCACGCGCTAACGATCAAGCGGCGAGAGTCCGGATTGCGTTTAATCTCATCAATGACCCATTGAATCTGGTCCACTGTTTTGCCGTCGCGTCCCGCAAAGGAACGCCATTGGCTTCCGTATACCGGGCCCAAATCTCCGTTTTCATCGGCCCATTCGTTCCAGATCCGCACGCCGTTTTCCTGCAAGTAGCGGACATTGGTATCGCCTGATAAAAACCAGAGCAATTCGTGGATGATCGATTTCATATGCAGCTTTTTCGTTGTGACCATTGGAAAGCCTTCACTCAGATCAAAACGCATCTGATGCCCAAAAACACTGGTCGTTCCGGTGCCTGTCCGATCCTCTTTTGTGACACCCTCATCTAAAATGCGCTGGCACAAATCCAGGTATTGTTTCATCGTCCATCTCTCCTTCCATCTCATCTATTTTACCTGACCCAGACGAAAATGAAAGATCGGAATGTCATGATATAATAAATGGATAAATGTAGAAAGCGGGATTCGGGATGGATGGTATATCTTCTACGGCTACAAAGCCCTTATATAAACAAATAGCAGTGCAAATCGAGCAAAGAATCAGCAGTGGTGAATTCGGTCCTGGCAGCTATTTGCCCTCGGAGCGCACCCTGGCCAAGGAACTGAACGTCAACCGTTCGACCGTCGTCGCGGCATACGATGAGCTGCAAGCAGCAGGTATGATCGAGCGCATTCAAGGAAGTGGTACCATTGTCAGCCAAGATATTTGGGGACTCGCACGGACACGCGTTCCGAACTGGCGTCATTTGACGGAGTCAGGGTCGTTTCGCCCGAATTTACCGTTGATTCGCAAAATCCGTCGTGAAACACAGGAAAATGAGTTGATTGATTTGGCGAGTGGCGAGCTCTCGACCGATCTCGTCCCCAATCAAACACTTCAGCAGCTCATGACCCCCGATGACTTCCCCACTCATCTCGGCTATGAGCATCCGCAGGGCAATTGGGCTTTGCGAGAGACATTGAGTCTCCATATGAAAACATGGCGAAGCATCGCAGCACCTGCTACCTCGATCATGATCACGTCAGGAGCGCAGCAGGCTCTTCACCTCGTCGTTCAATGCTTGTTAAAGCCAGGAGATGCGGTAGCAATTGAGGAGCCGTCTTACTGTTATTCCTTGCCGCTTTTTCATTCCGCTGGCTTGCGTACCTTCTCACTGCCTGTCGACCGGGACGGAATCGACCCAAAGCACTTGGCACAGCTGCACCGCCAGCACCGCATCAAAATGGTTTTTCTCAATCCGAATTATCAAAACCCGACAGGGACACTGCTTTCATTAGAGCGTCGCCAGGAATTGCTCGCGTTCTCCTATGAAAACGGGATTCCGATCATCGAGGATGATCCATATAGCTTGACCAGTTTTTCAAGAGAGCCCGTCCCAACCTTAAAATCGCTGGATCAACACGGAACAGTACTCTACATCAGCTCTTTGACCAAAATCGTAGCCTCAGGTCTGCGGATCGGCTGGATCGTAGGGCCGCCTACTGTCATGGAAAGACTGGCAGATGCGAAACAGCAGTTTGATTTTGGACACAGCATTTTTCCGCAATGGCTCGCGAATCGCTTTCTCGGATCACCTCAGTTTGTGAGTCACATCGATCTTCTGCGAACAGAGCTATCCTTGCGGCACGATCAGCTTGTCTCCTCGCTTCAAGACAAGTTCGGTGACCAAGTAGAAATGGTCGGTTCAGAAGGAGGCATTCACTTGTGGTGTAAATTCAAAGGGGAATGGAGCGGCGAAACTCTTCTCACAGAATCAGTCAAACGGGGAGTTGTCTTCGTTCCGGGACATCTTTTCGGGGCAGAGCAAGGATATGTCCGCTTCACCTTTGGCAGAGCTACCACAGATCAGATCCCTGAGGCAGTTTCGCGCTTAGCGGATGCATTCATGGCAAGTGGATGGGCAAAATAATCCCCAAGTGGATGGCAACATTTTTGTACGGTCGGTATATGATCGAAGTAGGCTACCGTATGCATCCTCGTGTATATCCAGCAGGATGACTGTGCCATACAGAAAGGACTGGCTGTTATGAGTATTTTGCCTTTCATTATTGCTATTATTGTACTTGTTCTTATAGGTCTGGTCGTTACGATTAAAATCGGAATTAACCCATCTGAATCCAAAGTACGAGGCTTTAAACAACGCTCCCGCAATTTGTTGATCATTTACGGCATCATTACGATCGCACTGGTCATTGCACTGTCAGTCTTTCTCTACAACAACCTTTGATCAATCCCGATCGCAACATGACATAAATAAGACGCCGTCTGCCTTGTACAGGTATGACGGCGTTTTTGAATCGAAGGAAGTCCTTCGTCATGTGTGTTTAGAAGATGATACCTTTTTTACACGACTTTCCTCGCTACATTGGCTGCTTGTAACCCCCGCTGTCCATTCACAATCTCAAAAATCACCTGCTCGCCTTCCTCCAAATTCCGGTAACCTTGCCCCGTGATCGCAGAATAGTGTACGAATACATCAGGTCCTCCATCGCGCTCAATAAACCCATAGCCCTTTTCTTTGCTGAACCATTTTACTTTCCCTTGAATCATTGTGTTTCCTCCCTGTAATCAATGCAGCTCTTACGCTTACCTCATCATATGCGGATGCGAAGTCAGTGGATATACGGTAAAATAAATAAAGTAAGAATCGTCACGCCAGAAAGGAGTGAACCACATGAAAAAAGTTTTGATTGTTGCATGCGCGCTGCTGCTCACTGCCTGCTCCGAAATATCCGAAGGCGTCCAAACCGCCCAGCAAGCAGTAGAAACAGGACAGCAAGCGATTGAGACAGGCAAACAGGCTGTCGAAGCGGGACAACAAGTTCTCGAAGCCGGCAAGCAACTGGCTGAGTCTGAAGTCGCCAAACAACTACAAACATACCTCCAGCAAAAATACGAATCCTCTGAGGCATTGCGTAATGCCATGTTCAGCGGAGATGGTCAGTTGCTCGTGGAAGAATTGCAAAAGACCGAGCTAGCGAACTTCAGCTTTTACAAATCTGACATGTTTGGTGTTGAATATACAGGCACGCTCTCTGCCGATGGTACTTTCAAAGTGCTTAAGCACGATTTGAACAATCAGGGTGCGGAGCCTACTGTCGTAAAGGAATTCAAAGTAACACTCGACGGAAACGGTCAGGTTCAAGTACAGTAATTTGGAAAACATTTCAAGAAAAGCCTGCGATCAATCTTCGCGGGCTTTTTCGTGTTATTAAAAAACTTTTTATTGAGGCTCTACATAATTTTCTGTTTTTCCTTATAGATTTTTATAATTGGGCATGATAACGTGTAAGATGTTCATATAAAATTCATAAATACTAAACACAACGAGGTGATGACAATGAATATGCTGCTCGCATCTATTATTGTGTACATGGCAGGTATGCTGTTAATCGGCTATTATGCCTACAAACGTACCTCCAATCTGACTGACTATATGCTTGGTGGTCGATCGCTGGGTCCAACTGTAACCGCTCTCAGCGCGGGTGCATCCGACATGAGTGGCTGGTTGATGATGGGTTTACCAGGTGCCATGTTTGCCCAAGGTCTTAGCGCATCATGGATTGCGATCGGTCTGACTCTCGGCGCTTATGCCAACTGGCTGTACGTCGCTCCCCGCCTTCGTTCGTATACGGAGGTTGCCAACAACTCGATTACGATTCCTGCTTTTTTGGAAAATCGTTTCGGAGATGCGTCTCGGATGCTTCGTCTTGTCTCGGCTCTTGTTATTATGATCTTTTTTACTTTTTACGTCTCATCTGGTCTCGTTTCTGGAGGCGTGTTGTTTGAAAACACCTTCCACCTGAGTTATCAAACCGGACTATGGATTGTCGGATTGGTCACCATTGCTTACACATTGTTTGGCGGCTTCCTCGCTGTAAGCTGGACGGACGCTGTACAAGGACTCATTATGGTCATCGCACTCATTCTCGTTCCGCTTGTGACCGTTCTTACCGCAGGCGGATTGGGAGAAACATTTACGGAGATCCACGCTGTCGATCCCTCTTTGCTCGATATTTTTAAAGGGACGAGCCTGATCGGCATCATTTCCTTGTTTGCATGGGGACTCGGCTATTTCGGACAACCGCACATTATCGTTCGCTTTATGGCGATCACGTCCACGAGTGAGATCAAAAAAGCACGCAGCATCGGTATGGGCTGGATGATTTTCTCCGTCGCTGGCGCCATGCTGACAGGTCTGGTCGGTATCGCCCTGTACTCCAAGCAAGGCTGGACGTTGAGCGATCCTGAGACGATCTTCATCCAGCTGGGTACGATCCTGTTCCATCCACTCATTACCGGCTTTTTGCTGGCGGCGATTTTGGCAGCAATCATGAGTACGATTTCCTCTCAGCTGCTCGTCACGTCCAGCTCCTTGACCGAGGATATTTACAAAACCTTTTTCAAGCGTTCTGCCACTGACAAAGAGCTGGTCACGATTGGCCGCCTGTCCGTCTTGCTCGTATCTGTCGTCGCCTTTTTACTCGCCTTGAATAAAAATGACACGATCCTCGATCTCGTCGGATATGCGTGGGCCGGATTCGGCGCTTCGTTTGGGCCTGTCATTCTGCTCTCCCTCTATTGGAAGCGCATGAACAAATGGGGTGCTCTCGCGGGTATGGTCGCTGGCGCACTTACCGTTATCATCTGGACTCGTTTTGATGTACTGAAGGACTTCCTTTATGAGATGGTTCCCGGCTTTGCCATTAGCCTGCTCGCCATCGTAGTTGTCAGCCATTTGACCAGCAAGCCTTCAAATGAAGTAACCTCTCAGTTTGATGAGTACCAAAAAAGCATGAAATAATCCTTGCCGATAAATGCCAAGCAGCCTATGCGCTGGACAACTGCCCTGTCCCACGCCATAGGCTGCTTTTTTCTGTTGAAACGATTTGGGGCTTTTTTGTTCAAAAGAAACCAGTCGAGCATTACTACACCCCGCTAGATCGCGTGTTCGGGCAAACGCCAGTTGAATTCCATGAGCAAAAGATCGAAAAGAAAGAATCAGAGGAAAAAGAAGGGGATGACAAGGATAAGAACGGGAAGATTCGGCAAAAGCGCAGATCATAATGAAAACCAAGCTTCTGCCAAACGACCGATTCCTACCGCAATGTCTTGTTCCTCCACTCCGCCAAATCCAACGATGATTCGCGGTCGTGCATTTGTCGGATCATTGGCCCAATTATGGCCGCTCGGATAAACGCGAACATCGGCCGCACGCGCCAGGTCGATCAGCTCCTTCTCCGTTCGGGAAGTATCTACCTCGAGCAAAATATGCAGCCCTGCTGACTGTCCCAAAACTCGGACTTCCCGGGGCATGTAGGTCTGTATCGCCCGAAGCAGTGCATCGTGCTTGCGGTGATAGACGGTGCGCATTTTTCGGACATGCTTTTCCCAATATCCTTTATGCATGAACAACTGCATACTTCGTTGCAAATGGCGGGAAACCGGAGAAGGATACGCCTGGAATGCTTCCAAATATCGCCCCAGCAACTGCCTCGGAAGTACCGTATAATCCAAGCGAAGTGCTGGAGAAAATGCTTTGGAAAAATTGCCGATATAAACAACACATCCGTCCCGATCCATCCCTTGCAAAGATGGCGTAGGGTGTACATTGTAGCGGAATTCGCCATCGTAATCATTTTCGATGATGATTCCGTTCTTTCTCTTTGCCCATTGCAGCAATTGCTGACGCTGACCGACTGGCATCACCATCCCATACGGAAATTGATGGGCAGGCGTCGTGTACACGACCGTTGCTTTGCTTTTCTCCAAAGCTTCAATGGACAGGCCCTCTTCCGCTAGCGGGATGGGCACGACCTCATAGCCGTGATGGGAAAAGACGATCCGTGCATCTGCATAGCCAGGCTCCTCGATCGCCACCACACGATGCCGATCTGCCAAGAGCAGACATAAAAAGCTGAGAGCCTGCTGTAATCCGGTGCCGATGATGATTTGCTCAGGCCGACAAATGAGCGTACGTGCTCTGCGCAAATATGTACTGAGCTCTTCTCGGAGCTCCCACTCTCCTTGATCATCCCCGTAAAAAGAAAAGTCCTCCGGATAAATATCCAGCGCTTCCAGCATGCAAGAACGCCATGCAGCGTAAGGAAAGGACTTCGTATCGATGACAGAGCCATGAAAGTTGTAGCGACAGGTGAGATGCTCCCCTTTTTTCTTTTTCAAGATGGACGAATACAAGGCAATTTCCTCATCCTGATCCAGTGGCTCTGACCATCTCTCGATCTCGGCAGCAAAAAAGCCGCTCCGCTCCCGGCTCACGATGTAGCCTTCTGCGAGCAGTTGCTGATAGGCTGCCTCAATCGTATTTTTTCCGACTCCGCTCGCTTTCATCAACTGACGGATCGACGGCATCTTGGTTCCGGACCGTATCTCTCCTGATGCAATCCGTTTGCTCAATTGCTTGTATAGCTGTTGATACAGAGGTTCTTTGCTCTGTGCATCCATGATCGGCATGTACTCCATCAGCGGCCCTCCAATCTGTTCCCATCTAACTCTTTTAAACTGTCACTGTGTATAGGAGCAGTTCTCTTTTACAATGATTGTACCAGATTCACCCACACGAAAGGAGAACAAGTCATGCGTATTCATTTGCAAGGAGAAAAGGTCGTTCTGCGAGATATTCGAGCAGAAGATTTGGATACCATCTACTATTGGAAGTACCAAGCAGAGGATCGTGAACATCTCAATTGGAATGGCCCCTACAAACCTCTTGATCCGTACACAAAAGAAGAGTATCGCGACCTCCCACGCCATCAGGAGTCTCTTGCTCTCGTTGGGACAGGTGCACCAAGAACCGAGCTGATGATTGAGATTGACGGCGAGCTAAAGGGCAGTGTCGGTCGCTACTGGGTATCTGAGGAGACGAACTGGTGCGAAATCGGAATCGTTATTTATGACTCCCGCTATTGGCAGAATGGTTATGGCCGGGAAGCCTTTCGGATGTGGATCGATTACTTGTTCACCCACATGGATACTGTCCGTTTAGGCATTGGTACGTGGTCCGGCAACGAACGGATGATCAAGCTGGCTGCTCACATGGGAATGGTGGAAGAAGCGCGAGTACGCAAAGCAAGGATTGTTCGCGGTGAATATTACGATGCGATTAAGATGGGGATTTTGCGGGAGGAATGGGAGAATCGGAAATGAAAAAGGGCAGTCCCTGGTCTGAACAAGACGTAGAGACTGCCCTTTTTACTTGTAGAAAATTTGATTACGCCAACTCAGCCGCCACACGACTTACTTTTGCTGCCAGCTCGTCGAGATCGATGTTCATCTCAAGAGCCGCAAACAGACCAGAGACAGCGAGTCTACAGATGGGATCATGCTTGTTGGTTTCAGGCTCCTTCAAAAGACACTCTCAGTTCCACGCAGGCGTCCATTGATTGGCGGCATGAATTTATTGATCACCTTATCATTTATTTAAAAACAATAATTTACATATATTCAACCTTATGCTAAGCTTCAACTGTAAATATTTACAATATTTTCCTTTTACCTTAAGGTATTAGAGATTAAGTTATTTGAGAGGAGAGGAGTTTGTAACTACTTGGTACCAGTAGAACAAACGAAATATGTGATGAAGAAATTACTTTGGGTTAAATTACTACTGATTTTTGGGTTATTCTTTTCCAACTCTAACAGTGTGTATGCAAATGAGGAAATCGTAGAAAAGCAACAAATTCAGCGTAGTGACATCGAGGCATTCATTACTGGTATCACTGAAGAAGATTTCGAAGAAAAACCACATAGAATACCGATGGTAAAAGAAATTAACAAATATATGAATGAACAGGATGTATACTATTTCGAAGATGTTGCATCAATAATTGATAAATATCAGCCTAGTCAAACATCTAACGTGAAAGCAAAAAAATCAGAGGATATTAACTATAACGACTTGCAGGAAGACTTTGCAAGAATAGATGCGCTTGCACAAGAATACTACGAATACTATCAAATCCATCAAAGCTTCCCAGAGGAAAGTATGAGTTTGCGAAGTTCTATGTCAGAAAGTGCTGCAATAAAAGCTCTAGGCAACGCTGGACTTAAAATGACGGAACGGCAATTAGCAGCTCGATTGGTTACATTAGGAGCTCTGGCAGCTATTGATGGCCCTCTGCCTGTTGGAGACTTTGTGGCGTTGGTTACAGGTGCCATTATTGTGAGTGAGTATTTAGATAACTATATAGAAAACCAAGCAGCCTTGGAGAGAAATATTAGAGAGAATGAAGGACGTTCTTATGCCCGAGTTATCACAGACAGTGTAACAATGACTAGTGAAATTGCAGATGAGATTAAAAAAAATAATGTTAAACACTTTCGAGCACGCTTGAATAGTTCTGGTGGAGTCCTCGTTACCACACCGCTATCCCTTACAGCAGCTAGACTGGCGGCAAAAGATGAGGAAGAAACATTTAGTGTTAGGAAGAGCCGAGCAGAAGACGTAGTAACGCAAACTGGTTATAAGAATATTCACCATCAAGCACATTATGTTTCTAGCCGAGGAACTCGCCCAGCTAATCTCCCTCACTATCACCTGCTAATAAAAAGAAACGATAATTGGGAACAAATGGATGGTCATCATTTCTATCCTTGGAAATCTATGGGCTGATCCTTTTTGACGTAACTGTATTTACAGTTACGTCATCTCTTACTTATACTGGATGTTAAAATCGAATCGTGCACACCACAGGAGGAACCATGAGGCTGGAAATATGTAAACTCGACGAGGTGATCGTCATTGGAGTCCCAGAGAATTGGGATTTTGATACTCACGACGATGATTACGCACAATTTTACAATCCTCGGCTCACTGGGATCGAGCATGTACTTGAGCCAGAAAAAATATTTGAGGTGTGGGATTCAGATGGCACGATCATCGGGAAAAGAGTGAGTCATATTGAACTCATTCCAGATGGGTGCTTTGTGAAAACGATCCCAGCAGGAGAATTTGCCAAGCTTCACAAGAGTCAATTGCAGTACGAACTAGATATGTTTGCTAGGACAAATTATCTCGAAGAAATGAGCTATGGATTCTCTACCAAGGTGACGAAAACAAATGGTGATAAACAAGAATTTTACTATCGCCCAGTTCAATATCGTCCTGATGTTGTGAATACACGTACGATTCCATCTTTAGAGAAAGAACGTTCTAAGTCGTTAAAAGAACGCTATGTTTCCATCTTTTTTGATACGGAAAGCTGTAGCTTTCGCCGATTTTTATACAAGCGATATGTTACACAGTACCAAGGTTGCCTTTGGGACTTAGCGAGATTCAAAAACAATGATCAAGGTATCGCCAGAGAGGGTATGTCCAAAGATGAAGCTGTATCATTTTTACTCCAGAAAAGTGAGGTCCTCGTATTTTGGGAAGGGTACAGCACGTTTGGTAAAGAGATGATTCGTGACAAAGTAATGAAGATGGACGCAAAGCATCTGCTAGAAAACTACACGCGATTCACCTCTGATATGTACATTTTTGATGAAACATTGACGTGGACAGTTATTTTTCAGCACGAACGAGACGAAGATGGATTCAAGCATATATTGCTGCGGGTAGAGTGATGGATGGGCCTAGGCTGAACGCAGATTCGCTATGTGCTCCTTCCCCTTCTACCGCAAAAAGGGCAATCCCTCTAGGGACTGCCCTTTTCGTTTTTATAATCGTGTCAAGTTATTCCAACTCAGCCGCTACACGACTCACTTTTGCCGCCAGCTCGTCGAGATCAATGTTCATCTCAAGAGCTGCAAACAGACCTGTGAAATACTCATTGATCTGGTCGATGACGCGATTGCGCTCATGCGCCACCAGCTCTTGGAACAGCGTAGAAAACTGCTCATCCAGCTGCTTGTTTCCGATTTCTACATACCCGCTCACTGGTTCTTGCATGCGCTTTTCCAGTTCTTCACGCATTTTCACTTTGCCATCCTGCTCGAAAAAGTCTTTGGTGTTCTTGAACAAGGAAATCGCTGATGCAAATGCAGATTCGGCTACTGGCAGTTCGTTAGCAAAGGACAGTGTTTCCACTTGTCGCTGCTGATATGGTGCCAAGGTCAACCCTGCTGCGTAGCCTTGTGCATCCTTTTGCCACGCTGCAACAAGTGATGTCCCCTGCTTGTTCGTGAATTTCTCCAAACGAAGGGTAGTCGCTCTCAGTTCCTGCGCCAAATCGTAGCTGATCGAACGCAGAAGATCAGTCAAGCATCCTTGCAGTGCTTGCTTCATGTTGCGTCCATCTTCCTTGATGACAGCCGGGTTAAAAGCGAGATTGAACAATTCGTTGAATCGGAAGAACAAGCGCTGGCGAACGTAGTAAAGCAGCTCCTCGCGCTCTTTTGCCAAGTCACGCTCGAACGAAGCGGTAGACAGTGCTTCAACAGCTGATAGAGCCTGTGTCTTGGCTGTGCTTGCTGCTTCTTTGCGCAATTGACGCTCGTCTTCTCCGGATTGTGCCATACGCATGAATTCTGCCAAGGTATCGTGGGCGCGACGGATTTCACCGATTGCAGCATTCACAGCAATTTGCGTCAGCTCTTCAATCGTAAAGCGGAGGAACTCTGCTTCAAACGAAGCCATTCCCGAGAACTTGAATGCCTCATCTGCCGGCATCAGCGGCTCGCCTTCAGCCGTATTCGTGCGCTGGCGGTATACTTTCTCCGCAGAAGCTGCCAGCTTGCCTTTTTCATGCATCCGTGCCAACAGAGCAGTCTGGCTGGACACTGGATAAATACGTGGGAGACGAATGCCGCACGAGAGGAGGTTTTTCTCTACGTGGGTAAGGACACCCTGCAATTCTTCTTCATTCGCTGCGAGGTCACAAGCATTGACGATAAAGAACATTTTGTCCATTTCAAACGTATCCTTGACGCGCCCCATTTGCAGCAAAAATTCGCGGTCAGCCTGTGCAAAGGCGTGGTTGTAATACGTCACGAACAGGACCGCATCCGCGTTTTTCATGTATTCGAACGCCACACCTGTGTGACGTGCGTTAATGGAGTCAGCACCAGGGGTATCTACCAGAACAATTCCCTGATCGGTTAGTGGACAAGAATAGAACAGCTCGATGTACTCTGCGAAACAAGCTTTTTCTTCCTTTGCCACAAACCCTTTGAACGCTTGCATATCAACCAGCAGCTCGCCGCCCAGATGAGCCGACATCTCTGGCAACCCCTTTGTAACAGCTTTCAAAAAGGTGTAATGCGGTTTTGCCGTCGGAGGGATTTGGGCGACGTCGATCTTGCCCAGCTCTGCCAGTGCCCCTTCGAGATCAGTAGCGATCATACCAAAGACAGCAAGGGAACGGATCACGTCCTGCTCAATGGCTTCACGCTCTTTCATGACGACACGAACAGTGCCATGCGGGTGTGTATCCGTAGGCGGCATGATTTTGTTGATCGCTGCTGTTGTCGGGTTCGGTGACACTGGCAGCACGAGATCGCCCATCAAGGCGTTCGCAAAAGACGATTTCCCTGCACTGAATGCACCAAACAGCGCGACTGTAAAACGATTGGCTGTCAGGCGATCTGCTCGATCCAGCATCGCTTGTGCCTGTGCTTGCATTCCTGGTACGGTAACGACTTCTTCACTTGCACGCCGCAGACGCTCTGCTGCCGCAATTAGTTTGTCTCGTAGTTGATTCATGCTACTTGTTCTCCTCCACGCATAATCGCCAACAGACGACCCTTGGTTTCTTCTTCTCTCGCTGCCAGTCCTGCCAGCTTTTGATGCAGCGCTGCCATTTCACGCAATACGCCAAGGCGCTCGCCTTGAGCTGCACTTTCTACACGCACCTGCTCCTTGATCATCTCAACCACTTGTGCAATAAAGGAGAGACCCACGCGTCTGTACTCCAGCTTCATCCCGCTGGAAATATCCGCACAGTAGTTCAGAACGTACTCACTCGAGGCAGCACCCTCTTTGATGTGCTTGCTCAGGAACTCGCCCGTAATCTCAATCTTGGTCGCGTGAACGCTGGCGTGATATTCTTCGCTCCGCAAATCAAACACTTGCGGCTGCTTGCCGAGCCATTCTTTGAAATGGAAGTCGAGATTTCCCGCCACTTTTTCGCGGAACTCGACGAGAAGGGCTTCTTCGCGACGTGCGCGTTCTTCCTCTGTCTTCTTGCCTGCAAACAACAACCCCACCTTGAAGCCTGGTTTGCGGCTCTCCAAGTAGCTTCGTGCTGCTTCATTCGTGCTGAAATAAGTCAAACGGGCGTTGTCCAAAAGTACACTCAGCTCTTTTTCCATCTGCATTCGGGCATCCTCGGCGCGCTGTTCTAGAGCCGCTGCTGTCGCTTCCTCCTGCTCGAGCGCTACCTGCACAGCCGCTGCATTACGACTGTCGATGCCTTCTACTTCCAGACCATCCAGCTGGGCTTCCCACTGCTGGCGTTGATCTGCCTGGCTTGTTCTTACTACTTGGATATGTTCGTCGATCAAATGCTCGGCAGCACTGCGAACGCTCGTGCCAACCAGCTTTTCACGATCAGCGATCAACTGCGCAAGCATGCCCTTGAATTCCTCATACATGTTCTCAGAATGATCTGGTTCCGCAAGCGACGTGTAAAAAATACCATCCGGATGGATGTTCCAGGTCGCAAATGCCTCCTCGACACTTTCCTTATAGCTATCAAAATCCAATTCGAAATCAATATGTTTATCGATCATGTTCACAACCAGATAGACTGGCTTGCCACGGTCCTTCAACGTCTTCGTAAAGTTGAAGTTCTCTTCGGCTTGAACATGGTTATAATCCATCATGTAAATGACGACGTCAGCCAAATGCAGCGCAGACTCCGTAGCGATTTTGTGTGCCGCATCCGTGGAGTCAATACCCGGTGTATCGAGCAAGCTGGCGTATTCGTCAAGGAATGTTCCCGGATAGGAAACCTCTACGGATTCTACCGTATCTCCGTCAACAGCAAACTGCTTGAGCTTCTCCATCTCCGTATCTGGATCAAATGTAAGGACTCCGCTGTTCAGGGTGAAGACGCGAGCCGCTTTTTCTCCGCCGCGAATCTTAACAACATTCGCACTGGTCGGAATCGGATTGGACGGTAGCAAATTGACACCCAGAAGCGTGTTAATCATCGTTGATTTTCCAGCGGAAAAATGTCCGCAAAACGCAATATTCAGCTCAGCGCGCTTTGTTTTCGCAGCCAGTTGAATGAGCTTGTGAGGCGTAGTTTCGTCTCCCTGCGATTTCATGACTTCCGCGAGTTCTTCCCATGTATGTGCCAGTCGGGAAAAGTCCGTTTCCCGGATCAATACTTGACTGTCAAGCACTTCTATTCCACCCTTCTCCATCTTTCCTACTCTCTCTACTAATTCCTGTTCATGAACTTCCTTATTTACTACACTCTATTCTACCATGCCGAATGTAACATAGGTCACAGATGAGTTCAATTTAAAACTATGAAAGATTTAGCATTCGCCTATTCTTCCGCATAATTTTCCTCTCATCTGGAAAAAATCGCACTAACATGATATTCGTATTCTGAACGGGAGGAACTTCAAATGATGCGCAGATTTTTGTCCCAGCGTCGCCAAAAGAAAACTCCCTCTCTTATCGCACAGCGTTTGCAGCAGCGAAATGATCCTACGCTTACGCTATCGACCAGTTTGCAGCAAAACATGGAGACGTTCAAGACCGTGCTGGGCAGCCCACATGATTTATTAATTCGTTCCTTTACGATCGGCAACACCAAACATTCCTGTGCCGTTATTGCCATTGATGGATTGGCGAACTGCGACATGCTGGATACGCAAGTCCTCGGACAAATCCAATTGATGATCTCGACTGCTTCCAAAGTAGTACCGACTGAACCAGATGAGATTGTCGGGATGCTTTATGAAGAAGTCCTTTCTGTCGTTGAAATATCGAAAGCAACGGATTTGACAAAAATACTCGAAGGCATTCTTTCCGGGGATACAGCCATTTTTGTGGATGGATCGACCGAAGTCATTATTGTCGACAGCAAGGGATGGAAAACTCGCGCCATTGAGGAGCCGGTCTCCGAAGGCTTGGTTCGAGGTCCGCGGGACGGCTTTACGGAGAGTATCCGGGACAACACTGTTCATATACGCAGACGTATCAAAGACCCGAACTTGCGCTTTGAAGGGTCCATCATAGGCAGACGCAGCCGAACAGATGTGATCATCGCCTACATTGAAAACATCGTTGATCCAGAACTACTGGATGAAGTGAGACGGCGAATTTCTACGATTGATGTTGACGAGATAGAAGAGTCTGGTTTTATTGAGCAATGGATTGAAGATGATTTTCTGTCGCCTTTTCCGCAGATTCATAATACGGAGCGTCCCGACAAAGTCAGTGGAGCATTGTTTCAAGGCCGCATTGCGATATTGGTGGACAGCACTCCCATGGTGCTCATTTTGCCTGTGACGATTGGCTTGCTCCTGCATTCACCAGAGGATTACTACGAGCGTTGGATTGTCGGTTCATTAGCTAGGCTGTTGCGGTATTTGGCAGCTTTTCTGGCCGTCTATTCGCCCGCTTTCTATATCGCTCTCGTCACCTTTCACCCTGGCTTGATCCCGTCTGATCTCGCCTTCTCGATTGCAGCCACACGTGATGGGGTTCCGTTTCCGGCCTTCGTAGAAGCGATCATGATGGTGACGACGATGGAGCTGTTGCAGGAAGCCGGATTACGCTTACCGAAACCGATCGGCCAGACCATCGGCATCGTCGGCGGTCTCGTCATCGGTGACGCAGCGGTTTCTGCGGGCATCGTCAGTCCTGTCATGGTCATCGTCGTCGCCCTCACTGCCATCGCTTCTTTTGCCATCCCTTCCTATCACCTTGCCATCGCCTTTCGAATGATTCGTTTTTTCGCCATGCTTATGGCAGCCATTTTTGGTATTTATGGCGTGGTGTTAAGCTTGATTGCCATCATGATTCATTTATCCAATCTGACCAGCATCGGGTACCCTTATTTGGCGCCTCTTGCTCCACATATGCCGAAGGATTGGAAGGATATGATTTTGCGCGCACCTGTTACCTTTTTGAAAACCCGACCAGATGCCCTTCACACAAAAGATGAAAACCGAATGAATACAGGAGGGTCGTAAGTGAGTGCACAAACCTTGGCGGAGAAAATGATCAGCAAAAATCATATGGGGATTAACATTGCCTCAGTCACAATCGGCGTCGGCATCCTGACTTTTCCCCGCTCCTTAGCCAAGGCAACCGGAGCCTTCGATGGATGGATTTCCGTCGTGATCAGCGGTCTTTGTGCGTGCCTGATTGGCTGGCTGCTTGCCAAGCTGGCGGCTCGGTTTCCGAGAAAAACCTTCTTTGAATACAGCTCCATCATTGCGAGCAAACCGATCGCCTACATCTTGACCTTTCTCGTCTGTATTTACACGATGCTATTTGTGTCGTTTGAAATCAGGGCAATCGGAAACATCGCCAAGCAATACCTGTTCTACAATACCCCGGTGGAAATGATCACGCTCTCCTTTCTCTTGATTGTTCAATATTCCGTCGTTGGATCACGTATTGCCATGCTGCGGCTCAACCTGCTGTTTTTGCCTGTGGTTCTTGTCGTCATGTTCATTGTCTTGCTTTTTACGACTCAGTTATTTGAGATCGAAAATATACGTCCCTTCTTCTCTTCGGACTGGCGCTCTCTCTTGGCAGGTTCCAAAGATGTCGGGCTGTCTTATTCCGGCTTTGAAATCATTCTTTTCTATACCATGCTGATGAAAAATCCCCAAGAAGGTACACGGGCTGTTACGTTAGGTCTTTCGATCCCTTTTCTGCTCTACATGACCATCTACATGTTCGTCATTGGTGTATTCTCTGCTGACGTTGCAACGAATTTAACCTATCCAACCATTGAGCTGGCCAAAGAGGTAGAAATCCCTGGGGGTTTTTTTGAACGGGTGGAATCCATTTTCTTTACCATCTGGATCATGACGATCTTCAACACTTGTGCAATGTGGCTCGATATTACGGTGCTGAACTTGTCGTCCATGTTTTTTAATGTGCACAAAACCGTGTGGGTCCTGATCCTCTCTCCCGTCATTTATTTTGTCGCGATGCTTCCACAAAACCTGGTCGACTTCTTTACGTTCGCTGACAGTGTCACCTATTTCGGGATCGCTGTCGTCTATTTATGTCCCATATTGCTGCTCATAATCGCCATTTTGCGAGGTGTCAAAAGCAATGAATAGACGACTCATTTTCTGTAGCATCTGCTTGCTTCTTTCCACACTGCTAGCTGGATGCTGGGATCAGGTTCAAATTGAGGAACGAGGATTTGTGGTAGGTGTAGCGATTGATAAACCTCGTACAAAAGAAGCTGAGCAGCAAGCCAAACAAGAAGCTCCAGACAAGCCTCAAGTCAAAGAACGCTTTCTCGTCACACATCAATTCGTCGTCCCCGGTGGATTGATCTCCGGCGGCCAAGGAAGCGGTGGTGGTCAAAACACAGCCAATGAGGCTTACCACAACCTCATATCCGAGGGAGATTCTCTTTTCGAGATTTCCCGCGAATTGGCTACTCGGACCAGCAGAACTCCATTTTATCAGCATATGAAAATCCTGATCGTCTCCGAAGACGTCGCCCGTACGAAAAACGGTCTTGCCAGAGCACTGGATTTCTATCTGCGTGATCCAGATTCCATACGAAGCAGCAAGGTATTTATCTCAAATGGTCCTGCCAAAGAAGTACTGGAAGTCAAACCGAAAACAGAGAAGCTGCCCGCTATTTACGTCAACTCGATTGGAGAAAACGTCAATAAAAATTCCCGCATGCTTCCAGAGGTCCGATTGGGCGATGTCCACGAGGAGCTTCTCAGTCCGTACAGTTTTGTGGTTCCGCGCGTGAGACCTGAAGAGCAGGAGGTAAAATTAGCAGGCGCCGCTGTTTTTACCCATGACAATCAGATGATAGGTTTTCTCGGGGAAGAAGAGACGGAGGGACTGAATTTTCTCACGGGAAAAGTTAGCGGAGGGATGGTAAAAGGCAAGTTTAAAAACAACCTTGTCTCGATGAACATCCAAGGAATCAAGCATAGCATTAAAGCAGATTTACGCGATCGGCAGCACATGAAATTCACAATAGAAATCGAATGTGAAGGCACATTGGCCGAGTCTTACGCCATAATGGATTCCTTAAATAACACGGCAATGGAGAAGCTTGAAAAAGTGTTTGCCGAAGAAATTGAACGAATGAGTAATGACACCATCAGGAAGGTCCATAAGCAGATGAAAGTGGATGTCATCAAGCTTGGCAGCTATCTGAAGCAGCATCATTTCTCGCTATGGAAAAAGATTCGGCAGGACTGGGAAACAGGGCAGCGTCTGTATGAAAAAAGTGAGATAACCATTCAAACAAAAGTCTATTTACGCAATATCGGTGCGATCAACCGTATCGAACGCCAAAACAACAGGTGATCCCATGTTCAAATTTTTAGGCGTAGTCCCTCCGTATTTGACCTTCACAGGGACGGTCTTGGCGTTTTTGATTCCCTATCTTTTTTTTAAAATCAATAACAAGATTCACGAGCTGGGCGATCCGCCGTGGAAGAAACGCAATGACTCCAATTCGTAACAAAACCTCTATCAACGTCGAAAAGGGGCTTACTCAGTATTTCGAGCAAGCCCTTTATTCCTTCTTTTCCTATTGTTGTGCCAGCAAATCAGCAAACGCTTTGGCATACGCAGGCAAATCAGGTGGTCTACGGGAACCCACAATGTGACCGTCTACCACGACCTCTTCATCTACCCAAATCGCGCCTGCATTCTCCATATCATCTTTAATGCCTGGCGTCGATGTCGTGGTTACCCCACGCAAAATTTTTGCGGAAGCAAGCACCCAACCCGCATGGCAAATATGCCCAATCGGTTTTTTCGCCTCGTGCATCGCAACCACAAACGACAGCACTTCCGGATAGCGGCGCAACTTGTCAGGTGCCCACCCTCCTGGAACGAGTACACCTGCATAGTCGGCAGGATTGACCTCTGCCATCGCTTTGTCAGCCTCACACGGTACACCGTATTTCCCTATGTAGACGTGATTCGCCTTGGGGCCGACGAAATGGACGGTAGCGCCTTCCTCTCGCAGTCTCATCACTGGATACCAGAGCTCGAGATCCTCAAATTCACTTTCGACGAAGCAAACCACTTGTTTTCCTGCAAGTCTCAACGTTCTCGCCTCCTTTTCCTTCTATACTACGCTATTGTAGCATGCATCCCCTCAGGAGTAGGAATATACATGACGACTTTGGTCCCTTTTCCCATTTCAGAGGTGATACTCAACGTAGCACCAGGAATGGTATCCAATCGTCTGCGGATGTTTTGGATGCCGATGCTTCCTTTTTGATTCTCACCTTTTGACATTTGATACAGGAGATCATCTGCAATACCGACTCCATCGTCTTCAATCATGACCTTGATGTAATGACCTCCATCCACAATTGTAAGCGTCACGTGACCTTTTTCATCCTTTTCGAACAATCCATGTCGGATCGCATTCTCTACGAACGGTTGGATGCTTAAGGAAGGAATCTCTTTGTCAAGAATTCCATCATGTACGTGACACACAAAATCGAAACCTTCCCCAAAACGAGCCTTTTCAATCTCTACATAAGCATGGATGAGCTCCATTTCCCGAAATAACGGAACGAACAGCGTCGTACGATCCATATCCAAAATATAGCGCAAATATTGGCTGAGCATGGTGATGAGATACGCTGCCTTTTCTCCATCGGTATAACAGAAAGAAATGACACTGCTTAAAGCGTTGTAGAGAAAGTGTGGCTTGATTTGAGCCTGATGAAACGCATGTTCATTGCGAATTGCCTCCTGAATGGAGGTCTTCATCGAGATCAGTGTCTGCACACGGGCAATAAGTGTCTCCGCATCAAACGGTTTGGTCACATAGTCGTTCGCCCCTGCTCGATAGCCGAGTGCAATGTCTTGAGGCGTATCTCTGACAGATGCAAACAAGATCGGCAGGTCAAGAATCGAATACTGTGTTCGCAACAGCTGGCACAGCTCAATCCCCGATACTCCTGGCATCATCACATCCAGAATGACGAGATCAGGTTGTGGATGCTCCTTGATTTTCTTCATGGCTTCTTTTGCCGAAAAGGCCGAAATGACATTATAGCGATGCCTCGACAAGATGTTCAGTAACGTATGGATGTTGGAGGCCTCGTCATCGACAATCATGATGGTATATTGGTGCTGATCAAGAATGTCCAGAGGAATCTTTTCACTGACCTCACGCGGTTTCTCCTGCACAGTTGCTGCAACCTCCTGCGTAGCCATTGCCTGATGCACCGTCGGCAGCGTAAATGTCATGCATGTGCCTTTGCCAAGCTCTGAATTCTCTACCCAAATTTCTCCTCCCATGAGCTCAACCAGCTTGCGGTTGATGTACAAGCCCACACCCATGCCTGTGTATCCATCCTGTGGCAATAATTGATCCACCTGCTCAAAATAATCAAAAATGCCTTCATGCTTATCGGGTGAAATCCCTGTACCCGTATCCTGAACAGAAATACGTACACGCCCCTCCACCACATCTGCCGTTACCTTGATCTGACCTACATTTGTATGCTTGATTGCATTGTGTACCAGGTTGTACATGATTTGACGAAGCCGATTCTCATCTGCGTGCACCCAGATGTTCGCTGGAACCTGATTGTTCAGCCGAACATCTTTGCCCAACAATTCGAACTGCAGTACGTCAAAGACAATTTGCGTGATGACCTTGATATCCACAATCGTGAAATGGAGGCGTAGCTCACCATGCTTCAGTCGAGTTACATCAAGCAAATCACCAACCAGCATGGACAGCTTGATCGATGTATCCTTGACGAGCCAAAGATTTTGCATTTGGTTGGACGACAGCGTATTTTGTTCATCCTCTAACAAATGGGACGTAATATTGATAATCCCGTGCAGCGGTGTCTTCATCTCATGCGAGGTTTGTGTGAGAAACTCGTCTTTGATCTGATTGGATATCTTCAGTTGATGCGAGAGAGTTTCCGTCTTTTCAAAGGCATTAGTGAATCGTACCGCCAAAAGAATGTTTATAAAGGTAATGAAATACAAGATGCCAATTTTTCCTGCAAGATCGGTTGGCACGAGGTTCTCTGCGTATAATAGCCCGTCTATTAAACTAACCGACATAGATATGCTGGCCCCGATGAAAAGTAACATTTCTTTACGGTCGGACGACTCTCTCTGACTCTTGCTGGATAAATAGATCAGCCTGCCCATAATAAAGAAATGAAAGATTTGTACATAAATCAATAGCGGGCCTTTCAGGTTCGTATAAAACGAATAGGGCAAAACGAGAATCATTAGGGTATAGAGAAAAATGGGAGCAGTCAGCCTGATCAGCCAGGTTCGAGATAGAACCCTTTTATCAATCGAACAGAAAAACAGGGCTAGCAAAATCGAACTGACGAATAACGACGCATCCTGTGCCTTGTAAGCAATGGCAAATGGAATGGAAGGCATATGCTGCAGCAATACCTTCTCGCCAAAAACCAAGTGATAGATACCAAGAGCAGCCATATAGCTACCACTAAACAAATAGGTTCTCTCCCTCATACGGAGAAAATAAAAACTGAGATGGTACGCCGCCATGATCCCCAGTGTTACGACAAAAGCAATATCCGTTCCGAGCAAGGTACTGTTTAAAATGGCAATATCCTTGTCCAAGCCCAGTTGAATCGAGCTCGCAATCCCTCCTGTGAAAAACATGTAATTCGCCACTTGAATGACAATCTCCATGTGTTTGTCATCCGGAGAAAAAAACACGGTATACGGGGTATTCCCAGGCTGATGGGCTTCGCTTTCTACGGCAGGGTGCCCGCTCTCGCCTTCTTGTTTTCCATTGATGTATAGCCGATGCGACATGCGAATGCTTTTTGTTTTCAGCCCATAGATTTGCTTATCTTCCGGAAGCTTTACTTGTAATCGATAGGTAGCGAAGCCTTTACGGTCGATACTGTCGATGAGGCTTTCTCCCTTCCACGTTCCAGGTACGACCAGATAAGAGACGTCTGCGGGCCGCCCTTGACTAAAATCTTCTGGTGAAAGCATTTTTCCTGGATATATCTTCCATTCCCCATCTAAATTAACCAAGCCCTTGCTTTGAAAATTCCAGTTCGACAAATCCAGCACACCCCGTTTCGCGACTGGCATGTCACGACTAGGAAAGGTTTGTATGTAGATCCCGACGAATACCGCTATCGAAAGTAAAAAAACCAATCCAATCCCGGCAGGCATCAGGAATTTTCTTCGCTCCAAAAATGTATCCCCTTCCAGAAGAACTCGAATATGTACCATCATCTAGCCTAAGACTACCATTTATTCCTCACAAAAAACTCACAATGTTTTTTCAAAGAAAAAAGAGGACTCCCGCGATTACGAGACTCCTCCTATCGTTTTGTTCACGAACCTCGTTTACTCCATTCCATCTCGATGTGCATACCGTACTCACCTGTACATGCAAACCCCAGCCTTTCATAGAGAAGATGACTGGCCACATCCAATTTCATCACCTGAAGCTTCAATGGCTTACCCTGCTGTGCAGCCTCGTCCTGTAGCTTCTTCATGACAAACGTGCCAATCCCCTTGTTACGGTATTCGGGCAGTAAAGCAATATCCACGAGATGCAACTCATGCTCCGTCCTATCAATCAGCAAATGACCTACACGTTTTGTGTCTGCGACAATCAGTTGGTAATGGGCTTTTGGGAACTGAAACTGATACGCTTGCTGCTGCATTGCGAACTGCATTCGAAGAAATGCCTCCTGCTGCGCTTCCCCCCAACCCCAACTATCGATTTCATCCACTCTCGTGCTAGCATAAACCTGATACTGGAAAGACTGATCCTCTGAAGTAGCCGCTACAACATGCAACCATTCTTTCAGTGACATGACGATAAACTCATCTCCCCCGTTAAGCAGTGATTGCCTTGCTTTTTGCTCTAAGGGTGCTCGATTCGTCTGTATTTACATTCTATCAAGCGGCTCTCCCAAAATTCTCACAAAGACCTGTTCTTCCTACCAAAGCGGCTCTCCCAAGCTCATTCGAAACGCCCTGTACAATCGCTCCATTACCACAATTCGCGCTAACTGGTATGGATATTCTTTCTTGGGCAGTGACAGTCGCTCGTTTGCCCTTTCCAAGACCTCCTCGGATAATCCAAAAGCACCACCAATGACAAAGAGAATTTCATCTCTCCCTGTACCAGACAAATTTTCAATTTGCACAGATAGCTTCATGGGGGTCCACGGCACTGCAATAAACAGCAAGGCGTCTACTGTATTCCTCCACCCCCAGCAAACAATCATTATTGATTTTCCCCACAAACAAAATAGTGAATTGCATGTATTCGCCCACTTCCTTTTCGTTAGATCATAGCAATTGCTTGTCCCAAACTTCTCACATGGATCATCGAATAAAAAAGACAGGAAGAATGATCTCTTCCTGTCTTACTCACCAATCACCCTCTCTACCCAATTCCTGATCTGTCGAGGCGGGTCCATTTCCAACTCCAGCCGATATGCCTTTTCGAACTTGGCATAGTGCTGGATAATATTTTGTTTTTGATCGCACCGTGCGTAAATGTCCATCAATGCTGTATTCATTTCTTCATGCAGGGGATAGATCAACAAATAATCTTCTAGCTTTCGCAGGCCCCTCTGCCATTCTTGTGACGCTAAGTCTAACTCCACGAGTTTGCTTACCAGTGTCGTATACTTTTTCCGGTACGCTTCCTCCAGAGGCGCTTTCCATAAATAATCCTTTCTGTCCAAAAGCGGTCCCTTGTACATGGCGCATAATGCTTCGGCTGCACTTGTACTTTGCGACTTTTGCGAAAAGGAAAAATCATATTGCTGAAATGCCCATACATCATAGTTTTGATCCATCGGGTGAAACATGTAGCCCTCGTTAGTTTTTTGAATGTCGATGCCCAATTCTTGCTCTTTCATGATCTTCTTCAATCTGTACATGGTGTTGTGCAAATTATGCGTTGCTCTGTCCTCATCCATCTCTGACCACAACAGATCTGTCAAATGCCACTTGTTAATATCTTGCTTGGGATGGCAGAGAAAGTAAGCAAAAAGTTCCTCGCTCTTACGTGTCGGCCAGCGAACGACTTCGCCAGCGGAATTGCGAACATCCAAACCGCCAAAACATTGGATAGACATACTATTTTCTGACTGTTTGATCGGTGGTGTGATTTGAAACTGTTTGACCAAACGATCAGTGACCCGTTCAATAGCTGCTGGTGTAACCGGTTTTAATATGTAATCAAATGCATACACCTTAAAAGCATCCAGGGCATATTTTTTGTAGGCGGTCGTAAACACAATCTTTGTATGTTCAGACAGCTCATTAATTTTTGCTCCAAGCTCAAGTCCATTCATTTTTGGCATTTCTACATCTAAGAACGCCACATCAGGGCAGAGATCGGGCAGACAAGCGAGAGCCTCTAGTGGATGTGTGAATGCTCCAACGATCGTATAGTGATCGTTTTGCCCGATTACATGCTTCATGAGATCAAGGATGGGTTTCTCATCTTCCACTATCATTACCGTAATCACTGTCGTCCTCTCCTTTGGCAGGCTTTGTTTGTCCTGCTGCTTCCATGCAATCTTCCCTATCTATTGTCGGTATAATGGACAATGATTGTAAGAACAAAAAAAAAGTGAGAAACAGGCCTACTCACTGTTCCCCACCTTATAACGAAAACCATATGTATAGATTGCTGGTGCCGGTAGAGGGACTTGAACCCCCACGGTTTCCCTCACGATTTTGAGTCGCGCGCGTCTGCCAATTCCGCCATACCGGCCTATTCAAAACAAAACATGGTCGGGAAGACAGGATTCGAACCTGCGACCCCTTGGTCCCAAGCCAAGTACTCTACCAAGCTGAGCTACTTCCCGATTTCCAGCCATATCGGAACTTCTCTCATTCGACAATTTCCGATAAGTATTGCAACACTTACATACTATACAGGCAAATTGAACCAATATCAATACCGGATTTTTTTGGAAGATAGTCATTTTTTCCTAGTTTTTAACTTCTCTCTCCATGGTGTACAGATTTTCCCACATGGTATTTGTCGTTTCAGGAAATCCTGCGGAAGGTTAAACGGATAGTCCAGCGGATGACGCCCTACAACGATCCAGCGCCCATTCGGAAGCTTTTTCAACTGGTACACACGGAAAAATCGATCACTTGAATCAAAGGCAAACCAGACCACAAGCGTCGCACACCTGCTGCCCGAAGACAGGACCTTTGATTTAACAATCGGTGGTGCCCCGATCGTATCACCTACAGGGATCGCGAGTTGTCCGTTTATTCGCCGCAAATCAAGATTGCCGATCACTCGATTTGCCAGACAAGGGGTCATGAATTTTTGCAGGAAACGGCGAATTTTTAACTTGGAATGAAACCTCTTGGGCAAAATGATTCCGCGATCCCCCACCCGCTTATGCGCTGAAAAAATAATCGTAAAGAAAGCTTGCTCTGCCAATCGAATGACTTGCACCCATTGCTTTTTCATCTGACGTCCCTCCCCCTGTCAGACTATGCAGCACGGGAGGGAAACGGTTGGACGCGTATCTATCATACATAAACCGTTGCGTGCGGGGCAAATTAATACGGTGTTCCCATCATCAAAACCCGCAGGAGGTATATCATGCCTAGCCAAATTAACACCGACTCGCTTAAAAAAGCAGAGGTAGCCACCACGCTGGCAAAAAATATGATTACGCAAGCGATCGAGCAATCTGCAGCCAATCCACAGCTCGCCGAAGAAGCCTTGAAGCAAGCGTCTCAGGAAATTGCCCAAGCGCAAACGATGGTATCCCAAGTCCAATCCACGCTGCAAACCCAAGCGCAAGCTCAACAAAGTCAATCCTAAACAAATGGCAGGCAGACCCGGGATAGACTGGTGGTTTGCCTGTTTTCCCCATACAATAGCAATAGTTGCAAGATTATTGCTAAAAAAGGTGGGGGACGTATTGCCGCAACTTCAAGGATTGAATCATTTGCTTTTCTCTGTCTCAGATCTGGAGAAATCTTTTTGTTTTTACCGGGATGTCCTGCATGCCAAACCACTTGTACGAGGGCGCAAGCTGGCTTACTTTGACCTGAATGGCTACTGGTTGGCGCTGAATGAGGAACCAGACATCCCACGCAATGAAATCGCTCACTCCTATACACACATGGCCTTCACGATCTCAGAAGAGTCATTTGATGAGTGGTACGCTCATTTAGAAAAGCACGGCGTTACCATTTTGCATGGACGGGATCGTTCGGAGCGGGATAAGCGCTCCATTTATTTCACCGACCCTGATGGGCATAAGTTCGAATTACATACAGGCGCTCTCCAGGACCGCCTCGCTTATTACCGGGACGAAAAGCATCACATGACCTTTTTTGAATAATGGATGACGCTGCCCATTTCTTAATATACTTTTCACAAAATCACAATAGTTCCAAAGATTCAACTCCATTCGTGAATGCTATAATTTAAAAAGCACTTACGGCCTATTCTTTTGATGAATAGGCCCGTTTTTTGTAAAAATTATGGAGGGATTTTATGTTTGGTAAGCGTGGCGCTCAAACCGTTACCGCCTCAATTCAAAAAAGCGATGTCCAAATGCCCGATCAGCTACAGGGAAAAGTTCATTTTTTGCAAATGAATCAGACAGACCTTGATCAGTTGAAACAAATTGAACCACTCCTAACCCAACACCTAGAGGCCATTACAGAGCGTCATTACCACATGCTTCGCCAATACCCCCATCTTATGCAAATCATCGAAACGCATACGACGGTTGATCGATTGGCTGTATCCTTTCGTCACTATTTGCAATCGCTTCCACATGCCAAGCTAGACGACGCCTATGTAGCCGGGCGTAAGAAAATCGGAGAGGTCCACAGCAAAATTGGACTTGCGCCAGAATGGTATACGGGCTCTTACTTGCGGGTCTATGAATTTTTGATTCCCGCAATCGTCAACACTTATTCGAAACGTCCCCAAGAACTATCTTCCGTCCTGTTGGCATTCATGAAGATCATCACGCTTGATTCGCAAATCGTCCTCCAATCGTATCAGGAGGATAATGATTACAAAGTTATTGATCGACTGGGCGAAGTTCTGGAGTTAGTGATTCAGATCGATAAATTCAAGCATGTGCTGGACACGCTTGAGGATACGACTGAGGAAGCTGGCAATGTGGGATCTGCTGCCGAACAACTAAGCGAATCTGTGCAAAAAGTGGCTCAATCAGCGGTCTCCGTTGCAGAGAGTGCTTCCACTACAATCGAGCAAGCGACGATTGGCAAAGATATTATCCAAGAGTCATTGACTAGCTTTCTTTCCATGGCAGATGAATTCCAAGAGATGCAAACAAAAATTTCGCAGTTAATGACGTCTATTGCAGAAGTTTCCCAGGTCGTCCAAGTCATACGCAATATTGCCGATCAAACCAATCTTCTTGCATTGAATGCGTCGATTGAGGCAGCGCGAGCCAACGAACACGGGCGCGGCTTTGCTATCGTGGCAGATGAAGTGCGAAAGCTCGCCGAACAAACCAAGCAATCCGTTCAAAGCATTACGGCCACAATCAACAATGTCCAGAATGAAGCTGTCCAGGTAAAAGAAACGGCCACTCTCATGAGCGACCATTTTAACGATAAAGCGAATCAGACACGTGATGCGATTGGGATATTAGGAGATATTGTGCAAAATATTGAGACTGTCGGGCATTCCACCGGACACATTGCAGCATTGGCACAAGAGCAGTCTGCTGCGACAGATGATATTTCGATGCGCATATCTCAAGTCCTGACGAATATGGAGCAGGTCTCTTCGCACGTCTCGAATGCAGGTAAAAACGTCTATGATGTTGGCGCTGGCATTAACAGCCTGCACAAGCTGAGCATCACGCAAATGAGCCACTTAAAGACTAAGCATTACTTGCGCATTGTCAAAACCGACCATCTCTTATGGAGATGGTGGCTGTACAACTTCATGCTTGGATACCACCACATTGATGAAAAAGAACTCGTCGACCATCATCAATGCCGCTTGGGGATTTGGTATGACGAAGCCCTGAACAATCCATCCGTGAGCACCTTGCCCTCTTTCAAGCAATTAGATGTGCCTCATCGACAGTTCCACGAAACTGTTCGGCGGATTTACTACTTCGTCAAGCAAGGAAAACTAGAGGAAGCAGAAGCTGCGTTTGATACGCTAGAAGATATCTCACAACACATTCTCCACATACTGGATCAGTTAGCCAAAGAAGTTCCCTAATGCTATTATCTATTCGTCTTTTTCTTGCTCAGCTGCCTTTGGGAGGCAGCTTTTTTTGTTTGGACACTGTTTAACTCAGTGGCAGACAGTGGTCTCGTACCAGCGTTGTTTCTCCTGACTCTTTTGGCTTTGGCAACTGACCTGCCAGTTCTCCCTGCTGATCTTGCTACCCCGACGCCCAACGCTTGCAATGCCCAGACAACCGGATACGAAATCGAGAGCCTGCCATTGGCTGAACCAGCAAAATTCACGGCTGCAGCGTAATTGCCCGCAGTCAGCCAAACAGAGCCAGAATCTCCAGGTAAGGAGATGGGAACCGTACTTCTGATGACCGTCTGATTCTGAAAACGGATGGTCCCCAGCCCTCCGTAGTTTCCGTAACTGACATCAACATCGGTGTGGATCGATTCAACCGTTCCCCATGCCAGCCCTGATGAACGGCCCACTTTTTTCAATCTGCGCCCGATGCCATACGAACGTATAACACCTGGTACTCTGCCTACTGTTGCATACCGAGGGGCAAGGAGTCGATTGGAAGTAGGGATACTAATCGCTGCATCCATTCGATTCATTGCATTTCTCCGAAGACGAACATAGCGATACAAGCGTCCGATTCGATCTCTTCCTGAACGACCTCCGTCTGCTCCACCAGGCTGGATGGTCTCGGTATAGCCACTCGTATTGTTCCGATTCAGGACGTGATTGTTGCTCAACACAAACCGTTGGCCTCCTCGCGCAACGATTAACCCAGCCGTTCCGGACGCCCCTGGATAGCCGATGCTGTATCCAGCGATCACAGGTCTGATTCTGCTGCGATAATTCGTTGCAGAGGGACGTACAGCAGGATGACAATGGCACCGTCCAGAGGTGACAGTTCGAACAGGAACGGATACATGGGCTGTCGCCACCTGACTTTTGACACGGACGCAACTTGGGCATACCTTCTTCACGGCGGCACTCGCATTTACGGTATACATCACAATGCAGGCGCCGCCTTTTTTGTTATTTCCGTTTGCATAGCCAATCCCGATGCCAATTACGCCCGGCATTCGCTTCCACCTTTTGACCAAATGCTTCTTGGCCAGGAGCGCTTCCTGAAAGGTTGCCATGGCACCCCTTCCTTTCTGGAGGTAGTTTGTTTTACATGTCATCGTATGTAAAACTTGGCCAGCACTGTTGGACGCTTGTCATTGCGGGGAAGCCTTTTTTAGAACCTGTTGTTCGAGCTGTCGTGGTGGGAGGAAACAGGAGAAAACGCTCCAGCTTCTTGGACCACCTGCTTGGGGGATTGACTGCACGGCTGTGTCCCAAAGATCTTCGCTTATTTCTCCTGTTTCCTGACGAGCTGGTGGTTTTTTCAGGGGCTTTAAAAGATTGAAAATAAACGAGAAGCTACGCCAGAGAAGAATTTTTCCAGACGTATCAACCAAAATCTAGCGAGCACTATTTTCGACTGGTTCTAAGACCGGATGCATAGTCAAAATAAAAACGGCGACTGCCTCGGGAAAACAAAACGAGCAGACCATGAATGAGAAGTACAAGCGTAATTACTACGATGACGCCAAAGGTGAAAAGGATGAGGAATGGATAAAAAGCCGACTCCATCCATCTTTCTATTTGACTGATTGCATTCGAGGTATACATGATAAACCATGTGAAATACAGGGCGAGAAATCGCTTGAATAAAGATGTTGCGGAGGGCTTTCCGGAATCTTCGTTCACCAGTCTGAACCGCAAAATCGCTGTTCCAATCGTCTTTCCATTCCATAATAGCGGAATGAAATAGAAGCCAAGCACTATACCGAGTGAGGTACTGATCAGCTCTGTCAGCCAGCCAAACGGAAGTAAAACGTCAAATAGACCGGACATAAACCGGACTACGATACAGTCGATCAACAACGCCAGCAACTGCGGTACTGGGAGGACGATATCACTCTCCATCACACTGGCTCTTTTCGCTTCTATACTCTTAGTAGACGGAAACAAGGCCAGTATAATCGGTGCAACGAAACAACCAAATAAAGCACCGCTGCTGTTGAGTATGAGATCATCGACATCGAACAGTCGATACGGACAAAGATAAATTCCATAGATCCCTGTTAATTGTGTGACTTCAAAGAACAGTGACAACGCAAAACCGAGCCCCAAAGCCCGTTTCCAATATTCCCGCTTCTGGAAAAAGTAGCGAAGGTAGACGCCGAAAGGGAGTAATAGCAAAAAATTAAAAGCGGCTTGCAAGAATGCTTGCTTTTTCACGAGCTGAATATAGCTGGATGGCTGTGACCATACAAACGAAGTTTCCTTGAGAATATCACGGACAAAGGTAAACGGTATCAACGAATAATAAACGGTATTCTCTGCTTGCATGGCGCAAGTGTCCCTTGTAGCTGGCAAAGGAAGCAACACCAAAAACAAAGCGCATAGCAAATAAAACAGAAAGGAAGAGCTTAAAATGAACCGCCACCAACTGAAAAACCCATCTTTTCTATAGGTGTAAATAAGCCAGGGAACAAATAAGACATAGCACCCTAACAAAAAAACAAGAAAAGCATATTGAATGGGAAAAACGTACGGAGACATGCAAGAACTCCTTTTTGAATAGCTGGGTAACAGCAGCAATTTTCATCATCCGTTTCCTTCTATCTTTCTTCCATTTCCCACTAAATTATTCACATGAGGAATCCTAAGTTGTTACTGTAGTGCTGGGGAGGAAACAGGAGAAAACGCTCAGCTTCTTGGGCCACCCCTGTGAGATTGACTGCCCGGCTCCATGAAAAAAAGCGAAACCCGCGTCCAAAGTGGTCCATTCAGGAGGCGTCTCAGAGGTGGACGCTAAAAGCTTGTTTCTCTTTTTTTACTGTCTACCATGAGGGGATAATACCAGGTGTCCCAAAGATCTTCGCTTTTTTCTCCTGTTTCCTCTACGAGCTTTCCGTGTTAAACGGGTTTTAAAGGCCTGAAAAGATTGAAGAATCTGATCAGTTACGCCAGAGAAGAATATTTCCAGACGTAGCGACTTGTGGAGTCCTCCCTTCGGAGCGGGCAGTCTTGGCCCCCAGCAGGACGGAGCCTGGAGCCTAGACTGGAAATATTCTTCTCTCCACCGCAGCCACGATAAAAGGAAAAACCGCCACTCCCTGTCTAACCAGGAAATGGCGGTTCATTGTTTGATAAGGTTAAGACGCTTCCGAAACAGTTACATTTGCCGGAGCAGTCTGAGATGCTTTTTTATTCGTATGAACGAGCAAGATGTTCAAGATGACGGCAGTCAAAGAACCTGTCACGATACCATTTTGCAGCATCATTTTTGCCAACGTAGGCAGTTGATCAAACATCGCCGGAACTGCAGCAGAGCCTAGTCCAACAGCGATACTGCAAGCAGCGATCAGCAGATTTTCGTTTTTGTTCAGGTCAACCTGCGAGAGAATATTAATACCAGATGCAACAACCATCCCGAACATAGCGATCATCGCTCCACCCAATACCGCGTTAGGAATGACCGTTGTCAAAGCAGCCAGCTTCGGCAGTAGTCCGAGAACAACCAGGATTGCACCGGCACCAATCATCACATCGCGCGATTTAATGCCAGTCAGGGAAACCAGACCGACGTTTTGCGAAAAAGCCGTGTAAGGGAATGCGTTGAAAATGCCGCCCAGCACAATTGCGACCCCTTCCCCACGCAATCCTTTGACTACATCTTGATCTGTTACTTTTGTATCGGTCACTTTACCGAGTGCAAAGTAAACGCCTGTGGACTCAGCCATGCTGATGATGTTGACGAGAATCATGGTAACAATGGCGACAACACTGAACTGTGGTGTACCGAAGTAAAACGGTTCAACCACACTAAACCAAGAGGCTTCCGCTACACTCGCGAAGCTGACCATCCCCATCATGTAAGCTACAGCCGTACCGACAATCAACCCGAGCAATACGGAAATCGCACGAATAAATCCGGTAAAGAAACGATTAATAAGCAAAATGATAACCAACGTTCCTAAAGCCAAAAGCAAATTGTGCGGTTGTCCAAAGTCCGGCATGCCTTGTCCGCCAGCGGCGTTGTTCATCGCAACGGGAATAAGCGACAGTCCAATGATCGTAACGACTGAACCTTGTACCACGGTTGGGAAAAAGCGCAGCAGCTTGCCAAACAGTGGAGCTGCCAAGACAACGAATATACCCGATATGATGATGGCGCCGTAAGCGGTCGCTAGATTACTCGTAGAAGCAATCGCGATAATCGGTCCTACTGCTGTAAACGTACATCCGAGCACAACGGGAAGGCGAATCCCTGTATAACGCGTGCCAAGGACTTGCAAGAGCGTCGCGATTCCGCATGTGAAAAGGTCGGCAGCAATCAAATAAGCGATTTGCGTAGGAGTCAGATTCAGAGCACCACCGATAATCAACGGTACGACGACGGCTCCTGCATACATGGCGAGAATGTGCTGTAAGCCCAAAGTAACAATTTTATGTTTGGCTAGCATGAGTGAACCCTTACCTCCTATTCATTTTTTGATTATACGCGTGCAGGCTCTTCTTCAATAAAGTGAATGCCTTCTGGTGACATCGATTCAATACGTGCCAATGATTCGATTCGTACGCCAGCTTGCTCCAAGAGACCACGGCCTTCCTGGAAGCTTTTTTCGATAACAGCGCCAACCCCGACGAGATGAGCACCGGCATCTTTGATAATATTCGTAAGTCCCACCAGAGCAGCTCCCGTAGCCAAGAAGTCATCGACAATCAATACGCGGTCTTCTTTAGACAAATACTGACGGGAAACACTGATTTGATACGTTTCCTGGCGGGTAAAAGAATGAACAGGAGCAGAGTATACTTCCTCTGTCAACGTGACAGCTTTTTTCTTTTTCGCGTAGATAAAGGGAACACCCAACGCAAAGGAAGTCGCCATTGCAAAATGGATGCCACTTGCCTCAATCGTCACGACTTTTGTGATTTTTTCACCAGCGAACAGCTCGGCAAAGCGCTGTCCGATCTTCATCGTCAATTGTGGATCTACCTGGTGGTTCAAAAACGCATCCACCTTCAAAACGGATGCCGACAGTACCTTGCCGTCCTGTACGATGCGCTCTTGTAATTCTTTCATCAATTCTTCCTCCTCGGGTATGGTTCCGGCCATTTTCACATGTGGCCTGCTGAAATATAGAAAGCCCAGAGCGGACAGTGTCACAAGCGGGCTACGTAACAAACCAGCGCCAAGTGAAACTGTCCCTCTGGGCTTTTATCCCTTAGGTGTGACACATCAATCGTGCCTGCGTCGCTCGGACCAGCTATCTTCCAACCCTATTATTCGAATAGGAAAGAAACGGAACCCTAGACGCACTTTCACTCGTAGTCAGGTGATTTACGGTCACCTGGTAGAAACGGATGGGCCTTATTCCCAAAATTATACGAGCTACCTATATCTATTTATTTCGAAGTGTAATAACGAGTATTGACCAAATCTATCATAACTCTCGCGTTATGAGCAAGCGTTAATTTTTGAAAACAAAAGGAAGCGCTTACTTATCCGAATAAAGGAAAGAGCCCTGATTTCTCAAGGGCTCTCGTGTTTATCGCTTCGGTTTTTTCTCCCGCATTTGAACGTTGATCTTTTTCCATTTATCCCTTTCAGCGGCTGCAAGCCTTGCGTCTTCTTTGCGTGCCAGATGTGCCAATTCGCGTTGAAGCTTCAGGTAACTGTCAAAGCGTGCTTTTTCCAATGATCCAGATTGGATGGCAGCTTGAACAGCACAGCCAGGCTCTCGCATATGCTTACAATCATTGAAACGGCATGTTTCCGCAATGGACTCGATATCGTCAAAGGCACCGCGGAAGCCTTCATCTGCCTCCCAGAGCTGCAGCTCCCTCATGCCCGGTGTATCGATCATCAGAGCACCACTCGGCAATCGGAACAGTTCGCGATGGGTCGTCGTATGGCGGCCACGGTCATCACCTTCACGCACGCCACTGACTTTTTGCATTTCCGCTCCGCTCAATTTATTGATCAACGTGGATTTGCCAACACCAGAGGAGCCCATCAAGGCAATCGTCTGGCCCTCGCCCAGATAAGGGTCGAGCTGATCCAGTCCTTCTCCCTGCTCAGCACTGACTACGTGAACAGGCACACCGATTGCGACTGATTCTATCTCTGCCAAACATGCATCCAAATCGTCACACAAATCTGCTTTGGACAGCACAATCACCGGATTGGCTCCACTTTCCCACGCAAGAATGAGATAGCGTTCTATCCTGCGCAGATTTAAATCATTATTTAAGGAATTCACAAGGAAAACGGTATCGACGTTTGCAGCCACAATCTGCTCTTCCACTGTATCCCCAGCTACTTTGCGGGAAAACTTGCTCTTACGTGGAAGAAGTCCGTGGATGGAAGCTTTCTTTTCCTCAGGACGGGCACTGATCACTACCCAGTCCCCGACAGCCGGAAAATCTTCTCGTCCAATGGCTTCATAACGAAGCTTACCCGTTACTTCGCCCAAGAGTTCACCATGCTCACTCCACAGACGATAAATACGTTTATGTTCGAGTGTGATACGTCCCACACTGTAGCCTTGCTCGGCATAAGGGGCAAAATGATTAGCAAAATACTCATTCCAGCCCATAGATTGCAATACTTGTTGATTGGTTAGTTGATTCACTGCGGATTCCCCCTGCAATTGGTTAAATATATGGCTATCAGCCAGAACCAGTCACAGTCGAATCCTCATTTGGTGAACGATATTACTGTTCGCTTGAAAGGAGGATTCCTGTGACCCCGACTACGACACTCTGAACAAATTTGATGACTACCATAAAACATCTCTCCTTTAGCAAACCTACCATTCAGGTTTGGAATCATATTTCCCAATTATTGTACCATAATGAAACAAAATGCAACAGCGTCAATCTCCCCCGCCGCCGCCTCCGCTATCTCCGCCACCACCACTGTCTCCACCACTTCCGCTATCGCTGTCATAGCTATCCCAACGATCGCCTGAGTCGTGATTTCGATGATGGTGATTGTGATTGCTGTCGACATAGAAGGCTCCGCCCCCACTGTCTGAAGAGGAATGAGAGCGCCCACTTCCGCCTTTTGCAGCTTTGGACGCCAAGACAAATACTACGATCAAAAACATGATGACGATGACAATGAAGAACTCCATGATTTGTCCCCGCCCTTCCTCTTTTTTGAAGTTGTTTACCTATTTAGTATAACATAGTACGGCTGGAACAGGCTGGGGGCGTGGAGGATGATTCCTTTTCATCCGGCAAAATGACCAGACACAGGTGCGATCGCAAAAATGTTATCCAACACAAACACGCGAAACGCCTTCCTCCTATAACAGTATGCTTTCAAGCTCCCGTTGCTCTCATCAATATGCACAATACGGATCGTACGCCTGCTAGCCTCTCCATTCTTCTTCAAATAGATGATCTCCACTGCTTGCTGCCGGGCCGCGTACCTTCTCAACTCCAAAATCATCATGCTGCCACCACCACAAAATGTGTCTTCTAGTTGTTGAGATCATCATACCAAAAGAGAACATTCGTTCGCAAGTTTGTTTTCAACACTCAACTATTCCCTCAACAAAAAAGGCATGCGCCCTCAAAATGGACACATGCCTTATGCTTGTTACAACTCAGCGCCTTCTAAGCGCACGTCCGAACACAATCAGAATCGGTGCCAACAAGATGGCCGCCGCAACCAGCGAAGCGCGAATCGAAAACCGGGTCCCGATCCATCCGACAGCCGGACCACCTGCCGTTTGTCCCAAGGCATTGGACTGACCCATCATCGACAAAACCGTCGCTCGCACACTGCTCTCAATGTTCAGATTCAGCCACGTATCATACAGCGGACTGCTTAATGATTGGATCACACCGATCAACAGCAATGCTACTAACGCCCAGCTAAAGCTAGGGGAAAAAGCAAAAGCAATCATCGCTGCAATTTTGAGACCCGTCAACGTGAACATGCCCACAAGGACAACCCGCTCCTTGTTCACATCCAGCCTTTTTTCCACAACGCCTACGACGATGAGGCCGAGTAAGCTTGCGAGTGCGGCAATGATCCCGAACCACATTGGCATCGAAATAGCAGCCAGCTCTGGAAAGCCAATTTCTGCGATCAAATGCGCTTCCCACAAACGGTCATACCCTTCAGAAGCTGCACCCGTAAATAGCGTCACGAACAAGATCAACATCAGAATCGGCTGGCTGCGAATCACTTTGGCACCCGAAGTCCACGTCTGAATCATTTCCTTCACGTGGGAAGCACCTCGCTCACGCTCACGAGGAATAAAACCGGTCTCCTTCATGAACAGAATCAGAAAGACACCAAGCCCCAGATACATGAGGCCACCTATGAGGTAAGGCAAGTTGGGAGCGATTGTTGCCAATGCCACACTCAGTGCAATCCCGAGCAGATTCCCAAACAAAGAGTAGCGCTTGGCCTTCATGAAAATCGTACCGATCTTCTCTTCTCCGACCTCATCCACAATCCATGCAGTATCCGCTCCACTGATAAACGTATACCCGAGACCACTGACGACTTGCGAAAACAGCATCAAGCCGAAGACAGAAATAAACGGTACCCAAGCATCAAGCGTGGGAACGATCCCCTGCATCGCAAATCCGATTCCCAGCAAAAACATCCCGATAATGACGGAGCGACGGCGACTGTACGTATCCGCAACGACTCCTGTTATCCCTTCAAACACCAACACGGATAACTCCAATACCGTCCCGATCAAAAGCAATTCAAACGGGTTAAAACCCAGTGTCACGATGTAGTAAAGCGCATAGGTCGTGAACATGGTCGTATTGGCCAGGGAAGTCAAAAAGCTTTTGACCGTATATACTTTTGTCGCATTCATAGACATGGAAGCAGTATCCACCTTTTTTTAGGCAGATGACGCGTTCCGTTTTCACATACTGATTGTTACTCTACAATCCTCTACTGTGCAAAATGCGTACGCGTCAAGCTGCCGTTCCTATTTTTCCTTCTGTGTACTTGCTTGCTCTGAATAGTGTTTTTAACATGTGATATGCACCTCCGAAAGTAATTACAGCTATTATAGAATGATTTTAATTGTCATACAATGGAAAAAAGCTGTGCAGCATGATTGAACACACTGCACAGCTTGATTATGAAGCACTTACGCTTTTTTTCTAAACAGACCAACGATGGAAATCAGCAACGCCAAACCAGAAAGTACCAATGGCAAGGTATTGTTGCTGCCTGCACCAGCCGCTTCCCCGGCAGGAGCGGTTGCCGGCTTTTGTTCTTGTCCATGCTCATGCCCTGCTTCGCCTACACCAGCCTTAATGGTAGTGACAGACGCTGGCGTTTTGGAATCCTTGTCCCCTGTCCATTCCACAACCTCGCCATTTGCATAGGTCTGATAAGCCTTCCAAGCCAATTGGCCCTCTTCTTTCGGGTTTGCCCCTACAAACGTGAACTCTTGGAACTCATGCGCCTTGATTCCGCCTTCTGTTGCTGTCCACACAAGCGCTGTGTTCACACCGTCTTTATCTTTTTCGAACTCGTAGGTCCAGCCCGGAATCGGTTGTACAGTATTTACCTTCACACCTGCCGGGAATTCCAGCTTCACTTTTGTCGTATTGACGTCTTTTTCTACTGGGACACGCACTGAGTATTTTTCATAGGAGCCTGTAGTAGTCTCTTTCGGATATACGTTCACATGTGCTTGTGCTGCTGTCGCCAATGTCAAAACTGCACCTGCTACCAGTACACTGCTCATCCATTTTGTCATTTTCATCGTATGAAATCCTCCCTAGTTTGTATCATTTTGAATCACG
The DNA here is from genome assembly GCF_003013475.1 of Brevibacillus porteri. Lineage (GTDB taxonomy): Bacteria > Bacillota > Bacilli > Brevibacillales > Brevibacillaceae > Brevibacillus > Brevibacillus porteri. The sequence goes on from NZ_PXZO01000017.1 coordinate 99,262, forward strand.
GCCTGATTATTTGTCGTCGCAGTCGGGTAGTTGATCTGGCTCATCCAAAGTCCAGCCAGAACAGCGATAATCCCGAATATTATTTCCCAACGCAAGTAAGCGGGCTGCAAGGTATTTTTCGTCCGCCAACGTCTTGTTTGCCTAAAGGCTAGAAGAAGCATGAGGCAGACACTTGCTATTTTTCCATATAACAGATAGCTCCATGCCGTTGTACTCTGGAAAATACTCATGACATCCGTCTGCACGATGAGCATGACAACACCCGTCACGACGGCAAGCACCGCCGCCACAGCAACTGTCTGCAAAAAGAACCTCTTGAACGACTCCTGTCCTCTTTCCGCCACTTTGACTGTAAGGAGCAAGTAGACAAGTGCCCCCATCCACACGGCGACCGTCAAAACATGCAACAGTCTCAGCAAAATGGACAGCCAGACAGGAGCAATGCCCCATGCATGACCACCAAAAGCTTGTGCGCTGATCGCGAGAATCCAGATTCCCACATACCAGCCAGACACCATATTGGGGATCGCCATCAAGAGCAGTAATGCAAAGGACACCAGCAGCATGATCGCAAACGGAGACTGACTGATCAAGTTCCCGTCCATCTGCCACAGTGCTTGCGTAAGTGATACAGCGGTTAACGCTTCGTCATACAAGAACCACAAAAATATAAGTCCGATTATCGCCAAACTCCATCCGATTTGTCTGCCAATCCCGATGAGCTGGGTAAGCGAAGGCAAGCCATGACGCTGTGCTGCCCACGCTACCAGATACAAGCCGCCACCTACGAGAATAATCCCTTGCGCTAAATAGCGGTACATGATCAAGTAGCTTGAATCTGCTTTTTGCTCACTTGGCGGAACCACGACCGCACTTTTTTGTCCGATGGAAAACGTGAGCTTCTCTTCAATTGGATGTCCATCCTCGGAAACGACAGACACGATAACCGAATACGTCCCTTCAGCCAAATCGCTCGGCAGATTCGCATTTAACTGCGAGGCATCACCCGGCTGCAATGTCGGCCGCTCCACTTTTATTTCCTTGCCATTCCAGTCAAATAAACGCACGTTAACAAGATCAGGCTCCAATGTTTCGGTAAACAACGCAGATATTTTTCCTGGATTCGCCTTCAGTACCTCACCATCTTGTGGGGAGCTGCCCATTAAGCCAGCATGGGCGTAAGCAGTTGTCATACCCGTTGTCAGTACAAGTAAGAAGGCGAGTAAAACCAAAACCGCATAATGTCTGATGTTGTATGTCACCCTGTCACCTGCTTCCTTATTTCGTCCTTAATCCTATCAAAATAGTACGAGAATCTATATGGCTCCATCGGGCTATCTGATGTGGCAAAGTGTTGAAAACAAAAAAGGCATGAGCGGAAAATCTCTCCGTTCCATGCCTTTTCAAACGGTATTAGGAAGATCTTACCATGCTTTGTGCGAGAAATTCCAGGACGAGTTTATTGAATACCTCTGGTTGATCCATCGGTGGGATATGGGCTGAGTCAGGCAGGATGACTTTTTGTGCGCCTGTAATCCGTTCAGTCAATACATCGGCGATCTGTAAAAAATCGGGATAATCCCGCGCTCCTGCAATAACGAGTGTCGGGGCTTTGATTTCTTCCAAACGCTCGATTGGTGAGGGGGATAACGTTTCCAATCCAACGCCAAACTCTGGCAGCGAAAAGGCGTGTCTGTTGATTTCTTTAAAGCGGTTACGTGCTTCCACAGTTTGCTCATTTACCGGCTGACCAGGACCGTCAAACCACATTTGCGTCGTCATTTCCAACGCTTCCTCTGTCGTGCCACGCTGACATACTTGATTGAATCGTTCCACATCGTGCAACCTTTGTTCACTTCTTGGGTGACCAAACAGGCCGGATGCGACTAGAATCAAGCTACTCACCATCTGCGGATAAGCAAGGGCGAACTCCTGCGCGACCATTCCCCCAAATGAAAGCCCAGCCACATGTGCTTTTTCGATACCAAGCCCTAACAGAACCGCTTTCACGTCGTCGTACAAGGTAAAAGGAACGTCAGTCGCCAGTGTTTTACCGAACCCGCGGATATCAAAGCGAACGACCTTATACGTCTGTGCAAAAGCTTGCAGCTGGGCATCCCATAGCCTTGTATCCAGATTGAAGCCGTGGATCAATAAGAGCGGTTCGCCCTCTCCGACTACTTCATAGTAAATACGTGCCCGATTGGCTTCGAGAAAGCCTGTTTGTATAGCCTGCTTGTTTTCCATTTTTTCTCACCTCTCCCTCACTATCTCATCCCGGATTGTTGCGTGTCTATTTATTTTTGTTTCGATTACCCAATGACGCCTGTACGTAAAATCTTGATCTCGACATCCACTTCATATTTCGCCCTTTTCATGATTTCACGGACTTCCTCTTGACTCAATTTCTTTTTCCCGCTCTTTTGAATGGCTATATTGTAGATTTCCCCAAATCCTACCGGGTCTACATCGTGTTTTCTTAACTTTTCCAGTAGATGTTCCGTCTCTTTTTTCACCGCCAGTTCGATTGCTTTTTGTACCTTTTTCAACTGCTCAGGCTTTGATAAATCAATTTTTTCAGCCATTTCCTGAATCTGCGCTGTCATCTTTACTTTCACAGAAAACCTGGGTTTCTCCAAATCCAGCACTTTTATTTGCTTTTTGCTTGAGATATGTTCAATGACAGTAAAAAGACGCTTTTTATCGAGGGAAATGTTTATTTCCAATTCTCCCTTATTGTAGCGTTCACGTAATATCTTGAGGAAAAATCCTTCCCTTGTTGTAATCTCTGCCACCAATCGATCATCTCGAAACAGAGCAATTTTATTAATATGCAACTCATTCTTTACTCTTTCGATGTAAGGCATCACAGCATCTTTCCCGACTGCATAATAATCTTTCATGAACTCATGAAGTTTCGAAGAGATCATATTCTCTCCTTCGACATTCTGTCGTATGGCTTGATAGAGGTAAATTCCAATGTTGCTATTCTCGGGATAGCGATGTGTCAAAATATCATAAGCTCGTCCTTTGGCTACAGTTAAATAAACATTACTTCCAATGGAGGCATCACGCGTTAAGTTTTCCACAAGAGACAGGATCCCTTTACGCGCTAGCTCATCGTGATAGACCACGACGCGAATTTGACCGCCTACAATTTTTTTGGAAGACTCCCTGTTCTGTGCAACGGTAAGTCCTTTGCTTGTATGCGCTGTGCCAGAAATCACAGTGACCAACTCACGTGCCTCCGGGTCAATTTGATAAAATACCGTAGTACCTAACAACTTTCCGTCTTTACTAAGATCGTACCCCACTGCAACCGCCAGTCCCAATTTTTCTAATACGTGCTGCTCCCCACAGCCGTTCAATAACACGACCACTAATAAGTAGTGAATAAGCAACCGGAACCTTCTCATGTCCGGACCGCTCCCTTCCGAAACAGCCGAATCACTACATAAAGCACGATGGGATAAATAAAAATGATATAGAAGCCTACTCCACCGAAAATATCCGTGATGAGATTAATCGACTGGCGTGTTTCCAAAAAGTTGCTAGCAAAAAACATGACACCAACAATCCCGAAAAGTGCCATTCTTTCCTTGACCCCACTAATATGGTGAACCCCCCGCATGGCTATCCACAAGTCCATCAGCAAATTATCCAGCATGACGAGCATCCACAGTGAAATGGACACAAACTCAAAACGCTCCAAAAACGGAAACTCTACAATTTTCATCATCATGAACGTTGCCCAGATAAGATGCTGAAGCTGTTCCCCTTGAAAGTACAAGAGTGTAACCAACATGACGACAACATACAAGCAGGTGGTCATAAACAACCCACCATGTACATACCGTGGTAGTATTTTCTTTTCCTTCACAAACGGATAGATGAACAAAATAATCTCAAATCCGATAGTGGAAAAAGACATCTTCCTCGCCCCGTCCATCAACTGTCCAATGTCGTGATGAAATACTGGCTGCAATAAATGAAAATCGGCGTATTGCATGGGGTAAACCATGAGAAGTAGCTGCCAAAGCGTCAATCCAACAGAAAAAAAGCTAATTCCAGCCAACACCCGAATGCCACCCGTCACTCCATAAATGGTCAGGCAAAGCAAGGAGGCATTTAATATCCAAGAAGGCACTTCTGGAAACATCCATGACTGAATGATCTCGATGTACCCTCTCAAGATCGTCAAGGCAGAACCCATGATATATACGATAAAGATGAAATTGAGTACGCGAGCTGGCCATTTTCCAAACACCCTTTGATGAATGTCGTACAAATCCATGTCTTTGAATTTCGCTAGGATTTTTAGCATGAACCAAGCTGCTATATGGGTCATAATGCCTGCTATTATGACCGCAATCCAAGCGTCTTGTTGCACCCTGTCATAAATAAACCGTTGTACGCCCGCTATGCCGATTCCAACCTGATTGCCATGAACCATGAATAGCGCAAGCGATACGCTGATAGCCATATGGCTATTCCGACGAAAAGTGGACAGTGACATTCACATTCAACACCTAACTACTGAACTGGTCTTTTTTTCCCTGCTTCATCAGGCACACGGGTATCGTCAGGAGAACGTGTCATAACCGGACGCTTGCCGAGAGAGTCAAAAGGAAACCGGATCAGACTGTTTTTAAAATCCTGCAAGCGAAAAGGAAAGAAGGGTAGAAAAAACGGACGTCCCAGACTTGATTGACGTAGGATGTGTATCAATAGAAAAGACGCGCCAAGCATAATACCAAAACCTCCCCAAATTCCAGCTAACAGGATAATCGGAAAGCGGAGGATGCGTACTGCCGTACTCATCATGTAGGAAGGAAAAGTAAACGAAGCTAATGCACTGAGTGCCACAATCATGATCAAGATGTTACTGGTAAAACCCGCTGCAACGGCCGCCTGTCCAATTACGATACCGCCGACGATCCCTATCGTTTGCCCAACTTTGAAAGGAAGTCTTGCTCCAGCCTCCCGTAAGAATTCAATAATCATCTCAAGCAGCAAAGCTTCAAACAACGGGGGAAAGGGCACCTTGGAACGAGACTTTACTAGCGATACAAGGAGAGCAGATGGAATCATTTCATAGTGAAACGTAAGTGCAGCCACATAAGTAGCTGTAAAAAACAAAGAGACAAAAAGGGCCGAGAAACGTAACAATCGAATGAAGGAAGCCATTTGCCACCGGACATAGAGATCTTCATTGGACTTGAAAAAGTCAACGAAGGAACTGGGACCGACGATAGCAAACGGGCTCCCCTCCACAAACACAACAACCTTTCCTTCCAACAGGGCTTCACTTACATGATCAGGTCGTTCTGTTAGGATTAGCTGCGGAAAAATAGAGAACGTATTGTCATCAATTAATTGAACCAGTTTTCCGCTGTCAATCACGCCGTCTACATCTAGCTCGCTTATACGCTGAATGACGGTTTGCACATTTTCAGGAGCAGCCAGTTCCTCCATGTAACATACTTCCACATTCGTCATGCTGCGTTTCCCAATCGTAATGGATACGTTGGTAAGCAAATCAGTCGACAGATATCCCTGTAGAATCCCTAAATTGGTTTCTAAGGCTTCCGTAAAAGAAACCTGGGGACCGAAAATTTGGGTTTCAACCTGAGCCTCTCTCAAAGAACGACTCGGTATTCTTGCTACGTAGAGAAGAATCCCGCACGCCGTTCCTTCTATTTGAAGGTAAATCCATCCCCTCACGAGATAGTCGCTGATTTGTATGTAATCCATGGTTTGGGTCACATGAGCAACAGGAACATTCCCCAAAATCGTATCAGGAACGATCTTCTCGTCAGGTAATCTTTCGAAATAGGGAAGCAACACCTGCTGGAGAATGACCGTATCCACTAGATAGGGGAGGTAGGCTAGCAACAAGCTATTGGTTCCACAAGAAAGGTTACGAAACACCAATCGCGGATTTCGCATGTGATCCCATAATCTTTCTCGCGTCTCGCTAACGGATTCAGTAATCAAGTTAGTTGTCATCTTATGTGTACCCCAATATATGGTGTCCCCTTATTATTTTTCCAATGCCCTCGCTCTATTCCCCTTTCATGCTAAAGAATAAGCTCCCAGACAAAATGAACACAAAAAAAACCGAGACGGAAATACTCCATCTCGGTTCGTTCACCACTATTTATCTGCCGCTCTTCATTTCAGTCCAGTAGCGGTCGTATTGCTGCAAGGTTTCCCCTACATCCACCAGCCACTCTGCACGGGCAATGTCTGCTGTATCCAGGAAGACCATCTTATTGGAACGATATTCTTCACTGTGCAGTGGGTATGCTTTTTCGTTCGGGTTGCTGTAGCCAATCGACTCGTAGTTTTTCACACTGACCTCTGGGTCCATCAGGTAGTTGATGAACTTCTCAGCCATTTCCTTGTTCTTAGCGCCTTTTGGAATTGCCAGCGTGTCTGCCCAGATCGTTGCGCCCTCTTTCGGGATGACGTACTCAACATCTGGATTTTGTGCGTGAATGAAAGCGGCGTCACCAGACCAAACCGTTCCAATCCATGCTTCCTCAGCAATCATCTTTTGCTTGATGTTGTCTGTATCAAAGGCAACAACATTCGGTACTACCTTTTTCAAATCAGCAAAGGACTTTTCCAGTTCCTTTGTGTTCGTCGTGCTATTGGAGAAGCCATTCTTGATCAGTGCCATTCCCATAACCTCACGCGGGTCGTTCAGCATGATGACACGGCCCTTGTAAGCTTCATTCCACAGATCGTTCCAGCTTGTCGGGGTTTCTTTTACATATTTCTTGTTGTAAGCGATCCCGGTTATTCCCCATGTATATACGAGTGAATACTTGTTTTCTTTGTCATAAGGAGGTGTCTTGAACGTAGACACGATATTGCCCATGTTCGGGATGTTGGCTTTGTTCAACTCTTCCAGGAGGCCCAACTGAATCATAGTGCCTACCATGTAGTCGGAAGGTTGAATCAGGTCGTAGCCGGATGCACCTGCTTGAACTTTTGCCAGCATTTCTTCGTTGCTTCCGTATACATCATAGTTAACCTTGACGTTGAATTTTTGCTCAAAATCTTTGATGACGTCTTGGTCGAAGTTGTCTGCCCAGCTATAAATATTCAATACTTGTTGCTCTTGCTCAGATGACGATGAGCAGCCTACAGCAGTCACCGCAAGTACGGCGGTCAAAGCGCCGATCATCAAGGACTTGAAACGTTTCATTTTTTCCTCTCAACCTCCAAATCAGTTATGGGATTGCTTTTATGAAAACTCCATGATGGATCTAAAAGATAGATTGATTATTTTTCGAGTCTTTACGGCGGAAAATCTCTGCCACCACAACCAACAGCACAGTACTCACGATCAAAAGTGTCGAGAGTGCATTCACTTCTGGTGATACGCCTCGTTTTACCAACCCATAAATGTAGAGTGGCAATGTAGTCGAATTCGGACCAGCCACGAAGAACGAAATAATGAAATCGTCCAGCGACAGGGTAAACGCCATCAGGAAGCCTGCGATGATCCCTGGCATGATCAGAGGCAGCGTCACATAGCGCAATGTCTCCCATGGAGTTGCTCCCAAATCTTGAGACGCTTCTTCCAGTTCTTTGCCCATATCAGCCAAACGTCCTGAGATAATGACCATCACATACGGCATGCTAAACGTAACATGCGCCAGGATCAGGGTCACTTTCCCCAACTCCATCTGTACCTGGCTAAACAGCACGAGCATAGCCAATCCCATCATGATCTCAGGGATGACGATCGGCAAGTACATCAGCCCGTTGAAGATGTTGCTCCAACGAATCGAATAATGCTTGACCGCCAGAGCGGCAGCCGTACCCAAAACCGTTGCGATGACGCTGCTGATAACCCCGATCGTCATACTGTTCATCAGCGCTTGCATGACCTGTCTGTTTTCAAACAAAGAAACGTACCATTTCCACGTAAAACCAGTCCACGTAGCATTGATCCGTGAATCATTGAACGAATAAAGGACAAGGATCAAGATTGGCAGATACAAAAAGACCAGCATCAGCCACGAGTATCCAGATAGTGCGTTTCGACGTAATGTTTTCATGCTGATCCCTCCTTTGTCTCGCTCGCTTTGGTAGCGCGGAAATAAAGAAGAATCAACAGCATGGACAATAGCATCAGCACGATGGACAAGGCAGAACCAAACGGCCAGTCACGCGCGGACAAAAATTGATTTTGAATGACGTTTCCGATCAGAGCCGATTTCGCTCCTCCCATGACATCCGGAACGACGAACATCCCGATGGAAGAAACAAATACGAGGATCGATCCAGTGACGACACCTGTCTTGGTCATCGGCAGGGTCACGTGCCAAAAAGCTTTCCAAGGTGTTGCGCCCAAATCATACGCTGCTTCCAGCTTACGACGATCCATCTGCTCCAGTGACACATAAATCGGCAGGACCATGAATGGCATGAGTGTGTACACCATCCCGAGCAGGACAGAACCCGAATTGTACAGAAGCGGCAACGGCTCCGAAATAATGCCCAGCGATTGCAGGAATGTATTGATTACGCCTTGCGAACGCAGGATGATTACCCACGCATAGGAACGGACCAAGAAGTTGATCCAAAACGGAATCATCACGAGCAAAAGCCATATTTGCTGAGTCGATTTTTCCAGTCGTGAAATGTAATACGCTAACGGATAACCGCACAAAATCGAAAATACCGTTGTTAAAACCGCTACGACCAGCGTATCCCAAAAAATTTGACCATACAGCGGATCGAAAATACGGATGTAATTGTTCAACGTAAATTCATAGACAACTTGCCCGTACGTGCCTCTTTTGAGGAAAGACAGTACGGCGATCATAAGCATAGGCAGGACGAAAAGCGCACCCATCCACAAAAGGGCGGGAAGCGCGAGCAGTTTTACCGGCTTCTTGTTTAACAAGGAAGAATCACCTCGTCCGTCTGTGCCCAGCCAATGGCCACTTGCTCTCCCACCTGCCAGTCCAGACCGTCACCTGCGTACTGGTGTGCCATTACGGTCATATCCTGCCCCTCGAGGCGGATAAATACCTTGCGCAAATTGCCGAGGAACACCGCGTCAGCAATGGTGCCCAGCTTCTTGTGCTTATCCTTGTCGGAGTCAATCGGGTACAACTTGATCTTTTCTGGACGTATGGCTGCATTCGTTCCGTTTTCCCGGAAAATGTTGTTTTCCCCAATAAAGGTAGCCACAAACAAGGTTTGCGGGGAGTTGTAAATCTCTGCTGGAGAAGCAATCTGTTCAATTCGTCCCTTGTTCATAACCGCGATTCGATCGGACATCGCCATCGCTTCTTCTTGGTCATGGGTGACGTAAATGAACGTTATTCCCAAGTTTTTCTGCAAGTTTTTCAGTTCAAGCTGCAAGCTTTTTCGCAATTGGTAGTCCAAAGCACCTAGAGGCTCGTCCAGAAGCAGAACGCGTGGGTTGTTAATAATCGCCCGTGCGATTGCTACGCGTTGCTGTTGTCCCCCAGACAGCTGCTTTGGCGTGCGCTTCCGCAATTCTGTCAGTTGGACGTACTGAAGTACTTCCTCCAAACGCTTTTGTTGTTCAGCTGCGTTTACTTTTTTCATTTTCAAACCAAACAGGATGTTCTGCTCCACTGTCATGTGTGGAAACAAAGCATATTGCTGGAACACCATGTTCATATCGCGCTGATACGGCGGCACATGGCTGAGTGGTTTTTCGTCCAGGAAAATTTCCCCAGTCGTTGGCTGTTCAAAGCCAGCAATCATTCGAAGCAGTGTCGTTTTCCCACAGCCACTGGGGCCGAGTAACGTCAAAAACTCCCCTTCTTCAATGGAGAGAGAAAAAGAGGGGACGACGACAGTATCTGCAAATCTCTTTTCAATCGAATCCAGATGTATAATTTTTTTCATTCCGTCATCTCACCATATGTCATTATACTCACAATCTAGGTAACTATATCGTGTATGATACGATTTGTAAACAGTTTCACCAAGTCTGGAATGATTTTTTTGCGACCAGTAAGGATGAGAGATTCCTCCACAAAAACAAACAGAGCCAATGAATAAACATTCGCTCTGTTGCTTATCCATTTTATTTTCTCACACAGAAGTGGATTTTGGTTGAAGCGTGCGATTCCGGTTCTTCGCTTTTGCCCCTAGGAAATTCGTCCCAATCACCCCGATAACAATCATCACCGCGCCAATAAGATGGTAGTATGCCAGTTGTTCCTGCAAAAAGATGACGCCTGCCACGATGGTAACCAACGTAGACAAATTGTTAAACACGCTGAGTTTGGATGCTTCCATCTTGGACAAGGCAAAGTTGGTCATAAAAGACGTCATGAGCGAGGACAATATCCCCAAAAATACAATGGAGATGATAAACGATGAGCTGGCGAAAGGGGCAAAATACGTCGACAAAGTCCCCTCTGCACTATGGCGAATGACTGACCAGCCGTTAAAAAACAAAAATCCGAGTAACGCCACCATATACGTCATGTCTATATAATGAAAGGACTTAGTCATTTTCCTCGCCAGAACACTATACCCCGCCAAAGAAAACGCGGATAACAGGATGAGAATGGTACCGATACTGCTCCCTGAGCCTGAGCTGACACCGAGCCCCTTCATTGCAAAAATGTACACGACACCTCCTACGGATAAAAGCGTGGATAGCTTTTGCAGCCACGTAGAAGACTCTCCCAAAAAGAATGCCGCCAGGATCATAGTAAAAATCGGAACGGTTGCTTGAATAATCCCCGCTTCAGACGAAGTGGTATACACCAGTCCAAACGCCTGAAGGGTAAAGAACAGAATGGGATACAGCATGGCGAGCGGTATAATCGTGAGCATGTCTTTTGGTTTGATGGACAGCTTGATCCACCCAAACACGATCGGTATAGATGCAGCGATAAATGCCACGGTAAAACGGTGCGCCAAAGTATCAACCGGGCTGGTTACAGCGAGTGCCATTTTCAGAAATAAAAACGACAAGCCGGTAATCCCTGCATTCAGTAATGCCGCAAGAATCGCTTTTTGTTGGTCTTTCATCGTATGTATCTCTCCTACTGGGGACTTTTTACAGACGGCCGTCTTAGGTTAATAGTAATGGGGGATCAATCGTGCTACAATGCAAAAAAGGAGTAACTGTACCGATACAAATCCAGCGGTAAGGGAATGTTTTTTTGGATGCACAAATATTTGCAGCTACAAAATGAACTCGAAACGTTGATTGAAAGCCTCTCCTATCGAGACGGAGACCGGCTTCCCTCCATTCGGGAGCTCGCCTCTCGTTACCAATGCAGCAAGAGCACTGTAATCCGCACTTTGGATGAGCTCGAAAAGCGTCACCTCATCTACTCGGTCGACCGAAGCGGCTACTACGTCGTGAAAAAACAAAGAAAGATCCAACCTGCAGATACGTCGGTGATCGATTTTGCGACCTCTGCTCCCGATCCTGACCTCTTTCCTTATGTTGACTTTCAACACTGCATCAATAAAGCGATTGAAACCTATAAAAACGATCTTTTCATATATGGAACCACACAAGGCTTGCCATCGCTCATTGCCGTCATCGCCAAGCTGCTTGGGAACCATCAGGTTTTTACGGACCCGGGTAATATTTTCATTACCTCCGGTGTCCAACAAGCGCTATCCTTGCTGTGCATTCTTCCTTTTCAAAATGGCAAGGAAACGATTCTGATTGAGCAGCCCAGTTACCATCTTTTCATTGAAAGTTTGCAAGTACGCAAGCATCCTGTCGTCGGGATCAAGCGCACTGCCCAAGGAATCGACTTAGAAGAGCTGGAGTCTATTTTCCGAACGGGAGAGATCAAGTTTTTCTATACGATGCCTCGCTACCATAGTCCGCTCGGTACGACGTACAGTCGAAAGGATAAACAGCGCATTGTGGAGCTTGCCCAACAGTACGACGTCTATATCGTAGAAGACGATTACATGGCAGATCTTGAGCATGACAGCAAAGCTGATCCCCTCTTTACCTATGATCGCTTTTCTCGCACCATTTATTTAAAAAGCTATTCCAAAATTATTTTTCCTGGGTTGCGTTTGGGTGTGGCCGTTATACCTGACGCGCTAAAAGATTCCTTTAACCAGCACAAGCGACTCATGGATATCGACAGCTCCATGCTATCTCAAGCTGCGTTGGAAATTTACCTAAAAAGCGGAATGTTCGAGCGTCACAAGCAAAAAATTCGCAGTTCCTATCAACGGCGATCCAACCTGCTGATGGCGTCTTTGAACCATTTTGCGACGAATGAAGAGCATCTGTTCACCTTTCAGCCCTTTGCGTATCCGGGGATTCATACGCACATTGTTTTGAACGATTCCATCCCGGTCCCTGCTGTTATCAACCAGCTAAAAAAGTACTCCATTCTTGTGGATGCTACTGACAAAAATTACTTGGTGGGCTTTCCGCAAGAAAATATTTTGAAGCTGAATGTGTCCTATGCCAAGGAAGCAGTGATTGAGCAAGGGATTGAGGTGTTGATGGATGTGTTACGCCGCATGCACCGTTAACCTCTCCGCCTTAAGTCGCAGATAAAATCCGACGAGGGTGCGTTTTTGGACAACCAAAAAATCTCCATAATAGAGCTGTTGAGTTGATCCGTAGCACAGGCGGATGTGAAATGATTGGTACGTAACCAATTAACGATCTACAACGTATTACAAATACAGGAATATGGTTTTAGCAGAATGATGGCGGCTTTATAAAAGAAAATATGCAGAGAAAATTGTTTTAAAATGCATCAAATGCGGTATATCGTTGTATAGTAAGTGAATCCCAATTCAAAAAAATTCGTTCCATAGTCGGCCAGTTTGAAGTAGAATCGCATCTAGATACATGTATTTTGTTGGACTTACTCGGCGTGCTGCTGAATATTCCGACAAAGCGCAAAAAGGCCTCCAAAGTTGATGACTGGCAGTTAACGATAGAATGACAAAGGAGAAATAGATGTTTCAAAACATTTTAGATTTCTTAATGGAATACGGCTATTTGGGAATGTTCATCCATTCTTTTGCAGACGCAGTCATCTTTCCCGTTCCTGCCTTCTTTCTTCAAGTGCCACTCAGCCTCGTTGATCCTTCGCAGGCATTGTGGATTGCAACGGTAGGCTATATCGCTTGTCTCTTAGGGACACCCGTTGGTTATTTTATCGGTAAAGTCCTAGGCAAATCCGTTCTGTACAAAATCCTCAAGAAGGAATGGATTGATTCTGCCACAGCGATGTTTCAAAAGAAGGGCGAAGTCGCGATCTTCATCGGTTCATTTACACCGATTCCGTTTAAAGTATTTACAATCATGTCAGGTTGCTTGAAATTCCCGTTGTGGAAATTGCTTGGGTATGCGGCAATTGGACGGGCAGTCAAATTTTACGCAGTCGGATTTTTGTTTTATTTTTACGGTAAAATGGCGGAAAATATGGTCCATAACGTTTCTATATATATATTCCTCATCATGGTGCCGCTCATCTTGGTCGGATTATGGGTGAAGAAAATTGTCACCAAGCGCCGCCAGCTGAAAATGGAAAACGCTGGCGTCAGCAATGGCATCAATGAGAAAGTCCTGAATAAATAGCAAAGAAACCCCAATTCACACATTGGGGTTTCTTTTTTTACGCCTGTTATGCTTTTTTGACACGAATGCCTTCCTCTTCTACATCAATCAGCATCGCTGTCACTTTGTCTTCTTCCATCACCAGATCCGCAATGCCATCCTCGACATATTGCTGAATTACGCGGCGCAATGGACGTGCCCCGAAGGAAGGGTTGTAGCCCAGCTCAGCCAGCTTTTCTTTTGCGGCATCTGTCACGCTGATCTCCATTCCTTGCTCAGACAGATTGCCCATAACATCTTGCAGCAGCAGATCGACGATTTTGACCAAATCCTGTTTTTCCAGATGAGCAAAGGAAATGATCGAGTCGAAGCGGTTTAGGAACTCTGGCTTGAAGTACGCCCCCAGAGAATCCAGCACGGTGGCGGGCTCGGGCGCTTTTGCTCCAAAGCCAACGGAGATTTTGCGCTCGCTCACGCCGGCATTGCTCGTCGCAATGATGACCGTCTCCTTAAAATTCACCGTACGGCCCTGACTGTCTGTTAGACGACCGTCCTCCAGAATTTGCAGGAACATGTGCATCACGTCCGGGTGTGCTTTTTCGATCTCATCCAGCAAAATAATGCTGTACGGGTTGCGGCGAACGCGTTCAGTCAACTGACCTGCTTCTTCATGACCGACGTAGCCAGGAGGAGAACCGATCAGTTTGGATACCGAGTGCTTCTCCATGTACTCGCTCATATCGAGGCGGATCATGGAATCACGGGTACCAAACAGCTCCTCTGCCAATGCTTTGGACAATTCTGTTTTCCCTACGCCAGTCGGACCGACGAACAGGAAGGAAGCAATCGGTCTGTTTTTCGGTTTCAGACCTGCACGACTGCGTCGAATCGCCTTCGCGACTTGTGTGACCGCCTCGGATTGACCAATGACTTTTGCTTCCAAATGAGCCGCTAGGTTTTTCATTTTCATCTGCTCATCACTTTGCAGCTTCGTAACAGGAATCCCAGTCTTTTGCTCGATCAAGGCTTGGATGTCCGAGACGTCAACCTGGACGCGTTGTTCCTTGCCCTCAATCTGATCCAGCTTCTCTAAAATGCTTGCCTCCTCGTCTCGCAGACGGGCAGCTCGTTCATATGCTTCTTGCTCCGTCGCTTCCTTTTTCTCCTGATTGATCTGCGCCAGCCGCTCATGCAATTCTGCCGTATCAACCGCGGAGGACCTCAGATTCAAACGTGAGCCCACTTCATCCATGAGATCAATCGCCTTGTCAGGCAAGAATCGATCCTGAATGTAACGATGGGCGTATTCCACGCTGGCACGGATGACATCATCCGAGTAAGCGACTTGGTGGAATGCTTCGTATTTCGGACGCAATCCTTGTAAAATCTCAATGGCTTGTTCTACGGTTGGCTCCTTTACCATGACTGGCTGCAGGCGGCGCTCCAGAGCAGCGTCTTTTTCAATCACACGATACTCTTTTAACGTAGTTGCCCCAATCAGTTGCAACTCACCGCGAGCCAGTGCAGGCTTCAGGATGTTCCCTGCATCCATTGATCCTTCCGCAGAGCCTGCTCCCACCAGTAGATGAATCTCATCCACAAACAGGATAACGTTTTTGCGCTTTTGCAGCTCGGCAATCACTTGCTTCACTTTTTCCTCAAACTGTCCGCGAATTCCCGTCCCTGCAACCAGAGAGGCGACATCTAAAATGTACACCTGCTTGTTTTTCAGCTTGGTCGGTACTTGCCCTTCCGTAATACGCAGGGCGAGGCCTTCCGCAATCGCCGTCTTCCCGACCCCTGGCTCCCCGATCAGAACCGGATTGTTCTTATTGCGTCGGTTCAAAATCTCAATAACACGCTCAATTTCCTGTTCTCGTCCAATCACAGGGTCAATCAGTCCGGCACGTGCCGCATCGTTTAGATTACGCCCCAGGTCATCGAGGATGCCTCCACCACGCTCTGGTGCTTGTGGCTGCGGTTGGCTGGAAGATTTGCCCGGATTCATCGGGCCTTGGGCAAAGCCTTGCAGGAACTCATCCAGTCCAGAGAAGGAGGAGAAAGGACTAAAGCCCATACCCACTCCCATTTTGTTGGTCAGCTTTGTCTGGCAGTCTTTGCACAGATCGTATTTTTGTTGCTGATTTTGCACGCGTATATGAACAGTCACAGTTGCTTCTCGTTGTTTGCAGATTTCACAATGCATATTCAATCCCCCCAAAAGCGTTGTTTTGGAATTCAGAAGATCTTTGACCTTTCCTGACCTTCGTTGACTTTATTATAGTTTGACCTTTTTTGACTTTCAAGAGGGATTGTTTGGTTTTTTACACTTTGCCCTTTTGCAGATAGGGAACAATTGAAAGTAACCCAATAACAGCTAAACAAGCGCCTATCCACAATGGTGAAACAAGCCCATAGCCACTGCTGATCCCGATCCCGCCTAAGGAAGAACCAATGGCAACACCCAATGTAATAAAGGAAGTATGCATAGTGTTTACCATTGTCCCACTGCCTGCAGTATTCATCACTCGTGCGATCATGGCCGGATTCATCGCGACACCCGTCAACCCAATCAAAACAATGGATAGCACAGCGATAAATTTATTTTCGGCGCCTACGGCAAATAGAACCAATGCCGCTAAGAGTATGCTTAATCCCGTTACAAGGATGCGCATGGTAAAACGATCAGCAAGTCTGCCAATCACGATATTTCCGATCACGGTCGCGATGCCATAAAGGGCAAGCAAATACGGGATACTCGCATCCGAAAATGCCGTTACATCCGTAAGAATCGGAGTAAAATAACTAAACGCTGCGAAGGTACCGCCAATGATCAGCATACTCGTTACATACGCGGCCCAAAGGTGTGGATTTTGAAAACTGGCAAGCTCATCCTTTCCGTTCATCTGGTCTTTTTGTACGGAGGAAGGAAGCAACCATTGGATCAAGATCCCTGATAGCAATACGACAACGGCAACAGCCCAAAAGCTCATTCTCCAGCCGAACAATTGTGCAATCACGGTTGTCAGAGGGAGTCCGATGACAGTAGCAATCATTAAGCCTGCCAAAACAATCGAAGCTGCCTTTCCCCGTGAATGAGGGGGAACCAAGCTGGCTGAAATACTAACGGAGATACCAAACGCTGCGGATGAAGCAATACCCGTTATGATACGTGCAAGCATCATCGACTCGTAATTCCAAGCCATGGCTCCCAGCGATTGGCCAATAAAGAAGACGGCAACCAAAGAAAGCAGCGCTTGTTTTCGGCGAATGTGCAAGAGAGTTGCTGTTAGGATCGGGCCTCCTATCACCATTGCTCCTGCATACGCCGTAATAAAATACCCGATGGATGGGATCGACACGTCGAAAACATCGGCAAGCTCGTTCATCATACCTGCCACCATAAATTCAGAAGTCGTCATCGCAAAAATCGCTACCGCTAATAAACTAAATCATCGACGGCATGAAGGAACACTCCTCTACTTATTATTGTAACAATCGGTACAAAAATAATTCAAAAAAAGAGCGCATTACGCGCCGAAGATAGATTCCATGGTGCCGTTCATGATTTGTTCAGCCAATGTCCGATTTTGTGTAGATGTATTCAACACACGGAAGCCGTAGTAACTGCTTAAAAATAGGCTAGCCAAATCCACAGCAGATCGTTTTTTGGAGATTTCGCCCGTTCGCAAGCCTTCCTCCATCACTGTTTCCATGGTTTGCTTCAAAAGTTCAACATGTCTGGAGACTATTTCTTCAATCTTGGGATCGTCTTTTGCCCGTTCCAATCCCGCATTGATCAGCAAACATCCCTTTGGATTCGTAGATTCAAAGTCTTCCACCAATGCCCAAGCTAAAAAATTGTGCAATCGTTCTTTCACAGAACCCGGACTTTCCAATAATGCCCGCTGTTCACGAATTCCAGTTTCGTGATAGTGTTCCACCACTGCTAGATAAAGGTCCTGTTTGCTGCCAAACGTATTGTACAAGCTGCCTTTACCTAGTCCAGTATCACTGCATAAATCATGCGTAGAACAACCATTGTAGCCTTTTGACCAAAATGTTTTCATGGCCACATCTACAATGGAAGTGTAATCAAAATCACGAGGTCTGCCGCGTTTGTTCAACGGAATCCTCCTTTCGTTTCCAACTGTTATGGAAATCTTACACATTATGTACCGTTCGGTCAACAAATGAAATGTCTGCAACTGTAAACCATGCCTATAGAAAAAGCCCATTTTGAAAATCATCTCTCAAAATAGGCTTGATCATTGATTATATCGACTCTACATCTGTCACTGTTGGAATAACGTAAACTCTTCAGCTAAGTTGACCTTCTCCATCTATCGCCCCCATTAAAAAGAGTATGCTTGTACTTCTTCGAAAGTAGGCAGGGATGGTTGAGCACCGTTCCTTGTTACGACAATCGCTGCTACTTTGCTGGCGAAAGTGGCCGCTTCCGTTTCTGTCATTCCTTGTGTGATCCCAACCGCAAAAGCTGCCGTAAAGGAATCGCCTGCCGCAGTTGTATCCACTGGCTCTACGCGGAAAGCCGGGATATGGGTCGCTTCATCGGCGGTTACTAAGAGAGCGCCCTTTTCCCCCAACGTCACGATGACGCGCTTTGGTCCACCAGACAAAAGCTTTTGGGCTGCGGCATGCACTTCATCTATCGTGGATACAGGCATTCCCGTGAGAATAGAAAGCTCTGTTTCATTTGGGGTTAAGGTATGTACATGGGTTAATAGCTCACTGGATAGCTCGCGTGCAGGTGCCGGATTTAAAATGACCAGCTTGCCGAGTCGAGCAGCCTCTTTAACGGTATATTCCACGACATGCATCGGGATTTCCAGTTGGAGCAATACGATGTCGCTGTTCTTTAAAATAGACTGATTGTCTGCAATATGCTCGGTGCAGACAAGCGCATTCGCACCCGGAACGAGCACGATGTTATTTTCCCCGTCATCACTGACATTGATAAAAGCCATGCCTGTCGTACCCGAGCATTTGATCCCCTCTATGTGAACGTGCGCATCCGTTAGCCCTCCCAGCATAACCCGGCCGTTCTCATCCTCTCCTACCATTCCAATCATGGAGACATGCGCACCCAGGCGAGACGCTGCTACTGCCTGATTCGCTCCCTTTCCACCCGGGATCAGCTCGAAGTGATGGCTTGCGATCGTTTCTCCTGCTCTGGGCAAATGATGTACATGGGTTACGAGATCCATATTGATACTTCCTACTACTGCGATTTTCACGACGAGCCCTCCTCGTTCCATCTCGAACATGATCATTCTGTCGGTTACAAAATAGTGCTTTTCATCCGAGAAGTCAACGTATTTTCTCAGGATTGTTCCTAAGAAGACTTGGAGCGCAATGCCTCTATTGGATATAATGAACAAATCTTCTATCATCCGGAGGTAACCAGATGAAGCCGATTATCCAACATCCTTGGAGCATTGATGAGCAAGAGGCTATCAACTTACAGCGACAACTAGCCCAACAAGTGAAAAAAGAAGATCAACTAGCCGACGTACGCTTTATCGCTGGAGTAGATGTCGCCTATCATGCCGAGTCTGATTTGTTAGTTGCTGGTGTCGTGATCCTCGACGCTAATTCCCTGCAAGTCGTCGAGTCTGTCGTCATTCAAGACACCGTCGAATTCCCGTATATTCCCGGCCTGTTCTCTTTTCGAGAGCTGCCTCCGTTGGTGCGTGCATTCAAGGAGCTAAAAACAACACCGCAGCTCGTCGTCTGCGATGGACAAGGAATCGCTCACCCACGAAGATTCGGACTAGCCAGTCATTTGGGCGTCCTGTTTGACATTCCTACCATTGGCTGTGGAAAAACGAGACTACTAGGCGAATACGAAGAACCCGCACAGGAAAGAGGCGTGTATTCCCCTTTGATCGATCAGGGTGAAATCATCGGTGGAGTCTTGCGTACACAACCGAATATCAAACCGATATTCGTCTCGATCGGACACGGAATCTCTTTGCCAACTGCATGCGCATGGATCACCAAGCTCTCTCCCAAATATCGTTTGCCCGAAACGACGCGGCAAGCGGATCAGCTCGTGAATAAAGTATCGGCAAAGTTAAATAACAGCCGCTAATGGAGTGTCGGCCATACATTTTCATCGTGCTCATCCAAGACTGCTTCAATCAGATCTCCTTGGAACACGACGATATACCCTCGTGGAAGAGCCAATGCTTGCAAAAGAGACGGACGTAGCTTTAGCAGTTGATAAACGTAGTACGACTCAAGCTGGTCACTGTCTACTTCGCCTTCCACAGGCCCGAGATACCATCCGGAGTCACCTTTTCGAACATCTTCTGCACGCTGCAAATAGACATGTTCTTGTTCAAATGCACCTTTTGCCACTACAATTTTATCTTGGAACAAAGCAGCTTCCCCTTCTGCTCGCACGGTTTGCAAACAGTTGTTTTGCGCCATTTGCACGACCAAGGACACAGACAGGTCAGAAGTTGTTTCGGAAAAAGGATTCTCGTCGTAGTCGGGTGCCACGATTTCCATATACCCATCTCGTTCGAAAACCAGAAGAATGGTCCAGCCTACCTGAATTTTCGCACCGTTCTTAATAGGACCAGTCTCGTCTTCTACATCGGCGAATACGTCCAACAGAAAGTCTGCTTGCTTCACCAAAAACTCTTTGCAGGTCAAGACAAACGTTCGGTTATGAATCTGTTTAGAGCGTTTGCAGAGTCGGGACTCTTTCTCAGCTGACATGGACCTCTTCCTTTCTGCGTGATCGGAATTGCTGCTATCTTCAGGATATCACGAATAGGAGAAAAGCTCCGTTACACATTTGCTACAAAGGTTGGAAAAATGGGCTGACGAATGAGCAGCAAAGCGGCTTGGCAGATGGTCTACAACTTTTTTTGTTGGATTTGTTCAACACAGTCTTTGATCGTATCTATGACGGCTCTTGGCTCGGTAAATTGAGGAAAATGTCCACTTTTTTCAGCGAGGATATGTTTGCTGTTGCTTGATAATGAAAGCAGCTCCAACTGATGCTCGATTCGTTTTTTGCGTACTTCCTCTGGCATCATACGATTTTCTTTTCCACCTGTAATCACATAAACAGGTATGTCAGGAAAAGAATCGATTGCATGGATTTGTTCCACTGTTTTTTTGACAAAATGAACTTCATTGAACTGTTTATGGGGAGACAAGGAATCAAACATGGAGAGCATTTTGTTTATGGCTTTGACTACCTTACCTTGATATTTTTCGAGGCCGAGATCTTTCGGATGGCTGGATTCTAAAAAGACGACGCCAGCTACTTCGTTGGGGTAACGCCGGGCATATAAATTTGCATATAATCCCCCTAATGAATGTCCGACTAGCAAAAATGGGGGTTCAAATCCTACTAACGTTAATGCCTCCCGTAACGTTTCTACAATCGTGAGTCCATCTTGGGGTTCCTGCGGCTTGTCACTACCCGAAACACCAAATCGATTATAGGAAAATAAAGATGACGTCTCTGAAAGATCAGGTAGTATTCTCATCCAGCCTTCTATGGGTCCTGAACCCCCGTTAATGAGAACGATATTGGGTTTGCCGTTTCCGCTACAATGATATTGGATCGTCCCTTTTGAAGTACTTACTTTCGATATCTCTATTGCCAATGTACGACACCTCACTTTGTTAGGGCTGGATTTCACTGTAGTAATACGTGATGAACAAAGGAGGGTTTCTATTTTGTAGGATGAATCTTGCTGTGAGGAAAAGGAGCAGCGACAGACAAAGGACGTTGTTTTGTCGTCCTTGTCTGCCGCTGTCTTGATTGTTACCAAAGAAGTTATTTGGTGCCGAGTGGTACTGTCAACAGCTCCGCCAATTTGACCGCATTCTCTCCCACCATGCAGCTGTAATGGTTACCGGCGATTTCTGTCACTTCCAGTTCTCCAATGCATATATCTTGCCAAAAAGCGATGGTCTCTTCGCTCGTGCTAGGCAAAAATTGAAACGGCTCGCGAGCCAGCAGGAAGCGAATGTCTCCCATATAGGGCAAAGGAGTATAGCGCGCTGCTTTAAAGCTCTGCCCAAACACTTTGCACAAGCCCTCTGCCATTTCCACTGGCATCTGTTCCCCTGATGTTTTGCCTAGCGCATGGACATAAGCAGTGAAGCGTTCTCTTCTGTCAAACGCAGATAATTTGCGGAATATCTCTCCCACCTGGTCTAGCCCATCATCTCCACTGATGGTGCACGCTGAGCCTTGCGGGATGCAATCCCCGTGTTTTTCTACGAGCTGCAAAATCGCCCGGGCAAAATCATGCTCATCCACTTTTCCAAAACCAGCCTGTTCCAGCGTGATGTTCAGGTTTGGAACAAAGAGTGCTTCAATCAAAAGATCGTCATTCACTTCTGTCAGGATCGGAGGAATGTCGATCAAAACCAAGTCCAGAATAGGGACGCCCTGCTCCCCAAGTCTTCTCGCTACTTCAATGGCAATCAATCCGCCCAAGGAATAGCCGATGAGCTGTACAGGCCTTTGCTCTCCTTCACGCAAGACGTCGATCAAGCATTCGGCATAATCATCGGCCACGGTTTCTATCAGCTCGGACGGCTCTAGCGCGCAATAACGTTCGCTGTCGTCAATGGCGACCCCGACGATGCTTCCTGTCTGCTGGGCTTTGAGCTGTTCAATCAATGGGCGAAAACTGTCCATCGTCCCCAAAACAGCATGGAACACAACCCGCAGCGGCCCAGATTCGTCACCGCCATATGGAATCAGCACGGCATTGCTCGACTTGTTGCGTTTCTTCGGCAATGCGACTTCCTCACTCTGCTGCCCTTCCTGATTGCGCATGTGTATGAAGCTAGCCAGTGCTTCCACGGTCGGGAAGTTGAGCATTTGCCGGAGCAAGACATCAAACGGGATGGCAGTGTGCGTCGAGTCCTCCGCCAGCTTGTCGCGCAGCACTCCGGCTACCTGCGCCATGATGAGGGAATCTGCACCGTACTCATAAAAGCTTTGTGTTCGACCGATTCCCGAGACTCCCAATGCTTCTGCCCAGACGTGAGCAAGCTGCGCTTCCAATGGATCAGATTCAGCCCCCTCTGTAGCGTCCATAGCAGCATTTTGTCCGAATGACGATGCAGGGCGCCATTTTGCCAGCTCTCGGCGATCTATTTTTCCATTTCCGGTGAGTGGCAGTGCGTCTACGACTTGCAAGTGGGCAGGCAGCATGTAGGCAGGCAGGTGTAGGGAAAGGAATTTTTCCAGCTCTGCGGCACTGACCCTCACCCTGTCCAGCTTCACGCGATGGGCGAGCAGATGATTTTCTCCCTCTGTCCACTTGGCAAGAATGAGCCACCCGCCCGGGCAAATCAGTTCTTTCAGCTTGTTCATGTCAGAGCTATCTATCGCTCCCGCAGCGAACACTACGTCGAACGAGTTCGGTGCCAATCCTTGTGCCCGATACTCTTCTTCAACTGTATCCATGCTTATATATTCTAAATCATGGCCTTCCAACGCTTGCGAGACTTGCTCTGTTAACGCCCCGTTCCCTGCGCCGACTTGCAATACCCGTAGAGGCATGCTCGTATGCTGTCGCGCAATCTCTTGCAGAAGTATGACAATGCGCTGATTGACCTCGATGTCCACTTCTTCACTGATCCCATTTACGATCGCGAATTCGGCTCTTTCCGCTTCAAGGTCCCGATCCATCTTGCGGGCGCACTCCACAATCCCCAGCAAAACAGGCTCGTCACTCGCTCCATCCAGCACGACACCAGCTGCGGCGACAGCAGGGTGTTTGAGCAGGGCCGATTCAATTTCACCTAGCTCGATTCGATGCCCTCTGATTTTGACCTGATTGTCTTCTCGGCCGATAAACTCGATTTCGCCGCCCGGTGTGTAGCGGCCCAAGTCACCCGTTCGGTACAGTCTCTCTCCATCGACAGGGTGGGAGAAGAATCTTTCCTCCGTGAGGGGTTGATCTCCTACATAGCCCTCCGCCAAGCCAGCTCCGGTAATATACAGATCCCCGATCACCCACACCGGGCAATCGCGCATCTGCGAATCGAGGACGCGGAAGCCTTGATTGGCGAGCGGGCGGCCATACGGAATACTGTTCCAGTCTGCTTCCAGTCCTTTGTACAGATGGTAGTTCGACCAGATCGATGCTTCCGTGGCACCGCCGAGACTGACGATCTGTGCAGAAGGCAGATATTTTTGCATCCGATCAGGCAGCGTCAACGGAATCCAGTCACCGGAAAGCAAGGCCAGTCGCAGGCTGTCAACTTTGACAGTTGGCGTGGAATCCAAATACGTGACCAGCATCTGCATCAGGGCCGGCACGGAATTCCACACGGTGATGTCATGCCCGGCTATCAGCTCACTCCAATGTGACGGATCCGTTTGACGGTCGGGATGAGGATACACAACCGCACCACCAACAGAAAGCGTGGCAAAAATATCGTAGACAGATAAATCAAAGCTCAGCTGGGCAAGGCCAAGTACGCGGTCATTTTCCGTGATCGCAAAGCGACGAAGCATATCCTCGATTGTATTCGCTGCTGCACGGTGGCTGATGACGACCCCTTTGGGCTGTCCCGTGGAGCCAGACGTATAGATGATGTACGCAGGCAAATCCGGGTTTAGGTCAGGCAGTATCAATGGTTCATGCTGCGGGCTAACTTGATCTACTGCAATCGTTTGAATAGAGTCTGACCAGTGCAACTGGTTGGCAGATACCGTCAAGGCATAACGGATGTCCGCCTGTTCCATCATGACCTGTCGGCGCATCTCGGGTTGCTTCGGATCAATAGGTACATAGACGGCTCCGGCAAACAATGTTCCGAGTACGGCTGTGACTTGATGCACGCCTTTATCCATCACGATAGCAACGCGGTCTTGCTCGCGGCAGCCTAGTTCCTTAAGCTTCCCTGCTACTGCGGCAGCACGTTTGACCAGTTCCGCGTAGGAGATCTGTCCTTCACTGTCAATCACAGCCGGACGATCTGGCGTCGACATTGCTTGCGTGACGATTGGCTGATGCAAGGCGTACTCTGGTAAAGCTGCCGTGGTCTCATTTACCTGCTGACGCTCTTCTCGCTGCCAGTCTGGCAACGTAATTTCGTCAGCTCCCTCCCACATTTGCTCGCTGTCCGCCAAAGCTTGCAGTAATTTTGCAAAAGTATCAAACATGTCGTCAACGACATGCTCTGGGAAAACACCCTCCCGCACATCCCAGTTCACCTGCAAGCCTGCCGAGCTGTCCATGGCTTGGCAATCGATGAAAACCTGCGGTGTTTGACTGATTCCATGCCCAGCAATTTTGCCCTGTAGCTGACCGCCTTCCGCTGGTTCCACTAACCCAATCGCGCTCGTAAATACGATTGGCATCAGAGCGGCTTCACGCCCGCGCCTGCGAGCTAGCTCGCGCATGACCTCCACGCCGGAAAACAAACGGTGATCCAAATCTTCAAACAACTGCTTTTGAATGGTTTTCGCCTGCCCCTGAAAAGAACGCTCTAATCCCCAATCAACCGCAAGCAAATTGACGGATGTGAAATCCCCGACAATCTCATGGACTCGCTCATGCAGCGGCTGTCTGTTCAGCAACGTCAAATTCAGGCAAAACGCACGATTTCGGCTCCAGCGCTCGATCACAGCGGCAAAGGCTGTCATCACGGCGGAGGTTGGCGTCAATCCTCGCTGCTGGGCACGCTGTTTGAAGGCATCCCACGAAGCATTATCTAACCGAATGAAGCGACGGCGAAAGCGTGCGTCTCCATTCTGGGTCTGTTGTCTCGCCATTGGTAGGTCTGGGGCCTGTGGCAATGCATCGATCCGTTGCTGCCAGTACGCTTTGTCTCTGCCATACGCCGTAGTCTCTCTTAGACTGCGTTCGGCAAATACGTAATCGCGAAACGTAATCGGCAACGTGGGCAATGTTTTTCCCGGTTCTTTGTAAAGGGCCTCAAACTCACCCAGCAAGAGCCAAATACTCGCCCAATCCGCGATGAGAAATTCCATCGATACATGGAGTACAACCCTGTCGCTCGTTTTCGTCAATCCGATATCAAACAACGGCCATTTGGCTGTATCATACACGCGATGTCCCATCGCTTCGCGTATGTCATCGAGCCTTGTTCCTGCCTCCTGCTCATCCATGCCACTAGTATCTGTATATGTAATCGTCAAACGCGGAACCTTCTCCAGAATGCGCTGCTGACCGTTCGGATCAATGGTTGCACGCAGCATGTCATGTCTTGCAATGAGCAGGTTCCACGCATCCTCCGCCCGTTTCGGATCAAGCTCGGGATAGTCCAGCTCCATGTAAATATGGCACGCCACGCCACCATAGCCAAACAGCTCATACCGTCCCAGTAAATAAGCAGACTGCACATCTGTCAGGGGAAAAGGCACAAATCGCGCTGCTGGATCGGGTATCACCGTCACCGGTTGGGATTCCGCTCGCAAAAGAGCGAGAATGTCTGCTTTCTGTTCTTTTAACGCCTGTAAATCATCCGCTGCAAGTGTTCCTCTTGGGGCTTTGTAACGCAGGCTCCCATTTTCCTCCCATAAAAAAATTCCATCTCTGCGTAGGCGCATCAAGAGCTCGACGCTATTTGTCTTGAGGTTTTGGGGCATATGCACACTCTCCTATTTAAATGAGCTTCGCCATTTCGTTTTCGTTTGGGGAAAGCTGCTGACGTACGCCAACATCGATGTTGTTCTTGATGAGGAACAGCTTTTGTCCAAGTGGTGCCAGTGGGTGAGACTCCTCAGGCAAGACCGCAAGCTCCTTGACACCTGCCCGTTCAAAAACATCGAGCCACTGCTGGACAGTCATGAAGGTCGATTGCGTATTTTTCCTGTCATCTACTGGTGGAGTCATCATGAAAGCTTGGGAGATGAGCATTTCTACGAATTCTCGAGTTGGCTCGGTAATAATCATCCAGCCTCCTGGAGCAAGGGTCTTCAACAGCCCTTGGATGACTTCATCCGTGTCCCGCGCGTTGTTCAACATGCCTGCCGCAATCACGATATCGAAGCTGCCTTCTGTGAGGCCTTGTGCAAACAAATTTTTGTCGATATCAACCACCTGATATTTTATCCATGGGCAAGCTTTGTAGCGTTCACGTGCAGAGGATAAGAAAAAGTGGGACACATCCGTGTACACATACTCCACATGCAATCCTTTGGAAACAGACGCCCTCAGGCGGTCCACAACCACATCACTCGTTGCTCCAGTCCCAGCGCCTACCTCCAGAATGCGAAGCGAGTTTGTCGTAGACGCGATCCGCGCTACTGCCTCTGCGACCGACTTGTTCAAATAACGCGCCACAAGGGTGTCCCGATAAAGCGCATTGGCAACATGCATGCGGCCCTCAGGAAATAGCAGCAATGCAGCTTGTTGGGTATCATCCATCAGCTGTGGCAGCCGATCCGCATTGTCCTTGAGATAGTCCATGACGAGCGGTGAGCCCAGCTTGCCATTCCAAGCATTTTTGGCTAAATCCCACCGTCGTTCTACTTCCTCTCGCGTCATCTGAATGCCGCATTGATACTCGCCAGCAGCAAATTTCAGGTAGCCACGATCCGTCAGTATGTGCAGCCAGCGGTTGATGACTGGTTGATGACGCTCTGCTATGTTTGCAGCAATGAAAATATCTGACGCCGTAAAGGAATGTTGTCCCGCTGTCAGTGCTCCTTGAGATTGCAGCGCGAGCAGCATGGAGGCCACCGCAGCTGCATCCAGGCGCTCAATGCACGTATTTACCTGCACAGCATCAATCCCTTTTAGCTCGCTCTCGGCAGACGCCGTGCATACAAAAACATCGTTGTTTTCCGCCAAAGTCGCATCATTAGGTGATGCAGTGCCGTGGAATTCGTCATCTGAAATGCTCCAGGCTGCTTGTTCGAGAGACGCTAACGTCAACGGCTCATGACTGCCATTCGAGCGCAACACGGGATATCCCAATGCCTGCGTCCATTCTTGCCACTGTCGTGAACACAATAGTTCCTGCTGCGCGCGTGTTTCCATCGTAGCCTTATCGACCTGCCCCATGATCCTATCTCGCATGATGAGTAAATCGCGTCCGATAGCTTGCGGCCACTGCTTCGTAAGAATGTCCCGATAGGTCGGCGTCTCCTGCGGTCCCAATATGTGTGTACTGTTTTCCAGCATGTGTGCAGGTGGGGAAACTGTCAGCTCACCGTGAATGTCGGGAAGATCCGGTACGTGCAGACGCGCCTGCCACACGACAGGGCCATGCGTGTCTGTAAGCGACAAGCTCCCGCCAGCTACACCAATCGTCACGCGATGCAGTAAATGCAGATGGTTGTCTGGATCATCCGGATCGACTTCATTGTGGGCGCGCAGCGTAATTGGAATTTTGCCCAGCTGTCCGATCAACACTTGAAACGGTCCCTCATCCTTGATGACATGACTGATTTTCCACGGACGAATAGAAGGGAGGGCTTCCTGCAAAATGTGCATGAGCGGGAAGGACACTTGTGTAGCGCAAGCAGCCTCGATGTACAAGGCAGGCTGCACAGCCAGCATCGTACGAGCGCAAGCAATAAAGCGGCGAACAGCAGGCAAATGTACGTAGAGATCGCCCGTCATAAAATGAACACCGTTCTGCTTGGCATGCTTTAGGCACAGCGCCAAATCTTTATGGTGGATCGGCTCTTCCGAAATGACGTGAATGCCCTTGGCAAGCAGTTGGATCGACAGCTCTGTTCCATTGCCACCCATCACGGTGGAACGCAATACGACGCAAGCCAGATCAATGTCAGCAGGTAATTGATTGACATCGGTGTACAGCGGGATGCCATTTCGCTCGGCGCATTGACGCGAGCGTTCACTTCCTTTTGCCAGCAGCCCTACCAATTCAAACTGCTCAGGCAATGCCTTCACCGCCTCCAAGTAGAACTGTCCAAAGCGGGAACCGCATACCACGGTACGCAACTTACGATTCTTTGTCATACGTCACCCCTACTTCATTTCCATGATGGAATGCATGAGTTCGACCTGCTGCTCGCGAAGTGCATCAATCAAGCCTGTCGCCGATACGCCTTCTGCCACGAAAAAGCAGCCTGTTTTTCTGTTCTGATCTTCCGCGATTAAGTGAGCCACTGTGGCCGCGATGATGCCAGATATCCGATTCCAGTCGCCCGGGTACAGAAGAGTGGAGAAGACCCGCACTTTTTTACCGTCACGCTTTCCGGTCGCATGCAGGTGGAACATCGTAAAGTCTTTCACACCCGGCTTTTTCGTCTCAAACTGTTCCAGCAGCAGCTTGGCTGACGCTCTTTTTTGTTCCTCGGTTTTGTATTGCTGCAAAGCCTTGATCATCACAAATTGATTCAGGATGGCATTGCTTTGATAGCTGTTGTAAAAATAAGCGGATTCGATTTTATGCTGCTTGGTCATAAGGCCGAATTCCTTTGTCACTACCGGATATGTGTCGCGCTTTCCAGCGGGATGCGGCAGTGAATAGTTGCGATGGAACGGCCCGTCTATTTTTTTGACCTCTCCTTGCTTGAAGTAAGACATTCCCCATCCGGTATCTTCTTCAATGCTGCAGACGATGTCATAGGCCGCATTGAGTGAAAATCCGCCCTGCCCTGCAAAAAAGACTTCGAGCAAATCGATTTCGTCCAAATCATTTTCAGCGACGTAAGCTGGGAAAACTTCCGACAGCCCCGGGTAAACGCCAGCAGAGATGATAAACAGCAGTCCCTTTTCTTCGATTTCCTGCTTTCGCATGAGCAATTGTTGATACAGATGCTCATCTCCGGACACATCTACGTAATGAACCGCATGCTTGAGGCATGCAACGGCAACTTTATCAACGATTTGCTTGGAGGGCCCTGCACAATTGATGACGAGATCGACTCGACCGCAAAAGTCATGCAACTCCTCCTCGTTGCATACATCCACCTGCTGGCATTCCAGCCTACCGTCCGTCCCAGTAAAAAGCTCACTTAGCTTCTCGAGATTTCTACCGCCCAGCAAAATCGGATCGTTCGTTCTAGACAAAATCGTTTGAAAAGCTGCATGGCCTACAACACCAGTCGCTCCCAAAATGCCAATCTTTTTGATACCCAATGTTCTCTCCCTCCTGACCTGCTCCCCGCATTCTTCTTCCAAGAAAAGGCGGGGCTGCTCCTGCCACTGAGTCGCAGCCCACCTACTCATCTGCGGTTTTTCTTTTTTTAAATGGTCCCCTCGTCAAAATCCGCTGCGAGATCTTCCGTTGCCTGTGTGCTCGTCTTGATCAGCTCAGCAAGGGTGCAAATCGTGGAAGCTTCAAACAAGCTTTGCAGAGACAAATCAATCTGGTATCTCTCTTTTATAAGATTGAGGCATTGGATGGCGCGCAATGAGTCTCCACCCCGCGCAAAAAAGTTGTCGTGGATGCCGATTTCCCCTACACCAAGCACCTCTTCCCAGACCTTGGCGAGCTTGACTTCGATCTCGTTGGAAGGCGCTACATGCGTCTTTTTCGGCATACTTGCCTTTCTTTTGCCAAGCTTTGTGATTGCCCTCCGATCTACTTTTCCATTGGCGGATAGCGGCAGCTCATCCAGCAGCAAGTACTCGCTTGGTACCATGTAGTCAGGCAGGCTATTCCGCAAGGCTTCGGACAATTTTTCTGGCTGGAACAAACGAACAGCCTCCGGTGCTTGCGCCACAATCAGATGGCGCTCGAACGCATCTGCGACCTGAGCTTTATCCGGAAAGGCAAGGACGTTAGCGAAGCCTTGTTGTTCCAAGCCCGCTCGCCATTGCTCTACCGTAAGCAGAGGCAGATAATTGGCTTTGCGCTCATCCTCCAGATGGCTAAACCCATCCTCGAAGAAGCCGACAGTGGTTAGCAGCAGACGACTGTTGCGCGTAGACTCGACCAGGAACAGAAGCCCCCCAGGTGCGAGTAGCCCTTTCAAGTACGCCAGCGTTTTCCCTATATCACGAGAGCGATGCAGCGTATTGTCCGCAACAATGACGTCAAACGAATGCGGATCATAGCCTTGCGCAAGCGGTGCTACGTTCATGTCAAGCTGACCGTACTCCAGCGGAGCCTGCTCTCCCCATTCCTTCTTTGCCCTGTCGGTAAAAAAGGAGGATTCGTCGACGTATAAATAACGACTGCGTTCTGCAGGCAAGGTGGACACCAGTGTTTGTGTCAAGCTTCCGGCTCTCGTGCCAAGCTCTAGCACTCGCAGTGTCTTGTCAGACGGATGGTGGTTTACGATACCGTCAAACACCGCCCCGGCAAGGCTGCTGTAAAACTCCCGCGTCAGGTCAAAGCGGCTCAAGCCGGCAGGTGTTAAGAAGGCATCGTCTGCTAGAAAGAGCTCCAACGGATCGAGCTCACCAGTTAACAGACCAATAAACAACGGATAGTCGCGGCGGAAAACGGCTTCGAGCTCACGTGCTGCTTCCGTACGAAGCGAGGATGCTGACAGAACAGCATCCGGCACACCTTCACGCAATGAACGCAGACTCTCGTACGTTCCCGCAGCGCGTTTTTCCAGCAAGCCCTCTTCTACCAGCACTTCCAGCCAATGCGCAAGCAAGGTCTGGTAACGGGGATGAATCTGAAAACGATCCATGAGCTCCGCAATTGAAGTGCTTTCTCCTACTTGTGAGAACATCCCCATATGCTCTAGCGTGCGGCACATGTAGGCGGTGCTTACACGGTCAGCCTCCATCAGGAATTGCGTGACGACTTCCACATCTACACTCGCAGGAATGGTATTGGCCTGTACGTGACCCATGCTGTTAATCGCCTGCCAACGAGCAGCACTTGCAGCGGGGTCGGCCTGCTCTGTTTCGAATAACGCGGAATCCTTTTCGCGATCCACCACCACATACCCGACCAAGCGCTTTTCATCCGCACCGTCATCTGGTACGGCCACGACAACGTCTTTGAGCCCTTCATGACGTTTCAATGCCGTCTCGATCTCGCCCAGCTCAATCCGATGCCCTCTGATTTTCACCTGGAAATCTTCCCGACCAAGGAATTCCAACGTACCATCTGGCAAGTAACGGCCCAAATCCCCCGTGCGGTACAGTCGTTCTCCTGTCCGCGGATGCGTAATGAATTTTTCATTCGTCTTGTTTTCATCTCTCCAGTAGCCTTTGGCAAGCCCGATGCCACTGATAAACAGCTGTCCCGGCACCCAAACGGGGCAATCCCCCATCGATTCGTTCAGCACATGGTAGCGCTGATTGACCATTGGGCGACCGTACGGAATGCTTTTCCAGCTAGGGGCGATGTCTTCGATTGCGAAAAGATTTGACCAGATCGAGGCTTCTGTTGCGCCGCCCAAACCGATCACCTGAACGTGTGGGAAAAACGACTTGATCTTGTCTGGCAAATCCAGTGGAATCCAATCACCACTCAACAAGACGAGACGCAACGATTGTGGCAAATGAAGGTTTCTCCCCACGGCGTATTCGATCAGCATCTGCATCAGCGCCGGAACTGTGTTCCACACCGTCACCTGCTCGGCTTCCAGCCACTCCAGCCAGTGGGCAGGGTCTTTGGCTTTATCAGCATCCGGCATGACGATCGTTCCACCCGCGGCAAGCATGCCGAAAATGTCATAGACCGACAAATCGAAATTCAGATTGGATAAAGCGAGCACCCGATCCTGTGCCCCCACTGCAAATCGTTGATTGATATCTTCAATCGTGTTGACCGCGCCTCGATGGTCGATCATGACTCCTTTTGGCAGGCCGGTTGACCCAGATGTATAGATGACATAGGCCAAATCCTCTGGCTGCCCGGCAACTAATGCCACTGGGTTCACCGTACTTGCCTCGTCCCTTGTCATCATCTGGTCCACAATCAGTCGCTCCACATCCAGAGGCCAGCCCAATCGCTCATCCAGCCAAGACTGCGTCAGCACGAACTGTACTTGTCCATCATGCAAAAGCTGAGAACGTCGTTCCTCTGGATGCAGCGGATCAATCGGTAAATAAGCGGCCCCGGATTTCATAATCCCGAGCGTGGCTGCGACCTGCTCCCAGCCTTTTTCCATCACGACAGCGACCAACGTATTTGGTTGGACCCCTTGTGAACGCAGCCACTTCGCGATTTGGTCAGCAGCGTCAGCGAGCTCCCCATAGGTCAACGTCCGCTGAGTGGAGATCACGGCAGGCTGATCCGTTTGGCATGCAGCTTGTTTGTCAAATAGTCCGACGAGTGTCTCTGAGGATACAGGCGCAGCCGTATCGTTTGCGGCGATTCTTTCTTCCAGTCGAGGGACAGCAATCTGGCTCGCTGCTGACTCTTGCCATACAGCATCCTCTTCTGTCAGTCGATGCAGCAGCTCGCAATAAGCCGTAAACATGTCAGCAAGGAGTCCTTCTGGAAATAGTCCTTCTACGGCATCCCAGATTAACAGCAGTTCTCCGTCTTGCTCGACCACTTGATGGTCCAGCCATACCTGCGGCGTCTGCGTGATGTTGTAAACGAGCTTGCCCAGCCATTTTCCATCGGAGTCAGACCCACTCCACTGCTCTACACCCAATGCGCTCGTAAAGACAATCGGCATGGCAACACCGTTGTGCTCTCCTGTTTGCTTCGCCAATTCGCGCTGGACTTGAACTCCGCCCACATAAGGATGGTCCAAATCACGCCATAGCTGCTGCTGCAAATTACGGCCGCGTTCCAAAATCGTCTCGCCAGCGGACAACTCGACTGCCAGCAAGGTCAGCGTAGTGAAGTCCCCTACGATTTCGCCTACCTGCGCGTGCAAGGGCAATCGATTGAATTGCGTCAGGTTGATCGTAAATCGCGAACTCTTGCTCCATGCACCGAGGGTTTCGGCATACGCTGTCAGCAAGATCCCGGACGGCGTTAGACCGACCTCTGCTGTCCGCTTTTTGAGCCGCTGCCATGCTTCGCGATTGATTCTGGCTTCTAAACGATGGAAGCGCTGCTCGGTAATCGTGTCAGGATTTTTCGCCAAAGGCAGCTGTGGTGCTGGCGGCAAATCAGGCAGTCGATCCATCCAATAGTCCAGATCGCGTTGGTACAGCTCAGTAGACTTGAGCGCTTCTTGCGCCAGTACATAATCGCGGAAGCTCAGATCCAGTGGTGGCAAAGGCGCATCCGGCTCATGATACAGTCTCGTCCACTCGCTCAAGAGGTGGAACATGCTCCACCCGTCAAAAATCAGGTTGTCAAAGCTGATATGCAGACGAACCCGTTCGTCTCCAAAGCGGGAAGCGCGCACCTCAAACAACGGCCATACATCCGTAGACAATACCTGATGGGACATTTCTTCCCGAATCGCTTGCAGCTCGGACTCAGCTTCTTCGGCAGATTGGTTCCGCAAATCAGTGACCTCGATCCGGTAAGCAGGTACCTGCTCCAAAATCTGCTGACGCCAGCCATCCGGCAAAATCACGGCCCGCATCATTTCATGGTGGTCAATTAACCGTTGCCAAGCCAGGTTGATCCGCGCAAGGTCCAAGTGCTGCCCTTCGATTTCGAAATAGCAATGCGTGGAGACATGGCCCAAGGCGTAAACACCACTGCGCCCGACCCAGTAGGCTTGCTGGATATCCGTTAGCGGGAAAGGCTGATGCCTGTCTTGTGGCGCCAGTACAATTGCTGGCAAGCCTGACGATGTTCCTTTTTCCTCGAGAAGCATCTGCACATGCTGGGCCAGTCCGGCAATCGTCGGCTTTTCAAAAATGCGCCCTAACGACAGCTCTACCGCAAGCTTGCTGCGAACCATCGCACTGAGTCTGGTTGCCAATAACGAATCTCCGCCGAGCTCGAAGTAGTTGTCAGTGACGCCTACCCGTTCCACT
This sequence comes from Brevibacillus porteri, assembly GCF_003013475.1. GTDB lineage: Bacteria > Bacillota > Bacilli > Brevibacillales > Brevibacillaceae > Brevibacillus > Brevibacillus porteri. The sequence continues at coordinate 133,660 of NZ_PXZO01000017.1, forward strand.
TCAAATAGCTGGCACCAAATAGCCGCGAGTGCTGTTTCGATTGGTGTCGTTGGAGCTGTATACGCTTTTTCTGCTTTGGCCTTCATCAGGCTGTCAGGAGTAGGCAGGGCTTGCCGATCTACCTTGCCGTTTGCAGAAAGCGGCAATTCGTTCAACAAAAGAAAAGCGGACGGAACCATGTAATCAGGCAGCTTTTGACTCAAGAAGCCGGGTAGTTGTGCAGCATTGAAGCGCTTGGCTTGAAGTGGCGCCTGCGCAACCAGTACATGCTGACCAAAATCGTTGTCTTCTGGGAAAGCTGACACTTTTGCAAAGGCTTGCTGCTGCAAGGCCTGCTGCCATGCTTCCACCGATAACAAGGGGCGTTGCTCATTACGCCGCTCATCTTCGAAATGCGTAAAGCCATCTTCGAGAAATGCCGTGCTGATTTGCTGCAATCGGCTGTTGCGGGTCATCTCCAGCAAAATCAGCATGCCACCCGGAGCCAAAAGGCTTTGTACATGCGAGAGGGCCATCCCGATGTTTTTCGCACGATGCAGGGAATCAGAGGCAATCACAATGTCGAACTGATGTGCTTCAAAGCCTTGAGATAGTGGACTTTGATTGATATCCAGCAGTTGATCGTGCACAAACGGGTACTCCCGGAACCTCGCTTTTGCGGCATTTGTAAAGAAAGTCGAGGTGTCTGTGCATGTAAAATGTGTCGCATCTGCCGGGAGTACAGCCAGCAATGATTCCGTCAGCGTTAGACTCCTCGCCCCGATTTCCAGCACACGTATCGGTTCTGATTCAGACCTTTCTCCAAAACGATGGACCAGCCTTTCCACCAACGCCAGTGCCGCTCTGTCACGATACTTTGCACCAGGGAGTGTCTGCATCAGATCATTCGGAGTCAGACTGAATTCCTCCGAGAAGAAATGGGCCAACGGGTCAAGCTCGCCACGCAACAGCGCAACACTCTCGTCATTGACTTTTTCCAAATAACGTAAAAGGGCTTGTGCATGCGGTTCCCATGCGGGCGATACCTGAGTGACCTGCGACTTTTCCAACCATTCAGTCAGGCTCGCCTGCGTGATGCTGTAGACATCCGATTTGTCTTTACGGACAAGACCTTCGTCCTCCAATGTTTGAAGCCACTGTCTGACCAGCCCGCGATAACGCTCTTGAATCCCGCAGCTATGCATCAAATCATCGAGGGAGTAGTTGGCATTTTGCTCAAATTTCACTCCCGCCATCTCCAATGTGCGGTAAATGAATCGAACGGCAAGTTGCTCCATGTACGTCCAAAACGAGGTGAAATCTTCCGGTCTGATGCTTGCAAAATGCTCCGCCAATGTCTGCACACGACCCGCTTCCATGACATCTGCCCACAGTTCTTCGCTCTTCTTCGGATCAGCCTCTACACGATCAAACAGCGCTGACTCGCTTTCCCTTTCTGGCACCACGTACCCAACCAGCTGCCTGTTCTCCCGCGGATCACCTACTGCTGTCACAACTGCATCGCGAATTCCCGGATGCTGCTTCATGGCTGATTCGATTTCACCCAGCTCGATGCGATGCCCTCTAATTTTCACCTGGAAGTCCTTGCGCCCAAGAAATTCAATGGTCCCATCCGGCCAATAACGTCCGAGATCACCAGTCCGATACCAGCGTGAACCGTTCCAGTTGACAAAGCGCTCTTCGGTCAGTGCAGGATCACCCCGATAGCCTGCTGCCACACCTGCTCCGCCGATCCACAATTCTCCCACTACCCAGTCAGGGCAATCACGTCCAAGTGCATCAACAACCCGATAAGCCTGATTCGTGAGTGGTTGACCGTACGGAATCGATGTCCAGTGAACAGGCAAGGGCAGCGTAACATCAAAAAAGTTGGACCAGATCGACGCTTCTGTCGCTCCGCCCATCGCCACAAGCTGGCTGTTCGGTGCGAGCTGATTCAGGCGTTGCGGTAAATCGAGACCGATCCAGTCCCCGGAGAGCATGACCAGGCGAAGCGGCAAGCTCTCGTACGGTCCACTCTCCGCAGCAATCAAGAGCATATCGAGCAGCACGGGCACAGAGTTCCACAGTGTCACCTGATGCTGGTCCACCAGTCTCGCCCAATGAGCCGCATCCCGTCGTAACTCTTCGCCTATGAGCACAATCGAGCCGCCTACACTGAGCAATCCGAACAGGTCGTAGACAGACAGGTCAAAATCAAGTGAGGAAACCGCCAAAATCCGATCCGTATGCCCGATTCCGTAACGTCTGTTTATTTCTGCAATGGTGTTCCATGCCCCGGAATGACTGATCTCTACCCCTTTTGGTTCACCCGTGGAGCCAGAAGTAAAAATGATGTAGGCCAGGCTGTCAAAAGAAATCGGTACGGGTTCAGCCAGCGGTGAAACATTCAAAGCATCCGCAACAGACAGAACAACAGCGTCGTCCGGCCACTCCAGCGTTTGCGCTAGCTCCGTACCCGTAAGCACATAGCGAATTCCCGCTTTCTGATGAATGCGCTCACGCCTTGTAGATGGCTGCCCGATTCCAACCGGGACGTAGCATGCTCCTCGTGCCACGATACCAAGAACCGCAGCGACTTGATCGATTCCGCGCGGCAGGCTGACTGCCACAGGGTCTCCAGCTTCAACGCCTTGCTTTTGGAGATACGCTGCAATCTGCAATGCGTACTGCGCTAACTCGCCATACGAAAATGTAGTGGAAGCATGACTATCGATTACTGCCAGCTCGTGTGGATTCTCTCTTGCATAAGCAAAAAAGGCACTGTGCAAGCATTGACTCGATTGCGTCTGTGAATCATCTACAGCCTGATCATTCCTCTTCTGTCCCAAATCGGGGAGCAGCACGGATGCGGCTTGCCAGTCATTGTCCTTGGTCACCAAAGAGTTCATCAGCTGGCAAAAAGCGCCGAACATTTGGTCAAGCATCCCGTCAGGAAACAGGTCATCAACCGCATCCCACGCCAGCAGGAGACCGCCGTCCATTTCATACGACTGGAAATCGAGCCATACTTGCGGCGTTTGTGAAATCATGTAAGAGAGCTTGCCCAATGTGTCGCGGCATTCGTCATTGATCAGCGGCGTACCCAAATTGCACGCGAACACCACCGGGGCAAAATCCCGCTCTCCCTGACGGACACGCGCCAGGTCGCGCTGTAGCTGAACCCCGGAATAAGCCGCATGTGCTACATCCTGATGAAACTGCGATTGGACAGATCGCACCCGCGCCAGAAAAGAGGTTTGCTCCCGCATGTCAACCGCAAGCAGTAGCAGATTGGTAAAATCGGCAACGACGTCTTCAATGCCAGCGTCTCCGGTTTGGCGATCGAATAGCGGAATGTTGATGAGAAACTGCGAATGGGTGCTCCAGCGATCCAGTACTTCAGCATAAGCCGTTAACAGTACCATCGCTGGTGTGACCCGCTGTGCTGCGGAGCTTTTTTGCAAAAGTGCCCATTCGGCTGCGTTCATGAAATGTGTCCGTCGCGTAAAAACAGGCGACTTGATCATTTCTGGCTTTTCCTTCAGCGGCAACCCTGGCGCTCCCGGCAATGTGGAAAGGCGCTCCTGCCAATAGCGGGCTGCTTCCTGTCTGTCCTGTGCCCGACGCTCTGCCTCTTGCCCGAGATAATGGGCAAAGCTCCAGTTGGTCGGGGCAAGAGGCTTGCTGCCTCGTGCATATGCTGCCGCCAAATCGCGTAATACGATGTGCAGACTCTGTACGTCAGCGACCAGCAAATCCAGATCAAAATGGATGCGGGTGCGGCCTTCTGGCAACAAGCTCAGCTCCAAACCGGCTACTTCTCCCGCTTCCACCGCCAGACGACGATGAGACAGCCGCACCCGTATACGATCTAGCTCCCGTGCCAATTCGTCCTCCGAAAAAGACCGCAGATCATGGACCGCTACTCCAGTGGCTGTAGGGGCACTCATCACTTCTTGCTGTCCATCTGCCAAAAATCTTGCCCGAAGCATCGGATGGTGCATCAGCAGCTTGCCCCACGCTGTTTCCAATCGATCCGGCTCCACGCCCACACCATCGATTTCTAAGTACGCATGGCACCCGATTCCTCCGAGAGGCTGATCATCCTGGCGTCCAATCCAGTAAGCGTATTGCACATCCGTGAGTGGAAAGGGCACATTCACCTCCAGTGCCACATCTGCTTTTCTTTCGTCCACCCGCGGAAGCGAGGCGCTGCTTTTTTGCAGCAACGCCTGCCAATCACGCAAGGTAGGAGCACCGATCAGCTCGGCAAACGTAACCTTTGCGCCTTCCTTGCGCCATTTGTTAACCATCCTCATCATTTGCAAAGAATCCAGTCCCAGCTCGATCAGGTTTTGATCATCGGAAAACGCAACAGGCGCGGGCAGCAACGCCTGAATTTGCCTCTTCATCTCCTCATAGCTCAAGGAAGCGGCGGGACTTGCGGTCAGACTGTCATTGAGCATTTTGGACATCCTCGTTCCCTCCTCTCTCGTGCAAGCCCCTATTCTTTTCCAATCAGCTGCCTGGAGAAGCTGCTCAGTTTTTCACGCGTTTCTTCCAGTTCTCTGGACGGCAAAGACATTTCGACGACACCAGCTCCGGCATGAAGCCAAGCTTGGTTGTCCTTTTGATAAATCGTTCGCAGCACAAGCGCCGCATCCATGGCACCGTCGCTGTCAAAAGTCATAACGCACCCACTGTATAGACCTCGTGACACGGTTTCCAATCTGCCAATCGCTTCGATCGATTCTTTTTTCGGGATTCCCGAAGCGGTAACAGCTGGGAACAATGCGCGGAAGGCATCCCATGAGTTGCATTCTTGTTTCAGTTTCCCTTTCAAGCGAGAAGCGATATGCTGAACCGTTCCTCGGCTAGCTACTGACATAAAATCGTTCAAGACGATACTTGTTGAGTCGCAAACGATTTTCAGCTCTTCGAATGCCAGCTTGACGGAAACAGCGTGCTCGGCAATTTCCTTCGGGTCATTCAGCAGCTCTTCTTTAAGCCTGTTCGCCTCGTCTTCACTACTGCCTTTTGCCCGTGTTCCCGCGAGTGGGAAGGTACTCACCCATCCATCGCTATCGACCTCTACTACCGTCTCCGGGCTAAAACCGGCTGCACCGAGACCATCCAAGCTAACGAGGAAAGAGCGGGCCGGCGTATTCACTCGTCTGCCAGCTATATAGCTCGCAACCAGATCCAGCTCGTGATCAAGCGGAATTTTCCTCGACAAGATGACCTTATGGTATTTGCGTTCCTGAATCTCGCGTACACCTTCTGCCACGTTTTGCATGTAGGCTTCCGCGTCGTATGTATCGGCTTGCGGGACGGACAGCTTCGGTTTGTCCACTCTTTGGGTCAGCTGTTGCTCGTCTTGCGTATTCATCGACAGCTCGCTCAGCAGTTGGCTGAATTCGCTCCGCTTCTCTTCACGCAAGGCTCTCAATAGGACCGTTCCTTTGTTGAAACGCAGCTCGACCTCAGGAATGAACAGCTTGAGCAAGCCATCCTCTTCTGGCATGAGCGGCAAGCCTTGATAATAACGCGCCATGCCAAAGTTAACCGTTCCATAAGCGCGCCAATTTTGAATCGGCACCTGTGCCATTGCTTTTTCGAGCGTCTCACTAAGCTCATTGTTTTCGAATCGGAGAGTCTCGTTGCGATAAGTCAACGTCGTCTGCTCCCCATCTACATAGAGAAGCGCATGAATCCCCATTCCTAGCGAAAGCTCATCTCCATTTTCATAGAGCAGGTAGTTTTCATACCCGCTGCGCTCTGCAATCAGCGCCGCTGCCATATGCGCATCACCCGCAAAAGCAAACGTTTCTTCCAGATAGGCGATTTCCGCTGGCTTCGTCTCTGACTTTGGCGCTAACGCCAGTTCTTTTAGCTTCGCTTTATTGACTTTTCCGACGCTGGTCAGCGGCCAGTAATCGATGAGTTCGATTTGGTCCGGCATTTTGTAGCGTGCCACTCCTTTTTCCTGGAAGAAGGCATGGACGTCCGCCAAGCTGATCGTTTCATCGTCGGTGATCAAAAATGCGCAGCTTTTCTCGCCCAGTACTGGATCGGGAAGTGTGATCAGCGCCGCGTCTTTAATTGCTGGATGCATGCGCAGGTACGTCTCTACTTCAGCTGGCATAATTTTTTCACCCGCTCGGTTGATTTGCTCTTTGATCCGTCCACCGATTTGAATATTTCCTTCTGGCGTGATTCTAGCCTTGTCCCCAGAGCGATAGAAGCCATCAGGCGTAAAGCTCTCGCGGTTTTGTTCCTCTGCTCTGTAGTAGCCGCGAATTGTATACGGTCCCCGCACAATCAACTCTCCGTATTCACCTGGCGCGACATCGTTTCCATGCTCATCCACGATTCGCACTTCATCCCCTTCGGAAATCGGACGACCCTGGCAGCTGGTAATGATCGACTCTGGATCATCCAGTGATGTGCAGCAGATGAGCCCCTCAGCCATTCCAAATACTTGCTGGAGCTTGCATTTCCATTCTCGCGTGATACGGCTGGCGAGATTATCATCCAGCATGGAGCCTCCAACCTGAAGAACCTCCAGACTCGACAGATCGCTTTCTGTATCCCATTCCAGCACTTCCTGCCATACTTGCACAATCGAAGGCACGAGGCCGGTAATGGTCACCTGCTCTTTCTCAATCAGCGGAAAAGCTTCGTCGCAACTGGTAGTTTTACATAGCACGATCTTGCCACCAACGGACAGTGTGCCTAAGATGCCTGGGCAGCACAGAGGGAAATTATGTGCAATCGGCAAAACTGCGAGATAGACGCTTTTCTCTGTCAGTTGGCAACGAGCTGCGGTAGCTTTTGCATTGTAGACGTAATCTGCGTGGGTTCTAGGAATCAGCTTGGGTATCCCTGTCGTACCACCAGACAACAGCAATAACGCAGTGTCTTTGTACGAAGGGGCTTCCAGCTCGATTGGCGGTCCACTTATCTCAGCCAAGTTCCTCCCGATCGGACTGTCCCCATCCGTCATGACGAATTTGACAGACGCATGCCTTTTGACTAAATCTTCTGCCATCTTCGTGTAATCAAAACCGAGAAACGTCGTTGGAATGATGTAGGCAACTGGCCTCGCGAGTGCAAAAATCCCGTCCAATTCAGCCTCTCTGTGGGCAGGCAATACGAGAATCGGCACAGCGCCGATGCGAAACAGGGCAAAGCAAGTCAGTACGAAAGAAATTCGATTTGGAAGCTGGACGGCTACATTGTCGCCTTTTTGAATTCCCATGTGATAAAAACCGGAAGCAAGCGCATCCACCTTGCTGTCGAGCTCGCTATATGTGAGTCTCTCCTCGTCCTCCACCAGCGCTTCTTTGTTTTGGTACTGTTCCGCCCATTTGCGCAATTGCTGCCCAAGTGTCAACGGCTCCCAAAAACCACGCTGTTCATAAGCTATTGCAGCTTGCTCATACCACTCCGTACTTACTTTCATTCCGTCCTCCTCCTGTGTAACTGCGGGTCACTCTTTGCGCCCGAAGCCGGATCATGCAGAATACTGCCTTGTCGGTGTAGCATCATGTTGGTTTGTCTAACAACAAGATATTGATAGTGATTCTCATTGTCAATTTCATCCGTAAGCTGTTTTTTCTACATTTGGGAAAAATAGGTTTGATTATCTTCCGTTTTCTCACGATTTCTTCGTTTCTCACTGTAAGATTTCCATATTCTTACACACTTATATAGTCTCATTAAACCCGATAAAGTTTATCAGTATAATAGAAGATTATCGTTCCAACTACTCCGATTCACGGTCTTCCTATCCCGATTGCAACTGCTCCGGCATATCCTCTGCCAGGCGTAAACCCGTGAATTTTCCACTCCCCGCTTCTGATTCCATCTCCGTTTACCGTGAAGCTGCCATCCAGTTTTTCCATGAAAAAAGAATCGAGAGGACGGCTCAGGCCCTCCCCTGTCGCTTTGACAAAAGCCTCCTTGCGTGTCCAGCAATCAAAAAAAGCCTGTTGCCGCTCATCAGAGGGTAAACGCAAGATTCCCTCTCGCTCCACAGGGTGAAAGTAGCTCATGAGCTGTTCCATTTCCGGGATGTGTCGCAAATGCTCCACGTCAACGCCGAGAAGGCGATCGCGAGAAAAAGCGACCGCCACAAGCTCATGCGAATGCGACAGATTGAAAAAAAGTGCTTCGGAATCATTGTTTGGTCCACATAAAAACGGTTTCCCGTTCGAATTGTACTCCCATTGAACCGCGCGAGGAAAAATCCCTTGGTACCGCCCAATCATTCTTCTCAGTAGTCCATGTGCGACAACATAGCGCTCCCTGTCTGCGTGGAAATGAAATCGTGCCCGTTTATCGAGTTCTTCGGCAGACAGATCGCCTTCCAGCTCCTGCATACTGTGTACCCATGCTTGCACAAACGTCAGCCAAATATGTACTTCCCCTTTAACCAGTAACCAAGAGGACGATTCCTCCAGAGCTGATTTTGTCCTCTCAGACAAGTGGGTTATTCGCACCTGCTGCATCTCGTTAGCGCTCCCCTTTTCCTGCTACCACACTCCGGTATTGTCCAATCATTTTGGTTACAGATTGCAAGAGCACCTTTTTGTTTGTCGTCAGGAAAAAATGGCCGCCGTTTACCATTTCCAACGTAAATCCGGCACTTGTATGGCTAGCCCAAGCCTCCATTTCTTCCTGCGTGGCTTCCTGATCCTCAGTCCCGCAATACGCAGCAATCGGGCAATTAAGCAGGGGCTCCTCGGTATACACATAGGTTTCGTCGAGGGTAAAATCCGCACGCAACAGCGGCATGAACAACTCCATGAGCTCCTTGCTTTGCAGGATCGCCTCTGGTGTCCCGGAAAAGCGTCGCAGAGCTGCAACAAACTCATCTTCAGGCAAATGGTAAATAGGCTTCGGCTCCGGGAAGTGTGGAGCTCGTCCTCCTGAAACGATGAGGCCAAGCGGAAGACGACCCCATTTGCTCCGTACGGTACGTGCCAGCTCAAAGGCGATTCGCGTTCCCATACTGTGACCGAAAAATAAAAACGGGCGATCCAAATACGGATAAATCATTTGGGCCAGCTCTTCCACCAGCGTTCCCATATCTGAGTACGCTCGCTCGGCAATTCTATTTTCCCTTCCTGGCAGCTGAACTGGGTAAACACCGACATCACTGGGAAAAGCCTGTGCCCAGCCCCTGTAAATCGAGGCCCCTCCCCCTGCGTATGGAAAGCAAAACAGGCGAATGCTGTCTTTTGCTTGTGGCTGAGTAAGCAGCCATGTTTTCTTTTTCGTTATCGTATCCATGCTCCTATGTACTCCTCCCTTTCGTCTCTTGCTTAAACGCTTTGATACAACGTACATGATAATGATCCTCATGCATCATTGCCAAATAGATACAAGTCCCTCCTTTTCCGTTTTTTGGTACATTTCCGTGATTTTCCCCGATTATCTCGTCCTACGTTCACCAGAATGATTATTTTGCAGATCATCCGACTTGTAATATTTTGACGATTGTTCAAGAAAAACGGAAAAATACGGAGATAATAGGCGAAAAAGCTCGAAAAATATACCAAAATATTGAAATATGGGCTTTTTTTATTTTGACAACGATTCTCATTATCAATATTGTGTTCTTATACTGACAACCGTGCGTACAGCTAGCAAACTTTTTCCAGCATTCCTGCAAAAGGGGGATCGCAAGTACAGAGAATTCGTCAAGCAGATCGGCTACTTATGTCTGAGGGAGGATGTTACATGCAAGCCCAAACATCATTAGCTGCCCAAAGCGGCAGATGGACCATGCGGGATATTATTACGCTCGCGATCTTTAACGTCGTCATGCTCATATTGATGACGATTGCCCCGATTATTACCGTTGTTTCTCATTTGCTGGTTGGCGGCTTTACCGCGCTACTCAACGGTCCGATTTATATGGTCATGTCTAATAAAATCGCCAAGCCCGGAACTCTATTTTTTACAGCTGTCTTGACTGGATTGTATTTTGTCGGTTTTGGCTACGCGAATTACTTACTTACCTTAGCTGTTATCGGACTCATCTGCGAACTGATCCTATGGGGAAAAGGCTCTTATCTGAATCCTGTGCGCAATGCAATCAGCTATTCTGTTTTTTATGTCGGCTATTCGCTTTGCGGGGTTGTCCCGCTTATTTTCTTCCGCGAATCGTATCTCGCGACCTTGGAAAAAAGCTATACACCTGAGCAGCTTTCTGCGATGCTCTATTACTTTGAAACCCCCAGCATGATTCTCACCATGTGCTCGATTTCGTTTGTCGGCGGATTGCTCGGCTGCTATTTCGGCAATCTGTTGATGAAAAAGCACGTCAAAAAAGCAAAGCTGGTATAATGCTCTGCGTAAAAAAACAAGGCATATTCCTCCTCGGTGATTCGAGTTGGAATATGCCTTGTAGACGTCTTAGTATCGTCCCTTATTGCCCTTCCATGGCGATTAAAATAAACGTGATAATTGCGGTTATCGTACCAAAGACGAAATATATACCCATAAGAATGGCCATTAACAACAAACCGGCTTTTGCCCAGTTTTTACGATTCAGATTCCCATCTGAACCAAAAGCCCAAACAAATAACAAAACAATATTCGCGATCGGAATCATCATGAACAACGAGACGATTATCCAATCTTTCATCGTCATGACCTTTTCGTTTTCCGCTACGCTTCCTTCCACATACGTTTGATGATCCATTCTATACCCTCCACATTTTTTGCCAATCCACCGTTCTCGCTATTGTTCAACCGATGCTCCAATGAATGCCAAGATCAGAATAAAAAAGAATACGCATAAGTACAACCCGATGCAAACGCCCATAATCAGCAAGTTTGCTTTTGCCCAGTTCTTTCTGTTTAGATTTCCTTCACTGCCAAATGCCCAAACAAAATACATCACGAGGTTGACCACGGGCACCATCATAATTAAAAAAGTAATCAACCATTCCTTGACCGACATGACCCGTTCATTTTCAGGCACGTTCACTTGCAGTTGCTGTTGATGTTGCTGCTGTTCCAATTGGAAACCTCCCTGTTATGTCATGTTCACATTTTGCTCAACCCGTAGCGTGCGAATCAACGCATGAGCCAGAGGCTGCCATACGAGCACTTCTTCAGACTCAAAATGAAAGCTCCCGAGTAGTGCCCGCCCGTTTACCGATGTCGCGAACAAGATTTGATAGTAGGTTTTGTCCTCGACCGGAATGATGAATTCGCTGCAGGCAACCCTGCATCCATCCTGTTCGATCAGCTCATTATGTACGACCTGCAAGCCTGCCTGCGCCTTTTTAATTTGTGCTGTCATCGCCTGCACAAACGATTCCACGCCGCTCATCGGTAACAGATGTGCCATATGATTCATGCCGAGCATAACCTCGCTATTTTCCTCTTTATAGGTAAGCTGCTCGTGCTGATGATTCCCTGCGCTATTTGACCCGCGTCCCCTCGGCATGAGCTGCATCGAACGGGGCAACTGAATGCCGAGCTGCCCGTCAAAGAGAACCTTCTCCTCGAATTCGAATCTGCGTCCTTCGTACTCCATGTAGCCTTTTTGCACACCATCCAAACACTCCGCAAGCGTCAATTGCACCTGCTGTTCTTCCATTTCAGCTAATTGACGCCGTGTCTGGATGCTGTTCCATACATCCAAAATCTTTTCATCCCAGTAGATCGTCATGGCTCCCTCCGCATTGCCTGTTCCACTTTTTGCAAAACAAATCCGTTCAAGCTTCTGCGAAGGAAGCTTTCCGCAGCATCCAGACTCACCACGATATACGGCTCCAAAACCCCCTGAATCTTAAAGAAATGATGTGCCTTTATCTTATCGGTATCTAATACAAGCCTCTTTACTGTTCCATTCAAATGAAACGCAGTCTCCATGGAAAGGCAATCTACAGCAGGTACTTGCATGGCCCAGTAAACGTTTCGCAGATTGGTTTCGCTGTCGATCAAATCGACGCGCTTCCATTGTACACTCGGATTGTATTTGGCAGTAATGGTTTTCATCCGCTCCGAAATCATCGGCAGTGGCTTTTCCAACCAATCTGTGCAGGCATTGGCCCCATCCATGTTCACCTCGAGAACGGATATCGGCGGGAGTTGCTCGAAGGTGTTTTCCTTTTGCAGCCCCAGCCCCGATGGTACGACCCTTTGAGCTATTCGACCGTCATCTGCTAGCAAATAATAATCGCGCATGTCATCCCGCCTCCTTTATTCCGTTTTCCACTCAATCTGCTGTATCTGTCCTTCACTCAATGCAAAGCGCTCCCGGTCCTTCTCGAAAAAAACGGCATTCCGCATATTCGCTCCATGAAAATTCGCATGATACAGACGAGAATGGCGAAAATCCGCTCCTTCCAAATCAGCATATGCAAATTGGACACCGAGTAAGCCCGGTACACGATGTAGCTCGTCCGCACTTACTCCTTGTCCCTCGGCATAAGAGAAGATGGCTCCACTCAAGTCAGCATGACGAAAATCGGCATCACAAAGAAGCGAATGGCTGAAATCGGTGCGTTGAAGCTTGCTCTTTACCCATCTTGTTCCGAATAGGACACACTCATGGAACTGACTGTCCGTAAGATTACTGCCACTAAAATCGCAATAGCGCAAATCCAGTGCATCCACATTGCTTCGCGGCAAATCCATGTGGGCGAATGTTTCATGGGTGCAAAACGTTCCTTTTGGTTGCCCAAGCAGGCTTCTGCTCTCTTTCTCCTCCCGCTTGATTCGCTCTTCTACGTACACCACTTCGCTGATGTCTTTGAATTCGCCCACTCGTATGTACAGACGATCCGCTTTCCTAATCTGTTGGTACTCAGGCAGCTTGATAACTTCCGGAATCGCTACTCGGGAAAGCGCTGTGACAAACTGACAGAAAAGCTCCATTTCCTTTAGGACCATATACTCCACATCAGCTGCGTGTATGATCCCCATGTACATTTTTCGGCGTTCGTCCAGTAGCGAAATCAGCGTGGACACCTCTTGCAATGTCCACGCTGCATCGTATCGTGCATAGCATTCCACTGGCTCCCAGTACCATTGATCCGTATAAGCCTCTATTAAAAATGTGTGTGTGCCATCCAATACCGTTGTCCGAAGCAACGAGTAGTGAATAAAACCGACAGGGGGAAGCTCCTGATTGTTCTGCATGAAGTCAATATGCTGGAGCATTTGCCGAAAAGACTCCACGAACTCCTGGACGAGCTGATCCTTGTTTTGCTGGAAATAGCGCTCGAGTGCCGTTACGCTTTCAGCCAACGCTGGCCGGAAGGTGTTATCGTGCAGATGCTGGAGCGCTTCCTCTTTCTTCATCGATGTAAGTGCCCCCTCTAGTTCATCTTGATTTCCGAACCTTTCATCTCGATCTTTTCTTCCAATTTGATCGTATTTCCTTTTCCACTCAGTTCTACTTTATCCGCACTAATATGAAGAGAAGCAGCTGACAGTTTCATGTCCTTACCGGCTGTAATGTTCACATTCTGGCTGCTCTGGATATCGATTCCACTCGTATCACTGATCGTAATCGACATATCTCCTGTCGTGATCACAATTTTGTCCGGAGCCAGTACGATTTCCTTGCCATACTTGGTACGAAACGTTTTTACCGCAGGGTCCTTCATTCGGTCTCCACCGCCTCCTCCTCCTGCACTGCTTTTCGGTGAGGATTTCTGTTTGGGCGCTGGCTTGTCGTCGTCTGGTATTTCCTTGAGAACAGAGCTGATCGCGATACCGTCCTCTTCTTTTTTGCTCGGGAAATAAATCCGAATCTGGTCGTTCAGCTCTGGCATGACATACCATCCAGTTTGATCCTCGGAGGCATAAATGGTGGAGTAAGGGAACCAATATGCCGTGCTCTGATCCTGCTGATCATCCATGTCCAGCTTGGCCCGCACATTGTCCTTCTGGACTTGCAGCACCCGGCCTTGGATGGACGCCCCGATGATGGCATGGTTATACTGCTTCTTACGCGCCAGACCTAGGCGTGGATAAAGCTTGTACGTGTGTGTGACAATGCCTTCCTTCATCTCTGTGACCGCTTCTCCGACCACAAGTGGTCTGGATTTGAAGTTCACCTCATTGCCGACCTCCAGCACTCGTTCGCTCTGTACTTCATACACGGTATAGTCCTGGTCATCGATTCCTGGAACCTTGTTCTCAGCATCACTCTGATAATCCCCCACACGCTTATGCACCGTATAATGACTAACCGCAAGCTTTCCTTTATCTTGACCTTTTGGCAAACCGAAATAAAACTTGGGAATGTCAAAAGCCGTTGTCGGGATCAAACCTGTATAAAAGCGCGACGCCATCCTCTTCAGGAACTGCCAATCGGTTTCTTCATACTGCATGACAAACGTATTCAAAGCCTTTCCGTTCGTAACAGAGTCAATAAAATCAGCTTTTCCGTACCCGGACAGCACCGTTTTCACGAGCCCCGCATAGGTCATCGCCGGATTTTGAAACGAACGCTTTCTCGTTTTGACATCCAACAAATAGGTATGAGAAATTGCCTCCAGCGACAAGTAATAAATACCGCGAACCGCTTTAACATGGACGCGCAAGACGATGCCCTGGAACCATGTTTTCGGCTTGCCCGATTCATCCGCCAGTGCCACGCTGATCAGCGTTTGCGCATTTGTCTGGTTCACGTAGCTATCTTTTCGCTCTTCAGAAATAATCCCCGTGAGCGTCAGTCGCGCATGCTCGTTCATTTTTTTCACGACTTTCATCGTTTGCAGATGAGTAAATTCATAGGGCGAAACTTGTATATCTCCATAAGTGAGTGTTCGATTGCTCATGTATCCCCTCCCTGCCAGATGAACCCCCTTCTCCGATGCTCCTAGGGAAATGGATTCACCCTTCCAAATAAGACCATTATTTTACACACAATCTTACAATCGGTATTATTTGGGATTTTTTGAATGGGTCATTAGTCCTGAATGGTATGATTTGGAGGCAAAGGGAGAGGCTTTGTACCATTTCTTATCTGCTCGAGAGCCCGATGGAAGTCCTTCTTTTACCTCGAGTATTCCTGCGATTTGCAATTGCGCTACCATTTATAGGATGATAGGGGAATTCATAGAGATCAAACAAGGGAGAGAATCCAGGTGAACATAAAGAAAAATCAAGTATTTGTAGAATTGGAGATAGCGAATTTGAACAACACAGAACTTACATCCACGCTATATGAAATGTGCTACTCTCATAAAGAGTATGAAAACGATGTAATCGAGGTACATCAAGTTGTCGATCTGGGAAAGCATAAAGGCAAGTCGAGATACTTAATTATCATCAATATTACGCGAGATTTGGATAATCTCGGGGAAGAAATTGATAACCCTTATATCGTCAAAGGCCCTTGAATTTAGTTCAAGGGCCTTTCCTATTTACTCATAACGGCTTCCTGCAATTAAAATGGTAGCAAACAAATTCCAGTCTACATCTTCAAGATCAGCTAACATATTATCACAATCTTCAATCCATGACTCCATCCCACTTAGGAACTCTTCCAGGGACATATTCGCCCACTCTTTTTTATTTTGCTGATAATCCTTAATCAAGTGAGAAATGAATTGAACCATATCCTCTCTGCTCTCAACCGTACCCGCTCTCTCTAGAATATCCATGCGAAACTCCTCCTACCCCTATGTCTTTATCTTCTATTTTACTATAGATGTTCCAAAGGAGTTTGACGAATTGGGGAATGAAAAAAGCCCGCTGGCGTGCAACGGGCTTTCTGTCTCTTATGTGAGGGGGAACATCTGTCTAGTCAATAACAGGATTCGGGCTGTCACTATTCTCGGAGACGTTCCTTATTGAATAATCTCGGAAATCGCTTGCTTTTGCTCCAAAATCTCGGTTTGTACCTCGATCAGTTCTTTCAACAGATCAGCAGCCTCTTGCAAGGATGCAGCTGCTTGCTCCTTGTCACCGGACTTGAATACTTCTTTTGCTTCTTTCACTGCGTTTTTCTCATTTGTTTTCAGTTCTTTTGCTTGCTCTTTGTTCGCTTTCTTTTCTGTGCGGATTGGCTTCAATTCTTGGTTCATCTCTTTGAAAGAAGCTTTTTTCTCTTTTACCTGCGCCAATTCAGTTTGGACATGAGCGAGTTTTTCTTCGATAGCTGTATGGTTCGCGGCGATTTCAGCCTTGATGCTCGCTACCTTTTCTTTATCCTTTGCTTTCTTCGCTTCTTTCAATTCGGCAGACAGCGCCTTGTTCTCTTCTCGCAGCGGCTTTGTCTCTGCCAGCGCACTTTTCACGGTTTCACGTACTTCTGGCGTCACATCGCCCCAAAGAATGTCCCATGCTTGTTTGTTGGTCTGGGTTTGAGCTTTCAGTTTATCTTGGAGAGCTTTTTGCTCCACTTGTAGTGCTTTTAGTGCTTGAACTTCAGGCAGGCTCCTCCACCCTGCTTCTTTCCCTTCTTTCTCAGCGGCAAAAGCTCCTACGGCACTCGTTGCCAACAAGCTCGCTGCGATTACAGATACGGAAAGCATTTTTTTCATGTGTGAACACTCCCTGTCTACTATTGTTTCTTACAAACCAATCGTAACGTACGGGCATTGGGAATGTTCGGGATAACCTCGTGAAAAGTAAGGGGAAAGTGTGGGATTTGGGAAAAACACAAAAAGCCTAGGAGAGGCCTGGGCCGAGCTGGATTGCCATTCATTGAAAGCTATGTATACGGCTCTTCCTGATCGTCCGGTGTAAGCAAACTGCTCATTTGATTTTGCGCATGCAAAAAGACTGATTCCATCTCATTGTTGAAAGATGGACATCAGCCTTTGAAAGTTTACCAATTGATAATCAAGTTGTTTCTTGTTTATTTGATTTCTTATATGCTTATTTTTTTGGAGATTACATGGGTTTACACAAATTCTTGACAGACCCTTTTCCAGTCCAGTTTACATTATTCGTCGTCTTCCTCTACTAAAATATCATCCAATCTTTCTCTATCATCAGCAATTTGTCGTGACAATTCAAAGCTATTCATAAAATGTTCCAGTGGCAACTCTTCTTTGCAATCTTCATCCTGATCATAAAGTTTAAAATTAGCTTTATATTTAATTAAACCTTCTACTAAACCCTTCATTTTTTCCATCTCTTCATTATTAACATTATCAACTTCCATGAGAGAACTATTATTACTAATATGATTTTTTATCACTGATAGACTTAAAGCAGTGTGTTTCTTGATAGTCATTAACAAATTACTTGTACTTTCTGATTGGATTATTATGGTTATTTTAGTCAAAGAGAATTCCTCCTTCTAAAATATTCTATAAAAACGCCCATGCCAACAAATGAAGCTATTTACCTCTGTACAGCACCAGCAACATGATTCTGGACGGGAAAGTGGATCTCCAAGCGCCAAAAAGGCTTCTTCCTCCTCATCATTCAAGTGGAATAAGCCTTGGAAAGTTTATCATGTGATAGTTATGTTATTTATTGTAGGTACTTTTTATTGTAATGTACGGTTCTTTTTCCCCCATACATTGTCCTTATATTTTTCCACCCATTTCTTCGAACCAATCATTGAATATATGACTAGGTAATTTTTCAGGATCATTAGTATATTTTATCTCGTAACTATATTGAGCATTTAATTTGTTCTCAGATGCATCATAAATCACTTTCATCTCCGTGGGCATTTCCCTGTTATTTTTCTTACACAAATCACCAATTTCACGGAGATTTTTATTTAGAATGTTGAGTAACGTAACTTGTCTCTCTTTTGATATATCATAGATAGGTCTTGAATTACTATTAGTGTCTAATACTGCATCATTAACCTTGTGTTTTTTAACAATAACCTTGTTAATCTGATAAAATACATCTGTACTAAATTGTCCACACTCATTCGAAGCGTATATATAGATCATATCAGCTTTATTATTTACATACTCAAGACAAATGGACACCATATCTGCCTGTAGTTCTGAAAAATAATCTTCAAATACTTTTGTCATAGTCCAATCTCCTTTAATTTACTAAATCAAAAACTTTTAGCTCACCATCTATTATGTAATTTATATTAATACTAGACGCTCGTAGCGAATCCCCCTCATAATTTATGACGGATTGTCAAGCCAAGTGCGACAGAGCTTCAAGAATGATTCGTGAGCGGTTTTCCAGCCTAAACATTTTCTTGGTCGATTGTTAATGAGATGCAATACATGAACCAATTCTTCCACAGAGACCTCGGCGAAGTCTTTTCCTTTGGGGAAGAATTCACGGAGAAGTCCGTTAGCATTCTCGTTGGTGCCGCGTTGCCATGAAGAGTACGGATCGGCAAAGTAGACATCTAGGTCATGTGCTGATTCCAAACGTTCATAACAGGCAAATTCTTTTCCTCGATCAACAGTGGCTGTTTGAAACGTACCCTTGGGAAACGAGTCAGCCATTATACCAAATGCCTTCTCGAAAGACTTTGAGGTTCGATCAGGCATCTTGACGGCGAGATAGAGGCGGGTCTTACGCTCGGCAAAAGTAGCTACACATGCTTTACTTTTTCCTCGACTAGAAACTACCGTATCCAGTTCCCAATGACCAAAACTGTCGCGTTTTCTTACCTCTTTTGGGCGTTGCTGAATGGACTTACCCACGTTAAATCGGCCACGAGTTTCGCGAGGGTCTCGGCGTTTGCCTTTGTGACGTAAGGACAGTAGTATTTCCCTTGACCAAAAGGCCTTGATAGATCCAGCGGTATATCGTTTTAAACGAAACAGCCTGTTCTGAACATACCTGACGAATCCGTCCAGCAATCTGCTCAGGAGACCAGGTTTGCGCCAATTTCTCAGCAATGTAGGACTCCCGTTCAGTTGTCCATTTGCCACGGGAAACCGAACACTTTCGACGTTTATCGTAAGCTGCATGAGCAGCCTCAGCTTGATATTCATCTGCTCCACCTCCCCGATTTAACTCGCGGGCAATGGTAGAATGATGACGTTTGAGTTCAGTGGCAATGGCCCGGGTAGACCAACCAAGACGATGTAGCAATGCTAGCTGACTGCGCTCTGTTATGCTAAGATGTGAATAACTCATGATTGATTCCCCTGTGTAAATGTGGTGTGGTAACTTCATTTTACACGAATCAATCATGGGCCATTTTTTTACCTATGCGTTGGTGTCGCACTTCATATTACAATCCGTCTTATTTTTACGTCAACAGACACAAAAGGTTATCGATATCTGGTGACCCCCCAAACCTATCACCTGCCAAATGCTCTGTATGGTCACTAGGTTCCTCACCTGGCGTATTTGACTCATGTGGCAATCGTTCATCTCTTGTAGTTAATTTCAGATCATCCGCTTTAAAGCTTTCAATTTTGCCCAGATGATCAGTTTCATAGTCATATTTGTGTTCACCTGCTTTATACTTCACATTCGGTTTAAGTTTTCCTGTTTCATCAAATGGATTATCGACAATTGTTTAATAAGAGCATTTCCGGATCCATCAATTTCAGGCGGCTTTTGATTCGACTTCTGTCCAGTTGGTCCCCTGAAGACATTGCCCTCCTCGCTCTTCTTAGGTGCTACAGTTAATATGGAAATTTCTGTAATACAAGAAAAAGAAGATTACAAAAAACAGGTCAACCATGGTATTATCTGACCATAATCGACCTGTTAAACGTAACGCTATTGCATTAAATAGGGTATAAAATTCAAGCATGTGCGTACAACCAAAATGAAGAAACCTTTATACGGGTATTACATGGGTTAAGTGTGTTATTTAATTAGCAACATCTTGATAGCCTACTTCAGTTACTTTTTCGTCTAATAATCTGAGTCCAACACCATTTTCAACATCCCATGTGCACTTAAATAGTACTCCCATATCTCGACCTTCATAAATCCCTGCATATGGAACAACAATACTATCTAAACTTATCATTTCAAGAATTTTGTCCGTTGTTTCCACAAGCGGATAGTTCTCATCAATTGCTATATCATAACCTAACTCATGTCGCTTTTCTTTATAATATTCTAAAATGGGTTGCAAGAAGCTTGGGTGCAATTCGTCCCAATTTTCCATTAAAGATTGATATGCTTTGTACTGATCTTCTTCGAATTCTCCATCTTCGTCACCTTTAATAATAAGTGCAATCTCCACTTCTTTTCCAAAAAAATTTATATTGGTATCTTTAGACCAAATATAGTCATAATCAAGTTCTCCAAAAATCGGATCATTTTTTTTCATAGTAAAATCCCCTACTACCCTCGTTTATTGGCAAATCGGCCAGGCTCAAAAGCGCCCGTATTTATCTCTCCAACACCGCCAAGGTGACCAAATTTACCATTTATAATTGTTGGAACAAGTTGTATTGTTTTGACGTCATTTAATTCATGCCATGTAAATTTGTTTCTTTCCCTGTATTTTTCTATATCTTTTGCAGTTATTCCTCCCGACTCCATTCCAAATTGACGAGCTAGTTCAGGAGAATTGTTGAGCTGGTCAGCTAATTTAGAATCTGCTTGTACAAAGTTATAAGCTCTAGCTTTTCCACCAAAATCTTTCCTATCAATAACTTTTCCACCTAACATATATTCAATTTCGAATTGTCCTTTTGCAACTGGTGAAAAATCGGGAACCGCATTTTTATATTGTGTACCATCAATCCCAGCATCGTCTAATATCTTCTTGATCTTAGGGTCAGCGGTGGCTTAAGGATAGCTTTTGACTCCCCTCTCGCTCCTTCAAACCCAATTTTCGGATTATCAGGAGCTGGAGTTTGCCTATATCTTGCTTCGTATGAACTTGCAAATTCAGTTTGTTTGAAAGCTGGTGGAGCATCATCAATTTTACTCGTCCCATCAGTTTCAGGCGGCTTTTGATTCGGCTTCTGCCCATTCGGTCCACCATATGTTTCGCGCCACTTCAGTTGGTTCTCCGTAGGGGCAAGCTCTACCACATCTTTTTTATTCGAGAATTTTAGTGGAAACCCTTCCGCCGATTGTAACTGAGGGCCTAAACTATCCGCTACATTCTGCAAGCCTTCTTGCATATCATCGCGCAGCTTCCTAGCCTTTTGCTTGAGCTGTTCCTTCATCTGTGTTGCCTTGTTGATGACAGCATCTTTTGCGGCTATGATGCTAGCGTACAACTGCTCCTTAATTCGCTGAACTGCTTGCATCACATCCATCTCGTCTAGTGTTTTGCGGGCAGCCGTCAAGACTTTCCCTCCGGTACTTTCGACAGCATTTGCTACGTTCTTTACAACATCCGCTGCGGAATCCGCCACCTCAAGCACTTTCTGTCCCGCTTTCGTTCCCTTTAGTGCTTTATGCGCTATGGCCCCTAACTTGGCTCCGGTTGCCGCCCAGCCTGCAAAGGGGATACACGCTGCCAGAGATAGTGCCGCTCCTGCATAGTCTCCTCGTGCGAGCGAGATTCCTGCATTCGCTAAGTCCGCTATTTCTCCCAGACCCGGAATGAGTCCCACAACATCCAGCGCTAACTGTACACCATCCAGAAATCCACCCCAGCCAGACTCTTCCTCTTCCTGCTGCTCCTCTTCCTCTTCTTCCTCCTCCTGCGGCAAATCCTCCACAACCACAGGTGCCTTCGTCAGCCCTACCATCTCAATCTTCGGCGCTTGAAGATCTACTTCTCCGTCCAAAATCATGCTTCTGATGCTGCACATGAGGTAGATCGCTTCCTTGGCCTTGATCTCGACCTTCGTATCTGACGTAATCTCCATATCCTTTTCCGAGGAAAATATGATTGGATGCATACTGTGAATCTCGATGCCGTCCTCTTCGTGCAGTTTGATAAAAATATTGCCTTCTTCGCTTTCTTTCGCCTGTTATTTTGAACATACAAAAAGGCTTACTCCTCCTGGTATGGCAAGTTGGAATAAGCCTTTGAAAGTTTATAGACTTGTTTTTCATGTTTTTAGTGTTTGGTTTGTTGGTTTTGTACGATCTTGTTGCTAGGGTTGTAAACCATTTATACTCAAAATTATTGATAGACTGGGAGACCCGAGCCTTCTTAAATTGAGCCATTAAAGAGATTTACTTTTTATCTCCTCAAACCATTGATCAGCAAAGTCATCAGCCGTTTTTATATCATCATTTGTGTGCACTAAATTATACTTGTATTCAGCTTGAAACTTGCCACTCGTAGCATCATATATTAATTTCATCTCAGTTGGCATGTCTTTTTCAAATTCTTTACACAATTCTTCAATTTTTTCTATATTATCATTGATAATATTTAATACCATAAACTGTCTTTCTGTAGAAACATCATAACTTTCGTCCCCATCCTCCAATACATCATTCAACTTATGACACTCTACATATTTATTATTAATTAAATAATAGAAACTGCTCGATATCATATCTTCTTCACATGAAGCATAAACATATACTTTATTGGCCCTTTCTCCAACATATTCCATACATATGGATATCATATCTGCTTGCAATTCACTAAACCTTTCTTCAAATTCTTTCATAACTACATTCCACTCCTTTTAAAAATTTTTAAATTTTGCACTACCTGCTTTACCATCAATAGTGTACTTAACAATAAATTTGTCCGGGCGCATATTATTACCAGAGTAAACTATCTCAACATCAATTGTTACTTTTTTGGGAGGTTCTTCTTTGGCGGAATAAGTCTGTAAAGCAATTATGGTAGTCGTTTTATCACTTTGCTTTATGTCGAATTGAATGATACTTCATCCAGCTTTTCCTGATATTCCGAAGTGAGCCACTATTCATTGAGTTTTGGAAATGCAAAAAATGCTCATTCCATCTCAGAGTTTAAGTCGGAATGAGCATTTGCAGTTGTCTCACACGTTCTTGTGCAGATGAGATAAAAACGAATTACAATCCATTCTATTTTTTCTACATTAGCTGTTATCAGGAATAAACAACTTACTTGTAAAATCTGTAAAGCTATCAGCAATTACGACAATAAATTCTTCTTTTAACTCCTTATCTTCCTCAAAATAATCCATGTCACAAAAATAAACTTTTCCTACATCATTCCCTCCTACCGATAAACAGATTAAACTATCGGCTGGATCAATCCCTATAGGAAGAAAGTTAGAGGGTACAATTTTACCAATAGTATACATTCTATATTTGTTTTCTAAATTCATCTCTGCCTGTTCTGATAAAGGAAAATACATCATTATTGATGAAGTTATTTTACCATCTTGAGTTTCAAATCTCCTCGCACTAGGTTTTCCACCATTATGTTTCAAAAGAAATTCTTTGTAGTCGCTAGGGAGTATTATGTTATTTCTTTTCTCAAATCCTTCGATGTCCTCTCTATTTAACTCTTGAAATGTATAATCAAATTTAATTCCCATTTTTACCCTCCATTATCTTTATTTTCTTCTAAAGAATACATTCTCTCCAATAACTCCGTAAATGATCTACATATTGGAGTTATTGCGTTCTCTATTTTTTCTTCATGATCATAAAAAACTATCTGAGGTTTGTCTAAAGAATTACGAAAATCAAAGCAAAGTAAATTTCCAAACGGATCTCTGCCAAATGGTACTATTCCCATGGTACCCGGAACATCTTTAAAGTCAAAAAACATTTGAATATTTAATACTTCATCAGTAAAACTAATTAAATCATTAAAAACTCCCTGTGTCCCATTGTCAAAATCGAATTTATTGGGTTTTGGGTATCCACCGTTATATTTCTGAACGCATTCCCTATAGTCTGACGGAAACCTCACACCAAACGTATTCTCAACAGAAGATATTGTCTTTTCATCAACAGTTTTTTCTACAAACATCCAACTAATCAATCCCATGATAACATCTCCAGAATTTTCTTTTTGATTTGACCCTTTCTACCTGCCTCTCCTCCACCCCAAATCGCTCTTCCTCCTGTATGACCGGCTACTTGATGTTCAAAATAGTCAACAATTTGCATCCTCCCACTATCTTGATGATGATGCCATGTCAACGTTTTTGGGACGGAGCCATTTTTAAATAGTTCAATTTCCTCTTTAGTAAATTTTTTCGCTAGGTCTGGGTTCTTTATGATTTCCTCATAGAGTTTTTTTGACAAATAATCAAATTGTACTCCATCCGGCTCCAAGTACAGTTTTTCAGGCAGTGAAATTTCGTGTTTAGAATTAAATATTGGGAACCCAGCTTTATCATAAGTTACTTTGTATTCTTTTCCATTTTTCTTTGAGACAAATGTATAAGTTGTCGTGCCATCTTCATTCCTAACTTTGTTTTTATATGTTCTTGGTTTATTCGGAACTCTTGTATAAGCTGGTTGATTTCGAGCAGCATCTTCCATTGCTTTGTCTATTGCTTTTTGTTGCTCTTCTTTTGAAGGTTTAGATTTAGTCTCAGGCGGCTTCTCCGGCGGCTTTTGATTCGGCTTCTGCCCATTCGGTCCCCCATATGTTTCGCGCCACTTCAGTTGGTTCTCCGTAGGGGCAAGCTCCACTACATCTTTTTTATTCGAGAATTTTATTGGAAACCCTTCCGCCGATTGTAACTGAGGCCCTAAACTATCCGCTACATTCTGCAAGCCTTCTTGCATATCATCGCGCAGCTTCCTAGCTTTCTGCTTAAGCTGTTCTTTCATCTGTGTTGCCTTGTTGATGACTGCATCTTTTGCGGCCATGACGCTAGCGTACAACTGCTCCTTTATTCGCTGGACGGCTTGCATCACATCCATCTCGTCTAGTGTTTTGCGGGCAGCAGTCCAGACCTTCCCTACGGTACTTTCGACGGCATTTGCTACGTTCTTCACAACATCCGCCGCTGAGTCTGCTACCTCAAGCACTTTCTGTCCCGCTTTCGTTCCCTTAAGTGCTTTATGCGCCTTTGCTCCCAGCTTGGCTCCGGTAGCCGCCCAGCCGGCAAAAGGGATACACGCCGCCAGAGATAGCGCCGCTCCTGCATAGTCTCCTCGTGCGAGCGAGATTCCTGCATTCGCTAAGTCCGCTATTTCTCCCAGACCCGGAATGAGTCCCACAACATCCAGCGCTAACTGTACACCATCCAGAAATCCACCCCAGCCAGACTCTTCCTCTTCCTGCTGCTCCTCTTCCTCTTCTTCCTCTTGCGGCAAATCCTCCACAACCACAGGCGCCTTCGTCAGCCCTACCATCTCAATCTTCGGCGCTTGAAGATCTACTTCTCCATCCAAAATCATGCTGCTGGTGCTGCACATGAGGTAGATCGCTTCCTTGGCCTTGATCTCAACCTTGGTATCTGACGTAATCTCCATATCCTTTTCCGAAGAAAAAACGATAGGATGCATGCTGTGAATCTCGATGCCGTCCTCTTCATGCAGCTTGATAAAAATATTGCCTTCTTCACTCTCTTTTGCCGTGAGAACGAGCTCCTTGCCGCCCATCATCAGCTCTTTGCCGAAGTTTGTTCCCCAGTACTTGATGCCAGGATTGCCCGTTTTCGCCGTGCTGCCTCCACCTTTTCGCACGGAGCTGACTGCCATGGCGCCTTCTTCATCTGGTGTGGAGAAGTACAGCTTGACGGAGTCGCCCATTTGCGGCATGCAGTGAAAACCGCTGTTGCCCTCTGCTGAATAGACCGTGGCATACGGGAACCAGCTCGCCTCTGCCTTGGGCTGCTTCGGATCGATGTTGAGGTGGATTTTGACGGTATCCTTCTGGATGTCGATGATCTTGCCTTCCAAAGCTGCGCCGCAGATATCGTCGTTGCGGATGGGATTTTGTCGGATGCCTGCTTCGGGCATGAGCTGATAGGTGTGAATGAGAAGGGCATGGTCGATTCTGGTGGTAGACCCGGCGACAACCAGCTCTTTGCCCTGGTAGTTCACGCGGTCTCCGAGCTGGAGAACCTGTCCGCTTTCGACTTCATAGGTGAGAAAATCGTTTTCCGACATGCCCGCCGCGTAGCCGTTTTCGGTCGTTTCCATATAGGGCGACAGCCTTTTGCTGACGGTGTAGCTGGCGTCTGTCAGTTGGGCAGTGCGTCCCTCGGGCAAGCCGAACCAGAACTTGGGCGTATCCGCCACCGCTTCAGCGACGAGAATAGAGCCGAAACGAGAGGCCAGACGCTTCAAGAACTGCCAGTCTGTCTCTTGATACTGAATGGCGATGGTCCCAAGCGGCGCTCCGTTCGAAGCATGGTCCAAATAATCCGAACCGGGATAGTCCTTCGTGATTTCGTCGAGCAGGCTCGCATAGCTCATTTTTTTGTTTTGAAAAGAGCGTAGCTTGCGCTGGCCGTCCATTCGCTGCGTGTGCGAGACCGCTTCCAGCTCCAAATGATACACGCCGTGAATAAAGTTCACACTGACGGAATCCACGAGTCCCTTGAACAGTGTCTTCGTCAGCGAACCGTTTTCCACCAAATTCAGCGCGACTGTATCCTCACTCGTCGCCATCTCGATGTACCGATCGCTTTTCTCCTCCGGGATGATTCCGGTGACGAACAATCTGGCGTGCTCATTTACTTTCTTCACGATTCTGACATCTTGCAGGCTTTGGATTTCAAAGGGTGAGACCAACTGGATATTCTCGTATCCAGCCAGCTTCTCTGTCGTCTTCATACAATCCCCCTCACGATTGCTCCTGTCCGTCGTCTTCGATGCGAATGCAGCCTCCATATACGCACATGTTCGTGCTGGTGTTTAACAGGGCGGGATGATTTTCCACGAGTACATCTGCCTTGCCTTCGATCCAGGGCATTGTCACCATGGGAATGCATGGCATCGGCTTGAGTACGCCGTTGTTGGCAGCAGTAGCAGCCGCGACGGTTGGATTTTTCTCGCATTTGCATTTGCCAAACGGCATGATGTTCACTTGCGGCATATAGTCATTCACGTTCATCTGTGCCTGGTTGCGAATGTACACGCCATGACTAAAGGGTGTTTTCAGCTTGTTCTTCTGGCTCCCGTAGTCGCACGTGAGAATCGCTCCTGCCACGACGTAGCTTTTCTTCGGAGCGGACGATGGCACTACGTTGACATCTTCAATCATGGGCATGACTGATTCTCCTCTCTGCTTGCTCTGCTTTTTTCAAGCGGATACCGAAAAAGTCTCTGCGCAGCAAAGCCTCCGCCAGCCGCAAATCGATGAGGATATACGGTTCACGAATCCCTTCGATTTGAAAAATCGTATGGCGTCCAATCTTTTCTGGATCAAGAACCAGCCTTTTAAGCGAGCCGTCCCTGTGAAATTCGCTTTGCTCTGACAAACAGTTCACACGCGGCAGGATCATCATCCAGTACAAATCCTGCTTGATCCGCTCCCTGTCTACCAGCACGACGGATTTGACGAACAGCTTCGGCGCGAACTTGTGGATGATTGTCTTTAAGCGGTTGGAATAGAGCGGGATCGGTCTATCAAGAAAATCCAGATAGTCGTTCTCTTTCTTTTGCTTGATGTCGAACTGGATGATCGCCTCATCCAGCTCTTCCTGATAATCCGGGGTGAGCCACTCCTGCCGGATGACGTCAAAAACGTTGGTTGGCTCTACCGCACTCGCTATGCGCTCGTCCTGTGACAAGATGAAATAATTCATACCTGACTCCCCTCTCGCCAAACGACATGTCGCTCCTGAAGCTCATCCAACAGAATAGACTCCCTAGATTCCTTCGAGAATACGGCTCTCTCCAGAAGCGCTCCGCTAAAATTCGCTCCGGTCAAAATCGCATCGGTAAAGTCTGCGCCGCGCAGATCGGCTCCAGTAAAATCAGTCCCGGTCAAGTACGCCCCGATGAACAAGACACCATCAAAACCGGGCATCTCCCACGCATCTGGCTCCAAAAGGCCCCTTGGCCCGGATGCTTCACGAAAGCTCGCGCCTAGCAGATTCGCTCCGGAAAAATCCGCTCCGTGAATGAGACTGTCGCCGAAATCAACCGCTTTTAGCTGGGCACGATGCCATCTCGTTCCGACCAAAACACTTTCGCGCAGGGTTGCATTCGTTAAGTGACTGTCCGACAAGTCCGAATAGCGCAGGTCCAAACTGTCGAAATGCCCTTGTGCCAAATCGAGACCAGCCAAAACCTTGTAGCCGTATTCCAGCTCTTGCTTCTCCTCCAGCCAAGCACGGATCATCTCGGAATCTTTGTGGCGAGTGTCCAGACAGTACACGATCTCGCTTTGATCCAAATATTCTCCGACACGCACCTCCAACTCCGGCTCCTTGTCCACCTGTTGGAAGACCTCCAGCTGAACAGCCTTCACCATGGCATAACGGATCAGGTGGACTACATATTGATGAAACTTCTCTGCCTCCACGAGCTTGATTCGCTCAATATCGGGAAGTTTTACGTGTCCGGCATATGCTCTTGCAGCCTCGTCCCATTCTTCTGCAAGCCGATCCAAAAACCGGAAAGCCCAGCTCGCATCATAGCTGGTTTGACACTCCACCGGATCGAAAAACCAACTGCTGTCCGTAGCTTCCAGCAAATAATGACTGCTTCCAAGAAGAAGCTCCGTCCGCAGCATGGAATAGGTCAAGTACGCCAGCTTGCCCTTTGTCCCTTGCTCCTGCTTATCCATCACGCGTCTGCATATTGCTTCAAAGGAACGGAGAAATTCTTTTGCCAGCCTCTCTTTATTCGCCTGATAGTATGCATCCAAGGCATGCAGGCTGGCGATGGTTCTCTTCGGCACCTCGTGCTCCTTGAAATGCTGCAAGGCTTCCTCTCTCTCCATGCCAATCCCCCCTTCTTCGCACCGTTTTTGCATACACCAAACACACGGTTACCCGCGTGGCAACCATGTGTGTCAATTGGTTTTGAGCTCCTGCCCGACGATGCTTGTATTTCCGTCCATCTTGATGTTGCTCTCTTTGCAGGTGAGACTGATCTCCTCTTTCGCCGAGATAATCACCTTCGTGGCAGAATCCATCAAAATGTCCTTTTCGGAGACAACCTTGATATTTTTCTTGCTGAAAATCTGAATGCCGTCCGCATCGGTCATGCGAATGAGGATTTCCCCGTCCTTTGCGCTAAGCAATACCTCCGACGGGCTGAACATCAGTTCTTTTCCGTTGGCCGTGCGGAAGTATTTGATATCGGGATTCCCGAGCTTGTTCGTTTCGCCCTCGTCTGAATTTTTCCGGACAGAGCTGATCGCAATCCCGTCACTTTCCTTGTTGCTCGGAAAATAGACGCGGACGTAGTCATCGAGCTCCGGCATGCAATACCAACCGCTGTTTCCTTCAGCCGTATAAACCGAGGAATACGGGAACCAGTGCGCTTCGCTCTTGCTCTGTTTCTCGTCGATATCGAGGTGGATTTTGACGTTGTCTTTGGAGACCTCAATGACTTTTCCTTGCACCGATGCCCCTACAATGAGCGAATTGTGGAGCGGCTTTTGGCTCATTCCTTTTTTGGACGCAAGCAAATACTTATGCTTGAGCAAGCCTTTCTTCATCTCGGTATGTGCCTCATACACATACAGGCTCTTCCCTTTGAAATCCACACCGTTGCCCAAATCGAGCACGCGATCCGTCTCGACCTCGTAAAAGATGTAGTCATTTTCATCCACGCCCTTGACCCCGTTTTCCGAGGAATGGCGGTATTCGTTCAAATTTTTGCGCACTCGATAGTGAAAATCGTCCAGCTTACCTTTCGAGGCACCCTCTGGCACACCAAAGCTGAACTTTGGCTTTTCAAAAACGGATGCCGGCATCAGTCCGGTCTGAAAACGCGAAGCAAGCCGCTTGAGAAACTGCCAATCCGTCTCCTGATACTGCATGGTAAAGGAGCCCAGCTTCCCGCCATTGGAGGCCATGTCCATCATGTCCATGCCTGGGTATTCTCCTGCGATTGTTTTCAAAAGGGCACCATAGGTCATGGCTTTGTTTTGAAACGAACGGCTCTTGCGCTTCACGTCGAGATTGTACGTAGGCGAGACAGCTTCGACGTACAGATAATAAACGTCTCGTACGGCTTTGATGCCTATCTCCAGAACAATCCCCGCAAAAAGCGGCGTGGCGTTGCCGTCGCTATCCACCTGACTGATTTCGATCGGGGTCTGTGCTTCCGTCATTTCTACATAGCTGTCCTTCAATTCTTCTGGTACGATCCCCGTAAATGTCAGGCGAGCGTGCTCATTAA
Source organism: Brevibacillus porteri (assembly GCF_003013475.1). Lineage (GTDB taxonomy): Bacteria > Bacillota > Bacilli > Brevibacillales > Brevibacillaceae > Brevibacillus > Brevibacillus porteri. The sequence continues at coordinate 163,720 of NZ_PXZO01000017.1, forward strand.
TCTTTTTCGTAATCGTAAGTTCTACCAGATGCGTCAATTGATAAGGAGAGATTTGCAAATTGTTGTAGGCAATGACAGGAAGACTCATATTTTCCCTTCTCCCTTCCCATTTTCATTCGAATTGGTGGATACGAGCGACAAGGAATCCATGATCCCCCAGCCTATTGGCTTCCAGTCCGACAGCTCCTGCTCCGTGCAATTGAACGTGCAGAGAAGAGCGCGTTCCTGTAGAGAGACAAAGCTGATCAGGTTGTAAATGTCCGTATCCAATGCGGGCGCAACAAACTCGAAAAATCCGACGCTGTTCCCCGCAATCTCACGTATTCCTTCCTCCTGCCAACGAGCGAGCGGCTGTGTTCTCCGCAAAACCTGCTTCATGACATCCATGAAGGCTTTCAGCTGTGCAGGAGAATCGGTCAGCTTGCTCTCGGTATAGGTGAAAGCCAAGTTAATGGACGCCGTTTCGTTCGTATAAATCAGTGAAGGCCTACGTTCCGATGGATACTTCAGCGCTGCTACTTCTGGACCCATGATGGAAAATGTCTTCGGGAGTCGAATCTGTACGAGATCGTCGAGAACGCGCTTATCCTCCATGGGAATTCTCTCTTCCCCGACGGTAATAAATGATTTGTTCACGACATCCAGTCGGTTTTTGCCCTTTGGACCAAAACGTATTGCTGCTGGCTGTGCATCCTCACCGGAAAGCTCATTCAACATGCCGATAATGCTTTCATCCATGCGCGCCATTTCCATTCACCATCCTCTCGTTAATCAACAATAACCCGCTGACGCCCGCCTGTTTTCCACTCGGTTTTTGAGGACTTTCCGCCACTCTTGGCGTCATCCAATATACGTGCGAGGTATTTGAGAATCTGCAGGTTCGTGTACTCGCGGTAACCAGTCCCCATTCTGTTGCCTATATAATGAAGAATGAGCCCCCGCTCTACCCTGTCCGCATTCAAGCACTGCATGGCAAAGGCGAGATCATACGGGTGATTGGTGACAGTTTTCAGCATTTCATTCGCAAAATACCGCAGGATGAAAGGAGCAAGTGTTGGCTCGTTTCTCCCGGCATGTTCGACATGCACGATATTCCATGTATTGAATTCCGTCGCCATATCGGCTAAATCCTGATAATCCCCGCGAAGCCTTGCCCCTTGCTTGAGCTTGAAGCGCCCCAGCTCCTTTTCATCCTGGCGTGACTCTATCTCCTGATCGAGTACAAATAACGTCTCGTAAACGTAATAGTCGGTCAGCGAAGTCTCCTCGTGAAAGCGAATCTTGAGTACCGTCTCCGTACCTGTGGCCTCATAAGGAACACGCTCTTCGCGGTCGAACAAATAAATCCGTCCTTGATGCTTGACGATTCCTCTGCCGACAGTGAGGTGCCCTTCGCCTATCGATACATCCACCCCAGAAATAATGCCGTCTGTATAATCCTGAAAGTATAAATCTACAAAATGCCGCGGGTAATCACGCAGATTTTCAAGCATCTCTCGCTTGAGAATTCGCCCTTTATGAAAATTGGGATAGAGATGGGAAAACACCGCTGTTCCCCCTTCCTGTTCATTTAAGCTGCCTGGTTACTTGATCATTTCATCCCGTCAAAGAAATCCAGCTCGGACAAGTCACTCTCAAAAGCAAAGAAAACCTTTTTTCCCAAAGCAAGCTGTTCATTCAGACGAGCTACTGGCACGACATGGAATCCCCACTCACTGCCGCTCGCAAAAACGAAGTATTTCGACTCGCCATTTTGAATCGAGTCAGTCTCATCCTGCGGGATATGCGTTCCGTACTTGCTCGCGATGTCCTCATACAACACGTTTTTGTATTGAGCAGGCTCATCCATGTACAAGTACCGCTGGCGCAGCTGGCCGTCATTTTCCTTGAGATAAAATTCAACTTCGCTCACGCCGTAGGGACGCGAGATAGAGCCATGCACGAGACTCAGCTTTTCCTGACTGTGAATCAGCACTCTCTCTTGCTTGTTATGCGTGAAGGCGGTCACGGAATACGGGACGATCGGCGCATGGTTCGTAATTTGCGCTTCGATGAAGCCTGCCTTTTTGGCACTTTGGTAGCGCAGTGCCCCACGTAAGCAAGACAGCTTCAGATCTGGCACCTTGCCTGCATCCTCTGACTTTTGCCGGAACTCGATACTGCGTCCTGGGACAAACTCTTTGAGCGCTTCACGGAAAACATCAATCCGGCACGACTGCCCAGTCAGCTTGATGATCGAGAAGTCAGCCAACCTTCCCTGTTGATAAAAATCGTCCAAGAAGACGCGCAAAATCTCGTAAATATCCGCCTTGATCAGGTGATTGATCTCTTTAGCGTTGAATACGACATCCGGAAAATCAAACACATCCCGGAAGTGACCATCCTCCCGTATCGACAACACCCATCGCTCGACTGCCGTCAGCTTTAGATCAGGCTCTTGACGATTTTCTGTATCGGATGTGAAGCGATTTCGCAGAATGCCGGTCTGACGGAAAAATTCTTTTTTCATGTGGTCAGCGAGGTCCCACAAAAAGTGAAAATTATTTCGGACACGCTGATATTCGTCCCGGCTCTTATTCTCGTACTCCTTGTAGCGAGTCGGCAAAATCGCCTCAGCTTCCCGATATCTCGCCTCGAAGCGTTCATAGATGGAGTCGACGCCGTATTCATCCACGTACCGGAAAATTTCCGATCCAGGGATGTCGATGATCTGGTCGATGTCGGTCACTTGCCGCCCTTTTCCGTAATAGTCCGCGAAGACGATTTTCATAAATTGCATGATACGATACGTAATGTTGTTGCCACCAAAATTGGTGTCGCCGTTTTCATAGGTCGTATCGATATCGATGCGATAGGAGATATGTCCGTCCTCGATCCGGAAATGGCATGATGACAGATCCGTCGTTCCTCCACCACAATCGATGACGAGCGCTTGATACGTTTCCCCATCTAGAAAGCTGTTTTTGTCAATTTGATCCGCAATCGTGTTGAACAGGACGGCCATTCCTTCATCGAGAGCGTGCTCTGATTCGATGCGATACTCAGGCAAAATCTCCGTGAACATCTCAAGAAACTGCGTTTTCAGCTTGACCGGACTTGTGATATGCAGATGACGAAAGCGGCATTTGAATTGATGCTCGGCCATTTGAATGACGTGAAGAAGGTACTGGCGCAGGATGTCGCTTCGTTTCACAGTCGCGGTATTCCCTTGGCTGTCCATGACCTCTTCGATCTTGTGATAGCTGTTCACCCAGCGCTTGATGCCTTGAAACACGGTCGCGTTTGTGCTGTATCCGTTCTTTTTCATGTGCCGCAGTGCTTCATAACCGATGTGAAAGCGAACGTCATGTGGAGAGGAGCAATCCGCCACGCTGACAGCCGTCGGCAGCACCTCGATCCATTCCTCGTTTTTTTGCGTTGTATCGGGGAAAGAGACGTAATTGATCGCATTCAAGCGTATACGTCCATTCAACAAGTCGTTGCTAGAAGGGGAGCTGACATACTGATGGTCGAGAAAAGTACCCGCTGTCGTCGAGGAGGTACCAAAATCAATCGCGAGAACGGCATCTGTTTCTTCCAATTCCCTGATCTCGAGGTCTGTCACCGGTACTTTGTAGTAGTGGAGATTGACCGGCGGCAACGGATGGTCCTGGTGATATGCCTTGTACAAATACTCCGAATCCTGCTTGCGGAAAAAGAGCAGGCTGTAGTTTTGATTGACGGTTTTTCTCAATGGAGCATCCTGGTGAGCGTGCAGCGTAAAATGCCCCGCTCTCCTATCGTCTTTGTCTTTATGCAGATGAAGAACACCGCACAGTTCCATATGTTCGTTCACCAGCAGCACGTTGGACTCGGACAGACCAAGCGTCGTTTCGACCCGATAATTGTCCAACTTGTCTATAGCGAGTCCTACGTACAGGTACATTTTCGCTGGAATCTTGATAGAATCCACACCCGGCAGCGGAGTGTTCAAATATTTAGCCAGAGCAGCTTCGAGACGTTCGAATCCCCCCGGAACAACCCGATCAATTAATAGTCTCTCCTCTGCACCGCGAAAACGGAGGACCGTGAAAATTAAGTCTTCTCTGTCGAGATTATTTACGAGTGAGGTGACAAGCTTTTCTTTGTAACATATATTTCGCAGCTGAAAAGTCGTCATCTCCATCAGCTCATCCCGCGTGTAGGTTGCTCCCCTTTGATTTTTTCCATCCCCGCTGCCTTTTTGGAGATGAAGCTTATATGAATAGGTAGTCATCCCAACTCTCCTCTCTCCCGACCTTTGTTGGGGTCAATCGGTCAAAAAACTCTAGTACAGTGCAACACTGTCGATTTGCATCGTTTCCTCGACATCCAAAATGCCGAAATGATTTCGCCAATAAATCTCTGTATGGAACCGAACCGGTAGAAAAATATCCTTGATTAAAGCGAGCTTGGCATGTGCCGTTTCACTTTCCGACTGCCCGACGTAAATCAGCAGCTCATCTTTTTCTTCGCAATTGGCGTAAATGGTAGAGTGAGAGAAAATTTTGCGCATCGTATCCTTGAGCAGGTACACCGCTTCGCCGGTCTCATACAAGCGCAAAATATTACCTGCGATAATCTCTTGCTCCTCTTTGGTAAAAAGTCGGATATTTTCCTGTACCCGACTGCCGAACAGCCCCGCTTCCAAGTCGCGCAATACAAAACGGATGTGGTATTCACGCTTGTTCATCCCTTGCGACATATCAATCTCTGCCAGCAAATGGATGATGATATCAAACAAGGTATGCCGAAGCTCTACATCGTCCGAGTAATTGGCGTCGAAAAGGTCACGGAAAATATCGTCGAAGCGGTAGTAAGGATTCACTTCTACTGTCTTGTCCACCGTTTTGGCGTTGATGGCCTCATGACTCAGCTCCATGTAGGGCGAGTACACTTTGGCCGCTTGGAACTGGATGTCTTTTTGGGCGATCCCGGCGCGTTTTGCACGAATAACCAAATCCCAGATGTAATTCAAGCCCATTCTCCTTCACACTTGTATTCCGGAAAATACATTTGAACCTCGGAGACGAGGAAGCTCATCATGTCTTGGAGAAGAAAGCTGTTCGCCCCGCGTCTCCGAAAGCCGAGAGCCATGATCTTCTTGTCGTTTTCTACACGGACGTTATCGCTAATGAACGGATTTAAGCCGTACGTAGCGGGAGGCCGATTGTTTTTGTCCCGGATCTCTACATTCACTAGCTCCAATTGTTCAGCGGCTTCAAAGGAATGGACAATTCGGATAATCTCTCCTTTAGCCCGTACGGTCATCGCCTGCTTCCGCGCATAGCTCCCAACGAAGCTGTTTTTGCGACGATTGGACACCAATTCGTAATCCAGTCTCCCGATGCGGGTCGTGACAGGCTGTGTAATTTTGCATACGTTCCAAACTCCCGACTTCTCCTGAGGCGAGACGATCGTGAGCTCTTCCGGCGAACGCTTGATGTAGCGAATCAGCTCCTCATCTCCATCCACCAAATACCCGTGCTCACTACCCGTCTTGCGTAACGACAGGACATGCTCGAAGTTCACCCGGTCAATGGCAGGTACGGGAAAGCCGATGTTTTTTAAAGCCAAACGCTCGATGTTCCACAACGGGATCACGTCCAGCTTTTTGTAAGGCTCCCACTCATCAAGGGTAATCGACATTTCCAGTATCTCTTCGTCTTCTGTAAACGTGCCCTCACAGGCAACCAGAATGACATCGAAAAACTTGCTGGCGTAAGGGTGATTCACCGTTTTCCACGGCATCCCGTTCTTTTGAAACATGTTGTACAGCTTTTCCAGCTCATCCATATACACACGACTTTGTTGGAGGCGCACCTCGATTGGATAGTGATTGCCTGCCGTGTTCAGACGACCCTTGAAGGTTCGCTTGCTCATCATCAGCGCCTGAATCTTGTCATATTCACACTCTAAAAAGATCGTCATCATGACCGCTTCTTCCTGGTTGCTGAGCCTGACCGCCAATTCTTTGCGATCACATATCTTCTTTTCCTCATCGCCAGGGATCATCGGGTACAAATACTCGTGGATCGGGTCAAAATCATCTCGATGGCAGAGGGTCACGTAGATGTCATGCTTATCTTCCTTGTCCTCGATCTCGGAAAAAACACGCTCCTCCAGCTTCTTCTGCATCTCCTCCTGATACTCGACCAGGTTGAGGAAGACACCGTTCATGATCTGCTTGAGCAACCTGCGCTGCTCCAGCTCCTCCATTTTGTTCAAACGATCCAGTACGATCTCTTTCATGGCGTTTTCGCTGCCTCCTCCTGTGTCGGATTGGCTGTAGCTGGTGGATTAGCTTGCGGTGACTGAACTGGTTGAGTCGCCGGAGCTGTCTCGGCTGGCGGGGCTGCTTGATTGGTCGGCGCTACTTGGGGCGCCGGAGCTGGCTGGTAAGTTGGAGCCACCGGATTGACTGGGACTGCCTGATTGATAGGAGCTGTCTGGTTAACTGGTGCCGTTTGATTCACCTGAGCTGCCGGAGGTTGACTCGCAGCACTCGTCCCTTGCACAGAAGGTTGGCCTGCTGGCGCACCTGCCGAAGGCGGATCAGCAGGAGGATTTAGCTTCTCCTCTGCCTTTGTCACCTTGCGCTCCATCGCCAAAACTTTTTCCAGCACACCAATCTCCTGATAAATTTCCTGCGCCTGCGTATACGATTGGATCGCTCCCTCGAAGTCTTGCGCCGCATAGCTCTCGTCGCCTTGCTTCTCCAGCTTGTCACCATCGAGCGTCTTCTTTTCCTTGTCAATGCCGGTCTTTTTGGAAGCTACCTCATCCAGCTTGGTGCGAAGCTCCTTTTCTCCTGTTACAAAAGACGTTTCCAACGCCAGCTTGCGCGCCTTTTGGTAATAGGCTTCTGCACCAGCGTAATCCTGCGCCTCAAACAAGAGATCGCCTTCCTTTTTCCACTGCATGACGAGTACATACGATTGCGTCTTTTCTTTCTTCTCCAAAATCTCCGGTTCGTTAAAATCTTCGCGCCCTTTCATTTCCTTGAGCGCCTTGTCGTACTTATCCAATGCCTTGGCGAACTGCTCATCTTTTACAGCCGTATCTCCATCCACGATCAACTGTGTAATGCGGATTTTTTTCGCCAAGAGAGTGGCTTGAATTTTGTTTTTGACGATATTTGCAGCATTTCGGGCTTCGCTGTACGCCTTGAGTGCCTTCGGATAATCGCTCTCCGCAATGAAAGCGTCTCCGGCTGTTTCATGCTCGAACATGCCTGTCGCAGCATCCGCGATGCGCTCCGCTTCTTTCATCTTGAACAGCAGAGCTCCGCCTCCAGCCAAGGCAAGCACGAGAAGGATGAGTGCCACCCGTTTGATAATCCGCCATTTTTTTTGCGGGTCTGTCTTGAAAATTTTGTTCGCAAAAATAGCGGCTGCCGTGTAGTTTTGAACGACATGCTCTTGCTTGCTCAAAAGCACGTCTTCCAACGTATCGATCCAGGTTTCAGGATCTGTCGCCTCTTGAAGCCCGTCCTTCATTTCGGCCGAATTCACCTTTTCCCACAGACCTGGGGTGGCAAGCAGAAAAACATCACCGTCATAGAGCGGAAGCTTCTTGGAGATAAACGGGCGAAATTCATTGGGTGTCCCCAAATAGCTCAAGAGATTATGCCGCTCCTCGTGCTGATCAAGCGAGTCCTCTGCGATTTCCTCCCCATCCACCATCTGTTGGGCAAGACTCTGATCCTTGCTTTGCCATTGCAGTCGGCCATTGCGAAACTGATACAGTCGGGTGTTACCAGCGACACCGTACCTCACTCTGGCATAGTCCGTTACGATTACCGTCAAGCTCGCTTTTAATCTGACGCGATGGCTCTCGGCTTGCAAGACACGATGGGCCTCCTGTAAATAGCGGCGAATGCGATAACGCGAAATAGACGGCCTCTGCAAAAAATAGCCAAGAACGCTTTTGGCCGCCAACTCTGCACTCTCTACTTCCTGATCGTTGTCCAATCCGCGGGCGATTACCCAGCACGCGATATCATCCAGCTCGGCATAGGCAAAGTAATCCTTGTTGCGAACGAAGCTGCCTGATTCGGATAGAAACCCGGTAATGAATTCACTGTTGTCCTTTCTCATTCGTACTACCCGCTCCCCCGTTACCAGCCTTTTTCCAGGATGAGAATGGTTGCGTTGTCCTGATTGGCTTTTTGCTTGCTTTCCACCGCTTCAATGATTTGGTCAGCCGCGTCATGGGCAGCGATTTTTTGGAACAAAATCTGCTCGAGCTCCATCTCGGTTAACGTATCGTAGACGCCGTCACTACACAGAATGACCTTGTCTCCCTTCTCAAGCGGAAACGGCTCACGTCCAATTTCAATATTTTGAAAGTTGTCATAGCCCAAGTAGTTGATCAGCTGTTTTTTCTGCGGATGCTCCAGCGCCTCGTCCTTCGTAATCTCACCGGACAGAAAACGAGCCTCCAGCACCGACTCATAAATGTCTTTTTGATTGATCGGGATGAATTCTCCATCCCGGAAAACAGTAATGATACTGTCTCCAACCGCTCCCCAGTACAGCTTGTCCTCTACGATTACGCCAGCGACCAGCGTGGTCCCACCCCGACTTCCTCTCAGCGCCTGCAAAATCTCCGAATTGGCCAGAGAAGCAGCCCGGGAAAAGAAGAGGGACATATGCTTCGGGTTGTCCAGCTTTGTAAATTCGCGGATAAATGTAGTCACGGCAAGCGTTGAAGCAAGTCTGCCGTTAGCCAGTCCACTGATTCCATCAGCCAAGATCGCAATCGTCCCATGAGACGATGTTGCTGTAGAAAAGTAATCATCCTGTTCTTCTCGTCTGCCGATCGTCTGTCCATTTCCGATCTGGATGACGGGATTCTTTTCTTGCCGGATCAAAGTTGCACGCAGACGAAACAAAAGAGTAATGGCAATGATCACGCCGAGGACGACCAGATACGGGATTGCGCCCTGTTGAAACATGCTCATCATTCCTTGCCTTTGTTAGAGTTGTCCCACTCGAAGTGAACACCGCACAGCGGGATGAAAATAAAGGTACTCTTTCCGAGCTGAAGCACATCGTACGCAGTAAGCTCGACTGGTGTGTACACTGCTTCATTGTTATGATAGGCAAGCCCCGACGCATCACCCGGGAGCAAGTAAAAGTTGCGTTTTTTCGGATCGTAAACAATTACCGCATGATTGCGGCGAGAGATCGTGTTGTCTCCGACGATTCGGATATGCATATCCTCTGCGCGACCGATGAAGTTCTTCTCCGCCATAATGCGGTAATCTTGACCTTGTTGCGGCCCCTCAATACATACCAGCCATCCGGTAACAGGCTCAATCCCTTCTGTTTCTCCCAGGTACGGCATCGTTTTATCGTCGTCTGCCACTCTCGCTGGTGCTTTGTTGTCCGGCTTTGCCCCAGGCTCAACGACCATACTGCAATAAGGGCAGGTACTTCCGTGTTTTCTGGTGCTAAACATGTGACCATTCGCGCATCTTGTCAAACTCATTCTTCTGCTCCCCCGTTTCGTTCCGTGCAAGGACGATATGTATGTGTGTAAAAGCGCTGTTTCCCCCGTTGTTATTTCAACAACAATCGGGTATTGGCTATGTAAATGATGTCGCCAGCCTTAACGTTATGCGGCTGTTCAATCTCCAGCTTGCTCTTGTCGCGTTTGTTCGGCTGCTTGATGCCTGTGCCGTTTTTGGAATGAATATCCTCGATGAACCAATTCCCAGACGCTTGATTCAGAACCGCATGCTGCTTGCTGATCAAGGCAGCGTATTCCGCGTCCGCCAAGTCGATGTCGACCTCGTTTTGCGCGGAGCTTTTGCCGATCAAAAGGGATGTCTCTCCTTGGATGAACCACTCCTTCACGCTCTCTCCCTCTTCATCTAATAGAACCAGTTTGGTGACGCCATCCTCTTTCTTTGGCTCTGGTTCGTCGGGGCTTCCGAATTTGACGATAATGACCCCGAACAAAAAGAGTCCGAAGGCAATTCCTGTAATAATTTTCAGAGTGTTGCTGTCCGTATAACCAAAGACATAAATGAGTGCACTAATCACAAGAATGGAAATCAGCAGCTCTATGAGCTTCACTCTGATGGACTTTTGGTACCCTTTTTTCTTCGCCACATCTTTCCCCCCAATCAACTACCTATAAATGCTCTTGTTCAAAAGACGAATTTTTGAACTTCCTTTTAAGAAAAATGCTCCGAGCTTTGGGCGAATGGTGTATGTATGGACATCCATCCAAAGACAGGAGCAGGTTGCTACTACCTCTATGTCATGAAAGAGCTGTCATCCAAGCCCGATTTTTCCATCTTATTTTTTCTTCATGCGGAAAAACTGTTCAAACATATCCGTTGTATCCAGTGGATTTTTTTTGCCGGACTTCATGCTGTCGTTCATCTCGCCTGTCTTCGGATTAAATCCAAAAAATCGTTCAAAGGTGCTTCCCACATCTTCGAAGTTCATACCCGATGCAGTCTGTGCTTGCTGTTTGCTTTGCCCTTGTTTCGTGCCACTTGTATGGCCTGTCTGTTGTTTCTTCTGCTGAAAAGCTTCGTAACGCGCGTCGTACGCCTCGCGCAAGGCTGGGTCCTGCAATGTTTGATAGGCCTCGGTAATTTCTTTAAAAATTCTCTCTGACTCACTGCTCCCGGCATTGACATCCGGATGATGCTGCTTTGCCAGTTGACGGTATGCTTTTTTGATGTCATTCGTGGAAGCTTGTTTGGTTAGCCCCAGAATCTCGTAATAATTTTTCATGCATGCACCCTCTGTCTGGCAATGATTTTGGTTATTTTGTAGAGCCGTACCTCGAACACGGCTTTCGAGGTACGGCTCTTCCTACCTTACTTCTCTCAAAACCTAAACAGCGTAGCCGCCTTCGATTTTGGTGTGTTCGGTTTTGTCTTTCTTTTGCTTGATGAAGATGCTGAATGTTCCTACACCCTCGGTATCGCCAAAGCTCTCGTTGTAATCCACTACGAATGCGTTCGGGAAGTAGATTTTGCGGATCACTTGATCAGCAGCGATTACTTCCAGTGTTACTTTGCGGTAGCAATCCGCTTTTTCTGCTGGTACCAAAGACCAGAGAGCCAGCTTCATGGTGTCATCCGCACTGTCACCATCTGTTGCAGTGATGATTTTGCCAGTCAGTTTCAGTGTTGCACCCACATCTGTGGAGCGCGCGTTGGAATCGTCTGGCGTGTCAGTGTCGTACTTTACTGTCTGAATGTTGTCCATGCCCAGCTCAATTGTTTCAGAACCTTCTACTTTGAGTCGAAAACCCATGAATAAAACCTCCTTGAAATGAAATCTTGCTCTCGAAATACCTGATTGGCTTCGAGGCTTATGTGTAAGGGTGCGTTTTGGGAAACACACCTCTAACCACCTTCGTAATGTGTCAAAAAGTTTCATAAACAGCTCTCCAGGGGATCAATGCTATGCTTTGACCGGAGTCGTTCCTTTGGTGATGGTGACCTCCAGATTTTTCACATTGCCGTTGAACACCAGATCGATATGGCACAGATTGCTCTTGTCATCGATGATGTAGCTCATGTCATCACCATCGTGAATGATGGAGTTCACGAAGCCGCGTGTGCCCAGCCATTTGCTTTTTTGGCTGCTCGGATTGTTACTGAAGAACTTCACGATGTTGTCGTGTTTGAAATCACCAGTCTGGAAGCGGAGAATCCGCTCGATATAGGTGCTGACCAGTGTTTTGTAGATGGAATCAAAGCCGTCCTCTGCCATGGCGAGGCTGCGTGCCTTGTACACCGTAATGCGCTTGATATCTTTGCCTTGGATTTGTGCATTTTCCGAAGAAAAGACGAATCCAAAGTTTTTGCGGTTGATGGAATCTTTAATGTTGTTGGTGAAGCCAGAGATTTCTTTGGCCATTGTCGTGATAGCGCGCAGTCCATTTTCACCTGCTTCGATGTCAAAGCGCACACCCGGATATTCGCGGCTAACCACTTTGAATGTCTCACGCAAGTACTCTGGACACTGGTACGCTGCCACGACACCAGCAGCTACATAGCTGGCACCGACATAAACACCCTCGATCCACAGCTTCAGGATGTCTTCTTTTTCCTGGGACAGCTTCACGCCGTCTTCGGTTTGCAGCATTCTGCTGTCGATGACAACTCCTGATTTATCTTTCGGAATAATCGTGAAGTTCGGAATGCTCGGGATCGCGAATTCACTGAATTCTTTGCGCACCAGGATTCCGCACTTGTCGATGTATTTATCAATACCCGCAGTCGCCATGCTGTTGAAGGTCGTTTCTTCACCTGTACTGAAGCTGAAGAACACTTGTACCTTGAAGTCCTTGACGACTTGGAGCAGCATGGTGAGCGATTCCATCGTATTGCCGTCCTGCTTGACGACTTTTTCGTTCCCACGGAAACGCTCGCGAGTCACTTGTGCTTTTCCGGCGGAATCCATATCAACAGATGGAACAATTCCGAACCAGATCGTATCCGTGAAGTCGTTTTTCGCGTTGACCGTGTTCAGGTAAGTCTCCAGACGTGGAATGTTGCTGGACTTCACGAGCATGTCGAGCTTCGTATTCGTGATCAGCATAGCTGGCTGCATGCCTTTGTTCTTGGTCACGTACTGATCGAAGAACATCTTCACGCCCAAAATTTTCTCAACCAAAGGCTTCACCGTTTTTACGAAGTCGTCCTTGGCGTTTTTGTAAAACTCCAGATACGTATTGTAGTTCTGTACTTCTGTCTCAATGTTGACTTCGGTATGTACCGTCGGTAGCGGGCAGAAGGTGCGCACCACGAGATCTTTTACATAGGAGGATGGCGTCTCAGTGATCGACTCGTAATCCTCTTCGAAAACGTTCATCAGTCCGTTTCCGCTGTTTTCATCGAGAACCATCAGCTCGCGGCTGTCACTCTTCGGTGCTTCGATGATCTTCAGTTCTCCGTCTTCCCCAATCGTCAGCATCCCGATCTGAATCGCTTCGGATTGGTTCTCTTCTTGTGCGCCGCCCAAGAGCAGTCGTGTTTTGATATCTTCAATTGCCAGCGGCAGCATCGCCATGACGTTGTTGTAGTTTTTGCTGGCATCCTCGAACATCGTGTTCAGCTTGTCACCGAGATCGAGCTTCTTCGGATCACCATCATCGAGCTTTTCGTAATGGCCGTACAAGTAGTGAATCTCTTTGCGCACCTGACGGATGTCATCCATCACTTTTTTCGGGGAAATCATATCGAGCAAATTCTCGAATTTGAAATCCACGTTTGTGATCCCTTGGCTGCGCTTCGTATCAATCAGGGTAAACAGCATTTTCAAGAAGTCGTTGCTCTGATCGATCTTGATCTCAGAAATCGCATCCTCTGCAATTCCGTCAGGCTTTTTCAAGGTGTACATCACTTTTTGGTTCGCTGCATTGTAGAACGAATAAACGCTCGGGGAGAACTTGTCCAAAAACTCATCGAAGCTGCGCACGAGGAGGTGCTCGTTGATCTCCTTGATCTTGTCGTCACTGAGACTGTCGATGCCTTTTACATCTCCAACAATAGTGATCAGGTCCAATTTTTCCGGGTTGATCTCTTCGAACAGCATGGTTCGGTTGGTCTGGTTAATAATGTCCATAAATGGCCCCTTTCTGTTGTCTGCATAACCACTTAGTCCTACTTGATAGATGATGAGTCCTGCTTCTCGAAAGAAAATGAAAATCGTGACATTTATACCAAAAACAAGCAAAAAATCTTGCCTCTAAATTAAACGTAGCCCGCATAATTTGTCAACATTCCTCGGATTGTGACGATTTTCCTATATCCCGAAGACCATTCCCAGTATTTAGACCCATTTTATTCCACAAATCTTCCTTTTCTTGGATTCTCGTTTTATGCTGAAGACACAGAGTCTCCTTTCCTAGTTCTTCGAAAAAATGGTGATAAGCACAGCCTTGTCCACTCTCTTACTAGGAAAGAAGCACAAGGACTGATAGATATTTCTCCCTAGTTGCCGCTGGGGAGTATTATGCATTCACCTCATATTTACATAAATGGGTGTTATTAACTTTTATATACATCGGCAATAGGAAACCGATCTTTTATACGAACAAACATTTATAGGTAAATCGCCCCATTTTAGTAAGGTATGAACTTTTTAAAATTTTTTTCAGAAAAAAGGTGAATGTATGTACAAAAATCGTCAGTCAACCCTCTCTCTACCGCCACTTTTTCGAATGGTGGTCATTGGACTGCTCCTTCCCATGCTCTTCTTGTCCGCCCCTCTTACTGCGGGGGCAAATGGAACAGCAGATGCGGGAGTAGACGCGGTCTTTGTCATTGATACGAGTAATTCCATGAACAAAACGGACCCTGGCAAAACAGCCGCAGAGGTCATGAGTATGTTCATTGATATGAGCGAAGCCACGCGTACCCGCATTGGCTTTGTCGCTTATAATGATCGGATTGTACAAGCTCAGTCTCTAGCGAGCATGGCCGAAGCAAGAAATCGGGAACAGCTCAAGCGAACCATTCAAGGGTTGCGTTACTCTGGGTATTCAGATTTGGGACTCGGTTTGGGCAGAGGGGCAGATATGATTGAAAAAGCAAAGGACCCAGCTCGCAAGCCATTTTTGATCCTTCTCTCAGACGGGGGAACAGATTTGCGGCAAAATGCGGGTGGCAGGAGTGTGGCAGCATCCAACAAGGACGTGGAGACAGCTATCGCAAAAGCAAAAGCGCAAGGCTATCCAATCTATACGATTGGCCTCAATAGCGATGGCTCCGTCCAAAAGGATCAATTGAAAAAAATCGCAGAGGCAACAGGCGGAACTTCCTTTGTCACACAAAGTACGGATGATCTGCCCGAAATCTTCAATCAGATTTTTGCCAAGCATATTCAATCGCAGCTCGTATCAGTGGCGGCCATGACAGCTACCGGGGGCTTGCAGGAAGTGACCGTGACCATTCCTAACGCCAGCATGCAGGAAGCGAACATTATCCTATTGTCGAACAATCCGCTGCTGGAATCGCAAGTGTACTATCAATCGCAAAATGTGCATTTTATGAAATCCAAAAAATACTCCCTGATGAAAATAGAAAAGCCGAAGAAGGGAAACTATCTCGTAAAATTTAGAGGCAAACCCGGGGATTTGGTGAAAATCAATTTACTGGGGAATTACAGCTTGATGGCTGGTGTAGAGGTCAAGCCTGAACCTGTGATCAAGGGGAATCCTGCCACGTTTACTACCTATCTCCACCATCTGGAGGGTGGCAAACGACTGGATGACAAGGATGTGTACGCATCCATGCAAGCAGAACTGATCGTAACCGATCTCGCGGGAAAAAAAGAAGAAAAGGTCCCGATGAAGAATCTTGGCGATAGCTTTACAGTCGACTACGTCTTCCCTCACACAGGCAAGTACGAGTGGAGAATTTTTATGAATGGCCCGGACTTTTATCGCGAGACGGCTACAAGCGTTTTTGATATCACGAATATCGCGCCAGTTGCTGCCTCGTTGACGATCGAGAAGGAAAACGGTGAGCAGGCTATCGATTTAGGTTCGTTCTTCACCGACGCCAATAACGACAAGCTGACCTATACCATCGTCACCGCTGATCCAGACGAACGATTTGTCGCTACGATTCAAGACGCGGCTCTGAAGCTCTCACCAGAGAAAAGCGGCACATCAGAAATCACCATCACCGCCACGGATGCGGAAGGAGCAAGTGTCACAGGTCCACTCGTCATTACCGTACACTCGGTATGGGATCGCTACATCACCATCGGCATGATTGTGTTGCTCGTAGCAGCGATCGGCTATGGTGTTTACCTGCTTACACGTCCTAAACCTGCCTTTGTGGGTCGTCTTGAGGGGTATTTCCTGCACACGGCAAGCGGCAATGACATTCCTGTCAAGTTTTGGCCTCTCGCCTCCTTTGGCAAGAAACAGCGGATCACGTTGCAGGATCTGTTCACCAGTTTGGATGTGAATGAGCATTTGCCCGAAGCGCAGAAGATTTACTTCCAGCCAGGAAAAAATCAGACGCTACTCTTGGTCAATCATAGTCACTGCACAGTTGAGCGGGGCAAGGAAGCCATGCCCCGACATAAAAAGCTCGTCCTCCAATACAACGACAAGGTGTATGTGACCTTCGAGGATCGGATGACCGAGATCGAAATTCGCTTTAAGAAAACGTCTAGTGAGGAAGCTTCCTAAAAGAGAAGCGCGCCTTTCCCTTCCAAATCAGATGCTCTGCACGAATCGCTGTCGCAAACAGCTTGAGTGTGGGGCATCTTTTTTTCGAGTCGACGGCCAAGCCCCACATAATGACATTCGCCAGGAGCAGCGGAACCTCAGGGTTGATCGTTCGAAGCGATGGCAAGCGATCCTCAATCACTCTTGCCGCCACATCAACGGGACGCTCTTTGGTCAGACAGTAATACAGCGTGGCAGCCAGGCTGTAAATATCCGAGATTACTCCTTGCTTGGATTGACCCGAGTAAAACTCAAGCGGTGAATATCCTTCTGTCGTCACGATCGGCTTAGGTTCATCCTTATCGAAATAGATCGCGGAGCCAAAATCGATCAGCATAGGATAACCAGCTTCGGTGACCAAGATGTTTTTGGGCTTGATATCGCGATGAATGATGCCTTTTTTGTGCAAATAGTCTAATCCGTCAAATACCGGAAGTACCGTCTGATGCAAAAATGCTCCCAGATCAAGCTCGGCTTGGGCTAATACATACTCATCCAGCGTCTTCCCTTTGCAATACTCAACGACGAGATAACCTGTGCCATTTTCAGCAAAATGGTCGATGTATCCGACGATAGTTGGATGATTCAGTTCTTGGTGCAGGGACGCCTCTTGCCAAAAGCTGTCTAGCAGCATGTCGAATTTGGTTTGTAACGATGGTCTGCGACAAATGACCTTCACGTGATCCAAATCTCGCATAGCTAATGCTTGAGGGAAAAACTCTTTGAGAATGAGTGTCCGCTTGCTTTTCATATGGTAGACCACATACACATTCGACAGCTCACTTGTGGAAATGGTCTTTTTGATCCGATAAGCTTTTTGCAGGATCGTGCCTTTTTTCAGACCTCTTTCCCGTTCTATCTGTCCCATGTCATGGCCTCCCCTATCTTTCCTCTCAAAAAATGATAACGAAAGATGGGGGATTCTGGCAATATAAAGAAAAAAGATGGAGAGAGGAATGATTGATCATGGCACATTTGGAATCGTTGCTTCACGTACAAGTTCCCGTAAAAAATTTGGAAGAGGCCATTGTCTGGTACTGCAATCACCTTGGCTTTTCCTTACAGGTGCGGTATCGTACTTCCGCTTTTCTTGCCCTGTCTGCGGGGCCCACCTTGATGATATGGGAAACAGATGAGCAGACGTCCGCAACCTTTACCGTTGATCATCAACCCATGCCTGTTTTTTTGTACACCACTTCCGATGTGCATGCACTCCATGAATATTTGCAGGCCCATGAAGTCTCGATTACCCACTACCAAAACGATGGCTTCGGATGGGTGCTCAAGTTTTTTGACCCGAGCGGAAATATGTGGGGAGTCATCCAGAAGAACAACTAACTTGTGAAGATTTTTCACAGCTTTTTCTTTGATGTTGCCGCTGCTCCCATACGTACTGGCCCCGTTGATAGAACGGAAACGCGATAAAGGTCAACAGCATGAGGATGGCGAAGATGAGCGGTCCTTGTCCAAAGCCGAGTACCTGGAGCAATATCCCGCCGACCCACGCACACACACTCTGTCCAAGGAAGGCAAAGCCGCTGGCGCCGTAATACGCTCCACGTAAATGCTGGGGAGCGATCTCCCCGATCAGGATATCTCCGACGACAAAGCACAAGATTTCGCCGATCGTAAACACCACCATCGCCACGGAGAGCCAAAACAAATTCGTAAATAGCCCGAAGCCGAACAGCCCCAGCCCAAACAATAGACAGCCCAGCTTCAACGCGGTCATCGATGAGTACCGCTTCATAAACTTCGCGAGCGGATATTGAAGCGCTAAAACCGAGATAGTATTCACTACAAACAAAAAGGAATATGCCTCTATTCGATCATGCCCAATGTACTGGGAGAGTGTGGTGTCCAGATGTGAGTAGGCACCAGCAACGAACAAATTCCCGAGCAACAAGTAAAGAAATACTTTGTCTGTAAAAACAATGCGTGCCATCTGATTCATGGTGACCGGATCAGCAGCCACGTCCTTCTTTAGTTGTTCCTTGAACATGATCATAAATACCACCAGTATGGCTGCGTACACGGCAAAAATGATGGCTGTGACGAGGAACGGCAACAAGGATGTACTTCCTGCACCTAGCTGCAAGCCGATTAACGGACCAATTGCTCCACCCAGGTTGATCGCGAAATACCTGGCATTGAAAACAGCTGCCCGCTGATCATCCGGCGTGACATCCGCCAGCAGGGCGCGGGCAGTCGGCTCAAATACGTTTCGAAAAAGGCCGTTGCAGGCACTTAAACCAAAGAACATCCACGTCTCCGTCGCAAAAACGAATCCGATCAAGACGATGCTCCAAGCTCCCATCGCAGTGATCATCACTGGATATCTGCCCAATCGGTCTGACAGTGCTCCCCCAGCAAAGCTACTAATCGTTCCAACCAGCAAGCTGAGTGCGAGGATCGAGCCAACGATCGCCGGATCAATTCCTTTTACCTTTCCTAAATAAATGCCCAAAAACGGAAGCGTCATAAAAAAGCCTGTGCGTGACAAAAAGGTTCCGATAATGACACCCCATGCCACCGGATGAAATCTCATTCTCCCCATCTCTCTTTCCCATTCCCGTTTGTTATCTCTCGTGTTATCTTCAGTATATGGATCTAGAAAAAGGGGAAAAAGGGTTTGATTTGATTGAATCTGATCACCTTTTCGCACATGCATTTTTATATGAGAAATGGGGGCCTGCATGGTTACCGTTCTGCATTTTTTAGAGCTTCGTTCGTTTTTTCATCAAGAAGAAATCGGGAAACCGTTCCCTGTCACCATCGAAAGGCTGGCTGGGATTTGGCACTGCACGCCTCGCTACGCCAAGCTGATTGTCCGTAAGCTAGTCGAGCTAGGGTGGGTCGAATGGAAGGCGGGACGTGGGCGAGGAAATGTCTCGGTCATGACGCTTCATACTGATTCTGATGAGATCCTCCTCGCCGAGGTCAAGCTGCAAATAGACAAGGGCGACGTCAAAGAAGCGATGGAGCTCATGAATCGCTACGGCAAAGCAGCCGTCAAAGACCAGATCATGGATTGGCTCTCGGAAGGAATGGGCTTCTCCAACCACTCGGTATCGAACCGTTCCCAAGATATCATCCGCTTTCCGGTGTACCGCACGATTGTGACGCTGGACCCTGGTCACGCTTATTATCACTTCGATGCCCATTTGGCGGGACAGCTATTCAATACGCTCGTCCATTATGATCTGAACAGTCGGTCTATTTTGCCTTCCATCGCCCATTCTTGGGAAAGCAGCCCAGATGCCAAGCAGTGGACCTTTTATTTGAAAAAGAACGTGCTTTTTCACCATGGACGGGAATTGACTGCCCATGATGTCGTGTTTTCCTTGAATCGACTACGTTTTCATCCAGACACGTATGAAGCAAGCTGGATGTTTCGTGACATAGAACTGATTGAGGCTATGGACCAGCGAACCGTGCACATCCTGCTAAAAGAACCGAATTACTTGCTGCTGCGGCTACTGGCAACGATTCACGCAAGCATTGTTCCAGAAGAAATCGTTCGGCAGGATGAAAAAGACTTTGGAGAAAAGCCAATTGGAACCGGCCCCTTTCAACTAACCCGCCTTGACGAGGGGATCTGTATTCTAGAGGCATTTCCAGCTCATTTTCTCGGGAGACCGCAGTTGGATCGTGTGGAAATTTTGATCTTCCCCGAGTTGGATATGGGGCGCCTAAAAGAACCAAATTGGGCGTCAGTGATGGTGTCGCACGGGGTCCAGTCGAAAGCACAAGCATTGAAGGAAGCAGTCATTCAGGATGGTCAGGACTGGTGCGATACGGAGGCGTTTTTTTCCTGCTGCAATTTGCTTGTTTTTAACCAGTGGAAGAGCGGTCCGCACAATCATATCAAGTTCCGCCAAGCTCTGGATAGGCTAATTGACCGGAATCAAATGATAGCCGATTTGGGCGGAGATCGCATACACCCGGCAAAAGGCTTCCGCACGTATCACCCTGCTTTAAGGGAGGTAAGAGCGAGAGAGAACGAGCAGCTCTGCCATGCTGAAATCATGTCCCTGCTACAGGAAAGCGACTATCAGGGAGAAACATTGCGTCTCGTGACCACAGCCTACCATGAAGAAGATGCACTATGGATTCAACAACGATGCGGTGATTATGGCATTCATCTGGAAGTCGCCGTGAGAGAACCATGGGAGTTTTCGAATCGTGATTGTTTGCCTGAACATGACTGCCAGCTGTACGGCAATGTGTTTAGCAGCGATCAAATTAGCGAGCTGGAGATGTATTTGCAAAGAAATTACTTTCTCCCCGCATTTGATGAAACATTGGCTCGGGCGATCAACAAGGAGATTTGTTTGACTTTGCAGGAACCAGACAGACTTGCGCGGGAACACCACCTCGCCAAGATTGAGGTGATGATCAAGGAAAACTATGCTGTCTTGTATCTGGTTCAGAAAAAGACGCTTACGTTCTTTCACAAGTCTTTGCGAGGTGTGTCGATCAACTCGTCGGGCTGGCTGGACTTTCATAAGATCTGGTTTCAGCCAGATGTGTTGCAGGAAACGAAGCGATAAGTAGGCATAAATTGGTCCCATCAAAGAAAACAACGGCGGACTAGGAAGAGAAGAGTTTCATTCCTAGACTCCGCCGATTTGTTTTTGTTAAATAAGAGGGCTTTTGGCGTTTGGGAATAAAGCATATTTTAATGGTTACATTAATTGCAACTAAGCGCAGTAAAATGCCGGATATTTACAGGTAAAAATTTCGAACAGGCGGGCAGATCACATGAAAATAGACGTATCTCCTTCCTTGCAGGAAAACAAGGAGTACATTCAAAACCAGTTGTTTCATTCAAGTGATCTGAAGTGGCGGAGCATTCAGTTTCATCAATTGGAGGGCCTCATCGTCTTTTTGGAGTCCCTTTCTGACCAACAGAGAATTCAAAAAGAGATCATTCAGCCCTTAGAAGAAAATAAAGAAGGAACCTTAGATAAAATCATTACCTCTGTGAACATTACAAGAAAGTCAGATCTGAGCCAGTTGCCCCAGGCGTTAGTTCAAGGAAATTGCGTATTGTTGCTTGAAGGTACAGCAGATGCTTTCGTAGTCGGAGTCGCGGCTGATTATAAACGAAGTATCTCGGAACCGGTAAACGAGGGTGTTATTCGCGGCGCTCATGATGGTTTTATTGAGCACCTCATCACGAATCTGTATCTGGTGCGAAAGCGTATTGAAAATCCGAACCTAGTTGCTCGCTATTATCAGGTCGGAACGGAAAGCAAAACAAAATTGGCTCTTCTCTTTATGCAGAATTTGGCCAATCCAGATCTGGTTAAAGAAGTGGATTCCAGACTTCGTTCCATTGTGATGGACAACACTCTCTCACCTGGATTCATTGCCGAACTGATTGAAGACAAGCCATTTTCTATTTTTCCACAAATCTTATTTACAGAAAGGCCGGATCGGGCTGTAGCCCATCTCATGGAAGGCCGTGTCGTTATTTTATCTGATGAAGACCCGTCTGCGTTAATTTTGCCTGTGACTTTCTTTGCTTTTTATCAAACCCCAGATGATTATCACAGCAGGTGGATTGTCGGATCGTTCCTGCGACTGATTCGTTTGTTTAGCTTTATCACCTCTTTTCTGGTCCCTGCCCTGTATATTGCTGTTGTTGGCTTTCACCCTGAAATTCTTCCTACCGATTTGATTTATACCGTAAAAAGCAGCATTGACAGAGTTCCGTTTCCTCCCATCGTAGAGGCTTTTCTCATGCAGATTACATTAGAAGTGCTACGTGAAGCAGGGATTCGTTTGCCGAGCCGAGTAGGCCAAACGATCGGCATTGTCGGCGGCTTAGTCATCGGTGAATCGGTCGTACGAGCTGGATTGGTTTCGTATCCCATGGTTATCGTTGTTGCTTTAACCGCTATATCCTCATTTGTGGCCCCTTCCAATGAGATCAGTACGGCATCTCGTATTCTAGGCTTCCCCCTGATGATTCTTGCCGCGATGTTCGGTTTGATCGGGATCATGTTTGGATTGCTTTTTCTCTTAATTCATTTATGTAAATTAGAGTCCTTTGGTACAGCTTATTTTGCGCCTGTTATGCCTCTTCGAATCAAAGACCTGAAGGATACATTTGTACGTTTTCCAATCTGGAGCTTGAATCAACGTCCCCATGACCCGCATCCAAAAAGCGTAAGCCAAGAAAGATATTCAAGAGGGTGGGAACATGATGATCCCGGAACAGAGTAGAATCACCCAAGGGCAGTTCATGTTTTTTGTTATCCAATCTCAAGTGGGAGTTGGAATTTTAACGCTTCCTCATAAAATGCAAGCAGCCGCCAAGGGAGGCGGATGGATCTCAACCTTAATCGCGGGATTGATAGTACAAGTGATTATTGTCATTCTTTGGGGTCTTTGCAGACGGTTTCCTTCCGATACGCTATTCAGTTTCTTGCCCAAAATCACGGGAAAGCTTCTTGGAAGTCTCCTTGGATTGGCCTATATTGGTTACTTTTTGCTCTCTGCGGGAACGATTTTAAGCTTTTTTGCCGAAATCGTAGGAAAGTGGGTGCTCCAAGCAACACCGAGATGGGCCTTATTACTTCTCACTCTCCTCACTTGTATCTATTTGGTTAAAGAGCCCCTTCAAGTGATTGCCAGGCTGTTTGTCATCTCTTCGTTTACCATCATTGTGATGGTGTTATTATCCTTGTTCGGTTATGCCAATGCGAACTTTACTTATCTGTTCCCTATAACGGACGCGGGATGGGGAAATATCATCAAAGCTGCGAATGAAGCATTGTTTCCGTTAGTCGGTTACGAAGTGATGTTGGTGATTTATCCTTTTGTTGAAGGGAAAAGCGGAGGGAAATTAAAGGCAGCTTCTGTTGGCAATATGCTGATTGTACTTTTTTACACCTTCGAGGTATTTACCAACTTGGTCATTTTCAGTCCGGCGATCATGCCCGCCATTTCGGAGCCTCTTCTGTATATGCTGAAAGGATTTTCCTTCCAAATCATTCAACGGATCGATTTACTCTTTTTATCTCTATGGATTTTCATCGTTAGCACTGCCATTGCCTCTTGGCTTTACATGGCATCAGTAGGCTTAGGCCATTTCTTCCACCGAGGTGAACATAAAAAGGCAGTCTTCTATGCCGCTTTCATTGTTTTTATTCTGGCTTTGTTATCAGAAGACCCATCGATTATCGACCTCTACGATCGAATCCTTAAGACTTCACATTATTTGTTTGTGGTTGTTCTTCCTTTGATCTTTCTCCTCTTCTCGTATTTATCAAAGAAAAGGAGTGCGTTAACCAGATGAAAAGGATGTGCATTACGAGCACAGCTCTCGTTGTTTTCTTATTAATGGCTGGGTGTTGGGACCAAGATCTCTTGCGAAATGCTCGTTTGATTTATGGAGCAGGGTTCGACCTTGCGCCGAATGGAAAACTCCTAACCACTATTGTCATACGAGACTTGCCTCAGAGCGAGCAGCAGAGTCCTGCTAACGATATTATATACGCAGTCGGCAATACGCCAAGAGATACTCGTGATAAAGCGGATAATCAAGTATCCCGGCTGCTTCGCAGTTACAGGAATCGAGTTATCCTCATTGGGGAAGAACTGGCAAAACAAGATATTTATCCAATTCTTGATGTTTTTTACCGCGATCCCAAGAGCGCTCTAAACGCAAAAATCGCAGTGACGCAAGGAAAGGCGACAGACATCCTTTCCCTGAAGAAAGTAGGGAATGTCTTAATTGCGGAAGAAATTGATGAATTAATCAAGAGTAAAGAAAAGACTACATCCATTCCCAAGGTGACCCTTGAAACGATTTACCCTGCGATCATCGACCCTGGAGAGGATTTTGTTCTTCCCTACCTTGTGCGAAAAGGGAAACGAGTGGACATTTCCCGTATTGCCATGTTTCATGATCAACGATTCACAGGAGTACTGAGCCCTGATGAATCTACCATGTGTTTATTGTTGCAAGCCCGAATGGGGAAAATAACGAGTTTTACACAAAAATTAAGTGCACAGAAAGACCATAAAGGCAGCCATGATTATATTACCTTTCAAATAAATAAATCAAAGCGAAAGATGGAAGTGTTGGTTCAACCGGACGATCAAATTTCGGTTACGCTGGATTTAAAATGGACAGTAGGTGTCGAAGAATATCCCAAAGATCAGTTAAATGATAAGAAAATGATTGCCCAGTTAAACCAGCATCTATCTAAGGCGATGACTGATTTAGCTAAAAAAACACTTCAAAAAATGCAAGAAGCCCGCTGCGATGGATTAGGTATCGCCAGACAACTCATGGCATTTCATCCTGAAATTTGGAAGAGGCAGAAGGAAAACTGGGGGAGCAACTATCAAAAAGTGCATTTTGCTCCTCAGATTCATGTAGACATTACTAAAAAAGGGATTATCAATTAATTTATTGGAATAAAACTTGTTCTCAGAGATTAACTTACGCAAAAAAGCAATCCAACCGACCTTGGACTGCTTTTTTGCAACAACAAGAAACTATTTTAATTGGCGGTAAACTTCCTTGCCCCCAACGAAAGTCATCGTCACGTCAAATTGTGCATTCAATACCGTGATATCCGCATCATACCCTGCCGCCAGACGTCCTTTTCGCTCGCCAAAGCCAAGGATGCTTGCTGGTGTCAGGGAAGCCATTTCCACTGCATCTGGCAAAGAGACACCGCTTAAAGTCACCATATTGCCGACCGCCCGATTCAGCGTCAGGATGCTTCCAGCCAGTGTTCCGTCTGCGAGCTTTGCCTGATTATCATGGACGTGAACTTCTTGTCCACCAAGGTCGTAAGTCCCTTCGCCCATCGCGGCTGCCCGCATGGAATCGCTGACGAGGGCGAGACGTTCAGCCGTTTTGACCCGATATAAAATCTTCATGACTGCTGGATGCACATGGATGCCATCTGCGATCAGCTCTGTGCTCAACTGCTCATGATACATCGCGGCGCCCACTACGCCCGGCTCCCGATGATGCAGTCCTGTCATGGCATTGAAGCAATGTGTAAAATGGCGCACGCCCGCATCTACCGCTTCCGTCGCCTGGGCAAATGTAGCGCCTGTATGTCCAGCAGACACGATGACATCGCGTTCTTTTAACCATGCAATCGCTTCAAGTGCTTCCGGTTGTTCAGGCGCAATCGTCACGACCTTGATCAGACCTTCTGATAACCCGTAAAGCTTTTGCACTACATCGAGCTTGGGGATCGCGATGTTTTCTTCTTTTTGCGCTCCCTTGTAACGAGGATTGATCCACGGGCCTTCCAGATGGATGCCGATCGCTTCTGCCCCCGGAAGCCCTTCCCTGCTGTTCAGCGCGATGTTTACCAGCACCTGCTCCAATTGATCATAAGGAGCTGTCATCGTCGTCGCCAAAAAAGACGTCACCCCATGCCGTGCAAGTGCAGTCGAGATGGCCTGAAGTGATTCCGGCGTCCCGTCCATCGTGTCGTATCCATCAATCCCATGCATGTGCATATCGACGAATCCAGGGCAAATCCAGCCATCCTCTACTGTCACCACATGATTTGGCAAAGCTTTTCCATACTCATCAGCCTTGCCAACATAGGTGATCTTTCCATTTCCCACGACTACGAGACCATTATGCAATTCCTGTCCATCTGCGACAAGGTTCCCCTTGAGAGCGTATTCCTGGTTCACTCTGATTTCCTCCGTCTTTCGCGTGGCTTTCTTTGCGCGTTTATTCTACTGGGGTTGCCCCAGATTGCTGCAAATCCTCGTCGTCTCCGCTGCCAGCTTTTCAACGAGCTCACTCGCACTAATTTCCTGGCTGAGTGGAGCTGCTTGCCCCGCCCACATCGACATGTACGCAATTTGCTGCTGCTTGCCCGCTGCGGCTCGAATGTCTTTGGTCAGGGCATTTTGTACCGGATAGGTCGGGAGCTCGTGATCAAATGGGGCGAGCGTTGTCATAAACTCATTTTGAATACCCCTTGCCCATTTACCAGAGAAAGCACGTGTCATCACGATGGACTCTTCCCTCGTCTCCAAAATGGCCTTCTTGTGCAGGGCATGTGCTCCGCTCTCCTTACACGTCAGAAAAGCCGTTCCGAGCTGTGCCGCCTGTGCCCCGAGCGCGAGTGCTGCTGCGATCCCTCGACCATCCATGATCCCTCCAGCCGCGATGACGGGAATCTTGACCCGATCCACCATTTGCGGGACGAGCGCCATTGTTCCAATCATATTGCCCGGTGAATCTGGCAAAAAGGAACCACGGTGCCCACCTGCTTCGCTACCTTGGGCGGCAATCATATCAACTCCGCTCGCTTCCAATGCAATCGCTTCGCGAACGGTTGTCGCAGTTCCGATGACAGTGATTCCCCGCTGCTTCAACTCTGCCATCAAGCGATGATCCAGAACACCAAAGGTAAAGCTGAAAACCGCGGGCTGTTCCTCCAAAACGACAGCCATCTGCTCACCAAACGGCTCTGTAAATTGCGTCACCTGCGGATTTTGTGGGATGCCCAGTCGATCTCGTACCTCATTCATTGCCTGGGCAATGCTCTCTGCGATCGGCTGGTCGGCATCATAATCTTCCGGGATAAACAGATTCACCCCAAACGGTTTGTCCGTTAACGCCCGAATGGACTTGATCGCCTCACGAATCTGCTCAGGAGACATATACGCCGCACCGAGCGTTCCGAGTCCCCCTGCTTCTGAGACAGCGGCTACCAGGGCGGGTGTGGTCGCCCCCCCTGCCATTGGCGCCTGAATAATCGGCCATTTCAAATGTAAACGCGAAGTGATAGGATTGTTTGTCCACATGGTAAATCCACTCCTCAGCTTATCGTTGTTCAAAATGAACAACCGCTTTTATTGTTTACTAGTTGATTGGTCGTCGCTGCGAATCCATTCAAGAAACTGAGCCAACACCCGGGCGGTTAACCCCCAGATGACACGCCCGTCCACCTCATAAAACAAATGCTCGACTGTCCCTTTTCGCCACGGATATCGCTTGCCACCCGGGATCAGATGATAAGGAAAATCCTCTTCGGGCTCGGTCATGACTGAGGAAAGATACTTCGCTGGCTGTGTTGCCAACAGCCGATCGAGTGGAAGGATAAAGACCTCTCCGACCTCGTCTGGATTCGGCTTCATGTCAGGGATTCCTTCCACGAATCCAATAAAGGGCGTAATAATGGAGGAGCCTGGCCCAATCACCTGATCCAGTTCGCCTACAAAATGAATCCGATCAAGTGGAATACCCAGCTCCTCGCTTGTTTCCCGAGCAGCCGTCACCCAACGGGATTCGTCACTCTTCTCAGCTCGCCCTCCCGGAAAACAAACCTCGTTCGCCTGTCGCCGCATCGTACTGGCTCTTTTTTCAAATAAAATGCCTAGCTGGTTGTCAGCCATTTTGACGAGCGGGAGCAAGACACTGTATGCGCCGCTCGTCCCTCGTTCACGTTCTTGCAATCTCTTGGAAATCTCCTTGATGGCAGGAACAAGGGAAGCCGCCCCTGATTCCTGTGGCAGGTACTGGGAGACCTCGATCAAATTATGGTCCGGATCACGCAAATACACCGAACGAATCGGCCCGATGGCGCCTGTTTTTGGAACAGGTCCTTCCACCAAATGGACGCCGCATGCATGAATATGCTGGATGACTTGCTCCAGTGGAAGCGATGTGACAAGACATAGATCAGCGGAGCCTGCGACTGGATGCATCGCTTTTGGCTCCCATTCTTGTCCGCTTTGATGCAAATTGATTTTTTGCTGGCCGAAGTGCAGGGCCATCCTGCCGTCGCCAAACGTTACAGCCTTCATTCCCAGGACTTTTTCGTAAAAGTGACAGGTTGCTTCGATGTCTTTTACCGTCAAAACCAAGTGGTCTAATCGATCGATCATATGCCTTTACTCCTTCTCGTCCCGATACATGCTTATGCTGATATTATAGCAAACACAAGGCGGTTGCTTCTTCCCCCCATTGTCCTCCAACATTTCCCTCTTTTCAATTCCCAAATTGCCTGATCTCCACTTCGCTGTATACAAAAACGAGCGTCTTCCTCGTAACTAGACGGGAAAACGCTCGCCAAATCCACAGTTTGCGAAACTATGCTTTTGAACGTGCCAGCAAGTACAAGAAATACGGAGCACCGATAACGGCTACAACGATACCAGTCGGAATCTCTGACGGCTGCATGATCCAGCGTCCGATGGTATCAGCCACGATGACCAATAGTGCACCCGCTAGCGCTGATGTAGGCAAAAGCATCTCATGCTTTGGCCCCACTAGTCTGCGGGCCAAATGCGGACCGATCAACCCGACAAAACCGATGCCTCCACTCACTGCCACGCAGGAAGCAGCAAGCCCGACTGCGGCAGCCAGCAGCTTCAATTGCTCTTTGGCAACGGGTGCACCCAAGCCTTTCGCCAACTCTTCTCCCAAATTGAGCACGTTCATGACACGTGCTTTGTAAAAAACATAGGGGATTAAAATGGCGATCCAGGGCAGCAACGAAAGAACGAACTTCCAGTTGGTCCCCCAGATACTACCGGCGAGCCAAGTCGCCACAAACTGGTACTTATCCGGACTCAGCTTCAGCGTCAAGACGATCATCGCGGCACTCATCCCAGCCGCCACGGCAATCCCCGTCAATACAATACGGGTCGGAGACAATCCCTTGTGTCTTTTATATGACAAGACGAAGATCAGCGCTGCTGTCACGCTGGCCCCAAGCAAAGCCAACACCGGCAGCAAAAAAACAGGTGCGGCAGACGTCGAGGGATAAAATGAAATGAACAGCATTACCATCAAGCCAGCACCAGCGTTGATCCCTAAAATACCGGGCTCTGCCAATGCATTGCGGGAAATCCCTTGAATAATACACCCAGATACGGCAAGTCCTGCTCCAATCAGGAGGGAAATAACAATCCGCGGCAAGCGGAATTCAAACAAGATCAAGCTTTGTTTGTCTGTTCCAGATCCGATCAGCGTCATCAGCAGATCGCTTGGTGACAATCGTATGTAGCCTGTGTTCATACTGATGATAAACGCGATGAAAATGAGGATAGCGAGTATCGTCATAACCGCAAAGGCTCTATTTCTTTTGCGGGTTTGGTAATGGGAAACCATATGCTGCATGATTACATCTCCCTTCTTTCTTTACGCGCCAAGTAAAGGAAGAACGGTACACCGATTAGCGCAATAAGTGCCCCTAACGGCGTCTCATACGGCGGATTTACCATTCTTGCGGCCAAATCGGCGAAAACGACGAGCAAGCTGCCCAAAATGGCTGAACAAGGAATGATCCATCGGTAATCGACCCCAACCAAAAAGCGGGTCATATGCGGAATGATCAATCCAACAAAGCCTACTGCCCCAACAACGGCAACTGCTGATCCAGCCAAAATAAGAACGATGATCATGCCTGCCAGTTTCACTAACGCCGTGCGCTGCCCCAATCCTTTTGCTACCTCTTCTCCAAGACTGAGCATCGTAATGGAACGCGACAGTATCATGGCACCAATAAGGGCTGCGAGAATCCACGGAAACATGACTTCAAGCTGAAACCATTTGGTTCCCGCCACACCGCCTGCATACCAGAAGGCCAAATCTTGTCCAATTTTAAAGTAAAGGGCAATCCCTTCGCTTAACGCAGACAATAGTGCGGTCAATGCAGCACCCGCCAAAACGAGTCGCACGGGAGTCAAGCCGCCTTTTGCCAAGGAACCAATCCCGTAAACCATACCTGCCCCGACACCAGCACCCAAAAAGCTGTAGAGAATCAGATACATGAACGGCAGACCTGGGAAAAAGGCGAAGCAGAGAGCCAAAACAAATCCGGCACCTGCGTTCAAACCAAGCAATCCGGAATCTGCCAGCGGGTTGCGTGTCATCCCTTGCATGATGGCACCTGCAACAGCGAGACTCGCCCCGACCATTGCACCGCCGAGAAGTCGCGGTAAACGAATCTCCTGAATAATTTGGTGTTGCGTAATATCAGGATTAAATTGAAAAATAGCTTCCCATACGACAGCAAAGTGGATGTCGGCTGCTCCAAATGACACAGACAAAAACATCCCTAGTATTAATGCGAAAACTCCGCCGGTCAAAATTAGCGTCGCTGCCCAAGGGCGAGAGCGAAACGCAACCGGCTTTCCGTTATTCCCCTCTTTCAGGGAATGTGCGTGTTGACTCATACGTGCCACCTTTTTTTGTTAGTATGGAGCTGAGTTGTTTTTGATGATATTGATTCTTATTATCATAAAAGAATTTTAGGCGATGTATGAAAACAGTGTCAATGGACAAACGCGCACTTATCTTTGTACATTTAGGCTAACACCTTGAGGACATCATCGACTTTTTTTCCGTTGGCGATCACACCGTGGTTCATCCAGGTCATGAAATCCACTTGATACGCCCGCTTGTTTTGGACAGCAGGAAGCGCTTGCCACACGGGATGGTTGAGCTGTAGCTGTTCGGCACCTGTTTTTCCCTGATGCCATTTGTCAAAGGCGAAAAAAATATGATCAGCATCCAGCGTAGACAACTCTTCCCACGATACCCCTTCTCTCACCTGCTTGGCAAATTGTTTTTTTACCAGTGGAGCCGGCTCCATTTCCAAATCTTGAAACAACACCTGCGATGTGTAGTTTTTCTCCACAAGGATTTCATCGGTCGATATGCGCAAGAAGGCTACCTTCTGCCCTTCGAGACTGCGTCCCATTACATTTTTGGCAGCTCTTACTTTTTGTTCATACTGCTCGATTGACCGCTCTGCCAATTCACTTCGGCCCAACCGATCACCAAGGGTGCGCAATGTTTTTCGCCACTCAGGACCGAACTGCCGAATCACGCATGTGAAGGCAATCCGGGCACATTTGGCATACGCATTCTCCTTCCAGCCTGTACATTCCCGAAGCATAATGACATCTGGGGCACGACTGGACAAGAGCTGCACGTCATCTGTCAGCACATCGTAGGTCGGTACATCATGCAGGCCCAAATAGTCCTGCTGCCCCCAATATGTATGCGCCCATTGAACGACGGGTCGAATGCCAAGAGCCAGCAAATAATCCTCCATATAAAGAGAGACGACTCGTAAATCATCCCGATGAATGTTGCGATATTTTCCTGGCGTGAGCCCTACACTCTGCTTAAAACGACGATTGAAATAATACTCGCTGTTGAATCCGACATTTTGGGCGATCTCGTTGATCCGATCACCTGTCATGAGCAGTAGCTGCTTCGCCTGATTCATCCGCAGGTGATGGATGTAATCAAGCGGTATTTGTCCTGTTATTTCTTTGAAAAGCTGTGTGTATCGCCAACGTGCCACATGCGCTTCCTCTGCCAACTGCTCTACGGTCAGCGGCTCCTGGTAATGCTCCTCTACATACGCAATCGAACGTTCAACAGCTCTCCTCGGGTCCAAACTTGTTTTACCTGGTACATTTTGCTGGGCCAAAACGCATAGCAATTCCTCAAACCGCACGTGATGGTAAAATCGTTGCACCGCCTCCGTGCCATCGCGATGCTTGTAAATCTCCGCAAGCGATTCAACGACACGTGAAAAAGGCGTGCAGGTCAACTCCCCCGTACAGAAAAAAGCCTCGGAAGATTGTGCCTTCGTCGGAGCTCCCGTGTGGACGACACGAAAAGTCAGATAATAATAGTCGAGAACATGACTCGTGCAACTGATCCGAACGTTCTGACGCGGTGCTGCAATCCAGCAACGCTCCCGAGTGAACCGATAAGTCGATGATTCGATTTCAATGAGCCCTTCTCCGTCTGTCGCTACAATCATCGTGTAGTCTTCCGGCTCTTGATAGTCCTGCCATCTTTCCACATTACCTTTTTGGATGGCCGTCATTGCAAAGAATGATGGTGGAGATAGCTTGGCCCCGGATGCTTCGTTATTCATCTCCCTCACCCTTATCGTGAGAATGATTATCATTTATTATTATAATAAGTAAACATCCCGAGGACAAGCTCCACAAATGAAAAAGAAAGCGCATCAGCCGATATGACGCGCTTTCTCTATTGAACTCGATTACTTTACAAACGCTTTGACCAAGTCGTCTGCCTTCTTCATATTGGCCAGCATGGCGCCGGATTGCCAATGTGTCCGCTCCATTGGGTAGACATGGCCTTTTTTCACAGCAGGAACAGATTTCCAGATTGGGCTCTCCAAAATCTTGAGCGCATCCTTGTTTTCTTCGGAACTCCACGTGCCGTTCGACGGGAAAACAATGATATGGTCTGCATCGATAGCCGGGATGGCTTCTTCTGATAATACCACATGTGTTTCTTGATTTTTGGCAGCGGAATATGGCGTAAGGCCCAACTCCTTATAAAGCATGCCTGTGTAAACATTGCCATCTCCGAAGAGGGCCAAATTCGGCTTATTTCCCACGTTCAAACGAATGACGGCTACTGTTTCATTGCCAATCGCCTTTTCTAGCTTTGCTTTGGTATCCGCAATTTTCTCATTGTACTTTTGGATCGCTTCGTCTGCTTTTTCTGGAACGCCTAGCACCTCGGCGATTTTCTTGAGTCTTCCAATCGTGTCGTTACGGAGTTCATCCGGCAGCTTGTACGTAGGAGCTACCTTGCTGAATTCCTCATATTTCTTGGGATCAGCGTAGCCATCCACAATGATAATATCCGGATTGGCTGCAAGCAACGCTTCCATACTTCCTGTAATATCAAAAAGAGGCACGTCCAGCCCGAGGTAATCCTGTTTGCCCCATGCCGGGTGATACCACTGGACAACCGGGGTCACACCCAATGCTGTCAAGAAGTCCTCCTGATAAATAGCAGCTACCCGCTGTGGCTTTACCGGAATCTCTACATCGCCATAGGCGTCTTTCACCACTTTGGTTTTCGCAGCGGTGTTCTCTGTCGGTGCTTTCTGCTCAGTGGATGTTGGCTCCGCTGCTTTTTCTGTACACGCAGTTAACACGAGCATCATGATCAATAATAATGCCATCCATGCCAATCCTGCATTCCGAACCGTTCTTACCATCTTTCTACCCTCTCTCACATCTGTTGATGATTATAAAATTGATTCTCATTCTCACTATTTGCATCCTGATCATATGTGTTTCCTCGCCATCTGACAATGCATTTTCTCCATTATTTTTTGTCCAAACTCCACAACTGTCCGTGTGAAATCCTTCTCTTTGTACAAAATCAATGATGCCTATCTGACGTTTGTCCATTGAGCTGCTAAGCTATATCTGATAATGATTATCATTGGATAACAAACAGATTCAAACGACTACTGGAGGAAAATAGAAATGAAACACATGCGCAACATGACCGGAACGTTAGGAATTTTCATACTGGCTGGCAGCTTGCTCATTGGATGCAGTCCATCCGCTTCGCAAGCAACTACCGCTTCCACACTTGGACAAGAAGCAACAAGCGCAACGAGCAGCGAGGCAAGTCAGAAAAGCCAAACGCGTCCATATACTGATTATCTCGGGCATGCAGGTAACATCCCGGTCTCCCCCGCACGAATCATCTATTCCGGTGAGACATTTGGCGATATGCTCGCGTTGGGCGTGAAGCCGATTGGGGGATTCGGGTACACCAACCAAATCTTTGAAGACCAACTGCACGATGTCCAGAATGTCGGTTTTCCCATTAATCTCGAAAAAGTCCTAGAATTACAGCCCGACTTGATCATCCATGCAAATACCGAAGAAAAAGAATATGAACAGCTAACCAAAATCGCCCCTACCGTCATTTTTGATACATTCGCCCCGTTGGAAGAGCGGATGACCCAGCTCGGTGATATGATTGGGAAACCGGAAGCAGCCACCAAATGGCTTGCCGATTACAAGCTCAAATCGGAGGAGATGTGGAAGAAACTGAAGGAGTCTGGCATCATGAAAGAAGGAGAAACCCTCTCTGTCTTTACCTATTATCCGGGTGATCGGCTGTTTGTCATGGCAAGAACAGGGCTTTCCCAAGTCCTCTACGATACAAACGGATTCAAGCCCACTGCGCCCATTCAGGAAATACTCGATGCACAAAAAGGATTTGAACTCATCTCTGTGGAACGTTTGCCCGAAATAGCGGGAGATCGTATCTTTATTCTGAATACTGCGAGCGAGGAAGCTGAGAAATCAACGCAGGAGCTGCTAAAATCACGTATCTGGAAGGACCTTCCTGCTGTTAAAAACGGTTATGTCTACTTTATCGACATCGAAAAATCTAGCAGTGATGCGACAACAAGAGAATGGCTCCTGCAAAGGATTCCTGAAATCCTGGCGAAGTAGTCCATCATGTCCGCCTGAATGAAACATGAGAAGCTTTTCAACAATGATTGAAAAGCTTCTTTTTTTTGTATACGATTGATAAAACGAGTGATAATTATTCTCATATAAAAAAGGAGGGCATAACCGATGCTTCACTCTATACCACCTCATTCCCCGCTCGGTTCCCTTCATTTTCAGTTGTGTCAAGTAGAGCGGACGGCTTGTCCTTCACCCACTCCCTTCCATACCCTGCTCTTCTTCACAAAAGGTTACGGCAGCCTCCGTATTCACGATCAAACGATTTCACCTTTGGCAGGAAAGTGTTTTTTGCTTTCACCGTCTACTCCTTTTGCGATCGAATCCTTGTACGACAGCGCGACTGAGTGCTACCAAATCTCGTTTACCGTCATCTCGTTCGATCCAGACAATAGACCTCTACCGTACCCATACGCATTGCTTGATGGCCGTATCGAGCTGTCCGCTCACCCCTCTGCCCGGCTCTTGCGCTTATGTGACACTTTGCTCTTAGGCAAATCAACTTCTTCTGAAATGGACAGCTATTGGCAGCAATTGCGGTTCCAGAAGCTACTCGGATTTTTGCTGGAGCAAAATCTGTCTCCTGACCTTATCCCTAGCAAGAGCACAGAGGTCGAGAACAGCATTCGTTATATCCAACAAAATTATCAAGAGAACATGACGGTCAAGCAGTTGGCACAACTAGCCAATGTGCCGTCGTGGCAGTACACGCAGCTCTTTCGCCAGTTGACGGGTAAAAAGCCTTTGGAATATGTGACAGCGCTGCGTATTCATCATGCGAAAGAGCTCCTGAAAAGCTCGAACGATTCATTGCGGGACATCGCCTCGCAGGTCGGCTTCATGGATGAGTATTATTTCAATCGTCGCTTTCGAAAGACGACCGGTTACACGCCAAGGCAATATTCCAGGCTGACTCACCGCATGGTGCTCGTGCAGGACTGGACAGGCCATGAGGTAGAGATCCCCCTTCAGCCACAACGCATCCTTTATATTGGGGAGACGTTTAATGATTTGCTCGCACTCCATGTTGAAAATATCGTCGGAGGGAATTTTACCTGGATGGAACGAACCATCTATCGAGACAAGGTAAAACACATGCAGGATATCGACTTTCCCGTTGACTATGACCATTTGAAGTCATTGAAGCCAGATCTGATCATTTTCGCGAACGCAGAAGAAGACAAATACAAGCAGATGAACCAGGTTGCCCCAACGCTCACGTTTAATTCATTTGCTTCGCTGGAGGAACGGTTGCATACACTCGGAGATTGGCTGGGGAAAAAGAACGAGGCGCGGGAATGGCTCAGGAAATACCACACGAATGCTACCACCATGTGGAATCAGCTCCGCTCCGAGCTTGTGCCTGGTGAGACTGCATCCGTCTTTATCCATGAGCATGGCGGGCGTCTGTTCGTAATGGGCACTTCAGGACTTTCCTCCGCCCTTTACCATCCAAACGGTTTTTCTCCTGTGGATAAAATTCAAGAAGTACTGCAAGCTGGCTACGGCTTTATCGAAATTCGAGAGGAGGACATCCCCCTGTACGCAGGCGATCGGATCTTTATGCTGCTGTCCGAAGACACCGAATCGCGTCAGGCTACTTCTGAATTGATGCAAAGTGATAGGTGGAAGAGTCTGCCTGCCGTTCAGAACGGCTATGTCTATTTTG
Organism: Brevibacillus porteri; assembly: GCF_003013475.1. Classification (GTDB taxonomy): domain Bacteria; phylum Bacillota; class Bacilli; order Brevibacillales; family Brevibacillaceae; genus Brevibacillus; species Brevibacillus porteri. The sequence goes on from NZ_PXZO01000017.1 coordinate 199,925, forward strand.
TAGAAGCGCAAAAATGGAATTGGGGCGCTGCTCTTACCAGAGAGAGATTGCTGCAAATGCTGCCACTTTTGCTGCGCCATTCTTCCTGAAGCAAACAGGCCAGCTTCCCTGTCGTGGGGAATCGCTGGCCTGCTTACTCTTACTACTACTCCTCTGCTACCATCCATGCTACGTTTCTTGCTTGGAGTCCTTTATTCCATTCTGCTGGTGCTGCCATATCGCTGATCACGATGTCGACCTCTCCTAAGTCTGCGATCTTGCACAATGTGCTGACACCGATCTTGGAATGGTCCGCTAGCACAATGCTTTCATTGGCATTTTCGATGAAACAACGGGCGAGTTCCGTTCGATCTGGCTCATAGCAGGTCAAGCCTTTATGGAGCAGGATGCCGTCAGCCGCGATAAACGCCTTGTCCACATAAAATTGTTTCATCATCTTCTCTGCATAGGTCCCGCTTACCCGATGATGCTTGGCGCTCACCTTTCCACCCAGGAAGTAGATATCTGCCGCAAGCATTCCATTGTTTTGGTACTCGATTAATCGATTCAGCGCCGTGATCGAGCTAGTGAGGATCGTCAAATCTTTTTTCGTCACGAGAAAGCTGATCATTTGCAAAGGCGTTGTCCCTTCATCGATGACAATGGTATCGCTATCTTGCACCAAGTCCGCTGCCAGCCGCCCAATCCGTTTCTTTTCTTCCACTCGCAAGACTTCACGGGCAAAATGAGAGGGCTCGGAGCGCTCCACTGTCAGCTTTACTGCCCCGCCATAGACGCGCTTCAGCTTTTTCTCCGCTTCCAGCTCTTCCAAATACCTGCGGATAGACTCAGACGATACTTGCAGCTTTTCGACCAGCTCATTGGTCCGCACCTTGCCATTGGAATTGATCAACTGCAAAATGATTTGCTTACGCTCTTCCCCGAACAACGACACGCCGAATGTCCCCCTATCTCGTGCTTTACGTCAGTTCGATCTTTTCTCCATGGATGTAAATCTGACGTTTTGCCAGCTCGTGAAAAATCACAGCCGGATCAAATGCTTCTTCTGGTGTAATGACGCCAATAGCTTTTACATTTCCTTTCGCGATCTGCTCAGTCGCAATCGCCAGCGGGATTCCTACGTTGCGGGTATAGGAGCGCAGCCCTGCCCAGTCAGCTACAGAGCCGTCTGATGCCGGATGTGTATGGTACAGGGTGTGCCCTACTTTGCGGCCGCCCTTGGTACCTGTTACCTCGACATGAAGCGAATACCCGTATAATTCCGTCTCTTTTCCCTCCCTAGAATTGTAGAGGTATTGGGAGATACAATCAAGGATTCCCACCTTTGTTTCCCCTACTGTGATGGGATCGTTCCGTAAAAAGCCATAATCATAGAGGGATTTGACCAGCTCCATGTTTTGCTTCGGCCATGTTCCCCGGACCTCGATTAGCTTTACTCCTTTTGGAGACAAAGCCTGTGCTAGCGTCTTCGTTTCTGCATGAGGAATGATGTACTGAATGGTTTTTCCATATGGCTCAGGAAGCTTTATCTCGCGTGGGCGAGCAAATGGCGGGACTTGAATGAATGCGCCATTTTCATAGACGACGCGCCCTGGCAAATCTGGATCATACTCATAGGTCGTCGTCTCTGTGATCGATTTGGAAAAGGCAATCGGGCGAAAGGAACCGTGGCTGACACGCACTTCGTCGACTTCATCGAGCTGGTTCGCTGCATGCATCGCCATCATTTGGGTCAGTCCAGGCGTCATGCCAAAGCCTGGCAGGCAGGTCTTCCCATGGTCGCGGAAGATCGCATCCGAGGCGTTTTCTTCCCCAAAACCGTTCAAATTGATGCCATGGCAGCCAGCCTCCGCAATCGCAGCAGTAGACAGGCCGTTCAGTGTGATCGTGGTTCCGTCCATGACGATGTCGTAACCGCGCATTTTTTGGACCGTATCCGCATGATCGCGTACATTTACCGGAACAAAATCTACGCGAGGATCGTTCAGCCACTCGACTACCTTGCGACCTTCTTCTTCATTAAAATCACCGATCGTGATCTGCTCAAAATCCGAATGCAACACGAGATCGAGCACAGCTTCCCGACAAATATTTCCCGCTCCACCCAAGCAAAACACTTTCATCACGATAGCCTCCTTTTCTTTATTCCAGCCAGAAACGATTGTTTTCCATCGCAGCGATTAATCTCTCAATATCTTCGGGGGAAACTTCTCCGATATTGCCTATCCGAAACGTGTCCGCTTGCGAGATTTTGCCCGGATAAATAACGAAACCTGCCTGCTTCAAACGCTCATACAGCTCCGCGAAGGTGAACGCCTCGCTTTCGGGATAATAAAAGGAAGTAATGAAAGGCGATTGTGATTCTTTTGGCAACAGGATGCGAAAACCGATACGCTCCATGCCTTCTGCGAGTAACTGCTGATTTCGCTTGTAACGCTCGTACCGTTTTTCAACTCCCCCCTCTGCCTCAAGCTCTATCAGTGCTTGATAAAAGGCTCGCACGACATGAGTCGGAGAAGTATAGCGCCACTTTCCGTTTTGCTCCTCCATCGTCTTCCACTGGCTGTACAAATCGAGGGACAGCGTACGGGCAATCCCTTTGCATCGGATGAGCGCTGACGTTTTGGCAACGACAAAGCCGAAACCAGGCACGCCTTGAATGCATTTGTTTGCGCTTGAGATCAGGAAGTCGATCGAGAGCTGTGCTGCATCCAACGGAATGCCACCGAAGCTACTCATCGCATCTACGATATAGACTTTTCCGTACTTCTTGGCGACTTCACCAATTTCTTTGATGGGATTAAGCATGCCGGTAGTCGTTTCCGAATGCACCACAGCCACATGCGTAATCGTTGCATCTGCCGCGAGTTTTTTCTCCAAAGCTTCTGCATCGGCCTTTGTCACTTCACCAAAGTCAATTACCTCTGTTGCGATTCCATGGACTTGTGCCATTTCCACGATCCGATCCCCGTATGCGCCATTCGTCAGGACGAGCAGCTTGCCGTCTGCGGGAATCACACTGCTCACCACCGCTTCCACACAAAAGGTCCCGCTGCCTTGCATCAAGACGCTCGTATAAACCTCTACCTGGGAGGTTGCCAATCGGACGAGCTTTTGGCGGATTGCCTGTACGAGTTCATTGTAATCACGGTCCCACGTGCACCAATCCCGCAGCATTGCCTCGCGTACGGTTGATGAAGTGGTCAATGGTCCGGGGGTGAGCAACAAGTACGAATTGTCGGTTAGTCGTGTCTGATTCATGGTCTCTCTCCTTCTGCATGAAGCATCTCGATGTTTTTTAGCACCTCATCCAAGCATCCGATCTCCGCGACCACGTAGTGCGCACCCGCCGCCATCAGTCGTTCTGTTGCGATAGCCAGTCTTTTATCCAGCTCTTCCTGTGGCATGTTTTTCACTTCCTCCAAGGACAGGCCGAGTTCGCTTCCACCCTTCAGGACGCCAACGGTCCACATCCCGGCGTTTCTTCCTTCTTTCATATCGCTCGTCGTATCACCGACCTTGACGATCTCGTTCATTGGAAATACGTCCAGTAGAATCGCATTTTGATAGCACATCCATGGAAATGGACGTCCAGCAGGCACTTCACTTGGGGTGACAAGTGCGTCTGGTTCGTAGCCCTGTTGCTTAGCCGATGCTGCTACAACATTCATCATGTCCCTCGTGTAGCCTGTGGTCGAGCCAATTTTGATTCCTTGCTCGCGAAGTCGTCCTACCAATTCAATTGCTCCCGGAACAGGAGTGGCGTACTCATGCAGCGTCTCCATCAGCATCGGTTCGAAGTCAGCGTACAATTCGTCCACATCCGCTTCATTTGGAAGTCGACCGTAACGCTCTTGCCATAGCGCTGCTACCCGCTCCATTTTGCAAAGTGCCTGGATATGATCGCGCTTGAGCATCCCCATCGGTTCGCGTGCTTCTGCTGCTGTCAGCTCAATCCCCCGTTTTTTGAACACCTGTAAAAAGACAGCTAACGGAGCGAAACATCCGTAATCTACCATCGTTCCTGCCCAATCAAATACTACTGCTTTCATGCTTTATGCCACCTGACCTTTCTCTTGGTAGGACCCTGTTGTCCGCTTGCGAAGTTTGGATGCGATCCATTCTGCACCAGCACGTGCGATGATGTTGAGGAAGACGATCAATACCGACATCGCTGCTGCCGGAGCCACATCCCCGGCGTCATCCATGTTGACGATGGAGACAGATGCCAACTTGAAATCCGCTGCGTACAGAAAAACAACCGCCGAGATCGTCACCATCGAGTTGATGAAAAAGTACACCGCCATCTCGACAATCGCCGGCATACAGACGGGAATCGTGACGCGCCACATTAGCTTTGTCTGCGAGATCCCCATGGACTCTGCCGCTTGCTCGAACTCGGGATCGAGCTTTTTCAACGCGCTCGTTGCTGTAATGAAGCCGACTGCGAAAAAATGAATAACGTTCGCCAAAATCAAAATCCAGATCGTTCCGTACATACCGTGAAATGGATTCGACGGATTGTTGAAGAAGAAAATGTACGCTAGTCCAATGACCATCCCCGGCAATGCCAGCGGGAGAATCGACAGGAAGTATCCAGCTTGGCGAAGCCCCTTCCACACTTGGGATTTTTCAATCGTGTAGGCGGTAATAAACGTGACCGCCGTCCCGATCACTGCCGTCAGCAAGGCGACAAGAATGCTGTTCCACAGTGGCTCGATCCCTTCTCCAGCAACGTTGGAAAAGTCGTAATGATCCAAGCCGAAAGTCAGATTATACGGCCATACTTTGATGAAAGAAGCCAGCACCACCGTAGCCATGAGGAGCAGCAAAAATCCGCTGACGCTCACACAAAGAATGGAATAAAACAAGTCACGCAAACGATTCTCCTTGATTCGATACGGTTTGGACTTGGCTGTTACAGCCGCGTGTTGCTTCCGCTCAACAATCCGGTCCACGACAAACGCCACGAGAGCGGGAATAATCAAAAGCAGCCCAACCGTTGCTCCCATCGTCATATTTTGCTGACCGATGACCTGCTTGTAGACGTCTGTCGCCAGTACGGAAAACTGTCCGCCGACAACCTTTGGTGCTCCGAAGTCAGTAAACGAGAGAGTAAAACAGACAAAGCAGGCACTGACGATACCGTATTTCACGCTAGGAATCGTCACTACAAAAAACTTGCGCCAATGGTTCGCTCCGAGCGTATCCGCCGCTTCGTACAGCTGATAGTCGGCAAAAGCAAGAGAAACAGCGAGAATCAAATACGCTTGCGGGAAAACATAGACGATCTCCGCCAAAATAATCCCCACTGGGCCGTACAGATCGATGTCCCATTGAAACGGGAGCAACCCGAAGATTCCCGTCGTCACCAGCCCTTGATTCCCAAAGAGGTAGGTCAGGGCGATTCCGTGCATCATCGTGGGTGCAAACAGCGGCAGCAGCGCGATCGCCCGAAAGACTCGTTTTCCGCGAATCCCGCTACGCGTCAAGGCATACGCGAACAGAAAAGCGAGTGTGACTGCGATCAGCGTCGTCATCGTAGAAATATACAAGGTGTTATTCAGCGACCCTGCCAGTGCTGGGGTCGAAAAGTACGTAACGAAATTGTCCAGGCCGATGAACTGACCGTTCTTGTTATAGAATGCTTTGGAAAACAACTGGCCAAGTGGCAACAGAACACTCGCTAACAATCCAAGAACAACGAGAGCGATGAGCCACTTTTGCATGGCTTTTCCATCGAAGAGCGATGTCATTTCCTTCATGCTGCTCACCCCTGTTCCTCTATGGCTAGCGCATGCTCAAAGGTCAGCAAATTCTCCAACGGAAACTCTAGCCACACCTTTTTGTCTCGGGCAATTCCAAGTCTTTGTGCCTCGGCCGCTATCAAATCGATTGTCAGATGCTCTTTTTTTATCTGACCTTCCTCTTGCCACTCCAGAAAGATTCGGTAAAAAGCACCGCGAAATTCTATCTCGGAAATAGTCGCAGGTATGGCACATTCGGACTCGTTCTGCAAAAGCCGCACATGCTCCGGTCTGATCGCAAGTAAGCGATTCGGATCAGATTGCGCATTCTCAAAGCGACTGTACTCAAAAAAGTTGATCGCTCCGATAAAATCAGCAACAAACGGAGTGGCTGGTTTGTTATAGATCTCCTCGGGTGTACCTACCTGAACGACCTCGCCGTGATCCATGACGACGATCTTGTCAGCCATGGTCAATGCCTCATCCTGGTCATGCGTGACCATCACTGTTGTCATGCCGTACTGCTCATGCAAGCGCCGAATCTCCCGGCGCAGCTTTTGTCTTACCTTTGCATCTAATGCGGATAATGGTTCATCTAAAAGCAGAACATCCGGCGATAGTGCAATCGCTCGCGCCAAGGCAATTCGCTGCTGTTGACCGCCTGAGAGCTGGCTGGGATATTTGGCGGCGGCATGAGACAAATCTACCATGTCTAGCGCCTCTTCTACTTTGGCTGCGATCTCTTTTTTCCCCAGCTTCTTTTCTTGCAGGCCAAAGGCAATGTTTTCGGCAGCCGTCAAATTGGGAAACAAGGCGTACGACTGGAACATCATCGCAATGTTTCGTTTCGCTGGTGGCAGGGAAGTAATCTCCCTGCCTCCCAGGATCATCTTGCCTGTCGTCGGCTGCTCCAATCCAGCCAGCATTCTCAGTAATGTCGTTTTACCGCAGCCACTGGGACCGAGCAGACAAACAAATTCATTCTTGTCAATTTCGATGGAAATGTGCTCCAATGCGGCAAACAAACCAAAGCGTTTACTGACCCCTTGAATGGTTAGATAGGATTGTGTCATGCTGTTCTCCTCGCTGCTTACTTAGGTTCACTCTTGGTCGCGTATCGTTTTTCCCACTCACCCAAGATGTTGTCACGATTTTGTGCGGCTTGATTCAGGTCGAGCTTGATTAATTGCTTGATTGGATCTACTGCGTAACCTTCCGGGAGTGTCGCGCCTTCTTGCTTGACACTGACGATGGCGAAGTTCTGGTTATAGGCTTTCATGACTTCATCAGAGATGGCCCAGTCCAAGAACAGCTTGGCTTCTGGCTTGATCTCCCTCTTTTTCATCAAGGCATTCGCCTCTACATCCCAACCCGAGCCTTCTGTTGGAAAGACGACTTCAACGGGTGCACCTTTTTTCTTCTCGGTAATCGAACGGTAGCCAAAGGAAATGCCAATTGGATATTCACCCGATGCGGCCATTTTCGCTGGTTTCGAGCCTGAATGTGTGTAGATCGCCATATTTGCATGCAGCTTGTCAAGGTACGCCCAGCCTTCTTGCTCGCCTTTCAGTTGCATGATTCCGTTAATCGTGAGTAGCCCAGTTCCAGAAGACGCTGGATTCGGCATCACGATCAATCCTTTGTACTCCGGCTTGATCAAGTCTTCATATGAGCGTGGGATAGGCAAATTGCGTTTTTCTAGCTCTTTGGTATTGACCGCGATCGCTGTCTCCCACGCATCGATTCCTACCCAGCTTGCAGGTTCCTTGGAATCCTTAAACTCCGGGGATACTTTCTCGATTCCTTTTGGCGAATACCCCTCGAGCATGCCTTGCTGTTCGAGTACGAGTAGGCTTGTCGCTGCTGTTCCCCATACGACGTCTGCTTGTGGGTTGTCTTTTTCCGCCAGCAGCTTTGCTGTGATGATCCCTGTAGAATCACGGACGATATTGACCTTTACATCTGGATATTTTGCTTTGAAGGATTCCAAATACGTTTTGATCTGGTCATCCTCCAGCGCCGTATAAACAGTAATCTCTCCTGAGGCGGTTGTACTTTCCGCTTTGGAAGCTTGTGTGTTTGGTTGCGACCCTATTGATTGTCCACATCCTGCTAAAAACGCGATTGATAGAACGGAAGCAAGTAAAGGATAATGCCATTTTTTCATGAGAACCTCTCCTCTTTGCGGATTGTTCATTGCTTGATTCCTACGAAACCAATCTTACGGGGAAAATATTAAGCGGATGTGAACGAAACGTTAATAGATTGTTTTTATGTGTATTTAGTTGTGTTTAGTTGGATTTTAACACAAATAAAAACAACTGGGTAATAAAGGAAATACAAGGCGTATGTCGAAGTTACAAATGCCTTCATTCATAATTCAAAGGGGGATATGAGGATGAACCTAAAGGTGGAACCGTTGGATTTGCAAATGGCGGATATATCAGGTTCTAAATGGCAGGAGGTTAGAGCTGAGGAACTTGATATGGATAATGTCAGCTTGGCAAAGACCAAAATCAACAACGTAAATATGAGTCAAATGACTTTGAATGATGTGAATATGAGTGGAATCAAAATCTCGAACGCAAACTTGTCAGGCTTAGACATTCAGCATGCTAATCTTAGCCACGCTGTTATTGATCAGGCACATTTGTTTGGAACAGAATTTCATAACGTGGTTCTTCCGAATGAGGGAGATGGGAATTATGATCCCGATGGGCAGTATAAACCAGTAAGCTTTCACAGCTGTAGCCTTACTCGTGGGCAATTCAAAAATTGTGATTTATCCAATGTGGAGATAACGGATTGCGATATTACTGGGTTGAAAATAAACGGAATCTTGATTTCGGATTTAATCAAGGACAAATAAAGGACATTCACGTTTCGTTTGCACAAAAAAAGACTCAGTCATCCATTCAGGTAGAAAATGGGATGCGCTAAGTCTTTTGTTTTTTGCCTATCTTCTACTGCAAAGCAGCCTCCACAGCCGCCTCTGCATGAATCGCAGTCGTATCAAATACCGGGACCGTGCAATCTTCGGCTGTGATCAACAGACCGATTTCCGTGCAACCGAGGATGACTGCCTCAGCACCTTCCTTGACCAATCGCTCAATGATCGCCTGATATGTACGCTTGGATTCCTCGCGAATGGTTCCGACGCACAGCTCGTGATAGATGATGTCATGGACGAGTTTTCGCTCTTCTTCATCCGGCAGCAGTACCTCTAATCCGTGTACATCACGCAGCCGCCCTGTGTAGAACTCCTGCTCCATCGTAAATCGCGTCGCGAGCAGTGCCACTCGTTTATGCCCGTGGTTCGTGATCGCTTGGGCTGTCGCATCCGCGATATGAAGAAACGGCAAACTGGTCGCTTCCTCGATGGCATACGCCAGTTTGTGCATCGTATTTGTACAAAGAACGATCAGGTCGGCGCCTGCCGCTTCCAGACTTTTCGCCGCACTCGCCATCCGCTCTCCTGCTTCTTCCCATCTTCCTTCACGTTGCATTTCTTCGATCTCGGCAAAATCAACGGAATACATAATGCTTTTCGCCGAATGCAGACCGCCCAGCCTCTCCTTGACGGTTTCATTGATCAAACGGTAGTAGACCAAGGAGGACTCCCAGCTCATGCCGCCAATTAATCCGATTGTTTTCATTGTTTTCTACTCTCCTTTGTCGCTATCGTTGCCATTTGCGTTTTCCCATCCCGCCTGACGAAAACGGGTCTGTAGCAGTTCATGCGCCTTTTTCGTATTCAATGAAGTATTCAATGCTATTCCTCGTTCTTGCGCATCCGCTTCTGTTAACCAGGTTTCTTTTACACCATCAGCATTCAGCCCTAATGCCAGAGCCACCTTTTTGTAAAAAGAATAATAACTCTCTTTCTTTGCTGGACCGAGATGAAGCGTTCCGAGGTAAGAGCCGTGCAGCAGTTCGTGGATGGCATTCCCTACGTCTTCCACATGGATAAACGTCTTGTACAAATTGCCTGATCGGCTTACTTCTCTGCCAGCTTCCAGATCCGCACACATCGAAGCGATGCGTTTATCCCATTGCCCAGCCGCATTTCGACCATAAATCGGGCCCACTCGCACGATGACATGGTTGGGATGCCGCTCGCGAATGCGTGCTTCTCCCCGTATTTTGGCATTCGAATAAGTAGCTAACGGGTTTCTTTCATCTAATGGCTCGGGCTGATCTTCTTCCCGATAAGAGCCTGTGCCTTTTCCGAAAATACCGTCTGTGGAGACGAAGATCAATTTGCTCTTTTCTGGCAACTGAGAAAGCAGGGCATCCATGCCTTTTTCTATTAGCTCTCGTTCATCTGTTGCACTCATCAACGCCCAAATGACAACATGTGGTGAAAACTCTTGCAACCTCGCTGTAAAAGAAGGAGGATCAGTTACATCGATTTGGAGCAGATGACCAGCAGTTGATGCCGAAAAGCATGTACCTATGAGTTCAATAGCCTCGTCCTGCAAAAGCTCCTGATAGATTTGACTCCCCAAGTAGCCGCTTCCCCCAAGCAACAATACTCGGTGTTTCGCCATGGCTGTCTCCCTCCATTTCCGTTATGATCCAATATACCACTATCCCCCAAGGCATAAATAGTCCAAAACCCCAAAGCTTTCATTTTTTTAGCTGTCGTACTTCATATTACAATCCGTCATATCAAAAACTACTAGTAGTTAAAAGTTGTTTTTTAAAAGTCACCCAAGGACCTTGTAGAATTTATCCATCAAGGTCCGCTACTCTATTCAACTACGTTTACATGAAATCGGTTCTTCAATTCTGACCATGTGGCGTCACGAAATTCAACCTTGTTCGTAAACCCAATATAATGCTCAAAATTTTCTTCATCAAAAGTTGCATAATATTCTTGTTGGAATATCACATTCGAGTATTTATAAAAATCGTCGCCCTCCTTCACTACAACACATCGAAATAAACTGTCGATATCTATCGCTTTTATGATCTCGTCCTTTGTCTTTACTGAGAACCAAATAATTTTTGGTGGTGTATTATTTGGTTGGTCCCAGTGAGGAATTGTCTCTTCCCACGGCAATACCCATTCGGAATTAGTAAATAGACGTCTTTCATTGATGAATTCTTGAATCTCTAACTCGAATAAAAGAAGATTTCTTTCATAGAAAGAAAATAACAGGAAGGAATCGTTTTCTATTAGAAAACTAAGAATTTGAGCAACTTCCTCAGTTGACACATTATGTTTTAACATTCCAATTGATTTTATTAAGTTAAGTTCCATGCTATCCTCCTAATCGTTGAAATAGAAATGTTGGTCTGATCTAGTTCTCCCTGTAAGAGGATCAATATATTGAAAGTGAGTTGGAACATATTAGTTAGGATCGATTACATCTTTTTTGGAAGAGCTGTTCTGGTTCAAAATAAGCCATCTCTCCTATTTCATCAGCTTTCTATATACTTAAGTTACTCAAACCGCTTCACGTGCAATTGAAAAAACCTTGAGATAACATATTACCTCAAGATCCTTCATATTAATTTGAACTCAAAACAGTTGTCATTTTACTATCACTTTAAATCCTCTGCCATTTTTCTCTGCATCAGTAAAGACTTGGAGTAATTTTTCTGCATAATCGCCTAGATATTCAACACTTTTTTCATAATTCAACCATTCAATCGTTAGAGGTAATTCAATCCACGCAGTTAAACATTCCCATAACGAATCGAGATTATTTCCCCAATACGTATGATCATAATGCTCAGGCTCTACTAGTTTACTTCTTAAGATGTTGTGTAAAGTATCCCTAGAAGTAAACTCCTCACCGTTAATTTGTATAGTTTTCATATTGCCCCCAAATTATTTGATAGTTATCGGTATTGCCTTGATTCCCACCCTAATGCTCTTGCTTCATCTTTAGTAATATAGTTATCCGGTAACTTCCCATGCCTTTTTAATATACTTAGCGACTGCATTTCAATCTACACATGAATTATGCGTCCATTTTCCAAGATTTGAAACGAAGTAGGTATGGAAGTCCTTTACCATGAAATTATAAACCGTTGCGCGTTCCCTCTTAACCTCAATATTTTCAATAGCTAATTCACTTCCTTATAATCCATCTCCCCTGTTTTATCATCCTTAGCTAAGACTTTGTCACCTACCTCGATTTTCTCGATGCCTTCTCACCTTTATCTGTGAGAACCTTAGTCCCAGCTATATAACAATTACAATCATAGACATCATTTACTTCGTCAATTCATTCAGAAAAAGATGTTATCTAAATTAGTCTGGAATAACAAAAGGGACCCCCGACAGGCCCCCTTTTGTTGATAGGGTGTGACATGAATATGATTGTTCGCCCCAGACAATGGACGATTAAAGCAATAGACCAATATTGGATAAACGGGAGCCACTATGCAAGAATAAAAACCAGCTTTTCATAGCTGGTTTCTTTGTTCAGAAGTAGTCATTGTATAATTCTTGTTGCTGTTCCTCTGCAATGGCCTGAAGGTCATATGCGTTAATTCGAAATAACTGATAATCGCACATATCCGATTTTTTTGCGGCGAGCTTACTTAGAAATTTCGGAGAGCCTTCGTTTTCTTCATCGTAAACGAGCAAGATACCGTCTGAATTGGATAGCAAGAATTTGTCTTTCTCTCCAAGCTGCCAAACTCCCTGGTAAGGTGTTTGATAGACACTATTGATATAGTCAGCTTGCATCACAATATTTCGGTAGTAATCCTGGGTCTCTTCTTTCCACTTTTCCTCTTGATTCAAAAACGGAGTAATTACCGCCAGTTTTAGATGTGGATACTCCTTTTTCAATTCCAGAACAGTTTCGGCTGCCCACATTTCTACCCCGAGCTGACCTGATATGATGACCCATTCCAGTTCTTCCTCAAGGAATCTTACAAGTTCCCGCTTCAGTGCTTTCTTAATAATGGCTAACCCCGGATTTTTTTCATCGAAAATGCCCAGCTCGTGAGCCTTGTATCCTGAAACAAATAACCGTTTTAACATGTTGCCACCTCTAGTTTAAAAGAACTCTAGCAGAAAATAGATTTGTTTTCACTCGCTGCCTATTCATTCGTGTTCCGTCTCATATTTTTCTTATATTATCACAAATGATGTGTTCTAACTGTCGTGGAAGATTTTCATTCTACCTACTCTTCGACCTTACCTGTCAGGGCATTGATATCATTACCATCAATGGAATAGGCAAGAACCGGTTTGGCCAACCTTTCTCCATTAATGAATGGGTAGATGTATAACAGCTTAGTGGGTTTCGCCAGCAAGGCTTTGGCTGCTGCATCTATGGAGACAGCCTTCCTCTTATCCGGGAGCTTGGCAGGCTTTTGGTCGAGCTTTTGATGGTACTCGGTGATTTTCCCTGTGACTCCATTCACACCAACATCAATGCTTCGTCCGTATACCAGCGGAAGTCCCTCAACAGATGGCACAAACTCTACTACATACTTATGTGGATTCTCCCTATCAGGATTTACCCTGTAGTAGAACTCCTTCTCTTCCTGTTTGAGATATGTTTGCATGAACTGAACAGCTTTCTCAAGAACCTGCTTTTCGGACAATGTTGCCTTCCCTTTTTGGGGTTTGGCGTTCGAATAGCTTATAAAACCGATCACAACGCCATCCTTCGTAAACAAAACCTCATTTTCATCAGGGGAAACATAGACCCTTTCCGTTTCGCTTCTGTAGCCTTTGAATGTACTTAAGTTCAAGCTGATACCAAACTCGCTTTCGTAAATCCGCGTTGCCTCCTGCTCATTTTTCACCTTTACTGCTTTTCCACCAGGCATGAGGGAGATTGGTTTCCACCTCCAGGTTATGTATTAATCTAATTGGACAACTATTCCTTATTAAATTCAAGTTCTACCATTTTTTGCAAAAAAATGTTCCTGCATGAGGAACATGTGAAATAACATCCCGTATACGGATTATATTCGAGCCGCATCTTGAACGACCCACCGCCGTAGCTGCTCCTTGTTGTATAAGTCGTCTCTTCATAATGTATCGTAGTTGGTTCAACTGTAAAGCTTATCTGAACGTCTGGACCATCCGACTGTTTCGATGGGTTGAAGGCTTTTTGACCGCTTTCTTTGGTTGTTTGCTAGAAGCCGTCTGCACGGCCTTTGTCGACGACTGCTTTTTCGATTCAGGCTTGCTTGCTGCCACAGGTATGCATTGAAACCTAGCAATGCTACCAGACACGAGCCTCGCAAATCATTTCTTTCAGATTAGGACGATTGAGCATGATCCCTTGAAAATGAGGTTTGATTGATAACAATCTCTGGTTCTAATCACGTATAAATGCTTCTAGCAAATCAATCATTTCACGATTCCCCAACATTCTTGCTTCTGCGATCGGACTCCCCAACTTGGTCGGGTGTTCTGGGGCATACTGTGTAGCAAGAAGAGGATCTGCTCCATGTTCCAATAACAACTTTGCAATATGTAAGCGATTATCTTGAACTGCACGCATTAGTGGTGATCTAAAGTTCTGATAATTTAAATCAGGCTCAGCGCCATACTTAAGTAATTCGTTTACCATGTCATAATTATTTTTTGCTACTGCTAAGGTGATTATTGTGAACTGATCATACAGTAAGTTCGGATTTGCCCCGTTTTCTAGAAGTAACCTTGCAAGATCAAGTCGGCCGTTTGAAACTGCTGTTTGGAGTACAGTACTCTTGAAACCTCCTTTAATTTCTATCAGTAAGTTCGGATTTGCCCCGTTTTCAAGAAGTAACTTTGAAGCATCAAAGTGGCCGTTTGAAACTGCTAAATCGAGTGCAGTACTCTTGGAACCTTCTTTCACTTCTACATATGCATCAGGGTCCATTCCAGCTTTCAAAAATAATTTTAGAATATCTATTTCATTCTCAGAAGCGGCATCAATGAAAAATAGTGCGTTGAATTGAGGAACGAAAGCCTCTAATTCTTTTCTTGCCTGTCTTGCTTCTTCAGAAGCCATCTTATCATCTGAAATGGCCACAATTTTAACATTCGGGCCAACTCTTACAACTTGTTCATAATCGAGATTCATAGATACCTCGGGTTCTTGAAGAGTATTTATTGATGGCTGCTCCACCTTACTAGGTACTCTATAATTAGGATTGCTACTAGCAGTATCTTCTTGCTGATTTGGAAGTTCTTGATTATCTTCAGGCTCCGGTTCCTTAATAAGTAGTTCCTCATTAACAATCGTTTTCTGTTGTTGATTAGTAGAAGTTAAGGCTGGCTTTGATAATGAATTCGAACCTGTCATATTTTGTATGACAATCGTCCATATACTCACGCAAATCACCAAAACTAAAGCTAGGAGTAAACTCCGTTTCATTTTTATTGACATATCTTTTACCTCCTGATTAGGTAGATTATACCATAATCAGGAGTCATTTCCCTTCATAACGCAGCTCGACTAGCTGCACTATATTCAGATTGAACAAAATGAGATGGCATCAAACATGTTAAATTTAGGGGAATAACAAAAAAGAAAAGGGCCCTTAATAGGCCCTTTTTTCATGCTCTGAACATCCGTGTTTCTTGTCTGCTATTCAGTTACCTTCTACTCTTTGTTCAACTGATGAAAGTGGGTAAACAGCTGATCGCAGTCCTCACGCTTCTCGACCTTGATCATGTTCAAAACGCTCTGATCCTTACCGGAAAAATAGTCGCGCAGATGCTTATCCGAAAAACCATTCTCATGCGCATCCTCCGCAGTCGAGCAGTAATGAACGACCTTGATGCCGGACCAAATGATAGCCCCCACGCACATCGGGCAAGGCTCGCATGTCGCGTAAATTTCGCAGCCTGTCAAATCCATCGTGCCCAAGATCTTGCACGCTTCACGAATGGCTACCATTTCTGCGTGCTGGGAAGGGTCCATATCGGCCATCATGCGATTGCTGCATACGGCGATGATTTCGTCCCCTTTCACCACAGACGCTCCAAAAGGTCCGCCGAGCTTGTTGTCCATGCCTTCCATCGTTTTTTCCACTGCCAGCTTCATGTAATCCATTGTCTTGCACCCTCCCTCAAGAGGTCATTATTTTACGATGTGCGTCCCAGCTTTGTTCGTAATGGCATCCTTTAAGCTCTCTGGGTTCGTAATGATCACGCTTGATCCGTTTTTCTCCAAAAAGCTCAGGCTGGCCTCGATTTTTGGCAGCATGCTGCCTTTTGCGAAGTGCTCTTCACGAACGTATTGCTTCGTTTCCTCTACGGTGATGCGCTCCAGCGCCTTTTGATTCGGCTTGCCGAAGTGAATGCATACCTGCGGGACACCTGTCGTAATGATCAATGTCTGTGCATCGATTTGCTCTGCCAGCAAGCTGGTAGCAAAATCTTTGTCGATGACAGCATCAATCCCATCGTACGTATTTTCGCCCGTTTTCACAACCGGAATACCGCCGCCGCCAACAGCGACTACCACATATCCCGCTTCGATCAACGATTTGATTGCGTCTTTTTCCACGATGTCGATTGGCTTCGGGGAAGGAACCACTCTTCTGTAGCCACGACCGGAATCCTCGATAAATACCCAGTCCGGACGCTCTTTGCGCATCTCTTCCGCCTGCTCTAGCGTGAAGAAGGAGCCGACTGGCTTCGTTGGATTTTCGAAGTTCGGATCATCCTTGCTAACTTCTACCTGTGTGATGACGCTCGCCACTTTTTTGTTGATTCCTCTTTTGGCGAATTCGTTGGTGAGTGCCTGCTGGATTTGGTAGCCGATTCCCCCCTGCGTATCCGCCACGCAATTGACCAGCGGGATCGTAGGCATCCCGGACACTTCATTCGCGATTTCGCATCTTTGCAAAGCAAATCCAACCTGCGGTCCGTTGCCATGAGTAACGACAACGTTGTAGCCTTCTTGCACCATATCCGCGATATTTGCCGCGGTTTCACATACGGCTTCATATTGGTCTTGAATGGTATTGCGACCATTATCTTTCACTAATGAGTTGCCGCCGATAGCAACAATTACGAGTTTTTCCACTGGGCACTTCTCCTTTGGTTAAGATACTTTTGCAGTGGTTTCACGCTGCGTGATCGCACTTGATTTGTTCCATTTATAGCTCAATGCATAGAGAACACTGGAGATAATCATCCCGCTAAGGAAAGCAGACTTGCTGATGTTTGCCAATAGTGGCACATTTGGCAAGAAAGAGCCGGATAGCGTAATCAAGAAGCTGACAATCAATACGCCGCATGCCACCATATTAACGCCGTTTTTGTATTCTCCGTTTTCACCTGGTTTTACGTAGATGCTGGATAAATCCAGCTTTCTTTTTCTTTCAATGAAGAAACTAACCAGCATGATCCCCGTAATCGGACCGTACATGGAGCCGATAAAGCTATAGAACATATACAGCGCGGCGGTACCATTCACCAGCTTCCAAGGTAAAATGACAGTCCCCAATACAGCTGTTAAGATAGCCGCTGATTTCACTGTAAACATTTTCGGAAGAAGCGCTGTCATCTGTAGTCCAGATGGAAGCAAATTCCCAAACACAACATAGCTCGTCGAACCTATATTCAGTGCCAGCAACAAGACAATGACGGCAACAGGATTCCCAATTTGATCAATGGCAGCGACGACATTAAAGTCTTTGATGCCAAACGCAATTTGCGTTCCAACCAACAATCCTACACACGTAATTCCAAACAGGATGTAGGATGTAATCATTCCAAGCGGCAGACCAATCATCGGAGCTTTCGGGTGTTTTGCCCTTTGCGTAAGGTCTGCAATATTTACAATCGGGCCACCCCAGTTCGATACCAATGCACTTACACATGCGATAAATACAAGCCAATTCTCCATCGGTTTGGCAGGAGCATAAGCAAAGATCGGACCAAATCCGCCAGCAACGCTGATCGCCCAAATCGCTGCACCTACAATGAAAATATAGATGATCGGTGAAGACCATTTACTAAACAGACTGAGAATTTTCATTCCACCTAAAAACAATCCAACTGTAATGACCCAGAGGATCACATAAGAAAGCATCGTCGGGAAATCTAATCCGAGAAAATCAAAGCCTGGAACCATATTCATATAACCAGGGAATATTTTCTCAAAAATGACATTAAAGGATTGTGCGCCAATAATTGTTTTTGTCCCAAAAAACACAACACCAGCGATAAGCCCGCGACATATAGCAGGAATGATCGAGCCTTTTACACCAAAAGAGCTGCGCAAAAGCATCGAATAGCCAATCCCGTATTTCTGTCCCGCATAGCCATTCAACACATAGCCAGCCGAGACAATCAAGGCAGCAATCATGACTGCCCACAAGACTTGCGGAACGGATAATCCGAGGACAAAGAATCCGGCTACAGTCATGTACGACATGAGATTATGCACAGCGCCCATCCACACGGTCACGTAGTTAAAGGTGCCCCAATCTCGATTTTCGGAAGTCTTTGGCAAAATATCGTCCGCGTATCCATAGGACTTGAATTCTTCATATGATTCCTTTACGTTTGCCTGTCCCATGTTCATTCACCTTCCTCATTCAACCCAGCTTTCGCAACCTTCTTTTGCTGCGAAAGCTGAGTCACCTAGGATGAAAAGCAATTAGCTAACCGTTTTTTGTTACTGCGAGCAATGCTTTTTCAAAAGCTTCCATCGGTGGATACGTAATACCCGCACCGATCATGCCGATCCCTGCGTCTTTATGCGCAATGGCAGTGTTGATAATTGGCAGGATGCCCGTTTGGATCACCTGACGAATATCGATACCTGTTGCTACACCTCGGAAGTCCAGGAGAGGAATCGTGACGTTTGGATTTTCTGCTGTCGTGATTTCTTTCATCGTGGTGGAGAATCCGATCGCTTCTTCAACCGTACCGCCTACGAGCGCAACAATTGCTGGAGCTGCCGCCATCGCGAAGCCGCCGATACCGTACGTTTCTGTAATCGCACTGTCTCCGATATCCAAACCGGAATCCTCTGGCTTGTAGCCTGCGAACATGGGACCGATTACCTTTTGAGCAGGTCCTGTGAACCAAGTGTTGCCAGCCATACCACTTACACGGATACCGAACTCTACGCCATTACGCGCCATTGTGGTGACAATCGTGCTGTTCTCGATTCCATGTGCTGCATCTAACGCGCATTTGCACATCGCCATCCATGTCGGACCGGAGAAGTAATCGCTGCTTGCTACGAAATCGAATACTTCGCGTTTTTGTTCTTTGGTGAAATCTGTCTCCAAGATGTATGGAGTCAGTGCTTGAATCAACAAGCTCGTACCCGCGTTGTTGCGGTTGTGGCATTCATCGCCCATGTGCAGCGCTTGCGCCAGCATGAGACGCAGATCGATTTCACCTGCAATCTTCATCGCATCACGCAGCATTGGTCCCAATACATCGCGCATCCAGTTCAGACGGGCGATGACACTTTCATCGTTGGCACCCATGCGCAAAATTTTCGCCATTTGCTCACTCAGATTGGTGTACGCGACATTGCCGTACGTTTTGTTTTTGACTACATGCATGAACATCGAAGCGGATGTGACACCTGCCATGGAGCCTACGCAGTTATGCTCGTGGCATGGAGAGAACGTGATTGCGCCGGAAGCAGCTACCTGTTCAGCTTCCTCGATGTCTTTTGCCAAGCCCTCGAATACGATTGCTCCGGTTACGGCACCTTTCATCGCGCCGCACATTTTGTCCCACGTAATGGGCGGACCCGCGTGCAGAATCGTGGTTTTTGTCATGCCTGGCACCACATTGATCGCTTGGTCGAAGCCAACAAGCATCGGCTGGGAGTTGATGATGCGCTCTACCGCCAGCTTGTTTGCCGCAGCGATTTTCCGAGCGACAGCAGCGTTTTCTAGTCTGTCGAGAGCGTTGATCAGCTCAGGCTTTCCGCCGCCTGGAGGCTTCCAATCCAGATGAGACGCATTCGCATTTTGCTTGATGATATCGTCTTTGAAAAACTCGATCCCTACGTTGATCGCATGAATTTTTCCGTTAAACAGCTCATTGATTTTGCTCATGATTATTCCCCTTTCGCAACAAATTCTCTAGCCAGAAGACCTGCATTCGTGCTGCTGCTCGCAATCGTTACGCCCGCATCCATCAGCTTTTTCACTTGCTCGTCGAAGTTCGGTGTATCGAGGTCAGTCCCCAGCACATAGCCCAAGATTTCCATGTGTCTGCCTTCTTTTGCTGCTTGTGCTTTTGCTTCGATGATCGCTGGCAGCATGACACCAACAGGATCTTCGTGGGAACCGAAGCCAAGGATGAAGTCCATCAAAATCACGCCGACAGAAGGATCTTTTGCTTCTTCCAAAAATCTCGCGATGCGCGTGGAAGGATCGATCATCGGGTGCGGCTTGCCATTTGTAAAGTCGTCATCGCCCATGTCGAGGAAAGTGTGAGCCTTGCTCTCATGGATATTTTTCAGCTTGTAGTCTGCTTTCTTTTGAATGTTGCTGTATACGTCTTCATACTTGTCCATCGCGAGGTACATCGCTTCATCGCACAGTGTACCGCCGCAGAACAGACCTCGAACGTATTTTTGCTCAGGTGTCAGTTTTGCTCGAACTTCTTCAATCAGTGGCCAGTTGAGGGCGCGCTTGTTGAGCTCGTCTTCGTTGGCACCTGCCAGTACAACTGCTTTGATGGCTGCTTCCTTGCTCGTTTTTGCAAAATGCCCGCCCGCTTCCAGAACTGGCGTTTCTTCTCCACCAATGAAGTACACAACCACAGGCTTTTTGCAGTTTTTCACTTGCGCCAATACTTTTTCCTGAACGCTCGGTGCTGGTGGTTTGGAAATGAGCACGATAACCTTTGTCGCCTCATCCTCTTCCAGTGCTTTGATTCCGTCGAGCATCATGATGCCGCCGACTTGCTCGGAGAGGTCGCGACCGCCTGTACCGATCAGCTGCGTGATACCGCCGCCGAAGTCGTGAATACGCACGCTTACCTCTTGGCTGCCTGTGCCCGATGCACCTACGATCCCGATGTTGCCTTTTCTCACGGCATTTCCGAAGCACAACGCTACATTGCCGATGATCGCCGTCCCGCAGTCAGGTCCCATCATCAAAAGGCCTTTTTCATGCGCGAATTGCTTCAGAGCGATCTCTTCCTCAATGCTCACGTTGTCGCTGAACAGCATGACGTGCAGTTCGTTTTCCAACGCTTTTCTCGCTTCTCTCGCCGCGAACGCGCCGTTTACAGAGATCACAGCGAGGTTCGCCTCTGGAATGCTGGCTGCCGCTGAATCAATCGTGGAGTATTTGATCTCCGTTGCGGATTTGCTGCCGCCTTTTTTCTTGAACAGTTCATCGATGGCGATGAGAGCGCTCTCGCACAGCTCGTCTGTCGCCGCCTTCACCACAATCATCAGGTCGCTCGTTTTCGCTGCTTCCAGCTCAGGTGTGAGCAAGCCTACGTTTTTCAATACCTCTTTATTCATGTCGGTGCCCATCGCAATAACCGCTTGTTCGACACCTTCAATTTGATTTGCTTTTGTAGAGAGAGACATCAGGGATACCGAGTCAAAATACGTGCTTTGCTTGATTACGACTTTGGTAGACATACGTTACCTCCAGCTTCTAGATTTCGTTCCAAACCACATAGGATGCCAAGCAGGATATCCGTACCCGACGACGAGCCGATCCCGATGATTTTGTCTAAAGCAGGGACAAGCTCTTTCATGGAGCCGGACACCATGCATGAAAGTAAGTCATTTAGCGACTCTCTTACTTGTCCATGGGCTGCTTTTTTCAGCGTGATCGCACTGATTTCGTTCGTTAATACTTGGGACGTACGGACGATTTCATCGAAAAATGGGCATGACAAACAAGAGGAAATGTTTCGCATTTTGTATACACTGCACAATCCCACTAAAAAATCGTCACCTGAGGGCGTTAACCCCGGCCCCAGTCCGATAAGACTTATCGCATGCCGAGTAGCTGACTCTATGCGGTTGTTCGCCAGATCGTCGGAAAGCATGCCTGCACGCTGGATCAGCATACGGGACATCTCTTTCTCAAACGGACTGGCAGGGTGGGAGGACATTTTCATGCCCCCCGTCTTGCCGTATACGTCCACGTAGTTTTTCGTGAACGCCACATTTCTGCGCAATACATCTACGCCTTCTATGTCACAAGGATAGGAAGGAAGCTCACCTTCCCACTTTGTTGCTTGCTGAATCCATATTCGTAAATTCGCTCCGATAACGAGCGTGTTATTTTCGGTCATAACCGGAGCGTTAGTTGACAGCCCCAGCTCTGAAAAGCCTTTTCTATCAATGATGAGCGTGTTCGGTGCATTGTCTAGCTGATAGTTTCCAATGGTGTACAATTCCCCGTTTTCGCTGCATGTCAGATTAATCGTTCGCTCAAAAAAACTGTGTACGGTCCCGCTAAAGTTTGCTCGTGCCAAACGCTCAAGGAAACCGGCATCGCCAGATAACGCCTGGATGTACATGGGACGCTTTACTTTGCTCCTGCTTCGAGCAAGATTTTTTCGATCTCGGTGTAGCCTTTTCTTCTCGCAAGCTCAAGCGGTGTTACGCCGTATTTATCTACCATGTGTACATTGCAGCCATGCTCAATCAACAGCTTGATGATCGTTTGTTGCTTCTCACCGCCATCATTGAGGATGATCGCTTCGATGAGTGGTGTCCAACCCACAAAGTTGGTATGGTTTACGTTGATGTCAGTCGTCGTTACGAGCTCACGTACGATGTCCACATGGCCTTTTTCGCACGCTGGTGTAATCCCTACTCCACCAAAACGAGTCAACAGCTCCAGGTTTGTTCCTGCCTTGATCATCATTTTGACAAGCTCCAGCTTGCCGTTGATGCATCCGAACAAGAACGGGTTGAAGCATGTCTCATCCTGCAAATCTACATCTGCACCCGCCTCTACCAAAAACGATACCGCTTCCAATTTGTCGTTCATGGCAGCAGTCAGAATCGCTGTACGCTTTTGTCTGTTTCTTGCATTGATATCTACGCCCTGCTCCAAATGCTTTTTCAGTGCTTCGATATTCCCCTCAGCCGCTGCCTCGAGAAATGCTTGTACTACGCTTTTGTCTGTCATAGTAAGCCCTCCATGATCTCGTGATTGAACAACCCGCCAAGATTGGCTCGGCGCTTGCTCTTTTAAAAAACAATTAGACAAGCCCTCGTACTTACATCATTATTTTAGACATGGTGAATGGAATCGTCATTGTGTATCGAAACTAAAAAAACTGAGGTTCACTTGTGCACATTGCACAATTACAGGAATCCCTTTGTGGCAAAGGAGTGAACAGGGTGCTGACCATCAAGGATTTGCTTACCATTCAATCCATAGACGGCATCAAAATCATCGCCGGAGAGCAAGGCATCAACAACATTATCTCCATCGTCAATATTATGGAAAACCCGGATGCTTTTGACTGGCTGTCTTCCAACGAACTGCTGCTCTCCACCGGGTATATTTTCAAGGACAATCCTGAATTACAAAATAAAATCATCAAAGAGCTGGCGGAAATCAACTGCTCCGGGCTCGTTATCAAGATGCATCGCTATTTCGATCAAATCCCGCAAAACATGATTGATCATGCCAACAAGTACGGGCTGCCGCTCTTGGCCCTGCCTTTTGAATACACGTTGTCTAAAGTAATTGCCATTATTAACGAAAAAGCCTCTGGGCGTTATGATTTGTTGAACCGCAAAACATTGGACATGCATAACGCACTGTTTCGCATTGCGCTGGAAGGTGGCGGACTGGATCGCATTGCTTCCGAGCTGTCTGAGACGATCAACAACCCGATCCTTATTCTGGATCAGGACTGGCATTTGCTTCATTACACGGAAATCTGGCACAATCCGATTCCGCTTGACTCCTGCCTGACCTTGATCAAAAACAGACCTGTTTTTACCCGTGACTTCACGGAGTCCGTCCCGAAAAATATTAGCCAGATCAAAAAGTCGATCAAGCGTATCTACCATGTAAAGGATGATGAGATTAAATGCAGGATTCTACCTGTTGCTGTGGCCAATCACATCTATGGATACATCGTCGTCTGGCAAACCATTTGGGAGCTAACTGAATTTGACTACATTGTGCTGGAACAGGCGTCCACCATCGTGGCGCTGGAGCGGATCAAGGCGAGGGAAATCGAGGAAGTGAAGCTGAAGATCAGACAAGACTTTTTCGATGATCTATTAACGGGAAAAATCACGTCGGCTGATTCCCTTCAAACGTTGTGCGATTTACACGGGCTGCAATCGAGCTACATGTATTTTTGTATGGTTATTAATATCGAGCCGGTTGAGCTGGAAAATTTGGAGGATATAATCGATCGCAAGTACGAGCTGGATCGGATCGCCAAAAAATGCGTCGATCTCGTCTATGACCATTCGAGCAAAGCTCCTGGAGAAATCACCTGCTTTTATCGAAACAATCGGATCATCATCCTTATCGGACAAAATGAGCAAAAACCCGTGGTGTCTGCAAGTGAAGCCAAACAATTCGCCAATGAGCTGTACAGCGCTCTCGTGGATAAAATCAAGAAAACCTTGTTCTTTATTGGGGTGGGACGTCAATATAAAAACATCGCTTCGCTTCATAAAAGCTTTTCCGAAGCACATGAAGCGATCCGCCTGATGCAGAAGTTCAACAGCAAGGGCGACGTCTCTCATTTCGATGATTACTCCGTCTATCATTTCCTGGATTCCAACATTAAGGACATTGAACTGGAAGACTTCTTTTTGAAGCGACTGGGGAAACTGTACGAGCATGATCAAGAGTTCGGCACGAGCCTCATGGTGACTTTGGACAATTACTTTCTGTACAATCAAAACGTCAGTGAAGCAGCCAAAGCGATGTTCATTCACCGCAATACGTTTATTTATCGAATCGAGAAGATCAAGGAGATTTTGAACATGGATTTGAAAAACTCGGAGGAACTGCTTCAAATCCAGCTGGCGCTCAAGATCGGCAAGCTTTTGCACAAGGAGTAAAGCTTGAAAGAGCTTGGTCATCAGGCTGTAGTGGTCGGGAGGAAGGGGTGCCAGATGTTTTCCAGTCGCCTATATCCTCACTACGTTCGGGCGGTCTCCTTCCAAACATGTGACACACCTTCCCGTACAGCTGCTTGTTTGACCCGGTTTGGTCTACTCGTAAGAGTAGGGGCTTGTCGAAGATTTCGCTTAAAATACAAAAAGAGCCTCTTTGAAAGAGGCTCTTCCTTTTTAGTTTTGAATGTATTTTTCAAAGACTTTCCCAAAGTCTTTCACGACATACTTGTATCGGATGTCTTCCAGCCAATCGAAGGTGTATTGGTTGATGGACTTGAATTGTGAAGCTACGTCTGCTTGCTGGCCTGTTACGCGGCCCAGTGTGCTTTGGGCGACGTGGAGGCTTTCTTTTGCATGCTGGAGCGCAAATTCGTTATCGTGCATAATCGATGCGATCTTCACAAGAGCTTTGTAGAGGTCTTTTAGCTCCTCCAAATGCTTTTTGTTGACATCGATCGAGTAGTGCTCATTGCCCATGGTGAACTTGATTTCTACATCCAAATCGACGGTTCCGGCTGTTTCCAGATACACGTCAGAGATCGGGTGTGTATGGTAGGAATAGCGGCGCAGCATGCGTTTTTTGCTGGTGGCACTCGTTCCATCCAGATGAACTAGCCCCAGATTGGTGAAGCAATACTCGTCGGACTTTGATTTGATCAAAAAATAAATTTTCTCATTGTCCTCGTGCATGATGTAATCATCAGCATCCACCTTGTCGTAATCTGCTGGTTTTACCACGATTCCCACATTGCTCAAGCCAAGCGCGTCTGCCGCAAGCTTTCCAAACATAATGAAACAGCTCCCCTCGATATGTACGGTCTAACCTTATCCATTTATACGTGCGTGGGGAGACTTAGTTGCAAACAACTACTGCGCTTCACCCAGTTTTTTGAGGAGGCCTGCAAGAACATCAAAATCAAATTCTTTTCCGTTCCGTATTTTGATGGTCTTCCGGTCAGCATGATCAGACTTCTCAAAAAAGCCAGCTGGAGCATCCAGATTCGCCGCTTGAAACAGCGTCACATGAATCCAATCCTTTGCCGGAAAATACACACATGTCTGCTTGCCCTGAATGGAATAAAAGGCTTGTTTATACTTCACCTGCTCTTCTACATTCGGGATATTTTCATGGATGAGCTGGCGAATCCGATTGCAAACTTCTACCTGAGATTCATTGGTTATGTTTTGGATATAATCCGTTACTTGCTGATTCATGAATAGTCCTCCGCTTCCCAAAAGTGATGGTGCTTGATTACAGCCAGGTCGTCTTTTCTTCCGCCGCCACCCGACTCGTCTCAGGCGCATCTGCCTCGGGATAACCAATGAACAGCGTGCCCACGACCTTTTTATTTTCAGGCGATCCGAGGAATTGCAGCAAGCGCTCGTCGCGAACCAAGCCGACTCCTCTTGTGCGCCATACCATGCCAAGTCCGAGTTCCTTCGCTGCCAGCCACATGGAGTGAATCGCGCAGCAAACCGCGTACTCATTATCCTCTGAAGATGCTTCATCTCCTAGGATCACATCAGCAGTCGCGACAATGACGAGCGGTGTTTTTTCCAGGACGGCCAAGGAATCCTGCACGAGATTCGGCTTGGTCGGAAAACGCTCCAGCAAAAATTCCTTCGCGATTTCCTCGAACCGCAGCTTTGCTTCTCCTCTGATCACGTAAAAATGCCACGGCTGACGCAAGCGGTCATTCGGCGCTAACACTGCGCAATCTAGCAGCGCTTGGATTTTTTCTGTTTCTACTTCTTTTGGAATATAGTTACGCACGGCTCTTCTGCTTTTGAGTGCCTCTAGTACGGACATATTGGTTCCTCCTCGGGTGTACCATTTTCTTACTGATCCCACTCATTATATAAGAGCTTGTCATGATCGTATAGGTATCCATCAACGGGAATGAATCGCCAAATGTGCTTGGTGTTCATCTTCTTTCGCCACGTAGATGTCATACTGCTTATGGTCTTGTTCTTGGGGCAACATCCCCATGTCTCCCCCTAAATGACGAACTGCTTGAGAGTGACTGCGTGTCCGAAAACGAATGCCATGAGCACTTAGCTTGTTTACCACGCGGATGTATTCTACATGACCAAACGCGGTGTGTATCAAGCACTTGTACTTGGAAAAAAGGGTGAAAAAAAAGTCTATCATCCGCTCCACTCGCCTTCCTTTTTGTAGTATATTCCAATTATTGCGGAAAAGAGAGGGGCTTTCTACTATGAATCGAAAGAAAGTATTCACAGGTTCACCTTGGGAACCGGTTGTAGGCTATTGTCGCGCAATCCGAATCGGCGACCGGATTGAAGTGGCTGGCACAACCGCCATGAAGGACGGGGAAGTCGTTGGTGTGGGCGATGCCTATGAACAAACGCGGTTCATCCTGGAGACGATTGAGAAAGCATTGCGAGAATTAGATGCCGATTTGTCTCATGTGGTCAGAACACGAATGTTTGTAACGGATATCAGCAAGTGGGAAGAGATCGGAAAAGCACACGGGGAGTTTTTCCGCGAGATTCAGCCTGTCGCTACGATGGTTGAGGTCAAGGCATTGATTGACCCGCGTCTGCTCGTTGAAATTGAAGTGGAAGCCATTATTTAGCATGCTGGTTAGTTGGAAGCGGACCGACGACTTTTCCTGTCGATCCGCTTTTTGCTTTTTCTACGATTGTGCAAGCTCCTCAGGAATATCAAGACCTGCCTTTTCCGCTTCTTCGATGTGCTTTTTCACCAGGAGCTCGTCCGTAAATTGTTCTTCATTCCGGTAAATCCTTGCCAGTTCGAGATGCGCATGCGGGTAGTTTCTTTCCAAAGCAGCGTGAAAATAAGTGATAGCGGCGTCGATATTTTTGGCTGTACCGTAGCCATTATAGTAGAAGATCCCCAAATTATAGGCACTGATATCGCCGCCTACTTCGTAATCTTGGTGATAATAATGCAGCGCCTTTTCGTAGTTTGCTTTTGAATCGTGAAGATAGCCAAGCCAACCATAAACCGGCGAGCCCAATAACTCCCCCTGCTCATAATGCCAGAGGGCCTTGTCCAAATCTTGCGGCACCAGTTCTCCGTCATAATAGATGGCCCCCAAATTGTTGTGAGCCAGCGCATGACCATGTTCTGCCGCCTTGCCCATCCAGTACATTGCCTGATCGGCATCAGCTTCCGTGCCTACCCCGTGTCGATAGCAACAGCCTAATCCATTCATAGCATGGTGGTTGCCTGCCGCAGCCCCTAATTCATACCAGTAAAAAGCTTTATCAGCATCCTCGAAGCCTTCTAGACTGTAATACATATGCGCTAGGTTGTTCATGGATGGGGCATAGCCCTTTTTAGCAGCAAGCGTATCGTACAGAATGGCTTTCTCATAATCACCTGCTTCATACGCTTCCATGCCAAGATTGTACAACGTTTCTACTGGCGTGTACTGATCTACACTGTCAACATCCGATTGCTCCCCTTTGGCATAGGCCAGCAGTCGCTTGCGAACCTCAGCATCAAAATAATAGCTGGAATAACGATCTTCTACATCCTCCAGAACGAGCGTTTTCTCTGCCCTCGACAGCCCGTACTCGCTTACTA
This sequence comes from Brevibacillus porteri, assembly GCF_003013475.1. Taxonomy (GTDB): domain Bacteria; phylum Bacillota; class Bacilli; order Brevibacillales; family Brevibacillaceae; genus Brevibacillus; species Brevibacillus porteri. Next base: position 228,283 of record NZ_PXZO01000017.1, read on the forward strand.
CATAAACGTCGTGACCCTTGAAGGCATAAGCAAAACCCCCGACAAATGCCTTTTTCACCACCAAATCGAATTCAAAATCACTCCATCGCTTTTCCGGCGATAAGGCAATGCTCCATAATCCATTTTTCTTCAAAGCATACGCATCCTGATGCAGCCGAAAAATATTCTCATAATCGTCTAAGGGGAATAACCATGCTGGCTGATCGGCATCTCCATAAAAAACGCCTAGCTTTCCATCTTTTTTGGCCAGCACCTGATTGCCCTGCCTTGTCTCCGTATAAACCTGCAAATCAATCAGTTCATCGTATTCATACGGCAACAGAAGGCTCTCCTGCTGCTTGCCATAAGCGGCGTACCTCTTTCCCTTGCGTAGAACAAGTAGATTCGGAAAATGGGTTTGCCGATTCAATTTATCGAAGCCGGATGCGCCGACAGCGCCGTCTCTTTTGTACAAGGTGCTATGACGTGCATCCTTGTGTGGTTTGACGAGGATAAGCCCTTCGTCGATCTGTTCCACCGCCGCCAGAGGGAATTCCCCGATGTATTTCCAATATTCGTTAAAGATTTTCTGATTTTTCCTGCCCTTAACCGCTGTATGGTAAAATCCGTCCCCGCACTTGAAAGCTTCTTCATGCTCAAAATCTATCGTTACAAAACCAGCTTCCCCCAGCACGCCCCATTTTCCGTCTTTCTTTGCCGTATAAAATCGTTGGTAATCGAGCGGTTCCAATTCTTCATAGTCGGTAGGGACAATTGTTTTGCCTTCCAGATTGATCAGACCATATCGATCGTTTCGTTTGACAATGGCACCAGCAGAGCCGTATTCAAAATCGTAGGCATCCTCCCACTCCAATGGAATGACAATTCTCCCGGATTTATGTACATAGCCGTATTTACCATCTCGGGCGACCACAGCGAGATCTTCAGAAGCGAAATCGTAAAAGGCATCGAACTGAGGAGCGAGCAATACGTTTCCCTCTGCGTCTTTTAGACCAAGCAAGCCAGCTTCCTCAAAAATCTCCACGTCGGAATGCTCTTCATAAGGCTGCCAGATGTGTCCCCAGCCGTATTGGTAGTCCTCATAATTGAGCAGCTCGGAAAAAGAACGAAAGCCTGGGTTCACGTCCATCAATTCGGAGTAGTTCATCAATGAGATGTCATCGTTGTCCATTGCCTTTGTCATGATCTCGTTGTTATGGGCAATATTGGCGCGCAAAATTTCCGCCTGCTCGTCATGAGGGATGTCATCCATATTGAATACATCCCAGGCATCGATGTGAAAATACGGAAGCGTTCGTTTTTCCAGATAGCTCAGAAGCTGATTCCTCGCATATAAAAATGCTTCTTTGTTACGGATTAGCCCTTCCTGTCTCTCCAGAAAATCGTAGAATCGCTTCACGTTTTCGATGCCTGTCTGCGCGTCGTAATAGAGTCCGGAATTGTCCGGCTCGGTATGGTTGTTGTAATTGTTTCCGGCGATTGAACCACCTTCTATGAAGAGCGGCTGCAAGAGTAGTGGGACCTCATAGCCCCATTCCACCATCATCGTGTCGTTGTCTTGCGCTTGAGAGGGCTCACTGACGTTATATACATAGACTCTGTGTGACATGTCTTCTCTCCCTTTGATTTCCAATTGCACTTGATCACATTGTAAGCAAATCTAGCAGGGCAAAACAATCCGACTGATGTTCTATCCAACGAAAAAGGCTGACAAGCAAAAATCATGCTGGTCAGCCCTTTCTACTTTTTAGATTACAGGTCAATGAGAGGAATACTCCCACCCACACTAACCGGCTCGATCGCCTTGCCCGCTGACCGCACCAAAGTAAAGTACTCATAGCAGCCAATGACACCAAAGTCCCCATCGATCACACCCGGATAAGCGCGATTCACGGAATACTCCTGACTCAAGTGAGCCTTCAGCGCCTCTCCTTTTTGTTTCCGATAGCCCGAAATATCGACCTTGCCTGTAATCGGAACTGCTGGCTTTGGACCATGATCCGGGCAATGATCGTAGTAGTGTGGGATCGAAACATAGTACAGATCAGGATATTCTGCGGGAGTCAAGCTCGCTTCCGCTTGTTCGACCGCTCGCGTCGTCGCCTCGCACGTGACGATATGATCGGGATGACCCGTTACCCCGTCCGGCGGAAACGTCACGACGACATGGGGCTTCCATTCCTCTATCGCTTCCCGAATCTTACCCACCAGCTCATCCAGATCGGCATTTTGCAAGGAACCATCCGGGTACCGGAACAAGTCAAGACGACTGATTCCGAGCACTTCCGCCGCTGTTTTCAGCTCTAGCTCTCGATGTTTTGCCAGCTTTTCTCGGCAATTGATATCGAATGGACCACTGCGTCCTTTGCAGCCGGAGGTAATGCACAAATAGCACGTTTCATGTCCGGCGTCCTTGCACTTTGCCAACGTTCCCCCGCAGGCAAAAGACTCATCGTCCGGATGGGGAAAGACAACCATTACTTTTTTCATTTCTTGCACCTCACCTGCCGCCCGATTGGCGTTCTAAATAAGCCAATCCTTTTGCTATGACACCGTAAATCGGATCGTTTTGTGCATTTTCGATGACGACCTGCGAAGCGTACTCTCGGACGCGCTCTACGACGATCTCTCGCACGCGATCATCGTTTTGCAAAACGCCCCCCTGCATGATCATCTGAAACGGCTTGGCTTTCATTTGCAACGTATCAATGACAGCCCGAGCAGCATCGAAAAGCTCTTCGCCTGCGACCTGCAAAATAGCTGCTGCCACCTTATCTCCGGCAAGTGCCGCTTGACTGACCAACGGCGACAGCTCTCCTACCTTCTCTACGGAATAATGCTCACTGTACGTCCAGTTAAACAATTCATCTACGCGTCCCAGTCCAACGTGCGGGAGAAGCAGCTCCTTCAATACGGTCGGCTCGCCACGGCCATCCGCTGCTTTTAATACAGCCATAATCGCTTGCTTGCCGATCCAGTAGCCGCTACCCTCGTCACCGACCCGATGCCCCCAGCCTCCTGCTCGCGCCGTTTCCTGTTCATCGTTTACACCAAAGGCAATCGAGCCAGTGCCTGCGATGACCAGAATGCCGGGTTTGCCTCCGGTCGCACCGAGCAATGCCGCAAATCCGTCATTTTCCACAATCAGGTGCTGGACGCGAATATCGAGCTGGTGCAGTACCTTGCTCACCATCCGCGAGATTACCTGTCGATCATACTCTGTGTCCAGGCCAGCGATCCCGAACACCGCGCACTCGATTTCCCATTCGATTGGTCCATCCAGTGTCGAAGTGCCGCTCATAAAGGGGGCAACTGTTTGACGAGCGATCGCATCGTCCAGAGCTTGGCTGATCGCGGCAACCAACTCACGAGCTGCCGCTTCCTCCCCGATCCCTTGATAATTGCATGAACCGGAGCGTCCTGCACCGATTTCATTTCTGGAGCGGTCCACCAGTACCGCCAGACACTTGGTGCCCCCTCCGTCCACTGCCAGAAGAGGTATTCGCACCACTGCCATTACCCCACACTCCATTCAGCTGTCATCTGATCAAGCCCTTTCATCACATTCGCATTCGCCTGCTTCTTCTGTGCCAGCCATTCTGTTTCCTGCTGGAGAACCGCTTGGCGAACGGCGATCATGCGCTTCATTTCCTCTGGATTTGGTCCACCAGGAAGCTTGCGGATCATTACGAAATGAACGGGGTCAAGCGCCAGTCTGAGCTCTTCTGCTGTGAGCGACAGCTCCCGCCCGATTACTTCCACGGCTGCACGGTTTACCAGCTCCAAGCTGATTTGGTTTGCAGCGAGTTGCTCGCTCATCGCTTCTTTTACCACACGACTCACGATGTGATGAGATTTGCGGAACGAAAGTTGATCCGTGCGCACCAATGTATCCGCCAGCTCTGTGACGGTCGCAAAGCTGCCCTTTGCCCGCTCCAAGAGGACGTCCTTGTTCACTTCCATCGTACCTACAACACTCGCCATCAAGCGATACATCTGCTCGAGTACTCCCATGCTCCGCCACGCGTACGGCTGCATGTCATCCTCGGTATCCACGATATCGCCAAAAGGCGTATTGTGCATCATCGTAAGCACTGTCGTCGCATTGCCTGCTGCACTGGACAACAGAGAGCGCATATGTTCAAAGGAAACCGGATTGCGCTTTTGCGGCATGATGGAGCTGATCTGCACGTATGGACTCGCGACTTTTAACCCCGCGAATTCCTGTGTGCACCACAGTAGCATATCTTGAACCGTACGCCCCAAATTAATCGCTGCCAATTGTACGGCTGTCGCTACTTCCCCCAAATAATCAGCGCCGCAGACTGCATCATAGGAATTTTCCACCAGCTCATCGAATCCAAGCAATTCGCGCATCCGCTCCCGGCTGATCGCAAAGCCAGAAGTCGTCAAGGCCGCTGCCCCCATCGGTGAGCGATTGACTGTGTGATAGGCTTGGATCAGTCGCTTGATATCACGGCTGAGCATGTCAGTAGCCGCCATGATGTAATGCGCCATGGTCGTCGGCTGTGCCTGCTGTGTGTGCGTGTAGCCAATCATGATCGTATCCACATGCTCATTTGCAAAGAGGAGCAAATGCTCTTTCAGATAGAGGGCAGAAGCCAAGGTCACCAACAATTTTTCACGCAGCACCATACGGTATATGGTAATCCCCATGTCGTTGCGGCTGCGAGCCAGATGCAGATTTCCTGCCACATCAGGAGCCAGTTCCAGCAAACGGCTCTCTACCTGAAAGAACAAATCTTCAAACTGTCCGGTGTAATGCGATTGGCGCAGCTCTTCCATTTCGATCCCACACAGTGCACCAGCAATTCTTTTGGCCTCATCGTCTGTGAGCAATTCTTGTTCACGAAGCATGATCAAATGTGCCTTGTTGATCGCCATCATCGGATGCAGCAAATGGTGCTTCGCTTCATTGAATGCAGGCTCCAAAACCGCCTCCACGTATGTCTTGCCAGGGAAACTGGCTCCCTCCTGTTGAAAAATTCGATCTCTGTAATTCATCTTTCTTGCATCTCCTTCCTACCCATTCGTATGCTGCTTCTATTTTTGCGTCTGATCTTCTTTTAGGAGGGGGGCGACCGCCGAACGATCGCCTTCCCTTCTACTATGATTACTGCTGTGGGCTGATCATGTTGACAAACAATCGGATCGCACCCGGTACGAGTGACGGAATTTCGCGATACCACACGAGCGAGCTGTAGGTATACGTTCCTTTTCCATACTTGGCAGTGAGGTACGTACCCGTAAATTCCTTCTCGCCTTCATCTCCATTGGAGATTAGCTCTGTGTATTCCTTGCCCCACTCGGAAGGATTGTAAGCGGAACGATCCTGAATCCAGTTGTCCCAATCTTCCTCCGTGATTTTGTTTGGCGAATGGAATAATGCATGATCAGGCGCCAATACTGTTACCTTGGATTTTTCGTCTGTGACACGCCATTGAATCAGCGGAGCACCGATTTTGATCGGATAAGGAGCCAGCTCCGGCTTCCATTTATCCTCTGGCTTGTGGTATTGCACGACCAGATTTCCGCCGTTTTCCACGTATTTCAACAAGCGTGCATTTGAAGGAATCAACTCAGGTCGGAAACCATAAGCGCGTATGCCCAGCACGATCGTATCGTATTGATCCAAATCGCCAGACTCGATGTCTTTTGCCGACAAATTGGTCACATTGACTCCCAATTGGGACAAATACTGATCGATATTGTCAAAGCCACTGGATACGTAACCGACCTTCAATCCTTCCGGCACCTTCAGGTCAAATGCCTGGATCGCAAGCGTCGCTGGTTGAACAAAGTAAGTCGTGCCGATATGCGGGTAACGGATGACTTGGGCGCCGTGTCGACTCTCTTTACCATTGCCAGATGCTACTGCTGTCACCGTATACTTATTCGGTTGGACCGAAGCATCTGCTTTGACTGTAAAGGCAACCGACTTCGTTTCTCCCTTGGCCTCAAAGGCGAGCGGTGCTGCTTGTGGTTCTACACTCCAGCCTTTTGGCACATCGAGAGTAATGGTTGTTTTCGCTGCACCTGGATTGTAGTTTTTCACCGTAACCTTGACCGGGATTGGCTCCTCTGGCTTCTGCGTATTCAAAACCGTCGCATTTGGACTCAGCACCATAGAAAAAGATGGAAGAACTGCAATGGCATCTGCTGGTGTCACATGGCTAATCGCCGTCGAGCCTGCGAAGCTGTAGCTGACATCTGCCGTAATGGCGAAAGCGGCATACGGTTGGAACAAAGCGGCATCAGAAGGAACCGTAACATCAAATGTCGTTTTCACCGTCTGATTGTAGCCGAGCGATGAAAAGCTGGTGGGCGATTGCGGCTTGGCTTGCCAGCCTTTTGGTACATTCAGCGCGAGATTGATCTTCCCGACTTTTGCTTGGCCGCCGTTGTAAGCCGTAACCGTTACTTTTGTCGTTTGGCCTGCTACCAGCTCAGTTGTCTCAGGCTTAACCTTGGTTACGAGCGAGAGCGCTTCGGCACTAGCCTTATTCAACTGGGATTTCTTCACTCCCAAACGATGGCGCAAGTCTGTTTTCGTGTCAGTTGGCAAGGAGGACGCTTCGACTACTGCCGTCGCTTTTTCCACATCCGCCAGCATTTCATGTGCTTCCTTGGCTACTGAGGCAAAGCTTGGGTACGCAGCAATGACTTCTGCGGCATCCTTTTGCAGCTTTTTCAGTTCACCCGCGACTTTTTCCCCTCCAGACTGTCTGGCAACTTCCTTGGCTAAATCGTCAAACGAATAGGCAATTCCCGTAAAAAAGTCCGCTTCCTTGTCTTTTGTCTCTACGATGGATTGATCGAGCTTGTAATAATTGAAGCTTGGCCCTTCGTCATAGTGACGTCCCATGCCCTGGCTCTTGTGCATAAAACGGGATTCTTCGCCGAGTTGGACGTAAGAGGCACCATAAATTTCGTCATAGTCGCCAACAGGCACCTTGACCGAGTAATCCTTTTCCTTTGCAGGCAGATACAGCTTCTTCACCTGCCAAGGAGCCAAGCCTTCCTTTGCATGCTGCGGAAAAACGTTTGGATCTGCGGCATCCTTAAATGCCCGTACCGTAATGACATTAATCGCGCGATGATGACCGTGAGTCGAAGGTTCGTTCAAAAATGCGGGAATCACGACATCGGGTCTCAGTGTCCGGATACGGCGGATGAGCTTTTCGTACGCGACATCCTCCCCCCATTTTTGAAGAGTTTCATCCGGACTTTTGGAAAAGCCGAAGTCAAAAATAGGGTCATCGATTTTTTCACTGAGGTTCTCCAGATGGATGTTCGTGATTTTGGAAGCTTCCTGCAATTCGCGGGTACGAATGATCCCCAGCGCATTACCCAGCTCGCTGCCTATCTCGTTCTGTCCTCCCTCGCCTCGGTTCGCAATGACACTGGATGTGTCCACCCCTTTGCCAAGCGACAAATACGCAAGCATCGAACTGTGCTCATCGTCCGGATGCGCTCCGGTGTTCATCGCACTGGCAATCGTGGTGAGCGGCTTGATGGCTTTCCACAGGTCGACAACCCCGCGGTCTGCATGGGCGGTCTCGGGTGCTACTGGCATAATCAGACTCGTGGCTAGCACCGCTGCAGTCGTAATCGTGTACAGCTTGGCAAGTTTCCCCTTACTCAATGAACGTTCCTCCATTCCATTTTCAGATTGATGTCTATATCAATCATGGCGGTCTGTACGTTTGCATTTCATTGATGTAGCCATGGATCGACCCACGGTTGGCCCGGAGTGGATGGGGCATTACTGCTTCTGACTGATCATGTTGACGAACAAACGAAAAGCGCCAGGGACTAGCTGTGGAATCTCGCGGAACCAGGCAAGCGAGCTGTAGGTGTACGTCCCTTTTCCATAGTGCGCCGTGAGGAAAATGCCGCGAAACTCCGGTTCTCCCGGATCACTTGTCGCAATCAGCTCGGTATACTCGCTTCCCCAGCGAGAAGGATTGTAGATGGAGCGCTCCTGCACCCATCCATCCCAGTCTGCTTGGGTAATCACATTTGGCTCCTGGAACATCGGATGGTCAGGGGCCAGCATACGGACGTCTGATTGCTCATTGGTCACCCGCCAATCGATCAGCGACTCGCCGATAAAAATAGGGTAAGGTGCCAAGTGCGGCTTCCATTTGTCCTCCGGCTTGTGATATTGAACGACGAGATTTCCGCCGTTTTCTACATAGTGCAAAAGACGCTGGTTGCTCTCGATTAATTCGCGGCGGAATCCGTATGCGCGAATGCCGAGAACAATCGTGTCGTAGCGGGACAAATCGCCCGATTGTATTTCGTTTGCGTCAAGATTGAGGCAATTCACCCCAACCGCGCGCAAGTATTTATCCATATTGTCAAAGCCGCTGGATACATAGCCGATTCGTTGATTTTTCGGGATGGCCAGGTCAAAGGCTTGAACAGTCAGCGTAGCAGGCCGGATGAAATACGTGCGGCCGACATGCGGGTATTCAATGACCTGCACATCCTGCGCGATCTCTGTCACACCGTCTGTCCCCGCGACCGTAGCGCTGATCTGATATTTGCCATTCTTCACTTGTGGCGTGGTATGAACAGTAAACGCAATCGTTTTCGTCTCGCTACGGAAAGAAAACGGGACATCGACATAGGCTGGCTCCGCTGTCCAGCCTGCCGGGACAACGAGAGCGACCTTGGCTGTAGAGCTTCCCGGACGGTACTGTTTCAGTGTTACCTTAACCGGGATCGCCTCATCCGTATGCAACGTGTTTCGCACCACATCTGACGGTGTCAGCGTGACGGCATACGGCGGAAGCACAGCTACACGGCTATCCGGCTCCACGCGAATCGTACTGGCTGTATCGAAGGCGAAATAGAGCACTTCGACATCGAGCACGGACGGCTTGTAAGGATGGAACAGCTCCGTCTGTGCAGGAATCGATACCTCAAATACGGTGCACACCGTCTGATTGTAAGCAAGTCGTGGAAACGCAGTTGGCGTGAGTGGTTTCGCCGTCCATCCAGCGGGGACACGCATTCGCAGCTGCACATGCTCAACCTCAAGCGAGCCGCCGTTGTAAGCCGTTACGGTGACGGTTGTCGTCTGACCTGCCACCCACTCGCCCGTCTCCGGTTTGATTTTCACGACCAAAGACAGAGCCTCGGCACTGGCACGGTTTAGCTGCGCTTCCTTGAGTCCTAGCCGATACATCAAATCAATCTTTATTTCTTCATCGAGTGGAGCCTTGCATACTTCTTGTTGTGCAGACGCAAGCAAAGCCTTCATGCGATGAACCCTTTGTGCCACCTCAGCAAAACGTGGGTAGGCATTCAAAATATCTGTAGCCGCATCGTGCATACGGTGAAGCACTTCGGCGAGTTCTTGCCCGCCTTTTGCAGCGATGCTCTGCGCCAGATCAGCAAAACTGAAGGGCAGTCCGAAAAAAAAGTCGCGCTCTTTTTCCGGTGCCGGGGAAACAGATGCATCCAAGCGGTAGTAATTGTAGGTCGGGCCTTCGTCGTAATGAACACCCATGCCCTGTGTCTTATGCATAAACCTCGATCGCTCACCAAGCTGGACATAGGATGAGCCGTAGATTTGGTCGTATTCTCCCACTGGTACAGCGACGTGATAATCATCGTTGTCCATGATAGGCAAATACAGCTTTTTCATTTGCCACGGCAAAAGTCCAACCTGCCTATGCTCCGGAAAGATCTGTGGATCGGCTGCTTCGTGGAAAGCTCGCTGTGTCAGTAACGTAATCGCCCGGTGATGTCCGTGTGTCGTCGGTTCATTTTCAAAGCAAGCGATGACGACATCGGGGCGCAGCTCCCTGATTTTTCGAATCAATCGCTCGTACACGACCTCTTCGCCCCATTTGCGGAAGGTTTCTTCGGCGCATTTGGAGAACCCGAAATCATGGATGGGATCATCCAGCTCTTCGCTTAAGATGCCAAGCGTCACATTGCCGAGAGATGAGGCTTCTTCCAGTTCGCGCGTGCGGATAATCCCAAGCGCGGTACCTTGCTCGCAGCCGATTTCGTTTTGGCCGCCTTCCCCTCTCGTCGCGATCACACTCGTGGTATACACGCCTCTCCCCAGCGCCAAGTAAGCGAGCATGGCACTGTGCTCATCGTCTGGATGGGCACCTGTGTTCATGGCACTGGCTATGGTAGCGAGCGGCTTAATTGCTTTCCATAGATCGAGCAGTCCGTGTTCCCCCTGCATGGTGCGAAGAGATGCGGGAATGGGCGGGCAGGGCAATTTAGTCGGCTGCACCATCGGTGATTTCTTGTCCATCGATTCACTGACATCCACGTGAAGCTCCCCCTTTTTCACGAAAGCATCCAGCTTTTACACGGCAGTTCCCGCTTTATCTCCGGTCAGTTTTCTGGAGATGAACAACACGATGATGATGACCACGATTTGCAAGACACCATAGGCGCAAGCGGTGCCAAATTCATTGCTGTACATGCGTTGGAATACCGCGACAGACAATGGCGTTGTCTTCGGTGTGAAGATCAGAATCGAAGCCACGAACTCCCCGATACACTGAACGAATGCCAAGAGCGTACCTGCGAGAATTCCACCCCAAGCCATCGGGAACACGACACGTCTGAAGCTGTACCACCAGGAAGCACCCAGATTCCGCGCAGCCTCCTCGACAGATGGGTCCATCTGCATCAAAGTCGCATTGGTAGAGCGAAACACAAGTGGTAGATGTCGGACAAAATACGCCAACGGGATAATCCAGAATGTTCCGATCAAAACCTGACCAAAGCTGAATGCATTCGGCTCACTGAACGCTGCAATCAGGTTGATCGCCACAACTGTCCCTGGCAATGCCCATGGCAGCATGATCAACACATCAAGAAGCGTTTTCCCGCGAAACTTGAGGCGAACCATGGCATAAGCCGCAGCTACACCGAAAATGACAATCCCGATTACCGCGATAGCAGACAACTGCAAGCTGTTGAGAATCGGACGCCATGTCTTGCTATCCGTGAATAAATCCATGTAATGCGACAAGGTATACTCTGGAGGTAATATTTGCACCGTCCAGGTACCATCCACCGAGAAGGAGATGAGTACCAATACGAGAATTGGCAGCATCAGAATGACTGTACCGATAAACGACAGCACAATCGTGGTGTAGCGTCCTGCTTTGCTCTTGATCTCGGTACGGTGCACGCTGACCCCTTTGCTCAAATTCTGGTAGTTGCGCGCGCCTTGGTACCAACGCATGATCAAAAGAAAAGCCACGGAAACAATCGAAAGAATCGTAGACTGTGTCGCAGCCATGTCCAAATCTCCATTGGTGCGAGACAGATAGATTTGCATCGTCATTGTCCGGTCAATTCCGAAAATGAGTGGCGCCGTATAAGAAGCCATCGAAATCATGAAAACCAACAGAGAAGACGCGACCATGGCTGGCGTAAGCATCGGCAAAATAATGCGCCGCCAAACGGTAAAGCGATTCGCTCCAAGACTGGCTGCCGCCTCTTCCAAGGACGGGTCGAGTCCCTTGATTGCTGCTGTAGCCGTCATGAAGAAGTAGGTGTACATCGTAAACGTATGAACGACGACCACACCCCAAATTCCTTTTAACGAGAAAGGAACCTGGGCAAGCCCGAACAGCTCTTTGATCGCCCGTGGAATGATTCCACTCTCTCCGTACAAAAAGGTAAACGAGAGAACGCCAATGAGTGGAGGCAACGCCATCGGAACCAAAGCCAGAACAGAAAGGATTTTTCGTCCAGGAAAATCATAGCGTTCCAATAAAAACGCCATCGCGACGCCAACGATTCCGCATGTAATGACACTCAGAACCGATATGTAGATACTGTTCCACAACGCTTCCAGGTTGGCCGTATGCTCTAGGCTGAAGAAGCGAATATAGTTTTTCCACGTAATTTCTTCATCGATTTTGATACTCGCAACGAACGTTTCGAACAATGGATAAACGACATAAGCCAATAATATTAAAAAGAGTGGCGATACCAGCACGTAGACGAAGGCGGGTGAAGCGGTGATGGACTTTCGTCTGGCTGCTGTCGGCGCTTGCTGCAACTCTGCTCTCAAAAGCTTCTTCCCCCTTATCCGGCAAAATAAATGCTCTCTTTCGGTATATGTAGGCCGATGGCATCGCCGCGCTGTTTAATCGGTCGTCCCAGGTTGATGGACATGCTGCGCAGGCTCTCCGTTCCTACCTCCGTGACGTAATTGACACACGCCCCTGTAAATTCAGACATGACAACAGAGCCTGTCACTACATTTTGTCCCTCGTTGCCTGTACTCTCCAGGACGGATTCAGGACGGATCGACATTGTCACCTTCTCCCCAACTGACAGCTGTGCACGTGGAGAAGCGTTTTTCTTAAATCCGCTGAGCATTTGTCCAGAAGCCGTGCGAACCAGTACTTCGTCGCCATCAAAGCCTGTAACTGTCCCTTCCCACAGATTCGTCTCGCCGATAAAAGAAGCGACAAAACGGTTTACAGGACGATGATAAATCTCATGCGGTGTGCCTATCTGCTGCACCTCTCCGCTCTGCATGACCATAATCCGGTCTGACATCGACATCGCTTCCGCCTGATCGTGCGTAACGTAAATCGTCGTAATCCCCAACTCCAGCTGGAGTCTCTTGATCTCAAAACGCGTCTCTTCGCGAAGCTTCGCATCCAGATTGGACAGCGGCTCATCCAACAGCAGAATCTGCGGCTCGATGACCAGCGCCCGTGCCAGTGCTACCCGTTGCTGTTGTCCCCCAGAAAGCTGATCAATGCGGCGTTCACCATAGCCTTCCAGACGGACCAGCTTCATGATCCGTTCTACGCGCTCTTTTGCATCTGTTTTGTTCACTTTCCGAACCTGCAAACCAAACGCGATATTTTCAAAAACAGTCATGTGCGGGAACAACGCGTAGTTTTGGAATACCATCCCGGTATTGCGCTTATGGGGAGGAAGAGATGTAACCTCCTGTGATCCAAAGCGGATATGGCCATCCGTTGGATAATAAAAGCCGGCAATCATGCGCAGAGTAGTCGTTTTGCCGCAGCCACTCGGACCGAGAAAAGTAAAAAACTCTCCTGATTCGATATGAATGTGAACATCTTCGACCCCTTTTGCTTGGCCAAACCTTTTGTGAACGTGATCAAGTGTTACGCTGCTCATCGGGTTGTGTTTCCTCCTTCATCGCAAGTCATTTCAAGCTGCGTCCGTTTTCAAACAACTTCTATAAGTGACTAGACGGAAAGGACAACGCCTTCCCGCCTAGCTGCTTGAAAAAAAACTTCCTTACTTCTTGCCTTTGCCCTTGATGTTTTCATCCCAATGCTGCATCCACTCTTTTTCTTTTGCAGCCATGACAGCCCAATCGAGTTCCATTGGCTTCAGCTCGAGATTTTTCATGAAGTCTGGCAATTCGTCCTTGCTGATGTCCGTACGAGATGGGAACTGGAAGCGCTCCTTCGCCAATTGGGCAGCCATTTCAGGACTCATCAAGAATTCCATGAACTTTTTCGCTGCGTCCTGGTTTTTCGCGCCTTTCACCAGAGCCACGCCGTCTACGAGAATTGGTGCCCCGCTCTTCGGATAAATGAAGTCATACGGATGGTTGTTCTTTTTGCTTTGGATCAGAACGTCTTGGAGGTTCCACAAGGAGATGACGCCCTCTTGACGATCCAGCTTCAAATACAGGTTTGTCGGGTCTTGCGTGTACTCTTTTGTATTGGCATCGAGCTTGGTCAGCCATTCATAACCTTTTTCAGGAGTATCCGCCCCTTGACGGAAGATCATTGCAGAATAAATGGTACGCATCGTGCCGGACGGCAGTACGTTTCGGATAACGATCTTGTCTTTGAATTTCGGATCGATCAATTCGTCCCAATCTTGCGGCGCTTCTTCTGGCTTCAGCACCTGCGAGTTGTACATGATAACCTCTGGCAAAAGCATTTCGCCGTACCAGCGATCTTGAGGATCTTTGTACAAATCTGGAACCTTGTCTGCAAAAGTCGGCTTGTAAGGCTCCAGCAGATCTTCATTGGCTGCTGTCGCTAGAGCAGATTGGGTACCACCCCACCAGAAGTCAGCCTGCGGGTTCGCCTTCTCTGCACGAACGCGCTCCAAAATTTGTTGGGCACCCATCTCGAGTGTTTCCACTTCAATGTTCGGGTACTTTTCTTTGAATTTTGGCAATACGATTTCAAAAATGTTTTTGTCCCGTCCGGTGTAAATCACCAGTCTTTGTGGGTCACCCGATGAATCAGCAGGTTGAGCAGCCGTGCCTGATTGGCCGCCTGCGTTGTTGTCCGCAGGCTTTGCTTCCTGTCCTCCACTGCCGCACGCAGCCACAGTCAGAGCCAAGGAACTGACAAATACGCCCTTCATCCATGTTTTCAGCTTGCTAGTTGTCTTTTTCAAAACGAACTCCCCCTCTTGTTCTTCTCACTCTTTGTCAAGCAGTCGTGTGAAAGGAAACGCTTCCAAAACACTATGGACAGCACCAATCAAACCAGCTCGCTCCCCCAGACTCGCTTTTTCAAGATTAGGCACCTCGGGCACCCATTCTCTCAGCCATTCGTGAATTTGCTTCACCCCTTCACCATCGACGTGGACCATCTCCCCGCTCAGGATCAATATTTCCGGGTTCAAAATACTGATGATGTTCGCCATTCCGTACGCCCAATGTCGATACACATCTGCAAGAAGCTCTTTTGCTTCTGCATTTTGTTTGGCGTGCCGGATCAGCTCTTCTATGACACTCGACCCTTCCTGAAGGTCAGAGAGAAATCCCTTAGCCTGCTCTTGGATACCCGGAATCGAATAATGCGTCTCAAACACGCCTGACGCGCCATTCGGGCGATTATGTACCGGGCCGATCATCATGAAGCCGATTTCTCCTGCTGCCTCACGACTCCCCCGATAAAACTGTCCATCCAAAATGATCCCGGCCCCAATCCCCGTTCCTACATACATGTAGACGACGTTGGTATGGCCGACCCCTGCTCCACGGACATACTCGCCCAGTGTCATCATATTCACGTCATTGTCGATAATGACGGGCAGTCCGAGTCGCGCTTCGATGGTCTGCTGAATCGGTGAACCCATCCATCCTGTGCTGGGCGAAAAGCTGACGGTTCCACTGCCACGCTGTGTGACTCCCTGCAAACCGACGCCCATTCCGAGTAGACGCTCTCGCGGGATGCCGCTTTCACGCAGCAAGCGATCCAGTCCGGCTGCCAAATCTTCGATGACGGTTTCGCCATTCGCTGGTTGTGCCAGCCGTTTGCGATAGCGAGCCAAGAACTCACCTTTCATATCTGCGATGGCCATGTCCAGGGTAGATCCTTCAAAAATCGCGCCTGCAATGGCGTATGCCTGATAGTTGTACTCCAACAAAATCGGCTTGCGACCGCCTTTGGAATCGCCCATTCCTACTTCTTGTAGGAGTCCTTCCTGGATCATTTCATCTACGAGGGCGGAAACACATGGACGGCTGAGATGTGTCTGCTTGGAGATATCTGCGCGGGAAATTTGCCCGTGCAAGACGACCTGTTGCAATACTTCTTCTTTATTCAGTTTTTTCACGAGTTTGCTATTACCTGTTTTTTTGGGAGCTTGCACGCTTCTACGATCACCGCCACACAGTTAGTTAACATTACTAACAAAGATAACCAAATTATAGACACGGTGACTGCTAATAGTCAAACAATTTACATTTGTCTTTCAGATATTTTTTGGATTTTTTAGTGCATGTATCCCTTGTTAAAAAATACTAAAAAATTCAGTCGTCACGCTGTTGTGGTGGGGAGGAAACAGGAGAAAACGCTCAGATTCTTGTCCCACCCGCTGAGGGATTCACTTCCCGTCTCCATGCAAAAAGCGAAACCGCGTCCAAAGTGGTCCTTTCAAGATGTGTTTCAGAGGTGGACGCTTAAGATCGTGTTTCGCTTTTTGCATTCCGTCTCGGTCGGTGTACCAAAGATCTTCGCTTATTTCTCCTGTTTCCTCTACAAGCTTTTCGTGTGAATCGGGTTTTAAAAGCCTTAAAAGAACGAAGATTGTTATCAGTTACGCCAGAGAAGAATATTTCCAGACGTAGCGACTTGTGGAGTCCTACCGAGCGGAGAAGGGATTTGCGGGCAAAAGAAACGCAACGTGCCCCTACGTCGAAGCGGCTACCACTTTTGCGTTTCCCCGCGAATCTCTTCGGAGCGGACAGTCTCAGCCCCCAGCAGGACGGAGCCTGGAGCCTAGACTGGAAATATTCTTCTCCCCACCGCAGCCACCGTTTTTCAGATGGTTTTTAGATTATTTACCATGGTTACCCTTTTGTGTTGTGGGAATAAAAAAGCACATCACCCTCTACAGGGGAATGTGCTTGGAACATTACTCTTTTTTTCCTGATAACCAGACGTCCTCTATTAGTCTATATATCCAGCGATTCCTTTTTTAATCAAGTATTCCATCTCTACATCCAGGATCTTCTCGACGGTGATCTCATCCAGCTTCACATCTGACTTACCCATGATGTAATCTACGAGATCATCAAAATCAACGTCGACATCACCTTTTGCATCTGCCTTCGCACTGTTCATGTACGCTTGCTCATGCTTGAGTACGATCATGATTTTTTGCGGATCTACTTTTGTTTTGGTAGCTAAATGCGAAACGAGTTCCTTTTCGTTTACTTGCTTACTCATTTGTTGTCATCTCCTATTTCTCTTGCCTTCTTTCATTTTACAATATTATTGCCGTTCCACACAGAAAAAGAAGCTAGGAAAAACGAAACCGTTTTTCCCAGCTTCTTTACTTTTGAGGGACTCCTTAGACAGCCCCTTGTCATGACTACTCTTCTCTTACGGATAACCAGATGTCTTTGACCAGTTCCATGAAGGTCTGGATTGCAGGCTCTTCTCTTCGGCGACCCAGACAGACCAGCGATGTTTCTGCTTTCTTGGAAAAGCGGTACAGCTCCATTAGTTCTCCTGTTCGAAGCTCTTTTTCCACTAGAACCTTACTGAGCAGGGCTATGCCTGTTTGATTCAGGACTGACCGTTTGATCGTTTCTTCGCTGCTACATTTAATGACTGAGGGTGGGATGTAGTTTAACTCCAACAGGCATTGGGTAATAAATTCATCGAGATTGCACCCCTCCTGATAAGACAAAAAAGGAAAGGTCACGAGAGCCTCTGCCAGTGTTTTGTCCTTCATCAAATCAGGAGAAGCAATCAAGGTGAATTGTTCCAAGTCCACGACGCTGGAATCCATACCTGGTTGCGAGGTGATGCCCGCAATGATCCCAATATCCGCCTCGTGGGCTTGTATTTTTTTCAAAGTCTCCTGACTGGTGCATGAAATCACCTGCAAATTGACCTGTGGATGTGTCTCTACATATGCTTTCAGAATTTGGGGCATGTATTGGATGCAATAAAACTCCGGGGCCGCCACGACCAGCGGTCCTACAGGCATGTCTAAGTGATTAAGTCCCTCCGCCATGTGCTGGAGAACGTAGAAAAGCTGATCCGTATGTTGTTTCACTATTTTTCCGGCCGGTGTCAAAAACGTGCGCTTACCTACCCGATTCAGCAAAGGATGACCCAGCTCCCGCTCCAATGCTTGAATCTGGAGTGTAATCGTAGGCTGGCTGTATCCGAGTTGCTCTGCAGCCTTCGTCAAGTTCAAATGCTCGGCAACGACCTGAAATGTCTTCAGATTGCGTGACTCCAAAAACTCCGATACTTTTGATAGACCTACTTGAAGCACTTCTGTCGAGCAGGCGTACCCGATTCGTAACCACCCTTCCATGTCGAAGCAACTGCCTGGTGTCAAAAACGCCCCTGTCGTTTTAAACAGGTCAATGCAAAACGTTTCCGAAGGGATATCCAGCTCGTACTTGAGCATTGCGGTTGTTCCAGCCTGCGGCTTGACGTAAGAGACCAACGGCTCCTTCGCTACCCACTTGTCGAGAATCTGCAGGTTGTCCCGCACGATCTTTAGGCTGCGCTCCATGATCTTGTCGCGGTTTTTCAGTGCATGGACAGCCAGCATATCATCCAGCATCCCGCAGCTGATGGTCGTGTAATCGCGGTGCTGGAAGCAGCTTTTGATCACATCCTGAGGTGCTGCAATCCACCCTAGACGCAAGCCCGCCAATGAAAACACTTTGGACATGCTGCTTGTCGCAATCCCTTTTTCGTACAAGTCGACGATAGATGGTACCACAACCTCCGGGTCTTGGTGCAAATTTCGATACACCTCGTCACACAGTAAGTAAGCATCTACGGAGCGGGCAATCTCTACGATTTCTCGCAGCAACCCTTCACCCATCAAAGCTCCAGATGGATTGTTCGGATTGTTGATACAGATCAGCTTGGTCTTGTCTGTAATGAGCGAGCGCAGCTCAACTGGATCAGGCAAAAAATCATTTTCCGGCAAAAGTCTGAGCAGCTTGACCTGCGCTCCGAACGACTCCGGTACCGAATAAATTTGCTGATACGTTGGATGAACGGTAATTACTTCGTCACCAGGCGCAACGAGCGAGAACAAGGTGAGAAAATTCGCTCCGATCGCCCCGTTCATCGCCAAAATGTTGTCCGGCTTCATCGTTTGATACATACTCGCGACGAGGCTGCGGAATTCCGGCGAACCCTCGATATGACCGTACGTCAGCTTCTTCTGGGCCATCTCGCGGAAAAAATCTTCCGGCTCATCGGAAAGGCGGATCAACTCTTCTACCGTCAGCGAATCGACGCATGTTTCGGCAATATTGTAAACAGCCTCCATCTCGTAGGCGTTCATCCATTCTTCTACTTTAAAAGGTGCAATTCTCATCGTCGTTCCCCTCCTAATCCTATCCTTTCACCCTTACAGATCAACGATCGTTCCTACACCGCGCTTATCCGCCACTTTCAAAATGTGTGCAGCTGTCAGTAAATCTTGGAACGCGATCCCGGTGCTATCAAAAATCGTGATTTCTTCTACCTGTTGTCTTCCTTGGGCACGACCGGGGATGACATTGCCAATCTCTGCTGCGATATCGCCCTCTGTTATCAGCCCCTTTTTTACAGCTACCTTTGTCTCTCCCACCCGTACAGCCTGTCCGACATCATCAACGAAGACGCGCGCTTTTGCAAAAAGCCGTTCATCGATTTCCTGTTTTCCTTCCATTTCTGCCCCTATGCAGGTAATATGCGTCCCCGGCTTTACCCACTCCGCTTGGATCATCGGTTCACGTGAAGGGGTTGCTGTGATGATCATATCTGCTTGTCTAGTCGCTTCTTCGAGATTGTCCACCGCGATAA
The DNA here is from genome assembly GCF_003013475.1 of Brevibacillus porteri. GTDB lineage: Bacteria > Bacillota > Bacilli > Brevibacillales > Brevibacillaceae > Brevibacillus > Brevibacillus porteri. The sequence goes on from NZ_PXZO01000017.1 coordinate 247,593, forward strand.
ACTCCACGTCACAACGGCAGGCATATCGCTCGTACTCTTCTCCCGCATACTTGGAGACGAATCTGGTCAAGAGGTTCTCTTTGATTTTGGCGGCAAAGCTTTGCGCCTTTTCTGGTGATCGCGGATTGCAGATGTACACCCGCTTGATCTCTGTCATCGTCATCAGTGTCGCCATGATTTGAAAAGGAGCCTGATGTCCCGTCCCGACAATCAGCAGGTTCTCCGATTCGGGACGTGCCAAATACTTTGCACCGATTCCTCCGGCAGCTCCCGTACGCATGCAAGTAATGTGCTCACCACTCAAAATCCCCTGCGGTACGCCAGTTCGGCTGTCTACTACCATCACAGTACCGACTAGTTGTGGCAGACCTTTCTTGTCATTGTCACCGAACCACGAGACGAGCTTGAGTCCAAATATATCGGCTTGCGGCAAATGACCGGATTTGATATCCATGTCGGCTCTGCCCTCTACGAACTCATGAAAAATGAGTGGAAACAACGTCGCCTGCTGACTCGATTTCATTTGATAGGCTTGCTCTACCACTTCGATGACACTGGCCATATCCAGCACATCTTCCGTTGTTTCCTGATTAATCACGCGAAATGGAAACATGTCTCTCTCCCCTCCCCACTGTTTCTTTCACACTAACACAGTTTTTCGAGGCGAAAAAATTGAAAGATCTAATGGTTACTATAAAAAAAGCAAACCCTCCATCCACAGATGCTGGAATGGAGGGTTAACTTATGCGCCGCCGATTCTTGCCGAAATCGTCATAGCTTGGCGTTTCACTTTTTCGATGAGTAGGGGCAATCGATCTTCTGTCACCCGAAAGCACGGGGCGTTGATCGAGAGCGCTCCGACGAGTTGATTTCCGTAGCCGATGATTGGAGCAGCGACTGCCATGGTGCCTTCCGTCTTCTCTTCGTAGCTGATCGCATAGCCACTTTTCTTCGCTTCACTCAGCTGCTCCAAAAATGATGGCTGCTTGTCTGGCGAAAGCTGGGCATAAACGACTTTCGTGATCGCATCCTGCTTCAAATACGCGAGAATGATTTTGCTAGGGGCGCCGATTGTGAGAGGAATCCGCTCCCCCAGGTTCTCGTCTATGCGTATTTTCAGTGGACTTTCTACTTTTTCGATCGGCATCGAATCCGTCCCCGCCAATACGTTGAGGAAGATACTCTCCTCGACTTCATTCGCCAGCTCCTCCATGAAAGGCCTCGCCACAGCCCGCAGGTTTAGCTTTTCATGCAGGATAAAACCGATTTCCATCCACGTATATCCCGGCTTGTAATGCTTGGTGACTGGGTCCTGTTCAACCAATCCGAACTGGATCATAGATTCGAGAAAACGGTGGAGCGTACTGATTGGTAGACCCGTTGCGCTCGCCAGCTCCGAAATCGGCCAAGCATGTTTTTCATCTGAAATCAGTACCCGAATAATTTTCATCGCCCGTTCGACTGATTGAACCATCTTTCTTTCGTCCTCCATGACTAAGAGTTACGCCGCCACACTCGTGTTGTCTTTCGCTTGTTTATTGGGGGCTTTGCCTCTGGCTAATCGTGCTTCCAGTTTGTTTACGAAATATGAGAAGATCATGATCAATACGAGATAGTACAAGCCTACGACCATATAAGTCTCTAGCTGCTTGTAGTTGGAGGCTGCTTCACCCAGACCGGTTCCCCATAAATCTTGCATCCCTACGTAGGCGACCAGTGATGAGTCTTTGAGCCCGATGATAAACTGATTGCCAAGTGATGGGATCGCCCGACGGAACGCCTGTGGCAAAATGATTCTGCGCATCGCCAACGGGTACGACATTCCAAGTGATCGGGATGCCTCCATCTGCCCACGGTCAATGGACTGGATGGCGCCTCGGAAAATTTCTGCAATATACGCACCGTTATGAACTGCCAGCGCGATGGCTCCTGCCCAAAACTGCGAGAGCGTCACCAAATTTGCCAAGCCGAAGTACAGAATACAAATTTGCACGATCAAAGGCGTCCCGCGAATGACGGTAATGTAGACGTGTGCGATGTAGTTCAATACTTTGTTATCGGATATCCGGAAAAAGGCAATGACAAGACCTACCACACAACCGAGCATCAGGGCAACTGCCGTCAACTGAACTGTGAGCCATGTCGCTTTTAGAAAAAGGGGATAACTGGATAGAAAAATATCAATAATCACGTGCAATCCTCCTCACATGAAGCGTTAAAAAGGGGGGCGTCCATCAGGGACACCCCGTTGCCCACTTACTGTTTTTGCAGGATATTGCGGCCAAACCATTTTTGGCTGATCTTTTCATAGGTACCGTCTTTAACGATCTCGTCCAACGCCTTGTTGAGGCGATCTACTGCCTCCTGGTCACCCAAGCGCACAGCGATCGCTTGCTCGTCAAAGCTCAGTGGTTCGCCTACGTCAATTACTTTTCCGCCGCCTTCTTTAATGAATCGCAAGCCAACTACCTGGTCGGTAATCACGGCATCGAGGCGTCCTGTCGGCAGGTCGAGCAAAGCGGTGATATCGCTATCATACTGCGTGATTTTATCTTCATCGGTCAGCTTTTTCGCCCAGTCCAAGTAGTTGGATGCTTTTACTACGCCGATCTTTTTGCCCTTCAAATCTTCTTTGCTCTTGATGGTGGTATTGCCCTCTTGCACGAAAATTTGCGAACCGGAACGGTAGTACGGATTGGTGAACAGAACAGCTTTTTGACGCTCAGGTGTGACGGTCAAGCTCCCGATGACAGCGTCGTATTTTTTCGCGTCCAGACCGGGGATGATCGTTTCAAATGGATTGGTGATCGGCACTGCGTTCATGCCCATTTTTTCTGCCAGCGCTTGTCCAATTTCTACATCAAAGCCAGTCAGTTGCCCGTTTTCCTTGAAGCTAAACGGCTTGTACACGCCACTCATAGCGTACGTAAAATCTTTCTTCCCACCGTCTCCAGAAGCTTGTCCACCTGCTGCCGGTGCGCTTGCCTGTGATCCACAAGCCGAGAGTAGCAGCGAGCCCATTAGAACCGTGGACAACAAAATTCCGGACCATTTTGCACGTTTTTTCATTGGTGATTCCCCCTGTTTTTCATCTCTATATTATTTAGATGTAGCGGATTTTAACGGATGCTTCCTAAAAACTGCTTGGTACGATCATGCTGCGGATTCTCAAAGAATTCACTCGGTGGTCCCTGCTCCAGAATTTGCCCATCGTGCATGAACACCGCCCGATCTGCTACTTCACGAGCGAACCCCATTTCATGTGTCACGACGATCATCGTCATTCCTTCTTTGGCGAGCTGCTTCATGACCTGTAGCACTTCACCGACGAGCTCGGGATCGAGTGCAGAGGTTGGCTCATCAAAAAGCATGATCTTCGGCTTCATCGCAAGCGCCCGGGCGATGGCAACCCGCTGCTTTTGTCCACCAGAGAGCATGTCCGGGTAGACATCGGCCTTATCCTGCATATTCACTTTTTTTAGGAGCTCGTACGCTAATTGTTTGGCCTCTGCTACATTCATCCCTTTGACGTGAACAGGTGCCTCGATCAAGTTTTCCAAAACGGTCTTGTGCGGAAACAGATTAAAGTGCTGAAAAACCATACCGACCTCGGCGCGGAACTGATTCAGATTCGTCTTGTGTGGATCAATTTGCTGACCACCGATTCGAATCTCTCCGCTGTCATAAAATTCCAGAAAATTCAAACATCGGAGTAAAGTACTTTTTCCTGAACCACTGGCTCCAAGCAAGACGACAACTTCCTTTTCTTCCACCGTGAGCGTAACGCCCTTCAACACGGTTAACGGGCCAAAAGATTTGACAAGCTGCTTAACCTCAATCATCCTGCTATCCCCCATTTATGTCCCGGATGAATTGCGCATTAATTTTTCCGAATACCGGAAATGATTTCTGATTTAAATTATAATTATATATTTTCTGATATTCAAGAAAAATATGTTTTATTGAATAAATATTCACGATAAGACTATGGAATAGTTTTCCTCCTTGCGTGGAATGAATAAGCGGAAGTGTTTTATACATAAAGGAGGACCGTGATGAAAGTAGCAACGTACTTCTATGTAGGACTCATCCTCATTTTTCTGCTCTCCGCCTGTTCACTGACAGGTCCACAAGCAGCGCCACCGCCACAGCAAGCGGCTCCATCTGACCCTGAGTGGGAAGTCAAAAGACCGACAACCGATGAGATCAAAGGTCGAACCATAAACAATCAGTTCACGGTGCCGATCCCGATCACCGAATCATTTACGTTTGCCATCCCTCCCTCTTGGACCGGAAATTACATCGTGGAGGAGTTCTCATCGACGACTAAGCGCCCCCCTCGCCAACAGCCACTGGAGGGCAAGCTGGATGTGCCGACGAAATACGAAGCACATTTTATGTTCGCTCCCAATCAACGAAAGGAGGAGCGATCCTCACTCCTCACCATTTTTGTCATGACGGTACCACATTGGAATCACCTGTCCAAATTGGAAGGACCGCCGCTGGGTGATGTACTGGCACAAACACATGGGCTGGTATACGTCGTTTCCTTGCCTCAGTCCAATCCGTATGATCCAGCAACTCCGGACGGGAAGCTATATGGGCAAATGGTTATGTCTTTGGAGCAGGTCAAAGCTGCGTTTTCTGTGCAATAAAGAAAAAAGTGGTTGAGCAGCACGATGTCTGCTCAACCACTTTTTCGTGTAAAGACAAATTGTAATGCAGCACAATGTCAAGCTATTTTAAACATAAGTAATTTGTAAGGAATGCGTAAGAAAAAAGAGATTTTCATTCTGTATGATAAAAAAACAACGCGGCGTGAAAGGCGGAACAGATATGACTTATATATGAAAAACAAACCATTTAACAAGAGTGTTTCAAGGAAAAGAACAAGCAATCACCTATACACTATAAATAGAGGAGAGAAATGCCTTATGAAAAAACGTAGTCAAATTACATTTGCAAGTCTGGCCCTTTTAATAGCTGGAAGTTCCCTGTTATACATAACGCCAACCTCAATTGTAAAAGCAGAGCCCACTCAAAATGTATCTAGTTCGTTACAAACAAGCACTCAACGAGATCGTAATTCCGTCAAGCAAGCAATGCGGGATATATTGCAACTTGGAAACCCGGGGATACTCGCTAAAACTTATGAGGATGGAAAAACATGGGGTTACGCCGCTGGGGTATCGAATCTGAGCACTAAGAAACCAATGGAAACAGATTTTCGCTTTCGCATTGGCAGCGTGACGAAGACGTTCACCGCAACAGTTGTACTTCAATTAGCTGGAGAGAATCGCCTGAATCTAGACGACTCCATCGAAAAATGGTTGCCTGGTGTCATTCAAGGAAACGGATATGATGGTAACCAGATTACTATCCGGCAGATATTGAACCATACAAGTGGTATCGCTGAGTACTTAAGATCCAAAGATGCTGATATGATGAATGCAAAAAAATCATATACCGCTGAAGAATTAGTAAAGATTGGGCTTTCTCTGCCTCCAGACTTTGCCCCAGGAAAGGGCTGGTCATATTCAGACACAGGATACGTATTACTGGGTATCCTTATTGAAAAAATAACCGGAAACAGCTATGCGGAAGAGATTGAAAATCGGATTATTGAACCGCTTGAATTGTCGAATACATTCCTACCTGGCAATTCGAGCGTTATTCCAGGCACCAACCATGCCCGTGGATATTTCCATCCAGACAGAGCAAGTGAGCTAAAAGACGTTACTTATTATAACCCAAGTATAGCTAGCTCGGCTGGGGATATGATTTCTACTGCCGACGACTTAAATAAATTCTTCTCTTTCTTACTCAGTGGCAAATTACTGAAGGAACAGCAATTAAAAGAAATGCTTACTACAGTTCCTACAGGAAGTGCTGAAATCAGCGGATATGGTCTTGGAATCTATGAAACTAAGCTTCCAAACGGTGTTTCGATATGGGGACATACAGGTAGCATTCCAGGGTTTATTACTCTTGTTGGGGGTACACTTGGAGGCAAGCATATGTTAACCGTCAATTTGAACAATTTGGGTAAAGCTAGCTTTAAAAATATGTTACTTGCAGAATTTAGCAAGTAGGTAAAAAAGGAAAAAATACGCTATTCTTTCTGAATAATCATAGGAAAGAATGGCGTATTTGTACGTCTATTTCTGTTTTGCTCCCCCCAAAAAAGATGGGCAACCTGGATCACGAACGTAACTGCTCCCTGACTGCCACCAATGCAAAGCCGAGCAGATTTTCTCCCCGCCACTTTTCGGGCTGTTCCGCATGCGGATGATCGTGGGCCATCCCGATTCCCCATATCCGATCATAAGGACTCGCTTCCACAATAATGCGGTCACCTGTGTCCAAGAGGTATTCTTTCAAATCGGCATGCTGGCTGAATTTTAATAGGTTTGCCTGGCGAACGATCGCTGTCTTGTTCGCATTCCACACAGCCTCGTCAAAGGAATGAACCTTTCGTCCCAATTCCTTCGCTTGTTTTGGATGGCTTTTCCTGAGTATTTCATCACGAATGGCAAGATCACCGAACAGCTCAGCCTTTTTCGCCATCATGTAATGCTCAGCGGTCAAGTACGTGATACCGTCCTCTACAAAAGCGGCCGGATACCATTGGCTGAAGCATGATTTATCGATAGTGCCTGACTCCTTCTGTGTATGTCCCCAAAAGAACAAGTATTTCACTCTGTTTTTTTGCGATTCTTTGATTAAGGTTTGGACGTTATACATGTGCTCCATCGTGTTATCCCCATCTTTCTTTTATAGACAATCCCATCCTCGGATATTGAAACATATGGAAAATGGTACATTCATTTTATCTGAACCATCTACCTATCCGCAAATTTCTTACATCACTTGCGAAGCAAGATGCCTGCCTGTGGTAAGGCTAGCCAGAAGCCCGATACAGGCATGGCAATCACCCCGACCACACATATGCCAAGAATCGTCCACCCGAAGGTAGCCGGCGGCTCCATTCCCTTCTTTTTCATCACCCAATCCGCCATATATCCGAGTAAAATCAACAAAAAGCCAAACATCATAAACCAGAAAGCAGCATCTTCCTCTCGCCCTACCGCATTCCAAAAGCCATTTGCGACGATCTGCTGAAGTGGCTCCGCGTAGAAAAAAAGTCCGACAACCGTATGCAGCAGTCCTGTCAGGATGAGAGTGAAACCCATTTGGCGCTTGATCCCATTTACCATGTCATTTCTCTCCTCTCAATTTGGCCTATTCTATTCCTTGGAAATGTTGATTTTATGAGCTTTCGGACGTTCCTGTTCATCCTGTAACGCATCGATCATGCTGTCGATCACTGACCGCGATGCGAGTAGCCATTCTTTGCAGGCATTTTTCACATGTCGCTTGGTTTCATGCTGTTCCATATTCCCGAAAATCGTCAGCACCCGATTCAATCCAGTACGTCTCAATGTTGGGCAGCCCCTTCCCTTGCGCTAAAACGAATGATCAGCCGATCTTCCGCATATTTCGCTCCCGTAACCTGTCGTCCCATTAATACTCGTGGCAAGATGACTTTTCGCTTGTAGGCACCCGCATTTACGGTCAATTCATCCCCTGTTTGCGTTAAATCCAAGGCTGCTTTATCTACAAAAGGAATCGTCAGCTCCAAATGCATCTCGCCGTCGACTTCTCGAATCAGTTCCGTTCTGCCCTGATAAAGCTTGGCGGATGGGTCTTCTGTTCCAAAAACGATGTCAGCCAATTCTTCTAGAATGGGCAACCCAATCACTTCTTTTGGCATCATTGGTGCTTTCAAAATCGGGAGCGGCTGAAAGTTTTCCACGATTTCGTTCTCATACTTTCGTTGCAGCTCTCGCCAGTGGGCAAAAAATCCTTCTCCCGCTTCATCCGGAAGCACCCGATTCACAATGATCGCATCCGTATTGAACCCGAACAGATTCAAGTACGTGAACGAGCGCTTTGCTTCCGCAAGCACCATTTTTTCTGGGTTTACGACGATCCTCACTGATGTAATCTCTGGGTCCAAAACAATTCGTTGCATTTCCTCCAGCCCCCGAGCGAGCTGCTCGACACTGTCTAGCACATCATCAGAAGGAAGTTCCACTTTGTTGACGATCTTGGCCACTGGGCGAACGAGTTTGATCAGCTTGCGCTCCGTCGGAAAAATTTTCTCCAACCACCAATTCAATACGTTCGGATAACTGAGCAGACGTAGTGTTTCTCCGGTTGGGGCACAATCTACTACCAGGACGTCGAACTGCCCGCTCATGGCGTGTTCCTTGATCTGTAGCAAACTGAACAATTCCTCCATACCAGGAAAAACGAGCATCTCCTCCGTTGTTATATCAGTCAGCTGTGCTTTGTCGAGCAGTGTTGTCAGCCATCCCTGAACGGCTCCCCAGTTGCGCTCGGTTTCCCGCAAGCTATTTACTTCCTGGCCCCATAAATTTTCGCTGATTGGTACGGGATCTGGTCCGATCACAGTCCCCAATGAATCTGCCAAACTGTGTGCGGCATCCGTACTGAGTACGAGCGTCCTCTTTCCCTGCTTTGCCAGCTTAACAGCCGTTGCTGCTGCGACACTCGTCTTCCCAACCCCACCTTTTCCGGTATAAATGACGATTCTCATCTCGACTCTCTCCTTCACGATCCATTTAATACGTTTTCGTAGTAATTAGACAAAAAAAGAAGCAGGCTCGAACCGACTATTCCTCAATGTTGATCTTGACGGAACGAACCTTTGTTTCGCGCGGCTTGACAGGTCCTCCATCCTGAAATACCTTGGCTGCCTTGAGTAAAAGGGTGGTGAATTGCTCCATTTCTTCCGGTGTAAATGCTTCCTGAAGCCTGCCCAGCATCGCCAACATCATTTGCTCCGATTCTTTTGCGAGCTGTTTGCCTGGTTGTGTCAGTGTGACGAGCTTCACCCGTTGATCCTCTACAGAGGTCGCCCTCGCGATGTATCCTTTGCGTTCAAGCCGTTTCGCGATGCTGGTCATCGAACTAAGCGGCGCCCCCATCTCTTGCGCTAGCTCTGACATGGTCAAATCTCCGCGGAACAGCAATATGAGGAGAGTCGACAAATCGGAGCGAGTCAGTTTTTCTTCAAGCTGCATCGTATCAGACATAAAAGCGAACGGACGCAAACCGGTTTTCAGAAAGAGGTCGTATAGTTGCTGCATACCGGTGACTCCTTTTAGTACGATTTCGTAGTAATTTCCTCTTCAATTTATTACATATTTTAGGGAATGTCAACAGGCGCAAAAAGTATACCTTGCTGGGCTGACGTACATATTAAGGCTGTTACGAATGACAGGAGGAATCAAAATGAATAAACAGCGCGCGAAAGAAATCGCCTCTTCACCCGTTATGGCGAATGTTACCTGCGATGGAATACCCGTATACATCCAGCACATCGATGATGACAACGACATGGCGAGGATTTACCCGCTCAATCAGCCGGATCAGGAGATGAGTGTTCCTGTAGCCAGCTTGCGGGAGCACGGTGAGTACTGATTTTCGTCACTTTTCATGAATGAAGGAGGGGACCTGTAGCGAATCACAGGTCCCCTTTTGATTTACAGCAGACCTTGGATAAACGGCTGCTCCAAATGCTCCATCATCTTTTTTTGACTGGCTGCTATTTTTGCTGCGATCTGCTCCCTGCGTGCGATTGCATCCCAGGTACAAATGAGAATTCGTTCCGCTAATAGTGGCTCATCTGTGGAGACAAGGAGCTCCGGTAGACCCAAGGAGTAAGCGAAGTCGATGCTTTTGATGCGATACGCTAAGCAGACGAATGGAACTCCAGCAGCGGCACTCAGCACATTGGCATGCAGCTTAAAGTTAATCGTCGCCTGAAACCCTTTCATCAGCTCCAGCATTTTTGAATGGTCGTGTAGCTCCAAGTCGAGGATCGTATGCGTTGGATCGCCGATTTTTTTGTGCAGTCTTTTTATGGCTTCCCGATCCGGTCCCCACATCGTCAGCAAATGGATATCGTAGCCTAACTTGATGAGCCTCTTGGCTGCATACACCAGCGCATCCTCTACGGCGTCCTCGTTTTTCCCATAGATGCGATTATAGGATGTCCCCCAGTTGATACCAATGGTTAATCGCTTGCTTTTGTCTACCTCTGCTGCTGGTGATGCAGGAAGGAGCAGCATTCCCGGGTCTCCGCTGATCCATGCTTTGCCTACTCCCGCTTGCTGGAGGTATTGAAGAGTAACCGGTCCTCGTACACCAAAGAACGTAGCGTGTTCCGCGATTTTTTGCAGCGTCTCGCTCATCTTTTCATTGCCTGTCATGAGCTTCGTCGTTAATATGCCAGAGGAATCGAGCTGCACCTTATCCTGTGAATCGAATCCGCTCCCCCAGATCCATAGCCGCTTTTTCTGTTCAACTGCTCGATAGGCTACATCCACATAACCGGGGACAAGAAGCGAGCCTCCCCCCAAAACGACGGTGTCATATTCGCTTAAATCGTTGAGGTCAACCCCTGGCAGCGAAGGAATCACCTTGTATTTTGCTGGGTCGAGATATTTTCGGGACAAATCGTGAAAGGCATGCCACATCAGTTCGTCACCCAAATTTTTGAACCCTAGCCAACCTACGTACAAGACTTTTTTCATATTCGTCTGACCTCCCCCATTCTTCACTTGAGCGTAGATGGTAAGTAAGGAGGCACATTTCTGCGTGATATGAAAATTGGATTGGACCCATGCTCTTCCTAGACCTCCTATTTCCTTCAACTGACTCCGGTTTCGGCACGCTTGACGCAGAGCGCTATCGATCAACTGAGGAGATGGCTTCTGCACAGAGGAGTGGTCACCGAAGTAACAGTCCCAAGCCAAATCGTAAGACGAAGGCGCGACCAAACCGACGTAGCCATGATTTCCGATCGCAAGCACAGGCTTTCCACACGCCATCGCCTCGAGTGCGACCCTGCCTGTTCCAATCACCAAATCACTGATTGCGTAATACGGTCGGACATCGGTTTGCTCCCCTACCATGTGGATATAGGGCTGCCCTGCTGCTTTATTCAACGCTTTTGCCAGCTCATGTACATGAATGGACTGGGCACCCGAACCCACCACCACGATATGCAGGTTGGGGATTTCACTACGCAATGTTTTGGTTGCTCGCAACACCATGTTGCACACCGTTGCTTTTTGCCAAGCCAGCCTGCTCACATATGTCACCACTGTGGCATCAGACGGCAAGGAAGGCAGCTTCACCATTTTTACAGAGTCAGGCCGGAAATCTTCCACATCAATCCCATTGGAAATGAGTGTGGTTTTCACCCCTAGCTTTTCCCAGAATAGTTGGACAGGTTTGCTCACACTGATGACAGCGGAACAGAGCTGTGCCACTTTTATCGCTTCATCCTTTGGATAGTACGTGCCATGCAAGGTAAATACGACGGGTATGCCCAACTGATTAGCGGCAGTAGCGGCGAGTAAGCCTGAAGGAGTCTGATGCACATGGACGATGCTAATGCCATGCTTCTTCATAACCCCCTGGTAACTCTCGATCAAATGCTGCCCGCGTGCCGAGAGGGGTTCCCATACGGAGTCGATTCGTTCAACTAAAAAACCTGCATCGACAAACGCTTGATAGAGGGGGCCGTTCCCGCCAGCATTAAACAGTTGGGCGCCCTTTTTTTGCAACGCTTTGCCTATGCTAAGAACATGTGTCTCGGTTCCGCCTGTCCCCAAATTATCCAGCACCATCAAGATGCAATCATTACTGCTATTCAAATTTTCACACCCCCTTTTTCCGATAATAGTGCGCCGAACGCTGCTCAGCGTGGATTCGGTAATAGTACAACGCTTCTGCGATATTGTTGACGTCTGCTCTCGCATTCAAGGCTTTGGCGATAAATTCGTAGTCTTCTGCACCGTCGATCCGACGAGTCGGGCCACCAACCTGATCAAACAAGCGCCCCCGAAACATGCAGGTACCGTGACAGACACAGTGTCCGCCTTTCCCATATACCTTGCGAATGTCATCGCCGTACTTGATCCAAGTAGCAAGCTCCTTTTTTTCCGGGTGATCGGACGAAAACGCGTAATAATTCGTACCGACCAAATCAATCTGGGGATGACTTTTTAAATACTCAACCTGCCGCGAAAGGCGCAGGACATGAGAGAAATCATCCGAGTCCTGATTCGCGATGAACTCACCTCGGCTCATGTAGTGTCCGCAGTTGATGGCACCCGCAAAGCCAACATTGCGAGGGAGCGCATGAATCAGTACCTGATTGTCTCCCGGAAAAAACCTTTCATTTTGTTCCAGCCACTCTCTGGCGACTTCTACCGATTGATCCGTCGAAGCATCATCAATCAGGACAATTTCCCAATTCTCATAGGTTTGCTGAAGTATGCTGTCCAGACACTCTCGTATATAAGCAGCCCTGTTAAAATTCGTAATAACGACACTTACGAGACCCTCTATTCGCTGTTTTGCCAATTTCATTCCCTCCTTCCAGTCTTCTTGATTTCACATCGCATCCTCGCTACCGTCCTTTCACCAGAAACTGCATGGCTTCCACGTGGTCACCCGCAATCTGTTCGACGGCAGGGGGCATTCCGGAGCTGGCGAAGTGTTTTTCTGGCCGGAGTCGGTTGGAGGAGAAGCTGTTCACCTGATGAACCAATTCCATCTTTACACCTGCCTGTGCGTATACTGCTTGTGCTTTAGGCGGGCAAAGCAGTATGGGCCACCCGAGCGGAGCAACCGCCTCCCTGCGTAAGGCAAAGGGGACGGTCACCATAGACCCGATCCCCAAATCTTTACGATTCAAAGCCAAGTTGAGAGCTTGGCGACAAGCCACAAAAACGTTGTCAGCGCAAGGCTGATTCAAAAAAATAGAAACATCATTCAACGCAACATCCACGCCGCACTGGCATGCGAGTACAAATGGATACAAATCATGCGCGGTCATGATCACATCCGCATCGACAAGCAGCAGGATGTCGCCTTTCGCCAAACTAGCCCCAATCGCCCGTCCTGTGTCTACTCCCAATGCGTATGGGAACTCTACGGTCGTCGCTCCGCATTCACGGGCAAGCTGTGCTGTTTGATCATCCGAGCCATTGACGACCACTATAATTTCAACTGGCTCCAGCCGAAGAACTTCACGGATCACCTGCTGGATTGTCGCTGCTTCGTTAAGGGCTGGAATGATTACGGATACCGTTTTCCCGCTGTACAGACTTGTTTGTCGCAAGGGCCATTTCCCTACCTGCGTAACTGGTATACCTCTGTTTGTACCGCTCACATTCTCTGCTAGATCTCTTCGCCTGCCTCCATCGGACAATCCACCACGAAAAGGAAGATGTGAGACAAGATCAAGCTGTTCGGCAATCACCAGCTTTTCATACAAAGAGAGCTCTTTGAGCAACGAACCGTGGAGCTGAGGCAAAAACAACCTTTCTTCCGTCCCCGTTCCTATGATTTGCGCGGTAATAGACAGCCCGCCCACAACTGCCCGCTTGTGGGCTTGTGCAGGCTGTGCCAACTGTTCCACTCCGATTTTGGAAAGTGCCTCTCTGGTCATCGCGTGAGGTGTGTCCAGCAAGGAAGCTTCACGCAGGTCAGAGCGACCGAAGAGGTTATTTACCAGCAAGGAAAAACTGTGGATGGGCTGTGGTTTTATCATCTTTCTGTTCCGAGAATCATGCTGGGGCAAAACGACCTGTGCCTTTCCATATAAAATCGGGAACAAGAAGCGCTGCAATCCAGACAGCGAATCGATTTGCTCTTCGCCGAGAAAAAGCAGGACACTCCCTCTCGCATGCTTCGCAGCCTCTCTCCTCCATGAAAACAGATTCTCAGCATCCTCTGCAGAAACGGCGCGAATACCAGCGCCAAGCTCCAGGGTCCATTTCGAAATCACAATGATCTCCAGTGGGGCAAGCTGCTTACAAACGGCAATCAGCTTTGGCAGATGAGCTGTCCCATGCATGGCAGGAATGAGAATGGAAAGGGGCGCTTGGCCCCTTCTCCCTTGCCGCCCAGCCATTAGACGACGCGCACATACGTGATGCGGTCGAGTTGAAATACAACTGTTTGACCGCTGCCATAGCCTGGCTCACTTGCTGCACGCACGGTTAATGTCGAATTGGTCACACCGAGCAACTCACCGGAAACCACATCAAATCCAGTTACGACTTGTACGCTATCGCCTATAAACGTTCTCAATTTCTGTGCATAGTTCATTTGTCTTCTCCTCCTTACACCTCTTGAACAGAGTTAATTTGCGCGAAACGAATCAGCACACGAGTACCGCCTGACTCTATGATTTCAGCATAGTCCCGGCCAACCTCATCCAGGACGCCTGTGACACTCCCTGCATCTGTTCCCAGCTCAACGGTTTCATGCAAATAACGCAGCAGCACTTTTCGAAAAGAATCACGTCGCAAATCACTGTGGTTTTCTTGCATAAATGCGGCGAACTCATCTGCATACAGCTCTTTGCGAAGCGAACTGCGAATGGCTTCTTCCTTGTCATTTGCGTGTCCTTCGTCTGTCCGTTCTTTTCCCCAGACGAGACGCCGCAGCCCTTGAAAATACTCTTTCAACTCTTTTTCATTCACAATTAATTTCATCTGGTCACTCTCATCTCCTTGATCCTACTCTTTTGATTTATTTTTCGCCGCTTGTACACCGTATACAAGTAAGTTCAAAAACGTACTAGGACAACGGTGCAATTTTTTGATTTTAATGAAAAGTTCACGGAATTTTTATCGAAAAACAAAAAAAGACTGCGAACGTATTCGCAGCCCCTCCCTCGATATTCTACAATTCTTTCATAGTTACGCACTATTGCTTGTCTAACTCTTTGCCGTCTGAGCCTTTTCGTCCCTGTTTTTGCCTAGCTCATGCTTGATGAACAAATAGCTCTCAATCTCTCGAAGAAGATAGAACAGCGAGGCACGCGTCTCAAATTCCTCTCGCGTTCGCGGCAAATCTGCTGCCTTGATCTCCTCTTGCATCACGCGCAGTTGGTCGATAAAGCGGTAGGCGGTATTGCCCGGGTGCACCGAGGCGCTGATTCGCTCGAGAAAATCTGCGATCCGATGGCTCTCTGTTACCTGATGATCCAAGGAAGAGACGATCGGCATCATGCGTTCCAATAGCTCGAACTGCTTTTGTCGCATCACAAAATACTCGTAGTACGAATCGTTGCGGCGGCCCAATCGATTGCCAACATCTCGCGAGGCTAAACGAATCGCCGTTTCCAATACCCCTGTTGTTTCAATCAATTCTTTCCCGTCCCAATCACTTTCTCCGTGACGCAAGTAATAGCAGAACTCCCGCAAGATTTTGCTGAACAGCTTCTCCACCTTTACTTGCATCCCTTTTAGCTCTTTATCGAGGCTCGGCATGTACAGATTGACCAATAAGGCTACACCCACTCCGATGACGAGCAAAGCGACCTCGTTCAGCAGTAGCATCCCGTCAATTCTCTTGGAAGAATACAGGTGCATGAGTACAACCATACTGTTGACGAAGCCTTCCTGAATGCCAAATCGCACTGCGAGCGGCAAGAAAAGCAAAATGAAAAGGAGAATGGCAAGCGGCGTATAGCCCATAAGGGAAAACAGGCAGACCCCAATTCCCAGCCCCAATAAACTAGCTAGAATCCGATTCCACGCTGTCTGAAACGATTGCTTGACTGTTACTTGGATACACAAGATCGTAATGATCCCCGCAGAAGAAGCATACATCAAGCCTAGCTGCTGGGCGATCAGAATCGAGATAGCCGTTCCAATGGCTGTTTTTAACGTACGATAACCAATTTTAAACTTGAGAAAGCCCAGTCTTGTTCCCCTCCGCTGTCAAAAATGCTTAGCTGTTTCATCTCACTATACTGTATCAAAAAGTACCGGGGAACCAAAGACAAGCTTTCGTTAATTTTCAAAGGCGTCTATTCCTCTTGCGCTCCTCTGCAAAACTGTGCCACTTGCCATCTGGTGTGACGAGCCCTTTCTCTCCCACATAACGATAGACGAGGAGTGGTTGTTCAAGCATTTTATCTCTTCCATAACTCCCCCTTACTTTTGGATGAAAGTAAGTGAGCATGAGCTTCTTGTTCTCTTTCACGACTTTATTCGCCGTATTCAGATCGATAGCCTCTTCATTTTTTGGGGGAAGAGATGAATCACCCGAAGGTCCATGGTTATAAAAATGGTTATACAGATCCACTGCTTCCCCTGTCTCAGCGTCAACATCGACTTGAAAGATGGTATCAACTACCGGTTTGCCGTTGATCAGATAGCCAAATTCGATTTCATACGGTTCATCGTTTTCCCAGATTTCTTTGATCCTTTTCTCTCGCGGAACGTAATCGACCGCATAAATTTTTCCTAACTGATCGGAGTAGAATGTTTGTACGAGTTTTCGTGCACTCTCTTGTGCTTGTTCCCAGGTAATGCCCTTTTCTATTTTCTTGCTCTCCTCGTTGAACCTGATTTTTGCATTCACACTGTAATGGACTAAATTTCCAAGGGCGTCAATCGCTATTATTACAGTATCTGACTTTTCACCATCCCCTGGTTGCGAAATAAACTCGAAAAACCAGCTCATTTCATCAGATCCTGAGTTTGATTCAGTGATCCTGCCATTCGAACGGTATGTACCAGGGAGCTTTTTGAGCTGTTGCTCTGCTATTTTTTGCGCCTCTTCTTTCGTAATGAGCTTTCGTTCTGTTGGGGTTGGAGGAACGATTTTCCCTAAAGGCTGTATCTTCCTTTCTTTAGCAACCTGTCCATACGAATCGAGCATCTTTCCTGTGATGGCATCGACAAATTGTGGGTCGATTCTCTGGAATTCATAAACGAGCTGGTATGATTCAGATTCCTTACGAAAGCTGGACGCCATATCCTTGTACAAAAATGTTGGAGTCGCCCCTTCATCCCATTTCTTCTCAGCTTCCGCTATCTCTATGACTTTCGAAGCATCTGGTAGTTTCCCCTCTGTCCAGCGCCGCTCAAAATAGATCACTTCCCCATCATAGCCCACTATCAGTCGAAACCCATTTTCCAGAAAAGGAATCCCGTTTTCGATACGAGTAAAGTTGACATCTATTCCCGGTTTATCACGCGTATGGAAAATGTCCGAATCAGGATATTCATTGGGCTTGGATAAGCGGCTCCGTTGTTCTTCTGTCGCTACTTGCTTAAGAAATTGAGTCGCCACTTGAAACGCCTGATCTTCTGTAAGCTTCTTTTGATTTGTATCCAATTCCCGTTCTTCCCCACGATACTCATATACCCATATTTCCCCTGATATTGCATCCTGTTGAACACCAAAATTTCTACCATTTTCCTTACTCCACTTGGTATACCATATTGAATTTCCCCATAACATTTCAATGCCGTCCACGAATTCGGCACTTAGCAGCTTGTACTCACCAAGATTCTTCAACTGCTTCTGGGCAAGCGCGATTGCCTCTTCCTCCGAAAGTGTCTTCTCGGCTGCATGTACGACTGGAGCCAAACTTCCAGCCGCTCCTGTAGCGAACACAGTCGTCATCAAAATGGACAATGTCACGCCGAGTGAAAGTCCCCACGATGAAGTACGTTCTAACACAAATCAACCTCTCCAATTCAAAACAGCCTAATTTTACCTTTTCTGAATAACAAAGGCTCAAATAAAAAAATCCGCCAATGCGACTATCTCGCACAGCGGATTTTTGGGGATGTTGATTATACTTCCAGCTTTTTCGCCAATGTTTCTACGTTCAATACGTTTCCTACGAGGAAGTTGCCGAATTCACCGAAGCGTGCACTCACTTCATCAAAGCGCATTTCGTAGACGATATGCTTGAATTCCAGCGGATCGTTGGCAAAGAGGGTAACGCCCCACTCCCAATCGTCGAAACCAACGGAGCCACCGATGATTTGCTTCACGCGACCTGCGTAGGAGCGACCGATCAAGCCGTGGGAACGCATCATTTCTTGGCGCTCCTGCATGGAGAGCATGTACCAGTTGTCTTGCAGATCACGCTTTTTGTTCATTGGATAGAAGCAGATGTGCTCCCATTTTGGCAGGATCGGATAGAGGCGGTCGCGCACGTGCGGATTCGCTTTTGGATCTTCACCTGGATTATGTACATAGTTGCTCAGCTCTACTACGGATACATACGAATAAGGAGCTTCTGTATAGGCAGCAAAGCGAGTTTTATTGAACGCTGTTTTGATCTCATCGAGTTCTTGCATGGTTGGACGCAGGAACATGAACACGAGGTCTGCTTTGTGCCCGAGAATGGAATAGACAGCCGTGCTTCCTTGGTTCTCGCCCTCATTCGCTTCCCATGTACGGATCAATGTATTCAGCTCGTCCAACGCTTCTTGGCGTTCTGCTGCGGACGCTGCTTTCCACTTTTCCCAATTGATGGTGCGGAAATTATGATACGTATACCAACCTTCTAATGTAAGCAACGCTTCGTTTGCGCTCATTCTAAATCAGCTCCTTTGAAAAATCTGGTGACCTTCTTGCAACATTCCCAGTATAGCATAAGGAACAAGTGCGTATTCGGAACAGATTGGTGAACAAGAAAAAATGAAAACCAAGCGGTGCATTAGCTGCCGCTTGGTTTCGTTCCTGCCAGTACGGAGGTTGTCAGCTTGCTCGCTGCCCCGTGATCCACAATGACCGTTACATTCGGATGCAATTGCAATAAGGAAGCGGGTACATCTGCCGTTGGCTCA
Organism: Brevibacillus porteri; assembly: GCF_003013475.1. GTDB lineage: Bacteria > Bacillota > Bacilli > Brevibacillales > Brevibacillaceae > Brevibacillus > Brevibacillus porteri. Next base: position 266,306 of record NZ_PXZO01000017.1, read on the forward strand.
CCCTCCAGCATCAATCGCACTGCCTCAGCCTTTGCCTCTCCACTTGCGAGCAGTACGACTTTTTTCGTGCCAAGAATCGTCTTGATCCCCATGGAAACTGCCTGAGTCGGAACCTGATCCACACTATCAAAATAGCGGGCATTTGCTTCAATCGTACTGTCAGTGAGCTGGACCACGCGTGTCAATGATTCCGCAGAGGAGCCAGGCTCGTTGAAGCCAATATGTCCGTTATTGCCGATCCCCAGCACCTGGATGTCGATCCCGCCTGCCAAACGAATCGCTTCCTCATAGCGTGCACATTCTGCCAAATGATCTGTCGTATTCCCAGCTGGCACATATGTTTTCTCCGCAGGAATATTGATGTGATTGAACAAGTTTTCTTGCATATACGAGCGATAGCTTTGCGGATGAGTCGAGGAAAGTCCGACGTATTCATCCAGATTAAAGCTGCTCGCTTGCGAAAAATCGATGCTCTCTGCTTGCGACAGCTTGATCAGCTCACGGTACATCCCTACTGGTGTGCCTCCGGTTGCAAGGCCAAAGACGGTCTTCGGATTTGCCTTTACTTCGCTTACGAGCATTTCAGCAGCTTTTCTGCTGAGCTCCGCGTAATCTTTCACGATCACGAGCTTCATTTCCAACCACTCCTATCCAATATAAGATAAATTCAAAAAGTCTCCCAGTACTACTCCATGATCAAAAGACGACTTTTTGAACTTCCTTTTTAGTATTTTCTCTCCAGTACAGCCTTCGCTGTTCTCTCTTTATATAAAAGGGCCTTTTCCTTGTTGCGCATTGTTATTGTGGTACTAATAACATCCAGAACATGCAGCTGTGCAATTTTGGCTGCGAGAGAGCCTCCCTGCAACGGACCTTCTTGCGCTGCGGTCAAAAGCGTAATGTCCGCTACATTCGTAATCGGTGAGCGTCGATAGTGCGTCAGGCAAATGCAAGTTGCGCCTGCCTGCTTGGCGACTTTCAATGAATCAATGGTGTCTTTCGTACTGCCGGATACAGACAAGCCGATCGCGACATCCCCCGGTCCCAGAGTCGCTGCAGCCATCGCTTGCAGATGTGATTCATTAAAAGCGTCCACTCGAAGCCCGATCCGCAAGAATGTGTACTTGGCATCCTGGGCTGTTACCGCTGACGTACCTACTCCGTAAAAATGGATCGTGTTTGCTTTTTGCAAAAGGTCTACACAGCGCTCCAGCTGTTCTAGCTGAAACAGGGCTGAGGTATCCCCTATCGCCTGTTGATTGGTTGCGGTTACTTTGTGCGTGATGATATCCAGCGAATCGTCTTCTCCTACTTCGCCATGCAGGTTTTTGACTGGATGAACCAATTCCTGCGCCAATGCCAGCTTAAATTCCTGATAGCCATGGAAGCCTATTTTCCTGCAAAATCGCAAAACGGTCGTCTCACCTACTCCCGCCTTTTCGGCAAGGTCAATCACCGAAGAATAAATCACGCTATCTGTCTGCTGTAGGACGATGTGGGCAACCTTTTGCTCCGATTTCGTAAAGGAGGGAAGGAGACTCTGAATATGCAAAAGCGTATTTGTCTTCGTGATGGTAGCTGTCAATGGATGGGACAGCTCCTCCTGCTGTTTCACCATATGGCTCGCTCCCCCTTGAATAAATGTCAGGATTTTCTCAGTTGTTTTTACCCAAAACAAAATAGCTGTATTTCTACAGCTATTATATCAAAAAAGGAGTTATCCGCCATATTAATTATTTTTAGTGGAGTAATTCTCCAAAATGTCAAAATGAGGTAAACAAAATGGTCGGACATGCTGCGACCCGCAAAGATCCGCTCATTGCTGCTGGAAGCAGCACCAGATCGAGCGTCACGATTTCCCCTGCACCTAGCGTCACTGTCCCTCTCGCTTCTCCACTCCCCATCGCGTTGGCAACAACCAAGTAGGAGCCAGGATCAAGATCATTCACCTTATACCTACCGAAGCTGTCTGTTTGGACCACCACCGTCTTTCTGATTGGTTGATTCACCGTTTGCACATACACGGTCGCTCCAGCAACTGGCAAACCTGTCAAACCGGATCGAACCGTTCCTTGTATCGTACCCGTTTGAGAAAGGCGGATGATGATAAAGGTTGTTTGGTTCGGCAAAACGACCGCTTGTGCCTGACCGGTACCAATGCCCGGGATGGTCCCGATAACGGTATACTTCCCCGGAGCGACATTGACAAAATGGAACGTTCCATCCGGCTCAGCCAGAATATTTTGCAGGCGAATCTGAGCTGAGTTGAATAGCGATAATTGAATATTGTTTCCGCTGGCTTGGGTTCCGTCCGGCAAGAGAACAATCCCGGATATCGTTCCCACGATTGGCAATAGCTCTACTGTCGCTACGGTCGTCTGTCCACCTGCGACCGTAACTGTACTGTAATGTGTACCGAAGCCATCTGCGCTTGCGATGACATTGTACACGCCAGCCGTCAAGCCATTCACCTTGAATTGCCCACTCTGGTTCGTAACGGTGTTGGCCACAAACAAGCCGTTAGAAAATAGCTGAATCGCAACAGCTGCCCCTGTGATCGGGAGTCCCGTCAACTGATTGGTCACCTGTCCGAAGATGCTGCCTGGTTGAGGAGACATCGTCAGAATGACTCCGCCAAGTGTCTGTCCAGCAGTCACGGTGATGCTCTGCGTTGCCGCTGCGTAGTTGTCTTCACTTGCGCTTATGAAATACGTTCCTGGCGGCAGATTGCCAACAGCGAAGTTGCCCAGGTCATCTGTAATCGCACTGCCGAACAATGTCCCGTGAGAATCCTTCACCTGTATCAATGCATTGGAAACAACTCCTCCACCAGATACCTGTACCTGACCCGTTACAGCAGCTGGAAAAGGGGGAAGCCCCACTTCAATCGTAGTGGTCTGTCCGGAAAAGATCGTCGCACCAACAGGTTGGGTAGTGTAGTTTTGAGCGCTAATCGCAAGTGTATAGGTTAGAGGCGCCAAGCCGTCGATATTAAACTGACCGAGACCGTCCGTAATCGTCCGAGACAACAAGTTGTTTGTGCCAGGGAAAAAGATCAACACTTCCGCCCCTACCAGTGGCGTACCATCAAGTGCATCCCTGACAGTGCCCTGCAAAACACCAGGATTCGGGTCCAGTGGGATATTGACTGTAGCTGTACCCCCAGGAGCTACATCAAAGGAGACACTCTCCCTCTGATAGCTTTCGTTCCTTGCCAAAATGGTGTAATTTCCAGCCACAAATCCATCCATGAAGTATATACCTTGAGCGTCTGTCTGGGTTGAAAAGATAATCGTGTTATTGTTGCCCAACAAGCGGACGAGCGTATTCGGCAATGGCGTGGCAAGAAGGGCGTCACTAATTTCTCCTGTGACGCTTGCAGGAAGACTCTGCAAAGAAAAATCAAGACCGGTAGTCGCTCCCAATCCGACCATAGCTGTTGAAGCCTCAGCGGCGAATCCTGTAGCACTTGCGATCAGTGTATAGCTCCCAGGAGACAGTCCACTTACCATGTACTGACCCTCCGCATTCGTCAGGACAATAGCCAATATCGTTCCAGACGGACTTCCCTGTCGAACAGTAATGACCGCACCGGCAATCGGCAAGGCCGTACCTGCCTCTCGAACTGTACCAGCTATCCCACCGGGCAACTCGTTTAACGCAAAGCTTAATACAGACGCAGCCCCTGCTTGTATCTGTGCGCCAGCCACATCGCTTGCATATCCAGTTGCATTGACATTGACGGTGTACCCTCCGGGAGCCAGCCTATCAAGTGAAAAGTTACCCGTTGCATCAGTCAATACGGAGCCCACAGCGGCACGGGTGCTGTCGAAGACGATTACCGTTGCACCAATGATCGGCAAGCCCGTCTCCAGATCAGTCACAACACCGGATAAACTTCCGGGATTGGGAACTAATTGCTGCTGAAAGTTGGTGGTCATGCCTCCTTGCAAAATAACTGCCTGCGAGACAGATACAAAATTCAGCGCAGAAACGGTTACATTTACGACACCCGGCGGAAGCTTCTCTGCCAAAAAATTGCCTTGATCATCTGTCAATAATTGAGCAAGCACAACGCCATGGCCATCCGTAATGAGCACGGTGCTTCCCGGAATCCCGAATCCCGTCATCTGATTGGTCACCACACCCGAGATACCCGCAGGCAAGTCAGGTAACGTAACAGTCGTTGAAGTTGCCGTATTGGCCGTCACGATCACGCCGATACTTCCTACGGCATAGCCAGGCGCTGACGCGATAACGGTGTAAACACCGGGAGCGACACTCCCAATGAAAAATACACCCGATTCATTCGCGAGCAAGCTCTGTATGACGGCTTGATTGCTATCCATCAGCTTGACGTTGATCTCGCTTCCCATAACAGGTACACCCAAGCTGTTTATGACACTTCCCACGATGGACCCAGGCATTGGCAAGAGCGCCACACTCGCCCCCGTTGTTTCTCCACTGACTACATTGGCCCCTACTGATTGATCAGCATAGCTAGGCGCGCTTACCGTGACGGTATAAGCACCAGGCAACAGATGTTGAATCAAATAGCTACCTGTCTGGTCGGTACTTGCTGTAGCCACTACATTTCCGTTACTTATGGAACGAATCAGTACAACGGCGCCTGCAATGATTATCACGGGATTTGTCGCATCCGTCACCTGTCCACTAATCCCTCCTGCATTTGCCTCAAGGGTAAAGTCTACTCCGGTCTTATTTTCACCGGGTCCAAGTGTAACACCAACCGAGCCTGTAACATATTCAGGGGCACTTGCCACCACGACAAATGATCCAGCAGGCAGGTTGCCAATTATATAGGCACCGTTTGAATCCGTATAGCCAAAGCCTATTGTCGTCTCATTCAAATCCAGTATACAGACAACGGCATTGACAATCGGCTGCATCCCCGTGTCTAGCACGGTTCCAGAAATACTGGCCGGATTCGGGGTAAGCGCAAATGAAACGTTGGTCGTCTGCCCAGGCTGTACGATCACCCCAACAGATTGAACAGCGTAGCCAGGAGCGGTAGCTGTAAGGATATAAGAGCCGGGTGCGACCCCTGAAAATGAAAATGCCCCATTCCCATCTGCGACGACAGTACCGATCAACAGGTTATTGATATCAAACAATTGAATGCTGGTTCCCGGTACGACAGGTGCTACTGTCCCGCTAATAAAACCGAAATCCTGGTTGAGCTGAAGCTGGACAGGAGTAGTTGTATTCGCGAGCACAACGGCTCCGACATGATTGGTTTGAAAGCCATCCGCTAAAGCCCTGATGACGTATTGACCTGCTGCCAAGCCCGTGATAACAAAGCTTCCTTGACTATCGCTGTATACCGAATGCACGACGGAGCCATTGAAATCGAGTGCATTTACCTGTGCACCAGTAATCGGCTGTAAAGTCCCTGCAGCGAGCACCTGTCCTTGGATCTCACCCGGACTCGCAAACAACGACAAACTGACAGGCGTATTCGTATTCGCAAGTACAGTGGCGGAAGCACTATTCGTTTCATAATTGGTTGCACGAGCGGTAATGGTGTAAACTCCGGGTGCAAGCCCTGTGATCACGTAATTTCCAGACAGATCGCTATTTGCATGGGCGATGATTGCCCCAGCTTGGTTCAACACGCTAACCTCTATCGAAGCACCTGTGATCGGTAGACCCGACGTAGCATCGAAAATCGAACCTGAAATGCTTCCCGGCAAATCTGCCAGTTGTACATTCACCGTTGTTGTCGTCAATGAGGTGACGACTGCCCCTATGATCACTGTCGTTTTATCTGGAGCAGATACGATGACAACGTACGCCTGCGGTAGCAAATTAGGTACCACATACTGTCCGTTTCCATCAGTCAATACCGTAGCGACAACTGCACCTGCTGCCGTATTTTCCCTAATGATGACAGTGGCACCCTGAATCGGCTGATTGCCGCTGTCGACCACCTGTCCTGCGATTGATCCCGGAGAAGCTTGCAGGACAAAAGCAAGGGACGCTATTTCCTGAGGCAGTACAGTTGCCCCCAACACAACAGTGGAATAACCAGAAGCCGAAGCGGTTACGGTATACGTGCCTGGGGCCAAGTGCGGGAAGGAAAAGGTGCCAGCGCTGTCGGTAATGGCCTGCGCCACAGGAACGATTCCCTTCATAACAATGACAGTGGCATTACCAAGCGGATTGCTCCCTGTGTCCGAGACAGTCCCATTCAATACCCCTGCCAGCTTTTCCAATTGGAGGTCAACCGTTGTAGTAGCTCCAGCAATGATTTCTATCCCCACTGTTTGGCCCGCATACCCCTCAGCAGCAGCCGTAAGGACATAGGTTTCGGGACCTAGTAAAGATAAGGAGTAGTCTCCATTCACGTCGGTTAATGTCTCTCCTACAGCAATTCCCGAACGAGTTACCACCTTGATGCTCGCATTTGGGATTTCCTCACCCGTTTGCGCATCGGAAATGGTTCCACTTACCGTTCCAAATGCAGTCGTCAAAGAAAAATCAAGGACTTTGGCATCGCCCGCTTGCAGACTGATTCCAGCTAATTGTGTGGAAAAGCCTGCGGCACTGACACGGATTTGATAAACACCTTCTGCGAGCTTGGTCAGCAGATACGTGCCAGCTCCATTTGTTGTCGTTTCCGTCAGCGTAATACCTGTCTGGTTCAGCACTTCCACCAATGCCCCTGCAATCGGTATACCACCCGGACCTGTCACCAGACCGGATAGCTGGGCAACGGATGTCTGGAGCACTACATTTTGTGTAGTCGTCTGGGCTCGAATGACATTGATTGCGACTGTTGCTGGCTGGAATGTATCCGCACTGACTGCAAGGGTATAGGCACCCGGCACGACATTGGTAAACGAATAGGTCCCCCCTCCCCCTGTCACTGTCTGGTTTACGGTCACACCTGTCGTATTAATGAGCTTTACCACTGCCCCTGATATGGGTGCCAATCCGGTATTTGTTATCGTCCCATTCACCTGACCTGGACTCGGAGGAAGCAGAATGTCTGATCTTGTGGTTTGCCCTGCTAAAACGCTCACGAACTGAATTTTTGGGTCATAAGTCGGCGCGGTCACCGACACAGAATACAGACCAGGAGCCAATCCAGTAAACGAATAGGCACCATCTGTGTCCGTTGTCGTCGTTCCGATTAGTACGGGAATCGAATCATACAGCTCGACATGCGCACCTGCCACAGGCAAGTTCGTGGACTGGTCAAGGACTACGCCAGCAACACTTCCAGCCAAGTTAACCGTGATGACAATATTATCCTGAACAGGAGAAAGCATCCCGCCAGAGAAGCTGTCTACGCCCGTGACTGTCGCTGTGTTTAACCGCCGCGTTCCGACTGGAGAGACCGCGAAAACCCCATTGACCGTAAATGACAAGCTGGCAGTAGAACCAGCGGCCAAATTGCCGATCGTCCAGCTGAGCACCTTCGTGAGGGGATTGTAGATGACAGAGCCGATACTTGTTGTATTTACTGTAAAAGCCGTTACCTGATCCAGCTCAATCAAATCGTTGACAACGACTGTCATTGCCTGGTTCTTCCCCGTATTGGTAACACTGATCGATCCCGTCCATTGCGATAGTTGTCCTGTGGTAACGACTGCCGGTCCTGCTGTTAGCTGCTTGTCGATTGCGAGACTGGCCCGTACGTCTCCCGTCGCTATCGTAGTCGTATTACTCAAGGAATTGACAAAGCTAAAACCTTCACTGGTCCGCAGAGAGTCCTTGTTGTAATTGTTGTCATTGGTAGAGGTAAACGGAAGAAAACGAAGGGAAGTAAGAGAGGTAACACTGATCGTTGAAAAAAACGTAGCTGCTGGCATGACGAGATCAATGAAGAAATCTGGATTGCCGCTAAAATTAGAACCGTCATTCGTAAGCCGCACACGAGCCGTGTCAAAATTGACAATCGGCGCTTGCCAGTTCGGCGCTCCACTGCCGTTTGTGCCCTCTGCCTGATCCGTCCACGAGTTGAATTCAACAATCGTGTTTTGAATCAACACAATACGATTACGCAAGCCTTGCACGCCCAACATCCATTGGTATGTGCCAGCCACTCCCGTTGTATTGATTAAATATCCCCAGGCAAAATTTTGAAAGCCTGTTTTCTGTGAATTTCTTGGATCTTCGTTGACTCTCATCCGAAAATAAAGAGTTGTTCCATCATACGCCAAAAAGGCAACGGGAAACGTAGCGTTTCCTACCATGTCGACAGAGCCGGGATTTTCATCGTTTGGGACGTCTCCGAAAGGACTTCCGCCGAGTGTAAACGGAATGAATCGACTGTCAGAAGGATAGGCCATTTTTCCTCACCTCTCCCCTCTAACATATGTACATAGAGTGATATGGCCCCGCCCTCCCTTTGCTAATTGGCTTGTCCGTGCCCGTCCCAACAAAAAAAGGGCTTTCGCCCGCAAATATTTCTTGCGAGGAAACCCTTTTCCTTCCTGTATTGCCTATCTTACATAAATACGCGATAGCCAAGCAGAATAACCAGCACCAAAACGACAATACAGCCGATGAAGAAGCCGATGCTGCCTTCTTGTCGCTTTGCTTTGCCCAGAGACATTTCCATCAAACCAAAGGCGATAACCGCGATGATGCCCTTCATGTAGAAATAGAAATCTGTTGCGTGACCCACGAAAAGCATCCAAGCTCCCGATACAAGAATGATGACCATCATGAGTCTGAGCAGCATATGTACGATCTTGCCTGCTTTTGCTTTACCCACACGATACAGGATGTAGGCAACGATCAAGAGCACGAATGCGACTTCCCAGCTACCCACATGCGCTTCAATTAACGCTTTGTACGGCAAAAAATCCAACCCCTTTACTCCTAAATTCAATCTTGTCCATTATACCAGAAGAAGGGGAAAAATGCTGATGTCCCAATGCGTGGCAGTATTGTGACTAGGCTTTTTGGGGGATGAAAAAGAGGCTACCTGTGATCAGCAACCTCTTTTTTCTAGCAAACGATCCTATCGCAGTAAAAATCCGTCTTTCAGCGGGTCCGTAGGGTCCACGACAAATTGATGCAGACCTGTGATGAACGCCTTGCCTTCTATGCTCGGAATGACAGCCGGATAGCTCCCCACCTGTGTGGTTGCTACCACCTTGCCGATAAACTGGCTCCCGACAATTCCTTCATGGACAAATGATTCTCCAGCGGACAGCTTGCCTCGCGCATGCAAAGTGGCTACGCGAGCCGCAGTACCTGTACCGCATGGTGAGCGATCGATCTGCTTGTCGGCGAAAATCGTCACGTTGCGCAGGTCTGATCCTTTCACTCTCGGCTTATCCGAGATAATCACCCCGTAGATGCCTTTAAGCTCAGGTTCCAACGGATGAACAACCTCCATTGTCGCCTCGATTTGTTCCTTGATTCGCTTGCCCCACTCTTGCAGCTCGGCCAATTGCTCCATTTCTACCTGAACCCCGATATCTTCCGCCTGTACTACTGCATAGAATGCTCCGCCAAAAGAAATGTCCACTGAAAAGGTACGTCCTCCCCACTCAATAGGAACGTCTTGTGCCAAAACAAAAGAGGGGACATTTTCAAACGAGACGGAATGGACCAGCGATCCTTCCGCGTTAGCGTGTGCAATGATTCTTCCTGCTGGACTGTCAATCACAATACGCTCTGTTGGATCTTCCAGCCGAAGGATTCCAGTCTCAATGGCAGCCGTCACAACCGCAATGATTCCATGCCCGCACATGGTACTGTAGCCCTCGTTATGCATGAACAGCACTCCAAATGCCGCATCTGGACTGACAGGCTCTGTCATGACACAACCGTACATCCCATGATGCCCGCGCGGCTCATACATAAGGACCCGCCGGATATAGTCCAGCTCCTCCCGAAAATAGCGGCGCTTCTCCAGAATCGTCTCGCCCGCGAGCGGTGGGATGCCGCCTGTTATGATGCGCAGGGGCTCCCCTCCGGTATGGACCTCGATTGTCGTAAACAACTGATTGATGTGCATAACATCCTCACCTTTTTATGCGATTGGCGAAAAGCTCGATGGATTACCACGCGTATTTGATCGCGCATGTTTTCGTCGTACTGTAGAAATCAAGCGCCGCCTGACCCTGCTCCCGTGTATGTGAGCTGGACAGCTTCATGCCGCCAAACGGAGCCTGGTATTCCACACCTGCCGTCTCCTGATTGACACGAACCATTCCCGCCTGCGCCATATCCAAGAAGCGATGGGCACTCGCCAAATCTCGGGTGAACAGCGAAGCGCTCAGTCCGTATACAGACTGGTTGCACAGCTCTACTGCCTCGTCAAAACCGTCTGCTGTCAAAAGCACAGCCAATGGTCCGAACACTTCCTCCTGAACGAGGCGATGATTGGCAGCGACACCCTCGACAATTTGGGGACGGATGTAATAGCCTTGCTCCTCTTTTGCATATGATGGGCTTTGGGCAATGACTGTTGCTGCCTCATTAGCCAATGCGATGTATTGCCCAACCGTCTCATACTGTGCAGCCGAGGCAACTGGCCCCAAATACGCTTCCAGATCGCTGGCATCTCCTACCCGGCACGTCTCCATAGCCGATTGCAATCGCTCGACCAGTGGCTGATAGATCGTTTTTTCTACAATGATCCTGCTGGTAGCCGTACATTTTTGACCAGCCGATCGAAACGCGCCACTGAGCAAAATCGGAACCGTTTTATCCAGATCAGCATCAGCCAAAACGACTGCCGCATTTTTTCCGCCCATCTCGGTTTGATACTTGATATTGCGACCCGCGCACGCGATGGCAATCTGTCTGCCTGTTTCAGATGAGCCAGTAAAGCTGACTGCATCGACTTCGGCTTCATTCGTGAGTGTATTGCCGATCTCTCGGCCCTTGCCAATTACCAGATTCAACACACCCGCAGGCAGCTTTGTTTCCGCAAATATTTCAGCTAGTCGTGTGGCTGTGAGCGAACCATTTTCCGCTGGCTTCCAGATGACTGTATTCCCGCAAATGAGTGCAGGGGCGATCTTCCAGATGGGGATCGCAACGGGGAAGTTCCATGGAGTGATGACCGCCACGACTCCGAGCGGGATACGACGGCTGTATTGCAGAACGTTCGTATCTGAAGAGGGAATCAGGTTGCCGTTGGAACGCATCCCTTCTCCGGCATAATAGCGCAACAGACTGACCCCGCGCGCCACTTCTCCGCGCATCTCGCCAAGTTGCTTGCCCATTTCCCGGCTTGCCAGCTGTGCCAAGCTGTCTGCATTTGCCTCTAGTGCGGCAGCCATTTGAAAAAGGATTTCGCCACGAGCCGCCCCCGTTTGTTTTGCCCAGCCGATCTGTGCCGCACGAGCTGCCTGTTCAGCGGCAAAAACATGTGACCGATCAGACAGGTGCAGAACGCCGACTTCTTCTGTGATACGCGATGGGTTCTTGACCGTTAGTTCCTTCCCTGACGGCGTCATCCATTCGCCGCCAATCCAGTTTTTGCTGTGCATTCTGCCCGTCCCCCTATCGTCCACTTGCAGCGCCGACAGCGTAGTCAAACGCCTTTTTAATGCCCGCGTAGTATTCTTCAGACAACGGCAAACGCGGCGGACGAGTCGGTCCTACTGGGAAGTCTGCCAGCTCCATCATGTATTTGATCGACTGTACCAATTGTGGACTCGCGTCGTAGTGGAACAACGGCAACAATCGACGATATAGCGCCTGTGCCTCGGCGAGCTTGCCTGCCCGTGCCAGACGGAACAGCTCCACTCCTTCTTTTGGCAGTGCATTCGGTACACCTGAGATCCAGCCTGTCGCCCCGATCAAGCCACCCTCCATGACGAGATCGTCTACACCGACCATGACTTCTAAATCCGTCAGGGCAAGAATGTCCTGCATGCGGCGTACGTCTCCGGAGAATTCCTTCACCGCGACGATATTTTCAAACTTCGCCAGTCTTGCCAAAATATCCGGTGTCAGGTCGATTTTGTAATCGTGAGGATTGTTGTAGGCAATAATCGGCAGCCCGACTGTGTTCAGTGCCTCATAGTGGGCAAACACTTCATTTTCCAATGGCTTGTAGTTAATCGGAGGCAAGGCCATTACACCTGCTGCTCCCGCATCCTTGGAGAATTGCACCCATTCCACTGCTTGACGGGTAGACGGGGCAGCAGAGCCTACAACCACCGGTACTCGACCTTTTGCGGCAGCGATCACGGTATGAATGACTTTTGCCCGCTCTTCTCCTGTCATTGTCGCGTATTCTCCCAGCGAACCGGACGGAACCAGTCCGTCTACGCCCTCCTGAATCAACCAGTCACACAATTCCGTCAAGCGTTTGTAATCCACCTCATAGTCGCTTGTAAACGGTGTGACAATCGCCACGTACACTCCTTCAAATCTTGCCATTTTTCATTCTCCTCTCACGTTTGGGTTTGTGTTTTAATGATCAGTTGCGGCTGGTATGAGCAAAAAGCCATTCGCCAGCTCGTCTTCCGGATTGTAAAAAATCGTATGCTTACCCATCAGCCAGGCCGAGCCTGCAATTCGGGTGATGACAGCAGGCAGCTCCCCTTCCTCCGTCACCTGCAGCACTCTTCCTGTAAACAGAGAACCGACGATGCTCTCATGCACAAACGGTTCGTCTATCCCGATCTCCCCTTTGGCAAACAGAGTCGCCAGCTTGGCGGAAGTGCCCGTTCCACATGGCGATCGGTCGATTCCGCCCGGCGGTACGACGACGGTATTTTTCACATCCGCTCCCGGATTGTCAGGGGCCGTAAAGAACTCCACATGGGTCAGTCCGCGAATAAACGGCTTCTCTGGATGAACGATCTCCATGGCCTGATTAATCGCTTTTCGAATCGTGACAGCCGTATCGACAATGGTGGATGCATGGGCTGGCGTCAGTTCGAGATTGAGCTTGCGTGCATCTGTGATGGCATAAAAATTTCCACCGTACGCAATATCGCAGGTCACCGCTCCAATCCCTTCTACATCTACCGTCACATCTTGCTGATAGAGGAAGGCTGGAATGTTCACAAACGATACTTCCTTGGCTTTTCCTCCCTCTACCTGTATGTCTACCTCGACCAGTCCTGCTGGCGTATCGAGCGTAAGCTTTGTCACCGGCTCAGTCACGGGGATCATGCCTGTCTCCACCAGCGCTGTGCATAGACCGATCGTATCGTGGCCGCACATCGGCAAGTATCCGCCTGTCTCGATATAGATCACTCCCACATCCGCATCTGGATGGCATGGGTCAACAATCAAGGCACCCGACATCACATCATGCCCGCGCGGCTCATACATCAAAAACGTGCGAATCCAGTCATACTTGTCCTTCATCTGCAGCATTTTTTCTCCCATCGTGGCCCCAGTAAGCTTTGGCAGACCACTGATTACCGTCCGGGTAGGGTTTCCCCCGGTATGCGTGTCAATGGTGGTAAACACCCTCGTTGCTTTCATGGATGCAACACTCCTTTTTTCGTAAACCGTTCCAAGCGCAGCGGCTCTGTCGGAATAATGGTGTCTGTCTGATCGACTAGCATCTCGGACACTAGCTTGCCTGTGACGGCAGCCAGACTGATTCCATCTCCTTCATGACCAGCCGCGATAAAGTAACCAGGAACTTCTTCTACGCGAGAAATAATCGGCAAGTGGTCCTCTGTCCACGGGCGCAAACCGCAATACGTGCGGATGATGGCGAAGTCGGCGATCTTCGGATAAAAGCGCAGTGCTCTTCTCGCCATGCACCTGACGACATTCAGATCAATCCGCGAATCAAAGCCTACAAACTGACGACTGGAGCCAATCAAGAAGTTCTGGCTTTCTGTCGGTTCAAATACGAGCGCGACTCCATACTTCTCTGTCTCCTCGTCTACTTGTCGCACTCCGCCAAACTTCGAGATGAGGTAGCCGAACTCCATCACCTTTCGCACGCCGACAGGCATCTGTCTCGAGGCGACGATCAAATGCCCTTTGCGCGGAACGATCGGAATATCCACCCCGACCATGTTGCCAATGACTGGCGCCCATACTCCCGCGGCGTTGACGACCTGCTTGGCTGTCATGCTGCCTGTACCAAGCCCGATGTGAAACGTCCCCGTCGCCTGATCACGTCTTAGCGACTTGACCTCTGTACGGCGCATAATCCTCGCTCCATGCTTTTTCGCTCCTTCAAACAGGGCAAAGGTCAGCATGTACGGATTGACGGTAGAATCGGTGGCGCACTCTAAGCCTCCCAGCAAGTCGTCGGCAAAGTTAGGCGACTCCTGCCGAATATCTGATCGGTCCAGCATCCGAAACGGCAGTCCGACTTCCTTTTGCCGTCTCACCCATTCATGAGCGGCTTCCATCTCTGCCTCTGATTCGCAGACGAGAATGCTTCCCGGGGCCCGATATTCAAACGTATGGTCCAGCTCCCGGCTCAGCTGATCAACGAGCATCTGGCTTTTCAGGGACATCTGACTGTCAAAGCCGGGGTCCTTGTCGATCGCTAAAATATTCCCGTCACAGCGTGAGGACGTCCCTGATGCCAGCTCGCCTTTTTCCAGGACAACGACATCCAATCCAGCCTTCGCAGCGTAATACGCAATCGCCGCACCGATTATGCCACCGCCGATTACCGCAATCTGCACATGGGTTTGTACTGTCATGCTGATTCTCCTCAAATGCGTATTCTGCTACTCTCTTACTCTTTTTTGCAAAAGCCATGCCAATCGTTCCAAGTGAGATTCCCAAAATATTTCGTCTAAATTCTTTGACAACCGAAAGAGCGAATGTATAATAAATGAGAAAATGTTCAAAATTTTATACACTTGAACTACCTCTTTTAAAAGGGATGATCGAGTTGAATCACAAACTTCCTGCCTTAACCGAGTTGATACAGACAAACCTGCGGATTTTTAACGCCCAAGAGCTTCTCCCTCCTCAGTTGGACGAAACCATTCCTGTATTTGTCCAGCGTCAAGCTACCTGGTATGTGGCCAATTCCTCCCATTTAACCGTCAACTTGACGATCGATTGCACACAAGCCCCTTGGGAACCAGCTGCTGTGACGACACTGGATTCAACATTGGCCGACGCTATCCACCTGCTAGCTACTCACAACTATCTCCTGATCGAAAAACAGCCCGGAGTCCCTATCGGCTACCTTCATCGAGGTGCAGTCATACAAGCCATTTTTTCCTCGTACGAGATCTTGGAAGCGTATTTCGAGACGATGATCAAGACCATGGACGCTTCTATATCCGTCATCGACGAAAAAGCACGTGTGATGGTTTGGACAGAAGGGGCTGAACGAATCTTTTCCTTGAAAGCAAAAGAAACGATTGGTCGCCCGATCACCGAATTTTTCCCGCTCGAGATGCTCGAAACGCTCAAATCTCTGCAAAGCGGACAGTCTCTCTACCGTCATCAGCATCAGCCGCGGGAGGATCTCGTCGTGCTCATCAATACCAATCCGATCTATTTGCATGACAAAATCATCGGTGCTGTCGCGGCGGAAACCGATATCACGAGCCAGGTCCGACTGAATCAGGAGCTGTTGAACGCCAACAAAAAAGTGAACCACTTACAGCAAGAAATGGCGAAGCTCAGTCCGACCCCTGATCCATTTGCACAGATCAAGGGAACGAGTCTCCCCATTCGCCATATCAAGTCCATGATCCAAAAGCTCAGCGCTACACAAGCAACCGTCTTGATCACAGGGGAAAGTGGCGTCGGCAAGGAGCTTTTCGCCAAAGCCGTGCATGATGTACGGGAAGGCTCCAATGCGCCCTTTATCGCCATCAACTGCGGTGCGATTTCGCCTACTTTGTTTGAAAGTGAGCTGTTCGGGTACGAGAAAGGTGCCTTTTCTGGTGCGGATCAAAAAGGGAAAAAAGGAATGATTGAGCTAGCACGTGGTGGAACGCTGTTTCTCGACGAGGTAGGAGAAATGCCGCTCGATATGCAAGTGAAGCTGCTTCGCGTGCTTCAAGAGAAAAAATATTATTCGGTCGGAGGGACCAAGCAGATTGAGGCGGACTTCCGCGTGGTTGCCGCCACGAATAAAAATTTGGAGGAGTTAGTGAAGGAAGGAAAGTTTCGCCAAGACCTGTTCTATCGGCTCAATGTCGTGACGCTGAAAATTCCTCCTCTTCGAGAACGCATTGAAGATACGATTGAACTCGCCCACTTTTTTCTCTATGAATTCTCTTTACGTTACAACCGTCCCATTCATGCCATCTCGCAAAATGTGATGCAAAACCTGCTCCAATACGACTGGCCAGGCAACATTCGCGAGCTGCGAAATGCCATTGAGCGATTGGTGGTATTTGCGACAGACGGTATTATTAAAGAAGAAGATTTGCCGTATTCCTTGCAAGGTCAGACGAAACAGGTACCGATTGAGCTCCCTCCCGATCTCTTTTCTCTGCAAGAAGAAATCGAAGCGCATGAGCGCCGTGTCATTTTGCGAGCCATCGAGCTGGAAAACGGCAACAAGCAAGCCGCTGCGAAAAGACTTGGCATATCGCGGGCCACGCTCTATAACAAATTGGGGAAGTAAAAACGTTGTCTCATAACGGTTGTGTTGGGGGAAGCCCTGCCACATGTTTTCCAGTCGCCTGTATCCTCTCTTCGTTCGGGCGGTCTCCTTCCAAACATGTGACAGGGCTTTCGAGCAGTTAGGTGTGGTCCTGCTTTTTCAAATCTTTTTTGGGTCAGCTCAAGGGAGATTCCTTCTTGCGTTATCGAATTATGACTGTGAAGAACTAGTGGTTCGTTTTTAAAGTCAATGCTTTGCGAACAGTCAATTATCCTTCTTGAATCGACTTGCAATCATGTTTTACAAAAGCCGCGTAAGAAGAAGCGGATTTCCAGTCCAAGCGCCTCTGGAGCCCTACCTAGCGTAGAAAGGAATGGCGGGGAATTTAAGCTTCACTTATGGAATACGTCTTCGAAACTTCTACGTTTGAAGCGCTCCCGCCATTCATTCCGAAGCGGGCAGTCAATCCCCTCTTGCGGGGCGTAGGCCGAAGCGCAGACTGGAAATACGCTTCTTCCCCCCACTACAGCCTCTTTTTAAACAACGCACGCCACCTCGAACAAAAACCAGGAAAACGTCGCCCCTCTTTAGGCGGCAACACCTCAGACAAAATACGGATCAATTCCATGTTTGATTCCTCCTTTGTCATCGGGCACTTACTTACGCGCCCAAATACGCCTTGACGATTGTATCGTCGGCCCGAAGCACGTCTGCTTTATTTTCCATGACGATGCGCCCTGTCTCCATTACATAGCCGCGATGAGCAAGCTTCAACGCTGCCTTGGCATTTTGTTCGATCAAAAGGATCGTCGTGCCTTGCCTGTTTATTTCTCTGATTATATTCATGATCTCAACCACAATAATCGGGGCGAGCCCCATCGACGGCTCATCTAACATCAAGAGCTTTGGACGTGCCATGAGACCGCGGCAGATTGCGAGCATTTGCTGCTCGCCTCCGCTCAGCGTTCCTCCCATTTGTTCACTCCGCTCCTTCAATCGAGGGAACAGCGCGAAAGCCTGCTCAATCCCCTCTGCGATGGCCGCCTTCTCTTTTCGCTGTGTAAAACCGCCTAGCTCCAAGTTTTCACGCACAGTCAAGCCAGCAAAAATCCGCCTGCCTTCTGGTACATGGATGATGCCTGCCTCGACAATTTGGTGAGGAGCCCAGCCTACGAGACTCTGTCCATGAAGCAAGACATCTCCACTGCTTGGTCGAACGATTCCAGAAATCGTTTTGAGTGTCGTGCTCTTGCCTGCACCATTGCTTCCTAGCAATGCGACAATCTCTCCTTCATGTACCTGTAGGTCGATGCCTTTAAGCGCTTCAATTTTCCCGTAAAACGAATGAATGCCGCGGATTGTCAAAAGTGGTGTCATATCGCCTCCTCCTCCTTTCCCAGGTAGGCTTCTACGACACGCGGATTGCTGAGCACATTCTCGGGAGTTCCCTCTGCGATCTTCTGTCCGTAGTCGAGGACGATTACTTTTTCCGAGATTTTTTTGATCAAACCCATATCGTGCTCGATAATCAACACTGTCAACTCGTAATGGGTGCGGATTCGCTTAATCAAAGCAATCAGGTCTTCCTTCTCCTCATAATTCAGCCCCGCAGCAGGCTCATCGAGGAGCAGCACTCGCGGCTTGGTAGCTAAGGCCCGCGCGATTTCCAAATACCGCTGGGCGCCATACGGCAAGTTTTTGGCAATGCGCCAGCAACTGTCTTCCATCCCCACGAAGCGAAGGCAGTCCCTTGCCGTATCCTCGATCAACTGTTCCTCTCGGCGCTGTGCCCTTGTCTGCCAGAGTGCTCCCCAGACGGTTTGACTCGTGCGGCTGTGCATGCCTGATTTGACATTATCCAAGACCGTCAAATTCGGAAACAGCCGCAAGTTTTGAAACGTTCGCGCCATGCCGAGCCGTGTGATTTGGCTTGGCTTTTTTCCTACGAGCTGGTTGCCTGCAAGGATGATCTGCCCCGCAGTCGGACGGTAAAATCCGGTGATCATGTTGAAGACGGATGTTTTCCCCGCTCCATTCGGGCCAATGATACTGCTGATCGAGCCTCGGCTGATATCAAAAGACAAATCGTTTACCGCAGTCAGACCTCCGAATTTAAGCGTTACATTTTTCATTGTCAAGCTTGACGTCATTACCACTGCCCCCTTCCGTAGCCTCCTCGGTCTTGCTACGTCTAGCGCCTCGTTTCATCTCATAGCGGGCAGGCCACAGTCCTTGGGGGCGAAACAGCATCATCGCGACCAGCGCGGCGCCGAAGATCAAATACCGCCAATCTTCCACTGAGCGCAGCAGCTCCGGCAAGGCAATGACCAGCACGGCGCCCAAGACGACGCCAGGAATGCTGCCCAAGCCTCCCAATACCACTGCCAGAAGTATCATGATGGACTGGGTAAAGCTAAAGCTGAGCGGCGCAATCGCACTCATTTTGACAGCAAAAACAGAACCAGCCAGACTCCCGATGACAGCTCCGATCGAATACGCCAGCAGCTTCATATTGATCCGGTTAATGCCCATCGCCTCGGCAGCATCCTCGTCCTCGCGGATATACATCCACGCCCTGCCGATGCGGGATGTGCCCAACCGTTTTACAGCCACGACCGCCAAAACGGCAATGATCAAGTTCAAATAGTAAAAGTCGATCTGTCCTCCAAGAACATAGCCCCCAATAGAAGGACGCGGGATTCCGTAAATGCCTGAAGCTGATCCGGTAATAGTAAGATTGATCGCTAAAATACGAATAATTTCCCCAAACCCGAGGGTGACGATTGCCAAGTAGTCACTGCGCAGTCGAAGTGTCGGCGCACCGATGATCACACCCACAATAGCCGCAAATACCATGGCCACAGGCAAGGTCAGCCAAAACGACCATTGATACACCGTCATCAGAATGCCTGTCGTATAAGCGCCTACCGCAAAAAAGGCGGCGTAGCCCAAATCGAGTAATCCAGCAAAGCCGACTACCACATTCAACCCCTGGGCCAAGACAACGTAGAACAAGGCAAGTGTCGCAACATCCAGCCAGTAGTTATTGGACAGAAAAGGCAGTACACACGCGACGGCGAGCAACAGGACAACAGCGATTTTTTTTCGAGATGGATTCATCCGCTACATCCTCTCTGTCACTTTCTCACCCATAATCCCCGTTGGCTTCAATACGAGAATCATGATCAACAAGGAAAACGCCACGACGTCCTTCCATGAACCGCCGAAAATAAATGTTCCGGCTGTCTCCATCATACCGAGCAGCAGCCCACCCAACATCGCGCCCGGAATGCTGCCAATCCCCCCCAAAACCGCCGCCGTAAACGCCTTGAGTCCAATGACAAAGCCCATCATGAAATTGACGGTTCCGTAATAAGCACCTGCCATCGTGCCTGCACCTGCTGCAAGCGAAGCACCAATGAAAAAGGTCAAGCCAATGACTTTATGCACATGGATGCCCATTAAATGACAAGCCGTCTGATCGAGCGCAATCGCCCGCATAGCCTTGCCGTACAGGGAGCGATTGATGAAAAGATGCAAGCCCAGCATTAAAAGCGCAGAGATGAAGACAAGACCGATTTGGACATACGTGATTTTGGCCCCTAAGAGGCTAATGCCGTCGTGAGAAAGCTGCAAGGGATACACTTGATACTGCGCGCCCCAAACAATCATCGAGCCGTTTTCCAAAAAGAGAGAGACACCAATTGCCGTAATCAGGATAGAAAGTCGTGGAGCCAACAGGAGCGGTCGATAAGCCACCCTCTCGATCCCCATCCCGATGACGCCGACAATCACCATCGTCAGCAACAAGACAATCAATATTCCCATCAAGCCTCCTCCGGAAGAGTCTCCGCCGAGCACGCTGAGCAAGGTATATCCGACAAATGCACCGAGCATGTACAAATCGCCATGCGCGAAATTGAGCAGCTTGATAATGCCAAAAACCATCGTGTAGCCCAATGCAATCAAACTGTAAAAAGCACCGATGACCAGTCCGTCCGCCAGCGTTTGGACGAGAATGTCCATTCCTCCACCATCCTTATTTGAAGCAAGATTGACGTATGTCCTACTTCGCTAACGTGAACTTGCCACCCGTCACCTTCAAGACGGCGAAGTTGGAGTTATCCAGCGTATTTTGGGCGTTAAACGAGATTGTTTGACCGAGTGCCTTGAAATCTTTTGTTTCTTTGATCGCTTTTTTGATGGCGTCACGATCAGTCGAGTTCGCTCGTCCGATCGCATCTGCCAGTAGATTGACCGCATTGTAGCTCAACGCAGAGAAAGGACCCGGTGCCAAGTTGTTGTACGTCTGCTTGTAATCAGAAGTGAAAGCTTCTGCTCCCTCGATGAATTCTGCTGTAGGTGTCGCAGTAATCAAAAGCCCTTCCGCATTGTCTGCGCCTGCAATCTTGATGACGTCCTCACTGAATGAGCCATCGCCTGCGAAGAACAGACCAGATACGCCTTTTTGCTTGAATTGCTTGACCATGAGTCCGCCTGCCGCATAATAGCCGGTAAAATACGTCGCGTCCGGCTGGAGGCCTTTTATTTTGGTTACCAGCGCACTGAAATCTTTTTCTTCTGGATTGATTGCTTCATACGCAATGACAGTACCGCCGGATTTTTCAACGGACGCTTTGGCAAAATCAGCCAAGTCTTTCGCGTAGGCAGAATTATCATGGATGAGCACAACTTTTTTCGCCTGGTTCGCTGCCATGTAATCCGCTGCGGTTTGTGCCTGATCTGGGGTTAGGCCATTGATCAAAAAGAGGGTGTCATAGCCTTGAGCAGGTAATTTGGCTGAGTTGGCTGCGGGAACGATCATGGGAATGTTGGCGTTTTTGAATACACCCGATGAGGGGAGTGTCGCGCCTGAGCAGTAGCCACCGACGACAGCCACTACGTTTTGGGAGACCAGCTTATTGGCTGCTGTCGTCGCCATTTGTGGATCGCAACCATCATCAGCCACTTCGACCTTCAATTTTTTTCCAACAACTCCACCGCTGTCGTTTATTTTTTTGACAGCCATTTCGATGGCGTTTTGCATGTCTTTTCCATCCGTTGCGTTATTACCAGTTACTGGTAAAATCACGCCGACGAGTATCTCGCTAGCGTCTGCACCACCAGTAGAAGATCCTTGATTGGCACATCCCGCTACAGTAAGCGTTAGAGTCAACATCGCTGCGACGATCACACTTCCCCATTTTTTCATAGCCCATCCCCCATTCGAATATTATTCGATTGATGCCCATTTCCAGTCGATTGCACCTAGACCATCCTGGAAGATTCCTTTTACCTTGTCATTCTTCACCCATGTATGCGTATAGAAGTAGATCGGCATAATCGGCATTTCGTCCATCATGATTTGTTCGGCTTCACGCAGAATCGCCTTGCGCTTTTCCGGATCACTCTCTGTGGCTGACTGGTTCAACAGCTCTTTGAACTTCGGATTCTCCCAACGCGTATCGTTGTTTCCTCCGTCCTTTTCCTTGAACAGCTCCAGGAAGTTGATCGGATCGTTGAAGTCACCCGACCAGCCAAGACGCCCGACCTGGTAGTTGCCCTCGTGCATGGTCTCGAGGTACACCTTCCATTCTTGATTTTCCAGCTTCACTTCTGCTCCAAGGTTTTGGCGCCATTGGTCCTGAATCGCTTCTGCAATCTTTTTATGCCCTTCCGACGTGTTGTAGCTGAGCTTGATCGGCGGCAGTTTAGAGATGCCCAACTCTTTCATTCCTTCTTCTAACAGCTTTTTCGCCGTTTCTTGATCATTGTCTTTGAAATAACCGCCTGTATTGAGTCCCATTGTCGGAGGAACTGCTGCCATTGCTGGCTGCTGATTCGCTTGGAGTACGTTGTCGATCAAAATTTGACGGTTAATGCCGTAGGCAAAAGCTTTACGAATCTTCACGTTATTGAACGGAGGTTTCTCTGTATTGAACTTGTACCAGTAGGTAGCACCAACAGGCTTCACTTGCAGCTTTCCGCTGTCTTTAAGCGCTGGCATCGCATCTGTTGGCAGCGAGCTTAACGGACTGCCAGCCCAGTCAATCTCGCCATTTTCGAACATGGACAGCTCTGTGTTTTCATCCTCCACCATCGAGAACTCGATCTTGTCCAGCTTGACGCTATCTTTGTCCCAGTAGTTGTCGTTTTTCACGAGTACCATTTTGCTTTTGTGTTCCCAAGACTCCATTTTGAATGGACCATTTCCTACGTGTGTTTTGGCTTCTCCAGACCATTTTTCATCTGTCTCGACTACCTTTTTATTTACCGGGAAATAAGTTTGGAAGGCGGTTAGTTCCAGAAAAAACGGGGTTGGATTCGTCAACTCTACTTGGAGGGTCTTGTCATCCAATGCTTTTACGCCGACATCTTCCAAGCTGCCAGTCCCTTTGTTGGCCTTCTCCGCATTCTTGATGTAATAGAGCTGGTAGGCATAATTAGACGCTGTCTTCGGATCGAGAGCTCGCTTCCACGCGTATTCGAAGTCGTGGGCTGTGACCGGTTCTCCGTTGCTCCACTTGGAGTCTCTCAGCTTGAAGGTGTATGTTTTCATATCACTCGATACTTCAATCTTCTCAGCTACTGCTTCCTCCGGCTTGCCCGAAGGCCCGATGCGTGTCAGTCCATCAAAAACTGCTTTGACGATGGCAGCAGAAGTCGTGTCTTCCGCAAGTCCAGGATCACCTGTAGGTGGTTCGGAGTGAAGATTCCAGCGTAAAACTTGTGCTTTTGCTGGTTCTTTAGACGGGGTGGCAGGTGCTGGCTGCGTGCTCGACTGTCCAGTCTGTGATGCTTGCTCGGCTGGCTTCGCTGCTGGCTGTCCTCCTCCACATCCTGCTAAAGCTAATCCCATGACTGCTAGACTACTCATTACCGCAAACATACTTTTTTTCATTTGATCAACCCCCATTATTCAGTCGTTATGTCTTGATTTTCAGAATTATCAGAATGCAAGAGGTATGCCAAAATGGAAGGCGGCAGTGACTTCGTTCTAGAGTGAGTTGTTGTAAATTTTTTTGTACACTGTATACCTTGTTGTGTTTCAAAACTTAGACACCGCTATTAGACAAAATAAGCCTCAGCCCACTTACTCGGCTAAGGCTTTTGTCTCTCGATTTACAAAATGATCAATTCGCGCGGTGAATGTGTAAGGACCTCATTGCCACTCTCTGTAACAACCAGATCGTCTTCGATACGGACCCCACCAAGCTCTGGGATATAAATCCCCGGCTCCACGGTCAAAATCATGCCTTCTTGGAGAACAGCGGTGCAACGTGTGGACATAAATGGCTCTTCATGAATATCGAGACCCACTCCATGGCCCATCCCATGCCCAAATCGTTCGCCATAGCCGTGCTCCGTAATGTAGTCCCTTGAGAAGGCGTCTGCCTCTTTCCCGGTAATACCAGGACGAATGCCTGCAACAGTCCGATTGCGTGCTTCTAAAACGATCTCGTAGATGGCTTTGAGCTGTTCATCAGGAGTGCCAATAGCAACCGTTCGGGTAATATCAGAGCGATACCCTTGGTACAATGCACCAAAGTCCAACGTGACCATATCTCCGGCTTCAATCATTTTTTCACTCGCTACGCCATGAGGAAGTGCGGAACGATAACCAGAAGCAATAATGATGTCAAAAGCAGAACCCGACGCCCCTTCCTTTCGCATGAACATTTCCAATTCGTTAGACACCGCAAGCTCTGTGATCCCGGGGCGCAAGAAGGACGTAATATGAGAGAATGCCGCATCGGCGATTTGCGCAGCCGTTCGGATGATCGCCAGTTCTTCCTTTGTCTTAATCATCCGCAATCCCTCAATGACACCTGACGTCGGAATGAATGCTGTTTGGACGGCCTCGCTGTATTTGCGATGCAAGGCAAACGAGACATTCTCCTCTTCAAAGCCGAGATGGTTGATCCCCATCGCTTCCGCCTGGCGCGCTACTTCACTGTATACGGATTCTTTTGTCGGCAAATAAACGATCTCAAAGCCTGTTGCTTGTGCTTGCGCTTGGGCTGTGTAACGGAAATCTGTGAAGAGCTTGGCCTGGTCCCTTGAAATGAGGACAACTCCGTATGTACCTGTAAAGTTTGTGAGGTATCGGCGGTTTTGTCCATTGGTGATCAAAATCCCGTCGATTCCAAGTGAATCGAATTGCTCACGCAGTCTTGTTACTTTTTCCATCTCTGTCATCCCTCTTTTGTTTGTCGTGATTAGGATCGTTCTTTGAGAATATTCAGCAAGTATTGTGCCAGTCAGGACGATCTCACTCAGTTCTCCATGGCACGACACTTGCATTTTCATCAAGCAAGAATGAAAGGAGGCATCATCATGGAATCGCATCCATTGATTATCTGCCGTTGTGAAGAAGTAACTCTCGCTGAATTGGTAGAGACCGCCCAAACCTATCCATGTACCGCACGCGAGCTGAAACTACGGACCAGAGCCGGAATGGGCTGCTGCGGTGGGAGAACCTGCCGTACATTGATCGATCAGGTCATTCAGCAAGTAACTGGCCAAGCGCCTTCTCATACTGTATCTCTTGGATACCAACCGCCTATCCGTCCTGTCTCATTTCAAACGATTGGGGGGCAACGGGCATGAGCCAACGAATTGATCACCATCCGATCCTCGGTTCACTTGGTGACAGAAAGCAGCTTCCTTTTTATTATAACGGCTCTGTCTATACGGCTTACGAAGGCGAGACGATTGCGGGAGCCCTATTGGCCGCAGGGGTCCGTACGCTTCGGGTGCATGAGGAAAAGGGAACACCTCGAGGAATTTACTGCAATATCGGTCACTGCTATGAATGTCGCGTCCATGTAGATGGTGTCCCTACCGTGCGTGCTTGTATGACGCTTGTGCAGGAAGGCATGCAAGTGAATGCAGGTTCAATCCTTCCTACCCCTTTGAAAAAAGGAGGGCATGGTGCATGATCGACCTTCTCATCATCGGGGCTGGTCCTGCAGGCTTATCTGCAGCAATTGCTAGTGCCAGGCAGGGATTGGCTGTTCGTGTAGTCGATGAGTTTTATCGCCCTGGGGGCCGCTTGCTTGGACAGCTTCACGAAGAACCGGACGGTGTGTGGTGGAATGGACTGGATGAGGCAGCCCGGCTCACGGAGGAAGCGAAACATCTCGGTGTAGAGCTCTGTTGCGGCGTCTCCGTATTCCATTTGACGCAATCCCAGAATGGCTGGGTCGTCTCTACGACACAGGGGGAAATGATAGTCCCATTGCTCCTGATCGCAACGGGGGCTTCTGAAGCAGCCGTACCCGTGCCAGGGTGGACGTTACCTGGCGTGATGTCCATCGGAGCTGCTCAAGTCATGACAAATGTGCAGCGCGTGCGAGTAGGACAACGCGGGGTAGTCATTGGAATTAATATCTTATCGGTGGCGATATCCCGGGAATTGCAGTTGGCTGGAATTGCGGTGGATCGAATGATTCTCCCATCTAGTACGACTGTCAGTGGCACTGCGGGACAACCACAAGCAGTGATGCAATCTTTATTGCGCGTCGCCCATCTTGCCCCTTCTCTGATGATTCGGATGGGGAGCAAAGTAATGGGAAGTTCATGGATGCAAAAGCTGGCAGTGTCCCTCTACCCCTCAAACGGGTTTTCTATGTGGGACATCCCGATTCAACTGCGAACAGCAGCACTGGAGATCGTCGGAACCTCTCAAGTCGAGGGTGTCCGTATCGCCCGAGTTGCCACCGATGGTTCACCCATAGCTGGAACCGAACAAGTCATTCCAGCTGATTTCGTCTGTATCGCAGGTGGATTAAGCCCACTCGCCGAATTGGCAGCGATTGCTGGGTGCCCTTTTGCCTATGTTCCCTCTTTGGGCGGGCATGTCCCCTTACACAATGAAAGCATGCGAACGCCAGTCCCTGGACTCTATGTTGCCGGCAATATCACGGGAATTGAAAGTGCGAAAGTAGCAATGGCTCAAGGCACGGTCGCTGGACTTTCTATCGCAAAAGCTCGGGGGAAGCTGAAGAATGAACAGCCGTTATCGGATGCCATTCAACAAGTGAAATTCATCCGCCAAAACGCAACGATTCAGTTCCATCCAGACATTGTGGCTGGGCGTGCACTGGTGGGGCAAATGACAGCAGAATGGATCGCGAACTAATTCATTCCTTCAATAGGAAAAGGCAGCCTGTCATTCTTTCACAGCAGGCTGCCTTTGTTTTTTCTTTCTGGTTTGTCCCTTGGTAGTTGATGAAGACGGCAACTCTGAATCCACAGTAAGCGTATCGTGTATTTCCTCTGCCTGTTCACGATAGTGAGCAATAAGCTCAGGATATTCCGCGATTTCTCTCTCTCCTGTCGGAGTGATCGCATACAGCCCTCGTTGCACTCGAGCAAACCATCCATAATGATTTTGGATAAGAATCGACGAGGTTTTCTCCCCCGCCCCTTTACTCTTGAGTACTTTAGGCGATAACGGCCCATACTGCTGAAGCAACGTCGCGATTTGAATGCAGCTCTGCTTGTAGGCCGTCATGAGCTTGGTTTGATAGCTGCCGCCAACATTGTAATCGCCGTATCTTCCCCGCATCTCTTCAATGATGCGGTTTCGCTTTTTTTGATTGAATTGCTTGCTTTTTACCCGATCAAACGGTCCCGGTGAAATATTTACTTCCATGACTGCGGGCCCTCTTTTTGGAAAGGACACGAGAATGAGACCGAGCTCAAGACGTCTAGCCAAGTAGCATATATCTTGCCATTTTTTCGAAAACAATTTGTATTTGGGCTTAGGGATTGCCATATAAACAAAATCGGTATAGCGTTGTCGCTTCGTTGCCTGTATGAGCAACTCCACACTTAGGTTGCGCTTAAACTCAACAATGATCAGTTCCTCGCCTTTGATGGCCGTTAAATCGCAATGCTTGACCTCACCAAAAACGTCATATCCTTGTGTGACAAAATAATTCCGAATCGGTTCGTACATGTCAGCTTCATATTTCTTCTCTGCTTTTGGTTTCATGTGCTCCCCTTCTTTTATAGGAAAAAGAGCCAATCCAGTGGATTGACTCCTCTCTTCGTTATTCCTTCAAAACTGAATACG